>NZ_RQZF01000015.1 GCF_003858455.1 Schaalia canis | reverse complement strand
CTCAGGTAGCGAAAATGCGTTACCACTACGCCACCCAAACCACCCACAAGCTCCTTGCTCCACCCCCAGGCCTCGACTCTGCCCAAAGTCAGGAAGATGAGAGCAGCTAAACAAATGCGCTCAACACGGCGCCTTGGGTCGACCCCTGATTCCTCGAGCACTCGCGCTGTATCCGGCATTGACGTTGGTTCCGCTAACCGGGCTAGCGCCATCTGCTAAAACGCCTCATCACCCAGCACGTCAAACCCAAGGTCATTGCAAGCCTTCTCAAGGACGCGCCATAGCAGGACTTGAGCGTCTGACATCCACCCGCAATACACCCGTTACCATTCGAAGCACAGGTTCATACTCGAACGTCATCTGACCAGGGTTGAGTTCATCGTGAGCGGCCTGCGCCAACATGGCCAGCTCAACTTCATTGCGAGCATAGTCAACATGCGTTACCAACATGTTTCTGCGCCGCTACTTTTCCATAACCTGCACAGCAATGCCACCACAAGCAGCTCTCACGCGGGTGAACAAAGCGGGGCTACACCCCTGATTCCGCCCATCCCGTTAGTGGCCCACCCCCATGCAATGAGCCGCAGAAATTCAACAAAAAACAGGAGTCGACACGCGAAAAGTACACCCACTTGCACGAGTTGGGAGACTGCTCAGATGCCCACCTTCTTTCTTTTGGAGTGTTGTAATTATGTCTGATCGGCGTGGCCTTGTGAATCTGGTGTATTGGGTGTTTTCTGGATGCGAGGACGGCTCAAATGTTTAGTTTTCATGATTCGATTGAGGTGAAGTTCCGATAAATAAAAAGGGGTGCTCCCGTGGACAATACTCCACGGGAGCACCCCTATCAGGCCAAGGAGCAAGGCTCTGGTTTGGCTTTGAGAGTTTGGATCTGACGTGAGCAGATAGTGACCCACTCGGCGTGACCTACTCTGCGGCGGCGAATACCTCCTGCTCCTGCGGGGTCAGTCGGGCAATGCCAATGCCGGTGGCCGCCCAGAGAAGAGCAAAGCCAATGGCGATCCAGTTCGATACCGCCCATGGCAGATAGCTGAGTGTGGCGACCCCCAGGGTGCCCGCCATGTAGGCGCCAGCAGAGGTCCACGGCAGGATCGGCTCGATGACGGTCACGGAGTCTTCAATGGTGCGCGACAGGTTCTTGGGGTGGAGGCCTCGTTGAATGTAGGCCGAGCGCAGCATCTCACCGGGAATGAGGATCGACACCTGACCGTTCGAGGTAATACCAATAGTGGCCAGGCCAGTAATAATCGTGGCACCAATGAGGGCGAAAGTGGATTTCACGCCCACCAATAGGCGCGAGATCAGCACATCCAAAGAGCCCGACACGGAGATCACGCCCGCGAAGGTGATAGCGCAAAAACAGATCAGCAGGACACTCATCATGGAGTTCATGCCGCCGCGGTTGAGTAGCCGCGTGACATCCTCAATGACAGTGTCGGCGCTGAATCCGCTGGCGGTCACCATCTCCACATTGAAGCCATTAACAGTTGACACAACAGTGTCCTTAAAGGAAATGCCCTGAACAACCACCGCATTAAACATGGCCACCACAATCGAGATGAGCATGACAGGAATGGTGGGCTTACGCATCATGGCGCCGCCTAGAACGATCACCACCGGCACAAGCAGCAGAAGAATATTCCAGGTGAAGGCCGCATCCAAGGTGGCAAGAATCGTGTTGACCTTCTCCGGCACAGTGCCGCCGGTCGAGTTCAAGCCAAAGATGAGGTAGACGACGGCGGAGGTAAGGAAAGCCGGAAGGGTGGTCCACAGCATGTGGCGGATGTGGTCGAAGAGGTTCACGCCTGTAGCAACCGCCGCGATATTGGTCGTATCCGACAGGGGAGAGAGCTTATCGCCAAAGTAGGCGCCCGCCACGACAGCGCCAGCAACCATCGCGAGGTTAGCATTCATGCCCACGGCAACACCCATGAACGCCACGCCGATCGTGCCCGCCGACCCCCACGATGTGCCCGTACACAGGGACACGATCGAGGTCACCACCAGGGCAATAAGAGCCAAGTAGGCGGGGTTAATGATCTTCAGGCCGTAGTAGATGAGCATGGGGATCGTGCCGCCAGCCATCCATGAGCCAATGAGGGCACCCACCGTAATGAGGATGAGGATAGCGGGCATGGTTTTGGCGATCTTCTGGGCAACCGAGCCAATGATCTCATCCCAGGTGTAGCCCAGCCTCCAGGCGACAATACCGGCGACGATGGCACTTGCGACGAGCAGAGGCTCAACGGGGAGTTCGGCCAGGATGTAGCCAAAACCCAATAGGGCGATGAGGGTAATGACGGGGATGGCAGCAACCGCGACGCTGGGGGTGCGGTGCTCGCGGGTTGTTTCAGCAGGTAGGGGTGTGGACATGAGGCACTCCTTTGTGATCATGCAGGGTGTTCAGTGGATGAAGAAAAGGTGGGGGTAATGGGTGAGGTGGCGTGGGCGTTGAGGCAGTGGCAGAACCGTTCCAGTGCGCCTTCAAGATCTGCAGGGGGCAGGGCGACATTGACGCGGAAGTAGCTGCCGTACTCGGAACCGAAGTCGATGCCGGGACTGACGGCCACACGAGCCTCGTCCATCACCGCAGTGAGGCTGTCGGCGTGGGGCAGGTAGGCCGCAGCATCCACCCATACGAGGTAGGTGCCGTCAGGGTCGGTGATGTGGGCGGCAGGCAGGAGGGTGTGTAGCAGGTCAACGGCGAGGGCGAGGTTCGCGTCGATACGTTGCCGGAGGGTATCCACCCACTTGTCCCCGTCAGTCCAGGCTGCGATGGTGGCGGGGATGGCGAAATAGTTCGGGTTGTGGAGTCCGGCGGCACGCTTGGCTTCTTCCAGCGCTTGCCCGAGGGCGGGTGGGGCAAAAATGGCTGCACTTTCCAGCTCCGCAGTGTTGAAGGTTTTACCGGGAGAGGCGCAGTGGATGAGTAGTTCGCGCTCCCATAGCTCGGGGCTGACGAGGGCGAGGGGCGTGTAGGAGGTGCGCTCAGTGCGGGTGAAGTCAGCGTGGATGTCATCGCTGAATACGAGCACGTCATGCGTGAGGGCAAGGGTGGCGACGGCGTGGAGTTCGTCGCGGGTCCATACTCGTCCGGTGGGGTTGTGCGGGTTGCACCACAGGAGCACATCGGCACCCGTCATTGCCGCGTTGAGTAGATCGTCATTGATGCGGTGGGTGAGGAAGGCAGTGTTGGGGGCGGGGTGGGAGATGAGGGGAACCTCGCGGATGTGTACTCCCAGACGGCGGGCGACCTCAAGGAGTGGCCCGTAGGCGGGGGTGAGGGTGACAAGGACGGGCCGCTCGCCATTCTTCGGTGCGATCACGCGATCCAAGAGGGCGCTGAGGCATTGGACGATGCGGGGAAAGAAGTGCGTCTCGTCTGGGCGAGGCTCCCACTGGTGGCGGACGCGCTGCCAGCGACAGGCCGCCTGAGCGAAGTCGGTGAAAACCTCGGTGTAGCCGTAGACGCCGTGGGCGGCGGCCCGCGTGATGGCATGAATGACGGTGGGGGCACTGTAGAACTCCATGTCAGCCACACTCAGGCTGATGGCGTCGCTGCCAAGAGGCGAGGCGAGGAGGTCCCACTTGGCGCTGTGAGTGCCCCACCTGTGGGGGCGGGCAGTGAAGGATTGTTGGGCGTCGGAGGGCGCGCCGGGATAGGGGCGGTACACGGAATCATCCATGCGAGGTCATCCTTGTTCATGCGTCGGCGTTGACGGCAGTGTCTTGGAAAGCGCTCGGATTTGTTACACAAAGAAACTTACTCGGGGGGAAGAAGGGCGTCAAGCGCTTTGGGGGTATTTACGGTTCCCTGTGGTTCTATAGTCTTCTCTTGACAGAATTAGTTTCGTGGATAAACTAAATACCTGAGGGACCGCCTCTGCTTCATTGCCGAAGCACATTACAACATCGCCTGTCTCGTCCCGACGTGACTTATCGGAACACCTTCCCCGAGAAGAGCCATGCAATAACTGTCTCTTCTTCACCACTGTTCACCGAAAGGTATTTCACGCATGCACTCAATGAAGAGGCGCATAGCCGCACTCTGTCTTAGCGCAGGAATCATCTTCGCTCCCGTATCCGCCCTCGCCTCGAATACCTACGACGGCGACCCCGCACCCGACCTCATCTCCCTGCGCGAGGCCGCAAAAGCAAAAGGAATCGTCATTGGCTCTGCCGTTGCTGGTGGCGGCCACCACGACGCGATGCCCTACGAAAATCCCTTCCGTCATTCGCCCATCTACCGGCGAATCCTGGCACATGAGTTCTCCTCCGTCACCCCAGAAAACCAGATGAAGTGGGACTACATCCACCCCGAGAAAGACACCTACAATTTCACCTTCGCTGATGAAATTGTGGCCTTCGCTCAGGGGAATAATCAGGTGGTTCGAGGCCACACCCTCCTGTGGCACAGCCAAAATCCCGAATGGCTAGAAAAGGGGAGTTTCTCCAAGGAAGAGCTGCGGCACATCCTTAAAGACCACATCACCACCGTTGTTGGCCGCTACAAAGGCAAGATTCAACAGTGGGATGTCGCCAACGAGATCTTCACCGGCGAAGGGCAATTGCGCACGGATGAAAATATCTGGATTCGTGAACTTGGAGAAGAGATCATCGCTGATGCCTTCCGTTGGGCACATGAAGCCGACCCCCAGGCCCGGCTTTTCTTCAATGACTACAGCGTAGAAGGCATCAACGACAAGTCGACTGCCTACTACGAACTCACCAAGAAACTCCTTGCCCAAGGAGTGCCTGTCCACGGATTCTCCGCTCAGGCTCACCTTGGCACCCAATGGGGCTTTGACACCTCCCTGCGTGATAACCTCGCTCGCTTTGACGCCCTCGGTCTGGAAACCGCAATCACCGAACTTGACGTCCGCATCAAGTTTGAAGGGGAACGCCCCTCCGAAGAGCTTCTTGCTAAGCAAGCCGATCACTACGGTCAAACTCTGCGGGCATGCCTGGATGTGCCGGGGTGCCAATCAGTGACCCTCTGGGGATTCAATGACACCTACTCATGGGTGCCAAACTTCTTCAAGGGCGAGGGTGCAGCCACAGTGCTCTGGGAGGATTACACCCCCAAGCCCGCATACTTCCGCCTGCTCAAAGAAATGGGCGTGGAGCCATCCGTGACACCGCCGCCCACCACGCCACCTCCTACGACCGAGCCTCCCGCAACGCAGCCGCCAACGACCCAGCCACCAACGACTCAGCCGCCGACAACTCAGCCGCCCAGCACTCAACCCCCGACAACTCAGCCCCCCACAACAAAGCCACCGGCACAGCCGGGGCAGCCCGACAAGAAGCCTCCCCAGAAGATTGCCAAAACCGGCACCCTTGCTGGTGGCACCCTTGTGGTAGGTGGTGTGATTGCAGCAGTTGGCAGCGTCGCGTTGATAATGCGTAAGCGCTACTGAGTGACCTGAGCTGCTTAGGTTCTCTCAGAAACTGAGTGAGACTCCGGGTAGGACGTAACAACTCGCCTGGGGGCGGGCCGCAAGGCCCGCCCCCAGGCGAGTGTTCTCTAGCTTGTCCGATGCTCAGGCAACCTCGGAAGGTATCTTGGCAGTCGAATCGCGCGTTACCAGATGAGTGCTCAGGCGAATCGGCGTTGACGAAAGACTCTGTTCTCCGCCGTGCATTGCCAGGAGGGTCTGCACGGCACGCGCCCCCATTTCAAAGAGTGGTTGATGCACTGTGGTCAGCCGAGGGGTTGCCCAGCGGGCAGAATCGGTGTCGTCAAAGCCCACCACGCTCAGATCTTCAGGGATACGGAGGGCTCGCTCGCGGGCGGCCTCGTACACGCCAAGTGCCGCACTATCGTTGCACGCGAAGATCGCTGTGGGACGCTCGGATGAGGGCAAATCGAGGAGGCGTCGTCCTGCGGCGACGCCATCGCCGTAGGCGAAACCTGCGTCGATGACAAGGTCAGGGTCAAAGGGAAGGTCGTTCATGCGGAGAGCCGACAGATAACCTTCATAGCGCTCATTGGAAGGGACAGAGTTTTCAGAACCGCGAATGAAGGCAATGCGGCGGTGTCCCAACTCAATGAGGTGCTGGGTGGCGTCCCGCCCACCATTCCAGTTTGTTGCCCCGATCGAGGCGGTGCCAGAGGGGGGAGTGTTGGCAGGATCAATAGCGACATGGCTGAGGGCAGCATCGGATAAGTGTGTGGCCAAGTGGGGGGTGAGGGGGGTGGTGATGGTGATGACCCCGATATATCCTTCGCTGGCCACGCGCGCGATCCATGGGGTGCTCAGGGGGATGAGCGTGTGTTCCCGATAGGTGTCGGGAAGCTGGGTGTAGGACAGGGCGAGGGGGACGCCGTGGCGCATGGCCTCGGCGGCGGCTCCCTTGAGGATTTCCATGGTGTAGGTACTGGCGAGGTTGTCCGCCACGATCGCAATATGAGGGGTCGTTGGGGTGGCGGGTGTGGTGCTGCGCTGGTAGCCAAGCTCTGCGCATGCCTGAAGAACCCGCTGGCGGGTTGCTTCAGAGACATCTTTGCGATTGTTGAGCGCTTTCGATGCCGTTGAGGGCGACACTCCTGCATGTGAGGCGACGTCGTCGAGGGTGGGGTGGGGGGATGTGTTGTCCGATTCTGTCATGGTGCTCCCTTTCTGAGTGGCAGTTTACGAAAATATTTCGCTGAAGAAAAGTCGGCACATCTTGACTATTTCGTTATAAATAGCGGTTGACAGCCTTTGGATAGTAGATAAACTAAATGGTATTCGGCTTGGGTTGCGAAAGATTTCGGTTAATAGTGACCGGAGCATCCACCGAAGGAGGTTTCAACGATGAGACGCAATACCCGCTACTTCACAGCAGCAGTCATCACTGCTGCCGCCCTTTCTCTCACCGCCTGCGCAAGTGGCGGAAGCAGTGATGCTGCAAGTGGTGCCACTGGTGACGTCGCAATGACCTTTTGGCATAACTCCACCACCGGAGACGGCAAAGCCTTCTGGGAACAAGCTGCCGCCGACTTCATGGCCGCCAACCCAGGGGTAAGCATTACCGTCCAACCCGTCCAGAACGAGGACCTGGATGGCAAACTCCAAACCGCCATGAACTCTGGAGACGCTCCATCAGCCTTCCTCGCTCGCGGCGGCGGCAAGCTCAAGGACATGGTTGAGGCTGGTCAGGTCATGGACATTACCGACCTCATCACAGACGAAACCAAGTCCGTCATTAGCGAAGCAGCCTTCAGCGCCTTGACCATTGACGACAAGGTCTACGGCATCCCCACCTCGGTCCTTCCCGGCGGCATCTACTACTCCAAGGACCTCTTCGCCCAGGCAGGAATCACCAGCACCCCCACCACCATGGAAGAACTCAGCGCCGCCGTTGATAAACTCAAGGCCGCCGGTATCCAACCCATCGCCCTTGGCGCCAAAGACGCCTGGCCAGCCGCCCACTGGTTCTACTTCTTCGCCCTGCGCGAATGCCCCCAGGACGTCTTTGTCACCGCCTCCGCTGAAGGCGACTTCTCCGACCCCTGCTGGCTCAAGGCAGGCGAAGACCTCCAAGGCTTCGCCGGAACTGAACCCTTCAACTCGGGCTTCCTCACCACCTCCGCCCAGCAGGGCGCAGGCTCCTCGGCAGGTTTGATTGCCAACCACCAGGCAGCTATGGAACTCATGGGCGCATGGAATGTTGGCGTCATCGCTGACCTCACCCCTGACAAGCAGCCCCTCGCAGACCTCGGCTGGTTCCCCTTCCCCGAAGTTAAAGGTGGAAAGGGCGATCCCAAGGCCATTATGGGCGGCCTTGACGCCTTCGCTTGTTCTGCCGACGCCCCCAAGGAATGCGCCGACTTCCTCAACTTCGTCGTCCAGACCAAGTACCAGGAACTCTACGCAGACGCCTTCGAAACCCTGCCCGCCAACACCGAAGCCCAAAGCGTCGTCAAACAGGATGCCCTGAAAGACATCCTCAACGCCTACAACGACGCCGCCTACGTCTCGGTCTGGCTCGACACCCTGCTTGGCCAAAATGTCGGCAACGCCCTCAATGTGGGTGTGGTCGACATGCTCGCTGGCAAGGGCAACGCCCAAGGCATCATTGATGCCGCCAACGCTGCAGCCGCGAAGGAGTAACAGCCACCATGAGCACGGTTCCCACTGCAGCCGATCACCGCGCAAATGAGCGCACAGATGATCGTGGAGCAGCCCAGGGAGCCGGGGCCGCGGGAAGCAGCACGCCTGCTTCCCGCGGCCGTAGCCGCAACAAGTCGGCGATCGGGAGGCAAGAACGCCTAGAGATCGCCCTCCTGTCAGGCCCGGCGATCCTCCTGTTCCTCACCTTTGTCATCTTCCCGGTCATCATGGCCGCCTACTACGGCTTCTTCAAATGGAAGGGCTTTGGTATCCCCACCAACTTTGTGGGCCTGAAAAACTACATCACCATCCTCACCGACCCCGAGTTCCACGCCGTCCTTGGCCACAACGCCATCATCCTCGTGGCCTCGCTCCTCCTTCAGGGGCCGATCGCCCTCCTCCTGGCCCTACTACTCAATAAAAAGATGCGCGGACAATCCCTCATCCGTGTCCTCATCTTCATCCCCTACGTCATCTCCGAGGTCATCGCCGGTACCGCCTGGTCCCTGCTCCTTCAAAGCCGAGGCGGCGTCAACCGCCTTCTCGAAGACGTGGGACTGGGAGCACTCACCGGCGACTGGATCGCTGACCCGCGCCTCGCCATGATCACCCTCATGGGCATCCTGACCTGGAAATACGTTGGCTTTGCCGTCATTATCTTCCTAGCGGGCATGCAGGGCATCCCCACCGAGCTCCTCGAAGCAGCCAAAGTTGACGGCGCCTCCTACTGGCAGATTCAACGCCGAATCACCCTGCCCCTCCTTGGCCCCACCATCCGCATGTGGGCCTTCCTCTCCATCATTGGCTCCCTCCAACTCTTCGACCTCGTCTACATCATCTGGGGCCAATACATCGCCTCCACAGCAGGAACCTCAACGATGGCGACCTACATGGTCGTCAACGGTCGACTGGCTGGCAACTACGGCTACGGCAACGCGGTGGCAGTGGTCGTCTTCCTCATCTCACTGGCAATCGCCCTCACCTACCAACGCTTCGTCCTACGCCGCGACACTGAAGGCGCACTCACAGGAGGCGGACAATGAGCACCCTCACCACCCCCAAGCGCGACAAAGCCCTCCCCTGGGGTAACCCCGGCATCTACGTCCTCGCCGCCTTCGTCATTATCGCCATCCTCTCGCCGGTGGCCTACGTGATCCTGGGAGGCTTTCGGACCAACGCCCAAATCACCGCCAACCCTGCAGGCCTGCCCAACCCCTGGGTCATAGAAAACTACACCGAGGTCGTGGCCAGCCCCATCTTCTGGCGCCAAGTCCTCAACTCCACCATCGCCGCTCTGAGCACCACCGTCGGCGTTGTCATCTTGGGCCTCATGGCCTCCTTCGTCATCGCCCGCTACCCCTTCAAAGGCCGCCAGGCCATGTACTCCCTTTTCGCAGCGGGCCTCATGTTCCCCATGACGGTAGCCATCACACCCCTGTATATCCTCATTAAAAGCCTGGGCCTGACCAATAACCTGCTTGGCGTCATCCTGCCCGGCATTGCCTTCGCCCTCCCCACCACCATCATCATCCTCGTACCCTTCCTGCGCACCATCCCCAAAGAACTCGAAGAAGCCTCCGCCCTCGACGGGTGCGGCCGCCTCGGATTCTTCTGGCGCGTCGTCCTGCCGCTCTCCGCACCGGGCGTCATCACCACTGGAATCCTCGCCTTCATCGGCAGTTGGAACGCCTACATGCTGCCCCTCTTCGTCCTCAGCGACGAAAGCATGTACACCCTGCCTCTAGGCGTGCAAGCCTTCGCCTCGCAATACTCCGTCGACACGGCGCGAGTCCTGGCCTTCACCTCCCTCTCCATGATCCCCGCCCTCGTTTTCTTCAGCCTCTTTGAACGGCGCATCGTGGGCGGCCTAACCGGAGCAGTAAAGGGATGACACTCGCCAACCCCATCCTTGCGGGCATGTACCCCGACCCCTCAGCCTGCCAGGTTGGGGACGTCACCTACATCGTCACCTCGACCTTCACCTGGCTGCCGGGCCTGCCCATCCACGCCAGCACCGACGGCGAACACTGGGAATGCGTCGGCTACGCCCAAACAGAATCAGGTGAACTTCACCTCGATCAGGCCGGAGAATCACAGGGCATCTTCGCCCCCACCCTGCGGCACATCAATGGGCGTTTCGTTCTTGTGTGCACCACCGTCGTAGGCGACACTCAACGCTCCTTCGTCATGACCGCCCCCCAAGCTCAAGGCCCGTGGTCGCCGCCCGTATTCCTTGAAGAAGCCGGTGGCATTGACCCCGACGTCTTTGAAGACGAGGACGGCACCGTGTGGTGGACGGGTACTCGCCTGGCCGCCGACCCCCTATGGGAACAGCAAACGGAGATCTGGACGCGCCCCGTTGATCTTGACGCCGGAGTATTCACCGGCGACGAGCACGTCATCTGGCATGGGGCGGTGCAAGGCGCCGTCTGGGCCGAAGCCCCCCACCTCTACAAGCGTGGCCAGTGGTACTACCTGCTCACCGCCGAAGGCGGCACCGCAGAGGAACACAGCGTGTCAGTGGCTCGCGCCAGGCAAGTGACCGGCCCGTGGCAGGGATGCCCACGCAACCCCATCTTCACGCACCGCAATTTCAGCCGCGAAGATGGCCACACCGAAATCCACAATATCGGGCACGCAGACCTATTCCAACGGCCCGACGGGTCATGGTGGGCGGTCATGCTGGGCGTGCGTTTACGAGGCAACCGCCACCTCCTTGGGCGAGAAACCTTCCTATGCCCGGTGGTGTGGGAAAACGACTGGCCGATTTTCGCCCCCGACACGGGGCGCCTGACTGTCACGCGAGCACAATCCCCCGAGAGAGTGAATATTGCGCTCGCGGATTTCTTGCCCCACTGCCTGCGGCCAGTGGGCGCCATGTGGGAAGAGGCCGAACGTGACTTCCGTGGCGTGCGCATGAATGAATGGCAGGCAAGTATCGCCATGGATGCTGGAGCGCTCGATCCGTCTGCTAGAACTGTGCGCGCTATTGGCATCGTCCAAGACGCGCACAACTGGGCGCGTATCACCCGCAGCGCGGATGACTACATTCTGGAACTATGCCGCGCAGGCACGGTAGAGCGCCTACCACTAGCAGACCCCGCGCCTGAGGTCACACCTCACCGTGTGCCTGACCTTCCTCCTGATCGTGCGA
Organism: Schaalia canis; assembly: GCF_003858455.1. Taxonomy (GTDB): domain Bacteria; phylum Actinomycetota; class Actinomycetes; order Actinomycetales; family Actinomycetaceae; genus Pauljensenia; species Pauljensenia canis. Next base: position 33,873 of record NZ_RQZF01000015.1, on the reverse strand, counting down.
CAGATTCGAGTGTCACCCCTACCGAAGCTGCGCCGGATACGCTCGCGTGGATCGCCCTTGATGACCTCGTCCTGCGAGCAGGCATCGGGCCGACGGAGAACGCAGGCTACGCCTACAGCACCGACGCCCAATGGCTCTCCACCGAAATCGCAGGAGGCTTCACAGGCTGCCTCCTTGGCGTATGGGGCCTCAATAACGCCCATGCAAGCTCCCAGATGTGCCTCCACGGCGCAGACCTCCCCCTATCACCGCACCACTAGCCTTCACAGCACAGACCGGAACGCTTCGACCTCAGCACCTCAGCGCACAAAGGAGTGCACACCATGAAACCCTGGCACGACACCCACCTCAGCCCCTCAGAGCGCGCCCACGCCCTGTGCGACACCATGAGCCGGGAAGAAAAAATCCACCAACTTGGCTCCTTCTGGGAACGATCCGACGGTGAAGCCCCGGCCCCCGAACCGCGACCCGACACCACCCCCGGCGAAAGAGAGGCAGAGCGGGAGGCCATCCACGAGGTCGCTCCCATGGAGAATGCCTTCGCTCAAGAAGCCCTCTCCTGGGAGGACGCAAGCGCTCTGGGCCTTGGACAACTCACCCGTATTTTCGGCACCGAACCCGTTAGCGTCGCCGAAGGCGTTGCCACACTCATTGCCCGCCAAAGAGAGGTGCAGGAACGCTCACCCCAGGGCATCCCCGCCCTCGCCCACGAAGAGTGCCTCACCGGTTTCACCGCACTGGGCGCCACCGTCTACCCAGCAGCCATTGCCTGGGGCGCCACCTGGAATCCTGAACTCATTGAGGACATGGCCACCGCCATTGGTGAGGACCTCAAGGCCGTGGGCATCCACCAAGGGCTCTCCCCCCTGCTTGATGTTGTGCGCGACTACCGGTGGGGGCGCGTGGAAGAAACCTGTGGTGAGGACCCCTACCTGGTAGGAACCCTGGGCACCGCCTACGTCCGGGGCCTGCAGAAGGCAGGCATTATCGCCACCCTCAAACACTTCGTCGCCTACCCGGCCTCGCGTGCTGGCCGTAACCACGCACCCGTCTCAATGGGACGCCGAGAACTTGAAGACGTCATGCTACCCCCCTTTGAAATGGCCGTGCGTGAAGGTGGCGTCCACTCCGTCATGAACTCCTACTCAGACATTGACGGCGAACCGGCCGGAGCCTCCCGCTTCCTCCTCACTGAAGTCTTACGTGAACGCTGGGGCTTTGAGGGCACCGTCGTCTCCGACTACTGGGCAGTGACATTCCTGCAGAAGATGCACCGCATTGCCGCATCCCCCGCCCACGCTGCGGCCCTGGCTTTGCGGGCAGGTCTGGACGTGGAACTGCCTGAAACCACCTGCTTCCACCTCATCGGCGAAGCCCTTGAAGAAGGCCTGCTCACCGAGGATGAACTCAACCAAGCGGTGGTCCGCATCCTCACCCACAAGGCCCAACAGGGACTACTCGACGAAGGATGGTCACCCGAGGAACACGCCGACCCCACACGCGACCTCGACAGTCCTGGAAACCGGGCGATCGCTAGAAAAATGGCGGAAGAATCCATTGTGCTGCTCTCCAACGACGGCATCTTGCCCCTGACACCCAGCACCCGCCTGAGTGTTATTGGCCCCACCTGGGGTGAAGCCCGCGCCTTCATGGGGTGCTACTCCTTCCCCAACCACGTCCTGGCCAAGCATCCTGACCACGGGCTGGGGCTGCCCATCCCCACCCTGCAAGAGGCTCTCAACAGTGCTTTGAGCACCGCACCCGCCTACGTCCAAGGCGTGGGCTTCATGGATGGCCCCGACGTAGACATCAGTGCAGGTATCGCCCAAGCCGTTGACACCGCACGCAACAGCGACGTTGCCCTGCTGACCGTGGGCGACATTGCCGGCATGTTCGGCGGGGGGACCTCCGGTGAAGGCTGCGACGTCGTGGACCTTTCCCTCCCCGGACGCCAAGGGGAACTCATTGAGGCCGTCCTCGCCACCGGTACCCCCACCATCTTGCTACTTGTCACCGGACGCCCCTACGCGGTGGGCGCCTACGCTGACCGTTGCGCCGCGATCATTCAAGCCTTCATGCCTGGCGTCGAGGGCGGGGCAGCATTGGCTGACGTCCTCACCGGCGCAGTAAACCCCTCGGGACGCCTGCCTATTGCCCTGCCCGACGGCAAGGGCGGACAACCCGGCACCTACCTGGCCCCACCCCTGGCGTGGGAATCCGAGGGCATCTCCAACCTTGACCCGCGCCCACGCTTCCCCTTCGGAGCAGGCATTTCCTACACGAACTTCACCCTGAGCGATCCGCAGCTTTCCGAATCAGAGATCAGTGTCGATGGCGAGGTGACCTACTCGGTGACGGTCACCAACACCGGAGAGCGCGACGGCCACACCGTCATCCAGCTTTACTATGAGGATCCCATCGCGGAGGTTGTCCGCCCCCTTAAGCAACTTATCGGCTACCACAAGATCGCCCTCGCTGCCGGGCAAAGCGCGCGCCTGAACTTCGCCGTCAGCGCTGACTTCTTCTCTTTTACCGGCAGGGACTATCAACGCATTGTTGAACCCGGCGAGATCCTTCTCAGCGCCGGCCACTCTAGCGAGGAACGCCTGCCCGGCCTCATCCTTCACCTCACAGGACAGCGGCGTATTGTCGCAGAAGGACGGCGCATGATCTGTCGGGTCGAAGTCGAAAAGGATAGCCTCCCAACAAAGACCACGCAGGTAGGGGAGTAACTATGCAGTGGATTGATAAGCCTTTGGATGAGCTGCAACACTACACGGGCAGCACCACAGAACCCCCCGACTTTGATGAGTTCTGGCAGCGAACCCTACGCGAGCACCCCTTTGATCCCGCCAGCGTGGTCGCTGAACGCGTGCGCACGCCACTGACCACCGTGGACGTGTGGGACGTGACCTTCGGCGGTTTTGCCAATGACCCCATCCGCGCCTGGCTCCTTACCCCCGCAGGGGCTAGCGGCCCCCTCCCGACCATCATCCAATTCAACGGCTACGGGGGAGGGCGAGGCCTGCCGGTCGATCACCTGGAGTGGGCAAGCGCAGGATACGCCCACCTCTTCATGGACACGCGAGGCCAAGGCGCAGGCTGGGGAAGCGGGGGAGACACCCTCGACCCGCACGGCACCGGCCCAGCGTTCAACGGCGTCATGACCAAAGGTATCGATTCTGCAGACACCTACTACTACCGCAGGTGCTACGTTGATGCTCACCACGCTGTTGAGGCCGCCACGCACCTGCCCTGCGTAGATTCTGCTCGCCTGATTGTTCACGGCATCAGCCAAGGTGGGGGCCTGGCTATTGCCGCAGCGGCGTTGAATCCTCGCGTATGGGCAGCCATGCCAGACGTACCCTTCCTCTGTGATTTCCCGCGCGCGGTGGGGCTCACCGGCGCTCTCCCCTACGACGAGATCACGCAGTATTTGAAGGTCTACCGCAGTCGAGCCGCCCGCGTATTCACCGTCCTGTCCTACTTTGATGGCGTGAACCTGGCCAGGCGCGCCCGCGTGCCCGCCCTGTTTTCTACCGCTTTGATGGATGAGATTTGTCCGCCCTCAAGCGTGTTCGCCGCATATAACCGGTGGGGTCAAACATCTGGACAAGCAGTTGAGCGTGACATTCGGGTCTACACCTTCAACGGTCACGAAGGCGGTGAGCGCTATCAGTGGCAGGCGCAAACTGAGTGGCTTGCGGGGCTACTCAGCGACGGGACATCAAGCGTGTAACAGGAAGTAGAGGCCCCGTTGACTAGGCACTAGACTCGTGACAATGTGCCGTCTTCCTATCCCCATCACGCACTCACCGGAGGCATCCCATGACTGATGGACAGACACAGGGATTTGCTGTCTACCGCCAGCTTCTCAGGATGCCTCACGCTGCCCGTGTGACTGTGGGTGGTGTCATCGCCCAAGCCCCCGCTCCACTGGTGGGGATGGGGGTGCTGCTGGCGGTGCGCGCCCAATACGATTCCTTCACTATTGCGGGCACAGCATCAGCCGCCACAGCGGTCTGCTTCGCCGTAACCAGCCCCATTATTGGGCGGCTCATTGACCGCTACGGACAAAGGCGTGTCGGTGTTCCTCTTATTGGCGTGTGGTGCGCGGCAATCATTCACCTGTGCGTGGCCCTGTGGCTCCACGCACCTGTGTGGGTGATTATTGTGGCTTCAGGTACTGCGGGTTTGGCCGTGCCTTTCGGGTCGATGATGCGTGCCCGCTGGAATCTTGCTCTGAGGGACGAACCCGCACGCATGAACTCCGCTTTGTCGATGATCTCGGTCGCTGAAGAACTCATGTGGACGGTTGGCACGCCCCTTGCCACGGTCATTTCCACACTCTATTCCCCCTTCCTCAGTATCGGATTGGGGGCACTGTGCCTCATGAGCGGCGGGTGGGCAGTACTGGGCACACGCGCCTACGAACCCGTGCCCAATCTGGAAGCTGCGGCAATCTCCATGTCGGAAAACGAGGGCGTGCAGCGTGCCCCAGACCCCGCCCAATCAAAAGCCGGTGCAGGGACTCAAACTGGCACGGCGGCCTCGTCTGTTGGAAGGAAGGAGACACTCCTTTCCCCCGCGGTGGTGGCACTGCTGGTCATCCTCATTGGCTACGGAGCCTTCCAATCCACCATCGGCCTATCCGTCATCGCATTTTCTGAAGAGCTCAACCAAAAGACCTGGTCGGGCGCGGTGCTCGCCTGTTTTTCAGCTGGAGCAATGTTTGGCGCCCTCTTCTACGGGGCGCGAACCTGGCAATCGGCCCTCTGGAAACGCTTCTACGGGTTTCTTATCCTCTTGGCTTGCGGATGTTCGGCGCTGCTTCTGGCAACCTCTATGCCGATGGCGGCCGTCCTCATGCTGCTCGCCGGTGCTGCTCACGCGCCAACAGTGGTCAATATCAACCAACTGCTGATGCGCATTGCACCAGCCTCGCGCCTGACTGAAGGCATGGCACTCATGGGAGCAATGTGGGTGATTGGGCAGTCCGTCTCCAATGTTGTCACCGGGCAAATGATTGACAATTTCGGCTCTCAGGGCGGTTTCAGCACCACCATTGCTTTCGCTGTCCTCGCCATGCTGATTGCTCTTGTAGCCTTGCGTTCAATTCGGGCCGCTATTCAACCGGCACACGCTCCTCACACTCCGTGATGCCCGATGTGGGTTAGACCATGAAAACCAGGATAAAAAATGCCTCTGACCTGCTGAAATAAGGTTCTTTAGAAGAGGGATTGTCTCGCATAGTGTGCAGAAAAACTGCATACGGCTGACGATCCTAAGCTAGGGGCGTTTAATACGACAGGTACAAAAACCTCAACCTTTTCAGCGAAAGAAGACCGGTCATGAGCGAGACACCCACTGCAGTAGGCACCCACGCCGACGCAGAGGAGAAGGGCCTGAAGCGCCGCCTGGGCACCCGCCACCTCAACATGATCGCCATTGGCGGCGCCATCGGTACCGGCCTGCTTGTCGCCACAGGTGGCTCCATCAGCACCGCAGGCCCCGGCGGAGCGCTCCTCGCCTACGGCGCCATCGGCATTATGGTCTTCCTGCTCATGCAATCCCTGGGCGAAATGTCCACCTGGCTGCCCACCGCAGGATCCTTTGAAACCTGGGCCACCCGCTGGGTATCCCCCTCCTTCGGATTTGCTACCGGCTGGAACTACTGGTTCAACTGGGCCATCACCCTGGCAGCCGAACTTGTCGCAGTCGCCCTCGTCATGCGCTACTGGCTCCCCGACGTTCCCTCATGGGTGTGGTCAGCAATCTTCCTCACCATCCTCTTCGTCGCCAATGCCTTCACCGTGCGAGGCTTTGGTGAAAGCGAATTCGCCTTCGCCCTGGTCAAGGTCGTTGCCGTCGTCGTCTTCCTTGCCGTCGGCGTCCTCATGATTTTCGGCATCATCGCAGGCCCCGCCCCCGGCTTCACCAACTGGACAGCAGGGGAAGGCCCCTTCGTCAACGGCTTCTTCGGCACCTTCTCCATCATGATGATCGCCGGCTTCTCCTTCCAAGGCACCGAATTACTGGCCGTCGCAGCCGGCGAAGCCGACAAGCCCGAGGTCACCATTCCTCGCGCTGTACGAACCGTTTTCTTCCGCATCACCCTGTTCTACATCGGTGCGATCATCGTGATCGGCTTCCTCCTGCCCTACACCGACCCCCACCTGCTGGCCTCAGAGATTGAGGACGTTGCCGTCTCACCCTTCACCCTCATCTTTGAAAAGGCGGGCATCCTGGGTGCAGCCTCGGTCATGAACGCCGTTATCCTGACCGCTATCTTGTCGGCAGGAAACTCGGGCCTGTACGCCTCTTCGCGCATGCTCTACGCCATGGCCCTTTCCGGCAAGGCTCCCAAGATTTTCGCCCGCGTCAACAAGCGAGGCGTCCCCATGCCCGCCGTCATTGCCACCACCGCTGTGGGAGCTTTCGCCTTCCTCACCTCCCTGATTGGAGACGGAGCCGCCTACATTTGGCTCATCACCGTCTCGGGTCTGGCAGGCTTCATCGTCTGGGCGGGCATTGCCTGGAGCCACTACCGCTTCCGTAAAGCCTTCATCCTGCAAGGCCATGACGTCTCCGAACTTCCCTTCAGATCAAAGTTCTTCCCCCTGGGCCCCATCGTTGCCTTCCTGATGGTGGTCGTTGTCATCGCTGGCCAGAACCTCGACATTTACGCGGGAATCCTTGACTGGCAAACGGTCCTGTCCACTTACATCGGCCTGATCGCCTTCCTGGCCCTGTGGGCGGGACACAAGATCGTCACCAAGGCTCCGGCCGTGGACCTGGCAACGGCTGACCTGTCACGCACCGACGACTAAGCCGCATTCTGCCTGTACAGTCTTCTGGCTGTGCAGCCTCCTACCTGTGCGGCCTCCTGGCTGTGCAGTCTCCTACCTGTGCAGCCTCCTGCCTGTGCGCGGGTGCTCTCAGAGGGCCTCGCCGCAGTTGTTGCATTGCGTGACACTTGTTGCAAGATGGAGCACCTATAGCTCTCACAAAACGCAACAAGTGTCACGCAACTGCGGGCTACGTCCTCGCCAATCTTCACGAGGTGAAGCAGGCGGATGGGCGGCCCTCTCAGGGCACCGTGATGCGTGGACAGGCAGGCCACCTGACGGCTAACAGCCGTAGAATCGGCAGTATGACTGAACGCATGAATGTCGAGTCCTTCAACCTCGATCACCGCTATGTCCGCGCCCCCTACGTCCGCGTTGCCGACCGCAAGACCCTGCCCGGTGGCGACGTCCTAGTCAAGTACGACGTGCGCTTCACCCAGCCCAACGTGGACCACCTCGAAATGGACGCCGTCCACTCCATCGAGCACCTCACCGCCGAGCTCATGCGTAACCACACCGACAAGCTCATCGACTTTGGCCCCATGGGCTGCCAGACCGGCTTCTACGCCATGCTCCTCGGAGTCGAAACCGACGACTTCTTGCCCCTCCTTGAAGCCTCCTTCCGCGACGTCCTCGCCGCCACTGACGTGCCTGCCGCCAACGAGATCCAATGCGGTTGGGGCGCCAACCACTCCCTGGAGGCCGCCAAGGCTGCTGTTGCCGCCTTCCTTGACAAGCGCGACGAGTGGGAAGACGTCATGGACGAGGCCGCCGCCCAAGAAGCAGCCGAGTCCCTGCCCGTTGCGCCTTCGGGTGGCTGCGGCTGCAACTGTCAGCACTGAAAGTCGTTGCCTGCGCACCCCGGTGCGCAGGCACGCCGCTGTTGACGTTCCTCTGTCGCGCAGGTCCTTGCTGTCGCGCTTGCGCCATGTGAATACCTGACATTCGGGTGTTTCGCATCCTTGCTGCCACAGACCCCCTTTCGCCTCCTGACCTCTCACCAATGGAGTTCCTATGCTCACCCTCCCCGCCCTGCCTGAGCGCACCGCCGTCGACGCCGTCATTCAATGCGCAATGGACATGGAGGCTGCCCCCTTCATGGAGGCCCTCATCCCTGTTGATGGCGCCTCTGAGGTGCAGATTCTTCGCGTCGGCGATGAGGACCTGCACCAGCAGACCTTCGCCCTGGGCACCCTCGCCGGGAAGAGCGTCCTCGTCGTGACCTCCGGTATTGGCCTGGTTAATGCGGCGAATGCTACCTCTCGTGCGCTCAGCCTGGTTGACCCTGAACTGTTTATTGCTGCAGGAACTATTGGTGGCCTGCATGTCGACATCAACGTCGGAGAGATCACCGGTGGCACTACCGCGATCTACAACGATGCTGATGTCACCGTTTTCGGCTACGAAATGGGGCAGATCCCCAGGATGCCGGTTGATTACCGCACGCACCCCACCACCGTCGCCAAGCTCGACCACCTGCGTGAAGTCAGCCCTCATCCGGTGATGGTGGGCCGGATTGTCTCGGGTGATTCCTTTGCCTCCGAACAGGTCGTGCCCGGTATCCGTTCGCGTTTCCCCGATGCGATCGGCACCGACATGGAAACGGTTGCTTCCGCTCAGGTTTGCTATGGCATGGGCGTGGATTGGGTGTGCTTGCGCGCCGTGTCTGACCTGTGTGGTGCGGGTTCAGATGAGGCCTTCCACATGAATGGCGAGGACGCCGCCCGCCACTCCTACGATGCGGTTGTTGCCTTCTTGGGGATCTGAGGAGGGTATGAGCCACGGAGCTCCCGAGTCCGTAGGACTCGGGAGCTCTTGTTGTTCTGCTCGACACTCACTCCGATTCGGTGGCCTCTGCAGATCGGCTGGCATCAGTGAGGTGGTCGGAGAGCGGAGGCTGTTTGGGGTAGTGCTCGGTGATGAGGTCGGCGTAGTAGATCATGCGGCCAAGGGGGTTGCCATGCTCATCCCAGTCTGAGCAGACAACCATGGCAAACATCGGGGAATTTCCCTCGTCGTAGACGATGGAGGACTCGGGGTCGTAGTTCTCCACGAGAATATGTGCGTTGTCACGGTAAACGTAGCAGGCGTTATTTCCATTGCTGTCTTCGACCTTGATAATGTCACCGCGTGACCATAAGCCATTATTGAGTTCATTTCCGAGGGCGGTGCCGGTGAAGTAGGTGTGGCTGGTGAGGACCGCTTTTCCTTGAGTGGATCCAAGTTTGGGGCCCTCATTGAACCATCCAACGGTATATCCCTCAGAGATGGGAGGAGCTCCGGCGGCGTCGCTTTCGTCGCGACTCAGAGACATCATGGTCAAAGCGCGTGTGTCGCGAACCATCGTGAAACGTGTGGGGTCGAGAATCTCTTGTGGGGTGAGGTTGCAGCCAGCAGCTTTAGCGGCCTCAAGGATGTCTTCGGGGGATGCGCTCTGAGGAGGGTCACCAGCATTGCTTTGGGCAGATTGACGGGATGCGGCGGTGAGTGGAGAGTCGGCGTCCTGTCCCCGATAGAAGTAGGCCAGTACTGCAATAACAAGTGCCGAAATGGCGATAATGGCAATTCCGATGATGAGTGAATGTTTGTGAGAGGTAGCCGCTTGAGGCTTTTCTGATGCAGTGGAGAATTCGGGGTGTGTATTAGTTTCAGTCATTGTGCTAAGTCTCTGCTCATGGGATACAGGAGTCTCTGGAGGCTATTTCTATCACGCAGCTTCCCCTTACGTCCTTGATTTGGAGTGAGTGTATCGGTCTTGGGGTATGAAGAAGTATGTATGCTCGGATTTGACTAATATTGGGGATTATTTTGTCGAAAGAGTGCGAAAAATAGGTTTTCAAACTTGAGAGATATGTGCCGAGATCGGATAGATTTGTTGTGCAACTGTGCATTTTCGATCCCAAAGGTGAGCAATGATTGCAAAAAAGCTAGCTGCATTCGTCAGCGGTATTGCAGTTGTGCTGTCGGCGTCACTTGTCCCCGCACACGCAGCTGACCCATTGGACAGTATTACAGTCCAGCTTAACGCGCCTATCGGCGTGCCCGTCCTTGCAGAGGCGATTGGAGAAGGCAAGAACGTTCTGGCAAAACCGGGAAATGCTCCATCGCAAACTCTCGAACTGCCGCGAGGTGACTACATACTCAACGCCCCCGCTGTTCTCTGGGCAGGTAAGCGTTATACCCTCACCACCCCTGAGCTGACAAAAATCAGCAAAGACGCTACATCCGTCGAACTGACATGGGCGCTCGCAGAAGGGGTTCAAGACGTTGAGGTCACCACTCTCAGCGACACTGAAGTCAGCCTGGCGTGGACGGGAGGACAAGGAAACATCCAAGTACGGCGCCAAGAAGGTGAGATTGCGCCCACAAGTACCGATCAAGGTGTGAGCGTAACTGTCGGAAATGGGGTTGCCTCCGATTCTGGGCTTACCCCCGGCACCACTTACGCCTATACGCTCTTCCAGGATGGACAGGCCGCATACTCGCTCATTCTCGGCACTTCTGACGAAAACGCCGAGATGAGCATGGCATTCGTGCGCGACTACGCGTCGACCTTCCTCACCGCAACGCCTGCCTGGGAAGCGCTCAACGACAACCTCGTCGTCCAGTGGCCAGTGGACTTGCGACTACCCCTGCTTGGCGCCGGCGTTGTCGTCCCCGTCTCTGACGACCTTCCGGGTGGTTTCGTTGGAACCGTTGCATCAATCTCCCCTGACGGCTCACAGGTCGAGTTGGTGGCCGGTGGCTACTCTGATGCCCTCGCATTCCTCAACCTGGAATCCAGGGACTACCCTGTAGTTGAGGACACCCCCAACCTCACGCCTGACAAGCCGAAAGATCGGGATCCGGAGGACCATGGGGGGAGTGAAACGATCTTCCCGACGCCACGAAAAAAGCCGACAAAGCTGCCGAACACGGGGAGCAACCCGATACTGAGCTGTTTCGAGCCAGGTGGGGAAGTATCCGTTGATTTTCAGCCCGAAGTAAAGCCTGTTGCGCACTTTAACCACAAGCTGGACAAGTACAAGTGGATGTTCCCCACTGAAATCCAGATCGATACCTACGTGGCCCTCACTGCGACAGGTCGCGCGGATGTTGCCGTCAAGGCCTCCGGTACATGTGCGCCCGAAGCCCTGAAGAAGGTGACAAAGAGCTTCCTCATCGCCGGCGTCCCCACCATGCTCGTCTTCGAACCCACTGCAGAGGTTAAGGTTGAGGGCAACTACACGGCTCAAAACGTCGGTGTGACAGCAACCACCGGTTTCGATGCCAAACTCAGAATCGGCGCCGACGGCAACCATCTCGACGTCAAGAGGATCAATGAAAGCACCTCCCTCACCCCCACTCACAGTGGAGGCGGTTCCTTAACTGTCAAACTTGGTGGCTCCCTCACTTTTGGTCCCGGCGTTGGTAATTCCAACGTCGGCGCTGTCGCAGGAATCTCCGGTGAAGTCGCTCTGTTGAAGGCCGAGGCAAAGTTCACTGTTGCTGCGCCTGAAAAGGGCTTGAAGGCATGTGCCACAGTGGGAGCTTCGGCAGAAGCAGCACTGAAGTTGACCGCTAAGGCATGGTTCACTTTCTTGAATGCTGAAGCTTCATGGGAGCTCCTCAAGGGAAGCGTTGCTCTAGGTGGCCCGTGGAGTTTTCCTGCCGGTTGCGAAACCCCTGACGTATCGAATGATGTGCTCGGTGACGGTGTGAGCAAAGATACCGCTGAGACCACAGGCTCATCGGAACAGTGGGGCCGTGTTGAAGGCTTCGTGCCCGGCCAGGAAACCTGGGTGTTGAGTACCGGGCGTATCAAGGACGCCGTAGGCTCTCCTTCCTCCGTTGCCAGCACCGAACTGAACCTTCCTGGGGACCCTGAACTGAGTGCTTACGCAGGACATCCTACTCACGATGCAGTGAGTTACAAGGTCACAGTCATCCCAACGGGATCTACGCTAAAGGTTCGGTATGCCTTCGCTAGTGAAGAGTACCCCGAGTATGTTGGCTCAATATTCAATGATGTTATGCAGATTTCCGTCAATGGAAAGAACTGCGCATTCGTACCCGGAACAAACACCCCTGTCTCTGTCAACACAATCAATGCTGTGTCGAACGCGCAATACTTTATTGACAATCAGGGTGGTCAGGCCGGATACGGGACATCAATGGATGGCATCACTGTTCCACTCACTTGCTCGGTTCCAGTTACTCCCGGTCAGAAAGCAACGGTTGTTATCAAACTCGCCGACACCAGTGACGGCGTCCTTGATTCTGCCATCGCTTTGCTTGACCGCGGTATCTGGTCCGAGTAAGACCTCTGAAGCAACGAGGAAACGCAGACGATGTCCTGGGATCAGGCGCTCTACCTTGTTGTGATTGCTGTTGTCGTTGTTGTCGGAGCTCAATGGCTCCGACAGCAACGACGCGCCTACGAAAGCATGCGTCTCAAGTGGGCACAATCGCGAGGGTGGACGTATCACGGGGATGTTGACTCCTCACTCACGGACGCATACAACTTCCGGCCTTTTACTGACAGCAAGAAAGGCCAGAATATTTGGGTCACGTCAGGAAACCATAGGGGATTCCCCTTCACGCTTGGTGTCTTTCAATACAACGCACGACGTGGGGACGCGAATACACTCTTCCAACACCCCTGGGCGTGGATTGAATGCCCCCTCAACTGGGAGAATATCGTCATTGTGATTCCACGTGACACTCACGATGTTCGCTGGCGGTCGGCCCTCAACTGCGGACAGCTCGCCAAGGTATTCTCTCCCTTGTCCCAAGTCCTGTCTGCCGCACCTGGCTTCACCTTCTTCATTGATTCTGGGCGCTTGGGGATGGTATCAACGGAGTACCGTGAGGATCAGTCGGGTGCAGTTCATCAGGCGGTTGATCGAGCGGTAGAGCGCCTGGGTGGGACTGTCGTTGATAATGGTCATATTTATTACGACTATGAACAGCTCATGATGGACATGCTTAACGTTCTTACCTCTGCTCGCATGCTCATCGAGAAATAGCATCTTGCCTCGTACTCCGCCTGCCGGAAAGAATCATCGCCAACCACTGTCGGATCGTGAGGGGTAGCTACGGCTAGTAGCCCATAATATTCAGTATGACCTTCCGTATCCTCATGGTGTGCACCGGCAATATTTGCCGCTCCACAATGGCTCATCAAGTCCTCCAGCAGGCCCTCACTGACCTGCGTCGTGACGGAGAAAACCTGGATGTCGTCGTTGACTCGGCTGGAGTGTCCAACGAAGAGCAGGGTAACCCCATTGACCGCCGCGCCGCCCGAGTCTTGCGTGACGCCGGCTACACCGTTCACCCGCACAGCGCCCGCCAAATTCGCCCCCACGAGGTCGGAGACTGGGACCTGATTCTTGCGATGACCGGCCACCACCGCTCCAACCTGGTTCGCCTCGCTGACATGGCGGGAGTGGAGCGCCTCGAAAACGGTGAAGTTGGCGACCGCTCCACCGTGGATATTCGCATGTTCCGATCTTTCGACCCGCACTCTAGTGCCGGTGACATGGACGTACCCGACCCCTGGTACGGCGGGCATGAGGATTTCCTTGACACCCTGGATGTTGTTGAACGAGCAACACCGCAGATTATCGACCATATTCGCCAGGCACTGAACCGCTAACACTCCTGCTACCAACCTGCGCCGATGAGTAATAATCAGTCGGGCTACTCGCCTCGTCCTCGCCCCCGCTCCGCTGGTGCCCAGCGAAGCGGGGGCCACGCGCAGCGCCCTCCATCGGAGCCAACGCAGGTACAGCAGGGGCACACGCGTCAGAGTCCGGCACAACGGACGCAAAGACCACAAAGGCAAGGAGCTCAGCAGCATGAGGCTCAGGAACACATGACTCAGCGTCGCGCTGCCCACTACCACTCGGCTCAACGCCAGAGTGCACAGAGTCGCCCTCGACAAACACGGCGGCGGCCTCGTCAATCGACACCCGCACGAGGCTGCGTCGTCTTCTTCGGCGTCATCGTGGTGGGACTGCTCCTCGTGTGGGCCTTAGTCGCCATCCTTATCGCACTCCTAGGCTCACGCCCAGCCGCCGACTACAGCACGCCCCACCCTGAAGGCGACTCCGGCCCGCAGACCCCCACCCTCAGCTATGCCGGATTTGACCCGGGCACCATCATCTCCGACGCCGACTTTTACAATACCGCGGCCATGAGCCGCGACGACATTGCCAGCTTTATCACCACCTGGAACGCAGGGTGCACCCCCGGTGACACCCCCTGCCTAGCCGACTGGCAGGCCGAGGCTGACGCCTCCTTCCCCGAGGACGATTTTTGCTGGGCCATGAACCTGCCCCAGGGGGCCAGTGCCGCCGACCTCATCTACGCAGCCGCCCAAGCCTGCGAAATCAACCCGCAGGTGCTGCTCGTCGTCCTCCAAAAAGAGCAGGGACTCATTACTGCCTCTGGCTCCGGGCTTGCTCCCTACCGCTACGCCTCGGCTATGGGATACTCCTGTCCTGACGGGGCCGAATGTGACGCCAACTACGCGGGGCTCACCAAACAGGTGTATTACGCGGCCCGCCAATTCCAGATGTACCGGATCATTCCTCACCGCTACACCTTCCAAGCGGGTGCCAGTGCCCCCGTGTCCTACCATCCTTCTGGTCAATGCGGTGCTGACACTGTTGCCATCACCAACCAGGCCACCGCCAACCTTTACAACTACACGCCCTACCAACCCAACGCGGCTGCACTTGCCGGACAGGGGGACGAATGCTCCGCCTGGGGCAACCTCAACTTCTACGCCTACTGGAATGCGTGGTTTGGTGGGAGCTGACCCGGGGTAGGGCGCGCGGCCTAGCGGATGAACAGGTAACTAAGGATCATCAGCACCCACAGATGCAGAGGATAGAAAACGTAGAACATCCACTTCGCGAAAGCCGAGTTTGAGCCACGCTGGCCGTTATAGAACGCAAGCGGGATCAACACCGTTACCAGAGCAAAAGAGTTATTGAAAGTCAGTGACTGCCACAGGGTAGCCACTTGCTCTGTGGAGAAGTAGGAGTAGAGCTCGGAGGCAAACAACAGGCCCGCCCACGCTGCAATTGCTGAGTAGATCGCGCCAATGCGGCCGCGAAGGAAAAAGAAGATCAGGAACACTGGCAGCATGGGGATTCCGCCTTCTGCGACGAGCGTCAACAGGAAGAGCGGCGCGAGAGCAAGAATCCAGAGCCCGCGTTGAAGGCCTGAGGACAGTGAAATGCGCTCAAAGACCTGCATCATTGTGAAGAAGAGTGCCAGAGTGAAGAAGATATTGTGCCCCTGAAGCAACGAGTACACACTCATCTGCCCCGTCGTAAGGTCAACTTTATTGAAGGCGTAATTGATGAGCATATTCCCTGCGAGCATCAGCAGGGCACCCACCCACAGTCGAATGGCGTACGCCCTGCGATTACGCGTGAGGAAGAAGCCTTCGACAATGAAGAAGACAAATAATGGGGCAACAAACCGGGTGGTTAAACCCGTCCAGGAAGGCAGTACCTGAAGGTAGCTATGAATATGGTCGACAAGCATGAACACCAGGGCAAGCACCTTCAACCAAAAAGCGTTGATGCCAGAAGAAGCGCGTGTAGTTAACTCAGACCTGCTTCAAGGCTAATGAATCTGAAAGGCTGAAAATCCCCGAAATGACCCCGAAAGTCCCCGTAATCACCCCCAGCGTGAAGTGGGGGAAACGGTGCCCCCCTGACTGCGAAAGCAGTCAGGGGGGCACAGCCCAGGACAGTAAAATGCTCAGGAAGTAAAGTACTCAGGCAGTAATCACCGGCAGGGTTGACCAGGGGAAATTAATCCACTTGTCAGTCACGCGCCACACATAGTCCGGGTGAATGATCGAGCGAGGCTTTTCGTAGATGACGGCGCTGCGAGCCTCAACGCGCACAGTCGTTTCACCATCCAGGGACAGGCCATGCTCTGCGATCAGGTCCATGACCATCTTCAGGGTCTTACCCGAATCCGCCACGTCATCAACCACAAGGACGCGCTTGCCGTCCATTGCCGACACGTCCATCAGGGGTGGGAGCAACACAGGTTCTTCAAGGGTCTCTCCAACACCGGTGTAGAACTCGACATTCATCGTGCCGATTGCCTTGACACCCATCGCGTAGGAGATCGCACCCGCGGGCACCAGGCCGCCTCGTGCGATCGCGATAATGAGGTCGGGAACCCAGCCTGACTCGACAATGCTGGTTGTCAGCTCACGCGAAGCGTCACCAAAGCCCTGCCAGGTCAAGGTTTCACGGTCGGGCTGCTGGTCTGCGGGCAGGCCATCGGGGGTGGTTGCGCCATCATCAAATGCAGTGGTCACGAGTGCTCCTGGGAGGGTCTCACGATCGGGTAGGTGCTTCTATCGTAGTGCGCCCCGGCGGATGCTCCCATCCCCGAGGGTCCCAAGCTGTTCGACAAGTCCCCAAGTGTTGCGCTGTTCAGACACAGGAAGAAGGCATGGCCAAGGCAAGTGTGAGCTAATCCTCGGCTCCCACATGTGCATCCACAGGTGAAATCAGCGCGTAAGGGGGCAAAAACACGGTGGGATCACACCCGGGAACCGACACACTGACGGGGTGCGGACTGTCCTATGAGATCGAGTCTTTGAGACGCTTTCGGGCAGGGGGGAGCGTATCTATTTGAGGCGTATTTGTCTGAGCTCAAAACGGATAATGCAAGAGGGTGGGGGAGTGGCTCATGCGAGCCACTCCCCCACCCTCAGGTGATTAGGCGGTCACTGTCGCGGGATCATTCCACCCCCTTGCGTGACACGCGCTTGGTTGCAAGAGCCCCTGCACCAGCAAGAGCAAAGAGGGCGAAGAGCCCAGCTACAGGCAGCGCACCGGTCGAAGCAAGACCACCTTGCTTTGTTGAAGGAGCGGAAGTCGTGGACGATGACTGTCCATCCTTCTTTGCAGTGCCGGTCTTCTTCGCGCTGTCATTCTTCTGGCCATCACCCGTCTTAGGCGTCTGGCCCTTGGCGCCATCGGAGGAACCAGGAGCGGGGTTCTTCGTCGAATCATCCTTTTGGGGATTCTGAGGCGACGGAGTACCGTTGCCCTGGTTGCCCTGGTTGCCCTGGTTGCCCTGCCCTGGTTGCCCTGGTTGCCCTGGTTGCCCTGGTTGCCCTGGTTGCCCTGGTTGCCCTGGTTGCCCTGGTTGGGGGCGTTGTTATCGGGCGCGGTGTTGGCCTTTGCTACCTTGAAGGCAGCGTAGGCCAAGAGCTTACCCTTGCTGTCACGGGCAAAAATCTGGTGATCTCCCGCCGGGAAGTCGGCTGGGATACGCCACTTCACAGTAGCGACACCGGAAGCATCTGCAACCACACTGCCAGCCAGCACAGGATCAGAGTGAATCCAGAAGTGCACTGTCTCGCCAGCCTTTGCAGAAGCCTGAAGGGTGAGTTCCATACCAACGGCCACGGAGCCATTTGCAGCGGAGTTGCCGATCTTCAAAGAGACTGCGGGGGCCTTGGTGACATCCTCATCCTCGCCAGGCGTAGGAACCTTGGGCTGATCAGGCGTGCCGGGCGTGCCGTTGCCACCGGATTGGCTGCCGTTGCCGGGATCTTCGGTGGGAGGAGTCGTCGACGCTTCCATGCGCCAGTGTGCCTCAGTGCGCCCCAGATCCTTCAAAACAGCCTCGAAGGTGGTCTGGGTAGAGTTCGACAAGGCCAGTACAGGATCGGCACCTTCACCGTAGAAACCAACGGTGACAGGGGATTCCTCGGTGCCGTAGCCCCACATGACAAGCTGACCATTCAGCGTGGTTCCACGCTTGAACAGCACCTTCGTGCCCGGCTTGAAGGTCATCTGCTTGAGTTGATCCAGGTGACCGATTGGGCGTTCAAGGGTGCCCGGGCCAGAAACCGGCGCAGAGGTGTCAACGTAGTAGGTGTCGTAGTCGGGTGCTGCCACACCTGCACCGTGGACGTGAACCTCAGAGAGGAACACCGGCCCGCGTGCCTTGACAACGTTCACGCGCACGGCGTCGGCCTCGTAAGCCCGATCAAAAGTGACGATGCGACGAGCGCCGATGGTTGAGGCAGTAGCGGCCTGAGTCCACTGGCCACCATTGCGGACCTCCACGTTGAAGGTCTCAACCTGCTGGCCGTGGGCGCGCGTCTGCTCGGAGATCATGACCGCATCCACAGAGTGAACGCCGTCAAGCTCCACAGTCCAGGTGCCCGTCTCGGAGGCGTTGGGATTGCCGGGGCCGGTATCCAGGGATCCGTCAGTGAGCAGCTTCGTTTCTTCAACGAGGTTTTCGCCTTCTGCGGCACCCGGGTAGGACACGCTACCGGGACGACCCAAGGCAATATTCGCGGTGTAGGCGGCGTGACGCCACTGGGTCCATTCCTGGATCAAAGCGACATCGCGGTCGTCAAACTTACCCTCGCGCGTTGGGGGCACATTGAAGAGCAGTACAGAGTTGCGGCCGTAAGACTCGCGGAAAATCTTCTGCAGCTCGCTCATGGGCTTAATGCGCTGGTTGCGGTGGTGGAACCAACCATGGCGGATCGAAACGTCAGCCTCAGCCGGATACCAGGTCAGCTTAGAGACGCGGCCTGAGAGGGCCTGACCGACGACGCTTTCCAGAGAACCAAGGTTCGGGCTGGTGGCACCCACAACCGAGTAGTTGCCGGTGGGGTTGTCCTTCACAGCCTGTGGGCTCCACTCGGCCTCGCGAGCCAGACCCGATTCGTTACCCACCCAACGCACGTCAGGGCCAGCGACGGCAATCAGTGCGTGGGGCTGAAGCTTACGGATCAGATCGAAGTAAGCTGTGTGATCGAAAACCTCGGTGCGAGCGGTGTTACCACCTGCGCCATCGAACCAGACTTCGTCGATGGAGCCGTACTCGGTGAGGAGCTCGTAGAGAGTATTGAGGAAGAGCGACCCGTAATCCGAGGCTTCGTAGGTGAAGGGGCCGGGGAACTCGGTGCCGATCTTTCCTTCGCGGCTATCGCCAGCGACGAGGGTCGGGATGGAACGTTCCTGCTTGGGGCGGGCGTTTCCGTAGATGCCGCGACGTTCCTGGTGGGAGTCAGCGGGGGAGACGTAGAAGCCGACCTTCAGGCCGTACTTGCGGGACGAGTCAACGAAGCGGCGAACGACGTCGCCCTTCCCGCCCTCGAAGTTCAAGGACTTTTGAACGCCGAACTCGTTGTAACGCGAGGGGTAGAGCGTGAAGCCATCATGGTGCTTGATGGTCAGGATCGCGTAACGGAATCCCGCATCGGCCAGGGTCTTTGCCCACTGGTCAGTGTCGAGGTTCGTTGGGTTGAAGTCCATGGGGTTCTCATCGCCGTAGCCCCATTCGCGCCCGTCGCTTCCCCAGTAGGTGTTGATGCCGTAGTGGATGAAGGCGGTCAGGCCAGCATCGAGGAAGTCTGCTTGCTGAGCTGTGGGGCGCAGGGCCGAGAGCTTCGCGCGGATTGAGGCGGCGCAGTCTTCTCGGGTGACGGTGATGGTGTTGGCCGGAGCGGGCTTGTCGAACTCGCAGGTGCCGTCGAGAATGTCACCAATGCCCTTGGGAACCTCGACAATCCACCTGGAGGTGGGTGCGGCAAGGCGGATGTGCTTGAGGGTGCCCTTGACGCCACGTCCCTGGCCAGCGGGGTGAACCTCGGTGGCGAAGCCAAACACGTTGCTCTTATTCGGGCTCATGCGCGAGACCGCGCGAACGTTGATGGGGGTTGCTTCCTTGTCGTTGACCCACACGCGCATGGTGGTGTTACCGGTTGTTGACGGCAGGTATTCCACGCGCACCAGCGTCGGGTGAGTCAAGAGTGGAGCGGCAATGGAGTTCTGGTGGGTTGACCAGCGTGAACCGTTGTTTGAGGAGAATCCATACTGGATGGAATCACCGTTATAGCGCACGTACAGGTTGCCGCCGGCAGAGAAAACTGTGGCGAGGTCAGGCTGATCAGCTTCGGGCGTGAAGAGAACTTCGGCGCGGAACCCGCGCAC
This sequence comes from Schaalia canis, assembly GCF_003858455.1. Taxonomy (GTDB): domain Bacteria; phylum Actinomycetota; class Actinomycetes; order Actinomycetales; family Actinomycetaceae; genus Pauljensenia; species Pauljensenia canis. The sequence goes on along the minus strand of NZ_RQZF01000015.1, from coordinate 14,039 downwards.
CATGTCCTGGCTGCCTGGGTCAGCGAGGTTGAACTCGGGTTGGGAGGCCGTGAGGGTGACGCCGGTACGGCTTCCGGGCAGTGAGAGGCCGCCAAAATCGAGCTTGCTTTCGGTGCCTGCTACGCGCGCCAGCACGCCTTCTTTCTTTTCTCCGGTTGCAGCGGTGTATTCGTTACCTGAGGAGAAGTCGCCGCCGAAGGTGACGTCCACAGCGTCGCGAACGTCGCCTGCTTCTTGCCCGTCTTCAGTGTCGCCATCTCCTGTCGAGGGCGGTTCCGATGCTGGTGGGTTACCGGGTGCGCCGTCCTCAGTCGGGCGGGTCAATGCCCAGTCGTCGTTGTCTGCAAGGATGCGCACATGCTGGATGGAACCCTTGAAGCCGCGCTGAGGGGAGTCTCCGCCGGGGTTGACCTCGCGCCCGAATCCGTAGAGCGCCTTAGCGGGGCCGGAGAGGCGAGACTTCTTGTCGGAGGAAACGATGTCGCCGTCTGTTCCGTTGATGCTGACCTTCATTGTGGTCGTGTCACCAGGGAGGTATTCGACTCGGAGTAGGTGCGCCTTGCCTGCTTCAGGCAGGTCGATGCTGCCCTTGTGATTACTCCATGCGGGTGAGGCGCCGGGAGTGTTGGCGGAGTATCCGTAGTAGATCTTTCCCTGTTCATAACGGACGAACAGGTTGCCGCCCGCAGAGAACAGGGTTGCCAAGTTGGGCTGATCTGCTTGGGGGGTGAAGATCATTTCTGCGCGGATCTTCTTGTTGGCGTCCTCTCCTTCAGAGGCGAAGGGGGAGGCCTCATTGCTGGTGTATTGAATACCTGTGGTGGTGCCAGCAAGGGTTACTGCGCCGTTGGCGATAGTTTCTGTGCCGGCGAGGCGCTGAAGTGAACCGGTAACTACTTCACCGTCTGCCTTTGTGTAGGAGTTGTTGTCGCCGAAAGATCCGGCGAAACCAACGTTTAAGGGGGCGGTGTCAGGGGTGTCTGCTGTGGCCGGTGGTGCGGTGAGCAAAACGAGGGTGAGGGCACCTGTGGCGATGCTGGCGATGCTGCGTTGCAGCCAGCCTCCCCGCGGTGGTGCACCCTTATGACGATAGAGTGACATGCACGCCTCCTTGCGTGTGGTCAGTGAAAAGGGACACAAAGGATCATAAGTAATGTGATCCTGACCATTTGCTCAGGGGCGGTGACCTTCTGAACAAAGCCTTGAAAAACCGAGGAAAACCTCTGAAAAAGTGATGAATCTCACGAAAAATGGGATCGTTAGCCTTAACGAAAGATGTTGCTAGGGCTTGACCGCGTCAAGCTGCGCGGCAAGGGGAGTGTAATATGGCGCGACTGCTCCTGTGGGCGACAAGTATCAACCGGCCCTTAGATTAGATATGTTATAATTCTCGATTAAGTTTGAGGTGGGCAAGCTCCCGAGCATACCGGCCACCAGGAACAGTTGGCACTCCACCATAGGACCACTCCAACACCAGATCGCCATTAAACATCCGGTCGCAACTCCCACACGACACCACCCGCCGCGGCGCAGAAAACAACTGCTTCTGCATTCCACAGCGAGCACATGTCCCCACCCACGGCGCCTCAACAGAGGGCAGCTCCCGAGGTAAACGCACCGAATCCGGTGCCCCCAACTCCCGAGCCTTCGCCCTCCACACCCGATCATGATGATGCCGCGCCCCCACCAACGCATGGGCGATCTCGTGCAAAACCACGCCACGAACGGTGGCCTCGTCATACAGATCCGTCAACTGTGCCGACAAAGAAATCGTGCGCGACGAATAATGGCACGCCCCCGCCCGACGCCGAGCCCGATCAAAACGAAACCCCCAATCAGACACGCCATGCTCAGCCATCAAACGGAGAGCAAGCTGCCGCGCAGCCTCACGATTCACGCGCCCGCCTCCGCCAGCACAGAGCGCACACGCTTAGCCGACACCTTCTGCGGAGTGCCCAAGGTCTGAGCAAAAAGAGAGACACGAAGCTCTTGAATCATCCACTCAGCCTGCACAAGATGAGCGTTGCGCGCCGGATTGAAGGGGCGCGCCTGGGCAGCATCACGCGCATCCTGCAGGGCATCCTCAAGGGCGTGAACAGTATCCATTGCCTCACAATCACGATTCAACGCGCCCGATGAGGACGCTGCCTTCGCCAAACGCACAGCTCCCGCCCGCAGATAGCGAGCCAGATGCGGCAGGGCAAAGGCAGGGGTAGCTGAGAGAAAACCATCATGCACCAGGTGATTCACTGTCGCTTGCACATCGGCTGTCACCTCATGAAGGGAAGACACTGCCTCATACTGCTTCAACGCTCCTTGAACCTCTGACAAAGCCTCCATTGCCCGCACCACGTCACCCAGGAAGTCATACACCCTGTCCTCATGCAAGTCACGAGCCAGGACTGCCAGCGCATCAAAGGCGGCAGCGTCACGAATGGAGCTGGGATCCTTCGACGGGGCAAGCTCATCCACCAGGGACAGTGCAGAAGCAAGTTGAGCATCAGCAACGAGCGCAGCCGTGTCCGCATAGGGCGAAGCAGCCAACATGAGCGCCTGCCGACCCGTCCACCGCGTTGTAATGCGTGCGGTAGCCAAGCTCAGTCGAACGGCGAGAAGACGGGCAAGGCCTTCGCGGTGAAGGCGATCAGCATGGCCTGGATTTGCCATGACGCGCACGCCTGCTGCTGGGGCTGCAGGCGTGCCCTGGGGCACCAGGCAGGGATAGCCCCGCAGCACCATGCCTCCAATACCTCGAGAGTCCACGCTGCGTGGAAGAGGTGAGGCGGGGAAAGCGGTGAGGCCATCAATATGCAGGTCGGATGCTCCCTGTCCTAGACCCGAGGCAGTCGCTGTAGTTTGATCCTTCCCGGCGCCCGCATGTGTGCCCAAGGAGGAAACACCACCTGCGGAGGCATTTTCTGCGCTGACATCACAGGCGGGAGCCGACACCCCTGCACTGGCCTGAGTAGGGGAAGCATCGGCGGGCACCCGACCCGCGCTGTGGCCTTTGTTTGAGCCTTTCTTCTGGCCCCGGCGTGTGCTGGTGGCGCCACGTCGCTGAGCCTCTTCCAAGGCCTCAGCAACAGCGCCACGCACAGCGCGGCGCACTGCAGCATCAGCCTGATTGGCTAAGGTCTTTTGCAGATACGGCAAAGAGGTGCCTGCGCCCAACTCTTTACCGGAGCGGTCAACCACCACGAAAGTCATCTGCAGATGCGACGGCAAAGCATCACGGACATGAGCCAAATCTTCAGCCGACAAATCAACGCCGCGAATCGTGCGCACACCATCAGCAAAAAGCGTGGCAAAAGGTGGCCGCTGGGCAGGGGGTACCTCATCAAGGGACAAGCTCGGAGGCGCTAAGAAAGTGGAGTGCGCGCTGGATGCAGCTTGAGTGTGCGAAACAGGGGCCACGGTAGAACCCGTATGAGCGTCTGCCATAGCAGTCGCAGAGTTGGTTCCCGCGTGTGCAGCCACGGCATCAGATGCACCCGAAAGGGGCTGTTCCTGGTCTGGGCGCACACCCGGGAGCACAGACGAAGGATTGCTTAAATCCTTCTGGTCGCGCTGATTGTGCCCCTGTGCCTGCGAGTCTGTCTGTTCCGGTGTTTCTGTCCGTGCCTGTCCATCTGGCGGTGCCTGCACCTCTGACTGGGGCATCGCCTGTGCCTGGGTCTGCGCTTGCTTTGCGGATGACTTCTGAGCCTGCCCCTGAGAGGCACGTGTGTGACCGGTGCGAGCACCCCAGGCAGCCAGGCGATCCATCGCCGCCGACAGGGACATCGGATCCACGTCAGTAGTCTGAGGCGCATTGCCGTGTGCTCGTTTGCCCTGTGCGGAGTTACCTTGTGCAGAGTTACCCTGTGCAGACTTACCCTGCGCAGACTTACCTTGTGCAGCTTTACCCTGTGCAGGCGTGCCCTGTCCTGAATTGCCCTGATCGGAATTGCTCCGGTCTGGATCACCCTGGGCAGCTTCGCCATGCCCAACTGTCTTCTGCGTATCGGACTGCGCGCCCGCATGTGCATCCACACCCGAAGCAGCGCCGCCAGAAGCCACAACACCCGTGGAGTCACATATGGGAGCCGAAGAAGCACCGCCAGCGAATTCTTGACGAATCCACGCCGCCACCTTCGCCCCCACCTCCGGCGCAGGAGCCAGCAAACGACGCTTCGCCTTCGGCAGTGCCCGAATCGACTCGGTCACAAGCTCCTCAAACAGGCCAGGCACCAGCCAATCCGTTCCCGACTCCGAGACACGCTCCAACACCTCAATAGGAATCGTCATCGTGACACCATCACGGGACGACCCCGGATTGAACTGATACGACAACGGCAAAGACATATCCCCGTACTCCCAGGAATCAGGGAAAGCCCCCTCCGCATCACCCGTCCCACGCGGCAACAGCAACGCCATCGGATAGGTCAACAGGTCAGGGGTCGAACGCCTCTGCTGCTTCCACCACTTATCAAAATGCCTGGCTGACACACAATCATCAGGAATCAGGTCATCGAAGAAAGCAACGCGCGCTTCCTCATCGGCCACCAGCCCATGCGTGCGCGAGCGTCGCTCCACCTCCCGCGCTTGTTCAAGCAGACGCTCGTTGTCCTTCTGGAATCGGTGAACCTCACGCCACTCGCCACGCACCAAACCGTGCCGAATAAGCATCTCGCGCGCCAATTCACGAGCAGTGATCCCCGACGAAGAAGACGTTGCCGCAGCGTTATTGGCATCAAGCAAGCCGGGGGAAGTAGAAGAACCGGTAGCTGCTCCAGCGGACAATTCCCTAGAGCCAATTCCCGTAGAGGCGTCTTTGGACTCCACATCTTCTGCCCCCGCGCCTTCAGCCATGCCACGTTCAGTGGCCCTCTCATCAGCACTAGCCTCCGCCAGGCGGTCAATCCCACGAATCTGCACATCAAAACGTGGCTCCGCCGCACGCAAACCCTGCGCAATACCCGCCAAAGTCCCCGGCCTGGCCACAGAGGAACGCCGCACGCCGCCCTCGCCAAACACCGTCTCCACCCGGCCAAGCAACACCGAACGATCCGCCACCAGCGTCATGCCATAGAGCAGCACCTTCTCTTTGACCATGGCCGCCCCCTTCGAGGTCGACCAATACGGCTCAGAGTAAACGCGCTTAAGCAGCGGCCCAGCGACAGGTTCAATCCAATCAGGATTAATCCGCGCCACCGTGCGAGCAAACAGCCGCGAGGTTTCCACCAGCTCCGCCGTCATCACCCACGCCGGACGGGCGTGCGCCAGGCCAGAACCCGGCCAGATCGTAAAGTGAGTGCCGCGAGCGCCCTCATAGTCACGCTTGGCCTCATCCCACGAACCCAGGTTCGACAGCAAGCCCACCAGCAGCGATCGGTGAATCTGGTCAGCATCCACCGACGAGGTTGACGCCGTGTAGGCAACCACCGCGCGCGCCGCAGCGTCCGCAAGCCCACCCGTCATTGCCGCGTGGGCTACATCCTCGCCCGAGGGCATACCGATAGGGTGAAGGTCCAAATCCAGAGGTCGAGCAAGCTGGCGAAGCTGGTTGACAATATCGCGCCACTCACGCCAGCGCAGATGATGAAGGAACTCCGCCCGACACATACGCCGAAAAGCCGACCCCGACAGGTCACGTGACTGCACATTCAGGTAGCGCCACAGGTTCAGATAGGTGATGAAGTCCGAGGTCGGATCCGTGAAACGCGCATGCGCTGTGTCGGCGGCCTGCTGGTGGTCAAGGGGGCGCTCGCGGACATCCTGCAAGGACAGGGCGGCAACGATAACGAGCACCTCGGAGGCGCAGCCATTCGCGTCAGCCTCCAGGAGGATACGGCCCAGACGTGGGTCGATGGGTAGGCGCGCAAGATCGCGGCCAATACGTGTCAGGCGGGTGCCGCCCGCATTGGGTGTGGCTCCGGCGTCGCTGGCTCTACCGGCGCCGCTGACTCTGTCGGAGGCAGCAGCATTGTCACCACCAGCGCTCCCGCCGACGTGACCAGCAGTGTCACCGTGACCGCCCTCGCCCCCAGCCTGGCTCGCGCGCTTCCCACGCGCCCGGCCAGAGGCTCCGGCCTCGTCATACTCCAACGCGCCAATCTCCACCAGGAGCTGCACGCCGTCACGCACTGCCCGCGAATCCGGGGCGTCAAGGAAGGGAAAATCCGCCACCGACCCCAAGCCCAGGGCCGCCATCTGCAAGATGACGCTGGCCAGAGAAGTGCGCAGGATTTCAGGCTCAGTAAAGGCCGGGCGGGCCTCGTAGTCACGCTGAGAATACAGGCGAATAGCAACACCATCACTGACGCGGCCACAGCGGCCCGCACGCTGGTTAGCGCTGGCCTGGCTGACGGGCTCAATGGGCAGGCGCTGGACCTTCGTGCGATTCGAGTAGCGGCTGATACGCGCCAAACCCGGGTCAATGACGTAGCGGATGCCGGGCACAGTCAGGGACGTTTCAGCGACATTCGTTGCCAGCACAATGCGACGCAGGGAATGCGGCTCGAAGATGCGCTGCTGCTCGGCGGCGGTCAGGCGCGCGTACAAGGGCAGGATCTCGATGGAATCTGGCAGAAGCTGGCGTCGTTGGGCGCCGCTGTCGGTGACGGCTCGCGGCCCCAGGTGATCCACGAGGGCGTGCTGCACGTCGCGGATGTCGCGCTCACCGGGCAGGAACACGAGGATGTCACCCTCGCCCTCGGCGCAGAGCTCATCAACGGCGGCGCAGATCGCAGCCTCCTGGTCAATGTCCTCGCCCGCCCCGTAGCCGAGGGTTGGCAGGTCGTCATCGGGATCTTCAAGGACGAGCTGTTGGAAGTGGACGCTGTCGGCGTCCATCTGGTTCGCGTCGGCGTGTTTGTCGAGGTCGCCGTCGGCTCGCTGCGGCGCGTTGGAGCGTTGGCTGGTGCTCTCCGACGTCCACTGGCTGGGCAAGTCAGCACTGAGAGGCCGGTAGCGGATCTCCACAGGGTACGTCCTCCCCGACACCTCAATCACCGGGGCGGGCGCGGTGAGCGTACCGCGCCCTGGCTGGCAGTGTTTCCCCGCAGCATCCTCCCAACGGCCAAAGTGGGCGGCAAAACGCGCCGAATCAATCGTGGCCGAGGTGATGATGACCTTCAGGTCGGGGCGCAGGGGCAGCAAGCGCGCCAGGTAGCCCAGGATGAAGTCAATATTGAGGGAGCGTTCGTGGGCCTCGTCAATAATGAGCGTGTCGTAGCGGCGCAGCATCGGGTCGGACTGGATCTCGGCCAAAAGGATGCCGTCAGTCATGAGCTTGACCAGGGTGGTAGGGCCCACCTGGTCAGTGAAACGTACCTGGTAGCCCACAACCTGGCCGGGCTCCTTACCCACCTGCTGGCCCATTTCCTGGGCGATGCGCGTGGCAACAGCGTGCGCAGCCAGGCGGCGAGGCTGGGTGTGCCCAATCATGCCCTGCACGCCGCGGCCGAGCTGCAGGCAGATCTTGGGTAGCTGCGTGGTCTTACCAGAGCCGGTTTCGCCAGCAACAATGACCACCTGATTGTCACGGATCGCCTGGGCTATCTCATCCCGGCGGGCGCTGACAGGAAGATCAGGGAAAGAGATGACAGGGATGGCGGCGGCTCGGGCGGCAAGCTCATCAGGGGTGAAGGGGGTGAAAGGGGCTGCGACCTCGTCAATGGGGCGGCGTTGGCGGCGCGCAGGTGCGGACGCCTGAGCGTGGGCACGCGCATGTGATCGACCGCGGGCTGGCGCACCCGATTGGCCGACATTGCGGCCTGCGGATCGCCCCTTATGCGGCGAATTGCGTCGGCCACTGCGGCCTGGGTGCGGCGAGCGAGGCGAGGAGGAGGCAGATTCTGACACGCATTAAGTGTACGAAAGGGCGGGCGAATGCCTCTGAGTGGGCAGCGTGAGGTATGCGGGTTGGGGGCGCGTGCGGAGGTTGAGGGGTACCTGCCCGCACGCCTAGCTCCCGCGTGTGAGCTCAGAGCAAAAACTGCGGGCATCGGCACTGAAATCGTCTTGAGCGCACACGCGGGAGCGCGGAGTCAGCGGACATGATGCAGGACATTAAGCAGGGCAGCAAACAGGGAGAAGGAAAGGCCAGGCCAGAGCTTGGCGACAAAGCATTACATGGACTGAATGGGTGACAATGGATCTGGCTTCAGACCGCGCTGCAGAGAAAGGCTGGCAGATGCGAGCAGTGTTTAGTGGACTTACCACCGTGGATGTCATCCACCGCCTGGATCATGCGCCCGACCCAACGGTGAAGGTGACTTCTACTGATTTCACCCTGGCGGCCGGAGGCCCCGCCACCAATGCTGCCGTCGCCTACGCAGCACTTGATGCCATTGCGCACGATCTGATGCCCACCGCGGCGCACCCCCTCAACGCCCCGCTGCTTCTCACCGCCCTAGGCACGGGTGCCAGCTCTGAACTGTTGCGCGCAGACCTGCAGGTAGCTGGCCTGAGCATCCTTGATGCCACCGATCGCGCTGCAGGCCAAAGCACTCCCACGGAATCCGAGCCTGCGATCTCGTCCATTATTGAGCATCCCGAAGGCCGTATGGTGGCCTCGACGAACGCCCGTGTGGCCGTTGATACGGCGGCTGCCCGGAGTCTGCTTGACGAGGCTCTTGCCCCCGCTCACCTCCCGCCGTCAAGCTCTGCCGCAGATGTCGCCGTTGTCCTTATTGACGGGCATAACCCGGCGCTCGCTGATCTTGCTCTGCGCGTAGGAACTGCCTCGTACACTCAGAGCGTCGATAGTGACGGCGATCCTTTCGCCGCTCTTGAGGATAAGCCCTCTCACCTGCGTGTCCTTGATGGTGGCTCGTGGAAGCCGTGGCTGATGCCTCTGCTGGGTTTTGTGGATGTTGCGGTGCTGTCGGCTGACTTCCTTCCGCCCCTCGTTCCTGCAGGGGATGCGCAGGCTATCGCGGATTTCCTGCGTGGTTTCGGTATTACGCGCACGATTCGCACGAACGGCCCCGGCCCCGTCCAATGGTGGTGGGATGGGGAGCGTGGCGAAGTTCCCGTGCCGCAGGTCAACGCCATTTCCACTATGGGTGCGGGCGATATTTTCCACGGAGCCTTCGCCTGGGCGCTCGCACAGCATCGCATTGAGGGCCACGATCGCCTTGGGGGATCGGAGTCCCGTCAGAGCGCACGGTCCGCACATTCCAACAACGAGGCCACCCCCGCCACCCCGGTTGCCTGCATCGAATTCGCTGCGCAGGTCGCCGCCTTATCAACCACGCACTTTGGCACGCGAAGCTGGCGCGAGGACCCGGCCTTGCGTGATTTGGTTGCAGAGCATAGGAACTGAAGGCGTCCGAACTCGTTGCATCGCGCCGATGAAATGACGCCAAAAAGTGGCAGTTATGTTCGTCAAAACCATAGTTATGACATAACTTGGCCATAAAATGGGCAGTTATGAAAACAATAGGCCAGTTATGAGATAAAAACGCAGAGTTATCTCATAACTGGCCTTGAGCGTATGCAGATGGGGCGTCACCCGTGCCTCGATAGATTCAGGTCAACGGACGAGTGAATGATCCACCCTCAGCGCACCACGGGCACCTGCAGCTTCGCCCAGGACAGGGCCGCCTCAATCAGGGTCGTTGGAGTTTCGTCGGCACTTAAGGATTCATCCCGCACGACTTCAACTCGCGAACCGGCAGGTAGCAGAGGGAAGGCCTCCTGAGTTACTTCAACCAGGCCCATTTCCGCATCGTCAGCGTCGTGAACAACGAGTACTGGATGCTCCAAGTTACCTAGCAGTTCTGAGGTGTCAGTCAGTGACAGGTCAGCCAGGGTCTGCTTAGAGATGGTGAAATGGGTGCGCGGTCCGGGTGAATCATCGGGAATGTCGGTGGCGCCGCGGGTTTCCAGGTCGTCAAGTTGCTGCTCAGAGAAGATTGCTTCCCAGTCAAAAGAGATGGGCTGCAGGGCGGCGCCGCATAGGATGTGGGTGCGCACAGCCGGTAGGTGGGCGGCAAGGGCGGCGTGCACGCCAAAAGAGTGGGCGTGAATGATTTGGCGGGTGAAACCCTGGTCGGCCAGCCACCCGGAGGCTGCTTTAATGTCTTCGACTTGGCTGGCTAAAACGATGACGTCATCGCTGGATAGGCCATGTCCAGAGTAGTCGAATTCAAGGGTGGCGTACCCGGCGCCGCGGTAGGCGGCGGCGAGTTTACGGAAGTGACCGATGGAGCGGCGATCGGCCAGTACGGAGTGGGAGAACAGCACGGCAGCGTCGCCGGTGTCAACGGGGTTAATGAAGGTCGCTGACAGCTCAACGCCGCGAGGAGTCAGGATCGTGATTTCGCTCATGAATTAAACCTATCGGTCGATCCTGGGAAGAGCACGAGGGAGCCCACTGTGCGGGAATTTGTGCCAAACCTGTGACTAGAAGGTTGCCCCAAAGGCCAGCCCCAGCAGGTAGGTGACGGCGGCCGCGCCGTAGCCAATCGCGAGCTGACGTAAAGCCCTGGGAGCAGGCGACTGTCCAGCCAGGATTCCCACAATGCCGCCGGTGAAAAGTAGCGCGCAGCCCACCAGCGCGGTGGCAGTTCCAATGGCCCACCAGCCGCTCAGGCCGGCAATGTAGGGCAGGAGGGGCACGGCCGCGCCCCCTGCGAAGAACAGGAAGGACGAGGCTGCCGCCCGCCACGGTGTGCCGATTTCTTCCCCTGCGCCGCTGGCCTCGCTGGGCAGGCCTTCTCCAAGGGCGGCGCGCACGGCAATGGAGGAGGATTCGCCGGTGGCGGGGGTGCGCACTTGAGCGAAAATTTGTGCCGCGTGAGCGGCTGCTTCTTGGGCGCTTTCACCTCGGGCTCGGAACACGAGTTCAAGCTCGTTGGCGTTGACGTCCAGAGCTGGTACGGAACGGTGGGCCTCAGGGTCGGGCACGGAGGCGTCGAGGAGTTCTTGTTGGCTTTTGACGCTCACCCATTCGCCTGCGGCCATGGATAGGGCTCCGGCAAGGAGGCCAGCCAGGCCGGTGAAGAGGACGACTGCGGTGGAAGCGCCAGAAGCGGCAATTCCCAGCACGAGGGCGAGGTTGGAGACGAGGCCATCGTTGGCGCCAAAGACGGCGGCGCGGAAGGTTCCGGCTAGGGATTGGCGTGAGCGGGCGGTGAGGCCGCGCACGACCTCGCCGTGAATGTGCTCGTCGGCGGCCATTTGAGCGGTGGCGTCGTCGTCATAGTCGTAGCGGTTGCGCTGTTCGGAGCGCTGAGCCATCGCGAGAATAAAGATGGTGCCGAAGCGTTGGGCGAGTGCGGCTCCTAGGCGTCCTGACAGGGAGGGTTTGGGCGCGGGAAGGGCGTGGTCGCCGAGCAGGGCCAGCCAGTGTTCCTCGTGGCGGGACTCAGCTTCAGCCAGTGCGAGCAGTACGGCGCGTTCTTCGCCGGTGCGCCTGCGGGCGAGGGAACGGTAGGTGTCGGCCTCCATGCGCTCTTCAGCGAGGTGACGCCGCCAGCGTCGAATCTGCGCTGATGTTGGATTGTCGACGGTGTGCGCGCACGCGGAAGGTGAGGAGACGGAAGGTGAAGAAGCAGAGGCCGAGTGCGTCGCTGTGCTGGCAGGGCTGTCGAGGGCGGACTCGCGCGCGGGGGAGTCTTCAGCGGCGGGGTGAGCGTTCGCCTCCGGAGCGAAAGGCGCGTTCACTTGCCTGCGGTGTTGCCAGCGGAAGGATGGGTGGCGGGAGCCTCGTCAATGACCTCAACGGTGATGGTCGGGTCCGCCGCAGTGCGCGGAGTTGCAGGCGCGCCGAAGAGGCGCTCCTTCACTGCGTCGGCAACTTTGTCGGTGACGGCTTCGCCTTGCGAGCGCACAATATCGGACACCTTTTGCCCCGCGGCATCGAGAGGGCGGGCGACCAGGGGGTTGCGACGCAGGCGGTGAGTGGTTTCGCGGATGCGTTCGTACTGTTCGCGGCCAGCGCGGGTACCCAGGACGTAGCCGATACCTAAACCGACGAGTACGCCAAACTTCATGCCCATGCCAGCCTCCCGGGGAATTGTGGTGCTTAGTGCGACCTTATTACCCTAGCGTGCCCGCGTGCCTCCCGCAGCCGCCGGTGGCGATTTTCACCGTTGAATCCTGTCCGAACCCTGCCACGCGCGTGCGTGCGCGTGGCGTGATGACGGACAATATGAGCGTGATGCGTGAACTCTTTGACGGAGCAAACGAGATGCTGCCCGACCTGTTCCGGGCTATCGACCTGCTGGGGGTGCTGCTCAACGGCATCCTCGGTGGGCGCCTGGCACGCGCGAAGCATTTCGATGCTGTCGGCTTTGCGGTGCTGGCGATCATGTCGGCTCTGGCGGGCGGGATGGTGCGCGATACGCTGCTGCAGGCGGGTCCGCCCGTAGCGTTGACGGATCCGTTCTACTTGGCGACGGCCTTGGTGGGTGCCGCAATCGCCATGTTGTGGAAACTTGAATCACGCCCGTGGAGGATTGCCCTGGTCATTGCCGACGGAGCGGTGCTGGGATGCTGGGCGGCAACGGGCGCGCAAAAGACGCTGGCGGCAGGTTTTGGTGTAATTCCGGCGATCATGCTCGGCATTATTACGGCAGTTGGCGGCGGCATGATTCGTGACATCTCTGCCGGCTCTGTTCCCCAAGTTTTCGGAGGCAATAACCTCTACGCCACGCCAGCACTGGTATCAGCCTCGATTATGGTGATCTTCTACCACTTTGAGCTGGCAACCCTGGGCATGCTGGTGGCCACGATCGTGGGCACGGCCTTCACGGGCCTGTCACACTGGAAGCGGTGGCAGCTCCCCCAGCATGATGACTGGACGCTGACGCTGACCTCCACTCAGATCCGCCGACTGCTTTCACGAGGTGCCCCGCCCCAATGAGCTCTACGTCTTCACCTGAATCGGCTCCTACGCCTGGGCCCACGCCCGGAGCCCCTCAGACGCGCTCGCCAAGGCCAGGCCCACCAAAGCCCGGCCCTCGCCAGTCGGGGGCGTCGCATACAGGCGCACCCAAGTCGCGCCCAGCCAATTCACGAGGCCACCGCCCCGCATCCCCTGGCCAGAAGAAGTCTCCCTTTGGCCCGTGGGCAGGCATTATCGGATCCCTTGTCGCCGCCGTATTCGGCGGCTGGCTGGTGCTACCCGGGGTGGGGCCGGATGTGCTTGACCTGGGGGGAAGCTCGAACCCCGCCTCGGCTGAAACGTCAGGCAGTCGTGCGGACTCACCTGGCGCGTCTACCTCGTCAGACGGGGGCGTGCTGGAGGGCGGCGAGGCCACCATGTCCCCCATGGAGGCTGAAGCCCGCAGTCAGCTTGCCGAATTGGAGGTGCGCCCTAAGGCGTATGTCGAAGGCTATGACCGGTCTGAATTCGGCCCGGCGTGGGAGGACGTTGACGGTAACGGCTGCGATACGCGCAATGATGTGCTTGCTCGCGATCTTGACAATATTCGTTACCGGAAGGGCTCGCGCTGCGTGATCCAGACGGGCACGCTGCATGACCCCTATGTGGGCGTGACGATGCCTTTCCAGCGTGGGGATGCGACCTCACCGCTGGTGCAGATCGATCATGTGGTGGCTTTGGGGGATGCGTGGCGTGCGGGCGCGTGGGAGTGGAGTACGGCTGAGCGCGTGCGTTTTGCCAATGATCCAGAAAATCTGCTGGCTGTGGAAGGCCAGGCCAATCAGGATAAAGAGGCTTCTCGTGCCGATCAGTGGATGCCACCCAACCGTGACTATCACTGCGAGTATGTGGCCCGCCAGATTGCGGTGAAGCACGCCTGGGGGCTGAGCGTCATTGAGAGTGAGCGCCAAGCCATGCTTGACGCTCTTGATACATGCCCCTGACGGGAATGCTCAGCCTCGGATGATGGGCTTTGCTGTATAAGGTTCAATCGCCTGCTGTTGGCCAAATTTGCGACAGTCTCGCAGCAAATTTGGATTTGAAATAGGGCGGTTGCTGGTTTACCAGGGGGTGGTGTGGGGGACTGTCCAGTGGGGGTTGGTGGGGAGTTGGTCGTAGTGGGGTGGGGATAGGGGTGAGGGGGTGTGTTGGAGGTAGGTGG
>NZ_RQZF01000014.1 GCF_003858455.1 Schaalia canis | reverse complement strand
TCGCGGTACTGGTGATGCTACTTGGTGCTGCGGGTGTTCTAGCCCGCCGCCGCGCAACCCAATAAAACACCCCACCGCGCCAAACCCTCACTGGGGTGAAGCGCAATAATTCACACAATGGCCCGCTTCCTGTAGCAACAGGGAGCGGGCCATTGCATCAGGCAATACAGTGGAACAATGAGCAGTGCAGATGAGCCCGTCTACATTCCAGGACAGATCTATACCGTCAATGACCGAGATTGGCTTCTCAGCCGCGGATCCATCGAAGACAACATCGACACTGAAGCGATGCCCCATCTTCTTGAAATCTACGCTGACTACAGCATGGCTGAAGAATCCGCCGACAACAGCGGAGTCTTCGAATTCTTTCTCTCCTGCCTGATTACCCACTTCGAAAACTGGAAAAGCTCCCACTACTACGCCGGGAACGCACGCTCACAAGCCCCCAACATCCGCGTAGACGTTCTACCATCCCCCTGCGCAATCCTCCTTGGCGCCAAAAACGTCAACGACCTCGTTCACGGGGCGCGGGTAGTGTCTGACTTTTTCCAAAACCCCTACGTCCCTGAAGGAAATCGCGTCAGCCAAGACTTCTTCCGTGGAACATGCTGGCACAACGACAGTGTTTTACGAATGGGCCTCAACAGTATCGCCCTGCGCCCGCTCATGATTCACCACGACGCACCTGTGCTTGAAGCGAAGATGAAAGCCCTGGCTGCAGAACTTTCACCGCACCGATCCGACCGAGCACACCTCTTCGTCACCAACACGCCAGCCCTGATCGGCACGGTTTTTACCGACACACCAACCCCAATGACAGAAGACGCTTTCCTGCGTCAAACAGATCGCCCCACTCCCGCCTACTCACAGCGCGGGCACCTCGAAACAGACGATCTTTCACCGCTCCTATCAGCGGCAGCGCCGATCTCTGCCGAAGCCTTCGTCGCCTACGACATCCTGACGGGTTTCCTCTACTTCCATCTTGAAAAGCTTGCCGGAAACCGAGCCGACCTCATTCACACTCAGGCTCTATGGAACGATCACATCATCATTTCCTTTGCCGGACACGGTAGCTGGACCGCCATTGATGCACATGACCTGGTGTGCGTCCTTCTTGGCGTCACCAACAGCCTTGAATCTCCTGGCCTCGTAGCAGAGCTGACAGATGACAAACTTCGCGAACTGCTTATCGACAGTGACTTCCACGAAAGATGGCAAATTCAGCTCTGGCTTCGTCGCATTGAACACGCCGGGATCACTGAGGAAGGAGTGCGTGAAGCACTCGCCACCTTCCTGACAACCATGCACATTCCCAGCCGCATTGCCAGCGGCCCCCTTACCGAACTCTTCCCGCCCCTACTTTCTTCACGAGGGCTACGCCTTCCCTACGGGCGAGGAAAAGAAGATGCTTACCCGCTGGAACTTGAAGCAGGCGACCTGGACCGGCACTTCCTTGAACCGGTGGGTGAACAATTCTGGACGGGTCTACTTTTCGACGATGCTAACACCATCCAAGGTGCACCCCATCGCCTCACAATCAACGACACCGAGGCCGTTGCCGAATGGTTCGTTCACGAAACGCCTGACTCTGCGCTGATTCGTCGGCAGAGCATTGCGTGGGAGGAGATCCTCGCGTGGACAACATTCGGGGACTCGGCCATCCTTCTTGACCGCGCGGGCCGATTCTTCGAACTGGTGCCTGATATCTTCCTGCACTCAGAACAGCTCAAAAGCATTATTGCGCAGAAGAAAGAACGCTGTGCATCACGGGGCGTCCCCATCCGACAACTCACGGCTAAAAGGTACCGAGCTCATTTCAGCCACCTTATTCAAGCCCGGGAATACGGCGTGTTCGACGACGCCTACATTCAGCCGCCGTGGCAGGCCACTGGGCTAAAGACACCCGTCGCACAGAAAAAGGCTGACCAGCTTAAGAAGGCCGAGTGGCCAGTGCGTGTGAGCACCACCGGCACCCACATGCCTGGGAACACCCCCAACAATCGCACTCCCTACCGAGACGGCCAAAAGCGGATGGTACAACGCGATACCTTCAAGGAATATTGGTACTACCTCTTCCTCGTTGTCGGCGGAGTGCTCGCAGCATTGGGGTGGCGTTTAGGGTGAACTGACATGTCGACAAGACCTGAAAGAGTGCGGGTCTGAGACGTGTGTGCCCAGTAAATGGGCAGAGCAGACGAGGGGCACGCGCGCGGGTTAGGCTGACAGCGTGAAGGTCCTGCTTGTGGGAAATGGCGGGCGTGAACATGCCCTAGCCCGTGCAATGGTTCGTACCTCCGACGATGTTGAACTGCTGATACAAGCAGGCAACCCTGGCCTCGATGAGTTGGGAACAGCTCATCGTTTTAACCCCCTTGACCCCGAGGCAGTCTGCGCCCTCGCCCACGACAACGCCGTTGACCTTGTCGTTATTGGCCCCGAGGCCCCTCTGGTTGCAGGTATCGCTGACGCGTTGGCTGACGCGGGCATCCCCTGCTTTGGTCCCACTAAAGCCGCCGCCCAGCTTGAAGCCTCCAAGTCCTTTGCCAAGGACGTCATGGAAGCTGCCGGTGTCGCTACCGCGCGGGCCTTCACCTGCACCACTATTGAGCAGGTTGATGCCGCCCTTGATGAACTCGGCGCACCCCATGTTGTCAAGGACGATGCCCTAGCTGCAGGGAAAGGCGTTGTTGTCACGGAGGATCGCCAAGCCGCCCGCAATCACGCGCAAGCATGCCTGGCCCGCCCAGATGGCGCCGTGGTCATAGAAGACTACCTTGACGGCCCCGAGGTCTCCCTCTTTTGTCTATCCGACGGCACCACCGTCGTCCCCCTCGTCCCCGCCCAAGACTTCAAACGTCTGCTGGACAACAACGGCGGCCCCAATACCGGCGGTATGGGCGCCTACACGCCGCTCCCGTGGCTGCCTGAAGACGTGGTCGACCACGTTGTTGACACGGTTGCTGTGCCCACGGTGGTAGAAATGGCCCGCCGAGGCACCCCTTTCATTGGACTGCTCTACTGCGGCCTGGCGCTGACCTCGCGCGGTGTGCGAGTTGTCGAATTTAACGCGCGCTTTGGTGACCCGGAAACGCAGGCCGTCCTCGAACGCCTCCAAAGCCCGCTCATTGACCTGCTCTACGGCGCGGCCACCGGCACCCTCGCCGAGGTTCCCGCCCCACGCTGGTCCGAGGATGCCGCCGTGTGCGTGGTCATGGCCTCCTTCGGATACCCCGGCGTGCTGCGCACCGGCGAAACGATCACCGGTATTGACGACGCAGAAGCAGTGGAGGGCGTGCACGTCATCCACGCCGGTACGACGCTCATCCCCGCAGAGCCCGACCCCAATGGCGCGGGCAACTGCTGCGGCGTCGAAGCTGAGGATGCCCTGGTGAACTCTGGTGGGCGCGTGCTCAATGTTGTGGGTCGTGGCGCGACAATCGAGGCCGCCCGTGAGGCCGCTTACGCTGGTGTGGCGCGTATCCGCTTCAGTGGCGAGCAGCATCGCAGTGACATTGCCACATGGCCAGAAGATGTTCTGGCGGACGACTGGCGACCCTAAGAATCAACGCTGGGACATTAACGCTGGGAACACTCACCCTGGGAACACTGCAGGAGGCGCAATCAATGACCGAGCACATGAGTATCCCCGGATGGGTGCACCTCTCATCAGGTAAGGTGCGTGACATCTATGCTCCCGAGGCAGCCAATATCTCCCGTGCAGACCGTCACGCCGCCAGCGGCCCCTCGCAGCTCTTGATGGTCACCTCCGACCGCATCAGCGCCTACGACGTTGTCCTGCCAACGCCAATCCCTGATAAAGGTAAAGTGCTTAACCAGTTGGCCATCTGGTGGATGCGCCGCATGGAGGACATTGTCCCCAACCACCTGGGGCCAAACGCCCTCGACGTGCCCGCCGAGGTACAGGGCCGCGCCGTCGTGTGCCGCAGCCTGAACATGATCCCCATTGAGTGTGTTGTACGCGGCTACCTGACCGGCTCGGGCCTCGTCGAATACCGCCAGAGCGGCACAGTGTGCGGCCTGCCATTACCCGAGGGGCTCACCGAAGCCTCCCGCCTGAGCGAGCCGATCTTCACCCCTGCAGCCAAGGCTGAACTGGGCGACCACGACGAAAACATTACTTTTGAGCGTGCCGTGGACATGGTCGGCCCTGAGCTTGCCGAGCGCCTGCGTGAACTTTCCATCGCGGTCTACGCGCGCGCCCGCGATATCGCTGCCGAGCGCGGTGTCATCTTGGCCGACACAAAGTTCGAGTTCGGCCTTGACCCACACACGGGGGAGGTCGTCCTCGCTGATGAAATCCTTACCCCTGATTCGTCACGTTTCTGGCCCGCCGACCAGTGGGTTGAAGGCCAGGTGACACCCAGCTTCGATAAGCAGTATGTGCGCGATTGGTTGACCTCCCCCGCATCCGGGTGGGACCGCAGCGCTGAGGACGCGGCCGACTCTGCCCCCTCACTGCCTGACGAGGTCGTCGCCGCCACACGCGAGCGCTACATCGAAGCCTTCCGCCGCCTAACCGGCGAGGAACCACAACTGTGACCGGACATCAGCCGGTAACACTACGGGGAGCGGTCAACCGGCCGCACTCACCGAGAGAGGGGATCGTGGACACCCCTCAGCTCACGCAAGGAGGACGCCGTGGGGCACATCATTGTTGAAGTGATGCCAAAGCCGGAAATCCTGGACCCCCAGGGGAAGGCCGTTGGCTCAGCACTACCGAGGCTGGGAATCACCAGCTTCACCTCGGTACGTCAAGGCAAATGTTTTCATCTGACGGTGGACGGCCCTGTCACCGATGAACTCCTTGCTGACGCGCGACGCGCAGCCGAGGAAGTACTGTCGAACCCCATTATTGAAGATGTTGTTCGCGTCGAAGAACTCACCGATGCCGCTGGGGGTGCGCTGTGACGCGAGTTGGCGTCGTCACCTTCCCCGGTACCCTTGATGACCGGGATGCTGCTCGCGCTGTGCGGCTGGCAGGCTGTGAGCCCGTTGCCCTGTGGCATAAAGACGCTGACCTTCACGAGGTTGATGCGGTGGTCCTGCCCGGCGGATTCTCTTACGGTGACTACCTGCGTTGCGGAGCTATTGCCGCTGTCGCCCCCGTGATGGGTTCCGTCGTGGAGGCTGCCGGTAAGGGAATGCCAGTGCTGGGCATCTGCAATGGCTTCCAGATCCTGTGCGAGGCCCACCTGCTTGAAGGCGCGCTGATCCGTAACGACCATCAGAAGTTCCTGTGCCGCGACCAGAAGCTCCGCGTCGAGAACGCCTCAACCGCATGGACAGCCTCCTTCGCAGTGGGGGATGAGATCACTGTGCCGTTGAAGAATGGCGAAGGATGCTTCCAGGCTGCTCCTGACACCATTGAGCGCTTGGAAGGTGAAGGGCGCGTAGTGTTCCGCTACGTTGATGTCAACCCCAATGGTTCAGCCAATGATATTGCGGGCATTACGAATGCTGCTGGCAATGTGGTGGGCCTGATGCCTCACCCCGAACATGCTGTGGAGGCTGGTTTTGGCCCGCTGGCTGTTGGGGCTGAGGGAATGCAGGGGCATGGCGGCGTGGAAGGTCTGGGGATTTTCACCTCCCTTCTGCGCGACATGGTGAGCTAGTCCGAAACGTCGATAGTGTGCGCCTCTGAGCTGCACACACTCCGTCATCCACAGTTCTATCCACACATGAATAGGCCAATCCCCAAGGATTTCCACATCCCTGTGGACACAATCTGTGGATAACCGATTCTTCTGTTCTCCCGCCGTTATTTTGACGCGCTACAACAACAATGGAGCCACACATGACCGCCGAGGTCACCCCGAACGCCACCTATCCTCGCGAACTCCCCGACACTACCGCCGACGCCGCAGCAACTCCCACCAAAGAGATGCCCTGGGCTGAACTCGGCCTTAAAGCCGACGAATACGACACCATCTGCGAAATCCTGGGACGCCGACCCACGAACGCAGAGCTCGCCATGTACTCGGTGATGTGGTCAGAGCACTGCTCATACAAGTCCTCCAAGAAACACCTCATCGAACAATTCGGTAAGCGCACCACCGACGAGATGCGCTCACGCCTGCTCGTCGGCATGGGCCAAAACGCCGGCGTGGTCGACATCGGCCAAGGCTGGGCCGTGACCTTCAAGGTTGAATCCCACAACCACCCCTCCTTCGTTGAGCCCTACCAGGGCGCAGCAACCGGCGTGGGCGGCATCGTCCGCGACATTATCTCCATGGGTGCGCGCCCTGTTGCCGTCATGGACCAACTACGTTTTGGCGACGTCAACCACCCCGATACCGCTCGCGTTGTTCACGGCGTCGTTTCCGGTGTGGGCGGCTACGGAAACTGCCTGGGTCTGCCCAATATTGGTGGCGAGACCGAGTTCGACGCCTCCTACCAGGGCAACCCTCTGGTTAACGCCCTGTGCGTGGGCACCCTTCGCCACGAAGACATTCACCTAGCTAACGCTACCGGTGAAGGCAACCTCGTCGTCCTCTTTGGAGCGCGCACCGGTGGTGATGGGATTGGCGGTGCCTCCATCCTCGCCTCAGAAACCTTCGAGGATGGTATGCCCGCGAAGCGCCCCTCCGTGCAGGTGGGCGACCCCTTCATGGAAAAGGTCCTTATCGAGTGTTGCCTGGAACTTTTCGCCGCAGGCGTTGTCCAGGGCATCCAGGACCTCGGCGCAGCCGGAATCTCGTGCGCAACCTCTGAGCTCGCTTCTAACGGCGACTCCGGCATGCACGTTGATCTGGAAAATGTGCTGCTGCGTGACCCCACGCTGACCGCCGGCGAAATCCTCATGTCAGAATCTCAAGAGCGCATGATGGCGATCGTCACCCCCGAGGACCGCGAGGCCTTCTTCGCCATTATCGACAAGTGGGATGTCGAAGCCTCCGTCATCGGCCACCTCACGGGTAATGGCCGCCTGACCATCGACCACTACGGGCACCGTATCGTCGATGTTGACCCTAAGACCGTCGCCCACGACGGCCCGGTGTATGACCGCCCCTACGCCCGCCCCACCTGGCAGGATGCCCTCAACGCGGATTCAAGCGAGCGTTTGCCTCGCCCAACAACCCCTGAAGAACTCAGTGAGGTGATTACCGCAGTCCTCAGCGACGTCAACCAGGCCTCCAAGGCGTGGATCACCGACCAGTACGACCGCTACGTGCAGGGCAACACCGCCCTGGCTCAGCCCGACGATGCTGGCGTGGTGCGCGTGGATGAAGACACGAACCTGGGCGTGGCGATCTCTACTGACGCTAACGGGTGGTACACCAAGCTTGATCCCTACCGTGGCGCTCAGCAGGCCCTAGCTGAGTCCTACCGCAATGTGGCCATCGTCGGTGCAGCCCCCGTTGCCATTACTGACTGCCTGAACTTTGGCAACCCTGAAGATACCGATGCCATGTGGCAGCTCGTGCAGGCCATGACCGGCCTGGCTGACGGATGTATCGAGTTGGGTGTGCCCGTCACCGGCGGTAATGTCTCACTCTACAATTCCTCGGGCACCGTTAAGGGGCAGCCGGATTCCTCGATTAACCCCACGCCCGTTGTGGGCATGCTGGGCATTATGGAGGATGTGCGCCGCGCAAACCCCTCGGGCTTTACCGAAGAAGGTTTGGCCGTGGTCTTACTGGGTGAGAGCCGCGACGAACTCGACGGCTCTGCCTGGGCGCGCATTGTGCACCAGCACCTGGGCGGGATGCCCCCAGTGGTGAACTTTAATGCCGAGGTCTCCCTGGGTAATGTTGTGCGAGCGCTGTCCGCCACCGACGGCCCCGATGGCCTGCCTCTGGTGCGCGCCGCACACGACCTCTCTAATGGTGGCCTCCTGCAAGCACTCGTTGATGCCTCCCTGCGTTTTGGTATTGGTGGCAGTTTCGACCTAACCAACTCCGTGCGAGGCGCCCAATTGGACGACTTCACGCTGCTGTTCACTGAAACTCAGGCGCGTGCGTTGCTAGCCGTCCCCGAAGGGGCGCTGCCTGCCGTTTATGCCGCTGCCGAGGCCGAGGGCGTGCCCGCCGTGCGAATCGGTACCACCGGTGGTGACATGCTGGCCGTCGTCGGTGCTGATCTGCTTTCCGATATGGGTAACGGTGCTGGATGGATCGTTGGTCTTGACGAGCTGCGCACACAATCGGAGGCCGCCCTACGCGAGCGTTTCTGAGTGCCCCGAATGCAACATCACCCCTGAGTGGTGCTGATTGAGTGAGGCTGATTGAGCAGGGCCCGGAGGAGTACCCCTCCGGGCCCTGCCCTTTGATGGGGAGGAGACTTCGAGGCAGGGATGAGGTGTGAGTTAGGGGCATTTTCGGAAAAGTATTCCTGATACAAGCCTATCTTGATAGCATGATGGCATGCTACTGTCATTTAGCGTCTCCGGTTTCCGTTCCTTCGCAGAAGAAGCAACCCTTGATCTCACGCGGCGCTCCTTCAGGACGAATATCCCCCGCGAAGGGCAAACCTGGGTGGATTGTGTCGAGACTATTGCGGCGATCTATGGCCCGAATGCCTCAGGTAAAACGACCCTGATTCAGGCCATTGATAGTCTGGCGCGCGCACTCAGGGCGCCGGAGAAGTCCACGACCGTGCTGTATCAGCCCTGCGCTGCCATTGACGAGTCAGAACGACGCACCTCATATGACGTGGATTTTGTTGCTGAGGAAGTGCGCTACCGCTATCGGGTGGAAGTGCGTCAGTGGGGCGTGAGTTTCGAGGGCCTGTATGCCTACCCTCGCGGAACTGCCCGGATGCTCTTTGAACGCACCCAAGAGAGTGAAGATGCGGAAATGTCCTTCACCAAAGGGCCGAGCCTGAAAGGGCCGAGCTCTGAGGTGCTGAAACTGACGACGTCCACAGTCCTCTTCCTTGCCCTTGCCCGTCGTTATGAGCACAGCATGCTCGCCCTTGTTGCATCTGCCCTTGCAAGTGACACGGGTGTTCGCCATGTGTCATTCCGTGAAGCAGCAGACGTTGAGCTGCTTCTGCCTCTTTTTGAGGAAATGGTCAAAGCGCCCGAAGAGCAGAGAGATCTTGTGCGGGCTGTCCTTAAGGCGGGCGACCTTGGTATTGAGAAGATTGACGTCCGGCCTGATATCCGCAATTTGCAGAGTGACTGGGAGTCTCTTGTTGTGGCGCTCAGAATGATCTCCCGGGAACAGTTTCCAGGCCGCCACCTAGGCCATGAGCCTGAGGCTCGTTTTAGAGTGTTCAAAAAAGTATTCTTTACCCACCGCGGCAAAGATGGTCAGTCCTTTGAGCTCCCTCTCAGTGCAGAAAGTTCCGGCACCCTCGCATGGCTCACCATTGTCTGGCATGCACTCACCATCCTGCGCTCAGGAGGCGTGCTCCTCGTTGATGAACTTGACGCCAGCCTGCACCCTGGCCTCGTGCGCTACATTGTGGAACTCTTTGTCAGTAAGCGCACGAATCTTAAGAGCGCTCAACTCATTTTCACCACTCATGACGTCACGCTGCTGGGTAACGCTCCTGCCCGGCTGCTTGCGCCCCAGAATGTGTGGTTTGTTGAGAAGGATGCTACAGGACTGTCAGAACTCTTCTCGCAGGCAGACTTCGACAACCGCGTGGGCAACAATAGCGAGCGTCGCTATATGGCTGGCCAATTCGGAGCGGTGCCGAATATTGATGACGCACTCCTTTACGACTTTCTTACCCAGCCTTGTGGGGCGTGATAAACGTGGCGCGCTCTCGGAAGAAACGCTCTCTGCGCCCGGCAATCCTTATCGTCACGAATGGTGAGCGAACGGAACGCACCTACCTCACACGCCTCAAAAGTGAAGCGAAGGGCTCTAAACTCTCCATTACGGTGCAGTTTCTTCCTGGGGAAGCCTCGACCCTCCTGCGCAAGCTCGATGCCAATGATCTCAGTGGCTATACCGAGATCTGGATTGTCGTCGATGAGGATGGTCGCGATCTGTTGCCACTGATTCGTGGATGTGAAAAACGGACCAGGAAGAATCAACTCTGGGTGCCGGTTATCTCTCGCCCATGTTTCGAGGTCTGGTTGATTGCCCACTATGAACGAGTGAAGACCTATCACTCTCAGGCAGATGCGCAGAGACATCTTGGGCAGATCACGGGCCGAAAGCCCGCTGAGAAGTCGCTACCAACAGACTTCCCCTTCGAAAATATGCATCAGGCCTGTGTGCAGTGTGAACTGCCGTCTGCTGAGGTGCATGAGCAGGGGCAAATGCCCCCCTCTCCAGGCTCGGGAATGGTGCACCTTGTTCAACGATTGTTGCCAGGAAGGGAAAAGGAGTAATGCCGCGACGGATTTCTGTTGAGAAGGGGCGGGCTGCTCTGCAGGCATGGCAGGAGGCGCCCGAGGCTGTAACGCGGGCGGTGCTGTTGACGGCCGTGCGTTTTACCTTGGAGGAGTTTGCCGAGCGTTTTCCTGGGCGGTCGGTTGAGGTACGTGTGCCGCCCGCAGGGGCCGTGCAAATTCTTGAGGGCTCGACCCATCGTCGGGGAACGCCGCCTGCGGTGGTGGAGATGGACATGTCGACATGGCTGTCGCTTGTGGTGGGTCAGATCTCGTGGAGCGAGGCTGTTGCGCAGGGGTGCATTCAGGCATCAGGGGAGCGCGCTGATTTGACGGACTGTTTTCGGGACTGATGAGGGGCTCTAGCTGATAGTGGCCCTCTTTACCCTGAGGCGAAGCTGTGAGATTCCTCAACCGGGGCTGATAGATGTAATTTAAAATTACTATCCATCCGACTGTCTGCCCTCATCTTCTGCGGAAGTTTGACCATTTGGTCGTAGTAGTCAAAATATTGATGCTGTTTTGGGGAGAAAATCCACCCTGTGAATTAAGGAATCCTGAAAGTACTATGAGGAATGACTGTGGATATTGAAGATCTTTGGGGTTCCCGCAGTGTTCTACCGCCTGCGCAAGCTTGAGTAGATGTCGTATCCGGCCAGGGTCCCCACATCATCTGAAAGAGGGGAAGAGAGCCTATGTTCGGTCGGCTTTCGACAAAGATACGTCCCAGTGCTGCCCTTGTTGGCGCGCTGTGTGTGACATTAGTGATTGGGACCAACACTTTCGCCTTCGCTAACGATGGCGATGTGGCATCTCAATCAGAGGCTCACATCACTGAGGTCAACAGCGGTAATGCGCCAGTTGCCCCTGATGAAGGCGCGGCAAACGTAGCCGAGTCAAGCGAATCCGATGCGCCTGCAACTGCCCCC
Organism: Schaalia canis; assembly: GCF_003858455.1. GTDB lineage: Bacteria > Actinomycetota > Actinomycetes > Actinomycetales > Actinomycetaceae > Pauljensenia > Pauljensenia canis. The sequence continues at coordinate 45,962 of NZ_RQZF01000014.1, read as the reverse complement.
GCAACGCCGGAACCCTCCACTCCAGAGGCTGTCCCCACCCCAGCCGAAAACGCTGACACTGCCCCGGCTCCGACAAACCGCAGCCCCTTCCGTAAGGTTGATGCGGCTGTTGCCAACGAGCTCAGTGTTCATATGGAAATCAAAGCCGATGGCACCCCCGATGACGACCGCACTGGCGACGGGCAGCCTGACTTCACCGTCGATGACTCCGCTGGTAATGACTCCAGCGCCACCAATGGCATCGTCCGCGTCAACGACACAGTCACCTACACCCTTGAATACCGCTCCAAAGTAGGGCCGGCAGATAACTTCACCGCGAAGGTCGTTTTCCCCAAGGGTCTTTACATCACCCAGTTGCCTGGCGTCTGTCGCCAACCAGGCTCCAGCCTGACTCCTGCTGACCCCACGGCGAATGTCACTCTTCCCCTCACAGAAAACTCCCGTGACCAGCTCCAGGAGCAGACTCTGCTATGTAACCTTGGTGCTACCGAAACCTCAGCTCTGAAGGTGGAGCTTGTCGCTAAAGTATCCAACCTTGTCCACCACGGTGAGCGCCTGGCTATCAAGTCCCTTACCGCTACTGCAGATGGTATCGCCGAGGTTCCCACCGATGAGGCCCTGCCCGAGGTTGCGGCTTCTGCAGCCCTGAAGTGGGACGTTTCGAAGAACTCTATGTCAACCAAAGATGGTCTGGGCTATGCCTACGGTCCGGCAATTGAGAACTGCTTCTGGGATCGAGATCGCGCCTGTTTTGCTACCCGTTACAACCTGCTGATCTCTGCAGCCGTCGGCGGTAAGGGGGCCATGCCCGTCGTCGGAGACGTTGTTATTCACGATGACCTCCGCCCAGAGAAGATCTTCGAGAAGACCGATCCCAAGATTCCCGGTCTAACGCCTGATCAGATCAACCAGGTCAAAGCGAACCTGGACAAGTACGGTAGCCGCGTCACCTCGGCAGCAACCTACTATGGAATGCCCGGTCGCAAGATCGGTGAATACTCCAACACTGTCCTTAACACAGTTGAAAACTCTGTACGTGACTCGGGAGCCCTTCAAATCGCCCAGCCAGGCGGCCCCGGCACTCCCGTCACGCTGACAGTGAAGAATGCTGACTTCACTCTGCGGACCTACCCCTCAAAGGCGGTACGCCCCAATAACGAGGCCGTGCCGGCAAACAAAGCCTACGCTGTCGCACATACCTTCTTGGTTCATACCCCCGCCGACATTGTTCGGGACTTCGGTGAAGTGAGCAACGGTGAGCGTGCTCTTAACCTGAGAAATACCTACACCGATTTCACGGCCCAGGGCTTCACCTCCAATGATCGCCAGACCCAGGATGTGTACGCGGGCAACAACTGGCTGGACAAGACTCTGAAGATTGGGCTTCCAGGAAGCTTTAATAAGTACTTTGGTGGCGATGTCGGTAAGCCTGGAAACTCGAAGCCTGAAGAATTTTCGCCCGGTAACGGCTGGGTGGGTGAAGGTCTGCCCGGGGGTGGTACCTTCCGCTCGGGTGACACCGGTGTAGCTGGGACTCAAGATGTTGTGGCTCTGATCCGAGGTACTGCAGCGAGTCCGCTCTACGACTTCACGGGTTCGACCATCGTCTGTGACGCGTGGGACAACTCTAAACTTCACTTGAAGGAAAAGAATTGGAAGGGCGCTGTCTACGACTCCCGTGAGGGCATCCCAACGGGATTTGGCCGAGGTGTTGCCTCCAACGGTAAAGCCGTCTGGTTCACCGGTTACAACAATGTCTTGCTTCCTAGCGGACGATCCACCACGGATGCTATCCGCGCAGACCAGGTTCCCGAACTTAAGGTCCAATACTCTGCAACACCCGGCGGAAACGGCACCGCATCCACCTGTGGTGACGATAAGGGACCGTGGTACGACAACCCGGGTGACGTTCCCGGTAATGACCAGGAAAAGGCCGCCCGCGGTGTTTACACAGCAGTGTCCCGTGCGCGTGCTTACTTCGTGAGCCCACCGGTTGTTGGCCTCTTCAGCTCGATCGGTAATGGCTACAGCGTGAATATTGCCTTCGGTTTCGAGGTTGCACCTGACCTAGAACCCGGCACAGTTATTCCCAACTGGGCATCAACCAAGCGCGTGATCTCCACTGACAAGATCAGCTACACCATGGATCAGGTCTTGGCTGACGATTCTGCCCCGTGGGCTGAGTCTGGCTTTGAGCCGGGAACAAGTCTTGCCACGGGTAATTCGGGTACCCTCGGTGACCGTCTGATCGCCGCCGATGCCAATGTGCGCATCAACAAGCAGGTCCGTAAGGGACAAAGTGGTGACTTCGGTTCGACCACGCCATTGGTCACCGGCGATGACCTCGTCGATTACAAGATCACCCCGTCCCTCACCTCTGGCTCCATCATCGCTGGAATCCGCAAGGACGTGTGGATTGAGGACTGTCTGCCCGGCGCTTCTGCCTTCGTCAGCGCATCACGCACACCTGATCTGGTACTCCCCGGAAGCAACCCTGCAGACATCAAGCGCACTGCCTGCGCCCCTGGTGATACCTACATCCGTTGGGTCCTTCCCAAGGCCGAGGCTAACGCGGTCATTGATCCCATCATTGTTACCACTGAAGTGCTGCGTACTGTTCCCAACGGCGTGTACGTTAACAACGTTGAAATCTGGGGTGAAGGCGACGCCTCACCTTTGGCAAAGCGCCGCTCCAGCGCCGGTATTTCTGTTGGAAACAAGACAGGTCTGCAGCTAGCAAAGATTGCTCTGACCCCGGTCCTGCAGGTGAACCCTGCTGACTCCACCCACCGTGACGTGCATCGTTGGAAGGTGGCAGTGACGAATGTTGGCTCCGGTAACACTCAGGCAGTCAATGATGCGACCGTCATTGATGTTCTGCCTGCACAGGGCATCAACGGCACCCGCTACACGGGAGACTTCACCTTCACGGAGATGGTCCCCAAGAGCGCCGATTCGGCAAGCTGGGTCATTCAGTACACCTCCACCCCCGCTGCCGACCTGAACCCAGACCCGCAGCACGCAAGCAATCTGCCAGGCGGTAGCACCGTCTGGTGTGACGCTGATGCGGGTGGCCAACCTGTCGCAGGAGCTGCAGGTGCATGCCCTGCCACCAAGAGCGAAGTGACCGGTATTCGCGTCACTCGCCCAGGTGCCCTGCCCGCAAATGGCAGCATCGAATTTGAAGTAGCAATGACCGGCGTGGGCAACGTGCCCGCCGAAGACTACGTCAATACGGTTGCCGCCAGTGCTTCGAACCTCACCTACGCTATTGGCCCCCTGCGTCGTGCAGAAACCACCATCGCAGCATCCCTAGGCGACCGCATGTGGATCGACGCGAACGGCAATGGTCTGTACGAGGATGGCGAGGAGCCCGTCGCTGAAGCTGTGGTCAGGCTTGAGGGTACCGACGACCTAGGCAACCCGGTTCGCCGCGAGACCCGCACCGAAACTAACGGCACGTACTCTTTCACGGGCCTGCGCGCATCAAACGATGCGGGCTACACCATCACCTTCATCATCCCTGACAAGTACAAGGCGAACAACTACGAGTTCACAGCAACCCAGCAAGGAGACGACACGACGCGCGACTCTGATCCTGCTGTCGATGGTGTTGTTGCAGGCGTGGTTCTTCGCGCCGGCGAGAACAAGACTGACATCGATGCCGGTATCGTGGCCCCCGCAATCACGCTGGTCAAGAAGTCTGACCGCCCTGAGGCAGCAGCAGGAGACACCGTCACCTACACCTTCACGGCAACGAACTCTGGCAGTGCTCCCCTGAACAACGTGACCCTGGCAGAAAAGACCTTCACGAATGGTCACGGTCACACGATTCAGTTGACAACACCGATCACTCTTGATCGCCAAAACACCACTGCCACGGTGAGCGATGCCGGCGCCACGCCGACCATTACTGCGCTTCCTGGGCAGCAGGTTGTATGGACTGCCACCTACCAGATTCGCGCTGAAGATCTGGAGTTTGGCCGCACCATCGACAACGTCGCAACCGTTCAGGGCACCAGCCCTGATGGAACGACGGTGACCGCCGAAGACGACGAGAAGGTCCGTCCTCGGGGTAACCCCCATTATGTGGTGGCGAAGACCGCTGCTGTGCAAGGTGGTGCAGCCGGAACAGAACTTGCTCCCGGCACGACCATCACCTACACGGTGACTGCTACCAACGATTCCCCGCTTGCTGTCCGTAACGCCACTGTGGCGGACGACCTTACGCGTGTTCTTGATGACACGGAGAATCCGACGAATATCGCCGTGACCACTCAAGGTGCGCCCACTGGCTATGTTCTGCCCGATGCGAGCTTTGATGCAGCTTCCCACAGCATTAAGTGGAGCGGCGACCTGGCTCCCGGCCAGGTTGTGACCATCACTTACTCGGTGGTCACTAAGTCGGCTACCGATCACGGCGGGGACCGCAGTGTCATCAACACCGTCTCTGCAGACTCTCACCCCCACGGTGATTGCGCCCCAGGAGCGGATCAGTGCACCACCACCCACACCATCCCGGCAGGCAGCTACCACTTCTCCAAGACGGCTGAAGTGCAAGGGAAGCCCCAGGCTAATGGTCAGGTGCTCAGCGATGACATCATCACCTACACCGTGACTGTTGCCCACGCTAGTGGCGACAAGGTCAAGGGTGCCACAGTTGTTGACGACCTCAGCAAGGTTCTTGACGACGCTGTGCTCGTGGGCACCCCCATTGCAAGCGCAGGTCAGGCTCAAATTGACCCTGCAGATCCAAAGAGGCTCGTCTGGGAAGGCGATCTGGCTATCGGAGCATCTGCCACCATCACCTACAAGGTGCAGGTGAATGCTGCCGGGGATGCTTCCTTGGTTAACGCTGTGACCAATGGCGGCAACAACCAGGGCACCTGCCAGACCGGCGCCACCTGCGAAACCACACACACGGTGACGCCTGGCCGCTTTACCGTGGCTAAGACAGCTAACCCGGCTACAGGAACGCAGGTCCTCTCCAACCAGGAGATCACCTACACCCTGACCCTCAAGCACGCCGGTGGCGACACCGTGCGCAATGCGAGCATCACCGACAGCCTCGTGAACGTTCTGGGAGACAAGAAAGCGCGCCTTAAGGACGGTAGCCTGAGTGCCACCTCGGGAACACCCACCTACAACGAGGCCGACAAGACCATCACCTGGACGGGCAACATCTCCCACACAGCGGCAGAGCCTGTGCGTGTCACCTACACGGTGATCGTTGACGCCGAGGGTGCACAGACCCTCAGCAATACGGTGTCCGTGACTGGCGGAAACGGCCAGTGCGAAAGCGCTGATGCCTGCACCACCACCCACACCGTGCCCAAGGGACAGTACACCTACTCCAAGACCGCAGATCCCGCATCGGGGTCGGTCGTGAAGTCGGATGACACCATCACCTACACCATTGCGGTGAAGCACACCGGTGGCGACCGCGTGAAGAACGCGACTATCACCGATAACTTCTCCGAGGTGCTGAAGAACGCCACCTACCTCAACGATGCCACCGTCAAGAGTGGTAACGGCACGCTCGAGCCAGTTGTTAATGGTGTTCTGAAGTGGACAGGTGACCTTGCTGTGGGCGCCACCGAAGAAATCACCTTCTCGGTGCGCGTCGATGCAGAGCAGGGAGCCACCCTGGTCAACACTCTCACCAGTGAGGACCCGGACGCGACCCGTCACTCCTGTGACACCACCGTGGGATGCCAGACCACTCACACGGTTGAGCAGGGCTCCTTCACCTACTCCAAGACCGCTGACGTTGCCAACAACGCGGCCGTCGTTTCAGGAGATCGCATCACCTACACGCTGACCGCCACCCATGCTGGTGGCGACCGCGTGAAGGACGCCTTCTTCACCGATGACCTGACTGAGATTCTCAAGCACGCCACACCCGTTGGTGATCCCACGGTCAAGGGTCCCGGCACAGCACGCTTCCTCAAGGATCCCAATAACGACCAGAAGGTCACCGGAGTGGAGTGGCGAGGAACTCTGAACGACACCACGGCACGCGAAGCCGTCGTGACATTCACGGTTGAGGTCGACACCGACGCCACCGTCACACTGACCAACACCCTGGGCTCAACGGATCCTCGCGGCACCTGCGTGGCCGACGGCATGTGCCGCACCGACCACACGGTACCTGAAGGCAGCTTCGTCTACTCCAAGGTTGCCAACGTGGCCAATAGCGAGAAGGTCTACTCCGGTGACGCACTGAACTACACGATCAACGTGCGCCACACCGGCGGCAACCGCATCAAGAACGCCACCATCTCTGACGACTTCGCAGCGTTGGAGGAACACCTTGACGTCAAGCGTGACGAGGTGACCGCCACCTTCGGTACAATCACCTGGCAGGGTGACACCCTGATCTGGACAGGCGACCTGGATGGCAAGACCGCCCCGTCGGCCACCATCACCATCCCCACCACCGTGAATGCTCAGACGGGCGCAACCCTGACCAACACGGTCACCAGCACCCATCCGCGCGGTGGCTGTGATGACACGGTGGGATGCCAGACCACGCACTCGGTGCCCGCTGGCTCATTCACCTTCTCCAAGGTGGCCAACGTGCCCAACAACAGCAAGGTCTACACCGAGGACGTCCTCACCTACACGCTGAAGGTCGCACACCACGAGGGCGATCGCGTTCTGGGCGCCTCCATCAAGGATGAACTCACCAGCTTGCTGGAGAATGCGACCTACAACAAGGATGTCGCGGCAACCTCGGGCACAGCCACGGTAGAAAACGGTGTCCTGACTTGGACGGGCGACCTTGAACGCGGTGCTACTGCCACTGTCACCTTCTCCGTGACCGTCAAGACTGAAGGGCCCGCAACCCTTGAAAACAATGTCGCCACCGATGACCCACGAGGTTCATGTGACGACACCCTGGGTTGCCACACCACCCACGAGGTGCCCCAAGGAAAGTTCGTCTATTCCAAGACTGCACTGGCACCCTCTGGGACCACGGTCAAGAAGGGTGACACCATCACCTACACGCTGAAGGTTCGTCACACTGATGGTGACCGTATTCTCGGAGCAGCCATCATTGATGACCTGGCAAAGGTTCTGCCCTACGCCTCCTACAACGATGACGCAAAGACTGATATGGGTGTCGTCGAGTACAAGGAAGGAAAGCTGCACTGGACGGGTGATCTCGCTCGAAAGGCTGAAGCAACCATCACCTTCTCAGTGAAGGTCACTGCAGATCAGGCTGCCAGCATGGTCAATACGGTGGCCACCACACCTGAGAATGCTCAGCGCAGCAACTGTGATACCGCCATCGGTTGCGAAACCACGCACAAGCTGGTTGCAAGCGAAAAGCCTTCATCGAAGGTGAAGATCCCGGCCACGGGTAGCATCGCTCAGACTCTAGCCGGTGCCGCAGCGATCCTCATGGGCGCTGGCGTTATCAGCCTGGCTGCACTACGTCGACGCCGGCAGGACTGATAGGGGCTTGAAGGGAATTACCTGAGGGTGTTCCTGGCTCAAGCGGGGGGCCGCCACACGATTGTCGTGTGGCGGCCCCCACCGTTACAGCCATGACCTAAAAGGGTCGCACCTGGTGGCGAAAAACAGGACACAATCGCCCGTTTTTCGCCACCAGGTGCGATGAAAACCTGGTCTGGCAATCCGCTTACGCTGAAATAGAACGCACGCCCTTATCACCGTCAGGATCGTAGATCGCTGCAGCGCCACGAATTGCGTAACGCTGAGCAACAGCCACAACGGCCGCCGATACTGCGGCAAAAGCAATGACACCAACAAGTGTGGCGGTATCGTCATCGTCGGTGGGGGCGTCATTGCCGGTCACGAGCTTCCACCCGATTTCTGCAACCTTGCCAGCGGCCATTGCCGACAAGGCAAGGGCAGCCGTGCTAGCCAGCTTCCAACCAATATCCATTGATACTCCTCAAAGAAGGCGACAACTCGACCCGCGACAGGGCATGGCGCCGAGCACTTATCCCCTCCATCATGCCCTACATCCGATCGTCCTCGCCTATGAAACTCACAGTTTCTGCCGCAACATTTCCAGCGACGAAAGCATGTGTGGTGTGCGCAGCGTTGCACCACACACCGCAGCGCAGATTCCGACTAGCGCCCAAAGCCTCCTACACTGGATAAACACCATCGAAAAGGGGTTCCCATGAGCACGACACATCACTTGCAGCGTCCTGCAGCAGGTCTGGCACTCTGTGCCCTTGTCCTGAGTGCCTGCACCCCCTCCATCGCTCCAGGGACCACCCTGACAACGGACCCCTTCCCCGGAAACCCCCCTCGTCCGGCCACAGCGCACGCCAACGCCGACACGCCACCCGCAAGCGCCGACCCGGCCGCGAGCACCGCCCTCGTGGGCCCAACACCATCAACGGGTAGGAGCCTCGTGCGCGTCCTCCTCGCCCCCGACGCCACCCTCCCTGAAGCGCTCGTCGCTGACTTCCACGCCACCACCGGATACGCCCTGCAGATTGAACAGGCGCACAACGCTGCAGACACGGCCGCGGACGTGCTCGTCGGATTCGATGGGGGAGCAATCCTCCGCCTACGCCCCACCCTTGCCGCCCAGACGCCTGAAGGCTTCCAACCCCCACAGGCTGCCAGCATTGAACAGGTACCGGCAGCCCTTCCCTACGCACATGACGACGTATGCGTGCTGGCCGACACGCAATGGTACGCCGCCAACCGGCTCACGCCCCCGGCCACAATCAGCGACCTCAGTGCCGCTGACAACGCCGCTCGGCTTATTGTTCCCTCACCGAAAGACTCACCCGCTGGTGCCAGCTTTGTCCACCTGATTGCCGCAACCCAAGGCGCGCAGATGAGCGCATGGCTAACTTCAATGAAGGCCGCCGGAATGCAGGTCCTCCCCGTCGACGAGGCCCACGCCGCGTGGACCCTCAACGGTGGTGCCCGCCCCCTGGCGGTTGCCCCTCTTTCTCAGGCCGCTCGCGCTGTCACGAACACGGGCACAGAATCCTACCTTGCCCCCATCGCGGGAAGCTGCGTGTCACGCACCCTTTACGTTGCCCAACATGGGCAGGCCACCAACCCCGAGGGCGCACACTCCTTCATGGCGTACCTGTACACGCGCCCAGCCCAGGCGCTCCTGGCCTCGCAAGGGGCAGCTTTCCCCCTCGATACTGAGCAGGCCACCAATACGGTGACGGGTGTGTACGCTGCGCCCCGCGAGGACGCAGCCCCCCTCACCGCCGAACAGCTTCAACCCACCCCGCAGGGCTGGTAAGGGACACAGGGCGAGTAGGCGCTCAGTCCCGCAGCATTTCGCGCGATACCCGGCACTCATCCCCCAACTTCATCGGGGCGATAGTGCCCGCCGCGCGCATTTCTTCCAGGCGCGGCAGGACGCGCTCACGCACAGCCCACGGGTCCATGGTGTTGAGGTAAATGCGGGTGCCGCCCTCGAAACCAGCAACGGTGGAAATCCGCCACTTCAGGAGGATGCGCCAACGCATGGGGACATTCACGTCAGGCGGACGGTGATACCACTCCTCATTGCACGGCACATCGGCTCCGGTAGCCGCATGCATGGCATGAAGCAGGTCTGAAACACTACGCATGACCTCGTCACTGACCTCCCAAGGGTTTTGGGGCGCATGCAGCGGCCAGATCGCAATGGTGGGGAAACGGTGCCCAAAGCCTGCAATAGCAACGGCGTGATCGTTTTGAGCGAGCAGGAGCTTACGGGTGGCAGCAACGTGGAGAATATCCTCGTACTGCTCAGGGAATTGACGTAGGCGGTCAAGCTCAGCCTGGGTCTGCACCGAATGTTCATCAATAGCCACGAGCTGCTTGTGCAGGTGATCAAAGGAGGCCCCCGCGGGACGCAGCCAGTTTTGGAAGGCGGCAACATAGCGCACAGCCGGGTCAAGACCGTAGAGTTCAGCCATCGCATCGGCTGTGAACTTCGTGTACTGGTAGTGCTCGTCGGGCGTGAGCGTCCCCGAGGACGCCAGTTGAGAGGCATTCTCTGCACCATCAACATAGTGGCGTCGCGCAACGATCACGTCATGCCCGCCAGAGAAGAACCCGTTGGCTTGGCGGAGTTTGTCAGAATCCGACAGTACGGCGAACTCGTCCTCGCTCATTCCTGAGGCCATGAGCCGTGCCCGCACAAGCTGCATGACGTGATCGAAGCCGGTCCCTGAAGCCAGGTATTCGGCCATGCGGCGGTGTTCGTCCTCGGAAGGAACATGTCCGTGGTTGAGATGCCAGTAGTTGTAAGAGACGATCTCGAAAAGATTGGGAATACGACGGAACTCAGCGACAGTGTCGTGCAGTTCTTCTGCTTTCAGGGTGTGCAGCTTATGCCACTTGCCCTCAGCGTCGCGAATCAGGCGAGACTTTTCCGGTGGTGTCTCCAGGTAGCGCTGTTCGCAGAAGGCGCAGTAGCGGCCATGATCGGCGCTGTCAATGGGGGAGAGGTCTGGCTCGGAAGTAGCAAGGGGGCGGTGGCCTCGTCCGGGGACGGTCCACACTTCAGTACCGGTGAGTAGGTTTTTCTGTTTGATGGTGCCATCAGCCAGTCGGATGATTGCAGCGTCTTTCCCCGCAGGGTGCTCCTTTGCCATATGACCACTCTAGTTTGCTTCCGGCGGTGTAGCCTAAAGACATGTCGCGAGCACGTGTCTTTCAGCCTATTTCTGTTCGTTCCGTGACGGCGCGGAATCGTTTGTGGATGCCGCCAATGTGCATGTACTCGGCCATCAGCGAGGGCGCTGAGCTGGGTGCGCCGACCGACTGGCACCGTCATCACTATTTCACGCGCGCCCTGGGTGGGGTTGGTGCGGTCATTGTTGAGGCTACGGGCGTCACCCCAGAGGGGCGCATTTCCAGCCATTGCCTGAGTTTGCATGATGATGCACTGATTCCAGCCTTTGCGACGCTTGCCGACGCTATCCATCAAGGTGGTGCCGCCGCTTTTATTCAGCTTGGGCATGCTGGGCGCAAAGCATCGCGCCCGCAGGGCTGGTTGGATCATGGCCCGCTACCGATTGGCGAGGGCGGCTGGGAAACCGTGGCCCCCTCTCCCATTCCTTTTGCGGAGGGTGAGCCGACGCCTCATGAACTGACAGAGGATGAGATCTGGCAGATCATTGAGGCTTTCGTGCAGGCTGCACGGCGCGCGGTGGAGGCAGGTTTTGACGGCGTGCAATTACATGGTGCGCATGGCTACCTGATTCACCAGTTTCTCTCTCCGGCGTCGAACCAGCGAACGGATGCGTGGGGTGGCACTTTTGACGGTCGCACCCGCTTTGTTCGTGAGATTACCCGCCGTGTCCGCGAGGTGTGTGGCGATAAGGCCCTCCTGATCCGCCTGTCAGCGACGGATTGGTCGGCGGAAAACCCCGCTGACGGGCGTCCAGGCTGGACTCTTGAAGAAACAGTGGCGTTGACATCGCTGCTGGTCGAGGACGGTATGGATATGTTCTGCATGTCCTCAGGTGGTAGCTACCCGGATGTGAAGATTCCTGCCGGTCCTGGCTATCAGGTCTTTGGGTCCCAGGCTGTGCGCGCTGCTTTGCGTGATCAGGGCAGTGCGGCGCCGGTGTCCGTCTGTGGCCTGATCCAAGCCCCTGAGCAGGGCGAGCAGATCCTTGTGACTGGACAGGCTGATGTCGTGGAGGTCGCTCGCGGGCTGCTGAGCGATCCGATGCTGCCTCAGGTGTGGCGCTCGCATTTGCGGTGTGATCCTGAATTACCGCCCCAATACCAGCGAAGCTTGAAGCGACTGTAGGGAGGCGTGCGCCTGTCAGGCTCTCTTGGTCCACCGGTAGTCCCGCGTTGTACGGGTTCCGCCGTGTCGATCGAGTTGCGCCTGGCCCGGAGCAATCGGTGCAACCACGCGCGATGAGTGGGCAGAAGTCCCTGAGAAGCAACCCGTCCGATACGAACAACCCCGGCGCCGTGAGCGGTGCCGGGGTTTGTGGAGCGTGATCCGTTGACGAGGATCAATAGTGAAGATGGTCAGAGAGTGGGGTCATCAAGAAGATCGTCAGTGGAGGGCAACCAGCCCTGCGCGCTTTCAGCGAGTTCCTTGAGCAAGGCTACAGCCTCAGCCTGCCGGTCAGCCTGGACGAAAAGATGATCATGATGGTAGCCAGCGATGACATTGCATGAAATTGAGCGGCTTGCCATCGTCTGAGCAACCGTAGCGGTCAAGCCGACAGCGTTAAGTGCAGAATGAACCCCCAAAGTAATGCGGGCGTAGGCTTCATCAAGGGGAAGGCCAGCCTTTTGAGCGTCTTCAAAGGTGGTGATGACGGTAATGCCTTCGGCTTCGCGGATCTGCGCGAATGGTTGAAGGCCAGCAGGAACCTCAGCTACGGAAGCAAACACGTAGACACCCTCGGGGGTAGGGGCGAGGGAGGCGAGGACCTGATCAAGATCTGACAATGCGGACATGTTTCGAGGGTATCCGCATCCAGACAGGTCTTAAAGCGCTGTCCGTTGACCGAGAAAACACATCTGTTGTCAGATGCCACCCTCACAGGCAGAAGCGTTGAAAATCCGCCATTTGTTTCGCTAGCGGATGCGGTTCATCGTGTCGGGGTGTGACCCAACCCGCCCTTTTTCACCTTCGTCCAAAGAATCAACAACAGCCATTTCGTCAGCACTCAAAGAGAAAGCGAAAAGATCAAAGTTCTCTGCTTGACGGGCAGGAGTCACTGACTTCGGGAAGATAATGTCGCCGCGCTGCAAGGCCCAACGCAACGCGACCTGCGCGGCACTCACCCCATGCGCCTCGCCAATGGCAGCAAGACGCTGATCCTGTGCCGCCTTCCCGCGAGCCAACGGCGACCACGCCTCGGTCACAATCCCCTGACGCCAGCAGAAAGTTCGCAACTCGTTATTCGGAAAATACGGGTGAGCCTCGAACTGGTTAACGTGAGGAACAACCGAGCCGCCCTCAAGAATGACCTCCACATGATGCCGCTCAAAATTCGACAGGCCAATAGCACGCGCCTGACCGGCCGCATAAAACTCCTCCAACACTCGCCACGGCATCAGAAGATCCCCACCATACAAGCCAGGCAGTGGCCAATGAATAAGGAACAGATCCACATAATCCGTGCGAAGATCACGCAAGGTCGCAGCAAAAGCCTCGCGGGCAGGGCCAGGCTTATGAACGTCATTATTGAGCTTAGAGGTAATAAACAATTCCTCACGAGGGATACCCGAATCGGCAATCGCGCGGCCCACCTCGGCCTCGTTGCCATACATCTGTGCCGTATCAATGTGACGATACCCCAACGCCAAGGCTGAGGTGACAGCCTCGTACACGCCTTCGGTGACTTTATAGGTGCCAAACCCAAGCTGAGGGATCAGCGCGCCAGTGGGCAGGGGCAGATAGGGAATCGGGGCGGCAGATGCGGGCGTAGTCATGGTGCTTCCTTACAACGATGGAGGACGGCAAAAATACGACGAACAGTAGCGGTACACCACTGGCAGGCTTAATCAGTAGTGCTCATGGGAATCCCGTCCTCGTAGCCTATCCAACTCGCGGCGTTCTTTCTTCGAAGGACGCCCACTGCCGCGCTCGCGGATTGGAACAGCCCCCGCCATACGAGGCCGCAGAGGAGAACGATCCTCGTAGCAGGCGCGAGCCTGGGGTGCGCCCACGCGCTTCACCAATAAACCGGTGACAATAAGAACCCGATCGAAACCTTCAACCCTGAGGCGAACCTCATCACCGAGACGGACTTTTTGCGAGGCCTTCGCGGTAGTCCCATTGATTTTGACGTGGCCCGCGCGGGCGGCGGCGGTCGCAGCCGAACGAGACTTCGTCTGGCGCACGGCCCACAACCAGGTATCAACACGCACCTCCGAGCCGCTTGCTAAAGCGTTCGCAGGAGGCGGGACAATAGGGGCAGCATCAGCATCCACTACGTGATTAGGAGGCATTGGACGGCCACCATGACACGGAATGAATACGGCACGAGTGAATATCAGAAAGCCCCTGGAAAGGTAAGGTCACTTCCCAGGTTCGGGACTCACCCGGTGAGACAGCCTCAACGCGCGTGGTTGCCGCAGGAGAACTACTGCGAGCACCGACAAGGGCAACATCAATCCACACATCACCCGTCTGTAAAGACTCAGCAACGTGATCGCCCACTGAGGGGCCAGCTAACGCCAAAGTGCCACGAACTAACGCAGTATCCTCACCGGGAACATGCGAACATTCATCAATGACAATCGACTGCAATAAAGAAAAATCCACCACGGACACGGCGTGGGCAATAGCCACCCGATCCGCGCAGGCATTCTGAGTAGCTTCCTGAGTCAGACGTCCCGCCCGCTGATACTTCATAAAAAGCTCGGGGACAGCTAGACGATTTTCTTCCGACACTCCCGCGCACCATGCCGTTGCCTGTGTTTGTGCTTCCTGCTCGCGCCGTTGGTTTTCTTCCTCGCGCTGGCGCTTCAGCGTGTCGATTTCATTGCGCTGCTCAACAACAAGATTTTCGAGATTGAAATTCTCGATCGCAAGGACCCCAATGGCACCCAATTGAATAAGGAGCGCCCCAGCGATCAACGTCCAGGCAAGGGCCTTGCGCCAGTGCTGGCGTCGAGCAGTAGCGGGCGAGACAGGGCGAGACGGAAAAAGATCCTCCAAAGAATCAGCCTGCGGCCCGAAGGAGGGCGCAGTGCGCGCAAAGGTGCCGGGGAAAGAAGCAGTGGCGTTGGCCTCGCCCGAATGTAGAGGATCTAAAGAGGTTGCCTCCGGCGATGACGGATCATTACTAGTCAGGTCAGACCACTTTTCTCCATCCCAGCGCCGGTAGAGATTCTGCCCGCTGGGGTCGGGATACCAACCGTGGGGAGGATGCGTCATGGGCAACCATCCTTTCATGCACCACCGACCGAAACCCCGCAACCGTGTGCCGGTTCTACAATCGCCACCATCACGACAGTCACGGAATAATGCTGCTGTTAATCGTGCCAGGAAATGAGCTTTTTTGCAGAATTGCTCTCTGATAGCGGGCAGAATGAGGGGGCGAACTAAGCTAGAGATATGGCGGACTTACTGACGGCGAATCACCTTCTGACCCTCTTTCTTGTTGTGGCAATCGGTGCCGCCATCGGCGCAATCCGCATCGGCCCGATTCGTTTTGGTGCTGCCGGCGCCCTGTTTATCGGGCTGGCAGTGTCCGCTTTCTACCCCGGTGTTGGCCAGGGCCTAGAGATCGTCCAGCAGATTGGCTTGGCATTCTTTGTCTACACCGTTGGCGTATCTGCCGGCGCTGCTTTCTTTCACGATCTGCGCTCGCGATCCGGTCTGCTGATGGCGGCTGCGATGATTAGTGTCGTCGGCGCAGTTTTAGCTTTGCTGGGCGGGCGGTTCTTTGAACTCGATAAATCCCTTACCATCGGTGTTTTCACCGGCGCACTCACAGCCGCCCCCGCCCTGGATGCGGCGGCGCGCGTCACAGGCGACCCGCAAGCCGCGGTCGGTTACGCACTGGGCTACCCGGTGGGTGTCATCGTCGGCGTAGTCATTGTGTCCATCACGGTCATGCGCTCATGGGTGGGAGCCAAAGACACGCCTTCAACTGCAGGTCTGGGACTTGAAGCCGTCACAGTGCGGGTACGCGAGGACATTAATACACGCCAAGTACCCGGGTGGCGACAGCAGCGTTTACGGATGAGCTACCTGCGACGAGGCGACCGAACACGCGTTGTCGTGCCCGGTGAGGACCTGCTGGCAGGGGATGAAGTCATTATGGTCGGCGCTCCCGAAGCAGTGGAGAAAGCTGTCACCCAAGTAGGTGATGTACTCGATCATCACCTTGCTCACGACCGATCAGACGTTGCCTTTGAACGCATCGTCGTGTCAAATCCCGAAGTAGCTGGACGCAGCATTTCTGAGCTCAATACTGCTGCCCGCTTCGGTGCTGTCATCACCCGTGTACGACGCGGCGACTTGGACCTTCTTGCCCGCGACGATCTTGCCCTACAAATGGGAGATCATGTTGCTGTTGTCGTCCCCGCAGACGAGCTTGATGCCATTCAGACATGGCTGGGGGATTCGGAAAAACGCGTCGCTGAAGTTGACGCCATGGCTATTGGTATCGGCATGGTGCTCGGCATGCTGCTGGGGGCCGTACCTTTCCCGATGCCAGGTGGAGCCTCATTCCAACTGGGTTCTGCTGCCGGGCCTTTGCTGGTGGGGTTGCTCCTAGGCGCATTGCGCCGAACAGGTCCATTGCTGTGGACCTTACCCGCTTCAGCAGCCATGACGATCCGCCAGATCGGCATTATGTTGTTCCTCGCGGCGTTGGGCTTGGTGACCGGTGGCGACATGGCGGCACTGCTGGTGACATGGACAGGCTGGAAGGCTGTACTTCTGGCCGCGCTGATTGTGACAGTGTGTTGCGTACTGCAGGCGCTCGCGGGCCGCGTGCTGGGCCTGTCGGCTGCGCGTACGGCCGGTGCAGTGGCCGGTTTCTTGGGGCAGCCTGCAGTGCTGCAAGCTGCGGAAGGTCGCCTGGCCGATGAACGCATTGAGTCCGCTTATGCCACGCTTTTTGCCTTCACCATCATTGTCAAGATTCTGCTGGTGCCCCTGCTGTGGGTGATGTAGCGCGTGAAGGCGTTGTGTTCCCTTCCCGGCGTAGGCTTTAAGGCTTTGTGTTCCCTTCCCGGCGTACGCTTTAAGGCTTTGTGTACAACTTAGTGCCTTGTGTACGTGGTGCACCACGTACACAAGGCACTAAACCGCACACAAGGCACTAAGTTGTACATTAAAGCGCTATCGCTGACGTTAAGCGCTCAGTCGTCACTCAGCCCTGCTTCCAGTATTCCGCCAGGGCAGTTGTCAGCGCGTACTGGTCGTTGACATGAGCCATTTCGCGGGCCGAATGCATGGAAAGCAGGGGGATGCCAACGTCAACGGTGCGGATGCCCAGGCGGGTGGCGGTGATCGGGCCAATGGTGGAGCCGCACGGCACATCGTTGTTCGACACGAACTCCTGCACAGGCACGCCCGCAGCCACGCACACCTGCTTCCAGCGTGCGATGCCGGTGGCATCGGTAGCGTAGGACTGGTTGGCGTTGATCTTGATGACGGGGCCGCGTCCCATCATGGGACGGGTGTCGGGGTCATGGCGTTCACCGTAGTTGGGATGCACGGAATGTGCGGCGTCGGCGGACACACAGAAGGACGCCGCAATCATGCGTGCGAGGCCTTCGGCGTCGCGGCCCAGGGCGTGTGCGGTGCGGGTGAGGACATCACTGAGCAGCGGCCCGGCTGCGCCGGTGCGCGAGTGGGAGCCAATTTCTTCGTGATCGAAGCAGGCAAAGACACGCACATCACCATCGGTAGGTATTCCTTCAGAAATAACCGTCTCCAAGGCAACCAGGCCCGCGTGTACGGAGGAGAGGTTATCTTGGCGTCCAGAGGCAATGAACTCGCCGTTGACTCCAAAGAATCCGGCGCCTTGTTGGGGGATGGTGACGATGTCGTAGGAGGCGATGTCTGCTGCCGATTCCAGCCCGGCATCACGGGCGATAATGTCAAGGATGTTCGCGCCGGGAGCGTCGACTGCCCAGATGGGGTGCATGTGCTGTTGGCGCTTGAGGGTCAGGCCTTCGGAGTTGACCGTGCGATCAAGGTGGATGGCGAGCTGTGGGATGCGGGCCAGGGCTCCGGTTCGGACGAGGAGTTCACGCCCATCGTGGGTGATGACACGTCCGGCGAGGGCGAGCTCGCGGTCCAGCCAGGAGTTGATGAGCATACCGCCGTAGATTTCGACGCCGAATTGGTTCCAGCCGTCGGCGGTTTGGGTGGAGGCGTTGGGCTTGAGGGTGAAGGTGGGGGAGTCGGTGTGTGCTCCGACAATGCGGAATCCGGCGTTATCGGCCAGGTTTTCGGGGACGACCCAGGCGATGACGGCGCCCTCGCGGATCATGACGTGTCCGCCGGGGGTGGCGTCCCACGGTTGGGTTTCGTCCTGCATGGTGAAGCCAGCGTCGACGAGGCGCCCGGCAACGACGTGGGCTGCATGGAAGGAGGAGGGGCAGTCGTTGAGGAAATGCGTGTAGTCGAGGGCGTTGGCGGTGGTGGGGTCGAAGGAGAAAGTCATAGTTCAATCCTAAGCCTCAAATGTGGGCGGGTATTCGAGGGCGGGGTTATGCTCGACACATGAGTGTGAACATTCCGCAGTACACCTTGAATGATGGCGTGAGTGTTCCGGCGATGGCGCTGGGCACCTATAAGTTGAATGGCGTTGCGGGGGTCGCGGCGATGGTGAGCGCGATCGAGCAGGGCTACCGCTTTCTTGATTCGGCCTTTAATTACGAGAATGAGGGCGCACTAGGGCAGGCTGTGCGTGAGGTGCAGCGTCGTTGTGGGGTGGGCCGTGATGAGTTGGTGTTGGCGTCGAAGCTGCCGGGCAGGCGTCACGCTTATGATCAGGCGGTTGATACGGTGCATGAGTCGTTGTATCGGGCGGGTTTGGATTATTGGGATTTGTATTTGATTCATTGGCCAAATCCGAAGGTGGGGTTGTATGTGGAGGCGTTTCAGGCGTTGGTGGACCTGCAAAAGCAGGGTCTGATCCGTTCGGTGGGGGTGTCGAATTTTTTGCCGGAGCATTTAGAGCGTCTGCGCGATGAGGTAGGCGTGTTGCCGTCGGTAAATCAGATTGAGTTGCATCCGTATTTCCCGCAGGTCGAGGCGTTGCGTGTGCATGAGGAGTTGGGGGTGCGCACGCAGTCATGGAGTCCTTTGGGCCGTAATAATGGCTCAACTGACGAGGCCGTTGTCCGTAGCATCGCGCGGGCGCATGGGGTGACGCCCGTGCAGGTGGTGTTGGCGTGGCATGTGCAGCGGGGGAGTATCCCGTTGCCGAAGTCCGCGAATGTGGAGCGTCAACGTGAAAACCTGTTAGCTGTGGAGTGTCGCTTGAGTGCACAGGAGCTGGAGGCGATTACTGCCTTGGTGCGTGTGGATGGGCGTATGAAGGGGCAGGATCCGGCCGTTTATGAGGAGTTCTAGGCGTGGGTCACCTGTTGGCGGGCTGTCAAGGTGAGAGTGCATACCCTCCAGGCAGCCATTCGTAATGGAATTGTTATTTGACCTGGTAGTGAGCTATTTGAGTCGTTAGCATCTGCCTTTTTCTTAATGCGGCGGGCAAACTTCTGCGGCTTGGTCACTGTTTGTGAGCGTCGAAATTCTTGGTTCATATGCAGCAAGTCCGCAGGAAAAGCACAGTTGGCTAGAGTCGTTGGGGTGCCTCGTATCTGGATGTAGAGCCCGTCTCATCCATGAATTAGGCAACTAAGCTGTCCAATTGGTATAAATTTTTGCCTATGTTGAATATGTATAGCTAAAGTGTGATCGTATTTTATATAGCATTAGAAGTCAGCTAAGACTGCCATACTTCCCGCATTCAATGGAGGCCCGCAATGTCAGTGTTTAGGCTACGCAAGTTTGTAGTCACGCTCGTAGTGATGGTTTTAGCGTTGGCGGGTTTTATCATTTCTGTGCGTGCTGCCGCTGCTGTTAGTGAAGGCGATCTTGATCTGCGCCTTCACTATGCCGAGAGCCCTAATGCTGGGACCTTAACGGAATACACCGCCATCATCGGGAATATTGGTACAGAGGCCTTGACTGATCTTCCTGTCACGTTCACCTTCGGTCAAGGAACGTGGCACGCTTCTCTCCTTGATGAAGATCAACCGTGCGAACTTTATCGTCTTGTCGCTGGCGGGGAACCTGAGTTTGTGAAGAAGGAAAATTGTTTTTCCGGTGGCGGAGCTATACTTACGGACAATGAGATCTGGGAGGGAAATAGTTCGCCGAGCATGACTGGTGCTCTGAACTCACTGCCCCCGCAGCATCACTACCGGATTAGACTTCAAGCCCACCTTCCATACAAAAAATCGGAGACGATGCACAGTCTGAGTGTGGGACCCGGGTCAGGTCTCGAATCGGCTACTAAACAGTCCTTCCGTCAGTTCATTGCGAATAGTAGTACACCTCCAACGTCGCGTGTGGATGTTGTAGTTACGCCCCCATCTCCTCCTACCGCACTGCGAGTGGGTGCTCCCGATGATGAGAATGGAGCCTCGGCTGATTATGCTGAATATACTATTTCCTGGGAAAACAAGGGAAGGCAAGACCTTTGGCAATTTCGGCCACAGGTTCAGTCACAGTTAGCCTTCGATGATTCAGATGGAGGCAGCCGAATTCCTGGGCGGGATCGCTTGGAAGCATTTGGGCAGGAGTATCTAACAGAGGTTCAATGTGATGAGCAGAACTCATCTTCTGGCCTCTGTGAGAACCTGCAGGTGAGTCCGAATAACTTCCGCTCTTATTACTCGGCGATTAATCATCAAATTTCAGGATCCGGCCCATATCAAGTGCAAAGCACTATTTTGCCTGTGTTGGCGAAAGGTGAAAAATTAGTTCTTAAGTTTCGTGTCAAGCTATTTGCGTCATGCATTGGGCCCGAGGGTAGGAGTTATGCACTTACGGTAAAAAATGGCGCGAGCACCTATTCTAATAGTCCTCAACCCAGGATCGTTGGAGTAGGCGCTGAAGAGGATGTTGTCGAGAAGGTTGCATCTTTTGCTGCAAAACCATGTCCTGAGACAACGCTGAATCTAAGTATGCGCGATCTCACAGCAAACACCTCTTCCGCATCTCCCGGGCAAGCGGTGACTAGGGTGGAGTTTGTCGCAGAAAATACCGGCACGCAGCCCATCCCCTTAGCCTCTCTGGAAAGCGGTCTGGATCCGCGGTTCTCCTTAATGCTGAATGAATCGGGCTACAATGCGCCGAATCAGAGACACCTTCTAACTCGGGAAAATCCCGGGGCAATAACGGCAGAACAAGAGGTAAATTGCATTGATGATGAGGACAATACAGTATGTCCTCCTCTTGAATGGCCGCTGCGTCTTAGCGGTGCTCTCGAAGGGCTACGTGACCCAATTTCGGTCCACAATTTCAGGAAAAGGCAGGTTTCTGTCCCGCCTGGTAAAAAAATCAAACTTCAGGCGACCACCACCTATACTTTTTCTGAATGTCTAAAAGTCCCGAATCGTGAGGAAAGTCAGCCTGTTGACCTTCTCTTCCGACCCAAGGTCGAAGTAAGGGCTCCTTTTGCTAATAATGGGACTGTCGTCTATCTTCAGTCCGAGAATTCTTCCACGGGTTTCCGTAGAATCTTTGATCGGCGTCAAGATGTGCTTTTGACGCCGGGAACTACGGTGCGTGGAGCTTGGGCTTGTGGCGAGAAAAAGCCGAAGATTGAAATTACGGTCACTGCCGATAATGATCTTCCCCTCTATGCGGGAGGTCTGCATTCGGGCTTCGCGAGTGATCCGGAGGGGTATGTAACGGGTGGATACAAGCGTTTTCATGTGACAGTTAAGAATGTGGGAAATAAGGAGTTAAAGTTTAATACCGGCAATGATTACGACTCCGCTTTCTATTGGAATATTCCCTATTCTTCATCCTCAGAATGGGACTATAGGCGCATTGGTAGCGACGGTACAGTGAAAACTGGGAGTTCGACCGGGGCGGTTACGCAGATTCCTTTATTTATAGATGAAGGTGTCGTAACAATTCCGGCATATGATCCAACGGATCCCGACGCGAGTACCCTTCGATTTGATTATGAAATCGGTAGCAGAAGTTCTCAGGAGTCGAGTCAATGTCCATCCTCGAAGGGTTCAGTTTTTCTGAAAGCCCACACAGAGGCTACAAATCCCTACGATTTACCTACTTTTCCGGGATTGGATATTACCTACAACGGACAAATAAGGGCTGAGGATGGCTATAGTGTTCCCTATGTTTGTCATGACACAAGCGTTCTCATGACGGCACCCGCCAATGATTCTGCTCCCGGCGCTTCGCATTCCACCACGACAACTATTCAGAGTCACAACGGTCAAAGTGACGCCATCTCCTATGAGATTCGCTATCCAAAGGGATCTATCGTTTTCCCCAAGGAAGCTCTCGGTCGCGACCTCTTTGCTGCGACGCTTCCGCCGGAAGTCCAAGGTGTAGCTAGGTGTTTCTTTAAGAAGGGAAGCTGTCAGGATAAGATCACAGGTCTCCTGACTCTTGAACGGGACTATTACTCCCTCAAAGGTGTTCTTTCCGGCCTGGCAGGTGATAACAAGGCCGACATTGTAGTTTCGGCGAAAATGGGAGTTATCAGCCCTGTCCAGTCAGAAGGATTTCGAGCATTCAGTATCATCACATCAAAGGGTGATATTAAGGGGAATCCTAATCAGTCAAACCTTGAGTTCGGTATTCGTAACCAGCATTATGAGTTCTCTGATGTGCGGTGGAATATCCTTGGGAAATTGCTCGATTTTGGATGGAAGAACACCGTCGAAATCCCAGTAACTGCTGCTGTCGACGTCGGTCCGTTGGTATTCAACGGTCGCTTGGTCTGTGAGAACTCGGGACATGCTGTTCCGGCTCTTCCGGCTATGACAGTGCCAGCGGGCCAAAATCCCCGTATGACCACAGTCACAAAGGTAGGTCGGCAATGGTGGAAGGATGAATGTACTCTCATTGCGACATCACCCAGCCCACCTGAGGGCATGATGTGGAAAGAAGACATCCCAACATTGCCTGGGCACGCCTTCTACTATGGCGGTGAACGCTCGCAGCGTTCCGTCTATGAGGCAACGGAACAAACGGAACACACCTATGCCTTCAATTGGAAGCTTGTCCCGGCACCTCAAACGATTTCTGCCTTAAAGGGGCATCGCAAAATTGACCCTTGTGGACCCAGTAATGCTTACTGGGTGATACCACCAAGTACCGCAGAGGTGACATGGACGAAAAACCAGGATGGCAGTATTGATGCCGTAGCCAATCCTGGTTATGCCTTCGCAACGTCAGTGCCGAATCAGTACCGTACTGCGCAGCACTTTGACGCTCCGGTTGACTCCAATCGAGCGTGCCCGAGTATCCAACTAAAGGCTAAGGGTGATCGTCTGAAAGGATCCACCCATCAATTCACCATTGCATGGAATCAGACAAATCCCGCCACCCCGGCATCCACTGCGTCAGCCTCTTCGAATATTCCAGCAGGCCAGACAACGATCGGCATCCTGACCTCGCCTGTGAGGACGATGAACGAGGCCGAGGGAACAGTCACTCTGACAACCTCTCCAGCGGATGCGTTAAGCGCCTATCAACCCATATTGGAGTGTCGTTATAAAGAGGGCTCTTCGCCAGAGATCACGTTTGTAGCGACGGATAAGGGTATGGCAAATAATCGCAAGACTTGGACGCTAAAGGTGCCCGACACGGATGCTGTTGTCACTTGTGAGGCTACCATCGTCGGAGGACTTACCAATGTGACGCTCCGCAGTTTTGATGGAGGTTATCCCGACACCGCGCTCGGTGTAGGAACGTCTGCACCAATGAGCGGAAACGAAGAGTGGAAGATTTTCCCAGAAAGTGCCACTCCCGGAAGCTTCGATGTTGCCACAGGAAAGGTAGCGGCCTTCGATCAGAAGAGTGGGAAGTACGTCTTCTCTGGAATGCGGCCAGGTATTTACTACATCGGTCGAACCGTGACACCGCAGGGCTTTGATCCTGATCGACTTCATGTAGAAGAAGTGTCGGGTGTGAGTAAGGTCGTTGCCGAAGGCAAGGACTACATTAAGGTCACCGTCAGTGCGAGCAATCTTGCAGAGGTTACGACTTATGCCATCCGCCAACTTGGCTCACTGACGTTCGACAAGATCAGTGCCGTTGACGGAAGCCTTCTAGAAGGGTCAGCCTGGATGCTGACCTCAACAGAAGGAGGCAACGGTGACGGCGACTGGGCCCAGGGCGTGCCTCTGACGGACTGCGTTGCCAACGAAGCAGCCGCATGCACGGGCCTGGATAAACAACCCGAAGCTGGAAAGTTCCATATTGATGCGCTCAAATGGGGCAACTACGAGCTGCGCGAAACCCAAGCGCCCGTCGGCTTCCGCCTGCCGGAAAACGGAGCTAACGGCAAGGACTTCACAGTCCAAGCAGATGCCTTGACCCACTCCTTCACCGGTGGAGACGCCATCACCAATGATCACTCCGGTGTCCCAAATATCCCGCACACAGGCGGGTTAGGCCGAGACCACCTGCTTATCAGCGGCATGCTTGTGCTTCTGATCGCAGGCGTGGCCACTGTGTTGTTGCTGCGCACAGCGCAACAACGTCCCTGAATCCCGCCACAGTGCACAAGAAACCAGAAAAGGAGAACCTGAAATGGGTACTCGCACGCCGAGCATGACGCTCACCCGGGTATTTGCCCTGGTGGTTGCCTTCATGCTGGCCATCGTCGCCCTGCCTGCAATGGCAGCCGACGGCACGGCCAATATCAAAGAAAACGCACAGAGCAAGATTATTGTTCACAAGCTCTCCGAGCCCAGCGCCGCAGCAGCAGCAGGTACCTCCCACGAGGTAGCAGCCCCCGCAGGCTCGCGCCCTCTGAAGGACGTTGAATTCAGCGTCCAAAAGATCACCGGCATCAACCTTCTTGAGCAGGCAGGCTGGACCAAGCTCGCGGCACTCAAGACCGCGTTCGAGGCCACCCCAACCGCTGACACCATCACCGGTCAGGGCCTCACCCTTGAACCCGCCACCACGCAGCGCACCCAAGCTGACGGTTCGGCCACCTTCAACGTGGGCGCCATCGGCGTTTACCTCGTGACTGAAGGCGCCGACCACGGCAACAACGGTATTACCTCGGTCGCCAAGCCCTTCCTTGTTACCGTCCCCTTCCCCTCGAAGGACGCAGCATCCGGCTGGAACTACGAGGTTCACGTCTACCCCAAGAACACCGCCTCGCTGGTAGAAAAAACCTTCGACGGGACCGGGGCCACCAAGGTTGGCGACGTCGTTAAGTGGTACGTCTCCTTTACCATCCCTGGCCAGCAGAACATCACCTCTTTCAAGTTCACCGACAAGATCGATACCGACACGCACTACGTGGGCGTGAGCGCAAAGATCCTTCCCGCCGACACCGACAAGGCAAACTTCGGTACCGCCTTCGCTTCTGGAACTGCCGTTAACGTAGTCGCCAAGACAACTGGACTTGAATCCGATGGTTCCCCCAGTGCCCCCGGTCAGATGGGCACCGTCGAAGCCACTATCGCTGATGGTGCCACGTTGATGAACCACCGCAACAAGAAGCTGGTTGTTGAGCTTCAGGTGAAGATTGCCGACAAGGTCACCGGCGGTGGCATCGTCAACTCCGGCGGCCCCAACGCTTCCGACCAGTGGGCATCGGGCGTGTTCTACAACGGAAATGAGAATGTCGACCCGAGCGATCCTAACGGCCCTAAGCCCGTCGTCCCCGGTGGCGATGGCGCTCCCACCCCTGCCCCCTGGAGCACGGTGGACATTCTTGCGCAAACCCCCGGCGGCGGTGGCGACAACACCGTTCCCGTTGAAGGCGCAAAGTACAAGATCTTCAAAGATAAAGACGCTGCTAAGGCCTGTGCCACCAGCGGCGATCGCTGCGACGAGGCCGTTGTTGTTGGCAAGGACGGACGCACCGAGATCGTCACCGACAAGAACGGTAATGGAACCTTCACCCTGCCCAATGGTGACTACTACATCGTTCAGGTGGAAACTCCTCCTGGCTTCAAGAAGCTGCCCGACCCCATCAAGTTCGAGCTTAACGGCCCCGAAACGCTGACCCCCTACACTAACTACGAAGGCAGCGACAAGGGCACCCCCGTCGACATCATCAACGATAAGTGGAAGATTAATGTTGACAAGCAGACGCCCGGTGGCACTGCCGGAGACATCCTGCCCAGCCTGCCGATGACCGGCGCCTCGGGCCAGGTCCTCCTTGCCCTGGCAGGCAGTGCCGTTCTGCTGACCGCAATGGGAACCTTCCTGGTTGCCATGCGTCGCAAGAAGCGTCACTGACAGATCCTGACGCCACTGTCGATGGGTGCAGGCGCATAAAAGCGCCTGCACCCATCGTGCACGCGACCACTACCTGAAAACTACGCATGAGACTCTTCCTCCTACGGCTCCTCACCTCCGCCCTGATCCTCCTTGGCGGTGGGCTCCTGCTCTACTCCGACACTGCCTCGTGGATCAATCAATACCGGCAGTCACAAATCATCAACGCTCTTGGTTCCAACGTGGCACATGCCGATCCTGAAGCGGATGTTCAACTGCGCGCCGCACGCCAGTACAACGCAGCACTGAGCGCGGGAGCTGACCTTCTGCCTAATCATCGGAAGCCTGCCGGGGTTGGTAACTTTGTTGACCCGATGGTGGCGTCACTATGGCCCTACGAAGATCTCCTCAAGGCTGATCATGAAGGGCTGATGGGAAGGGTGCGTATCCCAAGCATTGACGTTGATCTGCCGATTTACCACGGCACAAGTGAAACGGTGCTCAGCCGCGGGGTAGGGCACCTCCAGGGAACATCTCTACCCGTTGGGGGTATAGGAACGCACACGGTGCTGACCGCTCATCGAGGTCTTGCCCAGTCCCGTCTTTTCACCGACCTTGACCAACTCAATAATGGCGACACCTTTACCGTTGAGGTTTTCGGTGAGGTGTTGACCTATAAGGTTGCCAAAAAAGAAGTTGTGCAGCCCGAAGAAAACCAAAGCCTTCGTGCGGTGGCGCAAAAAGATATCGCTACGCTGGTGACCTGTACGCCTTTAGGGATTAACTCTCACCGTATTCTCGTCACCGGCGAGCGCGTCACCCCAACACCCATTAAGGACGTGCAGCAATCACAGGATGAGTCGCAACTGCCGCGCTTCCCATGGTGGGCGATTTGGGCGCTCGTTTTTATTGTCCTTGCGGCCGTGAATGCTATCCATGCGTGGTGGCAGTATCGCGTGCAGCGCCGAGAAAGTCCTCAGGATTTCCGAGTGGACGAGGTAGGGGCGCGGGGTTCTTTCCGCCGTGAAGAGGGTGCGACTATGCATCCTCAGCATGTGCGTAGGAATGGGAAACTCGCGGATAAAATGACCAGATAATAGGTTTCAGTCTTCACTCAAAACTTGCATCAAGGATGTTGGCAGTGGGGTAACAGATGGCACCTTTTGCCGGATTGGGGACGGAAATCCTTAGGGGTGTTCCCCTCCTTATTTCCGAGGCGCTGTTAGATTTTCGTGAAAAACTTTTCTGGGTCTGGTGTCTTAACCGTTAAACCGGTAAACATTTGTCTCACGTTGAACAAAACCGCACCTTTGGTAAAGACGGTTGGCTGCCTCACGAGAAGGGCGGGAAGTCAGGTCTACCGTGCGTGCTCCAAGTTTTTCAGCGTGGGTTAATGCTGCTTCAACCAGTGCCTGCCCGGCGCCGTGACCACGCGCTTCGTTGTCGACGACGACGTCTTCGATCCAGGCGCGGATGCCGGTCGGAATTTCGAAGGTGACCAGTGAAAGCATCCCCAGAATGGGCTGCTCGCCATCATCGTTTGGGGTGTCTGGGCGGAAGGTAAAAAGAAATACACCCGGTTGAGCCAACAAGCGTTCGCAGCCTGCCTGGTCAAGTGGGGCTGAGCTGCGTGAAAGCTGGGGAATGAGGCGCTCCATGGCAGAGACAAGTTCGGCGTTAGGGGAGTGTGCGATTTCGATGCTCATGCCTGTCCTAAGGGGTGAGGGGGTGCTGATAGAGGCCGCATTGGTGCGGCTGGGTGTTGTTTTAACTGCTGACATGCTACCCCTGCCTCGAAGAGCCGGCCAATACAGATGTGCAATTGTTGCTATCAGATTCCCGCATGTGTGTGCATTGCGTATCTCTCGATTTGATTTCTAAAAGCCTCTAACTGTTATGATATGTAAGGCCGATTCACCGTTTCTGTTGAACAGACAGGAAGGTTACTTTAAAATGAAAAAGACACAGGTTCTTTTGATCGATGATCTCGATCAGAGTGAAGCCGCTGACACCATCGAATTTGCATACAAGGGCGTCTGCTACGAGATTGATCTCAGTGCTGAGCATATTGCTGAGATGGATGAAGCATTTGCTAAATGGACCGCCGTTGCCCGCCGCATAACTGGACGAGCAGCCCGTCAACAGCGACGTTCATCGTCACGTTCAGTTTCCGCACATGACACCTCCGCCATTCGCGAATGGGCGCGAAGTAAGGGTATTACCGTTTCAGATCGCGGTCGCATCTCGACCGAGATCATTGAGCGTTACTACCAGGAGAATCCAGCAACCTGCTGACCTCCGCAAGAACCACGAAAGGAAACCCCCGGTGCGTATCGCCCGGGGGTTTCCCGTATCTATCAGGCGATCCCGGGGCGGCCAACCGTCGTACTCCCTTCGCGCATATGGCCCCGAAACAAGTCAGGCCCTTAGGCCGTGACAGCAGTGGGCGAAGAATGGAAGAATAGAGCCATGACCTACACACTCGTGCTGCTCCGCCACGGCGAGAGCGAATGGAATGCAAAGAACCTGTTCACCGGCTGGGTTGACGTGCCCCTCTCTGACAAGGGTCGCGCCGAGGCCGTCCGCGGCGGCGAGTTCCTCAAGGAACATGGCGTTCTGCCCGACATCCTCTTCACCTCCATGCTGCGTCGCGCCATCATGACTGCCAATCTGGCTCTTGATGCTGCCGACCGCCACTGGATCCCCGTTGTGCGCAACTGGCGCCTCAACGAGCGTCACTACGGCGCACTGCAGGGCAAGAACAAGAAGGAAATCCGCGACGAGTACGGCGATGAGCAGTTCATGCTCTGGCGTCGTTCCTACGACGTTCCCCCGCCCGTCATCGAGGCCGGCTCTGAATTCTCCCAGGACGCTGACCCTCGCTACGCTGGAGAACCGATCCCCATGACCGAATGCCTCAAGGACGTGCTGGAGCGCCTCCTGCCCTACTGGGAAGAGGAAATCGTCCCCACCATTAAGTCCGGCAAGACCGTGATGATCGCTGCGCACGGCAACTCCCTGCGCGCTATCGTCAAGCACCTTGATGGCATCTCTGACGAGGACATCGCTGAACTCAACATCCCCACCGGTATTCCACTGGTGTACGAGCTGGACGAGGAAACCCTCGAGCCCGTCAAGAAGGGTGGCACCTACCTCGATCCTGAGGCAGAGGCCAAGATCGCTGCAGTTGCCAACCAAGGCAAGTGACAAGCTAAACATCACGTATCAATAGATACCTGACACAGCATCCAGGGGCTGGTGGGAGCACAACGCTCCCACCAGCCCCCTTTTTGTTCACGGGGCCGTAACCGCGCTCACTCCCCCTTCGTAGACTCGGCTCGGCCTCGACCAAGATCGACAGAATGTGGGATATGGGCCCTCCCGCAACGGAAATGCCAGTTATGGTGGAGGCGTGCCAGACGTGCTCATCCTCATCATGGTGGCCTCCCTTGGCGTCCTCGTCGGCGCTGTTGGCGTGGCAGCCTTCCGTATTTCCGAACGCGAACACGCCAATACTTCGACAACGCCCGCCACCACTGATGGCCTCTCCGCCGAACTATCTGCAGTCTTGCACGCCATTCCGGGCATCACCATCATCCTCGACGAAGATGACGAGGTGGTTCGCGCCGACGCTCATGCCCACGCCAAAGGCATCATTCACGGGCGAGAACTCACCCACCCCGAACTGATCAGCCTTGCCCGTCGGGCTCGTCGCGCAGGGAGCCTCATCTCCCGAGAAATCCAACTACCGCGATCAGGCATGGACGATGAGGCAATGCTCGACTTTCACATCCATGCCGCATCCTTGCCCGCCAGCAGGGTACTCATCATCGCTGAAGATCGCACCCAACATCGCCGTGACGCAGCCGCCCGCCGAGACTTCACTGCAAATGTCTCCCATGAACTGAAAACACCCGTCGGTGCGATCAGTCTTCTTGCGGAAACAATTTCGGCAAACCCCCACGACCACGAGGCCATTGCACGCTTCGCCCCACGCCTTACCCGCGAAGCACGCAGGCTAGGAAACCTCGTCCAAGACATTATCGACCTCTCGCGCCTCCAAAGCCCCGAAGCTCCCTACGAACCCCAAATCACTGATTGCCGTGGGGTGGTCAATGCTGCCATTCAACGCCAAGAAACACGAGCCGAACAGCACGACATCACCCTGCAAAGCCCCAACACCACGCTTCTTCCACCTCTTCTGGTGTGGGGGAATGAAGATCTGCTGATCACCGCATTGCATAACCTTCTTGACAATGCAGTTCGCTACTCTCACGCCGGAGGTGTTGTCCGCGTAAGCTGCGAACGCACTGACGACTGGGTGAACATCCATGTCGCTGATACGGGGATCGGTATTCCCAGCGACGCTCAAGAACGCGTTTTTGAGCGTTTCTACAGGGTGGACCCCGCACGCTCCAGAGCAACAGGAGGCACCGGTTTGGGATTGTCCATCGTCAAACACATCGTTGCCGAACATGGCGGCACCGTAAGCGTCCAATCTGAAGAGGGCGCTGGCTCAACCTTCACCATGACACTGCCCGTCGCTGAAAGGGAAGGACGTGACCTTTCATGACTGACATCCTCATTATCGAAGATGAAGACACTTACCGTGAAGCCCTCGCTTTCGCCCTTGAACGCGATGGCTACACCGTCACCGAAGCGGCAGATGGACAAAGCGGCCTGACGCAGGCGCTATCGGGGCGCTTTGACCTCATTTTGCTTGATCTTATGTTGCCGGGTATCTCAGGAATGGACATCTGCGCCACAATCCGTCGCCACCACAACACGCCCATCATTATGGTGACGGCCAAAGATGATGTGGCTGACAGGATTGTCGGTCTAGAAAACGGCGCTGATGATTACATTACGAAGCCCTACTCCTACCGTGAACTGCTGGCGCGCGTGCGAGCTGTCATGCGTCGTAGGGAACCTTCATCAAGCGACGATGGCGATGAGGTGCTAGAGGTAGGCGCATTACGCCTATCCGTGGAGCGTCACGAGGTCAGCGTTAATGGCCAGGTTGTGTCCATGCCCTTGCGTGAATTCGAGCTTCTGGCATGTTTGGCCCGCAATGCTGGGCGGGTCTTGACGCGATCGCAGCTCATGGAACGTGTGTGGGGGACTGAAGATTTCCATGATTCTAAGACCTTGGACGTTCACGTTAAACGTTTACGTTCAAAGATCGAGCGCGACCCTTCGGCTCCGCAGCGTCTGGTGACAGTACGAGGTGTGGGCTACAAGCTCGTCGCACTGTGATGCCGCCCCACTAGGCCGGCAGTTCAGGTGTAGTCGGGTCACTGTGTTGTGGGCAACTCCTCCCCGGGGGGTTCCAATGGTGATGATAGAATGTAATTTGCCGTGTCGAGTCCCAGGGAGCGCGATCCTATGTCGTTCGAAATTGGTCAGACGGTTGTTTACCCCCACCACGGGGCAGCGACAATCGAAGACATCTCTATCCGCACTATCCGCGGGGAAGAGAAGACCTACCTCAAGCTTCGCGTGAACCAGGGAGACCTCGTCATCCAGGTTCCCGCTGAAAACGTCGACCTCGTGGGCGTGCGCGACGTTGTTGACGAGGACGGCCTCGACCATGTGCTGTCCGTTCTTCGCGCCCCCTACATTGAAGAACCCACCAACTGGTCACGCCGTTTCAAGGCCAACCAGGAGAAGATCGCCACCGGCGACATTGTTAAGGTCGCAGAGGTCGTCCGTGACCTGACCCGCCGTGATGACTCTAAGAAGCTCTCCACCGGCGAAAAGCGCATGCTTGTCAAGGCTCGCCAGATTCTCACCTCCGAACTGGCGCTCGCCCGCAATATCTCCAAGGCTGCTGCCGCCGAACGCCTTGACGCTGTGCTCGCTGAAGGCTACACCGTAGACCCCGAAGCTGACAGCGCCTCTGAGGGTGTTGACTCTGAGCCTGTTGAATCTGGGGCTGTTGAAGCAGGGGCTGTTGAATCTGCGGACGCTGACGCCGCTGAAACCACCGCCTGAGCGTAATACGTCCGTGCCAACCTTTGCCGTACTGACCGCCGCAGGCTCTGGCACACGCCTGGGTGCCGCTCTTCCTAAGGCCCTCGTGCCTGTGGGAGACGTACCTATGCTCGTGCGGGCTGCCCAAGGCTTGGCTGATGCTGGCGTCGCAGGAATTGTTGTCACAGCTCCCGCCGAACGCATTGACGATTTCAGTAATCTTGTCACCCCTCTTCCAGGTCATCCTGACCTTCCCGTCGAGGTCGTCGCAGGTGGAGCCTCCCGGCAGGCCTCCGTCGCCGCTGGCATGGCGACACTTCCCGCACTCGCACAACGCTGCGGAGCCACGCTGGGGGATAGCAGCGTCGTCCTCGTCCATGATGCTGCACGCTGCCTGACGCCCCCAGTCATGATTGAACGTGTGATCGCCGCCGTAAAAGACGGATGCGAGGCTGTCATCCCAGCCCTTGCTGTCACCGACACCGTTAAACAGGTGGCCTCCGCGCACAGCGATTCACCAGCGGGGACGGAGCCGCGTTATGTCGTCGCCACCCCCGACCGCTCGACCCTGGTATCGGTCCAAACCCCGCAGGGCTTCCGTTGGAGCACCCTCCAAGCAGCCCACGAGGCTGGACGTGAGCGCGGCGCGCAAGAAGGCACCGCAGCCACCGATGACGCGGGCCTCGTTGAAGCCATGGGCGGCCGCGTGCACGTAGTTGAGGGCGACGGAATGGCTCTGAAGATCACAACAACGAAGGATCTGCTCTTCGTTGAAGCGATGATGAAGGTCCTGGAGCGTCGTCACAACAACTCCTGATGCCCAGCTTGTTGTGAGTGGCGTCCACACATAGACGAAGGACTCTGTTTCACGGGCCGCCTCGTGCTACCGTTCCATTGGCGGACCGTTCCGGCCGTCACCCCAGGGCACCGCCCACGCACCATGGAGGCACCATGTCCCAGCCCGAAGCTGCGCACAATGCTGTTCAGGCCACGGCCGACCCCACGCAGGCGCAGACCACGCAGGCTACTGCACCACAGAAGGCTAAACTCTTCACCCGCCCCATCCTTGAATGGGCTGCTTGGGACTGGGGGTCGGCGGCATTCAATGCCGTTGCCACCACCTTCATCTTCTCCGTCTACCTGACGACGGATGGGCTTTTCACGAATGAAACTGACGCCCACCAGTACCTTTCCTGGGGCCTGACCATCGCGGGCCTTGTCATCGCCCTGCTGGCCCCCGTGACCGGCCAACGCGCTGACCGTGCAGGGCGAGGCGGTCTGCTGGTGGGTATCTTCACCTACGCCGTCGTAGCCTGCATGGGCGTCATGTACTTCGTGTATCCCGGCAGCCCACTTGGCCCCATCGGTGCCCTCTGGCTGGGCATTGCCCTGCTGGGCCTGGGCAATATTTTCTTCGAGTTTGCTTCGGTCAACTACAACGCCATGCTCAATCACCTGGCTGACAAGAAGAACATGGGGCGCGTATCTGGCTTGGGCTGGGGCGCTGGCTACGTGGGTGGCATTATCCTGCTGCTAGTGCTTTTCTTCGGCTTCATCAAGCCTGAGGTTGGCCTTTTTGGTGTCAGCGGTACGAACAATATGGACGTGCGCGTGTCCATGCTGATCGCCGCCGCATGGTTTGGCATCTTCGCCTTGCCCGTGGTCATTCGGCCCCCGAAGCCTCGCCGTTCCCGCGCCCCTGAGCCTTCAGAGTCGATCATTGACTCCTACCGTCGACTGTTCCAGACGGTGAAGAGCCTTGCCAAAGAGGCTCCCCACACCCTGAAGTTCCTCATTGCCTCAGCAGTTTTCCGTGACGGTTTGGCTGGAGTATTTACCTTCGGAGCGATCCTGGCAGCCTCTGCTTTTGGCTTTGGGAAGTCCGAGGTCTTGATGTTCGGTGTGGCGGCAAATATTGTCGCCGGTATTGCCACCATCTCCTTTGGTGCCCTGGATGACCGTTTCGGACCTAAGCGCGTGATTGAGGCATCACTGCTTCTGATGATCCTGGCTGGCATGGGTGTGTTCTTCATGGCTGACTACGGCAAGATCACCTTCTGGGTGTTGGGCCTGATTCTGTGTGTTTTTGTTGGGCCGGTACAGTCTGCTTCACGTTCCTTCCTTGCGCGCATCATTCCTGAAGGCCGTGAAGGTGAGGTGTTTGGGTTGTACGCCACCACGGGCCGTGCAGTGTCCTTCCTGGCTCCAGCGATGTATGGTCTGTCTGTCTGGATCGGTTCGAAGATTACCGAGGGACACTCGGCTACCCACTGGGGCATTGTCGGCATTGTCCTCATCTTGCTGGTGGGCCTGCTGCTTCTTATCCCTATCCGTGAGGATGACGCCCACATCAATATCTATGAAAGCTAAGGCGGCGACGGTAGCCGGTCAGCTCAGTTGCGCATGGCGGCGCTGAGGGTGGTGACGCCTCGATGGTTGTGTGACAGTTGTTGCATAGCGTGACAGGTATAGCTGTCACCAAACGCAACAAGTGTCACGTAACTGGGGCGTAGGGGTTATGCGTCGCTGAGGCTAGGGTAGGGCGGGGCTGAAGTGAGTTAGTCTGCGCGGACGATGAGAGCTGTGGCTTGAGCGGCAAGGCCTTCGCCTCGGCCGGTGAAACCGAGGCCGTCGGTGGTTGTTGCTGAAACGCTGACTGGGGCGTCAACGAGGGCGCTCAAGCGTTCCTCGGCTTCGGGGAGGCGAGCCTTCATGCGGGGGCGATTACCAATGACCTGAACGTGAATGTTTCCGACACGCCACTTGGCAACCTCAAGCATCCGCATGACTTCGCGCAGGAAAGCCTCGCCGGAAGCCCCTGACCATTCGGGGCGATCGGTGCCAAAGACGGTGCCCATATCGCCCAGGCCCGCAGCGCCTAGGAGCGCGTCGCAGATAGCGTGAGCGGCAACATCGCCATCAGAGTGACCTACCAGGGGCGTTTCGCCGGGCCATTCCAGGCAGGCGACCATGAGTTTCTTAGTGCCGTCCATCTCAGGGGAGAAGGCGTGGACGTCAAGAGCGTGGCCAATGCGAAAGACGGGAGGAGGTGTCGACATCCCTCCACTTTAGGCCAGGACGGCGGCGTTGCGCCTGAGGCGGGAACGGAGAATGAGAATTAGATCAATAATCTATGAATTAAATGCCTGTTTATGCAGGTCATCTGCCCTTCCTTTTTAATGGCAGCCTGTCAGATTGTTTGTCCGATTAGGGTGCCCTAATTAAGGTGAATGGGGCCAATAGAATATTGGTGCGCCTATAGTGTATTTAGGAGTACTGCAGACCATGAGACCTGTAACAAAGCGAGCGCTTGTCACCAGCGTGGTGACAGCCCTTCTTGCTACAGCAAGCATCCTCCCAGGCAACGCCGCAATGGCGAGCGATGTTATGCCTACCGCCGACAACGCCGAAACAGTCAGCAGTGAACCCACTGTTGGCGCGCAAACCTCGCCCGACAGCGCTGAAGCCGCTGCCGGCGACCCTGTTGCCCCTCAGGATGTGCCGCAAGAGGGTGGCGCTGCTGAGGGTCAGCCTGAGGCTTCCGAGCCCAGCGAAGCAGCAGGTAGCCAAACTGAGGGCACTCAAGGAAATGCGGCCCAGGGCGAAGGCGCGCAAGGTGAGGCAACTCCAAATACTCCAGCAGCAAACGATGCTGCTGACGCGCCTGAAGGGGCAGCGGAGGTCTCTGAACCTGAAAAGACCAACTACGAAGTCCACCTGGGCTTTGCGAACTGGGACTTCAGGCGTTCCTTCCGTGAGTACGTTGGTAGCGAGAATGAAGACCGCACCAGCGTGCGTGAGCTCTCCGAAGGCAAGAACCTCGTGTGGTACCCCAAGCAGGGGCAGAACATTGACGTCAAGAACCCCACGACCTTGAAATTCGGTGGCGAGGTCCACTGGCTTAAGTACGGTGGCGTACTGGACGTGAAGATCTCCAACCCCACCATCGACTTCACCAACAAGAAGCTCCTGGTGGACGCCGCAACGAAGGGAACCCTGGCTGGTGGCGGCGCAAAGACCTTCACTCAGCAGGCTCTGCTTGATCTGCAGGATCTGACATGGGAAATGCGTGACGGTTACCTGGTGATTGCCTCGCATAAGCCGCGCATCACCCAAATGTCCAAGGAACTCGTTGGCTTCTACCACGGTGAAGTGGGCGATCCTTTCGTTGCTACCATTCAGCTCTACGGGACCAATGCAAAGGCTCCCGAGCCCGTCCTGTGGAAGATTTTCCCCGACCTCTACAAGGATCCAGGCAACAAGCCGCTCGTAGATCCTAATGAAGCAATCGTTGACGTCAACGTTCCTGACCCTACATTGGCTCACTGCATTCGCTGGGAGCTTGATCTGAAGGATTCAACCCCCATCACGAATAAGGTCATCCAGACCCTTCAGTCCATGCAGTGCATCGGTATCAACAAAACCGACGAGCAGAAGATTCGCTCTCTGCAGGGCCTCGAAGGTGCCAAGAACCTGGCATCCATCAAGTTCTCTCACAACGCAATCGTCGACCTGGCACCTCTGGCTGGATTGAACAAGCTGCATACTGTCGAGCTCGACAACAATGCAATCACCGATCTGTCGCCTTTGGCTGATTTGACCAAGCTTGAGACGCTCCGCGTCTCCAACAATGCGATCACGACGATCCCGAATTTCAAGAAGCTTGAAAACCTGGGAACGATCGAAGCCGCGAACAACAAGATCAAGGACATCGCCGGACTGCCCGTAGGATCTGAAAACCTGCGCATCCTTAACTTTGCGAACAACCGTATCGAGGACATCTCCCCCCTGGGAGAAAACTTCCACACTCGCGAGCTCTACCTCAATGACAACCGCATCTCTGACGTGACGCCTCTGAAGAGGATGCGCGCCATGCAGAAGATCAACGTTGCCAACAACTTCATCACCGATCCTTCGACCTTCGCCACATGGCCGGCCGCAAGCCAGGAATGGTTCACCTCGCTGCACGTCAGCGGTAACCGCTTCTCTGATTGGACTGGACTCGAATCCTTGGGAAGCAAACTCAAGGACAAGCCCGCCGCCGGTCAAGAAGCACAGGCGATGAACCCCCGCACCCTGGAAGAAACCCTCGCAGCAGACAAGAAGGCGGATGAGCCACAAACTCCCGCTCCCCCTCAGGCTGATGCAGGGAAGAAATACACCGCTGACCTGAACTGGGGTATCCGCAAGAGCTTCCTCGACTACGTCACCGGACCCATTGCTCACGGCAAGGTTGAGGTCTCCGAAGGCGCCACCGGCCGCTTCGTCTTCCCCTTGGCTGACGGTGCAACCCTTGCCCACGGTAACTTCACGGGCGCAGAGTTCAAGGGCAAGGTACGTTTCCTTGGACATGGTGGCCTGCTTGATCTCACGATCGCTAACCCGGCAATCGTGCGTGAGGGCCAGGCATGGAAGCTCATGGCTGATGTTGCCTCCCGCCCCTTCGCCATGCCTGGCGCACGTCCTGGCTCCTCCCTGCGCGCGGCAGCATCCTCGACAGACGCTCCCGCACCTGCACGCGTCCACCTGGCCAACCTTGGCGGAATGAACCTCGCCCACACCTCAACGGGTGCAACGGTGAGCTTCTCCTCGGTGGAACTCACCGAACAGGGCGCTCAGGCTTTCGGTGGTTTCTATAAGGCAGGAAACCGTGCGCTTGACGCACTGACCGTGTCGCTGCGCGCTGCAGACGCTCCCAAGGACACCCCGAAGGACCAGCAGCCCAAGACCGAAGACCCCAAGGAAAACCCGAAGGGTGAGCAGCCCAAGACCGAGGACCCCAAGGAAAACCCGAAGGGTGAGCAGCCAAAGGACAACTCCTCCGCTGACACCACTCCTCAGAAGTTCTCACCCACACTGACCTGGGGTGTCCGCGAACAGTTCCGCAGCTACCTCAAGGGCCTCGCAAAGGGCTCCTGGACCCTCTCTGAAGGCGCCACCGGCGAATTCAACTTCCCCAGCCCTAAGGGTGTGGGCGTTGACCTCGCCAACTACGCTGGTTCCCGCTTCGCCGGTAAGGTCCACTTCACCGGACACCACGGCCTGCTGGACATCACCATCGCCAACCCTGAGATCGTCCGAAGCGGCAACACCTGGACCCTGGTTGCAGACGTTGCCTCCCGTCCCTACGACGCCAAGGACATGGCGCTTCTGGGCAACCCTGAAGCCCTGAAGAAGGCTGCCGAAGGAAAGGCTGCGCCGCAACTGCGCCGCGTCACCCTCGCCACCCTCTCCGCCCCCGTTGTCAAGGGCACCGGAAAGGACGCCACCATCACCTTCGCCAAGCTCACGCTCACGAAGGAAGGCTCCGTGGCTTTTGGTGGCTTCTACGCCGAGGGTGCCAGCGACTTCGACCCGATCACCATTTCTGCAGGTGCCCCTGTGGAGACCCCCAAGACCGGTGACGGATCCACGGACAACAACGCCACGGATGATTCGACAAAGGATGGCCCGAAGAAGAACGAGGATCCCACGACGAAGCAGCCTAACGCCAACGGCGGTACGCCGGATGTGAAGAAGCAGAAGAAGGAATGTGCGGTGGACCCCCACCGTAAGCGCATTACCTCCGGCAGCCTCTCATGGGGTGTCCGTAGCTCCTTCACCACCTACGTTCGTGGCTCTATTGCTAAGGGTGGGTGGAACCTCAACGGTGTCACCTGGGATGGCTCAACCTTCAACTTCCCCGTTTCTGGTGGCCTGTATAACACCTCCACCGGCAGCGGCACCATCTACTACAGCGGAACCGTCCAGTTCTACGGCCACAACGGCATCCTGGATCTCACCATGAGTAACCCCGCTGTTCAGATCAATGGCAACAGTGGAACTCTGTACATGACGGTGTCCGGCTCGGATACCTCCGGTAACAAGTTCAACCTTGGTCGCGTGGCCTTCGCCTCGCTCGGATTCAACGGCGTGAGCGCTTCCGACAGCGGCCTGAGCTTCGACGGTGCATCGGTGACCCTCACCGACACAGGTGCTAAGGCATTCGCTGGCTTCTACGCGGCCGGCACTGCCCTTGACCCGAT
Source organism: Schaalia canis (assembly GCF_003858455.1). GTDB lineage: Bacteria > Actinomycetota > Actinomycetes > Actinomycetales > Actinomycetaceae > Pauljensenia > Pauljensenia canis. Next base: position 7,058 of record NZ_RQZF01000014.1, on the reverse strand, counting down.
GTCCTCCTCCGCGTCGCTGGCTCCCGCCACCGCCTGCGATCCCGAAACCGGCGAACTTATCGAGTACGACGCTTTCGGTGACGTCACCGCCGGAGGCGCAGGCCGTGGCCTGGCATCCACCGGTACCGAGGCCCAGGCTCTCGTGTGGATGTCGCTCATGGTGCTGGCTCTCGGTGCAGCAGCAGTGGGCATGTCAGGACGCGGCGTGCGTGCACGCCAGCACCACTGAATGCCACAATCACGCAATACTGCTCACCACCTAAAATGTGAGCGGTAAAGACCCTGCGGTGCGGGGTGAAGACCCCATTCTTCACCCCGCACCGCACAGTCATGAGGAAAACATGAAAACCAGGATTCTTGCAGCAATCGGTGCCTGCGCCCTGCTCCTTGGCGCCTGCACCACCCCCACCCACCCGGCCGACGCAGCCGCCAGCGCTCAATCGGCCACCTCACAGGCCCAGTCTGTTGAGGACACCCAATCTGCCTCAACTGCGACAACGGTCAACCTACCCGACCCGCGCACACTTGAAGGCCTCTCGCAAGTTCCTGACCTCGACGACCCCACACCGATCGAAGGAAACTTCCCCCAAAAACTCCCCGTCACCCTGACCGACGCCGAAGGAAACTCCGTCACCGTTACGGACACTTCGCGGATCCTCGCCCTTGACCTACCCGGCGCAATCAGCCGCACCCTCATTGGCCTGGGCTACGGCGATAAACTCGTCGGCCGCACCATCTCATCAACGGAAAAGCAGCTCGCTCACCTTCCAGTCGTCACCGAAAACGGACACACCCTCAACGCTGAAGCGATCCTCTCCCTCCAGCCCACCGTCATCATTGCCGACCGCTCCGTTGGCCCACCCGAAGCCCTCGATCAACTCCGCGCATCGGGTATTCCCCTCGTCCTCATCAACCCCGATCACAGCATCGACACCATTGATGACATGATCGGCACCATCGCCCACGCCATTGGCGCCGACGAAGCCGGAAAAGCCCTGGCAGAGCGCACCCAAAAGAGCATTGACGACGCCCTCGCACAGATCAAAGAATGGACACCCGAAACACCCCTCGATACCGCCTTCCTCTATGTTCGCGGCACCGCAGGCGTGTTCTTCATCCTCGGTCAAGACGAGGGCGCAGCCGCCCTCATTGAAGCCGTCGGCGCTCGTGACGTTGCAGGAGCTAACGGCATCCGAGGAGTATCGCCAGCGAACGCTGAATCCCTCGTCACCCTCAACCCGGAAGTTATTTTCGTCATGACCTCCGGCTTGGAATCCACCGAAGGGCTTCCCGGACTGCTGGCCCGCCCGGGCGTGGCAGAAACGCGCGCCGGACAAAAACAGCGCATCATCGCCATCCCCGATGGCCTCTCCCTGTCCTTCGGCCCGCAAACGGGTGACACCCTGCTTGCTATTGCCCGCGCCCTCTACGGCGTGGACGACGAACAATGAGCGCAGCGACCGAGACTGCACTGCGCCCCGCCACCACGCGCACCTCAGCGGCGCCCACACTGCTGGGATTCGAGCGGCGCCGGGTGCGTATGGTCATCACCATGAGCGTGGTCATCGTGGGACTGGTGGCCTCCACTTTGGCCTCGGCACTGCTGGGCCAATATCAGGTGAGCGTGAGTGACGTCCTGCGCTCATCCTTCGCACCCCTGGGGCTGACAGAGTACCCCCAAGACACGCTGGCGTTCTCAACCCTGTGGAATATTCGCTTCCCACGCATTGTCTTGGGACTCCTGGTGGGCGCAGCACTGGCGGTCGCTGGCGCGGTCATGCAGGCTGTCTTTTCCAACCCCCTGGCAGAACCGGGCATTATCGGCGTCTCCTCGGGCGCATCGGTTGGCGCGGCCCTCGCAATGGTATTCATCCCACAGGCTCTGGCCGGTTTCGCCGTGCCCGCCGCAGCGTTCCTCTCCGGTTTGCTGGCAGCGATGGTGGTTTACCTCCTGTCACGCTCCAACGGCAAAGCTGATGTTGTCACCCTGGTGCTGACGGGTATTGCTGTGACCGCCGTGTGTACCGCGTTGGCTTCGATCGCCACCTATATTGCGCCCACCACCGCCCGCGACCACATTGTCTTTTGGCAGATGGGGTCCCTCAACGGCACGGTGTGGGCCCAGGTGTGGACGGTGGCCGTGGTTGTCACCATCGGAATCCTGTGGGCCTTCGCCCTGGCACAGCGCCTCGACACCCTCTCTTTGGGAGAGCGCGCCGCCGGACACGTCGGCATTAACGTGCAGGCACTGCGACTGGCGGCCATCACCCTGTCAACCCTGCTGACCGCCGCAGCCGTCTCTTACGCGGGCGTGATCGCCTTCGTTGGCCTGATCGTTCCCCACGTCATGCGCCTGGCTTTGGGTCCGCTGAATCGCGTACTCATTCCCGGAGCCATGCTGGCCGGAGCCCTGCTGGTCACCCTGTCAGACCTCGCTGCACGCACCATCATCCCCTTCGCAGACCTTCCCATCGGCATCTTCACCGCGCTGGTGGGTGGGCCAACCTTCTTCATGCTTCTGCGTGCCCGCCTGCAACGAGGAGGACACTAAATGACGCCCGCAAACGAACGAGACGCATCAGCGCCCGCACTCTCCACACCCGCAGTGACGGCGGAGCACATCAGCTTCTCCTACGGCACGCGCCAAATCCTCCACGACGTCAGCCTCAGCGTTGAGTTCGGCCAGGTGGTGGGCCTGCTGGGCCCCAATGGCACCGGCAAGTCCACCTTGGTGGGCATTATGGCTGGCGATCTCCACCCTCAAGCAGGCACCATCCGCTACGGGCAGCGCCCCATCGAGGAGCACAGCCGCAAGGAGCTCGCTCAACTACGCGCCGTCATGCCTCAAACCATTGAGTTCCCCTTCTCATACCTGGTGCGCGACATTGTCGCCATGGCCCGCCACTGCTGGGACACGGACACTCACACTGACGAGGCCGCCGTTGCGCGAGCCATGGAGCAAACCGACGTTACGGCCCTTCAGGACCGCGAAGTCACCCACCTGTCAGGTGGCGAAAAAGCCCGCGTCACCTTCGCGCGCGTCCTCGCCCAAGAAACGGGGCTGGTCTACCTTGATGAACCCACAGCCGCCCTCGATATTGCCCACCAGGAACGCACCATGCAGGTCTGCCGTGAGCTGGCCCAAGCTGGGCACGCGGTGGTGGCCGTCATGCACGACCTGCAGTTAGCGGGCACCTACTGCGACAAAATCGCCCTCATGGAAAAGGGGGGTATCGCCGCTTTTGGCCCGCCCACAGAGGTCTTGACCGGGGAGCTACTCAGCCGCGTCTACGAATGGCCCATTGAGGTCGCCACCGTTCACGACGGGCGCCTCGTGGTTCTGCCCCAGCAGGTGCGCCACTAAGATAGAGAGCATGGCACTACACCTGTACGACTCCAAGTCCGCCCGCCTCCAACCCCTCGAACCGGTCACCCCCGGTCACGTTGGCATTTACCTGTGTGGCGCGACCGTGCAGGGCTCCCCCCACGTGGGGCACCTGCGTAGTGCTGTCGCCTTCGACGCCCTGATCCGTTGGGTGCGTCGCTACGGCATGAGCGTTACCTACGTTCGCAACGTCACCGACATTGACGACAAGATCCTCACCAAGTCCGCCGAGGCCGGATGGCAGTGGTGGGCGTGGGCGACACGCTTCGAACGCGAATTTGATGCCGCCTATGCCACGCTCGGCGTCCTTCCGCCCACCGTGGCGCCCCGAGCAACCGGGCACATCCCCGAACAAATCGACCTGATTGCACGCTTGATGGAGGCCGGTCACGCCTACGCTGACGGGCAAGGCAATGTCTATTTCGACGTGCGCTCGCAAGCCGATTACGGCTCCCTCACCCGCCAAAAGCTTGACGACATGCTCTCCACCGAAGATGACGCTCAGATTGACGAGGCTGTGGAGGCCGGCAAACGCGACCCGCGTGACTTCGCACTGTGGAAAGCCGTGAAACCCAGCGAACCGGCGGATGCCTCGTGGGATTCCCCGTGGGGGAGGGGCCGCCCAGGTTGGCACCTGGAATGCTCGGCTATGTCCAAGCGTTACCTGGGTGAAGAGTTTGATATTCACGGTGGCGGTATTGACCTGCGTTTCCCCCACCACGAGAACGAGCAGGCGCAGTCTCATGGGGCAGGGTGGGGCTTTGCCCGCATGTGGGTGCATAACGCGTGGGTGACCACCAAGGGCGAAAAAATGTCGAAGTCCCTGGGCAATGTGCTCTCTGTGGAGACTCTGACCGCCGAGGCTCCCGCAGCCGCCGTCCGCTGGGCCCTGTCCACCGTGCACCACCGATCCTCCATCGAATGGGGGCCGGAAACGCTCCCCGCAGCAGCGGCAGCATGGGCGAAGGTCAGTGCCTTCGTTGAGCGCACCATTGATGTTGCTGGCGAAGTGCCCATCGACGAGGTGCAGGCGCTGACCCCGGCAGAGCTTCCCGAAGCCTTCAGTGCCGCCATGGATGACGACCTCAATGTTGCCGGTGCGCTCGCGGTCATTTATGAGCATATGAAGGCCGGAAACGTGGCAGTGGAGGCCCGTGATGTGGAGGCTGCTCGCCGCGAACAACTTCTTGTGCGTTCGATGCTTGACGTGCTCGGCTTGGATCCCGTGTCCCCGCAGTGGAAGGACGAGGGCGGAGCCGGTGCAGATTCAGCGCAGTTTGATGCCCTTGATGCGCTGGTGAAAGCCGTCATTGAGGAACGCGCTCAGGCGCGCGCCGAAAAGGACTGGGCGAGGGCTGACGCCCTGCGTGATCGTCTGGCTGCCGCCGGTGTGATCGTTGAGGACGGCCGCGAAGGAGCAAGCTGGCATCTGGCGTAAGGCCAGTGGCAGAGTGATCGAGGCTGCCCTGAAGAAGAATCGGATCATAATAGGGCAAAGACCATGATGTTTCAAAGACTCGGCAAAGTGGGATGCCGTCTGGTCGGGGTGTTTGTCGCGGCGGCGCTACGGGCGGGGAAGCAATCCCCGGCGCTGAAGAGGTGAAAAAGGCGCTTGGGAAGGGTCATGATGCTCCCGTTCGTGTCGCAGAAGGATTCGGAACAATAGAGTTCGAAACCAACGGATAACCGTGCTGCGGAGTCGGGCATGCCTCAATCGTGATCCTGGTGAACTGGTGTGGGGTGAGCATGCTCTGAATTGTGGGACCCAGGTCCTGGTTCAATGTTTTGCGGTATCTCTTTGCTGTTTGTCAAGTGGCGAGGGCGCAGGGGTTGGCGAGGCTGTCCGCATGTGAGGTGGGAGGGCAAGGCCTGGTGTTGGGTGGTCAAGCCTAGCTTGGCCTCTTACTTGTTTGTTTGTTCGCTTTGGGGTGTGAGGAGTTCTTGAGCGTGTTCGAGGCCGTCAAGGTAGAGGACTTTACCTGCTTGGGCGTTCCATAGGGCGCGCAGTTCTGCCTCGCTTGGGGGTTCAACGGTAGTGTCGTCTATTCGGACCATGACGAGTTTGCCGTCAACGATCCCATAAGCACGCGCAGTCGAGTACACCTCTACGCCTTCGCGTTTCACCGGCGCTGGAGGAACCGGATTTTCAGGACGAACCGCCCACTCTATGGCGCGGAAGGCCACGACATCTTGGCCAAAATTGAGCGGATCCACGCGCCATTGGCTGGAGCTATATTTCTCCCCCAAAGCCGTGAAGTAGGCTTTCCCCAATCGGCACTTGTCATGCGTTATGCCGTTTACGATATCCTCAAGTGTCTGTGAAGGGCGTGAGTCTTCTTCATCCCAGACCCCAATGATGATTCGCCGTTCATCTTGTTCAAAATAGGTAACATTTGGAGTCTTCTCAAGAGCAGACGGCAGCTTCCCATTTTCATCTGGACCGCATCTCGTTGAAGAACCAATGTAGTACTCTTCGCGGACCGCAGGCTCAGCGGTTTTGAGTTCATCTGCTGTTAAGAGTTCTACCCGGGGCGGAGCGTTTCTCGTGTTTGGTGTGTGAGAGCATGCGCTGAGCGACCCGCCTAAAAGTAGGGCGGCGCAGACTGTGCCCAGCACCATGCGTGCTCTGTCACTAAGGGGTTTCATTTGAAGAATCCTTCGAAAGCTGTCTCGTAGTCCTGAGTGTAGTCGTGTAGATCGAAGTACCTACCGGCAATACGATCAATGATCTTTTGCCTTCTGACTTCCTCTGACGAGCGCATCCTCTCATCAGGGATGTCTTGCTCTGTCACATCAACGGATGGGAAATCGGACTGAAGCCAGGCGTGTGCATCGCGTGTTGGCATATCGGTGTCGGTGCAGAACTGGACGACTAAGTCATGATCGATGATGCCTGCTTCGTTCAGAGCACCGACGATCGCGCCCTTTCGCGCACGCAAGGCATCCTGGGCCAAGAGTTCAGCGGTGAGGCGTTCTGCTGATTCTTCATGCTCTATGTTCCCAAGAACACTTCTTTCAAGCTCACTCAAGGAGCGGTCTGCCAAGAACCCAGCGAAGTTCCCGGCAACTGGGATGTCCGAGAAGGGAAGGTTGCCTGAGATATCTTTTCCTAGATCAATCCAGTATTGCGCGAGGTCAGCCTTAGTTTTCATCGCATCAATGCGCGCCTCTGCGATCTGGTCAATGAAAAAGCCCTCAAGCTTGGCATCTGTTCCAAGCGCGTGCTTCAGGGCCTGATCATAGGAAGGTTTACCATAGTGATCCCGCAGAACCACAGCGAAATGCAAATCCTGATAGTTCGTCACAGCCTGACGCAGAGCACGCAGTCCCTCGTCCGACGAAACAACAGGCTTCATTAGCGTCAATAAATCTGGCCTATTGAATCGCGGGATGTTGGTCATGCTTCCGTAATCATCACGCCCGATAGTCTCAGAAGCCCCGATGGCAGATTTGTAGTCATCACCGTATCGGATTGCTTCTTCCACTGAAAGCATGTGTGTGCCCAGGATATGCACAAGCTTGTTGATGCCAGTTTTTCCGACCGTGCCGGGCAGGATCTTCTCGTCATCGTTGTGGAAGATCAGGGGGTTGCCTGCTGAGTCCATGCCTTGGGTGCGGTTGGCCAGGTATTCGATGGTGCTGGATGCTAGGCGTGCGCTGGATGGTTGGCTTG
>NZ_RQZF01000013.1 GCF_003858455.1 Schaalia canis | reverse complement strand
GATGCCCAGGTCGCTAAAGTCCGCTACTTTAAAGCTATCGAGCGCAGTGAGGAAGTCCTGACCCCTCAAAGCGGACAAACAAGCAAGTGAGCTCACCACACCAAACCCTCCCACCCAACATCAGGCCTTGCCCTCCTGCTTCCACCCGTGTCTGCCTCCCTGACCGCTTTTAGCCTCGCCCCTAACGAAACCGTGCCCGCGAAGCGCCTCCTACCACTCTTCGACGCCCTCGTACCTCAAGGGCAAGCTGGAGGCGTTCTTTATTGATCAGGTGGGGGATCAACAGGTTACTGCTGGGCGTGAGGCTGATGAAAGAATCCGGGCCTGGATCGGGTTGGGGAAGGACCTAGTCAAGGAAATCCCTGTCGATAAGATTCCCCTCGTCGAACACGCTGCTGACTTCCTGGCCGGGCAAGCCCTCAACGTCGGAGTCCAAGAGCTGGAAGAGTCCCTTGCGCGCAACGAACAGCTTGCTTTGGAGACGAAGGCTCGGCAAATTGAAGAGTCGTTTGAGGTGCGCATGTATGCGATCTTTGCGACTCTGTACGATGCTGGTCATATTACCCGGGGTGATCTTGAGCGTCTTGCTCTGGGTAATGGGCTGTCCTCTAGTGATGTGGATGTGTGGTTGGAGACGTCTTTTCCTGGCGCTGAAGGAACGCCCAAGGATAAGCAAGAATAGAAGAGGAAAATAATTTCCCCTCAGAAAGCACTTGCCAAACTGGAAAGTAGTTTCTATATTGGAGGTGTGAGGAGGCCTGACGCCTCACACCTTCGAAACACACACCGCGAAAGGGGCGATCATCATGACACGCAACACCTCTGACCGTGACCAATCAGTTGGCGAGGTCGATCCCGCAAAGGCGCGCGAGCTCCTCGGCCTCGTCCGTCAATCCCAGATGAGCGCAGCGCCAACCCTGAGTCCCATGTGGATTCCCTACTCCATCTTCTGCGTAGGTGGAAGCACCTTCCCCCTGCTCAGTTTCGCTTTCGCCAAAGCCGGAATGAGTGAGCTCATCCCAGTCCTCGTCTTCTTCGGATGGGTGATCATTGCAGCAATCCTCATGGCCATCACCATGCGATCGGCAATCAAACGCCAAGCACGAGGTTTTGGCAGGCGGTGGAGCATCATGATGGCCGCCTGGGGCATCACGTTCATGGGGGCGGTCTTTGCAAGCCGTGCGGCAGTCGACGGCCAGCTCAGCGTCTGGACCCTTGTTGGTATCGCAGCACTCTTTGCCATCTTGGCGATCAATGGTCCCGTCATCGAACTCGTGACCGTGCGCAAAGCAGAAGGCCTCGCTCAGCGAAAGGAAGTGACCAATGGCTAAGGAGACAACCCCCGCCCTAACCCCTGGCGAGGCAGCGGCACACGAGGGGCACCCCCGCCTCGCCCTCGACGATAAGCTGCTCAACCCCCTGCGCCTGTCCATCGTCTCCGCCCTCGTCGCACGCGACAGCGTCTCGTTCAAGGACATGCGCGAATTCATTCAAACCACCGACTCCACCCTGTCCAAGAACGCCTCGGCCTTGGAAGAATGCGGCTACGTCACCATCATCAAGCAATTCATCGGCACCCGCCCTCACACGTCCTTATCGCTCACGAAACAGGGGCGACAAGCATGGGAACGTCACATCGCCGCGCTACAGGCCATAGCCAGCGCAGGGGAACAGCAGTAAGCCGCACGAAGCGGCCGAGCGCATCCAGGCCACTGACATATCCGCAGGCGGCGTCTCGTATCGCGTCATGCTACGAGGCGCCGCCTGCAGTGGCTCATGTGAGTCCAGGCTCAGTCGGTGAAACGCAAAAGATAACCGTCCGGGTCTTGAACGAGGAACTGCTTTTGATTCAGTACCTCGGTACCAGTCTCATAGCGGCTGACCGAGAGCTCGCGGAAGGGCACAATACCGGCGTCCAGCACCCTCTGATAGAGGCCTTCAACGTCACTAACCGTCATCTCAAAGTTAATGCCGCGCCCGTACGGGTGCTCCAGAGGGCCAGTTGACCAGTGCCCGTTCTCCTGCTCAAGCATCAGTTGATTGCCCTCACAAGAGATAAAAAGAAACAACTCCTCGGGACGCTCATACTCCAAGGTGAACTGCAAAACGTCAAGGTAGAAGTGACGGGTCGCCTCAATGTCGCTGACGGAGAGTTCGGGAATAAGGGAGTTGAATTTCATGGCAGTGTGCCTTCAGGTTGCAACGGCCAGGCGCCTGTCAGGAATGAAGCGCCCGGTATTCGTCTTCAAGGATGCCCATCTGGACATGGTCATGGAAGGTGCCGCCGTGGAAGGTAGCGGCCCTGCGTCGGCCTTCTTCAACAAAGCCCAGTGACGAATAGAGGTGAAGCGCACGTTCGTTGTAGTCCCAGGCTTGAATCTCCACCTTGTGAGCACCCATCTCGTCAAAGGCGATGCGCAAGACGACATTCAATGCGTCACGACCGTAGCCCTCATTTTGGAAATCTGGGCCGATAATGATCGCGCAGGTGGCAATGCGGATCGGCAGGCTCATGCCCCAGAGGGTGACGTGGCCAATACACTCCCCATCTACGGTGATGGTGTATCCACAGCCGTTAGGGGAGTCATTTGTGCTCCACATCTCGTACATCTGCTCAATGCTTTGAGCTGGCCGCGGGGTGATGACCTGCTGCTGGAAAATAGCCTCACCGCTGTCATTCCACCAGGCGGACAGCAGAGGAAGATCTGAGGGGTGGAGCTCTCGAAGGACAACTTTTTCACCAGTGAATCGAGTTCGTCCCCAGTGTTGCATCTGAGAAAACGTGGAAGGCATATCGGTCACTTCTTTCGTGTACGCGCTTCATGTGCGCAAAAACTGCAGATGGTAGGGAAAGTAAACCGACAGATGAAAGTCGGGGTAGCGGGATTTGAACCCACGATCTCCTGCTCCCAAAGCAGGCGCGTTACCAAGCTACGCCATACCCCGTGGTGTTTCCCCCATGGAAGCCACGGCGAAACAGCACCTCTATCATAACCGTGTCATACCCCGGTTTCGCAATTCGGCCTCAGACACGGTAGTATCGTTGTCGTTCACCTCGGTGAGCGCGCGGATGTAGCTCAATGGTAGAGCCTCTGCCTTCCAAGCAGATTACGCGGGTTCGATTCCCGTCATCCGCTCCAATCAGCCGAACCCCCCGGAGTATTCCAGGGGGTTTCGTGCGTCTCAGGAGTGACCCTCAAAACAGCGTTATGGTGCTATCCGACACCGCCCGTGGGTCATCTTCATCAACACAACGCGGTAACAGGGCCTCAGTTTTCATAGCTCCACCAAGGGAATGAGGATCCTGCTTCGCGCTACACTGGCTCACCATGACCCGCACCTCGATCACTCCAAAGCCCCTTCAGCCAGGTTCACATATCCGCGTCGTAGCCCCCTCTGTGAGCCTGCCCTTCGTGGAACGAGGGGATGCGGGAGCATAGGTTGTGGACTGTGCCTCCCACCGCTTCGAGCAGATGGGACTGCAGGTGAGTTTCGGTGCGCATGTGCGCGAGGCCGACAGCTTCTTCACGTCCTCGATTGAGTCCCGGGTGGTCGACCTTCACGAGGCCTTCGCTGACCCCACCGTCCACGGCATTATGACCGTTATTGGTGGCTACAACAGTAATGAACTCCTGCCCTACCTGGACTATGAGCTGATTGCCGCCAACCCGAAGCGACGTTGAGCAAACTGTTGCCTCCCTTCCCTGGCTGAAGGGGATTCCAGTTCTGGCAAATGTTGACTTTGGGCACACTACTCCACTCCTGACCTTCCCCATTGGCGGTCACGCCCAGGTTGATGCGGATGCTCACCGCATGACCTTCCAGCGCTAAAACCTCGTCCTTTCCACTAACCCCGCTCCATTGCCCCCGCTCCATTGACCCTGCGGTCGTCGAACAATGCGGCACTTCGCGCATGAGTGACGACTGGGGGAACTCTCTAACGGTCAATGACAAGACGCCCGGCCTCAAGCAGCACGAGGCGATCGCATTGCAGCGCCTCTTGCTGGTAGTGCGTCGTTATGAGAATCCCTGTTCCCGCGTCGGCCACGCGGTGAAGATGCTTCCATAAACGTGCCCGCGAAAGAGCATCCATCCCCGAGGTCGGCTCGTCGCAAATCAGTAAACGTGGCGCATGACTGAGCGCACATGCGACAGCCAGGCGGCGTTTGGCCCCCAGAGGGAGATCTCTCACCGGAACATTTGGGAACATCCGAATGGCATCGTCCCAATCACCCGCCTTCCACCTGCGCGTGTTCGGCCTGGTTCGGGCAAGGCTGTATGGGGCAATGTTGTCTTTCACAGCGCCGTAGGTATTCATGGTGAAGGCAAGATTCTCCCCAGGAGTCAGAGCCTCGTAGAGGCCAAGGGTTTGGGGAACGTATCCAATATTGGCCCGCGCCTGACGAGGTTCAAGCCCTTCAAAGAGTTCCACGGTGCCAGAGTCTGCCTGTTGGAGCCCCAAGAGAATGCGAATGAGCGTGCTCTTCCCAGCACCATTACTGCCGATCAAGCCAACTATCTCGCCGCTTTTCAGGGAGAGTGAGACGTCATCAAGGGCCGTGAAATCGCCGAAGTATTTCGTGATCTGCCTGGCCTTGATGAGTGGAATTCCCGATGGGTAAGTGAGGCGAGGACTAAGGGGCGGATCGGCACTTTCTGGATGCTTGTATGTGCGGCCAGGATTGCCGGTGCTGGCTTCGCGCTCGCGAGCCAGCATGGAGGCAATCGTTGAGAGCTCAAGATCGAGGGCAACTGGCCGTCCTCCAACGGGCGGGGGAACGTCAGAGGATTGCCAGTAGTAGAAGCGCTGGCCCCTCTGCCAGGTATGAGCGTCATTGAGGACGAGGGGGACACTGCCGGTGATCTCCGTAGCAGCTGGATTGTTGGCCGCCATGTCCTTCGAGGCCCCCGCACCATCGTCATTGGGAACGGAAGCCTCTGCGTAAGGATGAGGCCGCGCATGACGTGGCAGGGGATCGCCAACCTGCCACACCCTGCCTGGGGTGGAGGCCAAGACCTCTTCGCAACTGCCCCGCGCCATGAGCTGCCCGCGATCAAGCACGCACACCTGATCGGCCTGCTCGGCCTCGTCCAAATAGGTGGTCGCCACCACCACTGTTGCCCCCTCCCGAGCCGCTCGCCTGATGAGCTGCCAGAGAACCTGACGACTCTCAGCATCAACGCCAGTCGTTGGCTCATCTAAGAGAAGCAGGGCAGGGGAGTGGATCATCGCCATGAGCACCCCCAGCTTCTGACGCATACCGCCAGATAAACGCGAGGCCAGGCGATCGCGTGCCTCATCCAGGCGGGCAGCCTCGCACAGGGCATCAATGCGCGCCTGCGTCACGTTGCGTGGCATGGAGTGGGCGCGGGCTGCGAATTGAAGATTCTCCACCACCGTCAACTGCGGCCAGGTGCCCGAGGTCGCCCCCTGGTAGCCGACCTCGCCCGTCGAGAGCGCACCCACCCCCATCTGCGCCCGACCCTGCGCTGAGGTGAGCGTTTTCAGCAGGCTGGTCTTGCCCGCACCATCCCCACCCACGAGGGCGGTCACAGTGCCAGGGGAGAAAGCGATCATCATGCTCCCTCACCTCCCCTGCGTAGCATCAGTGCCATACGCACATTGGCCACCACGAAGAGGAAGAGCGCCATTGCCGCCAAAATCCCGAGGGGGAGGGACACCTCAGCAAGGGTCGCGCCACGCAACACAATGCCCTGCGCGGCCTTGGTAAACCACGTCAACGGCATCGCATACCCTAGCCAACGCACGCCCACCGCCATGGAATCCAGCGGGAAAATCAGGCCCGAGAGGAGCACCTGCGGCATAAGAGTCATGACTGAAAGCTGGATTGCCTGCCCGGTATTTTGCGACACCACCGAAATGAGGATGCCCACCCCAAGGACAGCGAAGAGGAATAGCGTGGTCAGCAGGGCATAGATCGCGAAACTGCCTACGAAAGGCACGCCAAAAATCCACGAGGCCAACGCAGTGATCACCGCAATATTGCACAGGGAGATCACAAAGTAGGGCGTGATCTTGCCAGCGATGATTGCCGCCGGATGCAGGGGCATGACGGCGAGCTGCTCAAGGGTTCCCGCCTCGCGCTCGCGGACAAGGCCGATGCTCATAATGACCACGCTAATGAACTGGACGATGAGGCCCACCAGGCCCGGCAGCATGACCCACGAGGTTTTCAGGTCGGGGTTGAAGAGAACGGTTGTTGTCGAGTCGGCGTCAATGGTGTCGAGGTTGAGTGCGCTGGTGTCGGGCAGCACTGGGAGTTCTGGCAGCGCAGGGAGGTCGGGCAGCGTGGGGAGGTCAGGGAGTGCCGGGGGCTCCGGGAGTGACGGCAGGTTGGGAGGAGGGCCTGGCGTGGGATTGGCGAGGGCGGCGCGTAGCTCCTCCATCCGTGAATCGACTTCGCTGAGTGTGGAGCGCAGTTCAGTCAGCTGTGAGCGTGCCTCATTGATCTGGCTCTTGCGGCTGTCGAGGTCATCTCGGAGGGCTTCGATGTCTTTTGTGGTGGCACGGGCGCGTTCGCGGACATCCTCGGCGATGGTTTGCATCCAGGTTTTCTCAACGGCCATCGCTTCGAAGAGCCCTGATCCGTCGATCCACACGTGAGTTCGCGTCGACAGGAGGGCGTCATCATTGGTGGTGGCTGTGGCGAAGATGATGGCATCGTAGGCGTCTGCTCGGAGGAGGGGGTCAATGTTGGCTTCGCTCAGAGTGGGGTCGACGTGCTCGATGATAAAGCCTTCTTGCGAGGGGCTGAGGTTGGCGAGGGCGTCGGCGACGGAGCGCGCACCGGGGCCGCCGATAAGGACTTCATTGCGTTCGACGGTGAAGTTCGCGGCGAAACCGAAGACGATGAGGAGCATGGTCGGGATGAAGAGAAGGAGGGCGAGGGTGCGGCGGTCGCGTAGGAGTTCGCGGAATTCCTTGATCACCATGGCTTTCATTGCAACCTCCTCGTTGCCAGGTTTCACTAGGTGATGAAATTAGCGTAGCACGACTTTTCATCGCATGGTGAAAATCATCGATAGAATATGCCGAGGTTCGACGTTTGCGGGGCAGTGCGCGGCGAACACGCCCACGAGAACAAAACGTCCACCAGAAGACCAGGAGAGGGGAGAGGAAGTGGCAACTCGCGATTCTTCCACGACACACGAGGGGGCGAGGACGGCCTCGTCAAACCGTCGCGGACCACGCGCAGACCGCACCGATATCGCAGCCGCCATCCTCGACGGCGCCCGCAGCGTCTTCGCGCGCCACGGCTACCAAGGTGCCACCATCCGCATGATCGCCACCGAAGCAGGCGTTGATACCAAACTCGTTCACTACTACTTCGGCACCAAAGCAGAACTGTTCTCCGCCGTCATCGCCACGACCTTCGAAGCAGAAGGCGTTAAAGAACGCCTCATCAAAGCCCTTGCCCAAGAAGATCAAGGTTGGACGGGATACCTCGAATACATCATCACCACCCTGGACGATCCCCGCTTTGGCCCAGCGTTCATCTCCCTACTGCGCAGCGTTGGCACCCACGAAGAATCACACGCCATCATGCTGCGCTTCATCAGCGAACAGATCTTTCCGCAAATTCCTGGCAGCGCAGAAGGAGAGTCCGCATCCCTTGACCTCGTGCTCATCGGATCCCACATCTACGGCATCCTCTTCGCGCGCTACATTCTGGAACTACCTAAAGTAAAAACTGCAACGCCAGCGCAGATCGCACAAAGTGCTACGCCAGCACTTGATGCCTACATGAAAGCCTTTACCCAACGCAGTCGACCTCGATAGAGCCACCATGTTGCAGGAGACCTCAATGCCTTCATGGACCTTCACCGGCCGATTCCGCAGCTACCAACAGCGCGTCCTCGACCAGGCGCACACTCTTGCCTGTGACGGACGCCTTCACGTCGTTGCCGCCCCCGGATCCGGCAAAACCATCCTCGGACTAGAAGTCGCAGGACGGCGAGGGCAACCCACCCTCGTCCTCTCCCCAAGCCTCACCATTCGCGATCAGTGGCTCAGTCGCCTCAACGAACACTTCGCAACCCATACTCCCGAAGCCGCACAGCATTCCACGTCGATCCGCACACCCGCCTTCATCACCTCCACCACCTACCAGTCACTCCACGCTGCCCACGAACGTTCCACCGACGAAGAAACCGGCGAGACCTTCACCGACACCGACCTGCTTGCCCAATTCGACCACATCGGAACGATCATCCTTGATGAGGCCCACCATCTGCGTTCCCAGTGGCACAACGCCCTCGTAGACTTCATCGCCCGCATGAAAGAGAGGAACGTCGAACTACTGATCATCTCCCTCACCGCCACCCCTCCCTACGACACGACACCCGCACAATGGCAGCGTTACATTGACCTGTGCGGAGACATCGACGCCGAAATTTCCGTTCCCGAACTCGTGGCCACTGGCGACCTCGCTCCCCACCAAGACTACGTTCTTGTCGGTCTGCCCACCGAAGAAGAAATCCAACGCCTACGCGATCTCAGGCGTAACACCGTCGAGGCCGCCGCACGCCTTGCCAACCCCGATGATCAGACGGGTAGCGCGCGCACCCTCCTCACCGACGCGCCACTGCTGCTCGCCCCAGAGGAATACCTCGACGCCTGCCTCGATGACGAGCCCGGAAGCCTGGGCTTGCTTCTTCTCCTTCGGGAATGGGGAGTGCCTCTCCCAGAGGTTCTCACACTCCTGCTCACCACCGAGGAACACGCTGGCAGCATCGAGGACGGTTTCGCCTTCATTCTGGCCAATCCCACCCTTTTCCCCGATGCCTTTAACGATGCTGTCACCGAGGCGCTCAAAAGCGCCCACCTTCTGCGCGGACGCAAACTCATCAACACCACGGACCTTTCGGCCAACACGTTGCTGGTGAACTCGGCAGGCAAATGCGACTCCATCGGCACTATCGCCCGACATGAAGCAGAGCAGATGGGTGAGGACTTGCGCATGCTGATCCTCGCTGATCACATTCGCGCCGATATGCGCAGCCTCATCGGCACCGACCAGCCTCTTGTGCAGCTTGGCGTGGTTCCCGCCTTCGAGGCCGCCCGCCGCGCCCTAGCTCAAGCGGGAACGCCGCGCGCAGCGGCCGCCGCTCAGAGTATGGGGGTGCTGACAGGTAGTTTGCTCATTGCCCCTCGCTCAGCCCTGGAGCGGCTGAACGCCCTCGCATCTCAACATGGCGTTGAACTTTCCACTCGGGCCCTCCCCAACTGCGAGGACTACCTCATTGTCAGTGGGGCAGGCGCCGCAAAAACCTCAGTTCGGATTTTCACTGAGGCCCTCGCCGAAGGCACCCTGACAATCCTTGTTGGCACGGCGGCTCTGCTGGGCGAGGGGTGGGACTGCCCCCAGCTCAACACCCTGGTTCTTGCCTCCACCATTAAAGCCACCATGATGAGCAACCAGATGCGCGGGCGGGTCATCCGCATTGACCCTGCTGTTCCTGACAAGGTCGCTCATGTGTGGCACCTGGCCACTGCAGACCCTGTGCACCTGCTCAACCGCGACGTCGAAAAGGACGAACTCAGCGCTTCGCGTGATTTCAGAGCACTCAGCAAGAGATTCACAACCTTTGTCGGGCCGCGCGCTTACGATCCTGTCGTCGAAAACGGCATTGAGAGGTGCGCGGGAGAGTCTTCCGGGTGGACGGACGTGTCCATCCCGATACTGAACAAAGACACCCTGTCTCGCTCCAGTAATCGGCTGCTCGTTGCTCAACTATGGCGTCAAGCTATTGATGACCAGAACTACGAGGGCGGCGGTGGTATCCACCTGCGTACGCGCGCCGGCATTGCTCTCCCTGAAGTAAAGATCGTCGCAGCGGCAGAGATGTTTGTTGCCGCTGGCGTAGCGTTTGGTGCCATGCTTGTTTTTGAAACACTGCGTTTCTTTGCGCGAGCGGGAACATGGGGGCCTCTCACTCTGGCGATCTACCTCCTTGCAGCGGTGATTGTGGTGACGTGGGGTGTGCTCTCCTGGTATTTCCGTCGGCCCCTGCTCTACCCTGAGCATCGAATTCGACGTCAAAGTCAAGCTCTTGTGCAGGCTCTACGAAGTATTGGCCTGATTACCAGCGACAGTGCAACAGTGGATGTCGATAGTGACGACCAGTACACCTATCGGGCTTCGCTCAGTGGCGCAAGCGATCGTGAAGAGCAGGTGTTCGCGCAGGCGTTAACAGAAATGTATGCCCCGGTCAGAAACCCCCGTTACATCCTGATTCCCGCGCTACGGCATCTGCCGTGGAAAACCTTCTTTGCTCAGAACGTCCCCCAGGTGATTGGAAGCAAACGCGAACACGTTGACATCTTTGTCGATGCGCTAAAAACGAATGGTGTGCACATGCACGCTCTCTATGTGCGCAGTGTGGAAGGGCGCGCCTATCTGCTGAAAGCACGCAAACACGCAGCGAGCAACCGAGGCGCAGGCACGGTCGATCAACGTCGTTATATGACAGCCCGCAGAGTCTACGGGCGTTGAGGGCGAGGCAAAGGAACGGCGCCGCTTTCCAAGTGTGTCAGGCAGATTGAATTGCTTGAGCTTCCGGGGTGAAGTCGTAGATCATTGGAATCGCAGTGGTGACTGCCTGTAGTCCAGCGCGCTGGAGAATCGGGCGGGAGTACTCCGTGCAGTCGGCGTGGAGATAGCGTTTGCCTGCGGCGAGTGCGCTTCGAGCGCGCGCTGCCGTGATCGCACGGTACAGGCCAAGACCGCGATGCTCAGGCAAGCAAGTGCCGCCCATGAGCGAGGAAAAATCGGTGCCGGGGATGTGCTCGATACGGCCCGTGCAGACCATGCGATCCGGGCCAGTTGGATCAAGCGCGTAGCGCACACACCATAGTTCTGCGCCCTTGTTTGCATAGAGCCGACGCGTTTGACGGTCGGCATACTCGGCGCGCCGAGCATCAGAGAAGTTAAAGACCTGAGCTGCCAACTCATTGGCGGCATAGAGGTCTTCGCGTGAGGTTAGACGCTCAACGCGGTAGCCCTCCGGCAGGGGAGACTCAGCATCAAGGATCGCCTCAGCATCGCCAACCATCACGGTTTCAGCATCATCACGGCTGAAACCGTGAGCCTCCAGACGCTCACACAGATCTGCGGGTTCATCGTGTCCGCGCGCCTTCCACTCAAAAGACCGCACTGTTCCCACCTGGCGATAGTGGGAGATCACCTCGTCAATCAGGGCGTCAATGTCGCCGGCGCCCTCAAGGGAGGCGTAGGTGACAAGGCCCCGCCGGGTCGAAGTAAGGAGCGCGGCGTAAACGGGGCCGATGCGCGTGACAGAAGCAGCATCAAAGACCTCGGCATCGGTGCGCATCTGCGTGTCATAGATCTGCAGGAGGGAATCGCTAGTCATTGGCATACCCTACCTCCTTCCGACAAGACAGAGGCACGCGCACGAAGCAATGAGGTGTAGGCAAGGGGGCGGACATGACGGAGGCCGGAGGAGCGCAGCGGAGGAAAGAATGAGGATGCGGGCACGTTGGCCGCTGAAGGGCGAGGCAAACGCAGGAGTTCAGGCGGGCGGATAGAGTTCACACTGGCGGATAGCGACAATGCCCCAACACTGGCGTAGAATCGGAGAGTTGTCATGCGCCCGCTCGCCGGGTGCCCATTCCTTTGATTCTGGAGTGCACACACGTGAAGAGCACCGTTGAGACCCTCGAGCCCACCAAGGTTCGCCTGACCGTTGAGGTTCCCTACGAGGAACTCAAGTCCGAAATGGACAAGGCGTACAAGGATATTGCCAACCAGGTCTCCATCCCCGGTTTCCGTAAGGGCCGCGTCCCCGCACGCATCATCGACCAGCGTTTCGGTCGCGCCGCCGTCATCGAGCAGGTTGTCAACGAGGTCCTGCCCACCCACTACTCCGGCGCCGTGCAGGAAAACGACCTGCGCCCCATGTCCCAGCCTTCCGTTGAGGTCACCGAGATCCCCAACACCACCGGCGAACACGGCGGTCAGCTCGTATTCACCGCCGAGGTTGACGTTGTTCCCGCTTTCGAGGTGCCCGACGTTGACGCCTCCACCGTCATCGAAGTTGACACCACCGAGGTGTCCGACGAAGACGTTCAGGCTGAACTCGATGAACTGCGTGGCCGCTTCGCCACCCTCACCCCCATCAAGCGCCAGGCCAAGACCGGCGACTTCGTGACCATCGACCTTGTGGCCACGGTGAACGGCGAAGAGGTTGACTCCCTTTCCGACGTCTCCTACGAGATCGGCAAGGGCAACATGCTTGACGGTCAGGACAAGGCTCTGCGCGGCTGCCATGCAGGCGACGACATCACCTTCACCACCACCCTCAAGGGCGGCGAGCACGAAGGCGAAGAGGCTGAGGTCTCGATGCACGTTTCCTCCGTCAAGGCCCGTGAACTGCCCAAGGCTGATGACGACTTCGCTCAGATGGTGTCCGAGTTCGACACCATTGACGAACTGATGGAAGACCTGCGCAAGCAGGCCGGCCAGACCAAGACCTCCCAGCAGGCTCTTCAGGCCCGCGACCGCCTGGTTGAGCACCTGCTCGACAAGGTCGAAATCCTCCTGCCTGAGTCCGCTGTGGACGCTGAGGTTGCTCAGCGCGTTGGTGATTCTGCCACCGCTAAGGCGAAGAAGGAAGCTCGTGCGGAGATCGAAAAGGAGTTCCGCACCGAGATTCTGGCCGAGGCAATCGCCAAGAAGCTTGAGGTTCAGGTTTCTCAGCAGGAGCTCATTGACTACGCGCTGCAGATGTCTCAGACCTACGGCATGGACATCTCCCAGCTCTTCTCCAACTCGGCTCAGCTTTCCGCTGTTGTCGCTGACCTTGGCCGCGCGAAGGCTCTCATTGAGATGCTGCGTCTGGTGACCGTCAAGGACACCGCTGGCGCTGACGTTGACCTGTCGGCCTTCCTCGGTGAAGAAGCTCCCGAAGCTGAAGAAGAGGCTGACGAAGACGAAGCTGGCGACGAAGAGTGACCCTTTCAGTTTCTCACTGACTCGTCTTAAAGCCTGGGGCGGCATCCTGCGATGCCGCCCCAGGCTTTTTGTTCTCACCTGGAGGCCTAGGGTGCGCGAATGTGCTTGAGCGGGGAGTGCTGGAGGGGCCGTGCAGGGAGTTTTGGAGCACTTGTTGCATTGCGTGACACCTCTAGCTGTCACCTCAGGTCGCAACTGCTTCACAGCACAACACGTGTCACGTCACTGCACCACTGTCGCATGGGCTTTCTTCAGAGGAAGCCTTTGACCCGAGCAGGCCTGAAGTGGATGCCAACTGCTTGGTGCGAGCTGCATGCGGATGCCCTCAGCACGAGAGGGCTGATCGTTGTGGCTGAAAGCCCGTGCGCCGATAGCGAAAAGCAGTGGATGCAGCGCGCCCCATCCCGCAAAAAGCATTAGGTTAGGGGACAGTACAAGTCCGCAAGTGGACTGTGAATCCTGGAGGTGACACGTGAGCAACGTGATGCACGGCGCCGGCGCCGAATCCCCGATGGCGTTGGGTGACTCCGTCTACCAGCGCCTGCTGAAGGAACGGATCATCTGGCTTGGCGGTGAGGTCCGCGACGACAACGCTAATGCGATCTGCGCCCAAATGCTGCTGCTCGCGGCAGAAGACCCCAACCGCGACATCTACCTCTACATCAATAGCCCAGGTGGATCAGTAACCGCAGGTATGGCCATCTACGACACCATGCAATACATCAAGCCCGACGTCGTCACCGTGGGTATGGGTCTGGCAGCCTCGATGGGCCAGTTCCTGCTGACCGCAGGCACACCCGGCAAGCGCTACATCACGCCGCACACGCGCGTACTCATGCACCAGCCCTCAGGCGGTGCGGGCGGTACGGCAACGGATATTCGTATTAACGCTGACCTCATCCTCAAGATGAAGGAAGAGCTGACCCAGATTACTGCCGACCTGACGGGTAAGTCCTACGAGCAGATTCTTGCTGACGCTGACCGAGATCGCTGGTTTTCCGCCACCGAAGCCCTTGAGTACGGCTTCGTGGACAAGGTCGTGTCTACCCCGCAGGAAATCGGCAACCGCGCACAGGATGGAGCCAACTGACTATGAGCACCCAGCCCTACTTTGAGGCTATCGCCCGCCAGATGCCCCAGGCGCGCTACGTCCTGCCCTCCTTCGAGGAACGTACAGCCTATGGCTTCAAACGCCAAGACCCCTACGCCAAGCTCTTCGAAGATCGTATTGTCTTTATGGGCGTTCAGGTTGACGACGCTTCGGCTGATGACGTCATGGCTCAGCTTCTGGTTCTTGAATCTCAGGACCCTGACTCGCTGATCACCATGTACATCAATAGCCCCGGCGGCTCCTTCACCGCAATGACAGCTATCTACGACACGATGCAGTACATTAAGCCTCAGATTCAGACGGTCTGCCTGGGGCAGGCTGCCTCGGCTGCTGCTGTCCTACTTGCTGCGGGCTCTCCGGGCCGCCGTTTGGCCCTGCCCAACGCCCGCGTGCTCATTCACCAGCCTGCGATGGAAGGCATGCACGGACAGGCCTCTGACATTCAGATTTTGGCCGACGAACTCGACCGTATGCGCGCATGGCTGGAAGACACTCTGGCCGCCCACTCCAACACCCCTGTTGAGCAGGTGCGTCGCGACATCGACCGCGACAAGATCCTCACCGCACAGCAGGCGCTGGAGTACGGACTCATCGACCAGGTGCTTGCCTCCCGTAAGGGCAATGCCTAAGCAACACACCACTCAGTAACTGGCCCCTCGCTGACAGGCGCATAAGAAAAATGGGGCACAGTGACAACGCTGGGAAGAGGGCGGCTGCACTATGCAGCCGCCCTCTTTCCATGTATCTTCCCAGGTCAATTCAGCCCATGGTGGTAAGAACCTGTCAACTACCGTGAAGCCTCACTGAGCCGATGTGGTGGAATCTGCTCAGGCACGCTGCCATTGCGAACGGAACGCGCCCCCATGACTGCCGTGGCAACAGCATCACGGGCAGCCAACGGGTTTGCAAGATGCTCCGCTTCAGAACGGGCCGCACCCTGGGCAATGATCGACACAAACTCAGCCATCGTGAGTTTGTCAGCATCGCCATGACCACCCAAGTCGCCGACAATGGGGTACTCCTCATCGCCTTCAGGCGCGAAAGTGTGCCGTCTATTCCACACACGCACGACACCACCTTCACCGTCTCCGAAGTTTTCTAAACGCCCAGCATCCCCAATGACGGTGTAGTTACGCCAGTAGTCAGGTGTGAAATGGCATTGCTGGTAGGAGGCGAGAACACCATTGTCTAGACGCATCTGCAGCATGGAAATATCTTCAACGTCGATGATGGGATTCAGGTTGCGCTGTGCTCGCGGCGGCCAGTTATCCATAGAAAACCACTCGGGCATCGTCATATCCGAATTGTCCCGACGAGACTCAATATCCCCATAAATCATGAGGTCGCCCATCCCCTGCACCACAGACGATGACGCTCCCGCAAGGAAATGGATGACGTCAATATCATGCACGCCTTTTTGTAGCAGCAAAGTGCCCGCCCGTGAGCGATCCGCATGCCAGTCCTTGAAGTAGTAATCACCCCCGTTACCAACAAAATGTCGGCACCACACTGCCTGAACCTGACCGATGGCGCCCTCGTCAATGAGGCGTTTCATCAGCGTAATGACCGACATGTGCCGCATATTGTGCCCAACATACAGGGGCGTGCCCGTGGATGCGGCAAGGTCAACGAGGGCGTCTGAATCCTCTAAAGAAATGGACATCGGTTTTTCGAGGTAGACGGGAATACCCGCCTTGAGTAAGACCTCCGCGACGGCTTTGTGCGTATCATCTGGGGTACAGACGATGGCACCGCGGACGCGGCCGCTGCCGGGGCCTCCGGTGTGGGCGATGAGTTCTTCTACGGAACTGAGGATGTCGATATCACCAAAGAGTTCGCGGGCTCGGCCTCGTCCTGCTTCCGTGGTGTCTACAGCCCACGCCACCCGGGAGCCGGGCTCAACGGTGGGGATGTGCTTGCCGATGGTGGCGCGGGCACCGCAGCCAATCATGGCGTACTGGTAACTGGTCATGAAGGTTCTCCTATCCGCAAGAGGTCAGGCGGGGGTGCCGGGTTCGCGCAAGGTGATTTCTACGACGGTATCATCCGCATCAGGCAGCATGTGGGTGAAAGAGTCATCTCCGCCTTCCGGGCCGAAAGCAACGAAAGTCAGGTCGGGGTATGCCTCGATCACCCACGAGGACGCCAGATGAAGTTCCTCTCCGGTGGCAAGCAATTTGACCGACTCAATAGTGCTCGCATCCACGCCCGGCAGCGGCAATGGTCCGATGGGCTGCTCAAGGACATGCGCGTAGAGGTAACGGCCTCGTTGTGTCCATCGTCCCCACTCTGGTTTAGCAAGGGCCGATCCTTCAGCACCCTTGATGGATGCGCTATTTGTGTGCACCCACTGCCCCAGATAGCGCAGGACGTGCGCGGACTCATCGGGAATCCGCCCCTGCGCATCAGGCCCGACATTGAGCAGGAGATTACCTCCTTTACTCACGACTTCCACAAGTTTACGAATGAGGGTTTGTCCGCTTTTATAGTCGCGGTCGGAGTGGTGCCACGCCCAGTGGTTATTTAAGGTCACGCAGGATTCCCAGGGGACGGGCGCGCGATCATGACCGAGAATTCCCTCTGGTGGGACGATCTGCTCGGGCGAGACAAAATCTCCGCAGTAGGAGGAAGGCGAATCAGTCACGATACTGCCAAAGCCTGACGCTGACACTTCGAGACGATTGTCAACGACCGCATCGGGTTGGTGGCGGCGGACCATTGCCATCAGTTCTGTGGCGCGCCATGCTTCTCCGGTGAGCTCACCGTAGGAGAAGTCAAACCAGAGGATGTCCAGGGTGCCGTAGCGGGTGCAGAGTTCTTCAACCTGGGCGTGCATGAAGTCAAGGTAGCGGTTGAAGTCTCGATCTTCGTTGGTGAATGCCGGGTTGTTGCGTTCAGGGTGGAAACTGTCTCCGTAGTGGGGGTAGTCCGGGTGGGACCAGTCAATCAGCGTGAAGTACAGGCCAACGCGGATGCCTCGTTTGCGGAATGCTTCGAGGAACTCAGCGACGAAGTCTCGTTTGGGGGCCATTGCCGCAGAGGAGAAGGTTGAATACTGCGAGTCGAAGAGGCAGTAGCCGTCGTGGTGTTTCGCGGTGAGTACGGCGTATTCCATGCCGGCTTCTTGTGCGAGAGCTGCCCAAGCGTCGAAGTCAACGGACTGAGGGTTGAAGGCCTGCGCCCATGGGGCGTAGTCCTCGCTGCTCATTTCTTCATGGGAACGAACCCATTCGCCGCGCCCTATGGCCGAGTACACGCCCCAGTGAATGAACATGCCAAGGCGTGCACGGCGGAACCAGTCGGAGCGGGAAAAACGGTCGGGTACGGGGGTGCGTTGGTAGGGCAGGGTTGTGTTGAGGTGAGTTGACATGAGGATGGAGGTCTTCCAAATGAGGTGTGGGTGACGGCGGTGCCGACAGTTGCGCTGGGGTGGGGGAGCTTTAGCTCTTGACCGCTCCGGCCACCATTCCCGACACGATGTGCTTTTGGGCAAAAAGGTAGACGGTGAGGACGGGGATCACTGAGACAACAATGTTGGCGCAGACAAGGGCGTAGTTGTAGCTGTGTAATCCCTGGAAGTTAAAGACGGTCATCGGCATGGTCCATTTGTCCTGATTGGGCATGAGGAAAAGGACGTTTTGGAACTCGTTCCACGCGAAGGTGACAAGCAGGACGATGCAGGTGACGCTTGCTGGTCTGAGCAGCGGAAGGATGATGTGGAAGAAGGTTCGCAGCGGGCCGGCACCGTCCACAATGGCGGCTTCATCAAGTTCGCGGGGGAGACGCTGAATGAACCCAACGTACATGAGGGTAATGAAGGGGATCTGGATGCCAACGTCGACAAGGATCAGGCCGGTAAAAGTACCGTAGAGTCCTAGGAACTGTAAGACCTTGATAGCTGGGATGAAGCTGAAGGGGGCGATCATTCCAGCCAGCAGGTACTGGTAGGCGCGAACGGTGAAGGTTGTTCGTGAGCGTGCAATGACGAAGGCCGCCATTGCGCACACGAGGACGGTCAGTGCAGTAACTCCGACGGCAACAATGAGTCCGTTCAGGAGGCCTTTTGCCACGCCGGGGGTGGAAAGCACGGTGAGGTAGTTGTCCCATCGCCATTGTTCTGGCATGGAAAAGTTCATCACCTTTGATTCCTGGTCGGATTTGACCGAGGTGAGAAGCACTAGAGAGAGGGGAATGACGTAGGTGGCGGTAATGAGGATGGCGCAGAGGTAAACCAGCGCTGATACGACGGGGTTACGCGAGGTTGCTCCCATGCGCTGGAAGGTGCGCGTCATGCGAGTGCGGGGCGAGGGAGTGTGTGGTGTCGTCGTCATTCTGCATCAGCCTGACTGCGTTGGATGAGGAAATGGATGAGGAATGCGATGGTGGTGATGAGGACAAATTGTGCGAAGCTTGCCGCTGCAGGCAGTGCGAGGGAGCCGGTGACAAGCTGTTTGGCGATGAAGGTGGAGATCACTTCGGTTGAGTGGCCGGGGCCGCCGCCGGTGGTGGCGTAAATGATGTCAAAGGCCTTCATACCTGAAATGAAGGTCAGCAGGAGAGCAAGGTTGACGGCGTGGGCGACGAGGGGCAGTTTGATGGACCACACTGTGCGAATGGGGCCAGCTCCGTCGATTTTTGCTGCTTCGAGGGCGTCTTGGGGGACCGACTGTAGTGCGGCGAGCACGATGACAACGGTCCATCCCACACCGATCCACACGTCGATACCTGCCACTGTCACCAACGCGGTGTCGAAGTCCCCGAGCCAGGGGCGAGTGATTGCGCCGAGTCCGACGACCTCAAGGAATTGATTGACAATGCCATCGGAGTCAAGCAGGAAGTTAAAGACCATGCCGACGACCACCAGAGAGATCATGATGGGGGCGTAGACCAGTGCGCGAAGGAAGTCTCGTCCGATGAAACGTTGGTCCATGAAAAGGGCTAAGAGGACGCCAACCCCGGTTTTTCCTATGGTCACAAGGAAGGCGAAGAGGAATTGGTTGAGGACGGCGGGAAGGAACTGGCCGGTGGAGGAAAAGAGGGTGTAGTAGTTCGTCAAGCCGACGAACTTCATCGTTGAGGACGTGAGCGTGGCGTCGGTCAGAGACAGGCCCAGGCCGACGAAGGCGGGGATGATGTAAAAGACGGTGAAGATGATGAGTGCCGGTGCGAGGAAGTACGAGGGGTACATGCGTGCGCGGCGGCGAGAGGAAGCAAACACAGGTCCTCCTGAGCGCATTGTGAGAAGAGAAAGAGGGCGTGGCGAGGGCGGCCCACTACGCGTGTGGCGCGTGGTGGGCCACCCTCGAAGGAATCAGAATCCTTCGATGCCTGCAGCCTTACCTGAAGCGATCATGCCTTCAGCTTCGGCGGTGAGGAACTCATCGGCGCTCATCTTTCCAGCGACGAGCTGCTGGTAGGCGGCGATGAGGTCAGTCTCAGGTGCGGGCACTAGCGAGACCTTGTCGATAGCGAGGGTGGTGTCACCATTGGCGATTGCCTCGCTGACTTCCTTCATCGCAACCGGGGTGCTGTCGGGCACGGTGACGTCGGTGAAGTTGCTGATGCCGGGGGCTCCATCCATGAACTTCTGGGCGATCTCCTTGGAGGACAAGAACGCGAGGAACTTCTTTGCCGCATCAATGTTTGCGCTGCTCTTTGCGATGTGCAGACCATCGGCGCCAGAGACACCGAGCATGGTCTTGCCGTCTTTACTGGGCAGGGGGAAGAATCCGATGGTGTCCTTTGCGCTTTCGTTGAGGTCAGCTAGGGCGCCGATCACCCAGGTGCCGTTGATGATCATGCCGGCTTTTCCATCAACGAGGTTTTGCAGGGATTCTTCGTAGGTGGCGGTCAGAACGTTGTCGTTGAGGTAGCCATTTTCAGCCCACTGTGCAAGGGCGGTGTATTGGTCTTTGAGTTCGGGGATGGCATCCCAGCGGATTGAGTTGGAGTTGAGCTTGCCGATGGTGTCGCCGCTGAGATTCATCAGGGGGTTGGTGGCATTGCGGTGCTGGAGCAGGGTCCACCCGTCTTTTCCTGCGAGGTAGAGGGGAGCAACGCCGGAGTCCTTGAGGGTCTTCATGGCCGCTGTGAGTTCATCAAGAGTTGCGGGGGTGGTGATCTTTGCGGCCTCAAAGACCTTCTTGTTGTAGAACACGCCGAAGGAGGCGCCGGGGGTGGGGGAGGGGTAGGAGTAGATCTTGCCGTCGCTGAAGGTGATAGAGTCGATGGAGGCCTTCGGCATGCGAGAGGTGAAGTCCTCACCAGACAGATCGACCATGACGTTGGGAACATCGAACAGAGTGTAGGAGCCTGCGAAGATGTCAATATCGGTGCCGCCTGCTAAGCGGGAGCCGACAACGGAGTTGTAGTTCTCGTCGGGAACTGCCTGAAGGGTGACCGTAATGTCGTTGGCCGCATTAAAGTCTTCAACGGCGCTTGTGAGTGCGGGAACACTGGCCCACGAGGTTGGAAGCACGTAGGTGATGGAGGTCCCGTCCGTTGCGCTGCTTGCGGAGCTGACGCTGTCGTCGCCTCCTTGTGAGCAGGCTGCGAGCCCGAGGGTAAGCGCGAAGGCGCTTGCTGCGGCGACCATTGTGGTTGTTTTTCTCATAAGGGTTTCCTCATCGAGACGGGGAGCTGCTTGACTTGCTTTGCTCCGGGGCTGGTGGAATGGGAATAGGCAAGGGTGTTGCGTTGTGGAGGTGATACTCCAATGACGCGGCACCCAGGGTGCGGAGTTCGATGTTTTCGAGTCCGCGCAGCGCTGCACCAAGGGCTGGCCCCCAGGTGGGGAGCGCCGAGATTGTTGTGGCAAAGGCAGGCCCGTGGGGGAGTTCCTTGCGCAGTGCCTCGGTCACTTCGTGGAAGATGATGGAGCTGCGATGGGCGAGGGGTCCTCCGAGGACGATCATTTCGGGGTCGGTGCTCGTTGCGAGGAATGCGATCTGTTGAGCGGCGCGTCGGCTGAAGTCGCGGATGGAGGTGCAGGCTTCTTGATCTCCCGCTTCGCATTTATGTGCGAGGTCAAGCACTGCAGGCCAGCTCTCCCATTGGTTGCGATAGGTGTCGGGGAGTTCGGCGGTTGACTGTACGAGGTTGAGTTCGCCGGCGAACTCGTGGGCGCCGCGGCGGAGTTTGCCGCCAAGGATGAGGCCTGCTGCTACTTGGTACCAGACGAGTGCGTAGATGATGTCGTGGAGTCCGCGCGCGCACCCGATGTGTTGTTCTGCGTAGGCTGCAGCTTTGAGGTCGTTTTCGAGGATGAGTGGGCTGGGAAGCTCGGAGAAAAGTGAAAGGTCGATGAGGGCCTTGTGTTTGCAGATGCGTTGTACGGTGCCCGAAGAGTCGACTTGCCCGCCGATGGCTGCTGAGAAGCAACTGACGCTGTCAAGGGGGATGCCGGCTTCGCTCAGGAAGGTAGACATTTGCTCAAGGATTAGTGCGCTTCTTTCCTGTGGGGTGAGCGTGGCGTCTGCTTCGATGGTGAGAGCGTGTTCGATGGTGCCTTCGAAGTTGAGGATGAGGTAGCGGTGTTCGTGGCGTGAGATGTCGAGGACGCAGAGGGTGGCTCCTGCGGGGTTGAGGGAGAAGGCTGCTGCTGGGCGTCCTCCTTGTCGTCCGATGCGGGGTTCTTCTTGGGTGACGAATCCGCATTCGATGAGGGCGTCAAGGTGGGTTTTGAGTGCGGGCCGTGAGAGTCCGATGGCGCTGGCGAGGGCGTGCAGGGGTTGTGAGGAAGCGCGGCGTAGTTCAGCGACGCAGCGTGCTCGGCTTGCGGCGCTGAGGTCAGCAAGTCTGTCTGCGTGAACGGTGTTGTCCTCCATGACGACCACCCTGTCGTAACTTATGAAAGTCAATTTAATAAGTCGAGGATAGGAGCCTCGGCTTAGCTTGTCAAGACAGTGTGAATGAAGCTCCGAGGGCGGCGGTGGGATGTGATTTAGGTGAAGAACAGGGCGCGCCACCGCGCAAAGGCCTCGCCACTCACCTAGGCTTGAGGAAGAGATTTATCCTTTCACACGCCTCTGGAGGATGCTGCTATGAGCCGTCTTGTCGATAGCGACGAGCTCTTGAAGTGCTCTTTTTGCACAAAGACTCAAAAGCAGGTGCGTAAGCTCATTGGCGCCGGCAAGGTCTACATCTGTGATGAGTGCGTGGAACTGTGCAACGAGATCATTGACGAGGAACTCTCCGAATCCACCCAAAACACCCAAACCCCGCTGCCTAAGCCCAAGGAAATCTACGCTTTCCTCGACTCGTGGGTGATCGGCCAAGAACGCGCTAAACGCGCTCTCTCGGTTGCCGTCTACAACCACTACAAGCGCGTGCGTTCACGCGAAGCCGGTAATGAAGAGGACATGGCAGGCACGAAGTCCAATATCCTCCTTTTAGGTCCAACGGGCACGGGAAAAACCCACCTCGCACGCTCCCTCGCACGTCTCCTTCATGTTCCTTTCGCCATTGTTGACGCCACTGCTCTGACCGAGGCCGGATATGTGGGTGAGGACGTGGAGAATATCCTCCTCAAGCTCATCCAAGAGGCCGACGGCGACATTAAACGCGCCGAACGCGGCATTATCTACATTGACGAGATCGACAAGATCGGCCGCAAAGCAGAAAACGCTTCCATTACTCGTGACGTCTCGGGCGAGGGCGTGCAACAGGCCCTCCTGAAGATCATTGAAGGCACTGTCGCTTCGGTACCCCCGCAGGGAGGCCGCAAGCACCCCCACCAAGAGTTCTTGGAGATTGACACTTCGGGTATTCTCTTCATCGCTGCAGGCGCTTTTGCCGGCATCGACGAAATTGTTAAAGCCCGCCTGGGGCAACGCTCAACAGGCTTCGGATCGGAACTGAAATCCGCCTCTGAGATTGGCGACATCTACGAGCAGGTCACCCCCGAAGATCTGCACAAGTTCGGCATGATCCCTGAGTTCATTGGCCGTCTGCCCGTGCTGACAGCAACAAAGCAACTGACCGAGGATGACCTCACCCGAGTTCTCACCGAGCCGAAAAACTGCCTGGTTCGCCAGTACCAGCATCTTTTTGAGCTCGACGGTATGCAGCTTGACTTCACCCGAGAAGCCCTGCTGGCTATCGCGGCTCGGGCAAATGAACGGCAAACGGGCGCTCGAGGATTGTCCTCTATCATGGAAAACACCCTGTCAGACTTAATGTTTGAGCTGCCTAGCCGCTCTGACGTTGCGCGTGTCCTCATCACCCGCGACGTCGTGGAAGGCACAGGGAATGCAGAACTCTACGCCGAACGCACTGATATTCGAAGCGCCTAAGCGTACCGCCAAGGAACGAGGCAGAAGTCCGCGATCCTCTTCGCAGAGAACTACGGGATAGAGGGGCTGACACTCAAAGGAGTGCCAATGACAAAGAACAATCGCCCATCGTCAGAAAATGAGCCGCGCCCAGCGTCCCCTTCGCTCATCCCAGACGAACTGAAGGCTGCCCGCGCGACTATCGACAACATTGATGCGGCACTCATTCATATGCTTGCAGAGCGTTTCCGCTGCACCCAACAGGTTGGCCACATTAAAGCAATCCACGATATGCCGCCTGCCGATCCGAAGCGTGAGGCTCAGCAGGTAGTGCGTATGAGGGCGCTGGCAGAAGAATCAGGACTTGACCCTGACTTTGCCGAAAAGTTCTTGAACTTTATGGTCACTGAGGTGATTCGCCATCACGAAGCCATTAAGGAAGGCTATAGAAACGCCGACTGAACCGGCTTGCGCAGGTGAAAGGTATAGCGCACGACTTTCACCAACGACATACAGGGGCGGGGCGTGCATCGAAGGGGTTTCATGCATGCCCCGCCCCTGAGTATTGACGTCCGGGCTGCTCATCCGAATCGCCAAACTTCAGTAGGAGGCTCCGCGCAAAATGCTGCGCACTCCTACGATGCCGACTAGAGGACGCTGTCCGGCACACCCTCTAGCCGGCATCCGTCGTTACTTTCGGGCTGCTTTCACTGCCTCTGTTACCCGGCGGTGAGCCTCCCAGATTTCTTCTGGTAGCCCCTCAAATTGTGCAAGATGCTCCTCGCGGTGGGCACATTCGCGCTCCCACTGTGCGGCGTCGAAGGAGAGAATGGCCTCAAGATCCTTGCGCGAGCCGTCAAAGCCTTCAAGGTTGAGTTCCTCGGGTGTGGGGATTACGCCGACAGGTGTTTGAGTACCCGTGACGCGGCCTTCCTTGAAATCAAGGAGCCAGAGAAGAGCGCGTAGATTATCGCGGTAGCCGGGCCAGAGGAAGTGTCCATCTTCAGAATCTCGTTGGAACCAGTTAACGTGGGCGAAGATGGGTTGTTCTGAAGCAGCGCCAATAATACGCAGCCAATGGCGAGCGTATTCTCCTTCGGAGTAGGACATGAAGGGGCGCATGGACATGGGATCGTAACGCAAGACGCCCTCCTTGCCTTCTGCGGCAAAGGTTGCTTCTGCCCCAAGAGTTAGGCCATCGTAGACGCCTTCGGCAAGATCAGCAATAGCGCGGATGAGAGGTTCACGATCACGTACTCGACCGCCGAAGATGATGGCGTCAATGGGAACGCCTTGGGGTTCCTCGTAATCGGGGGCGATATTGGGAACATTGGCCAAGGTGGTAGTGAAACGCGAGTTAGGATGGGCCCACTCATCGCCCTTGTCGGTAGAGCGTTGCCTTTCGGCCGGTCGATCAGAGATCAGCTCTCCCCTCCAATCAAGCCAACCGGTGACGTCCTCTGGGTGGGTGGGGGTCCGGCCTTCCCACCAGAGCTCCTGAGTGGTGGGATTGTAGGCAACGTTCGTGAAGAGTGTGCGTGAGCCGGGCTTAATGGCTTCGATTGCGGTGGGGTTGGAGATTTCGTTGGTGTCCTTGGCGACGCCGAAGGCGCCGAACTCGGGATTCATGCCGTAGACTCGGCCGTCGCGTGGGTCTACGCGCAGCCAGACAATATCGTCACCGTAGAAGTAGACCTCGTAACGATCACCTAGGGCATCGGGCGGGAGCATCATGGCCAGATTGGTCTTACCTGACGCTGAGGGAAAACCACCACAAATGTAGTAGGTGTGGTCCTTTTCCTTGTCCTTGATTCCGATGAGCATGAACTGTTCGGAGAGGAATTCCTTTGAATCCCATCCATCGTAGGCGGCTTGGCGTAGGCCGTGGGCAATCTTGCCCAGCAGAGCGTTGCCGCCATAGGAAGATCCGAAATGGAGGATCGTCCGCTCGTCGGCAACGGTAGCAAAAAGCCGCTTGTCGTCTTCCGTGCCCTGGCCAAGATTCTCCAGGTCGCCCGTAACATGCACCGCCTTGACGAACTCGTCGGGATTGTCCAGGTTATTGAGGTATTCGACGCCAACACGAGCCATGCGGATCATGTGGAGCACGACGGTGCGATTGTCGGTGAGTTCAACACCTCGCGCCCACTTTTCGAGGGGGGAGCCGACAGGGGCCATGAGGTAGGGGATAACGTACATGGTCTTGCCCCGTGAAGCGCCACGCATGTGCTCCACCTGCACAGCGGTGACTTCGTCGGCATCGCGCCAGTTATTGTATGCGCCCTTGTCTGTGGGGCGGTGGGTGGCGACAACGGTGCGCTCTTCGGAGCGGGCAGTGTCCTTGTAATAGGAGCGTGAGTAGTAGAGCTGGTCGCCTGCTGGGAAGATTTCTCCGGCGGCGAGGCCTTCTTGGACGAGGCGTTCGTCGTCCGCAGCCGAGATGACTTCGATCCTATCGGGTTGGGTGATAGAGGCCCATTTTTCAACGTATGAGGTAACTGACGGATTGTTGAGGCCTGCTTCTTGCAGGAGGGTAGAGATATTCTCCATGACACACCTTTTCGGGTAGCCGAAACTGATGGCTTAAGAATATCGCATTTGCTAAGCGCGTGCTAGAGGGATGTCCCTACATGAATTACGGGTCACCGAAAAATCTGTGCGATGAGTTGATAAGAGGGATAAGGAAAAGCCTGCGCAAGAGAATGCAAACAAGGGGAGCGCGTGGGGTGAAGCGACTACCCGCCTCACCTCACGCGCTCCCCAACAGCACCGAGAGGTCTTAAAGAGTTGGACGAATCGTCCTCATACCGAAGATGAAGAGTCCTCCAAGGGACCGCCGTAGATGTCGTTAATGACATCAGCGAAGCGTTCCACCACAGCAGCGCGCTTGACCTTCAACGATGGCGTGAGCAGGCCGTTCGCCTCGGTGAAATCGGTCGTGAGCACACGAACCTCGCGGATGGACTCAGCGCGTGAGACTCCCTGATTCGCCTTCTCTACCGCACGATCCAAAGAGGCAAGCACCTCAATATCCGTGGCTGCTTCGGTGACAGACATCGGCGGAAGACCATGTCCCTTCAGCCACAAAGGCAGCATCTCAGAATCAAGGGTTACCAACGCTGAAATGAAGGGCCGGCGATCACCCACCACAACAACCTGACTGATCAGCGGATGGCTACGCAGCGGATCCTCCAATGACGCCGGGGAAACATTCTTTCCACCAGCGGTCACAATGATTTCTTTCGCTCGGCCAGTGATGCGAAGGTAACCGTCACGATCCAAAGAGCCAAGATCGCCAGTCTTAAACCAGCCATCCTCAGTGAAAGCCTGAGATGTTGCCTCCTCGCAATTGTGGTACCCCTTGAAAACAGAGGGCCCCTTGATGAGGATTTCACCCTCTTCAGAGATTCGCACCGATACAGGAGGAACAGGTGGTCCAACGGTGCCGATCTTATTCAGACGCGGGGTATTCACCGACAGAGGACCAACCGTTTCAGTCAAGCCGTAGCCCTCCAAAACAGGCAGTCCCATACCCGTGTAGAAGTGAGCAAGATGCTCAGCCAAGGGCGCGCCGCCAGAAATAATAAAACGCGCATTACCGCCCACTAGCTTGTAGATCTTCGAATACACCAGGCGGTCAGCGGTCGCCCTCGCCAAAGACAGCTTCCGAGAAGGTCCCTCCGGCGTCTTCGACGCCTTCGAGTATGAGATCGCCACTTTCGCCGCCCACCGGAAAATCTTCTGCTTCCCGCCAGCCGAAGCCTTCGCGTCGGCGGAGTTGTAGATCTTCTCGAGTACGCGCGGGACAACCAATAGGTAGGAGGGGCGGAAAGTCTCCAGGTCTGACAACAGATTCCGCGTGTCAGAAGTGTGCCCCAGCACCCCGTTACCTGAGAGCTGGAACACCTGCAAGAAACGGGCGAAAACATGCGCCAGAGGCAAGAAGAGCAGCAGGCGTGAACCCTTCGCCATAGCAACCTCGGGCATCCACTGGTGAGAGTTCACGGAAATAATCGTGAAGTTTCCGTGAGACAAGACCACACCCTTAGGCTGGCCGGTCGTTCCGGAGGTGTACACAATCGTGGCAATGGAATCCGTCGTCAGCTTCGCTGTGCGAGCCGTGACCCGAGTGCGCGGCACCGAAGCGCCCGCATCAACAATCGTGCGGATCGCCTCCGAATCCAAGGAAAGGATCGTCACCTCAGCATCAGCCTTCGCGGCAGCAGCCTTCGCCAGCTCCGCCATCGTGATGGTCTCCGTCACCATCGCCTTGACACCAGTGTCGCGAATAATAAAAGCAATCTGGTCAATGGAGCTGGTCTCGTAAATCGGTACCGGCACCAGGCCGGCAAACCAGCAAGCGAAGTCCAATAGAGTCCACTCGTAGCGGGTGCGGGACATAATGGCGACCATATCGCCAAACTCCAAACCCATACCGATCAGGCCCGCGGCCGTTTCCATGACAGCGTCATAAAACTCCGAGGCCGTAATCGCATGCCAAGCATTCCCCATACCTCGCTTGACCTCAATGAGGGGCTGGCGAGCAGAGCGTTGGACGCGACGCTGAAGAAGATAAGGGATCGTTGTGGTCGAGTCAGTCTTGACCATGACGGGCGCGTGCCATTCGATGGCGCCTTGGCCTTCAGTGTCAAAGGTTGCCTCGCCGGTAGAAATGCCGATGGGAGCAGGGTATGCCGCACCGCGAGCTGTAGCCTCACGCACTCCCATGACGCTATTGAGCGCAGCCGCTAAACGAGGCAGGCGCCGCGAGGAAGCCTCGTCAGAAGCCCCATTCACTGCAGGGGAGGTACTGGCAGAAGAGTCCTGATCGTGCGTTGCTACCATCAGACAAAACCTTTCGGGGGACGTCACAATCCGAATTCCACTCTAATCTTGTTGCCGGATTTTTTCTGCAAGGTCCGTGCTTCAGGAAGAGCTGGACAACAGAGGAACCCATCCTGTCGAGCGATATTGCGGATCGCGGGCTCAGTTGTCAAACATGTGACGGTCATATGCCTGTGGCCCCTGGCGGTGAGACAACCGCCAGGGGCCACAACAAGCTACAAGCGCGAGGCAATCAGCCCTTCTTACGGGCAGGAGCCTCGCCTAGCTCAGAGGAAGTCACAGCCACAGCCGCATCGTCACCCTCAGCCTCGCCGACAGCCTCAACGTTCATGACGCCCTCGATCTTGGTGGCCGCACGCAGGTCACGCTCAACAAGCTTCAGGGTCTCAACCAGAGCACCAGGAGCTGCCACCGTAACCGCCAGGAAGGGCGTACGCGGCGAGACTTTAGCCTCGGACTTCACGCGACGCAGGACAATCAGCGCAGCAGAAGCGCCCCGCAACACCTCGGCGTCGCCCTCGACGGCAGCAAGCTCATCCACGGTCGGCCACGCAGCCGTGTGCACCGAACCCTCGCGGTACCACGACCACACCTCTTCGGTGACGAAAGGCAGGAAGGGAGCAAGCAAGCGCACCACAGTGTTGATGACAATAGCCAAGGCTGCGCGGGCCGAACGAGCCGACTCTTCA
Organism: Schaalia canis; assembly: GCF_003858455.1. Classification (GTDB taxonomy): domain Bacteria; phylum Actinomycetota; class Actinomycetes; order Actinomycetales; family Actinomycetaceae; genus Pauljensenia; species Pauljensenia canis. The sequence goes on along the minus strand of NZ_RQZF01000013.1, from coordinate 34,485 downwards.
TCCCACAGACCTTCGCGGTTGTAGGCGCGCTCCTTCACGAGCTCCAAGTAGTCATCGCAGAAGGTCCAGAAGAAGGTTTCCGTCGTTTCCAAAGCCTTCACATGATCGTATGCGGCCAAAGCCTCAGTCGACACGCGCACAACCTCGCGCAGCTCAGCCAGAACCGAACGATCCAGGGCCTCGGTCACATGCGAAGGATCAAGGTCGAGGTCAGCGCCCTCGCCACCCATCGTCAGGGCAAACTTCGAAGCGTTCAGCACCTTGATAGCCAGGCGGCGCCCAATCTTCATCTGCGACTCATCAAAGGCCGCATCCAGGCCCAGGCGGGCCGAAGCAGCCCAGTAACGCACGGCATCCGAACCGTACTGCTCAAGCAAGCCCATAGGGGTGACAACATTACCCTTAGACTTCGACATCTTCTTGTGGTCAGAGTCCAGAATCCAGCCAGAGATGCCCGCATGCTTCCACGGCAAGGCAGCGAACTCAAGGTTTGCGCGAACCACAGTAGAGAACAGCCAGGTACGGATAATGTCCTGCCCCTGCGGACGCAGGTCCATGGGGTAGGTGCGGGCAAAGAGGTCCTCATCTTCCAGCCACCCGCAGGCGATCTGCGGGGACAGGGAGGAGGTCGCCCAGGTGTCCATAATGTCGAGTTCTCCGACGAAACCGCCTGGCACGCCGCGCTGATCCTCGGTGTAACCTGCGGGCACATCCGTTGACGGATCAACAGGCAGGGCGGACTCATCGGGGGTGATGATGTCGTCGTAGTTGACCTCGCCGTCCTCACCCACGCGGTACCACAGGGGGAAAGGCACGCCGAAGAAACGCTGACGGGAAATCAGCCAGTCGTTGTTCAGGCCACGCACCCAGTTCTCGTAGCGCACGCGCATGAAGTCGGGGTGGAACTCCAGCTCACGGCCACGCTCGACGAGTTCATCGTTGAGGTTCGTGGTCGAAGCGGGGTTGACCCACTCGCGGCCACCATTTCGGATGTACCACTGGCGGGAGGTGACAATTTCAAGAGGCTTGTCGCCCTTTTCGAAGAAGTTCGTCTGACGGACGGTCTTTTGAGGCTCGCCACGCATTTCGCCCGTTTCAGCCAGGCGCTCCACCAGCCACTCGCGGGCCGAGAACGTCGTCTTACCCGCGATCTGCTCGAAAGCAGCAACGCCCTCGGCGTCGGTAATCCACTCAGGGGTCTCGGTCTGAATACGGCCATCCTTACGCAGGATCGCGCGCAAGGGAAGCTTCAGGTCACGCCACCAGTCAATGTCGGTGGTGTCACCGAAGGTACAGCACATGGCAATACCAGCGCCCTTGTCCTTCTCGGCTTGCGGGTGGGCGAGCACTGGCAGTTCCACACCAAAGATCGGTGAGGTCACCGTCGTGCCAAAGAGGGGCTGGTAGCGCTCGTCATCGGGGTGGGCCACCAGAGCCACACAGGCGGCGAGCAGTTCAGGGCGGGTGGTCTCAATGCACACATCCACGCCGTTTTCCACGGGAGCGCCCTTGGCTTCAGCCTCGGCAGCCTTGGCAGGGTCGGTGATGTGGAAGGCCAGACGGTGGTAGAAGCCGGGGTATTCGCGCGACTCAAGCTCAGCCTGAGCCACAGCAGTCTGGAAGGTCACGTCCCACAGGCCAGGGGCCTCTGCCTGGTAGGCCTCCCCACGGGCGAGGTTACGGAGGAACGCTGCCTGAGCAACCTTGCGGGCGCGGGCACCAATGGTCTGGTAGTGCTGCTTCCAGTCCACCGACAGGCCCAGGTAGCGCCACAGGGCTTCAAACTGGCGCTCGTCCTCGACAGTCAATCGCTCGCAGAGCTCCACGAAGTTACGGCGCGAAATCGGCTTTTGATCGCGGGCCTTAATGGACTTACCGTCACCGCCTTCATGCGGAGGGACGAAATCAGGCTCGTAAGGCAGGGTTGCATCCACGCGAACACCAAAGTAGTTCTGCACGCGGCGCTCGGTCGGCAGGCCGTTGTCGTCCCAGCCCATGGGGTAGAACACCGACTTGCCGTTCATACGCTGGAAGCGGGCAATGAGGTCAGTGTGCGTGTAGGAGAACACGTGGCCGACGTGCAGGGATCCCGATACGGTCGGCGGGGGAGTATCAATGGAGTAAACCTGCTCACGGGTGGCAGTGCGATCAAAGTCGTAGGTGCCGGCTTCACGCCAGCTCTCATCCCACTTGGTTTCCAGGCCTTCAGTGCCAACCTTGTCGGGAACGACGGGTGCCGCAGTCGACAAAGGGGTGAGGTGCTCAGCCATTACAGGTTCTCCATCCGAGTCGTGGACATGTACCGTCTAAGCCTACGGGGTATGGGGATGGTGGCACTAATTTCTTCCCAGAATTGTGCTTGTTGTGAGGGCCACATCCGAAGTGAGGGCCACATCCAATAGTAATGGGGACTCTTCTGTGCCAGTTAGCGTGTCGTGTACGTGATAGCGCTTAATGTACGCAGTACACCGCGTACACCATGTGTTAAGACGTACAGTAAACGCGAAGTAGCACACAAGACTGTCCTGAATCCATGCAACAGGGGTGCAAAGGCGTAGGTTTAGATGGTGACTGAAGGAAAAACGCGCAAAAAACTCACTCCCACCCGAATCGTCGGAGTAATCGGAACTGGAATCGCCGCAGGATTCCTAGCCGGACTTTTTGGTGTGGGCGGAGGCATGATTATTGTTCCCGTCCTCGTCCTTGCCCTCGGTATGAGCCAACGTCAAGCTGCGGCAACCTCCCTGGCCTCCATTGCCGTCACAGCATCCTTCGGCTCCATCACCTACGCCACACAGGGACATGTGTCGATCCCTGCAATGCTCTTCGTCGCTACCGGCGCCCTTGTTGGCGCGCAGATAGGCACATGGCTGCTGCGTATTTTGCCCGAACGCATCCTGCCGTGGATCTTCGTGGGTTTTGCGGCAATGATTATCGCCATTCAACAAATCCATGAGCCGGTGCGCGCAGCCGTCATTGACATCACCTTCACCTCGGCAATCGCGATGATTGGCGTTGGCCTTGTCTCCGGTATTTTTGCTGGACTCGTCGGCGTTGGGGGTGGCGGTTTGATCGTGCCAGGCCTAGAGATTGTGGTTGGGGCAGGCGACCTCATCGCGCGCGGCACCTCGCTACTTGCGATGATCCCGACCTCCTTGTCGGGCACCTATTCCAACCTCAAACATGGTCTCGTGGACCTGCCCGTCGGCATCCTCATCGGGCTCGCTGCGTCCCTCACCACTCCGCTGGGTCTGTGGACTGCTAGTTCAATCAGCCCACGAACTGGAACCTATCTCTTTGGTGCCTTCCTGGTTGCTGTCAGTATCAGCACTGTGCTCAAGGCGCGAGCTAAACGCCTCAAAAAGAAGTGACCCTGGCACACAATGAGTGATGTTGGGGCGCAACTAAGCGATGCGATGCCCCAATAAGCGACTCTGGGGCCCAATAAAAGACGCCGGGTCGCACGCTACTTATGCGCCATCACATGCGCGTGCTTACTGCCCCGTACAGGGGAGCGGCGGCAAAATGGAGGCCTGCAGGATGATCGACACTGCTACTGACCCCCGTACAGGGGAGCGGCGGTGTCATTTCTGGGGGTGATGCGGTGTGTCAATGACAACACCGTGAAGAAACGAGCGGGAATAACCAAGGTGAAAAAGAGCGCAGTCGAGCTGGGAAGATCGCAACCAGGGTGGGAGGATATCGACAAAGTGGTGGACACCAAGCCCGCTAGAACTCATCATTCCCTTGCTTAAGCGTCGGGGCGTCCTCCATAAATGGAGGACGCCCCGTGTGCTTCGTCAAAGACGAGGGTGTTGATGCGAAGGTGATCGCAGATCAGAGCACCATTGCTGCAACCCAGCCAGCCAGGAGCAGCGGAATATTGAAGTGGATGAAGGTCGGAATGACCGAGTCGCGCATGTGGTCGTGCTGACCATCAGCGTTTAGACCCGCTGTTGGACCAAGAGTGGAGTCTGAAGCCGGTGAACCAGCATCACCCAGCGCGCCTGCCGTACCAATCAGTGACACGGTGGCCAGCGGGCTAAAGCCCATAGCGGCACACAACGGCACGTAGATGGCGGAGATAATCGGCAGGGTTGAGAAGGACGAGCCAATGCCCATCGTGATAATCAGACCGACCAGCAGCATAGCGAAGGCAGCAGCGGCCTTGCTTTCTGCGAAGAGGGCGGCGGAAGACTCAACGAGGGGACCGATCTGCTCGGTAGCCTTCAGCACCGATGCAAAGCCTTGGGCGGTAATCATAATCAGGCCGATGAGGGCCATCATCTTCATGCCGCCGGTGAAGACCTCATCAGCGGCATTCCACTTCACCACGCCAGTCAGAACGAAGAGCATCAGACCAACAAGGGCGCCCACCAACAGAGGATCAGCGTCTGTGCCAAGCCAGGTCATCCACACCTGGATCACGAAGCAGACCACGATCGCAATGAGGGAAACAGCAATCTTCAGCGGCTGAATCTCAACTTTCGTGAAAGACTCCATCTGCTTGCCATCACCGTAGGTGCGAGGCTTGCGGTAGGTGACGAACACGGCGATCATCAGGCCGATAAACATGCCAAGAGCGGGAATACCCATTGCCTTCATAACGGGCACGTTGCTGACATCCATACCAGCGCTGGAGATATTGCCGTACAGAATATCGTTGAGGAAGATGCTACCGAAACCAATCGGCAGGAACATGTAGGTGGTGACCAAACCGAAGGTCAGAACCGAAGCCACTGCACGGCGGTCAAGCTGCAGGCGATTCATCACCACGAGCAGCGGCGGAATCAGCAGCGGAATGAACGCGATGTGAACGGGGATGAGGTTCTGGGACATCACTGCCATTGCGGCAATACCACCCAGCAGACCAAACTTAGTCCAGCGTGCAACCTTCTGGGAAGTCGACATATCGCCGGAATCAAGCTTGGCGATGAGCCAGTTTGCTAGGAGCTGGGGCAGACCAGAGTGAGCCACAGCCATAGCGAAGGCACCAAGCAGGGCGTAGGAGAGGGCAATTTTTGCGCCTCCGGCAAGGCCATCTTGGAAGGCAACCATGGTGGCTTCCAAGCCCAGGCCTGCCACGAGTCCACCGACAAGAGCGCCAATGAACAGGGAGATCACAACGTGGACGCGGGCCACGGACAGGATCAACATGACAAGAACGGATAAGACGACGGCGTTCATATGTGCTTCTTTCGAGCGTCGTAAGGGGGAAAGGGAGAGGGTATACGCGGGCTAAGCGCATCCCGAAGGTGAGCGCTCAGCCCAATCGGTGGTCATGGCCGACCGCAGCGTCAACCGCACGCACAATAGCGGTAGACAGGCCGGCTTCCTCCCCTGCAAGGAGGCCCGCAATGGTGGAGCCTCCCGGTGATGTCACCTGGTCAATGAGTGTTGAGGGGTTTGCCCCCTCGGCGGCAGCCTTCAGCATCAACTGAGCGGAGCCGAGCATAGCGGCGGCGGCAATCTCAACGGACTGCGCCTTTTTCAGACCGTACTTCACTCCTGCACGGCCGAAAGCATCAATCATTTGGAAGAACCAAGCGGGGGAACATCCCGCCAGGGCTGTAAAAATCGGGAAGTCTTTTTCCTCAATGTCAACGACAGACCCTACTGTCTCCAGCACAGATCGGGCGGCCTCACATTGAGCATCGCTCACGACATCATTTGGGCACAACGCCGTGACTGAAGCGCCAACTTGAGCGTTCACATTCGGCATCGCTCGCATGAGGGGGACCGTCGCACCAAAATCTCGGCTCATCGACTCCAAGGAGCGACCAGCAGCAATGGAGAGGACAGCAACCTCTTGTCCACGCTGCTTAACCGTACTGCGGATTTCAGCAATAACAGCGCTCTGCACCTGGGGCTTGACCCCCAGAACAATGAGGTCGGCCTGCCAGGCCAACGTATCATTCGACGAGGCCACCGTGCCGCCAACTTCTGCGGCCAGTGCCGGAGCGGAGACGCCACGCGCATCGCTGAACAGGAAGGACGAGCCGTCCATTCCTGCGGCAACAGCACCACGGGCGATGGCTCCCACCATCGATCCGGCGCCGATAAAGCCGATGCGCATTGCAACCTCCAAAAGCATCACCTTTCCACGACCTTCGGTGGAAATGTGTTGCTGATAACTCTAACCTGCTCTTCGTGACGGGCAAAAAAGTGTCCACATAGTGCCCACTTTTCCTAAAAGAGCAGGTCACGGAGGGTACGTTTAACGCCGACGCGTACCAAAAATCGTTCGCGTAATCTCCCTGCCAAGCTGTGAGCCAGCCGAACGCAGCATCGACCCCAGAGCCTTTTCCACAGAACTCATCCGCTGCTGAGCGGCTTTCTGACGTGCAGCTTCTTCTTTTTCTGCGCGCTTTTGAGCCTCGCGCAATTCGCGTTCGCGTTGTTTTTCTGCCGCGCGGATTTCACGTTCAAGAGCAGCTTCGCGTGCCTTGGATTCCTTAGCGGCGATTTCCTCCGCCTCTTTCAGACGCCGCAAACGCTCCTGCTCGGCCTCGTAGTCGCTGGAACGCTGAGAGAGCGCTTCTTCGGCCGAATAAGGGTTCACCGCCGACGCATAGCGGGACACCAATGCCGAGGCAGCATTGATTGACGTGATCGTTGCAGGGCTTGCCGGGCCCATGACCGAAGCTGGCGCCCAGATGCTGACGGGCACTACAGCGGTGGGACGCCCCTTGGGGGAAAGGACACTGACAATTGCCTCGCCGGTACCAAGGTTGGTAAGAACTTCGGCCAGGTCAAGATCGGTCGCAGGGAAGGTTTCCACCGTTTGACGGAGCTTCTTTTGATCATCGGGTGTGACAGCGCGCAAGACGTGCTGCACGCGTGAACCAAGCTGAGCGAGAACGTCAGCGGGAATATCCTTCGGAGTCTGCGTCACAAAGACAACGCCCACACCCTTAGAGCGAATCAGGCGCACAGTTTGGACGACCTGCCGGACGAATTCCTTGGTAGCGTCAGCAAACAGCAGGTGAGCCTCGTCAAAGAAGAAAACGAGCTTAGGTGCTTCAATGTCGCCAACTTCGGGAAGGTCAGAGAAGAGGTTGGCCAGTAGCCACATAATGACGGCGCTAATGAGGTTGGGGCGCTGACCAATATCGCCCACACCAAGCAAAGAAATGATGCCCCTGCCGTTCACGGTGCGCATGAGGTCAGCAGTATCAAAGGCCGGCTCGCCAAAGAAATCAGCGCCGCCTTGAGCCTCCAGCGTCGACAGCGTACGTAGAATAACGCCGGCCGTAGCCTTAGAGACGCCACCGATGCTATCGAGTTCTTCCTTCCCTTCGTCGCTGGTAAGGAAGGTGATCACCGCACGCAGGTCGCTGAGGTCAACAAGATCAAGGCCCTGTTTGTCGGCCCACAAGAAAATGAGCTGGAGAGATTGCTCCTGCGTGGTGTTCAGACTTAATGCGCGTGAAAGCAGAATCGGGCCGAAATCAGAAACGCGGGTGCGAACCGTAGCGCCAGGGAATTGTGAGTCAGCACCCCCCAGGCTCAGTAGCTCAAGGGGGAAAGCGTCGGCTGCCCAGGCTTGACCATTGTTGGTAGTGCGGGCCAGGAGTTTTTCCGAGGCTGTGCCCAGCTCAGCCAAGCCCGTGAGGTCACCCTTGACGTCACACAGAAGGACGGAAGAACCCGCAGCAGACAGGCCCTCGGTGAGGAGTTGCAGGGTGCGGGTCTTGCCTGAACCGGTGGCGCCAGCAACCAGGAGATGGCGGTTGAACATCGCCAAGGGCATGCGTGCGGTGACGGCAGGAATGTGAGCGCCCTCGTCAATGAGGGTGCCAATGGTGATGGCTGGATCAGTGAAGGAATAGTCGGGTGCGACGCTCGCGGCAAAGTCAGACAGGGGAGCACCACTAGATGAACCACCGTCGCGTGAAGTGTTTTGCGACGAGGCCTCCGCCTCGGCAACGTGGGGTGCAGGGGCGGCACTTGCCGCCTCGGCCGCTGCACGGACCTGCGCAGCTTTTTCTTGTGCTTCGGCAGCGACTCGGGCGGCCTCTTCGGCGGCTTCTTGAGCGCGGCGAGCCTCAGCGGCAACGCGTTCTGCTTCTTCGAGGGCGGCGCGGGCAGCCTGGGCCTGAGCTTCGGCAGCAGCTAGTTGGTCACGCAGGGCATCAACATGTTCACTCACCCTTTAGATACTAAGGGACTGGGAGCGTTTACTCATGCCCAATGAACGGACTGCACTGCGACATTTTGAGGCACTTATCCACAGAGGCACACGTCAGTACTGGATATCCACAGTCCTCTTCTGCCCCCATTGGACAGGCCAGGCTATGGATCTAGCGTCAATGATGTGGACCTTTTGCAACGCTATCGACTTCGCCAACTCACGCGAGCTGTCTACGACTCTGCTGCCCCTCACCATCTCGACTGCTTCGATGACGGGGAAGGGAAGGAACAATATGCTCAGGCCACAACAGAGCACCCTTCACGCAGCCCCCTGCGTTTTCGGCGTCTCCTCGACTACCCAGCAGCTCTTGGAGCGATCGTTGCCTGCATTCTTTTGCTCACCATCATGCTCATCAAATCAGCCGCCTGGGGAATAGAACATCAGCCGGTTGCCCTGTCGGAAAGTCCCGACCGAGTAGGGGCTGCGACACAATCGGGGGAACTGTCAGCACTGGGGCATCGTCGGCACCCCATGCCCGAGGATCTTTCTCAGTCGACAGTTACTCCCACTATCACGGTACATATTGAAGGTGCAGTGGCACGCCCCGGCATTGTGATGCTTAGCCAGGGGGCTCGCGCCCATGAGGCGATCCAAGCGGCTGGAGGGGCAACACGTGAAGCGGCACTGCGAGAAATAAATCTTGCACGCGTACTTTCTGACGGTGAATATTTCTATGTTCCCCACATCGGAGAAGAACAGGACGAGCTTCCCGCGCCGGCTCAGGCCGCAGTGACAATGGGGCGACACGGACCCTCTGCAGGCAATGCTCCGGCGGAAGGAACTGGCACAACAGCTCAGGGATGTGTGGACATTAATACCGCTGACGTGGCCGGTCTTCAGGTATTAAAGGGGGTTGGTCCTGCCCTTGCCCAGCGCATCCTTGAGGCAAGGGAACAGCGGGGAGCGTTTGAGAGTATCGACGACGTTGACGCTATCAGCGGTATTGGCCCTGCGATGCTGAGGAAAATTGAGCCGCAGTTATGTGCCCTTCACGGCAGGTGAGCGGGGATGAGCGACGGCACACACGAACGAGGCCCTTCAACGTCGAGTCCCATGCCTGCTTTTATTGACCTGCGCCTCGTTCCCGCCGCCCTTGCAGTGTGGGCGGGGTGCTGGTGGGGGACAGGCGCATACGATTGGCCTTTTGGGTATCTGGCGATCCTGAGCGTAGTCATGGGGCTATTCGTCATTGCTGCGCTCGCCATGATGTGGAGGCGACGTGAGGAAACAGCTCGACCAGAACCCCGCCACCGGCTCACCCCCTCTGGTTCAGTGCGCTCTAGTCTCGCGTTGGTGTGCGTGGCCACCGCTGGAGCCTGTCTTTTAGCCGCCCAGGCGCGTGCCACTTACGAGGCAGACCCGTTCCATCAAGCCTTCCTCTCGCATCACAGTCTCGAATGCGACGTGGAGATCATTGGCTACCCCCGCGCTCACAACACTGGCTCATCCTTCTCAGGGAAAAGCGTGAGCCTACCAGCGCGAACTGTGCGCATTTACCTGAAGGATGGGCGGGCGGTGGCCTCGTCAGTGGAAGTCAGGATTCGCGGGAAAGGGATGATGGCCTTCCAACGGGGCGACCGTCTGCGCATACGCGTCAAGCCTGCTGCCCGCCAACGCCTTCCAGCTCCGATTGCCGCCGAACTGCAGATGACCCGGCTTATTGAGCGGAGCCCCGCCCGTGGCCTCACCGCCATTCCCGCAGTGATACGTGCTCACACGCACGCCGTTCTTGCTTCTGCTTCACCTGATGCGCAAGGCCTCATACCCGGCATGGCAATGGGGGACAGGAGTGCGCTGCCAGCACAGCTTAACAAGGCCATGCGGGCAGCCTCCATGACCCACCTCAGTGCGATCTCCGGCATACACATTGCCGTGCTCCTGACAGGAATCGCACTCATCGTCCCTGGCCGTGGGGTGCTGCGGATAACGGCAATCGTCTGCGCTCTGACGACGGTGATCCTCCTTGCCGGACCAACTGCGTCGGTGCTGCGTTCAGTGACGATGGCCGCCATCGGCGCATGGGGGCTGCTCTCTCGGCGGAGCGGTCAAGGGTTGGCCTCATTGGCTGTCGCTGCAATCGTCATGCTTTACGCCGATCCATGGAATGCACGCTCTTTCAGCTTTGCCTTGTCCACGGCAGCGACCGCCGGAGTTGTTCTACATGGACGGCGCTGGCAAGAGTGGGGGACAAGACGCTTCCAGCAGCACACGGCACTGAATGGGATCGCGCGCACTGTTCACGCAATGGTGAGCGTGCCACTCGCCGCACAAATATGGGTGATGCCGGTGATGATCCTCATGGAGCCGCAACTGCCACTGTGGGGAGTGGCCGCCAATGTAGCGGTCGCACCAGTAGTAGCACCCTTGACCTTCCTGTCCCTCGTAGTGTGCCTAGGCGCGCCAGCGTGGCCGGGACTAAGCATGACGTTTCTTGCTCTTGCGGACCCTCTCTGCACATGGGTGGCCGGAATCGCGCGAAGCGTCGCAGATCTTCCTCACGCGCAAATACCGTGGGTAGAGGGAATTGACGGGGCAATCCTGTGGTGCGTCATGCTCATGATCGCCAGCGGTGGAATCAAAGTAGTGATGCGTGTGGGACACTGGAAGGCGACACGGACACCAGCAGGTACAACACACCGAGGGGAACATGGCGCAACGTAAAACCACCGGGCGAAGCAAAGCCCCATCTGCGCCCATCGCCCTCGCCCCTGTAGTACTCATTAAAGGCAGCGAAGGGCTTCTTGGCGACCGAGCGATGGATCGACTGCGGACCCTCGCCTACGAGGCCGACCCCCAAACGGAACGCACGGACGTCAGCGCAGCCTCATACCAGGCCGGTCAGCTCGACATGCTGACATCCCCCTCACTTTTTGGCGAGGCACGACTCATTATCATTCCCGACCTTGAGACAATGAGTGACGCCCTGCTGAACGACCTTCTCACCTACGTCTCTCAACCTGTTGACGATGTGTGGCTTCTTCTACGACACAACGGCGGCACCCGCGGTAAAAAACTTCTTGACGCAATCACTAAAGCAGGGTTTCCCGTCATCACTGCCGACCCCTTGAAGAATGACAAGGACAAACTCGATCTAGTTTTCTCCGACGTGAAGGCAGCACGCCGCCAGATCGACCCTGAGGCAGCACAGGCTCTTGTGGATGCACTCGGTTCTGACGTTCGATCCCTCGCTGCAGCCGTCTCTCAGCTTCTCGCTGATGTCGAAGGTCGTATCGGCGTCGAAGAAGTGCGCCGCTACCATGCCGGACGCGTTGAGGCCTCCGGCTTTGAGGTGGCCGATGCGGCTATCGCAGGAGACTCCGCGCGCGCACTCATGCTGCTCCGACATGCCTTCGCCACAGGCACCGACCCTGTGCCGCTAGTTGCTGCCCTTGCCATGAAGCTACGAGGAATGGCAAAAGTGTCGGTTGCTGGCAGCGCAGGTCCCAGCAAACTCGGCATGGCGCCCTGGCAGATTGAACGTGCCCGCCGCGAATTACGAGGCTGGTCCGACGGGGCGCTCGCGGGTGCCATCCGAGCGGTGGCAACCGCTGATGAGGAAGTGAAGGGACTGTCGCGTAGCCCTGAACATGCGGTGGAGAAAGCGGTGCTGACGATCTGCCGTTTGAGGGGAGCATCGCAGTCATTCCGTTAAGGAAGGGCATGCAGGAGGGGCGGTGCGAATCAAGTTCGCACCGCCCCTCCTGAGCAGTTATTGGGTGAAGTCTCTTGACTCAGCGATCCTGACGGGCAGGATGGTGAGAATCAGAGGGACTGAACGCGCTTAGCCAGCTTGGACTTGCGGTTAGCTGCCTGGTTGCGGTGAATAACACCCTTGGAGACAGCCTTGTCCAGCTTGCGCGAAGCAACGCGAAGAGCTTCGAGAGCTGCTTCCTTGTCGCCAGCCTCAACGGCTTCGCGGGTCTTACGGACCAGGGTCTTGAGTTCAGACTTCACAGCCTGGTTGCGGATGCGGCGCTTCTCGTTGGTGCGGATTCGCTTGATCTGAGACTTAATGTTAGCCACAGTCGGAAACTCCTTGAAAGTATGTGAGTACAGGGTCGGTGAGGGCTGTGTCTTTGCCGGGACTGGGGCGTGGGGACACCCGCAAACGGCTAGGACCAGACCCCCTGCCCGACCAGGCATGGGAGTCCGACGAACAAGATTACCAGCGTTGGGGGTGGCATCCAAGCCTGTAGCTCACCTTGGGACGTGAATGCAGTCACGCCAAAGTGTTATGGGTTATCCACAGGCGGGTGAATGTGCTTCTTTTTCGTATCAGTTCATGTCAGTCTAATAAGGTACGTTTACTTGTAGAGGGAGAAATTTATGCACACGCTACATCGCTCACCCTTGACGGTCGCAGAACTCTTGAGCCAATTCACTCAGGCCATCCATGCAGGTGACGCTGGCCATTACGAGGACGCTATCGAACTGACCTGCGAGCTGCTCAATGACCAGCGCATCCGCCCCGAAGACCGAGGCCGCTTCTACCGCTACCTCATTCAATGGTCAGTTGAATGCGGGAATCCCTCGCAAGCCCGTTTTTACGCCAGCCAAGCCGTGCGCGAACTTAAAGGCACGCTTGGAGCAACGCATGAAATGACTCTTCAACTACGTTCATCTGAACTCTTCTGGATGTGTGAGTCGGGCATGGCTGACATCGCACATCGTCGCTTCCCTGACCTCATTCGTGACGTGGAAGAACACCTTGAACCTCGTCATGAATTGCGATGGGCCGTGCTCATGAACGCTGTCATCCCTTTAAAACAACAGGGGAACTTCACCCGGGCGGCCCAACGCTATGAGCGCATCCTTGGCTCAATGCGCCGCCGTCCTCCCCGCGACCCGCTGACACTGATCCTCGCCCGTGACAACTACGCTGAGCTTCTTGCTTGTGCAGGTAACTATGAACGTTCCCTCGAACAATATGGTTCTCTCCTCGAAGACGTCAGTGCAGTATTTGGAGAACGCGACCCTCGTACCCTCATGCTGCGCAACCGGATAGCCGGCGTCCGCTTCGACGCCGGCCAGGATGAGGAAGCATGGGAGGAATGGACTGTGTTACTTCCTGTCTTCGATGACGTGTGTGGACCGAGCCATCCAGAAAGCGCGCGCCTTCGCAGCCTCTGCCTTCTTCATGCTCTTGAACAGGGAAAGGAAGAAGAAGCCCTCGGTCATGCTGAGACCTTATTGGCTTTCCCTCGCGAAGATTCGGATGAGAGTGATCAGGCAATGATTCGTGCAGTTATTGCCGAATTGCGAGGCGAGGCGCCCGCTGCTGAAAGTGACCAGGATGGACAGCAAAGCGAGTGGGAGCCCGGTCAGAGTTTCTACGCCCCTGATCAATGCCCGTGCGCCCTGTGTAGCGGGGATAGAGCGGCATAGTGGGCTGGTAGCGGGCGAGGGAGTAGCGGGCAGGGAAGGAAGCGTTGCTTCATTCTCCTAAGGGGCGTGAGGCGTCCTCACGATGAAGGGGAGTTCGCCCGAACGACGCAGGCGTGAAGCTGGACGTCGCCGAGCTTCCCTTGCGATGTGGAAAGAGTATGTGCGGGTCTGGGTGTGGATCATCGGGGTGTTTGGCAAATGCAGTGCGCCTCACATGCCAAGGCGTAGTCACAGGTGGAATCTCGACTGTAAAAAATGGGACGATAAGGGGGTCCATACCATTTGACGGAGGAATTCCTTGTCCCCCATTCCTACGCCTGCACAGCAGTCGGCAATCCGCCCCGCTGCGACACCCCAGGAACTGATTCGTAACTTCTGCATCATTGCCCACATTGACCACGGTAAATCAACCCTGGCTGACCGCATGTTGCAGCTCACCGGCATTGTCGAAACCCGCGACATGCGCGACCAGTACCTGGATCGCATGGATATTGAACGCGAACGTGGCATCACCATTAAGTCCCAGGCTGTGCGTATGCCCTGGGGCGTGGGGGACCAAGCCTACGCGCTCAACATGATTGACACGCCCGGTCACGTCGACTTCACCTACGAGGTGTCCCGCTCGCTGGCCGCCTGCGAGGGTGCGGTGTTGCTGGTGGACGCCGCCCAAGGCATTGAAGCCCAGACCTTGGCCAACCTGTACCTGGCTATGGAAAACGACCTGGCGATCATCCCGGTCCTCAACAAGATTGACCTTCCGGGTGCTCAACCTGAAAAGTACGCTGCAGAAATCGCCTCGCTTATTGGTGTGGACGAGTCCGAGGTTCTGCGCGTCTCGGGTAAGACCGGCGAGGGAGTCCCCGGACTGCTCGACCGCATCGTCGAGGTCGTCCCCGCACCCTCAGGTGACCCTGATGCGGCCACCCGCGCCATGATCTTCGACTCCGTCTACGACACCTACCGTGGCGTGGTCACGTATGTGCGTGTGGTGGACGGCATGCTCTCAACCCGCGCCCGTATCAAGATGCTCTCCACCGGTGCCACCCACGAACTGCTGGAGATCGGCGTGATCTCACCCGAGCCCACGCCCTCGCAAGGCATTGGTGCCGGTGAGGTCGGCTACCTCATTACCGGCGTGAAGGATGTGCGCCAATCTAAGGTGGGTGACACCGTCACCGCTGCCGTGCGCGGCGCCACCGAGCCCCTGGCCGGTTACGAGGAACCCAAGCCCATGGTGTTCTCCGGTATCTACCCGGTGGACGGCTCAGACTTCCCCAACCTGCGTGACGCCCTCGAAAGGCTGCAACTCAATGACGCTGCCCTGACCTACGAGCCCGAATCCTCTGCAGCCCTTGGCTTTGGTTTCCGCTGCGGCTTCCTGGGCCTACTGCACTTGGAGATCGTGCGCGAACGCCTGGAGCGCGAATTCAACCTTGACCTTATTGCTACCGCCCCGAACGTGATCTACAACGTCAAGAGCGAAGATGGCACCGTTACTCGGGTAGATAACCCCTCCGAGTATCCCGAGGGCAAGATTGCAGAGGTGCGCGAACCTATCGTTAACGCCACCGTGCTTACCCCCACCGAGTTCACCGGTGCCGTGATGGAACTGTGCCAGGAACGTCGTGGTTCCCTCAAGGGAATGGACTACCTCTCCGAAGACCGCGTGGAAATCCACTACACGCTGCCACTGGCAGAAATCGTCTTTGACTTCTTCGACCACCTTAAATCGCGCACCCGCGGCTATGCCTCGCTGGATTACCACGAGGCAGGCGAGCAAAGCGCTGACCTGGTGAAGGTTGACATTCTTCTCAACGGTGAACGCGTTGATGCTTTCAGTGCCATCGTCCATAAGGACGCCGCTTACGCCTACGGCCAGCGCATGACCAAGCGCCTGAAGGAACTCATCCCCAGGCAGCAATTCGAAATCCCTGTGCAGGCTGCTGTGGGGGCGCGCGTGATCGCCCGCGAAACCATTAAGGCCCTGCGTAAGGACATGCTGGCTAAGTGTTACGGCGGCGATATCTCGCGTAAGCGCAAGCTGCTGGAAAAGCAGAAGGAAGGCAAGAAACGAATGAAGTCCATTGGGCGCGTGGATGTGCCCCAAGAGGCCTTCATCGCCGCGCTGACCTCTGACGTGCCTACCGGAAAGAAGTAGGGACGCCATGACAGGTCAGCACAACGACCAAGGTCGCGCGCAAGAACAGGCACAGACGCAGGAATCGACACTGGCGCCAGTAGCCGACGAGGGGGCAGAGCTTTCACCTCTGCATCATGTCGATAGCACCCCCGAAACAGGGCAGGACGGCGACGTGTTCTTCGCGCGCACGAAATCCTTTACCCGCCGCCAGCGCGCTATTCCCCAAAACCTTGAGCGGACTATGGCCCAGCATGCTGAACGCTATGTGGTGCCCGTGCGACGCTCGGTGGGGTGGACCACGGTGGCCGCAGACTTCCGCATCGACCCGGCGGAGCTTTTCGGCCGCGAAGCGCCCCTGACCATTGAAATTGGTCCGGGTACGGGCGAACAGGTGGTAGCTGCCGCGAAACGCTGGCCCGAGCGTAACTTCTTAGCCTTTGAGGTCTATCAGCCAGGCATTGCCAAGCTCGTCTCGCGTGCAGTGGCCGAGGGCGTGACGAATGTGCGCGTCATTGAGGCCGACGCCCAGCAGGCGCTGCCTATTGTTTTGCCTGATGCCAGTGTTGATGAGATCTGGACCTTCTTCCCTGACCCGTGGCGTAAAGCCCGTCACCGTAAGCGCCGACTGGTCAGTGATGACTTCGCTCTGGAGGTCAGCCGCCTGCTGGTTGATGGTGGCGTGTGGCGTGTGGCCACCGACTGGGATGATTACGCCTGGCAGATGCGTGATGTGATTGAGGCCTGCCCGCTGTTGGAAAACCCTCATGCAGGTGAGCGCCCTGACCCGAACGATCCCGAGGGTGACCGCGGTGGTTTCGCTCCCCGTTTTGAGGGACGTATCGTCACTCACTTTGAAACCCGTGGGCATGATGCGGGGCGCGTCGCGCATGACGTGGTGGGGGTTCGTCTACCGCGCGGTGCTGAACATGCTCCAACAGTGAGCGAGTAGCTTCGTGGCACCCAGCTTGCCTGAAGGCATTGTCTGGCCTGAGGACGGTCGCCTTGACCCGCAGCGCGTTGAGGCCGAGGCCGCGCGTCCTTTCAGCGTCTACCTGCATGTTCCCTTCTGTACGGTGCGCTGCGGGTACTGTGACTTCAATACCTACACCACAGGCTTTGGCCCGGGTGCCGACCGCGCAAGCTACGCGGACACGGCACTGGCAGAAATGCGCCTGGCCGAAAGGGTCCTTGACGACGCTGGAGTTGGCGGGCGTCCAGCCTCGACGGTCTTCTTTGGGGGAGGTACGCCCACCCTGTTACCTGCTGCGGATCTGGCCCGTCTGCTAGAGGGTGTGCATGAACACTTTGGCTTAAGCGAGGACGCGGAAGTAACCAGCGAGGCCAACCCTGAAACCGTCACGCCCGAGTACCTGCAGATGTTGGCTGAGGCTGGTTTTACGCGCGTGTCGATTGGTATGCAGTCGGCTGTGCCGCATGTGCTGGCGACCCTTGATCGCACTCATACTCCAGAGCGAGTGCCCCAGGTTGTCCAGTGGGCAAAGGATGCGGGCTTGGATATTTCTGTTGACCTCATCTACGGCACTCCGGGGGAGAGCTTGGAGGATTGGCGGACCTCGCTTGAAGCGGCGATCTCGATGACGCCAGATCACATCAGCGCCTATGCCCTTGTCGTTGAGGAAGGCACGAAGATGGGCGCGCAGGTAGCGCGTGGAGAACTGCCCACCCCTGATCCTGATGATGAGGCCGATAAGTACGAGCTGGCTGACGAGATGCTCGCTTCGGCGGGTTATCGCTGGTATGAGATTTCAAACTTTGCGCGTGTTGAGGCTGAAGAACGCGCGTCTGACGAGGCCGGGGCGGGCAGCGCTTTAGAGACTCCTCTTGCCCCAACTCAACTACGTCATGCTTCTCGTCATAACCTTGCCTACTGGCGTGACTGGGATTGGTGGGGGATTGGCCCTGGCGCGCACTCGCATGTGGGGGCGTTGCGCTGGTGGAATGTCAAGCACCCCCGCGCCTACGCTGGACGTTTAGGCGCTGGACACTCTCCGGCTGCAGCCGGAGAGGTGTTAGATGCACAAACGCGCGAGCTTGAACGCGTCATGCTGGCCGTGCGTACGGCTGAGGGGATCGATATCGACGCCACTGTTGCGAGAGAAACCATTGCGGGACTCATTGCTGATGGGCTAATTGATGGAGCCGCGGCAGTGCATGGCCGGGCAGTGTTAACCCTACGAGGTCGACTTTTAGCCGATTACGTCACACACCGCCTGATGGGGAACTAGGTGTGAAGGGCGCACTGCTCATGTGGCTGCGCTAAAGAAAGGCATAGAGGGCCTAAAGGGTGCACAGCAACGTCCGCACACATGGGTTCCTTTCTGTCGCAAAAACGGGGTGCCGGGCCTAGGCTTGTACATGTATAAGTCATTGAGAATGAAGGAGAAATCATGACTGACATGACAGACCACGGCCCTAAGCCTTATGTCGTCGACATTGAGAAGGTAACCCTGGAAAACACCAACTACCGCACGACCATCTGGACGGGCACGAACCTGCAGCTCACCGTCATGTCGATCCTGCCCGGCCATGATATTGGCCTGGAGGTCCACGAAGATCACGACCAGTTCCTTCGCGTTGAAGAAGGCAAGGGTCGCGTGCAGATGGGTCCTGCTGAGGATCAGTTGACCTTCGATGTCGTTGCTGAAGATGACGATGCGATCTTCATTCCCGCCGGCTCCTGGCACAACGTGACCAACGTGGGCGATGAGCCCCTCAAGGTCTACTCCATCTACTCTCCGCCTGAGCATGAGCACGGTACCGTGCACGTGACCTACGAAGAGGCCATGGAGGCTGAGGCCGAACACCACGGTCATCACTGAGCGTTGAGCTAGTTCTTCAGGAAGGACGCTCCCAACTTCCATCACAGCGGCCTATTCGCGCGTAGCTGTGAGGTAGAGGTTGGGAGCCTCCTTTTTGCCGCGCCCTCGGGGGAAGAGGGACCGTTGCGCCCAGAAAAAATCGAGGAAACCGTATCCAAAATGTGACCTATTTGGCTTGCGTGTGCTTTTCCTCTGAGTGACACTAGAAACACCCCACTGATAAAACGTTTTACCTCACGTGATTCAGCCGAAAAGGTCAGACAAATTCAGAAAGGGGAACACTCATCACGAGGACGTGAAAGGAGAGCACCAATGGGCGCACGCGTTACCATCGCAGACGTCGCCGCACGAGCTGGCGTGTCCATCTCCACTGTGTCTCTGGTCCTCAACAACAAGCCCACCCGAATCTCTGAAGAAACACGGGAACGGGTACGCCAAGCGGCCCAAGACATTGGATACAGCCCCAATAAGGTTGCCCAGGGTCTTCGCCGCCGCCTCACTCACACCCTCGGCCTGATCTCTGACTCCATCGCCACGACCCCCTACGCCGGACAGATGCTTGCAGGAGCACAAGATGTCGCCCGCGAAAACGGCTATATGCTCTTTTTCGTCGATACGGGTGCTGATGCGGAGATCGAAGAACAGGCGCTCTCCCAAATGCAGGCTCAGCAGGTCGATGCCCTCATTTTCGCCGCCATGTGGCACCGCGAAGTGACGCCGCCAACCAACCTGCCCAATAAAGCGGTTTACCTCGACTGTTTCTCCCAGACATCACCTCGTCCAAGCGTCGTTCCTGACGAGATTGCAGGAGGCCGCGCCGCTGTGCAATATCTCGTCAACGCCGGTCATAGGCGAATCGCCTACGTTGATGTCGACGAAAATCCGCCACCTATCGCCTCCAAGCTGCGCCACCGCGGATACCTCGCCATTCATGAGGAAAACCACCTGCCCGTTGACCCTGCCCTCCACGTCAAAGGTGCGAGCACTCATGACGGCGGTCGTCAGGCAACAGAAAAACTACTTGCACTCCCGAAGGAAGAACGGCCCACAGCAATCTTTTGCTTCAACGACCGCATGGCCGCAGGTGTCTACACCGCTCTGCGAAGCCACGGGTTCGAAATTCCCTCCGACCTGTCCGTTGTTGGTTACGACGACCAGCAACTTGTCGCAGCCGAACTCTACCCGCCCCTGACAACCGTGGCGCTTCCGCACTACGAGATGGGCAAATGGGCCACGGAGGTTGCACTCGGAATCAGACCCCACTCGGGTACTGACCCGCCACATCTCATGCCATGCCCGCTGATTACGCGGGAATCGGTAGCCCCGCCGCCAGTAGGAGCGCCAACTCACCCCGGCGGCGAGGCCTAAGGAAACACAAGGAGATCATCCCTCCCCATCAACGGCCAGCCTCACACTGGCCGGAAAGGAACAACCATGAACCCTCGGTTCCTCAAAGCCATGGTAGTCGCCTCCGCACTGTCCATGGTTACCCTGTCCGCCTGCGCAAAAGCAGGGGAATCTGGAGGCAGCGCAGCCTCAGGCGCATCCGACGGCGCACAAACCATTCACATGTGGACCCACTCGGCAGGCAATCCCGCTGAAATCGAGGTTTACGACACCATCATCGCTGACTTCAACGCCTCCCAAGACAAGTACGTTGTCGTTCGTGAAGACTTCCCTCAAGCCTCCTACAACGACTCCATCCAGGGCGCAGCTACATCAGGCACCATGCCGTGTCTCCTCGACATGGATGGTCCCATCGTGCCGAACTGGGCATGGTCGGGATATATTCAACCCCTCGGCCTGCCCACATCAGTGACAGATCGCCTCTTGCCAACTGCTATCAGCGAGTACAAGGGTGAAATCTACGCAGCGGGCTATTGGGATGCTGCCCTGGCAATCCTGGCACGCAAGTCAGTCCTTGAGAAGAACAATATCCGCATCCCCACCATCGACCAGCCCTGGACCCTGGACGAGTTCAATGCTGCCCTCGACACTCTCCAAAAGGCAGGCTACGCCACGCCTTTGGACATTGGCGCCGAAGACAAGGGTGAATGGTGGGCATACGCCTACTCACCCATGCTGCAAAGCGCCGGAGGCGATCTCATTAACCGCGACACCATGACCAGTGCACAAGGCAGCCTCAACGGCCCAGAAGCAGTGAAGTTCTTTACCTGGTTCCAAGACGCCTTCAAAAAAGGATGGGCCTCTAACTCCGGCGCTGTTGGCAATGAAGAGTTCAACGCTGACAAGGTCGCCCTTGCCTACACCGGTGGCTGGAATGCCCAAGCTGCCTTCGAGGCCGTCGGCGATGACCTGCTGATCCTGCCCCCACCGGACTTCGGGAAGGGACCCAAGATCGGTGGTGCATCCTGGCAATGGGGAATCTCAGCTAATTGCGACAATGTTGAGGGCGCCCGCGCGTACCTTGAGTTCAGTTTCCAGGACAAGTACATCACCGAGTTCGCAGACAAGCAGATCGTCATCCCCGCAACAGCCGAGGCCGCAGCAAGCTCGAAGTATTTCGCAGAAGGTGCCCCCTTTACCCCCTTCGTCGAAAACTCCAAGAACTTCGCCCTTTTACGGCCCCAAACCCCCGCCTACGCGGTGATCTCCTCCGTCTTTGAAAAGGCCGCCAAGGACATCATGAACGGTGCCGACATCCAAACAACCCTGGATGCTGCGGTTGCCGACATTGACGCCAATATCGCATCCAACGATAACTACGGGTTCTAACGCCCCTCGGGAGCTAGCTCGCGCCGACAAACCGGCATACAGCCGCAGGCTCTATGTCGCGCGCAATGAGCTGCAGAGCGCTATGCCACCGCCGTCGCCGCGAGCTAGCCCCACCCTTGTTCTGCCTGAATGGAGTTCGCCATGTCGCACACACGCTCCGGGCAGCAAAAAAGCCACCGCCGCGAAGCCCTCATGGGCGCGGCAATGGCCAGCCCTGCCCTGATCCTGCTCATCCTCTTCATGCTGATCCCCGTGATCTTGGCGTTTGCACTGTCCTTCACCAACGCCCGCCTCATCTCCCCCCAACCACCACGATTCGTCGGACTCGATAACTTCATCCGCGCCTTTACCTCGGACCCCGTGTTCCTCAAATCCCTTGTGAACACCTTTATCTTCGCCGCCGTCATCGTGCCCGTACAGGCTGGATTCGGCCTGTTCCTGGCCATCCTCGTCAATCAAAAACTACGAGGCATCACATGGTTCCGCGTCATCTTCTTCATCCCCGTTGTCACCTCCATCGTGGTGGTGTCGATCCTATGGAAGTTCCTCTACCGTCAAGAGGGACTGATCAACTCCATGCTCGACACCTTGACCTTTGGCTATTGGAACGGACCGAACTGGCTAAACGACCCTTCAACCGCCCTTCCAGCCATCATCTTCATGTCCATCTGGCAAGCCGTCGGCTTCCACATGCTCATCTGGCTTTCTGGACTCCAGACCATCCCTGAAGAACTCTACGAAGCAGCCAAGATGGACGGCGCAACGACCTGGCAACAATTCGTCAACGTCACCTGGCCCGGCCTCAAAACCACACGCGTCTTTGTCCTCATCCAAATCACGATTGCCGCCCTTGGCCTCTTCGTCCAACCCGATGTGATGACCCAAGGCGGCCCCGTTAACGCCACCAGCACACTGGTCTACCACGCTGTTCGTAAGGGCTACCGCGAGCTTGAAACTGGCTACGGCGCCACCATCTCGCTCATCTTCTTCATCCTGGTGCTCATCATCGCCTTGATCCAGCACTACCTCACTCGGGAAAAGAACTGACCATGACCACCATGACCTCCCCGCGTATCCCCGCCGTGAAGCGCGACTCTGAAAGCGCCGCCCGCCAAAGCAAACGTGTTTTCTCCTACCTGGTGCTGCTCGGACTCGCCGTTTTCTTCCTTTTTCCCCTGGTCTTCATGTTTGTCTCGAGCGTCAAGCCTGACACTCAGATCATCTCGGACATGGACTCCATACGAGCCTTCCTGCCAGTAGGGGATATCTCCCTCGACAACTACTACGGAGTGTTCACGCGAGTCCCCGTTGCACAGTTCCTCATGAACTCACTGCTGGTGACGATCCTGACTGTCGTGCTGGGCCTCTTCATCAACTCAATGTGCGCCTTCGCCCTGTCACGCATGGAATGGAAAGGGAAAGGAATAGCCTTCGCTTTCATTATCGCCACCCTCATCGTCCCCTTTGAAACCATTGCCGTTCCCATGGTCTACTGGGTGTCACGCCTGCCGATCCTCGTCTGGGAAGACGGAATGGTGAAGTACGACTTCGGGTGGATGAATACCTATGGCGTACAGATTATTCCCTTTATCGCCAACGCCTTTTCTATCTTCCTCTTCGCCCAATACTTCAAGACCATTCCCACCTCGCTGGACGAGGCCGCCCGCATCGACGGAGCCGGATGGTTCACGATCTACCGGCGCATCATCATGCCCCTGTCTGGCCCAGCCTTTGCGACCGTTGCGATCCTGACCTTCCTACCCGCATGGAACCAGTACCTGTGGCCGCTGATGGTTGTCCAGCAGGAGAAACTTCGTCCCGTCATGGTGGGTATGCAGTACTTCTTCCAGCTCGACACCGCCTGGGGTGAGGTCATGGCCTACACCTCGTTGATCACTTTGCCGGTGCTCATCGTCTTTATGAGTTTCCAACGCGCTTTCATCCAGTCTGTCGCTGCTTCTGGCGTGAAGGGCTGAATCCGAATCCTCCTGTGAAGAAAGATCATTATGTTTGCACTTCAAGACTCGTGGGTATGGGATTTTTGGACCGCCCGCGACGGTGACACCTTCCACCTTTTCTTCCTCTATGCTTCAAAGGCCCTCCATGACCCGGAGCGGCGCCACTACCGGGCCTCCATTGGGCATGCCATCTCTACCGACCTTGTCAATTGGACGCGCATTGAGGATGCTCTCGTGCGTGAGGACGCTCCCGCTTTCGATGACCTGGCCACATGGACGGGATCCGTTGTGCAGGGCGAGGACGGGCGCTGGAACCTCTTCTACACCGGGGCAACGCTTGACCCGGAGGGGAAAAACGTGCAGCGCATCGGCCGTGCAGTCTCTGACGACCTCGTGACCTTCACCAGGGTGGCGAATAATCCGCTGCTTGAAGCCGACCCTAAGCGCCATGAAACTGTGGCCGCCGGCCTATGGCATGACGAGGCCTGCCGCGACCCCTGGGTCTACCGTGACCCTGAAGGAAAGGGGTGGCACATGCTTGTCACCGTTCGTGCAACGGAGGGAGAACCCTTCCGTCGGGCGGTAGTTGGTCACGCGTGGTCGCCTGACCTGGAGACCTGGGAGTGGCGGGATTCGCTGTCCCAGCCCATCTCTGACTTTGGTCAGTTAGAGGTGATTCAGGTTGTTGAGATTGAAGGCCGCCCCGTTGGTATCTTCTGCTGCATGGCCGGTGAAATGGCACCCGAACGACGAGGGCAGACCACGGGCGGAGTATGGGCAATGCCTGCTGACTCCCTTGTTGGGCCTTTCCATCCTGAGGATGCTTATCTCCTCACCGATCGGCGCTACTACGCGGGCAGACTCGTCAAGGATGCGCGTGGTCAATGGAATCTCATGGCGTTCCTGCACGACGGGCCTGACGGGCAGTTTGTCGGGGCTATTTCTGACCCGATGCCTGTCGCGTGGGCGGGGGAGAAGCTGACAGTGATCGACAGCAAGGAATGACATCCGTAGGGCAAGGGTAACAAGCAACGCGGCCGGTGCGATGAGAGTAGTGAAAGGGCGTTGCTCCTGATCTAGGGGTGGTGTGGCGTGCCTGAGTGCGCCACACCACCCCTGATCCGTTAGGGTTGGCCCGTGCATGACCGATACGGAACCAATATTTTCGCTCACGATCCTCACCGCGACGGGCCGAACGCGCGTCGACCTCGTTCAACGCCAATGCCCGTCGAATACGGGATGGTCCTAGAGGACGTTGCTTCGGGATGGGTGGGCGCTGTGGTGCGCGTGGAAAAGTCCGGCGGCGTACACCTGGTGGAACTTGAGGACCGTCACGGGCGTCGACGTTCCTTCCCGCTGGGGCCAGGCTTTTGGTGGGAAGGAAAACCCATTGACGCTCAACCTCCCGTTACTCCTGTACGTACCTCCACGCCTGCGCTAACCACTCCGGGTGGGCGGGCGGTGACGAACTCTGGTTCCATCGCTGGCCCGAAAGGTCCTGCGAAGGTGGCGCGTGCCAGCCGTATCTGGGTGGAAGGTCGGCACGACGCTGAACTGGTGCAGCACGTATGGGGGGATGACCTGGCGGAGGTCGGCGTCGTCGTCCAGCTCCTTGAGGGTGTGGACAATCTCGAAGCGATCCTAGAGGTTTTTTCGCCTTCAGATAGTGTGCGTGCGGGGATCCTGCTTGACCACTTGGTTCCAGGATCGAAGGAATCTCGTATTGCCCACGTTATTGAGGCCAGGTGGGGTGAGGGCGTCTTGATTGTGGGGCATCCCTTCGTTGACATTTGGCAGGCTGTGAAACCTGAACGTGTGGGCCTACAAGCCTGGCCTGACGTGCCCAAGGGAGTGGATATTAAGCACGGTACTCTGGCGGCTTTAGGGTGGCCGCATGCGTCGCAGGCGGATATTGCACTGGGCTGGAAGAGAATCCTGTCGACAGTGCGCAACTACAAAGACCTTGAGCCGGACTTGCTTGGACGCGTTGAGGCCCTCATCGACTTTGTTACTGAACCTGGAACACATTAACGCGAGAAACGTGGATGCGAGCGTGCCCGCATCACACGTCGTGCCGTGGCATTCGCCTTCAAAGAGAGTAAGATTGGCACTCGAAGAACCAGAGTGCCAAAGCTGGGCAGTCGGGTCACAATGAGATCGTTGAGTGTCGGAGGGAGGGCAAATGTCGAAGGACCGCAAACTCGATGTCCTACGCGCCATCGTCTCCGAATACGTCCGCACACGCGAGCCCGTCGGCTCGAAAGCGATTGCTGCAGGCCACGACCTCGGTGTCTCATCAGCAACAATCCGCAACGATATGGCGCTGCTTGAAGATGCCGGCTTGATCTACCAACCTCACACCTCGGCCGGACGTGTGCCCACAGACAAGGGATACAGGCTTTTCGTTGACCAACTCTCCACCCTCAAGCCCATGTCCGTGCCCGAAATCCGAGCCGTTGAAGCCTTCCTTGCCCAAAGCGTCAACCTTGACGACATTGTCCAAGGCACCGTTCGACTTCTCGCCCAAGTAACCCACCAGGTTGCCGTCGTCCAATATCCCACGACAATCTCCACCCGCCTACGGCGCGTTGATCTTGTGGACCTCACACCATTTCGTGTCCTCGTCGTTGTTATCACCGACGCTGGAGAAGTCGATGAACGCACGATTGAGAACCCCGCAGGTGTTGACGACCGGACAATTGCCTCCTTGAATCAACGCCTC
Organism: Schaalia canis; assembly: GCF_003858455.1. GTDB lineage: Bacteria > Actinomycetota > Actinomycetes > Actinomycetales > Actinomycetaceae > Pauljensenia > Pauljensenia canis. Next base: position 8,510 of record NZ_RQZF01000013.1, on the reverse strand, counting down.
AACACCGACTACCGAGGCTTCACCCCCGAACAGATCCGTGCACACGCGCAGGAGATCATCTCCGCCCACGACCCCGCTGACCAGGGCTTCGTCACCGAAGTTCTGGGCGCCGTCCTCGACCTTCTCTCCCCCCAAGTTGAATCAAAACTTGCTGTCGCAGGACTATCGAACCTCGCACGCTCAGGCGTTGACTTCCGCGATCTTGTCCCCGTGCTTGACGCCCTCGAAGAACAGGTTGTTCTCCTACGCCTCTTTGCCGAAAACGCCACAGCCGAAAAAGACGTTCACGTCACCATCGGCACCGAAAATCCCCACGATGCTCTGGCGGAAACCTCGGTCATCACCGGCACCTACACCCCAGGGGACGGGCCGATCGCTCACCTGGGAGTGGTCGGACCCACTCGAATGGACTATCCGCGCACCATGTCGACAGTTCGAGCTGTCGCAGCCTACCTCTCACGCTACTTAAACCGCTAACTCTCAACCGTTTCTAAGGACTGACACCACCTTGAAGGATTACTACGAGATTCTGGGCGTTACACGCGAAGCAACCCCGGAAGAAATCAAGAAGGCCTACCGAAAGAAGGCCCGTCAGCTTCACCCCGACTACGCTGGCCCCGAATCCGAGGAAGCCTTCAAAGACCTCTCTTTGGCCTACGAAACCCTCTCCGACCCAGAAAAGCGCCAGCTTTATGACATTGGCGGTCCTGAAGCTGCCCGTAACGGTGGCATGGGCGGTGGCGATCCTTTCGGCGCATTCGGGGATATTTTCTCGATGTTCACCGGAGGTTTTGGCGCATCAGGCCCCACGCCGCGGGCCCGGCGCGGTCAAGATCAGCTTCTTGGCGTCGACATCACCCTGGAAGAAGCAACCTTCGGTATCCACAAGGACGTCAACGTCAACACCTGGGTACGCTGCGAGGTCTGTGACGGTAGTGCCACCCAACCGGGCACCCACCCCGTCACGTGCTCGACCTGTGGCGGCAAGGGCTCAGTCAGTCGCATCCAGCGCTCCATCCTTGGTGACATTCGCACCCAGATGCCGTGCGCAACCTGTGAGGGCCACGGCACCACGATTCCCAATCCCTGCCAGGAATGCTCCGGCCAGGGGCGCGTACGAAGCCGCCGTTCCGTCACGGTGAACATTCCTGCCGGTGTTGAGCATGGGACGCGTATTCGCCTGTCGGGACAGGGCGAGGTTGGACCTTCCGGTGGGCCTGCGGGTGACCTCTACCTTGAAGTGCGTGAAAAGAAGCATGCGACCTTCACGCGTCGAGGCGATGATCTCCATACCTGGATCACCATTCCCATGACAACCGCAGCCTTGGGCACCGATTTTGACTTGCAAACTTTTGACGGGTCGGAACGTGTGACGCTTAAGCCGGGTACACAGCCAAACGACCAGGTGAGTTTGAAGGGCCTAGGTGTCGGGCACCTGAATCGTGCTGGGCGAGGCGACCTCTACGTGCACATCAACGTCGAAATCCCCACCAAACTTGATGCGCGCTCAGTGGAACTGTTAACTGAATTGGCAGATATTCGCGGGGACGTGCGTATCGAACCTACTCGCAACGAACAGAGCATGTTTGAGAGGTTAAGGGATAAACTGACCGGCCAGTGAGGTTCCCTTCCTGTGGGGCTTCCCGTTAGAGCACTGTTTCAGGGCCTTGACTGGCTGCCCGGCTGGGGTGTTTTCCCGGCTTGACCGTCTGCTGGCTTGTTCGTCTACTGAGCCCGGCCGTCTACTACTCTGGTCGTCTACTGAGCCCGGCCGTCTACTGCTCCGGCCGCCGCCGCTACGAAAGGGGTTCGTGATGACTCTTCCCGTCTTTCTCGCACACGAGGCCACCCCCGCTGTGGAGACCCTGCAGGTCGGGGACTCTGTCGAGCTGGCTGGCGATGAAGGACGCCACGCGGCAAAGGTTCGTCGACTGCACGTGGGGGAGCGCCTTGACCTCGTCAACGGGCAAGGACTGCGCGTGCGCGGAGTCGTCGAAGCCGTTGACAGCTCAGCGCTGACTTTGCATGTCGAGGCCATCACCAACGAGGCGCCGCCCACACCGACGTTGGTTCTTGTCCAAGCTCTCGCAAAAGGAGGGCGCGATGAGCAAGCGGTGGAGAGCGCCACGGAGATCGGCGTCGATCACGTGCTGCCGTGGCAGGCAAATCGTTCCATTGTGAAGTGGACGGGCTCGAAAGCGGAACGCGCTCGCGCAAAATGGGAGGCGCTGACCGAGGCTGCAGCAAAGCAGTCACGCCGAGCCTGGGTGCCGACAGTTGAACCCGTAGCAGACTCAAAGGCATTGGCGCGTTGGGTGGAGAAGCTGGTGAGCGACGGGGGAATATGCCTCGTGTGCCACGAGGAGGGCAACGAAACCCTCGTGGAGTATCTCCAGCAGAACGAGGGGGACAAGTCACCCGTGCACGAGGCTACGGCTATCGCTGTGATCGTCGGCCCTGAAGGCGGCATTGACGAGGGAGAACTTGCCGCCCTGCGCGAGGCCGGAGCCTCCGTCGTGCTTTTGGGCCCTCACGTCCTGCGCTCATCGAGTGCAGGAGCCGCTGCCCTGACCTTGTTGAGTGCGGCAACGGGCCGCTGGTAGAAGCGACGCGTCAGACTTCAGGATCGGGAGTCTGCGCTTGGTGAGCCGTGCTTTCAGAATCCTCGCTGGTCGGCTCGGCAGTGTCCTTGGCAGCAAGTTTCTTCTTCTCTAACTGGTAGTCGAAGGCGAAGAGTCCAAAGAAGGCTGCGGCAATCAGCAGGAGTAGGCCGCTGGGGAGAGTCAGTCCTGTTTTCATGATGCTGGAGGCACCTGAGAACAGGAAGTACACGCCAGCCATCACCATAATGACCTGCATGAAACGGAAGGGACTTTGGGGCGACATCGGTGTTGTCCTCGCAATGAAGTGGTGGAGTCGGATCAATGGTCATTATCCCCTATATCGGTGGGAAAGATAGGAGCGCTCAAAAGCTGCAGACTCGGCGGATGAGGGGACACGTGCGATCACGCTCAGTCGGAGTACCAGGGCTCGGTGTGCCCGCTAGGATGGTTGGTGGTGATTCTTTGTGTGAAGTGAATCGCCTACTGTTTCCTGCGTGATAAACGAAGGTTGTTTGATGAAGCTTTCGGATGCCAATCTTGATGATCTTCAAGGTATGCCTGATGTCGATTTCGATTTTGGGGTGTCGTCCGCGTTGGTGGCGGCTTTCCGGGCGGCGGCGTCGAAGCTTGAGGGGCAGCAGGGCTCTCGGGTGTTGTTCCGGCGGAATGCGGGGGAGGGGTTTGAGGGTTTTTACGCTCAGCGTTTTTTGGTGAATGGCACAACGCAGATGAGCGATTGTGGGGAGATTGTCTCTCATTTGCGGCTGGCGGCTTCTAAGGTTGAGCGTTTGGAGGAGTTGGCTCGGGAGGAGAATAATCGTCGTCGTCTTGCGCGGGAGTGGGCGCAGAGGCGAGCTGAGCGTAACGCGTTGCAGGCGTTTATTGAGGACCATATTTTGTGGAGTGAGCCTCCGCCTTTTTCTTCTATTGATACGGCGGGACGAGGGCCGTCTGAAAGCGTGCCTGCTCCTGCGGCTGGGATGAGGGAGGTTCCCCAGCAGGGGTCGGGTGCGGGTGGTACTTCGTCTGCTGTTCCGGATAAGCTTCGTTCTTTCTCATCGTCGACTCGTGGGGCTGATCAGGAGCTGTCGTGGGTTCCAGGGAATCTTGAGTCGCATTGTTCGTCTTTTGCGTCGGCGTGTCGTTGGGCGAGTTTGGATGCTTCAAGTGTGATTTCGGGGTTGCGTCGGTGGCTGGCTGATAATGAGAGTGAAGCGAAGTGGATTGATGTCGTCGCTGATGCTTTTGAGCGAGCGGGTTCGGCTGGTGAGCTTTCGACTTTGCCTAATGAGGCTCTCGCGGCCGCGATGGCTGCTGCGGGCGTGAGTGATACTCGCGAGGATATTGTTATTACTCCTGCTGTTGCTTTTGGTTCTCCTCCGACGACGGGTTATTGTGACGATCCGATTAATGCTGCTACGGGTAATTTCCTTGAAAATGAGGAGGATCTGAGTTTTAGCGGTGTTGCGGCTTCTTTGTCGTTGCGGCGTTCGTATTCGTCGATGAACACCAGCGTGGGTGCTTTTGGGCGGGGTTGGTCTTCGTGGTGTGATGCGCGCCTTGTGTTGACTGAGGAAGCTGCTGAGCTGACTGTTTTTGATGGTCGCCTTATTCTTTTCCCACGTTTTGGGCGGGGATGGGAGCGCGCCCGGGGGGAGAACTTATGGTGTGAGGCGCTTGATGCGGGCGGGTATGTGGTCTCTTCGGCGTGGGGGTTGCGCTGGGTTTTTGACGCTCGTGGTGTGCTTGTGTCAGCTTCCGAAGGAGCGGGGACGTGTATTGAGTTTGAGCGTTTCAGTGATGGCCGGATTTCTTCGGTTCGTCATGAGTATGGTCGACGGGTAACCTTGTCGTGGGATGATGCTGGTGATCGGGTTATCCGCGCTGAAAGCAGTGATGGCCGGGTGGTTGACTATTCCTATGATCATGCGGGGCGCTTGGTTGGCGTGCATGCGGGGGCAGGGGCGCGCCGTTATGAGTGGAATGATGAGGATCTGATTAGCGCTGTCATTGATGCTGACGGCGTAGTTGAAGCACGTAATACCTACGATGAGCATGCGCGTGTGGTCACTCAGTGTTCGTCTTTTGGCCGGACCACCCACTTGACCTACCTGCCTGGCGGGGTGACGGTGAGTGCTGACGCGGACGGTTCACGTCATAACACGTGGATTCATGATCGCAAGGGGCGTCTGATTGGCCTGGTTGATGCGGATGGGCGTCGTCAATCGACAAGTTATGACGGGTCGGGTAACCCTGTTGTGGTTACTCGGCGGGATGGGCAGTCAACGGTTTTCCTTTACGATGAGCGAGGCCGTAAAACGTTGCAGCAGGAGCCTTCAGGGGCGCGCACCGTGTGGGAGTATGACGAGTGCGACCGCGTGGTGTGTGTGCGTAGAGCGCCTTCTGCTCACGCGACTGAGGATGAGTGTGCGATCACTCGGATGGAGTATGAGGGTGAGGGGCGTCATCCTTGGCGCATTGTGGATGCCGAGGGTGGCGTGAGTGTGTTGGAGTGGGAAGGGCCGCTGCTGCGTCGTATTACTGACCCGGTGGGCGTGAGCGTGTCCTTTGCGTATAACTCTTTTGGTGAGTTGGTTGCGTCAACGGATGGGGCGGGAAACACTGCCCGTTTGGAGCGTGACGAGGCCGGGCGTGTTGTCGCTGCGGTGACGCCTTTGGGGAACGTCACCCGCTACCACTACCACCCTGATAGTGGCGTGTTGTTCTCGCGGGTTGATCCGACGGGGGCGCGCTGGTGTTATGAGTACAGTGCTGGTGGGCGTTTGGCGGCAACGATTGACCCTTATGGTGGTCGGCTTGAGCATGAGTATGGTGATCATGGTGAGGTTATTGCCACCCGCGACCCGCTGGGGCGTACGGTTACCCACTTGTATGACGATCTGGGCAACTTTGCTGGAGTGGAGTTGCCCGATGGGTCGACGTGGGAGTTTGGCTATGATGCTCTGTCGCGTTTGACGCATATGAGCGACCTGGGTGGTGGCCAGTGGCAGATGGGCTATGACGGTGATGGTTTCTTGGCCTCCACCGTGGACGCTACGGGGGTCACCCGCCGGGTGGAACGGAACACGTGGGGGCAGCCTACCCGCGTTGACGATGGCGATAATCCCCTTCACGCCCGTTATGACGCGTTGGGGCAGATGGTTGCCGTTGCGGGCGCTGATGGGGCTGAGTCAATTGTGCGCTATGACCGCTGCGGGCGTATGGTCGAGCAGATCGATGCTGAGGGCGGGGTGTACCTGTATGAGCGTGATGCGGCTGGCCGGCTGGTGGCGGTCACCCAGCCCACGGGCGCTACGTATCGCTACGAGTACGATCAGTGCGGGCGTTGGGTAGCGACAATCTCCACCGGCGGGAACCGCTACGAAATGATCTACGATGCGGATTCACAGATTGTGGGCGAGATCTGGCCCACTGGTGAACGCGTTGAGACCACCTTTGATGCGGCTGGGCGTATCACCTCGCGGCGCGAGCCTGGCCGGGGCACGGTACGTTTCACGTACGACAAACTCGGGCGCATGACGCGCACGAGCGACCCTTGGAACGGGAAGCGCACTTTTACCTATGACGCTGCTGGCCAGGTGCTGGCCGTGACGAACGCGTTGGGTGGGGTGACCCGTTTCGAGTACGACGACCTGGGTCACATCCACAGTGTCATTGACCCGCTAGGCAAGCGCACCAAACGCCGGTATGACCCGATGGGCAGGCTCGTATCCTCCATTGACGCGTTGGGCAGGGAAACAACCTTCACCTACGATGAGGCAGGCAGGCCCACCAGCACCACCATGCCAACCGGGCACGTCACGCGTTGGGAATACACCCCAGGCGGGCTCCCCTCACGCACCCTCGTTGATAACGAGCTGGTGGTCGAGGTAGAGCGCGACTACGCCAATCGGCAGTTAAGCATGACCGACGCGTCAGGCACTACGGTGAGCTGGCAGTGGGATAAGCGCGGACTCTTGTTGCAGCGTTTACGAGGGGGCGTGGGGGTGTCCTACACCTACGATGAGGCTGGCAGGCGCACCACCATGCGCACCCCTGACGGGTCGGTCACCACCTACTCGTATGATGCGAATAATGACATCAACGCCATCACCCACCCCAGTGTCGGGCACGTAACAATCAGCCGCGACACTCTGGGGCGCATTACCGGCGTTGACGCCAAGGGCCTGCACGCCTCATGGCAGTGGGGCCAGGGCGGGGTTGTCGCTCATGAGGTCAACCGTCATGGTTTCATTCAACGCACCCGTCTCGAACGCGACGAATCAGGCCGAGTGGTAGCCGAAGTGCGTGACGGACTGCGCGTGTCCTATGAGTATGATGCGGCTGGGCAGCTGCTAGCTACCCGAACCAATGAAGGCCTGGAGACCACCTACACCTGGGATGAGGCAGGCCGCCTGGCCTCAGAAGCCACCAATGGGGCCCTGACGCGGTATTTCTATGATGACGCAGGCCAGCTCACCACCGCCCTCACACCTTCCGGACAGCGCATCACCTACACCTACGATGAGGCAGGCAGACGCGTGCGTGAACAGGCCAACGGCTGGGAGCGCCGCTTCACCTGGGATCCACGTGGCTACCTGGCCCATATCACCACCCTCACCCACCAAGGAGACCACCCACTAGTGGCGCGTGAGTGGTGCGAGGTCGATGCCGGCGGGGAACTCGCCACAGCCAACGGTCAAACCATGTACTGGGATAGCGCCGCGCTTCTACCCACCTTAGCCCAGGTTGGCCAGCGTGTGCTGACCAACGCTTTGAACGCCCTTGCCCTGCCCGAACACGACGAAGGCCAAGGCGAGGCTCGTTGGCTGGTGCCTGACATGGATGGGCGCGGCGTGTTCACCGCCCTCACCACCGCAGGTGCAGGCGAGGGCGCGCAGGCTCAAGTCGGCCAGGGCGCCAACGCTTGGGGTGTCCACGCCGCCACCGACGGCGCACACCTCGACCCTCACACTCACACACACTCCGGCGCTGACGCATGGTCCCACACGACAAACACCCTCCTAGCCCCCACCCACACCCCCACCACAGGAAAAGACACTGTGGGAGCCCTCACCCTGACCGGCAGTGGCGGTATCAGCCTGGGCGGCATGGAATGGATGACCCAGCGCACCTACGACCCCCACACGCGCTCCTTCCTCTCCCCCGACCCCCTCCCCGCAGTGCTGGGCGCAGCCTGGGCAGCCAACCCCTACTCCTACGCAGGCAACGACCCCGTCGGCGCATCCGACCCACTAGGCCTACGTCCTGTGTCTGAAGCTGATTTGCGTGCCTATCAGCAGGCAAGTACATCGACGTTGAGTGCGGGTGTAGCAGCGGCTGGGTCGTGGTTGAAGGATAACTGGGAATACATTGCTGCTGGAGCGGTCATTGTTGCTGGCGTAGCAGTAATGTGCACAGGCGTGGGCGGCCCACTAGGGGCAGCCATGATCGGCGGAGCCCTCATGGCAGCGGGGGGCTCGATCGGATCCCAAAAATACACCACCGGCACAGTCAACTGGGGCCAAGTCGCCAAAGACGGCCTCATCGGTGGGGCTACAGGCATTATCGGCGGCGGAGCAGCAATGGCCGCTGGCCGCATGACAGCAGGAATGACCTCCTGCCTGGGGCGCAATATTCTTGTTGGCGGCGTGGAAGGCATGACTGATGGGGCCGCCTCCAACGGCCTGAACTACCTCACCAGCGGCCAACCCATCACCCTCAACGGCCTAGCCCACGCCGTTGGTGGCGGCGCCTTTGAAGGAGGGGCTTTTGGTGCGGGTGGGGGTGCGCTCACCAAAGTCACAGGCGTAGCTCGTTTTGGCTGCTTCACAGCCGACACCCCCGTAGTCATGGCTGATGGGACCACCACCCCCATCAGTCAGGTTCAAGCAGGCGATGAAATCC
>NZ_RQZF01000012.1 GCF_003858455.1 Schaalia canis | reverse complement strand
ACGGGTAATCCCCGCAGGTGCGGGGAAGAGTGATCAGATCCGCCAGCGTCGCTCGCGCATCACGGGTAATCCCCGCAGGTGCGGGGAAGAGGCCCTTGGGGGTGAGGGCGGGGGTGGGGATGTCGGGTAATCCCCGCAGGTGCGGGGAAGAGGATGTGTCGTTGTGGGGAACATGTAAGGATTGCGGGTAATCCCCGCAGGTGCGGGGAAGAGCCAGGGTGCAATAGTGCATCGTTCCCAATACCAGGGTAATCCCCGCAGGTGCGGGGAAGAGTCTTGCGTTGTATGCGCCGGGGCCTATAGGTCAGGGTAATCCCCGCAGGTGCGGGGAAGAGTGAGTGTGAGGCTGATTCGCACGGCTGGCGGCCGGGTAATCCCCGCAGGTGCGGGGAAGAGCATTGGTGTGCCTCCTCGACGTGTAGTCCATGCGGGTAATCCCCGCAGGTGCGGGGAAGAGATGTCACGAGGGAAACCGCCACGGTAGCAACTCGGGTAATCCCCGCAGGTGCGGGGAAGAGGTCTCGCGCGATATCGCCCGCGGATGGTACCGCGGGTAATCCCCGCAGGTGCGGGGAAGAGTGGCACGCCCAAGCCGACAGCGTTTTCATCACAGGGTAATCCCCGCAGGTGCGGGGAAGAGGGTGGTGGAGTCGTCGGCTGAGAGGCGGCCTTCGGGTAATCCCCGCAGGTGCGGGGAAGAGGGCGGGCACGAACTCAAAGGCGATCGTTTCGCCGGGTAATCCCCGCAGGTGCGGGGAAGAGCATAATCAGGGCAAGCGTGGCGGCGGTTTGGGCGGGTAATCCCCGCAGGTGCGGGGAAGAGACTGCGCTCATGACGGCGTCCGGGTCAACGCCCGGGTAATCCCCGCAGGTGCGGGGAAGAGGCGGTGCAGACACACTAGGCGACGATCACCGGCGGGTAATCCCCGCAGGTGCGGGGAAGAGACCCCACGGATAGCGTGAGCCCTGGGCCGCCGCGGGTAATCCCCGCAGGTGCGGGGAAGAGGGTGAGTAGCACGCGGTCCAGGCTTTCGGGGCCGGGTAATCCCCGCAGGTGCGGGGAAGAGCTCGTCTGGCGTGGTGGTGATGCTGTCGCCGCAGGGTAATCCCCGCAGGTGCGGGGAAGAGCCTGACGATTTGGAGCTGGCGATCTGCCCGTTCGGGTAATCCCCGCAGGTGCGGGGAAGAGCCTGACGATTTGGAGCTGGCGATCTGCCCGTTCGGGTAATCCCCGCAGGTGCGGGGAAGAGTCGGCCGATCCGGTCGCCGCCGCGCGCGATCCAGGGTAATCCCCGCAGGTGCGGGGAAGAGTTTGGGGGCCGTCGAGCATGAGTGCGTCGCATCGGGTAATCCCCGCAGGTGCGGGGAAGAGAGCAGGTAGTCGAGGGTGTACATGGTGGGGGTCGGGTAATCCCCGCAGGTGCGGGGAAGAGCAGGAAACAAGCGTGTCCACCTGGGCCACGACCGGGTAATCTCCGCAGGTGCGGGGAAGAGATTGAAGAAACCCCCGAAGGCCTACGCGCATCCGGGTAATCCCCGCAGGTGCGGGGAAGAGGCATGGGAAGCAATCAAGGCCGCCGCTGTGGCCGGGTAATCCCCGCAGGTGCGGGGAAGAGGGGGGCGTTTCCGGCGCCTTGCCGCGCTACGCCGGGTAATCCCCGCAGGTGCGGGGAAGAGAGTTTCCGAGAGGATTGTCGGCGGCGCGGCGGCGGGTAATCCCCGCAGGTGCGGGGAAGAGTTCCCGAGGAATGGCACGATGTAAAGGCGCGTCGGGTAATCCCCGCAGGTGCGGGGAAGAGTTTCCTTTCGGGGTTGGAGGTTGGCCCTTTGCCGGGTAATCCCCGCAGGTGCGGGGAAGAGCGAACAGGTCACGCCAACTCGCGTGGAGGTCTCGGGTAATCCCCGCAGGTGCGGGGAAGAGTTCCTCAATCAGCGCCAGCGGGAGCGTGCGCGCGGGTAATCCCCGCAGGTGCGGGGAAGAGTATCTCGGAGATATTGAGGAGATATGCCGCGTCGGGTAATCCCCGCAGGTGCGGGGAAGAGAGCTCAGGAAAAACCCAGCTGAAGGGCAAGGGCGGGTAATCCCCGCAGGTGCGGGGAAGAGTCGCCTCCATCACCTTCGACGGTGAAACAGGCCGGGTAATCCCCGCAGGTGCGGGGAAGAGGGCAAGCCCATCTGCGATGTTCATCGCGAATACGGGTAATCCCCGCAGGTGCGGGGAAGAGAACACGCTGGATGGGCGGTCGAACTCGGGCAGCGGGTAATCCCCGCAGGTGCGGGGAAGAGCGGCTTCGATTGGCGTAATCACTGGGAACTTCCGGGTAATCCCCGCAGGTGCGGGGAAGAGACTAGCTGCCATTGCCTCTGTCCAACCCAACGCGGGTAATCCCCGCAGGTGCGGGGAAGAGACGAAATCACCGAACGCGACGACGGCACCACGCGGGTAATCCCCGCAGGTGCGGGGAAGAGCCTTGACTTCTTTACCGGCCATTGACGGGCACCGGGTAATCCCCGCAGGTGCGGGGAAGAGGCCAAGCGCGGCGCCCGCATCGACTTTGTCGCCGGGTAATCCCCGCAGGTGCGGGGAAGAGGGCAAAATCCTCGAAGGTGCCGGGGGCAGCGCCGGGTAATCCCCGCAGGTGCGGGGAAGAGGGGAAGGCCCCCGGGGGGTTAGTCCCGGGGGCCGGGTAATCCCCGCAGGTGCGGGGAAGAGGGCGGTTGCTACCTTGACGGCTACCTGTGTTGCGGGTAATCCCCGCAGGTGCGGGGAAGAGAGAGCCGACCCAGGATGCGCCCGCCTTGATTCCGGGTAATCCCCGCAGGTGCGGGGAAGAGGATTTCGACGCCCATGCCTGGGGCGTCTCCTTCGGGTAATCCCCGCAGGTGCGGGGAAGAGGCACCGCATGAACAGGGTTGGCCCGTCCTTCCAGGGTAATCCCCGCAGGTGCGGGGAAGAGTGAGCAGACGCCCAGAGTATGCACCCCGCCGCCGGGTAATCCCCGCAGGTGCGGGGAAGAGGAAAAATCGCGATTCCACATCGAGCCGCCCTGCGGGTAATCCCCGCAGGTGCGGGGAAGAGCGGGCGGGGGCGCGTACATGATAGGCGTGCCACGGGTAATCCCCGCAGGTGCGGGGAAGAGCTCCAGCAGTCCTCGGGCGCGGTCGAGGCGGTAGGGTAATCCCCGCAGGTGCGGGGAAGAGGGGCGCTTCCTCCTGGCGTAACAATGCACTGCCGGGTAATCCCCGCAGGTGCGGGGAAGAGGTTGAGTCTTGCGGATGCGAATTGGCGGCCAGCGGGTAATCCCCGCAGGTGCGGGGAAGAGAGCGTAAGCGCACCCGAGGTTGGCGCGCGCCGCGGGTAATCCCCGCAGGTGCGGGGAAGAGAGAGCCAACAGGCGAAGTTTCACGCCAGCCAACGGGTAATCCCCGCAGGTGCGGGGAAGAGACAAAGGATGATTCTCACTCACTGTCGTCCTCCGGGTAATCCCCGCAGGTGCGGGGAAGAGGACTGGGGCGCGAGTCGGCCGATGAGCGGCATAGGGTAATCCCCGCAGGTGCGGGGAAGAGTGCCCTTCCCATGGGCAATGAGACTCCACCCGCGGGTAATCCCCGCAGGTGCGGGGAAGAGGGGCCACGCGTTTTGTTGTCCTCCGGGTGGGCCGGGTAATCCCCGCAGGTGCGGGGAAGAGTTCTTTGGCTTCGTCGCCGGTCAGTGGCGTTCCGGGTAATCCCCGCAGGTGCGGGGAAGAGCCCCCGCCGGAGGTATTCCAACCTTTCAGATCCGGGTAATCCCCGCAGGTGCGGGGAAGAGTCCATGTCTGGCAGTCAACTGCAAATCGCTACCGGGTAATCCCCGCAGGTGCGGGGAAGAGTTTCGCACATGTCGCAGGTCATTCGTGGTCTCCGGGTAATCCCCGCAGGTGCGGGGAAGAGAACACACACAAATACGCCAACGACCTCCGACGCGGGTAATCCCCGCAGGTGCGGGGAAGAGCGTTGAGATTCGCTGTGGGGCGTTTTGCGGGCCGGGTAATCCCCGCAGGTGCGGGGAAGAGCGAAACAGAGTCGGGTTCGGGGGTGTTCATGCCGGGTAATCCCCGCAGGTGCGGGGAAGAGGAGACGGATGCGTGCGCCTTGGAAGCGTTCGACGGGTAATCCCCGCAGGTGCGGGGAAGAGCGGCAAAGCCTACGAACGCCAGTTCATCCCGGCGGGTAATCCCCGCAGGTGCGGGGAAGAGCTAGCGCGCGTGCTACGGCAGCGCGGGAGCGGCGGGTAATCCCCGCAGGTGCGGGGAAGAGACGGCCTCGACCCCGCCATCATCAACGCCGCCAGGGTAATCCCCGCAGGTGCGGGGAAGAGGTTGCGGTGGAGGTCCATAGCAGGACGGTTTTCGGGTAATCCCCGCAGGTGCGGGGAAGAGCCCGCATGTTCGGCATCCCCCCGCACCTGGCCCGGGTAATCCCCGCAGGTGCGGGGAAGAGCAGCGTTGGCTGATGGGTGCTGACGAAAGCGCCGGGTAATCCCCGCAGGTGCGGGGAAGAGATGAGTCTGGATCTCGTCATCGAGTGGGACACCGGGTAATCCCCGCAGGTGCGGGGAAGAGATGGGGTGGCAGGTGAGGACTGCGCCCATCCACGGGTAATCCCCGCAGGTGCGGGGAAGAGGCATCGTCAGCGGCCAGGCTGTTGCCGTCCGCCGGGTAATCCCCGCAGGTGCGGGGAAGAGGGCTTGCTGTATCTCGGAAAAATTGGCGTTGACGGGTAATCCCCGCAGGTGCGGGGAAGAGTCAGGTGATGAAACCAACGAATCTGACGCCACCGGGTAATCCCCGCAGGTGCGGGGAAGAGTTGGGCGTGCTCCCAGGCGGCAGACCAGTCGCCGGGTAATCCCCGCAGGTGCGGGGAAGAGCAGCTGAGACTGAGCCTGTTCAGAGTCAAGAACGGGTAATCCCCGCAGGTGCGGGGAAGAGAATGATGAGGGTTTTACCGGCTTCGACGATGCCGGGTAATCCCCGCAGGTGCGGGGAAGAGAACCTCAACGCCCCTCACCGGCCTGGTGGGGGCGGGTAATCCCCGCAGGTGCGGGGAAGAGAACTCGTACCAACTCTTCTCGTCGACAATTTCCGGGTAATCCCCGCAGGTGCGGGGAAGAGCGGCGAGACTGGTTGCGTCGTCTGGCGCGCCGCGGGTAATCCCCGCAGGTGCGGGGAAGAGCGTCGTCGGTAGGGATCTCTTCGATAGCGTTTCGGGTAATCCCCGCAGGTGCGGGGAAGAGCCTACCCGTCACCGATCTGCACCTGCGGATGGCGGGTAATCCCCGCAGGTGCGGGGAAGAGGTCGTCAGAAATGCAGCGTCCTCGAGCATCTCCGGGTAATCCCCGCAGGTGCGGGGAAGAGGTTTTTGACGAGAACTCCTGGCGCAAGGATGCCGGGTAATCCCCGCAGGTGCGGGGAAGAGCTGGCCATTCTGGTCGCGCATGAGACGAATTTCGGGTAATCCCCGCAGGTGCGGGGAAGAGGTCACCGCCGAGACCGCTAAGTTCCAACGGGCAGGGTAATCCCCGCAGGTGCGGGGAAGAGCAGGAGGTGAACTCTTCCAGTGCGGGGGTGAACGGGTAATCCCCGCAGGTGCGGGGAAGAGGCCTCCTAGCGGTGCTGGCAGTTGACGCGGGCAGGGTAATCCCCGCAGGTGCGGGGAAGAGGCCGTCTGGAACGCCGCAGGCTCCGACGCTACCGGGTAATCCCCGCAGGTGCGGGGAAGAGCCCTTTCTGTCAGCCGCCAAATCCCATGGCGTCGGGTAATCCCCGCAGGTGCGGGGAAGAGCGCGTCTGCTCAGTGACCTGCATAGAGATCACCAGGGTAATCCCCGCAGGTGCGGGGAAGAGTGTGCGTCCCCTGTTTTATCAGGTGGGAGCAGCGGGTAATCCCCGCAGGTGCGGGGAAGAGGGCGCGTCGCTCTTCATGCACTCGAGCTTGAACGGGTAATCCCCGCAGGTGCGGGGAAGAGTTCGGGGATCAGCCGCCCCGCTCAACTCAAGGCGGGTAATCCCCGCAGGTGCGGGGAAGAGTGAAGGAAATTGAATCAGCACTGACCCGCATCCGGGTAATCCCCGCAGGTGCGGGGAAGAGGGTGGAGAGGATGCCCGAGGGCACGCCACCGGAGGGTAATCCCCGCAGGTGCGGGGAAGAGCTACTGCCAACACCGAAAGCGGGGGACGCTGACGGGTAATCCCCGCAGGTGCGGGGAAGAGCAATGGAAAGCACGCGGGGATGAACGCGGAAACGGGTAATCCCCGCAGGTGCGGGGAAGAGGTTCTCCGAGCACTCGGCCAGGTGCGGGGAAGAGGTTCTCCGAGCACTCGGCCGTGTTCTCGGAGACGGGTAATCCCCGCAGGTGCGGGGAAGAGGATTCCTGCTTGCCCACCTTAATGGTGTTGGTCGGGTAATCCCCGCAGGTGCGGGGAAGAGCTTCTGAGACGATGAGGGCGGGCGGGTAGAGGCGGGTAATCCCCGCAGGTGCGGGGAAGAGAGCTGCTCCTTGACCTTTGCCTCGAAGAAAGTAGGGTAATCCCCGCAGGTGCGGGGAAGAGGGATGTTATCGCGTTGGTGCTTGCTTTGGTGGCGGGTAATCCCCGCAGGTGCGGGGAAGAGTAGGACTATCTATCTCTGTACTCTGTACTCTGCGGGTAATCCCCGCAGGTGCGGGGAAGAGCGCCCCACCATCATCATGGCCTCCATCCTCTTAGGGTAATCCCCGCAGGTGCGGGGAAGAGGTCAACGGCGCGAAGGCCGTGTGTGCTGCAATGGGGTAATCCCCGCAGGTGCGGGGAAGAGATGAAATCACCGAACGCGATGACGGCACCACGCGGGTAATCCCCGCAGGTGCGGGGAAGAGGCCGTTGCCCGCTACCTGGGCGGATCGACAAGCGGGTAATCCCCGCAGGTGCGGGGAAGAGGATGTCGCCTTCGACCGGTCTGCCGCCGTCGTAGGGTAATCCCCGCAGGTGCGGGGAAGAGAATGTATCTAACACGGGTGCAGCAAATACTGTAGGGTAATCCCCGCAGGTGCGGGGAAGAGTTCACCTCCCAGGTCAGGGATGGTGACCACGCACGGGTAATCCCCGCAGGTGCGGGGAAGAGGGGTAGGAGCGGCATGAGGGCGGTGGCCAGGGCGGGTAATCCCCGCAGGTGCGGGGAAGAGGGCATTAACGACCGCCTCATGATGCAAACGGACGGGTAATCCCCGCAGGTGCGGGGAAGAGTCCGAGCAGCCGGTGAATGTGGAGCTGGCCGAAGGGTAATCCCCGCAGGTGCGGGGAAGAGCAAGCAACCAGACACACACACGCCAATCAACGCGGGTAATCCCCGCAGGTGCGGGGAAGAGCGCACTCACACGGGCAGCCGAGGGCATGAACGCGGGTAATCCCCGCAGGTGCGGGGAAGAGTCCGGGTGGAGAATGACGAGGAACCTTTAATCCGGGTAATCCCCGCAGGTGCGGGGAAGAGACTTAAAATCCGCAGAATTCCAACAGACTCAAGTAAGGTTAGAAGCGAGTTTCACCAATTGCCGCAAACGCCACTATAGCAAGAAGGGCACTCAGCGCCGTTCAATGGCATTACGGAAGCGTCTCCTGCGCGCAGCGATTGACCATCCTGTATCCTGTCGGACAGTCGAAGGTCGAGAAGATTCGGACTCCACAGCGTCTTGGCCGTAGCTCTTTTCTTGGCGCCGGACAAGCTTGAGACCATCAAAAGTTACAGGCTCCCATGCGTCGCCACATGTGAGGAACTCAAGGCGCTGTTCATTACGGGCAGGAATCACCATAATTGCTCGGCCATTACGTATATTGGCTTGCGTTAACTCCCAGACCTTTTCACGCACCCTTGCCGACAGATGACCAACGTAAACTCCTGGCGCGATCTCAAGAAGCCAGCGCGTGAGTTCCCCTCGTAATCCCGGGGGAGCAGCCGAGGTCACCAAAACTAACACGACACCCTCTTATTCCTCTGCGTAGTTTCTGCCGCCTTCAAGAGCCCTATCGCGCACATCCCAAAGGGAAGCAACTTGGACATCGCTCAGTTCTTCGTCGGCATTTTCCTCACCCAGCAAGTGCTTCACATCTGCGACGCAAGTCTGGATGATCTTTCGCTCAAAAATGAGATCTCGTATTCGATGCCTCGCTGCAGCAGTAACGTCAGCAGCGGAGTCTCTGACAACATCAAAAGCAGCCGGAATAGACGTATCTGCCTTATATAGATCAGCGATGTCATAAACAAATGAGCGCTCATGCCCTGTGTGGATGAACCCTAAACCCGGAGAACACCCCAGTGACACAATCACGGCATGGACGATGCCATACAGTGAATAGTTCGCCACCGAAAGTGCTTGGTTAATGGGATCGGAGTCATTGAAATCGGCTGGATTATATTGCCGACTGGCCCAGCGCACCCCCGTACGCTTGGCATTCGCCCGATACACATCCCTCATTCGGGCGCCTTCACGCCCGCGAAGTTGTCTCATTGTCAGCATGGAAACATCCTCACCTGGGAAACGCATCGCATACATCTCTCGCGCAACCCGCAAACGCTCCCGTTCGTGCGACACAAGCCTTGCCTGAGCAATAAGAAGACGCGTGGATTGCGCCAGAGAACGACCATGAGCGTAATAGCGCACGCCGTTCTCCCCCACCCACACACAACTCACACCGCACTCCGCCATAAGGGCGACAGCCTGATGACTAACGGTAGTTCCAGGCCCTAAAAGAAGAACCGACAATGCCGCCGCTGGAACGTGAACTATTCCTTCTTGATCCCGCATTGTCAACGCGTTCGAATCGCGGTGGACAACGCAGTGCTCGATATAGAGGAAGGAATAGCGATCCTTCGCGCGAGGCAAAGCCTCACGTTCCAACGGCAGCATGGTTGACATCTACATCGCTCCTCCTGTGAAGGGAACAAGGGTCATCAGTCCGCACCCATAGGCTTTTCCGCGTCCAATGCCATTCACAAGAGTTTCACGCAGCCGAGCGGAATCAGTCACTTGAAGCACCCCCTCGAAAGTCACCATCTGCAGAGTGACTCGATGTCGCTGATCTTCTCTTCCCTTTCCGAACAACCACTTTCGGCTTCCGACAACGCTCAAGATGCGGGGGATCTCCTCGTCAGGCTTTTCGTTCTCGGACTCTACCGCTTGAGGGTTAACGCAAATCTCGAACCCTAGTTCGACTGAACGTTGAATCAGCCATTTTTCTCTCTGGGCTGTCGTGACATGCGCCTGCACCTTCCCCCGCGCTTCCCCCGCACGAGGAACCCCTCGAACCGGGTTCGCAGAAAGACGGAAATGGTAGAACTGTCCTTCCTGAAGAGCGTCGAGAAAATGATCATAAGGCTTTGCCAACGCGGTTCGGGCGTCCGGCCAACCTGCCTGCTCCTGGATGACAGTAAAGTCAGGTTCCAGCCCGGAGGTGACATAGAGGAACACCCCGTTCTCGCTCTGATCCACTCTCCACAGTACTCGCCCATTCTCTGCTGACAATGAACGGGGGAAACAGGAGAGCACAGCGGCGTGCATCGCTTGAGGATTGCCCAACAGATGCTTTGCCCCTCGCCTATTCGGGTTGATCTCGCATCGACTCAAATACACTTATACCCCCTCCAAAGCATTCATCGGATCATGGGTGGTTAGCTTGGACAGTCCACTATGCATAATGAGCTGGGTCCGGCCAACGCTTCGCCATGTGTACTGGCGGTGGCGCTGATCGAAAGTGACAGGAGAGTCCTGTACGACATCGCTTGTCACACCGGGTTCCCTCTCAGAATCCTCATCAAGGTCGAAAGCAAGCTCTGCCGTGTAGCCGTTCTCCTCGCTTTGCTGTTTGAACCATTCAGCAGCTTGCCAGGGTACTTCATCGCTTTTCAGTGCGGCTAAGGCTGGTAGCTCAACAATCTTGAGGACAAGAGGCGCACTGGGCGGACATGAACGTCGCCCGAGATACAGCGGGTGACGAGGCCGCCGCAGACTCTCAGCTATGCCTTCCACCACGTCACGCTCACCCTCCACAGCGACAACAAAAACCGCATCCGAAAGGTAATACCTATAGGTCAAGGGCATTGATTCGCCGCTTGCGTTACGCGCTGTGTGAAAATCGCGTAGAAGGCTACCCGGTTGATCGACGCGAACCGCAAGTTTGAGCTTGAGAAGGTCCTCAATCGAGTCGCTCCGCCGTCTACCCTGCGCTGCCGCGATAAGCCCAATAATGCCCGACTTTGTTGGCTCCCGACGTGTTTGCCGAACAGTGAAGCGCGAGGAGTCACCCCACGACTGCATCGGAGCTGCGAGTCGTAAAACCAGCGTACTCACGCTTGCTCACTTGTCGGCAAGGATGATTGCGCAACTGCCTTTGCAAGATCCTTGAGAGCGATTTTTTCTCCAAGATTTTGCAGACTTGATGCTGCTTGGTCGGCAACACAAACGTACTGCTTCTGGGGAGCTCCATAAGCGCTATAGAGGGCTTCTGCATACGTAACAAGCGCCTGGGCGGTGTCTTCAACGTATCCATAGTCCTGACCTGGACGCACCGGCTTTTCAAAGGCCGCTACTAAGGACATCGGTTGGTCATCCCGTAGAGCAACGTACACGCCTGAAGGAAGGGAGTGATTGGCGAAAGTATTCGCTTTGCCCGTAGGCATACTCATGACGAAGGCCTTCACAAAAGCCTCGATTGCCAAACGTGCGTCCTGCTTATCTTCGAGGTTCTTGACAAGCTGATCGACATTGATAGTTGCATAACGGTAGAGACACGACGATACGAATTCTACGGTCCCGATCATGCCAGCGCCTGCGTCGGCACTGTCATCAAGACGCTTTTGATCATCGACCGCTGTGAAGTAGTCAAACTCAGTTTCAACTGCGTGCGTGGAAATTGCATGCGCAACCTGGCAGGAAGCATCCACGTTCAAAGAAGGGTCGTCAGCTACCATTCGACCAAAGAGCGCCAGATCAATTGAGTTTCGTCCATCGATGACGCTCTGAGCTTCCTTCTTGGTGAGCTTCTCACCGCTCAGCTTCTTGTCGATCGCAAGTTGAGCGATCGCTTCGATTTGCGCATTTGACAAGAAGAAGAGGTAACTCACTTGCTTGTACTTTGCGGGGTCTTCATCCTTCTTGACCTTCGGGGTTTCGACCTTGATTCCTGCCACACCAAAAACTCCATCAGCTAAGTCAGCTGCATCATCTGTGAGCTCCGGTGCTAGCTCTTCAATTTTCTTCGCCACCAGTTCAACGGCCCTCTTGGTACGTACTCCAAGATATTCACTATCGATTTCCTCTGCGAAGCGGGTTCGGACCGCTCGTTTCCATGCCTGGGAGGAGACACGATGGCGTCGCACCCCACCGAAAACCGCGCTCTTAGGGCTGCCGGTGTCGTCGCGATTGGGATTGGAAGACGGAAGAGGCTGGATAACGCTGATGTCGATGTACATGGATTAGGCTCCTTGAGTTGTATCAGTGGTTGAGTTGGTTTCTTGAGCTTTTGGAAGTGGTCGATAGGCGCGCGCCCAACGACGGCGAACAGCCTCCCGCCCAGAAGGACTGTGGAATTGGTAGAGGTCTCGGGTCAGGTCAGCATAATCAAACCTGATGTTTGCGCCGCGCAGCATCGAGATAAGGCCAGCAATATGTCGAACAAACTCCTCGTAAGAGACTGCCGTTGCAGCCGCGTTGAGGCGGGAACGAACGCCAGCAGTCTCTTCAGCACCTGAGGCGTGGGCCAACACAAACGCTGCTTGAGCGAAAGGAATGCCCTCTTTGTGCATGCATTCGCCCCTATTACTCTGTTCATGGCGAGCATAGAGAGATAGCGCTGTGTGGACGCTTCTCTCCGCAGTTGTGGGTTCGTCACCGACGAAGGCTGGCTGGAGTTCGTCGGGGACAGTGCACAGTTCCCACAATTCAGGAAGGGTTCCCGGAGCAGAGTACACGGCCTTCCGCAGAGCTGCGAGCCGTCCCTTCGCTGCGGAACTATTCGCGGCCTTTGCCTCGTGCAGTTCACGGATGCGGCGGACTACGAGGTGCCCGAGGCGGAGCGAACGTTGCCCGGACGATAATGTTCCATGAATTTGTTGCTCGTCAGCCATCTACCTTCTCCTTCTTCGTGCTAAAACCTGACAATGCTGCATTCACTGTTCGTTCGAGGAAGAACAGTGCGGAACCTAAACTCATCGTTTCATTGCCGATAAAGGCTCGTTGACTCGCTCCATTGCTGAGCATTGATTTACGTTCCCGGACCATTCTTTCGAGTTCTCCGCGCCAGAGAGCGCGCTGCTTGTCTGTCTCTCCATCAAGGTTGAGCACCCAATGCCGGAAGGAACGATCAAGCATGAAGTAACACAGCTCGCGTTCGCGAGCGCCCGCAGCCTTTACTGTCTCAGGATCCACTTGCTGCGCCGACGCTTTCACAATATCTCCAGCGAAACGAGCGAGAGCTGAGACAACTTCATCTGTGACAGCAAGTGCACCCTTAGCAAGGGCGCGTCGCTCTAGATCGGTTTCGCTCAGGAGGGCTCCCGGAAGGACAAGGCGGTCATCATAAAGATGCCCATACGAGGCCGATTGCGCGCCATACTCCACACCAATCGCCCTCACAGGGGTGTACTCACTTAACGAGATATGGCCGTCGTATACCAGCATGGAGTTCCAGGCGATGACTGCCGCAGGTATGTACTGCGAGACTTCTGCCCCCCCTTTACCTTTCACGGTGTCACTCATGCCGATAAGAAGAGCATTCAGTCCGCGCCATAAAGAACGAGAGGGATCATGCATCTTGGGCATGTAGGTGTGGTACCCCAGTTTCTTCGTCTGCGGGTCTGAATACCGCCACAGACTCATCGGCTCAACAAGGTTCCTATTTTGGGGCGTGATCTTGTCTCCTTGAGCCAAAACGACACCTGTCACCTCATCATCGTCTGCAACGAGGCGAACCCGTCGGCTCTGCCAGGTGTATAACTCGATAACACCAGCCGGTTCGGGCTCCACCGTGTCGGAACCGCGTTGACGTTCGGTATCCGCTTCCCGTTCCCAGGGCGGCAGATCCCCATGGGGCGAGGGATAGTCAAGAGGAACCCCTAAGTCAGCGTACACATCGTAGGGAATGAGATTGCGCAGGAGGGTCTCAACAAAGTTTTTCCCCTCAATAAAGACAAAGCCAAGCTGGCCAACCCAACCCGTACCGATGGGATACCCTTTACCGCCTTTCACACGCGGGTCTCCAACGGCACCCGACTTGATTCCAGAGGTATCCCACGCATGGACATGCACGAGCCACCGTGCCGCTTCAGCATAAGAAATCCGGGATTCGCCTTCACTGTCTCGTAGGGTCATAAACCTGTGACCATCGGGAACGTCGGCGATGATTTTGGCAATGCTGTCAACACTGTCTTTAGCCGTATGCAGATCAGCCACTTGCATAAAGGGGCGCTGAGGGTGGAACAACCAGAAGCACTCCTCGTGTTCTTTGAGGTAGCCGGCAACCCGTTCAATCAAAATATCCGGATCATCCCAAGCGTCCTCCCAATCATCTTGAGAAAACAGTCCAAGGCTCCCATCGGTGAAAGATTCCCGATAGGCCGCATAGGCAATCGCGAGGGAGAGCCGTAGCAAGGCTGCACTTATGGTTGCCACCTCAGCACAGATCTCTTGAATGTCCTTTCCGCGTTCAAACAGTTCGGCCAGTGAAACATCCGTGATTTGACCGTCTTTAAATCTGACGGGTATCCACGGCTCGACGACTAGGTTGAATTGTTGCTTAGTCACCCTTGACCTCCTCTAAGCCACATTCTGTAGAATATCTCAATTTCCTACCAGCGAGAAGAATTTCTCCGTCAACTAAAGGAAGAATTAACTGCCCTGCGAGGAGTGGCTCCTTCTGCCACGCCTCAGGATGGAAAGACAATTCCCCTATCACTGTCTCAAACACCCACTCTTTAGAGAAGAAAGCCGGCAGGCGAACCATTGAACGCACCAGCGTTTCTACGAGTTCTGGTCGAGGTACCTCGTCCATCGGCAGATACTCCCCACCGGCTGGTTCTAGCCAGTCAAGCGTCCGCCAAATTGGCACTCCCCCACTGCCTTCATCGACAACGACAATGACTTCAAGCGAATCATCACCGTCACGCACGCGTGCGCGCGCTTGAGTTTCGCAGTTATCATCGCCTGAGTTCGCATCAAGCCATCCGGTTAAACTGTGCCGCCCATCATGCGGAGACCGCAAACGAAAAATGTCCGCTGCTCGCTGTCGCTTATTCGTCTCATCCTGATCCTTCTCACGCGCCCGTAACTCCGCCTCACGCCACTGGGAGGACAAGGCATCCTCAAAGTCATAAACCTGGGCAGTCAAGGGGGCGATGTCATCAGGGATACTCAACGATTCATCCGAAAGGGTACGCAATACCCACGCAGTCCGAAGCAAAAGGGACGCGCTGTAGATGTAGTCCTTCGTTGACGGCGAATCCTCTGGCGACTGAGAATTCAACTCCGGCACATCCAGCACAAAGCACTGTGCCTGACTCATCGGTGAAGGTCGCGCGCCACGCTCGTGCCGGTGGACGCGTCCCATGCGTTGGAAGAGAAGATCAATAGGGGCTAAATCGGTGATCAGCGCGTCAAAGTCGATATCGAGGCTCTGCTCCACCACCTGTGTGGCCACAACAATCGCCCTCTGCGGACGTTCAACCTCGGGATGAGGTTTTCCAAAGTTGGCTAGCAGCATCTCGTCATTAAATAAGCGATCCTCCGCAACGAAACGCGCATGGACAAGGTACACGTCCTCCCCGTACACCTCTTTGAGCGACCGATACGTCTGCTGAGCATCCCGCACAGTATTACGAACCACAAGCAAACAGCCGCCCTCAGTCATAAGACCATCAACGGTGCGGAGCAGGTTGTCGTGAGAAATATGGCGAATCTGCACCTGGCGGGAAGGAAGTGCACGCTCACACTCGCTGCAAGCAACCGCGTTCTTGTTCAGATGGGTCAGCAGTGGGTAGAGCACGGGATACTCCTCCCCAGAATGAGCCTTAAGAGGCGCAATTCTGCCCCTCACAGGCTCTTTCAGGCCTTCCTGATACGCCTCAATGAGCTCCCGCCTTACGCTAGGAGGCAGCGTGGCAGAGAGGGCCACAACAGGCACCCCATACGAGGCACACCATGTTAGGGCTTGTGTGAGATACTGCCTCATGTAGACATCCGCAGCATGGACCTCGTCAATGACAACGACCTTCCGACTGACCCCAAGGTGGCGGAGCGCGAGATAACGAGCTTTCAGAGCAACCATCAAAAGCTGGTCAATCGTTGCGACAACGACATCTGACAGGATCGTTTTCTTCCCCGACATCCACGGAGAGCGTGTCACACGAGTGGCACCCGCATCATGCTCATAAGCATCCACATGCGAACCCTCATCATCAAAGAGCATCGGCCGATAACCGTGGCCCCCACGGAAAGAAAGCTGCGCGTAGGAAGCATTAAGCGCTGCCTTCCCATGCATAAGAGCCATGCTCCCGCCGTGATGTTCTCCATCTATCCCTTCGCCTCTCTCAACCCATGTTTTCACTCGATCAAACATGGCATCAGTGGTGGCTTGGGTTGGCAGAACCATCATGATTCCAGAGGCTCCACTTCGCTGAGCCAGAATTTCTGCGGCCAGCAAACCTGCCTCTGTTTTTCCCGCACCCATGACGTCTTCAATAATGAGGATTCCGGGGACATCCATTGTTCGGGCCGCCTCCATCGCAGCTTTTTGCAGGGGGCGAGCTTTGGCCGACGCATCAAGCCCAAAGCGCCGTCGGAGGGCCTCGTCGGCATCAACGGGTAAAGGAGTCGGCTGCCAGGTGGCGCTTATGTTCACGCCTGCCCATCCTTTGTCTACGCGCTGGGCATGGGCCTCACTATCGTCAATCAATTGACGAGGCGTGGGTGACGCCTGCGTAAAGAGCGGAAAGTAACGCTCGTTGGAAGCAATCCAGTCGGACACAATAACAATGCCTTCAAGGATGACAAGGGCGGCCTGCGTCCACTTCACTGTGCTGAAAAGCTTACTGAAAGCCTCTACCCCTGATCGCTTCCACATCCAGTCCAGAAGTTCTGTGCGGACATTCGACCACGCCTCATCCCCTAAGCGGCGCACCTCCCGACGCGCATCGTTGATCTCTGCTTTGGATGCGGGGATCCCATGATGCCCACCAACGACAGAGGCAAGGCCCGAAGCGGCTGGAGCCATCCAGCCCCGGGACACAAGATATTCCTTTAGGATGACAGCCCCGGCAAGTCCATGCTTCATTGAACGCATGTGATCGCGTTCAACGGTGCCGTGCGTCAAGCCCGCTGCGGCCATTGCCGCATCAAGATCAGGCATCTTTGCCGAAAAGGTGGGAGCGGCCTTTCCAATGTCATGTACCCCAGCGGCAAATCGAATGACGCTCAAAACCGCGTCACGTGCAAGCGCGGAATCGTCAATACCCAGTGGGTGCACTAGAGCGCGCCACTGTTGCTCCGCCACCCACTCCGAAGCGCAACGTTCAGCAACCCCCATCGCGTCGGCAAGATGAAGCGCTAAAGGAAGCCACATCGACGGACGGCCAAAATCACCTCGGGAACTTTTTGCCCACACGCTGTGGGCTTGCGGTGAGAGTGCCATACCATCCTCCTGGTCGTGTCTTCACTGAACTTTTGGACACAACCATTGCAACACTCTCACCCCGTATTTGCGTGAACGACAGGCTCCCGCCCGCATCACCCCCAAAAATCCACACCGCGCAATTCCACTGCCGGACCATCAGAGGTCACGCGCACGCTGGTCACCACGCCCGCGGCGACGGCCTCGTCCAGCGGAATGCGGACGGTGCCCAGCTGGTAGCTGCCGTTATCGTCTGCGGTGGCACGGTTCGCTAGGGCTGGCTCATCGGCCGACAGACGATAGGTGAATTCCTGTCCGTCAGCCAGGCTGAGAACAACCGTGAGCGTGGCGGGAACCTCGTAGGAGCCCGAAGGTGAGACGTGGACGCTCATGCCGCGAGCGCCCGCCACCTCCACAGCGGCAGCGGCGTCGGTCAGGTGGTTGACTTCGGTCAGGCTCTGGACAACGCCTTTATCGGGCTCGGGGCAGGCGTTGTCGACCGGCGTGGGATTCATCGGATCAGCGTGGACGCACAGCAGGGCGCTTGCGTTGGAGACGGCAGCAAAACGCGTCGCGTCAATGCGGGCCAGCGCGCCTGGCGTGTGGGCAAGCCAGCGTGCGGGCAGGCCTGCCACCGTAGCGGGCAAGGGCTGGTCGGCGCGTAGCGGCAGGGCGGTGGCCTCGCCTCGCACAGTGGCGTTGAACCAGTCGGTCGCGCTTTCGATCATGACTCGCTGGTGCTCGGCCGCGTCCGCGCATGCCTTGACG
This sequence comes from Schaalia canis, assembly GCF_003858455.1. Lineage (GTDB taxonomy): Bacteria > Actinomycetota > Actinomycetes > Actinomycetales > Actinomycetaceae > Pauljensenia > Pauljensenia canis. The sequence continues at coordinate 67,195 of NZ_RQZF01000012.1, read as the reverse complement.
TCACAGCCAATACGGTCATCTGTCTGCGCTGTGGCCGCGGTGGTGTTGACGTACATGTGGCCCAGTCCGGGTAGCTGCACGACGGAGATCGGGTGCTCGCGCGTTTCTGGCAGGTAGTGTCCGATCCACAGGTTTGCGGAGGGGCCCACGTCAGAATCCAGTTCGCCCACAACGGCCAGGTAGGGCACATCCGCACTGGCTGGGCTGATGGATTCCAGTTCGAAGGTGTCGTAGGCGGGCCCGTAGGCGAAAACAGACTTCAGCGCTTCCTCGCCAAACAACTCTCGCGCGGAATCCACCATCATGCCCGAGCGCGAATGAGCCACCATTCCCACTGTCGAGGCATCGACCCGTGGCATTGCCGTCACGCCCAGGACATCACGCGCTTTCCCGGAGTCTGTCACTAGCTCGGTGAGGCTCCCCACGACCTCTTTCCACATGGCGCCCTGGTCGTAGGGCATGGTGGTGTCTGCACCGACGTAGAGGCCACCTAGATCGGGGATGACAACGGCATACCCTTGGGAGGCAAGATGCTCCCCCAGGTAGGTCATGCCCTGGTCGAAACGGTACTCTTCCACCCCGACAGCGCAGGGGTAGGCGAAAGTGCCGTCAGCGCAGTTGGGGGCCCGCAGGTGGCTGATGACCACCAGGGGTGCAGCAGTGTCGCTGGGCTTGGGGAGCACCACGACTCCGCGTTTGGGGGCACTGTAGTTTCCCGCCGTCACGTTGCCCAGGTCAATGTCAACGATCGTTTCGTTTCCCGAGGCCGACGCCCGCACCGTCCTCTCCCCCAGCGTGCGGTCGGCAGGGGCGTGGGGCCCGTCAGCGGCTTCTACGATTCCCGGCTCAGACTGTGCGCCACCCTCTGACTGGCCTGCCTCGCCTCCACTGTCGGAGGCACACGCACCCAGCGCAAAGGCACACACTGCGGTCAGTGCTGTGATGTTACGCGCCGCACGGGCAGAAAGGCGGAAAGAACGGGATACAGTCACCGGGGCTCCTTCATTGACTGTCAGCGGATCGGCCACACCCACAGTGCCACATGAGAGCCGTATCTTCCACCATCCCCGCCTGCCTGTTACAGAGGTCGCGACAAAAAATGCTCGCACCTGGTGGCGAAAAGCGGGCAAAACAGCCCGACTTTTACCACCAGGTGCGATCAAAAAGCCTCAGCCGAGAAACGTCAGTCCTCCAGGCCCTCCAGGATCGCGCGCGATGCCGACAGGCCAAGGCGGGAGGCGCCAGCCTCGATCATGGCCAGAGCGGTTTCCGCGTCACGGATGCCGCCGGAAGCCTTGACGCCCAGGCGATCGCCAACGGTTTGACGCATCAGGCGCACGGCGTGCACGGAAGCGCCGCCAGCCTTGTGGAAACCGGTGGAGGTCTTCACGTAGTCGGCACCGGCGCGCTCGGATGCCTCGCAGGCTGCGACAATCTCGTCATCGGTCAGGGCTGCGGACTCGATAATGACCTTGAGCAGCACATTGGGGCAGGCTTCGCGCACGGCGCGGATGTCGGCTTCAACGCCCTCCCAGTCGCCCTGCTTTGCCAGGGCCAGGTTGATGACCATGTCAACCTCGTCCACTCCGTCAGCTTGAGCGCGGGCAGCCTCAGCGGCCTTCACCTCGGACTTGTGGGCGCCGGAGGGGAAGCCACACACGCAGGCCACGGCCAGGCCCTCGGGGGCGGTGACGGGCAGCAGGTTGGGGGACACGCACACGGAGAAGGTGCCCAGTTCGGCGCCCTCGGCAACCAGGGCTTCAACGTCGGCGGGCACGGCCTCGGGGGCGAGCAGGGTGTGGTCAATCATTGCGGCAACGTCAGCGCGCTTCATTCTTTCTCCATTCTGTTGGCACTCCCCTCTACTGAGGGTGCGCCGGTTTCATTTCTTCTGGTGCTTACCGCATGCCACCTCAGGTGACCTGCCCCGCAATGGGCACTACGGCAAGCAGCGGTCTTGTCCAATATCCCCAGTGCGGCAGGCGTTCCTTATCGCTCTGCCCCAGGGAGTAGGCGGCAAGTTCTTCACGGTCCAGTCGGAAGACCTTGCCGCTGGTGGGTTCAAAAATGGCGACCTGCCCGGCGGGGGCTTCCCCGGCCAGGACGGCCACGACGTGCCTCGGCGCCCATTCAACGCCGACTTTCGCCACGGCAGACAAGACGCCGCCCAACAGTCCGCCGCCGGTGACGTAGGCGCCGCCTCCGGTGTAGACAAAAGCATCGTGGCCAGCATCAATTGCCTCATTGACGAGGCCGACGGCGCGTTTGCTCCACGGGAGGATGCGGTAGGTCATTCCGGTGGATCGTTTCGCCAGCGTGGCCAGGGCCCACGGCGAGGTGCCGAGGGCTTGAGGCCAGGGCAGGCCGGTGCGGGCGGCAACCTCGTGCATGTCCTGCTGGACGAGCAGGGCCTCTCCCTCGCTGGCACCCAGGTAGGTGGCAAACGGGGCGCCTGTCCGCGCTGCGTGGCGGGCACTCACCACCGCGAGTGCCGCAATCCCGCAGGTTGTGGGGTCGCCTTGGGCGGGGTAGCGGTCGCGGTGGCTCGGACGCATGTCGCGAGGTTGACGTGAGGAAATCGGTCGTGATCCTGGCATACAACTAGTCCCGGGAAGCCTCAGTTGGCGGCGATGCGGTCAAGCACTACCGAGTCGGGCAGCTTGGGCGCATTGGCACCGAGGACCACTGCACCGTCAAGGGAGGCAATGGCTCGCTCGAAACGCTCCGGGGTTTGGGTGTGCAGGCGGAAGATTGGCTGGCCAGCGCGAACGAAGTCGCCAGGCTTGGCCAGGATTTCGATGCCGGCCTCGGCCTGTACTGGGTCTTCCTTGCGTGCGCGTCCTGCACCCAGTCGCCAGGAGGAGACGCCCACTGCCAGAGCATCCATGGACTGGATGTAGCCCTCTGAGTCGGCACGCACTTCCTCGGTGTGTGCGGCGACAGGCAGGGGGGCGTCGGGGTCGCCGCCCTGTTCGGAGATCATACGGCGCCAACGGTCCATGGCGCGCCCGTCCTTCAGTGCGGCTTCAACGTCAGCGTCGGGTTTTCCGGCTGCGGTGAGCATTTCGCGCGCCAAGGCCAGGGTCAGCTCCACAACGTCAGCAGGGCCACCACCGGCAAGGACTTCCAGGGATTCGCGCACTTCCAGGGCGTTACCGACAGTCAAACCAAGGGGAGTGTCCATGTTGGTGAGCAGGGCAACGGTGGTCACGCCAGCATCCGTACCCAGGTCAACCATGGTGCGGGCCAGTTCCTCGGCGCGCTCACGATCCTTCATGAAAGCACCTGAGCCGACCTTCACGTCAAGCACCAGGGAGCCGGTGCCCTCAGCAATCTTCTTGGACATGATTGACGAGGCAATCAGCGGCACGCACTCCACGGTAGAGGTGATGTCCCGCAGAGCGTAGAGCTTCTTGTCGGCGGGGGCCAGACCAGCGCCGGCTGCGCAAATAACGGCGCCTGCGCCCTCGCCCAGCATTTCCATGATTTTTTCGTTGGACAGGAATGCCTGCCAGCCGGGGATTGCTTCAAGCTTGTCGAGGGTGCCGCCGGTGTGGCCAAGGCCGCGGCCCGACAGTTGCGGGACGGCCACGTCGAAAGCGGCCACGAGGGGAGCCAGGGGCAGGGTGATCTTGTCACCAACGCCGCCGGTGGAGTGCTTGTCGGCGGTGGGCCGAGGCAGGGTGGAAAAGTCCATGCGCTCACCAGAGTCGATCATCGCCTGGGTCCAGCGGGCAATCTCCGCGCGGTCCATGCCATTGAGGAAGATCGCCATATTGAGTGCGGCCATCTGCTCGTCGGCAACGACGCCGCGCGTGTAGGCATCGATCACCCAGTCGATTTGTTCGTCGCTCAGGCGGTGCTTGTCGCGTTTGGTGGCGATAATTTCAACGGCATCAAAAGCTTCAGTGCTCAATTTTTCTTTTCCTTCCCACCGCAGGTGCGGGGCCTGGCCGCCCGCCTGCATGGCATGGCAGCCAGACCCCGGCCTACTCACATCGTGTCCAGATCCGAAGGCCCAAAGGCTCCGGGGAGGACCTCATTCATTGTCATGACGCCTTGAGGCATGGTCAGTACCAGGGAGTTACCGCCATGCTCGAAGAGAATCTGGCGGCAGCGGCCACATGGCGAAATAATCTCGCCGTCGCCGTTGACGCACAGGAAGGCCACGAGGCGGCCCCCTCCCCCGTTGACGAGGTCGGAGATGAGTCCGCACTCGGCGCACAGGGTAACGCCCAGGCCCGCATTCTCCACATTGCAGCCGGTGACGATGCGCCCGTCATTGACGAGGGCGGCCGCGCCGACGTGGTACTTGGAGTAGGGGGCGTAGGCGCGTGCGGCAGCGGCGTTGGCTGCTTCGCGTAGGCGGGCCCACAGGGCCTCGTCAATGACAAGGCCCTGTGCGGACGCGGTTGTGTCAGTCATATCAGGCTCCTTCCGAGCCGCCTATCACGGGTAGGGCTTACCTTCGGCTGCGGGAGCGCGCACAGCGCCAACGAAGCCAGCAACAGCCAAGATGGTGACCAGGTAGGGGGTCATCAGCAGGAACTGGGCGGGGATGGGTGAACCCACCACCTGCATGACAGCGCCAAGGTTTGTCGCGAAGCCGAAGAGCAGGGCGGCAGCCAAAGCGCCACGTGGGTTCCAGCGGCCCAGAATCATGGCGGCCAGGGCGATGAAGCCGTTTCCGGCTGCCATGTCTTTACTGAAGGCCAGGCCTTGACCGATGGTGAAGAAGGCGCCACCCATACCGGCCAGTGCGCCTGCGAGGATCACGTTTTGCCAGCGGATGCGGTTGACCTTAATGCCGACGGTGTCAGCGGCCTTGGGGTGTTCACCGCTGGCGCGGGTGCGCAGGCCCCAGCGGGAGTTGAAGATCATGAACTGCAAGACGATGACCACAATGAACATCAGGTAGATGTGCACGGACTGGTTGAACAGGACTGGGCCAATGACCGGAATGTCCTTGAGGACAGGAATTCCCCACGTCGGCAGGGCCATGATCTGGTTCAGGCCGGGGTTGTTCTTCAACAGGGTGGAGAACAGGAAGGCCGTCAGACCCACAACGAGCATGTTGAGGACGACGCCAACGACAATGTGGTCGGCCCGGTACTTAATGGTGAACAGTGCCAGCAGGACCGAAACGAGCGCGCCAGCGATGGGAGCACCCACGAGGCCCATCCACACGCTGCCACTGGCCGAGGCGAAGATCGTTGCCATGAAAGCGCCGAAAAGAAGCTGGCCTTCAATGGCGATATTGATGATGCCTGAGCGTTCACAGACGATGCCCGACATGGAGCCGAACACCAGTGGGGTGGCGAACATGAGGCCACCAGCCAGCAGGGAGACAACGGGCAGCATGGAGGTGTCTTTGCCTGCGACCGTCCACAGGAGGAAGGTGACGACGAAGGCGATGCCGACGATGCCAACCAGCCAGCCGGATGCTTCCTGGCGGGCGAGGGCTTTCTTCCAGACGATGGCCGTGCAAGCCAGGGCAATAACGCCGAGGATCAGGCCGGTCATCATGGCGGGGATGGTGTAGTTGCCCATGTCGAACCAGCTGGTGGCGCCTGCGAAGGATACGCGAGAGGAGCCTGAGGACAGCAGGGCCATGATGAAGGTGAGTGCTGTCATGGCGGTGGTGACGATGGGGTCACGCCACTGGATGGGGGTGGTAATGCCCTCGGCCTGTGCAGCGGGGGTTGTCAGTGTTGCGGTGCTCATGCGCCAGCTCCTTCCTTCTTCACGGCGGAGGCAGAGGATGCGTTCGCGGCCTTTTGGGCGCGACGCAGGCGAATAGCCTCGGATGCTGCAATGAGCAACACAATGACAGCCTGAGTGATCTGAACGATGTCAACGGGAATATTCGAGGACTGCATGATGGCCGAACCAGCGTTCAGACCACCAAAGAGCAGACCGGCCAGCACCACACCAAGAGGGCTGGACTTGCCCAGTAGGGCAACGGTGATAGCGTCAAAACCATAGGATGCCGCAACGTCACCGGAGATGAACTTTTCAGTACCGAGCACGGGGGCGGTACCTGCCAGGCCAGCCAGGGCACCCGAGAGGACCAGGGTCAGCATGAGGGTGCGGGGCACGTTAATGCCAGCGGTGCGTGCAGCGGCCGGGTTGGCGCCTGCGGCACGTAGTTCAAAGCCGAAGGTTGAACGCTTGAGGATCCACCACACGAAGACGGCTGCGACTAGGGCAAGCAGGAAGCCAGCGTGCAGGCGGAAGCCCGATCCGAGCAGCAGAGGCAGTTGCGCGGTTTCAGCGACCTTCTGGGACTTGCCGGGGTATCCGCCGGGGCCGGTGAAGAGCTGGGTGGTGAGGATATATTGCAGTAGGTAGACGGCCACGGAGTTGAGCATGATCGTCACGATCACTTCGTTGGCGCCCAGCTTGGCTTTCAAGAAACCGGGGATGAAACCCCAGATCGCACCGCCCACAATCGCGCCAAGAATAGCGACAATCAGGTGCAGTCCGTAGGGGAGTTGGAAGTTGAATCCAATGAAACCGCCAAGAACGGCACCCATCATGAGCTGGCCTTGGACACCAATGTTGAACAGACCAGCAGTGAAGGAGACGGCAATAGCTAGGCCCGCGATAATCAGCGGAGTGGCTCGCAGCATCGTGTCGGTGATGGGCTTGATCGCCGCAGCAAAGCTGCTTTGCGTCCAGTCGAAGATTGCGCCGCGGAACAAGGAGGTGAAGAAGCCACCAAAAGCTGAGCCGAAGGCAGCGAAGAAGTCACTGGGGCGAGCGAAAAGATAGCCGACGGTACGTTGAACTTCAGGGTCGAAGATCGCAACGATGAGCGCACCGATCACCAAAGCCAGAGCGATAGCGCCTGCGATGGTACCCACGGAGGGGTTCATGAAGCTGCGAAGAAAGCGCGTTACCCACGAGGGCGCATCCTTTTCGGGTGCTTTATCGGCAAGGGTTGGCGAGGTGCTCACAGGTTTTCCTCCTTATCCGCGTGTGCGCGGGCTGCTTGTTCGCGTGCCTCGTCCTCAGGGACGCCGGCCATCATGAGGCCCAGGACGTCTCGTGGGGTGTCAGCGGGGACGATACCGATAATGCGACCGCGGTACATGACGGCAATGCGGTCAGCGAGGGCGACAACCTCGTCAAGTTCGGTGGAAACAACGACGACGGCCGTTCCCTTGTCACGTTCAGCGACGATACGGGAGTGGACGAACTCGATGGAGCCGACGTCAAGGCCGCGGGTTGGTTGGGAGGCCACGAGGACCTTCAGGGGGCGGGAGAGTTCGCGGGCGAGGATTGCTTTTTGCTGATTGCCGCCCGACAGGGTCGAGATGGGGTCGTGCACGGAGGTGACTCGCACGTCGAACTCTTCACGCAGGGCCTCAGCGTTGCGGTCAACCTCACCGAGGTCAATGGAGACACCACCGGAGAAGGGTGCGTGGTAGTACTGGTCGAGGATCATGTTCTCGGCAATGGAGAAGCTCGTGATCATGCCGTCCTCGAAGCGGTCTTCAGGCACGTAGCCCAGGCCCTTTTCGAGGCGCTGGCGGATGGTCAAGGATGCAAGATCCGTGCCGGCGATTTCGATGCGGCCACCATTGGGGGCGTGGGAGCCGAGCGTGACCTCACACAGTTCAGTCTGACCGTTTCCTTGGACGCCAGCGACGCACAGGATTTCTCCGGCGTGAACGTCAAGGTTCACGTGGTCAAGGGCCACATGGCCGAGTTCGTCGAGCATGGACACGTCACGGTAGCGCAGAACGGGCTCTCCGGGGGTGGCTGGGTCTTTCGCGACGCCGAGGTCGACAGCGCGGCCCACCATAAGGGAGGCGAGCTCCTTTTCCGTGGAAGTTGGGGAGGCTTCACCAACGACCTTGCCCCGCCGGATGACGGTGATGTGGTCGGCGACGGCACGTACTTCACGGAGCTTGTGGGTGATGAAGACGATGGAGGTACCCGCTGCTTTAAGTTCGCGCATGATCTCGATGAGTTCATCGGTTTCTTGCGGGGTGAGCACGGCGGTGGGCTCGTCGAGGATGAGGACTTTCGCATCGCGGGAGAGGGCCTTGATGATTTCTACGCGTTGCTGTGCGCCGACGGGCAGGTCTTCGATGAGGGCGTCGGGGTCAATGTCGAAACCGAAGCGTGCGGAGAGTTCACGAACCTTGTCACGGGCGGCGTTGTGGTCAAGGATTCCACCAACGCCGGTGGTGGGTTCGTAGCCGAGTGCTACGGATTCAGCGACGGTGAAGACAGGTACCAGCATGAAGTGCTGGTGGACCATGCCGATACCGGCGGCTACTGCGTCGCCGGGGCCGCGGAAGGTTTGAGGTTGGCCGTCGATGAGAATGCGGCCGTCATCGGGCTGGTAGAGGCCGTAAAGAACGTTCATCAGCGTTGATTTACCGGCACCGTTTTCGCCAAGGAGAGCGTGGATTTGCCCTTCTTCAACGACGAGGTCGATATGATCATTGGCCACGAGTGGGCCAAAGACCTTTGTAATCCCCTCGAGTTCGAGTTTCACAGTAGCTCCTACAGATGTGTATTCAGAAGCAGTTACAGGCATCTTTGCCGTTCAAGGCGACACTACCCTGCTCAATGATCTACACAAGATACATCTCTTTTGACATAAACGCACATAAGGGCTGGGGGTGCGGAGCCGCGCTCCGCACCCCCAGCCCTTATGTGTTCAGTTACTCGGTGTGCCGATCACTTGGGGGTGTGAGCGGACTCCACCTTGATCGTGCCATCGACGATCTGAGCCTGGAGATCTTCGATCTCCTTCTTCAGCTCAGCGGAAACCTTGGCATCGAAATCGTGGAAGGGGGCAAGGCCCACGCCACCGTTAGCCAGGGTGCCAACGTAAGGAGCGGAATCCCACTTGCCTTCCTGAGCGGTCTTGACGGTGTCGAAGACGGCTGCGCCGATCTGCTTCATGACGGAGGTGAGGATGACCTTGCCGGATTCGGGCTGGGTCAGGTAGCCATCGGCGTCAACCCACACGACGGATGCCTTGCCGGTTTCGGTGGCAGCAGCCAGGGTGCCAGCGCCAACGGGGCCAGCAACGGGCATGATGATGTCAGCGCCCTGCTCGATGAGCTGGGTGGAGAACTGCTTGCCCTTGGTGGTGTCTTCGAAGTCGCCGGTGGCCATGCCTTCCTGCTTGGCCTTGTCCCAGCCGAGAAGCTGGATGGTGCCGCCGTGGACCTCGTTGTACTTGGCGATGCCGTCGGAGAAGCCGTCAGCGAAGATCGCGGTAGAGGGCAGCTGCATACCGAGGAAGGTGCCGACCTTGCCGGTGGTGGTCATGCCAGCAGCAGCGTAACCAGCCAGATAGGAGGCTTCAGCGGTGTTGAAGAGCAGGGCCTTAGCATTCTCGGGGGAGTCAGCGAAGCCGGAGTCAACCAGTGCGAACATGACCTCGGGGTTAGCCTTGGCTGCTTCGTTCATGGCTTCAGCCATGAGGAAGCCAACGCCGAAGACGAGCTGGCAGCCGCCCTGGATCTGGGCGTCAATGTTCTGGGTGAAGTCTGCTGCGGAGTGGGACTCGGAGTAGGAAACCTCAACGCCGAGTTCTGCCTTAGCCTTCTCCAGGCCTTCCTTACCGGACTGGTTGAAGGACTTGTCCTCGAAGCCGCCAGCGTCAGAAACCATGCAGGCCTTCAGGGTGCCCGAAGCTGCGGGGGTGCCCGATGCTGCGCCGTCGGTGGCGGGGGCGGAGGAAGCGGGTGCGTCGGGAGCTGCACCGCAGGCTGCGAGAGCCAGGGCTGCAGCAGCGGCAACTGCGCCAAACTTCAGGGAGTTCTTCACAGGGATTCTCCTTTGGTTCCGAAAAGAATCGCTGGGTTGCGGCCCCAGCACGTTTCACCATGCTAAACCTGTCAAATGAGAAACATCGCATTCGTTTCCTAATCGCAACACATCTGAGACGAGAGAACTCTCACATCTATGAATATCTGAAAGATTCCCTGCTTCCCGCGAAGAAGCCAGATGCTACTACCAAGAAAGCACTGTGGGCCCCGCGCAATCGCGGGACCCACAGGAAATATTGAAGAACGGCAACAAGCACTCTGTCAGAGAGATGCTGCCTCAATGCTCACTTGTCGAGCTGGAAGTCGACGTGCAGCAGAGCGCGGCTGACGGGGTGCACCTGCACGGACTTGATGAAGGCAGCGATCTTCTTGCCGTCAAGCTGCAGTTCAACCTTGGCGCCCTTGGTGGAACGAGCAATGAGGAAGAGGTCGTGGCCGGGAACGTCCAGGTGAAGGGTCTCTTCGCCTGCACCGTAGAGAACGCCGGGGACGAAGCCTGCGCGGCGGGCGCGGCGGGCAGCACCCTTGCCGAACTCGGTGCGGGACTCAACGACGAGAACGTTTTCGCTCATGGGATATCTCCTTGAAATGGTCGATGTTTTCAGCAACGGCGTACAGCCAGGAGATGTCCGTAGACGCCCTGTCGATAACGGCAACAGCTCACGAGCCGTCGCCCTCGCCGGAGCAACTGTATGAGTCTAGCGTGAGTGGGCCACCCAAAGCGACCCCCCACACTAGGGTTTAGGCCACTCCATCAAAGAGGGAGGCCACCGAACCGTCCTCAAAAACTTCCTTGATCGCTGAGGCGAGCAAAGGAGCAATGGACAGGACTGTCAGGTTATCGAAACGCTTATCATCGGTGATCGGCAAGGTGTCGGTGACGATCACTTCAGAGGCCCCGCATTCAGAGAGACGCTCGGCGGCAGGTGCTGAGAGGATGCCGTGGGTGGCGGCAATAATGACCGACTCTGCGCCCTCGTTGTAGAGGACCTTGACGGCCTCAGCAATAGTGCCGCCGGTGTCGATCATGTCGTCAACGAGCACACACTGGCGGCCGGCAACGTCACCAACAACACGGTTAGCAACCGACACGTTCGGACGGGTAATGTCGCGGGTCTTGTGAACGAAAGCCAGGGGGCATCCGCCGAGCTTGCGCGACCACTTTTCTGCCACGCGAATACGACCGGCATCAGGGGAGACCATGGTGACCTTGTCGAGATCAACATGGTCGCGCACATAGTCAACGAGGACGGGCATTGCCCACAGATGGTCGACGGGGCCGTCGAAGAAGCCTTGCTCCTGGGAAGCGTGCAGGTCAACGCTCATCACGCGGTCAGCGCCAGCGGTTTTGAACAGGTCAGCCACAAGGCGTGCAGAGATGGGCTCGCGGCCTTGGTGCTTCTTATCTTGGCGGGCGTAGGGGTAGAAGGGGGCGACGGCGGTGATGCGCTTAGCGGAGGCTCGTTTGGCTGCGTCAATCATGAGCAGTTGTTCCATGAGCCACTTGTTGATCGGCCCCGTGTGGGACTGGATGACGAAGACGTCAGCGCCGCGCACGGATTCGTTGAAGCGCACGTAGATTTCCGAGCTGGCAAAGTCGTAGGCGGTGGTGGGGCTGACGCCGCAGCCGAGTTCTTCACCTACCTGTCGGGCGAGTTCAGGGTGGGCCCGTCCGGACACCACAACGAGACGCTTTTCTCCGCTAGTCACCAAGCCGGTCATGCGGCGTTTCCTTCCCCTGTTGCAATCTCTTTGCTTCGCCCACTATCCACAGATCAGTTGAGGATCGAGTGCGGTGTTCCAATGGTATCGGCTGGGAGGTTCACGTTTGAACCCCACAGGGACGGCAGAACGCTTCGCGCACCAACCGTCACGTCGGTCAAGGTGGTGTGGGGGCCGATCTGGCAGCCTCCCTCGATCTGAGTGTGTCCACGTAGGACTGTGCCCGGCCAAATCGTCGTATCTGGGCCGATGGTGACATCAACATCAATCCACGTTGAGGCTGGATCAACGATGCTGACCCCTTCACGCATATGGGTCAGGCAGATGCGTCGGTTCAGCTCTGCACCAAGTTCAGCCAGTTGCGCGCGATCGTTACATCCGCGCGCCTGCCATTCGTCTTCAAGGACGAGGGCGCCTGCGGTGCGTCCGGCGGGCGCGGCGGCGGCGACAACGTCGGTGAGGTAGACCTCGCCCTGGGCGTTGTTCGTGCCCACGCCTTGGAGTGTTGAGTGGAGGAAGGCAGCGTCAAAAGCGTAGATGCCGGCGTTGATCTCACGGACGGCGGCTTGTTCGGGGGTGGCGTCACGTTGTTCAACAATGGCGACGACGTGGCCCGCTTCGTTGCGGATGATGCGCCCGTACCCCGTGGGGTTGTCAACGATGGTGGAGACAAGGGACACTGCGTGGCCGGCTTTGTCATGCAGATGCACGAGCTGGGCCAGGGTGTCGGCGGCGAGGAGGGGGACGTCGCCGGAGGTGACGAGAATGGTTCCAGTGAGTTCACCGATGCGTTCACGCAGCTCAGCGAGCCCGCAGAGTACAGCGCGACCGGTGCCGGGGATTTCATCCTGGTCAGCGATAACAACGTCGGGCAGAACCCGCATGGCCTCGTTCATGACCTGTTCACGCTGGTGGCGTACGACGGCAACGACGTGTTCAGGGTTGAGGTTGTGTGCGGTGCGCAGGGCGTGTCCGATCATGGACAGGCCAGCAAGGGGGTGAACAACTTTGGAGAGCTCTGATTTCATCCGCGTGCCTTGACCGGCGGCGAGCACGATCACTGCGGTTGGTCGAGATACGTCCAGCAAAGACATTGGGATCCTCCCCCAAGCATGTTGTGACATGCGGAAACATTGACGTGTTCCCGACTAGCTCCGCCCCAAGGACTCGAACCTTGACTAAAGGCACCAAAAACCTCTGTGCTGCCAATTACACCAAGGCGGAAGGCACCCACGATTGTGCCACATTTTGGGGGCCTACGTCTCCCCTCTTTTCGCCAGGCGATCGCTTTGCGGCTCGTCCTACCGTGAAGAAACGGCGAAACTTCGGCCTTTTGAGACTCTTTGAGTGGTGAATTTGCTTTCCATCACAGCTGCTTTTCTCGACCTCAAGTATCTTGGTGTTATGGCTACTTCGTCTTTGCCTCACCTCCCAGCCACATCCTCTGCCTCAACCCCCACCGACGAGGTTGACGCAATCCTCGCCGCCTGGGCTATTGAACGCCCCGATGTGGACACGTCCCCCATGCAGATTCTCTCTCGGGTGGGACGCCTCAGCCGTCACCTTGACCTTGAGCGCCGTAAAGCCTTCGCCGCCCATGACCTTGAAACCTGGGAATTTGACGTCCTGTCCTCTCTGCGACGCGAAGGCGAACCCTACGCTCTCACTCCCGGCGCCCTCATGAGCGAACTCCTCGTCTCATCGGGAACCATGACCAACCGTATTGACCGCCTCGAAGGCGCAGGACTTGTCACGCGAACGCCCTCGCCCCACGACCGGCGGGCCGTTGTTGTCTCCCTCACTGACGAGGGTAAACGCCGTGTTGACGCGGCGCTGATGTCCCTGCTTGAGTGCGAACGCGCGATACTGGCACCCCTAAATGTCCCTGAAAAAGAGCAGCTTGCGACACTCCTGCGCTCACTGCTGCTAGCGTTTGAACAGTAGGTTTGCCCCGCTCACCCAGCTATGCACCGTCTGCGAGCGGCGAGCAGACCCGCATAGTCTGATCTCTCTGTATCGCGGAAGGCATCCTTATGGACGTTCCAGCACTGTCAATGCGCGGCCTCGTCAAGGTCTATGGCAATGTCGTCGCCGTCGGCGACCTGTCACTCGACATTCCCGCAGGCTCCTTTTACGGCGTTGTCGGCCCCAACGGTGCGGGGAAAACCACCACCTTGACGATGGCCACAGGTCTGCTGCGCCCCGACCGTGGCACCTGTCTTGTCAACGGAACTGACGTGTGGGCAAATCCGGCCGAGGCAAAAGCCAAACTTGGCGTGATGCCTGACGGTATGCGCCTGCTCGACAAACTCTCTGGCGGCGATTTCCTCACCCACGTTGCCATGTTGCGCGGCATTGATCGAGACACGGCGCGCGCTCGCGCCGACGAGCTCCTTCACGCTCTAGATCTGACTGAGGCGAGCTACAAGCTCATCTCCGACTACTCGGCTGGTATGACCAAGAAGATTGCCCTGGCTGCTGCCCTTATTCACGGACCGTCCGTGGTTGTCCTTGATGAACCTTTCGAGGCTGTTGACCCTGTCTCGGCTGCCAATATTCGTCAGATCCTCCAATCCTTCGTTGCTGGTGGAGGCACCGTGGTCCTGTCCAGCCACGTCATGGCCACCATCCAAAAGCTCTGCTCCCACGTTGCCGTCATCCATCGCGGCCAGGTGCTCGTCGCCGGAACAACCGACGAGGTCGCCGCCGGCATGGATCTTGATGACCGTTTCGCGCAGCTTGTGGGTGGCCAGCGTACCGAGGAAGGGCTGTCATGGTTGGGCAACTGATGCGCCTCAAGCTCAAGCTGACGTGGAACACCATGAAGCGTCAGACCTGGGTGCTTGTCATGTCTATTATCGGCATGCTCTATTTCCTCATGCTCTTTGTTGGCCTAGGCATTGTCGGTATTGGCGCTGCTTACTTTGGAGAGATCGCAACCGTCGGAGCCGTCAGCGTTTTCGTCGGTGCTGCTCTTGTGCTCGGGTGGATTATCGTTCCGATTATTTTCTCCTCCCTGGATAACACCCTTGACCCGCAGCGCCTCGCCCCCTTTATTCCCCCTTCGCCGCGCCTGGCCCTTGGCCTTGTGGGTGCAACGTGGGCAGGTCTGCCTGGTCTGGCAACCACGCTTGTTTTTCTGCTGTCAGTAGTTGTATGGACGGCCGGTGGCCAGTGGCTTTCCGCTGTCGCAGTGCTTATCTGCGTACCTGTGGGACTCTTTGCCGCTTTTGTGTGGGCGCGAGCGGTCAGCACCTGGCTATCCGTGCAGATCGAGGCAAGCTCACGTTTGAAGGACCTGATGACAGTCGTTGGCGTGCTGATCTTCATTGCCGTGTTCTCTCCCCTGGGCCTATGGATCCAAAAGATCACCGAATCTTTCGACCCGGCGTGGATTCAACGCAGCGCCTCAATCCTGAGCTGGACGCCCTTTGGTGCCGCGTGGGGCGTTGCCCACTCCCTCTTTGTCGGCCACTACTTTGCTGCCTTCGGTCAGCTTCTTCTTGCATGTGCCTTCGCAGCACTCGGCTGGTGGGCGTGGCTGAAAGTGCTGCCCTACGCCATGGCTGGCCTCGCTCATCCCGTGTCTGCCGAGGCTGACAAAGCCATCGCCGCTGGACGCCATCTTGTCGACCCCACCCAGGAGACGACACAAGCCACATCGAAGACGACTACGGGCGATCACCCGCGTTTCTTGCGTGGAGCTGACGCCTGGCAGAAACTGGGGCTCAATACGCCCGCAGCCTCCCTTGCTGCACGCACCCTGCGCTACTGGATTGCTGATCCGCGCCTATCGACGGCCATGGCCTCCATGCTGATCTTCCCATTCATGGCCGTACTCATGATGAACATGCCTGGCGGCGGCACAGGCCTGGCATACTTTTTCCTCGTCATGATCTCCACCATGATGGGAATGACCATTGGAAGCTTGCCCTCCTACGATTCGACAGCGTTCTGGCTACTGGTTGCCTCAGGTATTCGCGGACGCGACGAACGGCTGGGACGCCTGGCAGGCTCCCTCCCCCTGGCACTCCCACTTCTCTTCATCGGTACAGGCGTTGTCGCGCACTTCGCCGGTTACGGCACTGTAGGTATTGCCACTCTGATTGCCCTGCAATTTTCCCTCTTTGCTGGTGCAGCCGCAGCGGCCTTCATCATTACTGGCCGCTTTGTTTTCCCCGTTCAGCCACCGGGAGCCTCTCCCCTGTCGGCCAAGGGGACCGGCAATATGATGCTGACCATGGGCGTGCAATTTGGCTCCATGTTCGCGTCTTTTGTACTTGCTGCACCGCCTCTGATTCTTGCCGCAGTGGCCTACTTCAGTGGTGCTTTCCCCGTGCTTATTGCGGCAGGATTTGCCGCTATCTGGGGCGTGGTACTGCTGGTGGCTGGTGTCATTATTGGCGGCAAGGTCTGGGACTCGTCGAATGTGGACGTGCTTCAGAGCATCAGGAGCTGGCCCGGGCACTGAGGATCCTGTTCTTTTTCTACCAGGAACGGCGGCACGGCCCGCCCGCTCACCCCTTGCGTCCCGCAAGGGCCTCGAAGCCCGACCAGGCCCTGCCGTGCCGCCGCCCCAGGCAACCCCCTGCTAAGGCATGCCAACCTCACTACAAGCACACCACCCCAGCGACCGTCATACGACTCAACGTCCACCTAACCTGACGAGACGCCACCTACCTTCCCGCTTCACCTCACTACACCGCGCCGCAAGCACCCCACCCCAGCGGCTTAGTGCCAGGCCCTGCCGGGCTGCCATCCCCGGCAACCTCCCTACTTAGGCATAGTGGTGGGGCCTCGCGCTGAATGCGCGAGGCCCCACCACAGTATTGAGAAAAGTACTTCCAGAAGTCTGGAAGGGTGAGGGAAGATCAGCAGTGTTGCTGAAGAAGCTCAGCGAGCCTGGAAGGTCAGGCAGCCGGCGGTTCCTGCAGTGCCCGAGCCAACGCTGATAGCGGAGGCGGTGCACTCAAGGTGATCGTTGTGGGCGCAGTCAGACTGCTGGCATGCGCCAACGAAGGTGCTGTGTGCCTGCTCAAGGCCACCCTTGACAGACAGTGGAATGAAGGTGACGCACGACTGCGCTGCACCCATGGTGATAGCTGCCGCGCCGCAGCTCTTGGCCTTGTTGTAGGAGCAAGAGTCAACTGCGCAATCCTGGATGAGGGGGAGATCGAGAGCCATTGTGGGCCTCCTAGTCGATAGAGAACGGATATATCGAATATGTGATGAGCCCTTGCGTGTGGCGTTTCCTGAAAGGAACTCGCCTCCGGTTCGGGGTGCGATGACTTCAGTGTTCCTTTTGCGTAATTCACTGTCCAGAGATCATGCATTTATGCAGGTCATAGCCTTATTTGAAGGAGAGGCTGGACTGAATATAAAAACACTCTCCCTTTGCTAATATCGCAACATTTTGACCGAATTATGTTTCCTAATTCGGGTAGGTCAGACTCACCTTCCCCGCGCTCAGGGCCGCTAGAGGCCACATATGTCCACGCGCACTCTCTTGTCTTCGCCCGCATCCAGCCATGGACATGCCCCCGCTCTATCTCACCTCTTTTCGCAGCTCTGGATATACTTCACCTCAGGATTCACCGTCGAATCTGACACCAATGGAGGTGGCCCCAGTGAACCGCAGTTCCCGCCGCACGACCCTCAACGCAATCGCCATATCCCTGGCCCTCGTCCTTATTGCTGGACTCTTCTTTACCTTGCGCGCCTTCGGTCTTCTACCCCACGGCGGAACAATGAATGAAGCCTCCTCTCACCCCTCCTCCAGCACGCCTGGGCTAAGCTCCGAGCCTGCTCACACGCCTTCCGAAGCAGCGGCGACAGCAGCCCCTCTCCCCCACTCGCCCAATCGACCCGAAACAGCTCCCGCTGACGTGGCCGAAAAACGGCGTGAAGAGGGCCGTGCCTACAACAATCCTGGTGGAGTCGAATCATTCCGTAAGCTCATTGAACTCTACAAACAACCCCACAGCGGCACCATTACCCTGCGCGCGCAATCACACCGTGGCGCCGCCCTCGTCACGCTACGTTCCCCATCTTTACCCCAGAACGAACCGGGCGACTACGGCACAAAACAATTTGCTATCCCCGGCGGTTATACCTGGGAAGAAACCATCTCAATAACCACAATGGGGCAGAGCGTCTGGCAGATTGATGTCACGCCCCTTGACCGAGGGATAGAGGACAACTTCTCCTGCACAACCCTTCTTGAAGGGCATCCCAATGAGCCCTACACAAAGGCCACCGGCCCATCTGCCCACTGCACTGTCACCGGAAAGACCCCTGAAGAGATTGGCTACCACCCCGAAGGGGAGCCGCAACCATGACATCCCAAGGCCCATACTCAACAATCCTGAAGGCTCTCACCATCGCCTTTGCTCTCTCACTGACCGTTACTGCCTGCGCCCCTCATGATGCGCCTCCACCGCCATCTGGCCAAGAACCAGGGCAACAATCCAGCCAGGGGCCAGGGCAGCAGCCGGGCCAGCAATCCAGCCAACAGTCTGGCACTCCACTCCCGCCAACCGGCGAGGTGCCCGCCCCCATTCCCCAGCCGGACAGCGCCCTCGCCTGGCAGGCCCCTCTCGAAATCAACCCTGACGACGGCCTTTATGTGGCCAAGAACTTTTCCACGCCTGACAGATGGCAAGAGCTCTACACCACCCTGTCTGAAAACCCCTTGAAGGGCATCCCCGTATCAAACGACGCTCAGCTTTACCTCGATGCAGAGCTGGCCCTCCCCCTCCCAACAACCAACGCCATACAAGGCGAACGCTATGAAGTGGTTCCTGGAACCAACTGGTCGGCCACGAAAGCCTCGCGAATCTACACCCATCAAGGGCCCGATAAGCGCCTTGCCGAACAGACGCTATTCACCGACGGCAACTGGAGCGCTTTCGCCACCTACTACCTGCTGCAACGTACCGACCGCGACGGCAAAATCCTCCAGCGCCCAGAGGTTACCCCCATCATCGTCAAGGGACACGTTGCTTTGCCTCCACCGCGCCTGAGCTACATTGACGGCAGAGTCCTCCTATCAACGGGTGATCTTGGCCCAGGCATTGAGGACATTCGCGTCGTAAAAGCAACGCGCGAATGGGATATTGATAACCAAGAGTCTCACCTTGCCTATATTGGGCTGCCACCCGAACACCTCGTGAAAAAAGGGGCCTTCTACGACATCACAGGCAATGTCGAAGCCACGCAGCACACGACCAACTTTGTCCTGTCGCGAGCGCGCAATAGCCTAGAAATGTTCGAGAACCTTACCGCCAACCAGCAAAAGGAATACCTCGACCATTCCGGGGCGCAGGTATTTGTCCTTGCCCTTGTAAACGGACGATGGCAAGCCTCCGCCCCCACACCACTGACCCCTTTGGCGGCAAAAGTGCCCATCAGCATTGTTGGCGATCCTCTTGCCCAGGGTGCCGATGCCCTTGCGCAATGGGACTACCCAAGCATCGATGCTCTTCCCAACACGGTTGGTGCGATTGCAGCCGACGGGCAGGCGCGTCATTTTGCAACGAACTTCAGTGTGATGTCCATTGACGAAGAACCCGCCCCTGACGGTTCCCACACGGCCACTCTGCGGCTCAGCCCACGGGATTCTTCCATCTGGCGTGCCGTCACACTCACCTTCGATGGCAATCGAGAGGCCCTTGAGGCCGCGTTGAAGGCTCACAATGAGCGCCCTATCGCCACCGAGGGCACCCCATTGCACTTCCACCGGCCAGTGAGTCCTTCTGCCTGGGTGGAGGAAGCTCCTGGAACAATCGAAATCCCCCACTACGTCTTTGGCACAACCCCCATGGCCCGTTTTATCGCCGCCAATCTCATTGCCGGATACAACCGCATGTCTTTGAGTTCCTTCCCTGAATCGGCAAGCTATTCGAAGGTGGAAAATGCTCTGTTGGAAGGCGTTAGCCAGAATCCGGAGATCCTCAATATCGGTGACGGTTTCCCGCCTTTCACCTACGATGCGTCCACGCAGTTGCTGACGGTTGATATGCGCATGGTCCAGGCCGGAAGCCGCTCGGAGTACCTGACATTGCAGTCCCAGGTGGTTGCGCGCGCCCGCTCAATCGTGCAGGGGATTATTACGCCGGGTATGAGTGATGATCAGAAGGCGCGGGCAATCAATCAGTGGCTTGTTGATAATGTCGAATATGACGACGGCTGGCTGAAGAAACGCCGCGCTGAGACCTTGGAGCAGTACGGTCACGATACTTTCATCTCCGATGACCGCGGAGTGGATAAGCCGCAGCAGGCGATTGGCTCGCTTCTGTACGGTAAAGCGATCTGTTCGGGCTACGGGCAGGGGTTCCTGCTTCTTGCACGCCACGCTGGATTGGAGAGCATCGTCGTTGAGGGCAGTGTCGGCCCTGAGCCTCACCTGTGGAATAAGGTCAAGATCGATGGCATATGGCTGCATTACGATTCAACCTGGAATGATAACGAGTGGAAGCCGAACACCTATATCAATTTGACAGATGGGCAGATTGAGAACGATGGTGCACGCTACATCGTGTGGAATGGAACGCTGCAGGAAAGCAACGCCGACCAGTTTAAGAACGGGGATAGCCCCCACCGTGAGCCTGCACCAAACCAGTCGGGTGCACGAGGTTAACTGCTCTACAAAGACAGTTGAATAGGCGGGGTTGATTCGGTATGCCTGGCAGCTCTTGGGGAAGGTGAGAGAGTTGGGCATCCCTGCTTGGGAGCAGTTCGGCTGCCTCCAGCCGCGCGGGTGCGGCGCGGGGCAGTCTGGCACAAGGCGGTTGCGGCGCCCTCGCCCCCGAGCGTTAGTCCAGCAGTTCAGCGGCCTCCAGCCACGCAAGTTCGGCCTCGTCAATCTCTGCATGAACGCTGCTCAATTCCGCTGAACACTCAGCGAGCTCAGCGACCTTGGTGGGATCCTCAGCGACGGCGACGCTGAGTTGCGCAAGGCGATCCTCAAGTTGCTGGGCTTGTTCACGCAACTTGGTGAGGCGTCGTTCAATCCTATCGGCCTCTTTCTTTGCCGCCCGGCGCGTGGCGGCATCAATAGCGGGCGAGGTGGCGCTGACCTGCCCCTGATTGGCGAGGCCGTCGCCCTCCGCTGCCGTTGTCTGCGAGGTCGCGCTGGCAGCGGGAACCGCAGCGGCAGACACGGTGGCCGCAGCGCCAGCAGCACGCAGTGAGAGGTATTGCTCGACGCCGCCGGGCAGGGCACGCACCTGTCCATCCCCCAGAAGGGCCACCTGGTGGTCAGTGACACGCTCAAGCAGGTAGCGATCGTGGCTGACAACGATGAGCGTGCCGGGGAAGGAGTCGAGCAGATCCTCCATAGCGGCCAGCGTGTCCGTGTCAAGGTCGTTGGTCGGCTCATCCAGGAGCAGCACATTGGGTTCTGCCATGAGCAGTCGCATGAGTTGGAGGCGGCGGCGCTCGCCGCCGGACAGCTCTGCCACGCGCGTCCAGGCCCTCTCCCGAGTGAAGCCCATGCGTTCGGTCATCTGCGAGGCGGTGACCTCTTTCCCTCCAACTACAACCATTTGAGCGACCTCGGCCACGGCCTCAACCACCCGCATGTCGGCAAGGGCGTCGAGTTCGTGGGTTTCTTGCGACAGCGTTGCCACCTGCACGGTTTTACCGCGCTTCACCCGGCCACTGGTGGGTTCCAGGTCGCCGCGCAGTAGGTTCAAGATGGTGGTCTTGCCCGCGCCGTTAACACCGACGATACCGACGCGTTCAGCGGGGGCCAGACGCCAGGTCACATTCTCAAGCACCCGCAGGAGGGATCCGTCTGGGCGCGTGAAGGTGACGCTGACATCCTCCAGATCAAGGACGTCCTTCCCCAGGCGAGCTGTCGCCATTTTCACCAGCTCTACCTGATCGCGCGGCGGGGGGACGTCAGCGATAAGCGCCTCGGCAGTAGCAATGTGGAACTTCGGCTTGGAGGTGCGGGCGGGTGCGCCTCGACGCAGCCATGCCAGTTCCTTTTTCAGCAGGTTCGCGCGCTTTTTCGCGGCCAAATCCGCTTGACGCATACGCTCGGCGCGAGCCAGGGTGTAGGCGGCGTAGGAGCCGTCATAGATTTCAACGCGTCCAGGTATCTGAGGGCGTGAACCGCCAGGGTCAATACCAGGCACGACCTCCCAAATGTGTTCGCACACGGTGTCCAGGAACCACCGGTCGTGGGTGACGACCAGCAGCGCCCCCTGCGCTCCAGGGCGGGCAAAACGTCCGTTCAGGTGGGCAGCCAACCAGGCAACACCCTCAACGTCCAGATGGTTGGTGGGCTCGTCGAGGCAGACAATGTCTGATTCAGCGGCGAGGACGCGTGCCAGTGCCACACGGCGACGCTGCCCGCCGGAGAGCGTGCCCACCGTTGCGCTCAGGGCGATACCGTCCAAGAGTCCGGCGTGGATGTCGCGAATACGCCCATCTGATGCCCACTCGTATTCTTCTTTGCCGGGGTGAACCGCCTCAACGACGCTGAGGGTGGGGTTGAGAGTGTCAGCTTGGTCGAGGACGACGACGCGCACCCCGTCGCGCACGGTCAGTGCCCCCTCGTCTGGGGCCTGCGTGCCCGCGACAAGGCGCAGCAGGGTGGACTTTCCAGCACCGTTGGGGCCCAGGATGCCCACGCGTGAGCCGTCGTCGAGTCCGACGGTCACGTCAGCGAGGAGTTGGCGTGAGCCAGCAAGAGCGCCAAGGGTGTGAGTGCCAAGCAGGTGAGCCATAGGGGTCCTTCAGAATATGGGTGGTGTGGGCGTCGTGTGCCAAGGGGCGTGAGCGGCAAGCGCTGTCGCGCTCAGCATCGGAGGCACGTCCAGGGGCACAGATGAGGGTTGCAGGCAACGCTAGTGTGCGTGCGCGGCCTCTATTCGTGCTCCGGGGGCAGGGCCAGAGACAACATGCAGGTCTTTGATGACACCCTCCGCACGTAGGGGGTGGGAGGTCAACGTGTCAGCGAGGGCGTGGGCGTGGGCCTCGTTTTCGGCGAGGGCGGCACAGGTGGGGCCAGAGCCGGAGAGTATCGCCGCGAGGGCGCCAGCCTGGCGGGCAGCGTCAAGAACTCTTTCCAATTCCGGGCGGATGGTACGCGCCGCACAGTAAAGGTCATTGTCCAGCACAGCAGCAAGTTCCCTCGGGCCTCCACTGTAGAGAGCGCACTCGGTGTCCTGCGGCTCATCAAGCTCACCCCAAGCGTGGGTGCCGTCCTTACCCAGTGGCCCGCCAAGGGCATCAAGGGCGCCGAAGACCTCTGGGGTCGATAGGCCCTGAGCAAAGGTGATCATCACCCAGTGGCGCGGTTCTGCCGGTTCGGCCAAGGAACGCAGGTGGTCGCCTCGGCCTGTCCCCAGGGTGATGCCGCCGCGTAGGCAGGCGGGAACGTCAGCGCCAAGCGTTCGGGCGATAGCCTCAAGCTGGTCGATGTTCAGCCCGATCTGCCACAGCTCATTGCAGGCAACGAGGGCGGCTGCCGCGTCTGCCGAACCGCCCGCCATGCCGCCTGCAACGGGAATATGCTTTTCCACTGTGATGCTGAGACCCGCACTGGTTGACGCCCACGGTCCCATTGCTGCCAAAGGCTGCAGGGCTTTGGCAGCGCGCACCGCTAGGTGGCTATCCCCTGGCAGGGCGTCAAGTTCGGCGCCAAGCGCCTCATCAATACTCCCATCTGGGCGATGCACCGTAGTGGTGACGCGAACGCCGGGTGATCGGGACGTCCGAACGGTCACATACTCACGTACATCCAGACATTCAAAGATTGTCACCAGCGGGTGGTAGCCGTCGTCGGTGGGGGCACCGCAGCGGAGCAGCAGGTTCACCTTACCGGGGGCAGAAGCGGTGACTTCACGCATTGCCAGCCTCGCTTACGCTGACACCCTCGCTTATAGTGCCACCCTCATTTGCGCTGGCGACCTCGCTTCTGCTGGCGGACGCACCCCTACTGGCAGGGTCGGCGTGAGGCCCATTCTTGTCCCCGTGAGGGAAGGTGCCCGCATCCCGCATAGCTACCAGCTCGCGGCCAAGAGCGACGAACTCGTCGATACCCAGAGTTTCACCGCGAGCGCCCGGGTCAACTCCCGCAGCCTCAAGGAGTGCGGTTGCGACCTCGGAGGATCCCGCCCAGTTCTTCATTGCTGCTCGAAGGGTCTTGCGGCGCTGGCCGAAGGCCACGTCGGTGACTTCGAAGGTGGCCAGACGCAGGGTGTCATCCCCGCGAGGTTCAGGCGTGCGACGCAGGCGCACCAGCGCAGAATCAACGTTTGGCACGGGCCAAAAGACGGATCGGCCGATAGTGCCCGCCCGTTCTGCGTGTCCGTAC
Organism: Schaalia canis; assembly: GCF_003858455.1. GTDB lineage: Bacteria > Actinomycetota > Actinomycetes > Actinomycetales > Actinomycetaceae > Pauljensenia > Pauljensenia canis. The sequence continues at coordinate 43,345 of NZ_RQZF01000012.1, read as the reverse complement.
CAGGCGGCTTTAACGGAGGGCACGCCGTAGATGCGCGTGCCGGGGCCTGCTGCCAGGCGGTCGGCAACCTCGGCCTGAACCATAACAAGCACATCGGTTAACGAGGGCAGTCGTTCCAGCATGGTGAGCAGCACCGGAACAGCTACGTTGTAGGGCAGGTTTGCCACCAGTTTGGTGGGGGCTGGCCAGTCGGGGTGCCCAAAGTCTTCGTCGGCGCTGATGGTCATGGCGTCGCGGTTGATCACAGCGAAACGATCCACAGCTTCGGGCATGCGGGCGCGAATGGTTTCCGGGAGGGCTCGGGCCAGCGGCGGGTCGATTTCGACAGCGCGCACGCGGGCGCCGGTCTCAAGCAGGGCGAGGGTGAGGGATCCCAGTCCAGGGCCGACCTCGATTACCTCGTCACTGTCTTCAACGCCGCCTGCTTTGACGATCCTGCGGACGGTCCCGGCGTCGTGCACGAAGTTTTGCCCCAGGGTTTTCGTGGGGCGGATTCCCAGGGCTTCAGAAATCTGGCGAACTTCAATGGGTCCCAGTAGGCCTGAGTCCGAGGCGGTGACACCTTCGGGCAGAGTGGGGTCGGAATAACGCTGAGGGCGCCGATCGCTTCCTCGCTCAGAAGCAGCACGGCGAGGGGGGCGGGAGGGGCGGGAGGACATCACAAGGAAAGTCTAATCGACTGCGAGCACGGCAGGAGAAAGTGGCCTAGTACCAGCCAACTGCCTGTGAGTGTCCCCAGGCGCCGCAGGGGTCACCGTACCGGCTCGCGATGTACCCCAGGCCCCATGTGATCTGAGTGGCGGGATTTGTTTGCCAGTCATCTCCGGCAGAGGCCATCTTTGAGCCCGGTAGGGACTGGGGAATGCCGTAGGCCCCTGAGGAGGGGTTTTCCGCGTAGGGGTTCCACCCCGATTCCTTTTGCCACAGGGCAACCAGGCATCGGAATTGGTCCTCATTCCATCCGCGGTCACTGACTTGTTGTTTAGCAATATTTCGCGGGTCCTCACCGGTGTAGACCAGTGGCACGCCAGCCAGTTCAGTCGAGACGCGTAATGCGGTGATTTCTTCGGGGGTGGAGATTGAGCCGAGAGTCGCGCGGTAGCGGATCGAGGGCGTACCGTCAGCTTCAACGCCTTCTTCGAGCGTGGCCTTAGGATCAATGCCCGCAGCGAGGAGGGCCTGAGGCGTAGCTTCCTTTGTGCCCCGAGATCGCACTTGCTCCTGAGGAGCGCTTACTGCTTCTTCACTGAGCACAGCCTGATGCACCACCGAACCGTCAATGGTTTCCTGCCATGCGATTTGTCGTGTTGTACCCGGAACTCCCTTAGTGGTGACAATCGATTCACCGGCAAAAAGCTGCGCATTGTCTTCGACGCGTTCGGTGAACTCCGTTGGCGTATCAACAGTGACGGTACCGCGGGTGACGGTGGATACCTTGACGTTCAGAGCACCTGCCTGGCTAAAGACTGTGACGCGGTCAAGGGGGCCGACTTCAATTCCTGCCGATGTCAGTAGCGAGCGAATATCGTCACCCGGGCGCATGAAGATCGAACGTTGAACGCCTTTGTGAGTAACGGTGACGTTCTGCGGGCGAGATGTCAACGCGGGGATGGTTCCTCTTAATGCGGAACGACTGGCCGCAATGATGGCACCGTCGCCGTGAGGGTCGGCGGCGGAAAGAATGTCATCAAGGGTGGATGCTGTGGTCCAGACAGTCCGATGCTGACCGTTGATATTGAGTTCGACCGGGCGCGCTTTACGGACGACGATGGTGCTGCCTTCGGTGATGCTTTCCCCGCGCGCGGGGGAAACAAGGTCGTGAGGGTCAAGGGAGATGCCCGCATCAGTGAGGGCTTCTTCCACCGTCGTTGCCCACGCGGAGTACGGGCGGGACACGCCGTTGACTTCAACGGTGTATTCAACGTGGGAGGTAGCTGCTGCGGTCAGGGCTGTTGTGCATACAAGGGTGCTTGCTGCGAGCGCTGCTGTCACGACGTGTCGGCGGCATGGCGCGAAAGACAAGAGCGCCTCACGTGCCTGCGTCATTGTGCGTGTGACATCGGAAAGCAATGACGTGTCCTTCCTGTAGCCTCGTATGTCCTCTATAGATGCTATCTTCCTCCCCTCATGTAGGGAAGGCGAATGAGCATCAAAAAGCGTGGAGGTGGCCACCCTTGAGCGGGTGACCACCTCTTCACGTCAGTACAGACCCAGGCTGGCCGAGCAGGCAGGCCATTGGCCCCAGCCCGAGCGGGCTTGCAGAATCTGTGCGCGCATTGTCTGCTCAGCTGCGGAAGCATCTGAGGGAAGTCCCGAGCCTCCCACGGACTGCCATGTCGGCAGGCTGAACTGGTACATGCCGTAGTAGCCGTTTCCGGTGTTAGTCGACGGGTTGCCGCCGGATTCGCAGGCAGCAAGTGCGGCCCACACGTCTCCGCCCACAGAGGACGCAACAGGCTGCACGTCACTTGCAGACGATGACGCGGGGGCGACGGCGGCTGGGCGCTTAGTGCCAACAGCGATCACGCGTGCAACGGGTTCTTGGCGTTCAGTGCCGACCACAGTATCCACCGTGGTGCGCCCGCCGATAGTTTCCTTGTAGGTGCGGGTGATGACCTTACCTTCAGCGCCTTCTTCGAGGACACGAGTTTCGCCCTGTTCGAGGGTGTCATCCTCGCGTTCCTCAACGGGAACTTCAAGGGTTTCGACTTTCTCAGAGGTGCCACGGGTGACTCGAACGACGCGCAAGGTCACGCCCTCGTTGGTGGTCACAAAGGAGACGCGGTCGATAGGCGAGGCGGTAACGCCAGCCTTTTGAAGGAGGGTGGCCGCGGTGTCAGTGGCGCTCGCCGTCACGGGTTTCTTCGCACCGTCAGCCTCGATCATCACTGTGCCGCCGTCGGTGAGAACGGGCAGGGCAGCGCGAGCATTAGAACGGTCTGCGGCGTAGGTGACGCCGGAAGAACCGAATTGGCTCAGCAGGTCAGCCACGGATGAGGCGGTAGACCATGCCACCTTGGTAGTGCCGTCAATGTTGACGGTGTAGGGCGAGGCCGTGCGCACGACAATCGTCGAGCCGTCCTCAACGGATTCATGTGTGCCAGGGGCAACCAGGTCATGTTCACCTGGCTGGAAGCCCGCAGCTCCAAGCGCGCCTTCAACTGTGGAGAAGAAGCCACTAACAGGCTGGGCCACACCGTCGACCTCGATGGTGACATTTCGGTGGGCGTTTGCGATACCAACTCCGGTGATGCCCATAATGGCAACGGTCAACGCGGATGCGGCGGCGATAACAGTACGGCGCGTGGATTGCGTGTTCTTCACAAGACTCCAGACTTCGGCGTTCTCTGCACCGAGTCGGCCGTGGTTCGCGGATTCCAGTACTGGGTGCCGCGAGGCGGAGTCGGAACAGACTTACCGTGCCACCGTAGCGACGTTTTCTGGCCATGTCCTGTGAAGGTGGGTCATCTCACCTGCTGAAAGCCACAGATTGTGAGCTACAGCAAGGAATACGCCGTTCCCTGCCCGCATGAGGCCGATCGGGTCACTGTGCCTGGGAACGCCAATACTCCGGCTCGAAAGTTTGGGGATAGTCTGCGGGACGCTCAGGAACAAACTGCAAGGGCTGCGTCGTTGATCCGTCGGTGGGCAGGCACGAGGATTCATAGTGGAAACGTGTCGAACCATCGGAGGCGCCGAGGCCTACGTAGCCGCCGGTCAGCGGGTTGAACCATGACAGTGCCACCAGGTCCCCTTCGCTGGAATCGGTGATATCAGTGAAGCCGAGGGGCACAAGGATTTCTTCGCCTAGTTGTTTGAGTTCCTCAGCATCAAGGATTCCTGTCACAAACATTTGGCTGTGCAGAACCCAGCTTCCTTCTTCACTGCAGGCGTCGAGTTTAGAGTCCCCATCATGCTGAATGACTGACGCGGTCCGCAACGCTACTTCATCAACATATCGCAAAATCTTAGGTTCAATCTCCCGCTGGAACTCTTCTGTAGTCATTCGCTGGGAGATCGGCTGGGAGCCATCTGGGGTAAACAAAGAATCATCCTTCCACAAAGAACACGACGACAAGAGTGCGCTGACAATGACGGCCATACCGATGGCGCGTCTATGAACTGAAAAGCCCCTGCTCATATCACTTCTTTCCGGCGCTCACGCGCGCGATGTCATCCAATGCTGCGGTCTTTTCTTTGAAGTAAGAGGTATGCCTGTCCATGGGTCCTGTGATCCACCCATTGTCACCCCCAGAAATATCGGCATTGAGATGCTTGATTCCCTCAAGTTTTTGCGGGTTCGTCCCGAAGCTTCTATCCGGGCCGACACCAAGCACAGGATCCCAAGGAGTTGCTGAGACGTAGACATTCCCCTCGGGTACAGAGTACTCGTCAAGAGATTTCACGCCACTACCAGGAGAACCCGCCAGCACCAACTTATCAATGACGCCGTCTTGAGTCTGTGTCGCAGCAAAACCAGAGGTAGTTGAGCCGTAAGAATGTCCGATGAGCGTCAAGAGAGGGTCCCCCGCTGGCGAGTGTTCGCGACTGGAATCCAGACCAGTGACAAAGGATGAGAGTTTCTCTGCACCCTTATGGGCCCGATCAGTGTTGGATGCGCCAATCAACCCCTGCGGAGCGTCATACCCGAGCCATGCCACTACCGCGATATCCTCGCGCCTCATTCCTCCCAGTACCGCGGCGCGGTTCTTCACATTCTCAGCGGCCGATATGTTCGTACCGAGGCTGTCGTGAACATTCGTCGTCATTCCAGGAACGATCACCGAGACGTGGCTTGCCTTATCGACGTTGCCTACACTCACGGCTGCTTTAAGCCGTTCGCCACTGAAGTCGAGTGCTATGAGGTGACGCGGATCGTTAGGGGTTCCACCATTGAGGGCATTCTCCACACGTTTGAGTTCTTCGAGGTCGTGCTTGAGGCGGTTGTATTCCATGATCCTGACTTCGTCAGGTTCAGGGGAGAACGTCTTCCAATAGTTATCCACTCGTTCTTGGGCCAGCTTTTTCTCTTCGGCCAGCACGATCCGATTCGCCTTATCGCGCGAAGCCGCATCGACGCCATCCAGGCTTCCAATCATGCGGGGATCTTTTTCGATCATGCGCTGTTTTTCAGCATCGCTCAAACCCGCCCACCATCGGCTGGTTGCCTGCGGATCGTCTCCAAGTCCACTGGGAAGAGCAACGCTGGGGCCTGCTCCTGCAACGCTGGCGCCTGCTCCTGTGACGGCCGCCCCGGCACCACCATTTCCGCGCGACGCTTGTTCTTGTTCATTGGCATTGGCGGTGACGCGTTCGCTGGCCTCACGAAGTTGCTGAGCAGCGCGACGCAAAGATGGTTCCAGTGAGGCTGACCAGTCTGAGCGGAAGTGTTCGGCGTCGGGCCCTCGCCACGCGGAAGTGCCTCGCACCTGGTTGGTCAAAGAGTGCGCAACGCTCGTTTCAAGCTGTTCCGCCTGAAGAACCAATAGGCGTGCAAGTTGCCTCATCTGGGCAATGTCAGCACCGTAGAGAGCCATGGGAATCCTTTCCCGCCAACAACAATTTCCTAGCTTAAAGCTACGCACGGTAGTACGTCTCGCCAATGGGGAGGCCTCCCCATGGTGCTATTGCTAGGTGCTTTCCCCAGGATTTCCTTCCTTCATTTTTCTCACACTGTGTTCCCCAACGCGCGCGAGGCAGGCAAACAGGGAAGAATAGGACAAGGCCTTGCCTAAGACGGGGTCGTGACCTTATCCACCCCTACGGCAGGAGCATCTGCGTGTTTCTAGCGCTGCGCGAGATCCGACACTCACCCACCCGCTTCATCCTCATTACTGTGGTGATCTTCCTTGTCAGCTACCTCGTGTACTTCCTCACTGGCCTTGCCTACGGCCTCGCCTCGTCCTACACCGAAGCCATTGACGAATGGGATACCTCCTATGTCGTTGTCTCGGAGGACGCTAACCGCAACCTCGTGGCCTCCCGTATCACTGAAACAACTGCCACGGAAGTCAGTGCCATCCTGCCAGAGAGCACGCCCCTTCTTGCCCGCCCTGTTGTCTACGAGGTTCCCGAGAGTGCTCGCGATGGGGAAACTGACACCGGAAAACGTTCCGCTTTCCTCTTTGGTGTTGACGAGGGCGAGCCCGCTTCGGTGCCTGTGGTCGAGGGACGTTACCCTGCTGAAACGAACGAGATCCTCCTTGACGAGGCCCTGCGCGCCGAAGGCTACGCAGTAGGCGACACTCTTGAGCTCATTGACTCTGAAACGACGTGGACCATCAGTGGTTTCACGGATTCGCGGCGTTTCCAGGTGGCACCAACCTTCTACATTCCGCGTGAGCACTTTCAAGAGGTTTTTGCTTTTGCTTTGGCGAGCCGAGATGACACGGTGGTTGCCCAGGCGCTGATGCTCGACTACCAGCCGCCAGCTACCGACCTTGAGGCGTTGAGTGACCTCAAGCTGGAGGCACTGAGCATTGATGACCTCATTGAGGAACTCCCCGGCTATCGCGCGCAGACCTTAACCTTCACATTGATGATCGGCTCGTTGATCGCCATTTTGTCCTTCGTGCTGGGCATCTTCATCTACGTCCTGACCCTTCAAAAGCGCATGATCTTTGGGATCATGAAGGCTCAGGGTATTCCCACCTCGTACATTCTGTCGGCGGGCACCATCCAAACCCTGTTACTCACCATCGTTGGTGTTGGCAGCGGCGTGGGGTTGGCCTGGCTGACAGGATATTTCCTTCAAGGCAAAGTCCCCTTCCAGGTTGACCTCACGCTTTTCGGTATTGTGACGGGCGCGTTCTTCCTCTTTACGTTGATCGGCGCGCTCTCTCCGATCCGCACCATTTCACGCATTGATCCACTGGAGGCGATCGGCTGATGATTACCCTCAAAGGCGTTTCTAAAGACTTCACCCAGGGCGAAGAAACCATCCACGCCCTGCGCACCACCGATTTTGAGGCCCACCCAGGTGAGCTCGTGGCGATTATCGGCCCGTCCGGTTCGGGTAAGTCCACCTTCCTCACAATTCTGGGTGGACTGCAGACACCCACCACAGGTGAGGTGACTCTAGCTGGTGCGAATATTGGTCAAGCTAGTGAGCGCGAGCGCTCTCAGGTACGTTTTGAACACCTCGGCTTCATTTTGCAGGCTTCCTCGCTGGTGCCTTTCCTGAAGGTTGGCGAGCAATTACTCCTTCATGACCGTGTCGCCAGGCGCAGCTCTGACCTTCAACGTCGCGATGAACTCCTTGAGTCCCTGGGGATCATGAAACTCGCGAATAAGTACCCGGCGGACCTGTCAGGTGGTGAGCGTCAGCGCGTAGCCATCGCCACGGCGCTCATGCACGATCCTGAGATTATTCTGGCCGACGAACCCACCGCCGCCTTGGATTCTGAGCGGGCCTTCGAGACGATCAGACTCTTGCGCGAGGTCACTCACGCAACGCAGAAAACCACGATTATGGTCACTCACGATCAGCGCCTGTTGGAGTATTGCGATCGCGTGTATCGGATTGTTGACGGTGTTCTCAGTGAGGAAACGCCACCGGCTTAAAGGTCACCACCTGCCGTAGACGCGCTGGGAGTTGTCCATGAGCTGCGCGCACGCCTGTTCCTCGCTACAGTCCCACAGGTCAGCGATGGCTCGTACCGTGTGGGCCATCACGTAGGAGGCATTCGGGCTGCCTCGGTGGGGTGCGGGCGTCAAGTACGGAGCGTCCGTTTCGACGAGCACTAGTTCACGAGGCATCCGCCGCAGTCCCTCGCGCAGATCTTCATTCGTGGGATAGGTAATGGGGCCTGCAAAGGAGGCGTACCACCCGTGTTCTGCGAGGATGTCAGCCATGGGACCATCCCCCGAATAGCAGTGGAAGATGATCGGGTAGTCGCTGGTAGCGGAGTCTTTGAGGATCGTGATGGTGTCCTCATGAGCATCGCGGTCATGAATCTGCAGGGGCAGGCCGTGGACACGCGCCATTTCCAGGTGGGCGCGGAAGGATTCAGCCTGGGCCACTCGGCCGGGCTCGGCTGTGCGATAGTAGTCCAGGCCGGTCTCCCCCACCGCCACAACGAAAGGGTCTTTGAGGTGGGAATCAACGGCGGCGAGGGCCTCGTCAAGCGGGATGTGGTAGTCCCGTTGTTGGGGGACTAACCCATCTGGCGAGGCGTCCGCGTGCCCGGCGTGCAGGGCAGCGTCGTTGGGGTGCAGGGCCAGGGCGACGCGCACCTGCGGGTAGCGGCGGGCCAGCTCAAGGCTGGGGTCAAACTCGGGCAGTTCGCAGGCACTCGTAATGAGGTGAGTGACCTTTGCGTGTGTGGCGCGGGCGAGTTGCTCATCAAGGGAAAGGCGCACGCCATCTGCTTTGGGAATCTGCAGCTCATGAACGGGAAGGTGGGTGTGATTGTCCATGACAGGCCCCGCCAGGGGCGCGGGGGCCTCAGGCCACACCCGCGAGCGCTTCTTTCCCATGCGTCCCACTTTACTTCATGCTGAAAGCAGTCATTCTCAACGAAAGTGTGGGGCTGTCAACGCCTGGTGGCCAACCGCGTGGGGCTTGAATGAGAATAGAGGCATGGATACTCCCAGTTTCGACCGCCAGACGCCGCCCGAATATCACTATGCTGCCCCTTACTCTACTGGCCCTCACACTGCTGCCAATCACGCGGCTGCCAATGATGCTGCCGAGCAGCCGTGGCCCGCAACTGAGCCGCGGTCACTGATTCTTCGGCGCATTGTCGTCTTTTGCCTCTTTGCCTTTGGTATGGCATGGGCACTCTGGTTTGGGATGCTTTACCCGATGGCATCGGACTCGTCTGCCCCACTTGCTTCCTCTGCGGTATTGTTCCTCACTCTGGGCATGTTTACCCCGGCGTTGTCGGTGATTCTGACCCGTCTGGTCACTCGCGAGAAAACGCCTCTGGCGTGGATTCGTCCTCGTCAGTTCTCTCGTACCTGGCCGTATTATGTGCTGGCATGGTTCGCTCCCCTGGTGGCGATCGTTGCCGGGGCATTTGTCTATTTCGCGGTTTTTCCGCAGGAATTTGACGCTCTTTCCAGCTATTTTGTGCAGACTCAGCGCGCGGCAATTCATGGGTCAGTTCCTCAAAGTACGATCTCTGATGATCAGTTGCGTGCCGCCGTGTGGGGCCAGCTTGCACTGGTGTTGATCGCGCCTGTGATGAACTTCGTGCCTTGTTTTGGCGAGGAGTGGGGGTGGCGCGGCTACCTGTTGCTGAAGCTTCGAGAGGTGTTCTCCATGCCGGTCACGCTGTTCGTGTCAGGCGTCATTTGGGGCCTGTGGCATGCGCCGATCATTGCCCTTGGCCATAACTACGGCACCTACTACCCTACTTACCCCTGGGGTGGCATCCTCGCCATGTGCGTGTTCACCACAGTGATCGGCGCTTTTCTGTCCTATGTGACGCTGCGATCAGGTTCGGTCCTGCCAGCAGTGTTTGCTCACGGCATGATCAATGGTGCAGCCGGTTTTGGACTGTTGTTCTCTGCTTCTTTCGGCGATCCATTTATTGGGCCGATCCCCACAGGCATTCTTGGTGGGGCGGGTTTGATCCTTCTGGGCATCGTGTCATTCATCCTGCTTACCCGTCGCTCTCCTGCTGCTCAAGGAAGCGAACACGCTCAAGGCTGAGGCGGTACGTACGTGAAAAGGCTGGGCGCCCTCACGGGTGCCCAGCCTTTTGCACATTCAACACGTAGCTTTGTGCGGTGGTGCGATTACTCCCACTCGATGGTGGCCGGCGGCTTGGAGGTCACGTCCAAAACCACGCGGTTCACGTCAGGCACCGAGTTGGTAATACGCGTCGAAATGCGTGCCAGCACGTCATATGGCAGGCGCGTCCAGTCTGCCGTCATGGCGTCCTCGGAGGACACGGGACGCAGCACGATCGGGTGTCCGTAGGTGCGTCCATCACCCTGCACGCCAACCGAGCGCACATCGGCCAGCAGCACCACGGGGCACTGCCAGATCTCTGCATCTAGGCCAGCGGCGGTGAGTTCCTCGCGGGCAATCAGATCAGCCGCCCGCAAAATCTCAAGGTTGTGGGCGGTAACCTCGCCAATCACGCGGATACCCAGGCCGGGGCCGGGGAAGGGCTGACGGGCGACAATCTTTTCCGGCACACCCAGTTCGCGGCCGATGGTACGCACCTCGTCCTTGAAGAGCTCACGCAGGGGCTCAACGAGTTCGAACTGCAGGTCCTCGGGCAGGCCACCCACATTGTGGTGGGACTTAATATTGGCCGCGCCCTCGCCACCGCCGGACTCAACAACGTCGGGGTAGAGCGTGCCCTGCACGAGGAATGTGATCTCTGCACCGGAAGCGCCGACTTCTTCAATGACGCGACGCTGCGCATCTTCAAAGGAGCGGATGAATTCGCGGCCGATGATCTTGCGCTTGGTTTCGGGTTCGGTCACGCCAGCCAGGGCGTCAAGGAAACGCTGGGATTCATCGACGGTAATGACGCGGATGCCCATTCCCTTGGCGTAGTCGTCCTCCACCTGTTCACGCTCGCCGGCGCGCAGCAGACCGTGGTCGACGAAGATACAGGTGAGCTGATCGCCAACAGCCTTATGCACCAGGGCGGCAGCGACGGAGGAATCCACGCCACCAGAGAGCGCGCAGATCACATGCTTGTCGCCCACCTGTTCGCGGATGCGGGCGACTTGCTCGTCAATGATGGAGCCGGGGGTCCATGTCGGTTCAATGCCCGCGCCTTCGTAGAGGAAGTTCTTCAGGGCGTCCTGGCCGTGCTCGGAGTGCATGACCTCGGGGTGCCACTGCAGGCCAAAGAGGCGACGTTCGCGCGACTCGAAAGCAGCAACAGGAGTTTCAGCGGTCGAGGCGGTGACGGTGAAACCTTCGGGGGCGGCCTGTACGGCGTCCCCGTGGCTCATCCATACGGCCTGCTCAACAGGGGTACCGGAGAAGAGGCAGGAGTCGCCTGCAACGGTGGCGGGGGTGTGGCCGTATTCTCGGGTTCCGGTGCGTCCCACGGTGCCACCAAGGGCGTGAGCCATCGTCTGGAACCCGTAGCAGATGCCAAGGACGGGCACGTCTGCGTCGAAGATGCTGGCGTCAATGCTGGGGGCGCCGTCCTCGTAGACGGAGGAGGGGCCACCGGAGAGGATGATCGCGGCCGGGTTCTTGGCGAGCATCTGCTCAACCGGCATGGTGTGCGGGACGATCTCGGAGTAGACCGAGGCTTCGCGCACGCGGCGGGCGATCAATTGGGCGTACTGTGCGCCGAAGTCGACGACAAGGACAGGGCGATTCTGATTTCCAGTTGTGCTCACGGGTCTAATGCTACCTGTCTGGGTTGGGGAAAAGGAACGCCTAGGGACCCCATCGTCCCCAGGCGTTACCCGACTCACTTCGCGTCTTACTGAGCGCGTTATTTGTCGAGTGCGCGGTAGCCGAGCAGCATCACGCCAGCAAAGATGGCGATCTTGAGCGCATCCCCAACAAGGAAGGGGAGAACTCCGACGCTGAGTCCTTCAGCCAGGCTCATTCCGGCGAAGGGCACCAGCCAGGCCAGACCCGCCGCGTAGACGAGCCCGGAGGCCAGAGCGCCTGCTCCCAGCAGCACCCACAGGGAGCGGCCGAGAGCACGTTGGGCCACCCAGCCGATGAGGGCGGCGGCCAGAATGTAGCCCAGGATGTATCCCAGCGAAGGAATGGCCCATCCTGCGCGGCCCGCTGCGAAGATTGGCAGACCGGCCACACCCAGTGCTGCGTAGAGGCCGGCGGAGGCTGCGGCGCGGCCGAGACCTGCACTTCCGGCGATGAGCATGACGGCCAGGGTTGCCAGGGAAACGGGAACAGGAGTGAAAGGCAGGGGAATTTGAACCTGGGCCGCGATGGCAAGCAGTGCGGTTCCTGCAAGCACGACGATGGCTTCGCGGACGCGGGTGCCTCCCACAAGGTCGGCCAGGACGCGGGCCTCGGCTGCACGATGCGCGGGTGCCAGCGTGACTGGAGTTGTCGAGGCGGGTGCGGTGGTGCTCAAAGGAAAGCCTTTCGTCAGCGCTGCGTGGCAGCGAAGGTCAATGTACGCCGACTGGTGTGGGATGTTGACATCGTTAAGGCGCCAATCATCCATCCTGAACGGCGTTCAGGTGAACAGTGTTCACTATACTGTTGCCCATTCACTTCCTGCCCACAACGCCACGATTTGTCCATATCTTGAAACATGACTGCTGCTCAGGCCTCCGCACACACCTCCGCACCTGCATCCCCACACACCAGCTCCACCGCCTCCACTTCGATGCCCGCAACGCCTTCGTCACGCCCGCGCCACCGCCGCGAGGACATCATCACCGCCGCCTGCACCCTACTCAATGAGGGTGGCCTCGCATCGCTGACCATGCGCCGCCTCGCGGCACAGCTCAATGTGCAGCCCTCAGCCCTGTACTGGCATTTTGCGGATAAGCAGACCCTTCTGGCAGCCATGTCCTCCCGTGTTCTTTCCACTGCAACGCTTGACGAGGCCACCGCTCCCCTTCCCTGGGAGGGGAAAATGCGCGCCGCTGCAGCCGGGGTTCGTGAGTGTTTGATGAGCTACACCGATGGAGCGGAGTTGGTGTCCTCTTCCTTGGCGTTGGGGCGCGTGGAGCTGCCCGTGCGCGCACAGCTCGCAGACGCTCTGCGCGCGGAGGGCGCCTCGGAAACGGCGATTGACCTGATTGCCTCAACGCTGGGGCATTACGTGGTGGGCGCCGCCTTCCACGAGCAACAACGTCAGAGTATGGCCGCACTTGATGCCAGTGCATCCGACGCTGAGGATATCGACCGCGAGCAGACCCTGCGCACACATGCCGATCAAGAGTTCACCCAAGGCGTTGAACTGATTATTGCCGGAGCCGCAGTGCTCCTGAGCATGGGCACCCACGCCTGAAAAGCTGCCAAAAAAGCGCGGCTGCCAGAGGGTTGTCCCCCGGACAGCCGCGCTCTGTGGTGGCAGCTTCACCGCTACTGACGCGCTCTTAACGCTTCGTCCACTGCTCCCACAGGTGGGCGTAGGCTCCGCCAAGCGCCACCAGTTCATCGTGACTGCCATACTCAATAATGCGCCCGTCCTCCATGACCGCCACACGATCAGCGTCATGAGCGGTGTGCAGGCGGTGAGCGATAGCAACCACCGTGCGCCCCTCCAACAGGGAAGCCAGGGATTGTTCAAGACTCCGCGCGGCCGACGCATCCAGCAGGGAGGTTGCCTCGTCAAGAACCACCGTATGGGGGTCCATGACGATAATGCGGGCAAGAGCAATCTGCTGAGCCTGGGCGGGGCTGAGTTCCACTCCCCCAGCGCCAACCGCGGTATCGATTCCCTTCTCAAGGCCCGCCACCCACTCGCTGGCGCCAACAGCGGCAAGGGCCTGCGCGATCGCCTCGTCAGACACGTCGCGCCCGTGGGCGGCCAGACGGAGGTTATCAGCGATACTGCCCACGAAAACGTGGTGCTCCTGGGTGACGAGGACGACGTGGGAGCGCAGCTCGTCTTCAGTGAGGTCGACCAGGCGCACACCGTCAATGCTGACGCTGCCTGACGAGGGCGGGTGGATGCCGGCGAGCATGCGCCCGAAGGTGGACTTTCCTGCTCCGGAGGGCCCAACAATGGCGAGGCGTTCGCCGGGGCGCAGCGTCAGCGAGACGTCGTGGAGGACAGGCTGGCCGTCACGGTAGGCGTAGGAAACGTTGCTGGCTTCAATCTCCGCGCGTTTCACGCGTGAAACAGTTGGGGTACGGTCGGCTGGCACCTTCCCCACGCCGAAGATACGCTGCAGGGCAACGATGGCGAATTGCAGCTCATCAAGCCAGAACGTCGCCTCCCACACCGGACCGCGCGCCTGATAACCCAGCAGCGTCACCGTCGTGACCTGACCGGCACTCAGCCAACCCAGTGACACCAGGTACACGCCCACACTAATGACCACCAGCAACGGCAACAGGGTGCCGAAAACCAGTGCCACGAACAGCAGCATGCGCGTCCACGCCCCGTAACGCTCCATGCGCCACACCTGCTTGACCACAGCATCCATGTAGGCCATACGCACGCGCCCCAGACGCAGGGAGTCCACCGTCTCGCCGTGGTCAATGGTCTCAGTGACCATGCCCGCCAAGCTCGCCTGCCCGGCTGCGCATGCCCGATACACAGGAGTGGTGTGACGGTAGTACCAGCGCGCCACCACGACAATAAAAGGCAATCCCACCAGCATGAGCGCCGCCAAGATCCACGACGAGGCAAAAGCCGCTCCCACCGTCACCGTGAAGGTAATGACCATGGTGAGCATGGCAGAAATACCGTTACGCACCAGGTGCTGCACACTGCCCATGTCATGGGTGGTTCGCGCCAGCAGGTCGCCCGAACCCGCATTCTCTACCGCCGATAGTGGCAGGCGGGTCAGGGAGTCCATAAGTTCAACGCGCATGGAAGAAAAGACTTCCTCTCCCAGGACGCGCGCCCTGTAGGAGGCCACCCAGTTCAACACGCCAGCAACCATGACCATCGCGAAGGCAATGCCCAGCATGGTCAACACCCAGCGGGCCTGCTGCCCGGCCTCAATACCATCAATGACCACGCCCAGGATCCACGGCAATGACACCGCAGCAAGCGAAGCCACCGTTTGCACGACGACCACCAGAGCCACCTGCCCGCGCCGCGCGCCCAGGTGAGCCAGGAGTTGGCGAACGCTTGCGCGTTTACTAGCCAAGGGAAGTTTCATCATTGCTGATCCGCCTTTCCAAGAATGGCGTGCAGTGAGTAGGCCTCATTGGCGCTGGCCTGGGACGAGGCGTCCAGCAGCTCCTCATATGTGCCGCGAGCGCGCTCGCCTCCGGCCTCGTCAATGACGATGACCTCGTCGCAGTAGGTGAGCAGCAGGGGCGAGTGGGTGACAATGAGCGTCGTACGCCCGCCGCGTGCGGCCTGCAGGCTCTGCCCGACAAGGGCCTCCGTGTGGGCATCCAGGGCAGAGGTGGGCTCGACCAGGATAAGCACGGGGGCTTGCGTGGAGTAGGCGCGGGCCAAGGCCACGCGTTGGCGCTGACCACCAGAGATATTGCGACCCTTTTCAGCGAGGTTGCCGTTGAGCCCACCGGGCAAAGAAGTGAGGACGTCCTCGGCGTGGGCGTGAGCCATCGCTTCAAGGAGGCGCGGGTCAGCCTCAGAGGGGGTGTCGTAGATGGCACCTTCCTCCGTGCGCGCTGCCGTGTCGAGATCATTGCGCCAGACCGTTTCGGTGACGCCCGCCGCTGTGGGCAGCTCGGCCTGGGAGCCGCGCAGGGCTTCACGCAAGGTGCCGGCGAAAAGCTGGGGCGTAGCCTCACTGAGGATGACGCGTTTGCGCAGTTCATCAACGGGGATCTGCGTTGCTGGAATACCGTCGATAAGCAGGGGGGTTGGGTCTTCGACGCGGGCGAAGTTCCTCGCCAGGGCGGCTCCCGCTTCTGGCGTTGGGCCAACGAGGGCGGTAATGCGCCCTGGGGTCAGGTCAACGGTGCCGACGCTCAGGGTCGCCCTCTCCCACGAGGCCGGGGCGGCGGTAGTGGTGGCACCGGCGGATTCGCCCTCGCCAGAAGGTGCGTCTGCAACGAGGGGCTCCACGGCAAAGACCTCGCCAATTCGGCGGGCACCCACGCGAGCGCGCGTCAGATTCTCCAACACCATTGCCGCCATCCACAGCGGGTGGCGCAGGTAGAGCGTGAACCCGTAGAAGGAGAGCAACTGCCCAACCGTGAGCTGTCCGTTCAACGTCAGCAGCGCGCCTTGGGCGACCACCAGGGTAATGAGCAGCATCGGCGCAGCAATACGAGCCGCATACAGCAGCGATGAAGTTGCCGCAGCGCGGATTGCCGCATCACGCACACGCTGGGACTGCTCAGCGTAGGCCGCGGCGTAGGATGCTTCACCGCCAATACCGCGCAGAATACGCAGACCCTGCACGGCGTCAGTGGCAATGGTTGTCAGCTTGCCCTGCTCATCGCGCAAGTCGCTTTGGCGTTTCTCCAACGGGCGAGAAATCCACGCAAGGAAAGCCAGAACAATGGGCAAACCAATGAGCACCGTCAAGCCCAACGGCACTGACGCGGTGAGCATCAGGTAAGAGACGATGCAGATCGAAATGGTGGCAGCGATAAACTCCGGGACAGTGGTGAAAAGGTCACCAATAGCGCCACTATCAGTACTGGCAGCAGTAACCACATCCCCAGAGGCCGTCGTGCGTTTAATCGCGCGTGACCTCTGGCTGATTCGACTGGCGAGGCTACGCTTACTCCCCCAATCCGCTCCCGCCCACATCCCGGTTTCTGCGAGCTGACCGAAACCATCACCCGCAGCCACAACGGTCAGGATGAGGACGAAGACCACGCTCGCCCACGCCAACTCACTCCCGATCCCGTGCGCCAGACCAATATCCAAGGCTCGGCCCATCGCCCAGGGCATAAGAGCCGATGACACCGACCCCAGCAGGAACAATGACAACGCAAAGACCGCTGCCCAACGGCGCTCCCGAAGCAATGCACGCAGCACACCATTGCCCGTTGCAGGAAGAACAAGGGCGGGGCCACGCGGCGAACGTAAGGGCGCGAGCCAGCGGCTCGGGGTGGGAGCGATCGGAGACAACTCCGTGTCCAGCGCGCGCGCCTGACTATCGAGGTCGGCAGCAACCTCGGCACTCATAGTGGAACGCGCAGCCTCCCTGCGACGCTGGGCGCGCTCGCGGGCGAGTCGGCGTTGCTTGCGCGTGCCGTTACGAGGCTGAGGGGTCGTTGTGCGCTCTGAGTTTGTGTGGTCCGGGCTTGTACGGTCTGAGGCAGACACAGGACATCCTTATGAATAGTAGGCAGCTCATTGGTTATCGCCGTCGCATGCCTGAAGCGGACGGCAGTTTCGCGTGTCCAGTACCCACGGCGCACACCGATGCCGGTGGGGAACGATCAATCGCGATCTTTCGGCCACCGGCACCAGTGGAATGTGTCAGCTCCAGAGAGGATGAGGCTCTGTCAGCCCAGTTCGATGAACTCAGTGCGCAAAGTGGCGTGTTCCAGTGAGGTACATCGTAATACCCGCAGCCTGAGCCGCCGCAATTGTTTCCTCATCGCGAACAGAACCACCGGGCTGGACCACGGCCTTTACACCCGCGTCGATGAGGACCTGCAGCCCATCAGCGAAGGGGAAGAACGCATCCGACGCAGCAACCGCACCTTCAGAACGACGCTCTGGCGTGAGAGCAGTGACGGAGGCAGACGCAGGCCTCGCACCTCCAGGTTCGTTCACGTCCGCTGCCGCATCGCCTGTTGAGCGGCCCCCCAGGGTGTTGGCGCGCTCAACGGCCAGCTTGCATGAATCCACGCGATTGACCTGCCCCATGCCCACGCCTACCGACGCCCCATCCCGGCAGATGATGATGGCATTGGAACGCACAGCGCGAACCGAGCGCCATGCGAATTCCAGGTCGGCCAGGGTGGCCTCGTCAGCGGGCTGACCGGCCGCGAGCGTCCAGTTCTCGGAGCTGTCACCTGCGGCATCCAGGTCGTCGCGTTCCTGAACAAGCACACCGCCGCTGATCTGCTTAAACTCCACCTCAATCTCGCCGCTGTCCACGTCAGAGGTCGCCCGTACTGGCGGGGTAACCTGCAGGACGCGCAGGTTCTTCTTGGTAGAAAGGACCTCCAACGCTCCGTCCTCATAGGCGGGTGCCAGGACAACCTCAGTGAAGATCGGCGCAATCTGCTCGGCCAATTCCACACTAACGGGTCGGTTCACGGCGATGACACCACCGAAGGCGGAGACAGGGTCGCAGGCGTGGGCTTTGCGGTGGGCCTCGGCCACGTCCTCACCTACTGCGATACCGCAGGGATTGGCGTGTTTGATAATGGCGACGCAGGGCTGCTCGTGATCGTAGGCGGCGCGCAGGGCCGCGTCACCATCGGTGTAGTTGTTGTAGCTCATGGCCTTGCCGTGAAGCTGGCGGGCATTAGCAATGCCAGGCAGGGGCGCGACATCTTCGGCAAGGTCTGTGGCAGCACCGCCTGCGCTCTCTTCGTCCTCGTCAAAGCGAGCCTGACGGTAGACGGCCGCGTTCTGGTGGGGGTTCTCGCCGTAACGCAGCACTTCCGCCAGCTCGAAAGCCTCCCCCACAACGGTTGGCCAGGCGAAGTTGGTATCGTCCTCGCCTGCGCCTTCGCCTGCCACAATCTCACCGGCAGCGTCATCGGAGGTGGCGCACGCACAGCCAGCGCCACAGCCGCCCTCGCCCTCGTTTTCGTTCAGTTCAACAAGGTCCAACGCGTCGGCAACAGCTGGGCCCATGAAAGCACTCAAGAGCGCGGTTTCAATGTCATGTCGGCCGCACTGTTCACCAAACCAGGTGGCCACAGCCATGTCGTACAGGGCCGTGTGGGTGAAGGCCTCGGCGGCCAGCTCACGGCGTTCGTCCAATGTGAAGCCCTCGCCAGCGGCGGCGCCGACAACGTCCTCGTAGCGCTCAGGCGCGGTCACCACCGCGACGGAAGGGTGGTTCTTCGCGGCGGCGCGCACCATCGAGGGCCCGCCGATGTCAATCTGCTCAACGCAGGCGTCAAAGCCCGCGCCCGAAGCGACGGTATCAGTGAAGGGATAGAGGTTGCACACAACCAGATCAAAGGCCACGATATCAAGGTCAGCGAGCTGCTGGCGGTGGTCAGCCTTGCGCTGGTCAGCCAGAATGCCCGCGTGAACATGGGGATGCAGGGTCTTGACGCGGCCTTCGAGCACTTCGGGAAAACCGGTCACATCATCAACGGGGGTGACAGGGATTCCGGCCTCGGCAATGCGTGCGGCGGTTGAGCCGGTGGAGACGATTTCCACACCAGCGTCAGCCAGAGCGCGGGCCAACTCAATGAGGCCAGTTTTGTCGTAGACGCTGATGAGGGCGCGGCGGATGGGGCGGACATCAATGGCGTCAAGGTTGTCGAGGTTAACCGTGTGGGTAACGGGGGTGGACATGTTTCCTCCGGTAGGCGAGCGTATCCTCGCCCCGGCGCCCAGGCGGGCGACGCCTGTAGGGCCTGTCCCCGGCCGCTCCCCGGTGGTCCTCCACCCTCGCCAGTTGCGGCCACAGCTCACTTTAGCGTCTGAGCGCACACGCGGGAAGGGCGGTCCACGGTGTAGGAAGCTGGGGGCGATGCCGGCGCGTGTGGATGCGAAGGCGAGCGGGTGACGGGGTGGTTCCGAACGCCATTTTGGGTGCGCTAAGGGCCGTACACACGGATGTCGGAGGTGGAGAATCTCTATAGTCACTAGTGGAGAACTCCTATAGTCAGATATGGAGAAATCCTATACCCTTTAGTGGAGAACTCCCATAGTCAAGGCTATACTCAACCTCATGAACGACTATATTCCGCGCATTGTTGACGCTGAGATTCAACTTGCTCTCGAAAGTTCGGGGGCGATAGAACTACGTGGCGCTCGCGCTTGCGGCAAGACGGAAACTGCCTTGCAGTTTGCCACCTCTTCACTGCGCCTGGATATGAACGAACCTCGCGCTTCTTTAGCGCAGCAGCAGCCGAGTACAGCCCTGGCGGGAGAGAGCCCTCGCCTGCTGGACGAGTGGCAGCTTGTTCCTGGCTTATGGAACGAGGTTCGCCGCGCGGTAGATGAGCGCCGCACATCGGGCCAGTTCATTTTGACAGGGTCGGCGACCCCTGAGGATGATCCTCTGCGTCATTCTGGGGCGGGGCGTTTCGATCGCATTCTTATGCGCACCATGTCTTTGATGGAGACGGGGCACTCTTCTGGAGCAGTCTCTCTGTCAGGGCTATTTGACCTGAAGGATGGCCAGCAGATTCCTGTTACAGACTCTCCCCTTGAGTTCTCTGATGTTATTGATCGTCTCGTTGTGGGCGGTTGGCCAGGCTGGTGGGATGCGTCGCCGGAGGTTGGGGCGCGGCGGATTCGTTCCTATCTGGCCGATATTACGGAGCGTGATTACCGCACCTTGACGGGTGCCTCGCGTGATCCTCGGCGTTTTTTGGCCTACCTGCGTGCGGTTGCCGCCATGACCGCTCAACCCGCTGCCTTCACGGCACTGACTGCGCACATGGGTGACTATTTGGCGACAACGGTTGGCCCTCAAGCGGCATCTACCCTGCATGACCTGGCTTCACGAATGTTCCTGGTAGAGGATCAACCTGCATGGTCACCGAAGCTGCGTTCCAAGACGACTGCGAGCCAGGCACCGGTGCGTCACTTAACGGACCCGTCGCTGGCGGCTTCGCTTTTGGGTGCGACCCCGGATCGCTTGCTTGCCGAGCCCAATACCTTGGGTTTCCTCTTCGAGTCTCAGGTGACACACGATGTGCGCATCTACGCCCAGGCGATGGGCGCGCGCGGTGTCTTCCACTTCCGTGATACAAAGGGCCGCGATGAAATCGACATCATTGTCGAGGACGAGGCCGGGCGCTGGGTCGGCTTTGAGGTCAAAATCGGGGTGGATGCGGTCGATAAAGCTGCAGCGAATCTGCTGCGCGTCGCGGCAAAGGTTGAGCGCGAGCCTGCGGCTCTCGCCGTCATTACCCCGACAGGCATTGCTCACACCCGCGCGGACGGCGTGCATGTGATTCCACTTGGGACGCTGGGGGTGTGAGGTCACGATGGAGAGTTGAAATCTGCGCCACCTCTGGCTACTCGACTGACGCTCTATAGGTTTCTGCGCGTGACCTGGATATTGTCCGTCTCATCAACGTACCCAGATTGAGTGCGGGAAACATGAAAGTGATAGCCCTCGATAGAGATGTCAAAATCGCCGTTCATCGGACTCTCAGAGCCCCCTCACCCCTCCACCCCATACCGCACGCGGCGCCCGTTAATGGTCCAGCCTTCGCGGATCATGCGGCCAACGGCCTCGACCAGTTGCTTTTGCTCGGCAATTTTGATGCGTGCCAGTAGAGAGTCCGCGTCGTCATCATCCTCAACGGGCACAGCCACCTGAGCGACAATCGCGCCCGTGTCCAGGCCGGGGTCAACAATGAATAGGGTGGCGCCAGCCAGCTTCACGCCTGCTTCAATGGCGTCGGCGGGCCCGCGCACACCGGGGAATGAGGGCAGTAAAGAGTTGTGGGTGTTGACGATGCGCCCCTCGAATCGCTCTAAGACTGCGGACCCCAAGAGCTTGAGGTATCCGGCGCAGACGACCATGTCAGGCTCATACTCGGCCATGAGTTCGGCCAACTCTCGGTCCCACTGCGCGCGATCCCCCCGGGCATCGTCCGTGCCGCGTGTGAAGGGATGGCAGAAGGTGGGAATCTCCTGTTCTGCGGCCCACTCCAGACCCGCACATTCCCGATCCGCGCCGACGGCCACGACTTTTCCGCCCCAGTAGGGGGCGCGGGCGGCCTCGACAATGGCCTTCATATTTGAGCCCTCCCCTGACACAAGGACGAGGATGCGGGCGGGGGCCAAGGGTGCTTGCGTCTGCTTAGTCATCGGCGGGGTCCTCAATGCGGGGGATACGGGTGGTGGGGATGTTGTCGGCCTCTGTCGCTGGGCGAGGCCGACGCGCGGTGGCGTACAGCGAGCCGGTGTCGACGGAGCCGGTGTCGGCCGGTTCTGTTGAAGGGTTCTGGGCAGAACCGCGAGCGTCTACATCAGAAGCGGCCGCGTTTATGGCCGGATCATCCGTAGCGTCCTCCGCTGAGGCGGTTACCTCAGACAGTGGAGCCGTCGTCTCGGTGGGCGCAGCATCCGTTTCAGTCGTTTGCGAGGTCGCAGCGTCACCCTCAGACGACTCGAAAACTTCGACCAACTCTGGCTGCACAGAATCAGCACCCTCGGCAACTGAGAATACCTCGGTGGGAATATCGTCGGGGTCCCTCACCTCAGACGTGGACACCTCGGAGGCAGGTTCAGCGCTAGGCACTTCATCGGTGGAAACCTCAGCATTCGCGCCCTTCACGTCGGCTGTTGTGCTTTCGCCAGACATGGCATCGGCCTCGTCCTCGTGAGCAGCTTGTCCTGCACGGATCTTCTGGCCCAAACTACTTCCAGCCAGTGCCTCGTGAGCGTCCACGCGACGCCCCTGCATCCATGCACGAGTGATGGGATGTGAAAGCACCACGATCAGCGCAACCGCGCCCAGGATTTCCCCCAGCAACGCAGGCAGCGCCCACTCCAGACGCGGGCCGATCCCCACCATGCGTCCCTGTCCCAAGGTCAGGATCGACAGCCACATCCACGCAGCCATGAACAGGGCGAACACTCCCGCAGCAACGCCCAACGCATAGGCCTGCTCGCGTAGGGAGGGCAGGCGGCCTCGCCAGGCAAAAAGTACCCCCACCAGGGCACCCAACGCCAGCGGCACACACACCACCCATGCGCCCACGGGAGAGGAAGGCAGCACGCCGAGGAAAGGCACCGGCGGAATCGGCGCGGTCGGAGCTGACGTCAGTGAATGGACAGTGTCGGGCCCCAGGACGATGCCTGGCCCCGCCCCCCAGGCCGCCACCCATGCGCCTGCCGTCGGCACAAAGAGCGCCTGCGCGATAGCCAGCATCACCGTGTCTACCGTGGTTGCCGGTTGCAGCAAGTCAGCGATGGCAACGACGTTCTCCCAGCGCACGAATACCAGGCTCATCAGCGCAATCAAGCTGGCCACCCCAACGATGCCTGTCATGGCCGCCCCCTGACGCAGGCCGATGCGCAGCCATTCGGGAATCTGCATCATTCGGGGAGGTTCTGGTGGCGCGGTGTCGGCTTCACGAGCCAGCGTGCAGGCTTTACGGTAGGCGGCGCGGGTCTGCCCCAGGGCCGCCCACGCGGTTGCCAGCGTAGCGCAGCAGAAAGCGCCGATCATTGTCGCTGGCCACGAGTGATGCGTCGTGTTGCTCCCCACTAGCAGGGCGGTTGTGCCCATGTATGCAGGCACGGCAAACCACAATGCGGAGGCCGGGAAGTGGCGTCCCGTGAACAGCAGCAGGCGCAGGATGACCACAGCTAGCAGAGTCATCAGCAGTGGCACCGCACGGTAGGTGACTTCGTTGACAGTGAGCGGGCTCCCCAGGCTCATCGCCCACAGGTCAGACCCCACCGCCATCGCGTCATCCCACGAGATTTTGCCCATCCATGGGTTACCAGAAACCCCCAGGTAGGTGACGAGCACCAGCGTGGTCGACAGCGCCCACCCCAGCAGTGCTCCTTCAACGCCTGCCAGGAGTGACCGCCCCCAGCCGTCGGGAATACGGATGCGCAGGGTTTTACGTTCGGTCCGTGCAGCGCGCGGACGCTGTTCATCTGACGAGGTCGGAGGCGGCGTGGCGCTTTGGCGGGTCGGTGCGGTCACGCCGTCGGTTGGGGTGGCACTTGCCTGAGCTCGACTGCCCACACCGTGAGTGGGCATGCTGATACCTCGGACGGGTGTCACCGCATGACGTGAGGCTTCAGCCGAGGTGCTGGCAGAGGCGCCCATGCTTCGGGCATCCGATCGCGCGCTTGTAGTAGCACTGTCGCCAGGCATGGCTGGGCCACGCGAGGCTTGACCATTCAGGGCTTCGCCGCGTGAGGGGGTGCTGGGGGTGGGTGTTTCACTCATCGTCTCCATCGTCGCCTAGATCATGCGCACCTGCTGGGTGCAGCGCCGAGGATGGGTGAATTGTGGGCCTCCCCAATGGGTCTCAATGCTCACATCGCCTCTGCGTTCTATGTACCAGGAGTACGTCCATGGCTCTTCGTTGCTTGATGTCCTCTTGGTCGCTCACATGCAGCCGTGCGCGAGGAGCCACGAGCGACCAGGAGCTTCGCGTGTAACGAGCCCCGCATGCAATGAGAATCCCCATGAGCCAGAAGGCGGTTACAGGACAAAATGCGCCCACACGCGAAAGTTCCCTGGGTGCGTGGCCAAGAGGGCCACGCACCCAGGGAACTAATCTCGTTTATCACGGACGAGGTTCTGCAGGAGAGTGTGAGCGCGACTCCTGGCCGACGTCCCTTGCAGATTGGGGTGATGTGTCCCCTCAGCCCTGCAGAATCTCCCTGGCCAGCAAAGCGGTCTGCGACGGAGTACGCCCCACCTTCACGCCCACAGCTTCCAGAGCTTCAGCCTTGGCAGCAGCGGTGCCGACCGAGCCGGACACAATCGCACCGGCATGGCCCATAGTTTTGCCTTCAGGAGCGGTAAAGCCCGCCACGTAGGCCACCACCGGCTTGGTCATGTTTTCGCTGATCCACGCGGCGGCACGTTCCTCGGCGTCACCGCCGATCTCACCGATCATGACGACCAGGTCAGTGTCGGGGTCCTTCTCGAAGGCCTCCAGAGCATCAATGTGGGTGGTGCCGACAACCGGGTCACCGCCAATACCGATACAGGTGGTGAAGCCTAGGTCGCGCAGTTCGTACATGAGCTGGTAGGTCAGCGTTCCCGACTTCGATACCAAGCCGATGCGGCCGGGGCCGGTAATGTCGGCGGGAGTGATGCCAACATTGGACTGTCCGGGGCTGATAATGCCGGGGCAGTTGGGCCCAATCAGGCGCACGCCAGCTTCCAGAGCGCGGGCCACGAATTCAACGGAGTCCGCCACGGGTACGCCCTCGGTAATGACAACAACGGTTTCCATGCCCGCATCGATGGCTTCAAGGACGGCTGCCTTGGTGAAGGCAGGGGGCACGAAGACGACGGAGACGTTGGCGTTGGTTTCGGCTCGGGCCTCGGCGACGGTGCCGTAGACGGGAACCTCAACCTCGCCGCCTGTGACGGTGTCGGCAGCGGGGCCGTAGCCTTCAACGGTAAAGGTGACGCTGGTGCCCGCTTTACGAGGGTTAACGCCGCCAACAACGTTCGTCCCGGCGCTGAGCATGCGCGTGGTGTGCTTCATGCCTTCACCGCCGGTCATGCCCTGAACGATGACGCGCGAGTCGGCGTGGAGGAAGATCGACATTGTTTCTCCTAGTCCTTAGTCGTTCCGGGTCACTTTGCTGCGGCTTTTTCGGCGGCGGCAAGTTCGGCTGCACGGCGGGCGGCACCGTCCATGGTGGGATCCAGGTGGACCAGCGGGTGAGCAGCCTCTTCCAAGATGGCGCGGCCTTCTGTGACCTTGTTGCCGTCCAGGCGAACCACAAGCGGCTTCGTTGCTGCATCCCCCAGGAGCTCAAGGGCACCGAGGATGCCCTTGGCAACCTCGTCACAAGCGGTGATGCCCCCAAAAACGTTGACGAAGACCGAACGAACCTGCTCATCACCGAGGATGACGTCCAGGCCCTTGGCCATGACGGCTGCGGAAGCACCACCACCAATGTCAAGGAAGTTAGCGGGGTGCACGCCCAGGTCTTCACCGGCCATTGCCACAACGTCCAGGGTGGACATAACCAGGCCGGCACCATTGCCGATAATGCCGACCTCACCTTCCAGGCGCACGTAGTTCAGGCCTTCGGCCTTGGCCATGGCTTCGCGGGGATCCTCAGCGGTGATGTCTGCCAGCTCAACATGCTCAGGGTGACGGAAGGCCGCGTTATCGTCCAGGCTGACCTTGCCGTCCAGGGCGATAATCTCGCCATCCGGGGTGGAAACCAGGGGGTTGACCTCAACCAGGGTGGCATCCTCACGGGAGTACACGTCCCAGAGTTTGACGAGGATTGGAGCGATGGAGTCTTGTTCTTCGGGGGTGAAGCGTGCGGCGCTGAGGATATCGCGGGCGACCTCGTCAGTGATACCAACTCCCGCTTGAAGCGGGACCTTCGCCAGCGCCTCGGGGCGTTCCACGGCGAGGGCCTCGATCTCCATGCCACCTTCGCGTGAGCACATGGCCAAGTGGCGGCGGTTGGAGCGGTCCAGGAGGATGGAGAAGTAGTATTCGGCGGCAATATCTGCGGCCGAGGCAATCAGGACTTTGCGGACGATGTGGCCCTTAATGTCCATGCCCAGGATTTGCGAGGCTTTCTCTTCTGCTTCTTCAACCGAGGTGGCCAGCTTGACACCACCCGCTTTGCCGCGGCCACCGGTCTTGACTTGGGCCTTGACGACCAGCAGCGAGGCGCCGCCATCGAAGAGAGTGCGCGCAGCATCGCGGGCTTCTTCAGTGCTGGTGATGACGATGCCAGGCAGGACGGGTACGTCGTGGGCAGCGAACATGTTTCGTGCTTGGTACTCGTAGAGGTCCATACTTTTCCTTCTACTTTGTGTGTTCTGGCACTACCAGGGGTGCGCGGCAGTGCGCTGAGACTCAGCGTTGAGACGTCGCGTCCAGATTACCCCCTTTTAGGCCTTCAGTCCCAAATTTGGACAATTTTACTGCGCCTTTGCCCGGCGAAGGGAGGGGCGTTGCATACTGCAGGTTTGGGCCTTGCCTGGCAGGCTGTGCTCTTATGTACGGCTTAATGCAGTATGTACGCCTTAATGCACTATGCACAGCCTGCCCCCTTATGTACGACTTAGTGCACTGTGTACGACTTAATGCACCATGTGCGCGGCACACCATGTACATAAAGCCCTAAGTCGTACACCACACAACAACAGGAACGCCCTTCAGCCCCATTCATCACAGTCGTTGCCTAGGCCCTGTTGTATTCAGAGCTTTTCGAGCGGCGCCATGCGCACGAGCAGTCGTTTCTCGGTGCCGCCGAAGGAGATTCTCGCGACAGTACGCGCATCCGATCCCTCAATGCCCACAACTGTTCCAGTTCCCAAAGTGGCGTGGGAAACGCGATCGCCTACCTTCAGTGTGAGCACGGGTTTATCTGACGAAGTCCCCGCCGCCCCACTCTGGCCCGCAGCGCCGTTTGTCCCAGTTGACTGGCCCATACGCACGGTTGTGCCCAGGCGGTGAGGAACGAAAGGCTTTGAGGATGAGCCTGAGCTCCGGCCAGAACCAATCACAGGGCCGTCATCGTCCCACTCTCCCCTGCGTGCACTGGAACCATAACTGCCGGAACTGTCACCACCACCGGAGCGGTAACCCGAGCCACCATATCCAGTACCGCCATAGCCAGAGCCACTCCGCCACTCGCCACTTCGAATACGCTGCATGGATGAGGCAGCTCTGCGCACATGCACGACTTCTTCGGGAATGTCATCAAGGAATCGCGAGGGCGGCATTTCTTGAGGTGTCCCCCAGGCTGATCGCACAGCCGCACGCGTCAGGTAAAGACGTTCACGAGCGCGGGTAATCGCCACATAGGCGAGTCGTCGCTCCTCAGCAAGCTCCGCCACTTCACCAAGGGATCGCTGGTGGGGGAAAGTGCCATCTTCCATGCCGGTCACGAACACGATCGGGAACTCCAAGCCCTTGGCCGTGTGGACGGTCATGAGCGTAACCTGTTCTGAACGCCCATCCTCGGAAGGAAGCTGGTCAGAGTCGGCCACCAGAGAGATACGCTCAAGGAAATCAACGAGGTGTCCGCGCGGCTGGGCAGGTTGTCCACCTTCCGGAGCCTGCGCAGCATTCACGCTGGCGTTGAAGTCCTCGGCAACAGAGTGCAATTCAGCGAGGTTTTCCACTCGTGAGGCGTCCTGCGGATCCTCCGACCTGCGCAGTTGCTCCAAATACCCCGTGCGGTCCAGGACTTCTTCGAGAATGTCACCGACGCTCATGCCCGCATGGTCACAGCGCCGCAAAGCATCCAGTAGCCCCCAGAATCGGGCAATAGCATTCAAAGCCCGGGTACTCACACCCGCCGGCCCCGGCCTTTCCACTCCCCTATCCGCAGTGGGGGATGTGGTCTCGCGGGTCTCAGCAGCCTCAACAACCGTCGGCTCGGGTTCCATCAACGGAACTTCACCCGCCAGCGAATCAGCGGGTTCGGGGGCGTTCGTCGCGGTTAGGTCGGGCGTTGAGGCCGCGCCGGAGGCGCCAGGCCTCATGGGCGAGACGAGCGCCCCCGCATCCGCACCGCTACCGGCGCTCACCTCGTCCTCCGGCAACCGTCCGCTTACAAGGCGGGCGCTCTCGGATGTGTTCGCCAGAGCGCCGGGCACTTCCAACCCTTCGGCCTCGCCAGCCGGGCGGCCTGCTTGCTCCCACACGTCAGCGATGGCCTGCCCGAAGGAGATGCCGTACTGGTCCGCGTAAGCAACCAATAATTCCTCGGCCTTGGCACCAATACCGCGCCGAGGCGTATTTAGAACGCGCCGCAATGCAACGGTGTCATCGGGGTTGGCAATGGCCTGCAGGTAAGCTAGGGCGTCTTTGATTTCTTTGCGTTCGTAGAATCGGGTGCCGCCTACAACCCTGTAGGGGATGCCTTGACGGACGAAGAGTTCTTCAATGGAGCGTGATTGAGCGTTGGTTCGGTAGAAAACGGCAATGTCGCCCCAGTTGGTGCCCTCGTCATTCAGGCGGTCGATTTCGGCGACGACAAAACGGGCTTCGTCGCGGTCAGAGTCGGCGGCGTCAAGGGTAATGAGCGAGCCTGCTCCCGAGTCGGTCCACAGGTTTTTGGGTCGGCGGCCTTCATTACGTGAGATGACGGCGTTAGCGGCGGTGAGGATGTTTTGCGTTGAGCGATAGTTTTGCTCAAGCATGATGGTGCGTGCGCCGGGGAAGTCGCGTTCGAACTCTTCGATATTACGGATGGTGGCACCACGGAAGGCGTAGATGGACTGGTCAGAGTCACCTACGACGGTCAGCTCAGCAGGCGGAACGCGGTCCTCACCGTCTCCAACAAGTTCACGGACCAGCACATACTGGGCATGGTTAGTGTCCTGATACTCGTCAACCAGGATGTGGCGGAAACGCCGGTGGTAGTGCTCAGCGACAGCCGGATTGTCGCGCAGCAGGGCGACGGTACGCATGATGAGGTCGTCGAAATCAAGCGCATTGGCTTGGCGGAGGCGCTTGTCGTAATCACTGTATGCGGCTGAGACGATGCGTGAGATTGGGTCGTTCGGCGCGGTTTCTGCGTAGTGCTGCGGGCTGATGAGCTCGTTTTTCAGGTCAGAGATGCGTGCGGCAACGAGCTTTGGCGTGTAGCGCTTAATGTCGACGTCATGGGATTTGAGCACCATCTGCAGCAGGCGTTGGGAGTCTTGGGAGTCGTAGATGGTGAAGGTGGAGCTCAACCCTGCGGCCCGGTATTCCTTGCGGAGGATGCGCACGCAGGCAGAGTGGAAGGTTGAGACCATCATGCGTTTAGCCTCTGGCCCGACGAGGTCGGCGACGCGTTCACGCATTTCGGCGGCGGCTTTGTTGGTGAAGGTGATGGCGAGGATTTGCCCGGCTCGGGCGCGGCCTGTGGCCAAAAGGTAGGCGATACGGTGGGTCAGGACACGAGTTTTTCCTGACCCTGCACCGGCCATGATCAGCAGAGGTTCGCCCTCATGGACGACGGCGTCATGTTGCTGCTGGTTGAGGCCTTTGAGCAGTTCACTGGTGTCGATAGCGGGTGGCTGATTTCCCCAGTTGGCGAGGCCACCGCCCCCGTAGTAGGCCGCAGTGTTGCCTTCAACGCCGCCGGGATAGGCGACGCTCGGCCACGCATTATTGTCGTCGGGCGCGTCATCCGCGGGCATGTACTCGGAGGGTACATATTCGGCGGGTACATAGTCGGCGGGGGCGTCGTCCTCGTAGGCAGGAGCATCTGCCGGGACGTAGCCTTCAGGGAGAACTCCACCCGGCATGCCTGCCATAGCGGAACTGTCTGCACGTGACGCACCATCAGGGGCGAGGCCGTAGGCGCTTTCATCCAAGGTGCGCACGGGAGCGCCGCCCTTGCCTCCAGCAGAAGCAGGTGTAGTGGTGGCAGACGGAGCAGAGGCAGGGGTGCCGATGTCGAAGAGGCCTTGGTCGAAGGAGTCAAGATCCGGCAGGCCTAGGTCAGGCAGTCCCAAGTCAGGCAATCCAGTGAAGTCAATACTCATGGTGTCCCCCACTTTAGGCCAGCAACCCCGCATTTGCGTGATCGCCCAGCGCAGAGCCCTTCATTACACAGCCCATACCCTTAACGCGCCACGATCTACACCACACCCCCTCAGCCCCTGATCCTCAGCGCCCAACACCCCAAACAGGAAAACTCGTACCAAAAAGCGGTACCATAAGCACGAGGGCTCTGCCTCATCCTCAACCGAAGGGAGTCTCCGATGTCGATCAGCGCAAGCGAAGCGCGTCGCACGCTCTTTCCATTGATTGAGCAGGTGAACAATGACCGCGAAGCGGTTGAGATTGTCTCTCGCTCGGGTAACGCCGTCCTCATGTCGGCCGATGAATACGCCGCTTGGAAGGAAACCGCCTACCTGTTTCGCTCCCCTGAAAATGCTCGTCGCCTCCTTGATGCCTATCAGCGCGCAACGGCAGGCGTGACCGAGGTTCACGATCTCGACCGCGAGGACTGACATGCGCCTCGTATGGGATCAGTCAGGATGGGAGGATTACCTCTTCTGGCAGCAGAGCGATCGCAGAATCCTCAAACGTATCAATACGCTCATTGACGCCTGTTTGCGTGATCCTTTCGAGGGCATTGGCAAGCCTGAGCCTCTCAAATACGGTGCCTCCGGCGCATGGTCACGGCGCATCACCGACGAACACCGCCTGGTGTACCTCGTCATTGACGGCGACCTCATTATTCTCCAGGCGCGCTACCACTACTAACGGCTCGTCAGCTCAAAGCCTCGCCTCACAGCACGACAGCCCGCAACACCGCAGTCGATACAGTTCGAGGGCACTTCTGGACAGTATGCAACATCGCCCAGAAGCACCCTCGACCTCGAAGAAGAAAGCCCCTTAGCTCTTCTTGTACAGGCTCTTTGTCTGATACACGGGTTCAGAGGTGACTTGCACACCGAGGTTACGGAAGATGCCCTCATCCACGGATCCTAGGATGGTGGAGGTGTGGACGTCGCAATGACGCAGGGTTCCAAGCTGAGCTAGGGCGGCGCGAGCGTTGGGATCGTGGTTGGCTGAGACTGCCAGGGCGATGAGCACCTCGTCGGTGTGCAGGCGCGGGTTGCGGCTGCCGAGGTGGCCGGTTTTGAGGGCTTGGATGGGTTCGATGGATTCGGGGGACAGGAGCAGCACTTCATGGTCGAGTCCGGCGAGCATCTTGAGGGCGTTGAGCAGCATGGCTGAGCATGCGCCCAGCAGGGGTGAGGTTTTGCCGGTGACGATGCGCCCGTCGGGTAGCTCGATGGCGGCGGCGGGCGCGCCGGTCATTTCAGCGACGGTGAGGGTGGGTTCAACAACGGGTCGGTCGGTCTTTTTGACGCCCAGGGTGCCCATGAGGAGGGCGATGCGCGCGGATTGGTCGGGGTCAAGTTCCTTGCGGCGTTCTTCAACAAGGGCCTTGTAGTAGCGGCGGATGACTTCCTGTTTGGAGGCTTCGCGGCATGCTTCGTCGTCGCTGATGCACATGCCGGCCATGTTGACGCCCATGTCGGTGGGTGACTTGTAGGGGGATTCACCCAGGATTGTTTCGAAGAGGCGTGACAGGACGGGGAAGATTTCGACGTCGCGGTTGTAGTTGACGGTTTGCACCCCGTAGGCGGCGAGGTGGTGGGGGTCGATCATATTGACGTCGTCGAGGTCGGCGGTGGCGGCCTCGTAGGCGATGTTGACGGGATGATCGAGGGGGAGGTTCCAGATCGGGAAGGTCTCGAACTTTGCGTACCCGGACTTCAGTCCGCGTTTGTGGTCGTGGTAGAGCTGGGACAGGCAGGTGGCCATTTTGCCTGAGCCTGGCCCGGGGGCGGTGATGACGACGAGGTCGCGGCTGGTTTCGATGTAGTCGTTCTTGCCGTAGCCTTCGTCGGAGACGATCCGGGCGACATCATGGGGGTAGCCAGCAATCGGGTAGTGGCAGTAGACGCGCATGCCGAGTTTTTCAAGCTTGGCTTTGAAGGTGTGGGCGGCGTGGTTGTCGTCGGTCATTTGAGTAATAACGACAGAGCCGACGTACAGACCGTAGCTGCGGAAGGCGTCGATGTGGCGCAAAACGTCATCTTCATAAGGAATGCCAAGGTCTGCGCGCACTTTGTGGCGGGCAAAATCCTTGGCACTGACGACGACGACGATTTCGACTTCTTCGGCAAGGTGGCCGAGCATGACGATCTTGTTGTCAGGGGTGAATCCGGGGAGGACTCTGGAGGCATGCATGTCGTCGACGAGTTTTCCGCCGAACTCCAGGTAGAGCTTCCCACCGAATTGTCGGCGCCTCTCGGCGATGTGTTCGGATTGGAGCTGAATGTACTTTTCACGGTCGAAACCGATTTTATGCATGTCTCCTCCTGAAATTATCAACCCGCCTAGTTTACTCCCAAGCCGAGCAGACTTGACCATTCCTTGATGAATGTCTGCTCACATTCGCTTTTGACCTCCCCCACGAGGCCACCGCGCGCGTCCTTTTGGCATCACTGTGCCCTCGCGCGGCCCGGGTGGGACGGTGCGGGCCAGGCACTGGCCGACAGGTGAGCGTGCAGGAGGAGGAAAGCAGAACGGGACGCGGGAGGCGGCTAGCAGCCTCCGCCCGCTTCTGCTCCGCCTCAGATAATGTGGCGTTGGGCTGCCCATCGGCTGAGCTCGTGGCGGTTAGAGAGCTGGAGCTTGCGTAGCACTGCCGATACGTGAGTTTCCACGGTTTTGATGGAAATGAATAGTTCGGAGGCGACTTCCTTGTAGGTGTATCCGCGGGCGATCAGGCGCATGACTTCTTGCTCGCGTTGGGACAGCAGGTCCAGTTCGTCATCTTGGATGGCGACGGCACCGGTGCCGAATGCGTCGAGCACGAAGCCTGCCAGCCGTGGGCTGAATGCGGCGTCTCCTGCTGCGACGCGTTCAATGGCTTCGACGAGTTCGGCGGTTGAGATGGACTTGGTGACGTAGCCGCGAGCGCCTGCGCGGATGACGGACACGACGTCTTCGGGTGCGTCGGAGACGGATAGGGCGAGGAAGCGTACGCCCTCAATACCGGCGCAGGTGTGGGCGACTTCAGCGCCGCCTCCGCCTCGTCCTCCGGGGAGGTGGACGTCGAGGAGGGCTACGTCGGGGCGCAGTTCGTTGCAGATGGCGATGGCGCTGTCGACGTCTGCAGCTTCTGCGAGGATGTCAAGGTCAGCGCCGGATGCTTCGAGTTCGGCGCGCACGCCTGCACGCACCATGGGGTGATCGTCGATGACTACGAGTCGAATGGTCATAGTGTCATCCTACTTGCGGGTTGGTGGTTTTCGGGACGCTGAGGTGGATTTCGGTGCCGGGGCTGAGTGCGCGGATGACGGCGCTGCCGCCTGCTCGTTCGACGCGGCCAATGATGGATCCGCGTACTCCGTGTCGGTCGGCGGGGATGGCGTTGAGGTCGAATCCGACTCCGCGGTCTTTGATGAAGACTTCGACGGTGTTGCGTCCGACTTCGAGGTAGACGGAGACCGGTGGGGTTCCGTGGCGCACGGCGTTGGTGACGGCTTCGCCTGCTGCGGCGATGAGGGCAAGTTCGGCGGGGCCTGGTTCGGCGTCTCCGACGCTGACGAGGTCGACGGCGACCCCGTAGGTTGCTTCGGTGCTTTCAACGTGTTCGCGTAGGGCTTGGGCGATGGAGGTGGCGGCTTCATTTTTGCCGGTGTAGAGCCATGCGCGTAGTTCGCGTTCTTGTCCGAGGGCGAGGGCGCGCACCTGTTGGGGGTTGTCGGCGTGGGATCGGATGAGGGTGAGGGTTTGGAGGACGGAGTCGTGTAGGTGGGCGGCGATGTCGGCGCGTTCAGAGTCGCGGACTTGGCGTTTTTGTGCGTTGGAGAGTTCGGCGCTGGTTCGCACCCATAGGGGGATGAGGGTCAGCACAATGACGAGGACGACGCCGGCACCGTAGAGTCCGCCTTTAACGAGGTCGAGGGTGGGGCTCCCTCCTGCGGCGAGGATGGTGACGCCGATGATGACGAGGGTGATGCCTGCGATCACCATGAGCCAAAAGCGGAGGGTTCGCCAGTTGCGTAGGTTGTTGCTTTGGCTCCAGACCATGCCGATACCGGCGAAGATGGGCAGTGGTCCGATGAGCCAGTAGAACTCAAGCGATGCGGATTGCAAGGAGAAGACGAGGATCACCGCGAAAATCAGGAAGGCTGCTCCGACCATGAGGAGCTGATTGCGGGCGGCGATTTTCTTATTGCCTGCTGAAAGCTGTTCGAGGCCGGAAGCTAGGCGGTCGCTGCTGGTGAGGGAGACGTGGTCGCCGTCTTTGGGAATGAGGACGGCGATGAGGAAGTAGCCGAGGATGCCAGCGCCGAAAAAGAATGAGCTGAGGACGACGATCCAGCGGATGAGAGCGACTGAGATGCCGAGGTGGACGCTCAGTCCTGAACAGACGCCGGCAAGCCACGGTGTGGGCATTTGGAGGGACTGTCCTGTCGCGCGCACGAGGGGTGGGCGGGCAGTGTTGATGGGAGGAGGAGTCCACTGCCAGGTGGGGCGTACTTCGTTCACCCCACTATCTTCACATTCTTTTCTGCTCTGTCCCCACCCTGATGTGGGGAGTTCAGGGTTTGTTCAGGGCTTTCCCTCATAGATAAAGCCACTGTTTTTCGGCACAGTGGAGTACATGAGCACACATACCCCTTTCGAGGGTCCTCACTCTCCGATGGAGGGTCCTCAGATGCATTCTGAACCTGGTTCTTCTCAGCCTGGTTCGGCTCGAGGCTTTTCGGGCCAGCAGGGGCAGCCTGGCGGCGGCCCTCAGGCTGCATTTTCTCCACATGTGGGCGGCTATCACTATGGTGGCTCCTATCCGCCTCCGCCTCCTACTGGCGGCAGTTTCTTTGATTCTGTTCGTTCCAGTGGCTTTTTCCGCTCTGAACCGCGCGTTCTGGGGGGTGTCTGTGCTGGTCTGGCGGCCCGCTTTGGTTGGGACAGGACTCTTGTTCGTGTTCTGACCGTTGTGTTGACGCTCTTTGCTCCTATCCTTTTCGCTGTCTATGGCTTGGCCTGGGCCTTTTTGCCGGAGCATCGTGATGGGCGTATCCATTTCCAGACCCTTCTCCAGGGCCGTTTTGATATCGCTCAACTAGGCGCACTTGTCATGGTTCTCCTGGGTCTGGGCAATATTGGCCCCTGGTTTGCAGTCTTTGGAAGCACTGGGATTGGCGTCATGCTTGCTCTGACTGCCATTGCTGTCACCGTGGTCGCCATTGTTGGGGCAAGTGCATCTTCTCAAGCGCCTTATGGTCGCTCTTTCTCTTCGCAGGCTCCTTTTGCCTCCCCTTCACATGGAATGGAGACTCCTATGCACACCACCTCGCAAGGTGGCGTTCCTTCTCCTGAGCCGTCTGACGATTGGCGAATTCAGGGGGGACCATCTACTCCTCCGCCGTCTCAGGGCGCTACTTTTGCCCCCTCTTCAGGGCCTGCTGGATCGCAGATGCCACAGCATCAGGCTCCCCCTGTTTCTCCGATGGCTTCATCCGCTGCTGGTCCTGCTCCTTTCAACGCCCCCCGTGCTAGCGCTCAGCCAGTCCCACCCCGCGTTCCTCCGCAGGGGATGGCGAACGCAATGGGGCCAGGCATGACACCAGGGCGGCCACAGCAGGGCGCATACGGCCAGGGGGCTTCTCCTTTTGCTGCTCCTCATAGTCCCTATCAGACGCCGTATCAGGCTCCGCCTCAGCCGGGCGTTCCCCTCGGAGGCGCCACTTCGCCTGCGGGTGGCCCTGTACCGCCCCCCTCCTTTGGGCCTGCTCCTGCATACGCGGGAACTCAGGTTCGTTGGGCGCCTCCAGTCCCAGCAATGAAGCCTCGTGTGCTGCCCACATGGCTAAACCTTGCGACCACTGGCCTGATCGCTCTCGTGATCGCAGCGACGCTATACATCCTTCACGACATGACCTACAGCGACGCTACCTACAATGATTTCGCGCAGGTTCTTCTGATTGGTGGCGGCGCCTGCTTGGTGATCGTTGGCATGGTGATCGCTTTGGCTTCGCTGCGTGATCGCGGCGCAGGATGGATGGTTGCCCTGTCGATTATCGGGACGCTGATCGCTATTCCGACCATCATGATCGGGGTGGCCGGGCTTAATCATCACGAAGATAACTCGTGGCAGTACTACTCGGCGGAACAGTCACCTGCCTACTACCACTGGACCGAAGGTTCCCAGACTCAGATTGTTAACGGCGAGTTGGATCTTTCCGATATGCCCACCAATCTGCATCCCACTATTGAGATTGAGGATGTCACGGGGGAGCTAAAGCTCCTGGTTCGAAAGGATCAGCCTGTCGAGGTTGAGATCGTCGATATGCTCGGCACCTTGAAGGCCGACTACCTCACTCCTGGCGACGAATGGGTGCCTACGCAGCTTGGTTTTGCTACGGACACAACCTTCCGTTCAGTGCCAGCTCAAGATTCCCCCATGCCAACGGTGCGGATTCACAATATGCTCGGAACACTACGTATTGTCGAGCTTGATCTTGAAGAGGATTCATTCGCCTCTCAAAGCGTTGAAGCTGTCGAGCCCGCCTCTCCCTCAACACAGACACCGCAGTCGACGTCCACCCCTCAGTCGGGCGACGCGTCCCAATCCGCTGACCGTCCCCAGTCCGCTACTACTCCGGCCACCGGCCAGTGAGGTGAGAACAATGAGTGTTGAGAACACGCAACGCGACGATGAAACCACCGTCTTGCCCGTAGCAGACGAAGAAGAAACTGTCATTCTGCCTGCGGCTGAGTCGGATTCGGACTCAATCTCGGCAGGTACAGTCACCGCTGACGGCGATTCGCCTGACAATCCTGCAGGCACGCAGGCCGATTCCCCCACGCTTGAGGCTCCTGCACCCACTTTGTCCGATGATGGCGTTCCTTCGGACAAGCCTGGCGCATCTGCTCAGCCTTTTACTGGCACGCCTGATGCTCCTCGCCCTGATATTGCTCCGGATGCACCCGCCACTCCCGCAGCCCCTGCCGCTGCCCCCACCTCTGCGGTATCACTGAAGGAATCTCCTGCTAATGGGGTGCGCGTCGCTCAGCTCGTCTGGGCGGGCCTGGTCATCATGCTGGGGATTTTCATGATTGCTATTTCCTTCCTGCGATTTGTGTCGATCCCTCTACTGCTGATCTCGTTGATTGCGGCACTAGGCATTGCCCTGATGGCTGCTGCCGTGGTGACATCCGTGAAGAAGGGATAACGCGCCACAAAGTCAACTGCAAACACAGAGACAACTGCAAACACAGAGTCCCGCACCCCTCACGGGGTGCGGGACTCCCTGCATTCACAGTGCAAAATAGTGAGCTGCTAGCAGAGTGCGTTATCAGCTCTCAGCATTCGCCCGAGCAAGCTCCTCTTCGACGATCGACTCATCAAGTTTGACGAACACCGGCGTGGGCTTGGCGATCACGCGGCCCACCTCAATCTCACGTCGGCCCCAGGCAGGGTAGCCCTCGTAGTCGCCGGTGAGGATCGGGTAGCGGCGAGGCGAACCGTCCTCGTTGGTGACGTCCAAATCCTCGACTTCTTCGATGCGTGGCATGGGCGCAACCTTGCCATCTCCACCCAGCACGAGGTCCACATCGTTAGCTGCGTGAGGGAGGAAGGGACTGAGCATCAGGTTCAAATCGTTGACAGCCTGAGCAAGGGTCCACAGCACGGTGGCCAGACGAGGCCGCTCCTCCTCACTCTTGAGCTTGAAAGGCTCAGTGTCGGTGACGTACTTGTTTGCCTCGCCCACCAGACGCATAGCCGCCCCCAGGGCTGCCTTCTGACGGTGAGTGGCGATGAGCTCTCCGACCTCGTCAAAACCTGCGGCAATCGCATCCAAAAGCGCGCGATCAATGTCCTCCAGCTCAGCGGGGGCGGGCACCTCGCCAAACTTCTTGTGGATCATTGAGGCCGTGCGGTTGACCAGGTTGCCCCAGCCGGCCACCAGCTCAGAGTTAGTGCGGCGCAAGAACTCCGCCCACGTAAAGTCAGCGTCGGAGGTTTCCGGGCCGGCAGCGCTAATGAAGTAGCGCAGGGCGTCGGCCTGGTAGCGGGCGAGCATGTCGCGCACGTAGATGACGATGCCTCGCGAAGAGGCAAACTTCTTGCCTTCCATCGTCAGGAACTCGGAGGAGACTACCTCGGTGGGCAGATTGAGGGTGCCGAAAGCGCCGGGCTGGCCGCCCTTGTCACCCGCACCGTTATAGCCGAGCATTTCGGCTGGCCAGATCTGGGAGTGGAAAACGATATTGTCCTTACCCATGAAGTAGTAGGACAGCGCTTCAGGATCGTTCCACCACTTACGCCAGGCTTCCGGGTCGCCGCTACGGCGGGCCCATTCAATGGAGGCCGACAGGTAACCCACAACAGCATCGAACCATACGTAGAGACGCTTGGAGGGTTGGTCCTCCCATCCGGGAACGGGGATACCCCAGTCAATG
Source organism: Schaalia canis (assembly GCF_003858455.1). Lineage (GTDB taxonomy): Bacteria > Actinomycetota > Actinomycetes > Actinomycetales > Actinomycetaceae > Pauljensenia > Pauljensenia canis. The sequence goes on along the minus strand of NZ_RQZF01000012.1, from coordinate 5,037 downwards.
TCGCGGGTCATGGCGCGGGGGCGAATGTCCTCCAGGAAGTTCTTAGAGAACTTGATGACATTGGGGCGCCAGGTGCCTGACTTGTCGCGGTCGTCAAGCCACTCGGTCAGGGCGCCAGCAAGTGCAGGCAAGTCCAAGAAGTAGTGGTCAGTTTCAATGAACTTCGGAGTCTCGCCATTGATACGCGAAACGGGGTTAATAAGGTCAGTGGGATCAAGCTGGTTACCGCAGTTGTCGCACTGATCGCCTCGAGCGCCGCCGTCACCACAGATAGGACAGGTGCCTTCAATGTAGCGATCGGGCAGAGTGCGCCCTGTGGAGGGAGAGATCGCACCGTGCGTGGTTTCAACGAGCATGTAGCCGTTGTCTCGTACAACCTCGAACATGGCCTGCACGACGGCGTAGTGGTTGCCGGTGGTGGTGCGGGTGAAAAGGTCGTAGGACAGGCCGAGTTGTTGCAAGTCCTCAACGATGAGGCGGTTGTTGCGGTCAGCGAGTTCGCGTGCGCTGATTCCGGCGGCGTCGGCTGCCACCAGGATGGGGGTGCCGTGCTCGTCCGTGCCGGACACCATGAGCACCTCGTGGCCTGCCATTCGCATGTAGCGGGAGAAAACATCGGAGGGAACGCCGAAACCGGCGACGTGTCCAATATGGCGGGGCCCGTTCGCGTAGGGCCAGGCAACGGCAGAAAGAATACGACTCATGGGTTATAGCCTAGCCTCGTTGAGGGGGCAAAAGCGAAGTGCTGCGCAGCAAAGTCACTCACGCCACGGCATCGGCCTCGTCCTTTCGTTACGCTTGGATTGACGTATTTCGCATTGGCGTGTTTGGGAGGACCTATGTCGCGCGCTTTGATCCTGGTTGATGTGCAGCCGACCTTCTGTGAGGGCGGCGCGCTGCCTGTTGAAGGTGGCAACGCCGTCGCTCAGCGTATTGCTGATTACGTGGGTGGGCATCGTGATGAGTATTCTCTGGTGGTCACCACTCAGGATTGGCATATCAATCCCGGCGGGCATTTTTCGACCACGCCAGATTTTGTCGACACCTGGCCGCCGCACGGTGTTGCGGGCAGTGAAGAGGCTGACCTCCATCCAGCCCTATCGGAGGTCGCTGTTGACGTTTCTGTGAAGAAAGGCCAGTTTGAGGCCGCTTACTCTGGCTTTGAGGGCGTCACTGACGAGGGCGATCACCTCGCTGATATTCTGCGCGAGAAGGGCATTACCGCAGTTGATGTGGTGGGTTTGGCGGAGTCTCATTGCGTGTGCGAGACGGCTCTAGATGCGGTTGGCTACGGGTTTCCTGCCCGCGTGCTTTTGGACCTGACTGAGCCTGTGACGGAGGAACTTGGGGCTCTGGCCCGCGCGCGCATGGCTGAAGCTGGCGTGGAGCTCACTCTTTCGGCTGACGCTGACGCTGTTTGGGCTGGTGCTGAGTGGTCTGATGCTGATGAGCTCCCCATTGACGCTACCCGCCCTGCCGATGATTTTCCGGCGAGCTAACGCAGCATCCTTTGGCGGCACGCGCTAGGACTCGTTGCCAAGCCGCTCCAGGGCAGCCTTGAAGAGTTCGTTTTTTCGTAGGCCCGTTGCTTGGGCAACCTGCCCGGCAGCGTCCTTGAGCCGCACACCCTCGTGAGCGAGGCTGAGGACAGCGTCAACATAGTCGGCAGCGTTTCCTCCGTGTGTAGCTCCTTGGACAACGATGGTGATTTCGCCAAGAACCTCGCCATTAGCTCGTTCGGCAAGTTCTTCAAGGGTGCCTCGCCAAATATCCTCGTAGGTTTTGGTGAGTTCGCGGCACACGACAGCCTGGCGTTGTCCGCCCAGCACGCGGCACATCCGGTCAAGCGTGTCGTGCAGGCGCTTGGGTGACTCAAAGAAAATGAGGGTGTGTGGCATTGCAGCAACGCCCTCCAGGTAGCGCAGTGCCTCTCCTTCTTTACGAGGAAGGAATCCTTCGAAAGCAAAGCGATCAGAGGGAAGTCCTGACACGGCAAGGGCTGTTACAGGGGCGCTGGGGCCGGGCAGTGCAGACACGGGGATAGAGCGTTCAACGGCGCGTTTAACTAGACGGTATCCGGGGTCGGACACCGTAGGCATGCCCGCATCCGACACGAGGATCACGCGTTGTCCTGCCTCCACGCGGTCAAGAAGGGCGTCGGCTTTTTCCCCTTCGTTGTGGTCATGCAGGGCCACAACCTTCCCTTTCAGGGAAATGTCGAGGCGTCCGGCCAAAGCCTTCGCTCGGCGGGTATCCTCGGCGGCAATAATGTCGGCCTGTTCAAAGACAGCGATAAAACGCGCGGATGCGTCGCCAACGTCACCGATGGGCGTCGCCGCGAGGTAAAGCACTCCTGCGGGTTGCGTGTAGTGCTCAGTCATGGTGTTGCCCTGGCATTTGCTCAGCAGGGTCTGTGTGCTCGGCTGATCGCGATCCTACGGCAGGTTTCACATCAGATTGGGATCCTGCGCTGTCGGAACTATTCTGACCAGTCAGGAGCGCCACGAGTGCCTCAGGCGTGGCCACCATGTCGACAACACCATCGAGTTCACCCTCTTCGGCGTAGCCCCATTCCACCCCGATTACGGGGATTCCAACGGCTCTACCGCCGATAACATCCCACTTACGGTCTCCGATCAGCACGGGGCGCGACACGTCCGCACCGCCTTCGGCTAGGCGTGCGAGGGCCTCTTCAATGACTGTTTCCTTCGTTGATGAGGGGTCAGGAGTGGCGCCCGCAACTACGGTAAAGACCTCGTCGAGTCCAAGGAAAGTAATCTGTTCGCGTGCCATCACTGCCTGCTTAGAGGTCGCCGTCGCCATCGGAATCCCCGCAGCATGAAGCGCCTCAAGCATATTGCGTACGCCAGGGAACATTGGCGGATCTAAGAAGATGTCGTGGTAGAACTCCCTGTAGTGAGCGACAGCCTTGACGGATTCCTCTGGTGAAAGGCCATAGTGGGCGAATGTTTCCCATAAAGGTGGGCCCACGAAGGCCATGAGTTCTTCTGGGCTTCGTTCCTTCAATCCCATGCGCATCATCGCGTGTTGAATCCCTCGGATGACGGCATCAGCAGAATCGACAAGGGTTCCATCTACATCAAAAAGAACCACGGTATAGGGACGATTCATTAGGGTGCTTTCCTCACGATGTTGGCAGCAGTGCTCTGCGAACTTCAACGCATTCAGTATTCAGGGAAGAGCATAGAACACAACAGGGTAGTCGTAGTCATAGGAGTAGAACATCAGGGTCCCCAGAACACCGCGTTCGACGAGGAACAGAATCTGCCCTTCACGTGTTCCATTCGCATCGGGTTTGGCCTCGTAGCGGAAGTCATCGTTGCCTCTAGAGATCTCGCCGTGAATCGCTTCATCGTCATCGTTGATGATGACGGGATCGAAGTCGATGACTCGTTTCGACGGGTTTTCGAGGCGTATATCCACCAAAACGTACTCGTATCCAGGTGGAGCCATATCCCACGCGGCACGATCGGCCTCTGAACCGCGTTGAACGTTCTCAACGGTAAGGGCAACATCGTTAATCGAGATGCGTTCGCCAATTTGGGCTGGAGTCTCTCGGGAACCTGACTCCTGCGGAGGCAGTTTTTTCACGTCAACAAGGATGTTTTTCATCGAGGTGGGGACAGGCGGCTCAGCGAAGATCGTCGTTGCGCTGTCAAAATCTTCATCCTGACCCCCGATGGCGACGACGTCATCAACATCCCATGGCCTGTCGGGCATGATCGCATCAACAATCTTGGGGGCCATGTATGTGAAGAAAAGGAAAATTGTGATGACAATGGCGGCAACGTTCTTTGCTTTACGGGCAGGCTGGGCTTGTCCGGCGTCCTTTGCTCTGTTGCGTGTCGTGTCTGCGGTCTTACGCTGAGTCCGTGTACGAGTCGGAGCCGATGCGGGACGCGCAGGTGGCGGCGTGGGACGCGCGGGGGCTGGATGGGGTGCCGAAATGACAGGCGGCGTTGACGCTGCACTGCTGTATGACAGTTCGCTCAGATCCAAGGTGGGGAACACGTCAACATGTGTCTCAGGCACCTGCTGTTGTGGCTGTCGCTGCGGCGTGCGCGAACGATTTGCTCCACGCCCGTTGCGCGTCTGAGTGCTGCTTCCAGAAGCCTGCGACACCTGTGGTTGGGGAAGGTGGGTCGGCTCTATTGCGCCCGTCAGGCTAGAGGCTCCCGCGGTCGATCGCAGCGTATTCTTTTGGGAGGCGTAGGGTGCACGAGAATAGGATGAGCGAAGTGGCACCATACTGACGCGTCGCGTCGGACGTCCCTGCCCGGTGTCATGAGGCTGTGCAGGCATTGTGGCTACCTTCCACTGATTTAATGCCCATCCTAGGGCTACGGCTCTACCTCATCCCATTGTGGCATGGCGTGTATGTTCCCTGCGTCCTTGCCACAAAAATAGTTCTACATAGTGGATGCCGTCGCACAGTAACAAGCGTCAGCGACCCACTGTCCAGCAACGTTATTTGGCTCCTTTACGGATAGGTGCTCCACTATGCCTCCGACATCGTAGAACCGATACGTTCTATCCTGCGATGATGAGATTTTGAATGCTCCGAGGACACGGGTGACCTCAGGTGGCCGAACTCATCGACGTGCCACGCTGGCAAGCTGGCAAGCTGCGCCCAGCATAGTGAAAAACGCCTTGGCTATCCCTCCAAGAGATATCCAAGGCGCTTTCACCGATTACATGTGATGAGCGAGGAGATCAGACCTCGCCGAGCTTTTCATCAGCGGCGTCTCGAACGGCGTCAATCTTGTCGTCAAAGCGGCCACCGGTGATCTTCTTTGCTGCGTCCGCAACGGCGTCCAGCGCGGCGTCAGTCTTTGCTTCGTCCTTCAGGGTCGAATCGAGGATGCCACCGGAGCTGTCCTTGGCACCTGTTGCTGCAGCGACAGCTTGGTCCTTGACGTCCTGAGCGGCCTTCTTGAGGTCATCGAGATTCATAAGAGCTCCTTGCTCGGATGATTGTGTGTTACCTCTTCTACACTACGTTGACTTCGTCGTCTG
>NZ_RQZF01000011.1 GCF_003858455.1 Schaalia canis | reverse complement strand
CGAAGCATCAGCAAACAACATGGAATAGACGCCACGGAAATCCTCCAACGCACTCTCCACCGCATTCCTACGCCAATACCCCTGAGCGCGCGAAACCTCAGCAGCAGCCTGACAACGCTGAACCAAAGCCTGAGCCACAGCAACATCAAACTCAACCCACCGCATACACGCCCCTGAAAACTTCAACAAATAGGTGCAGCTCCATTCTAGAACCCCCCGCACACAAAAGAAGCAAAATAACAGAAAACCCTATGCACGCTACTCTGGCTTGTCACAGATATGGAACTCATCCGAGCGAAAACTTTAGTTAAGGGCCTGAATTTGCGTGCTTCAAGGAGACTTCATTCACCCGCTGCACTTATATCTGTGAACAGTACCCCGAGCTTCAAACCGCATTGCATGATCCCCGTCTCAGAAAATGACACGCGATTCGCCCTCTCCTCCCCCATGCGGCTATCATCACATTCATGACGACGCACACCTTCTCCTGGTGGTGGCTCCCCTAAAGGCGAGCCACTCAATAGTCGTACCTATTCCAGCTCGCCACCTGGCGAGCATTTTTTGTGCACACTTCGGGCCCGCCAGGGGCGAACACCCCAACCACTCAAGGAGTCCGCAATGACCACCGCAACCCCACAAGGCGCAGCCCCCAACGCTACCTTCACCCCCTCGGCGCCCCTCATTCCCGGCACTGAAGAAACCATCCGCCCAACGCTCATCCCCTCCTACTTTGGACGCTTCGGCGGTCAGGAAGTCCCCGACTTCCTCCTTCCTGCCCTTGACGAGCTCGAAGCCGCGTACGTCGAAGCCGTGCAAGACCCTGAGTTCATCAAAGAACTCAACACCTTGCGCCGTTCCTTCCTGGGCCGGTCCACCCCCCTGTACGAATGTCGCAACCTTCCCCTTGAGGGCGATACCCGCATTATTCTCAAACGCGAGGATCTGGTTCATGGCGGCGCCCACAAGGGCAATAACGTTCTGGGGCAGGGGCTACTCGCCAAGCGCATGGGTAAGACTCGCCTGATTGCTGAGACCGGCGCAGGCCAGCACGGTACCGCCACTGCGATGATTGCCGCACTCCTTGGCATGGAATGCACGATCTATATGGGAGCCCGTGACGTTGCCCGCCAGCGCCCCAATGTTGAACGCATGGAGCTTATGGGAGCCACTGTTGTTCCCGTGACGCGCGGAGATTCCTCCCTGAAAGACGCTATCGACGTGGCTCTCGAAGAATGGTGCACACGCCTGGAGGACACCTTCTACCTTCTGGGCACCGCCGCTGGCCCCCACCCCTTCCCCACCATTGTGCGTTTCTTCCAAGAGGTCATCTCAGAAGAATCTCGCGAGCAGATGCTGACCGAGTTTGGTCAACTCCCCGACGCGGTCATTGCCGCTGTGGGTGGCGGCTCCAACGCGATTGGTGCCTTCGCCGCTTACCTGGACGATGCAGACGTTGACATTATCGGTGTTGAGCCTGCCGGTCACGGCCTGGATTCTGGCAAGCACGGTGCCCCGATCTGCAAGGGACAGGCGGGCGTGATCCACGGAATGCGCTCAATGGTGATGCTGGGCGAGGACGGCGAGATTTTGCCTTCCCACTCCATTTCAGCGGGCTTGGACTACCCTTCGGTGGGCCCCGAGCACCCGTACCTCGCTGAAATAGGCCGCGCCTCTTATGTGGGCATTACCGACGAGGAAGCGATCGAGGCCTATCGTCTGCTCAGCCGATACGAGGGCATCATTCCGGCAATGGAGTCCTCACATGCCATCGCACAGGCCATTAAGATTGCCCGCCAGCGCGCCGAGCAGACTCAAGCAAACACGACTGAGTCTTTGCAGGACGAGGCCAGCACCGCGCCCCTGACGCTGCTGGTCAACCTGTCAGGCCGCGGAGATAAGGACATGGAACAGCTCCGCCCCTACTTCAACTGATGCAAGGACTTACAGGTTATTGCAGCAGTTGATTCGAGGGCTGTAACGCCTGCCTTCAGCGGCTCAATCCCCCAGAATCTAGCCTCTGGTAGCAGAGTCACGTCATTATGCCCTCTCACTGATGGGGAGTTCTGCATTGCTTGCAGAACTCCCCATCAGCTTTCTCAGGGCTCGACCGGCGTTCTTACAAGCCGCCCTCTTGTACCGCTGGCTTAGGCAGATGTGCGTTGACTCAGAGGGCGTGCAGGCGGCTCAGGCGGCGGTGCCATCTCGTCGTGCGCGCAACAGGGGATGCACATAAGAAACGACGGTGGATGCCAACAAGAAGATGCCCGCCAGAATGAAGGGCGCCAGAGGATGCCACCCATACAGGGTGGTGGCGGTGACGGGAGCGAAGATCCAGGTCACAGCCCCAACAGCGTGCAAGACTCCTGCGACAGCGCCTTGCTCGTCGGGACCAACAGCCAAGGAACCACCGGCCGTGTATCCGGGTCCAAGCAGACCTGAGGCAAAGCCCATGAAGAAAGCGGCAATCGCAATGACGACGATCGAATCAATGAGGGCGATCAGCACAAACATCACGAGCGCGGCGCTGAGCCCCACGCGAACCAGACGGCGAGGAGGCCAGACCAGGCGAGGCACAACAAGTAGTTGCGCAATCATGGCACCGGCTGCCGTAACCAGAAGCAAAGCGCCTGTGACTGTCAACGCTTGCTGGGGTGCCAGGTGCAGACGATCTTGCACGATAAACCCAACAATGATCTGTAGCACGCCGTTAGCGAAGAAGAGTCCCGCACCTGACAGGATCCAGGGGAGCACGCGCGGATCAGTCCAGCTCATCTTTGGGGGAAGGGGAAGGTCCTTTCGGCTGGCAGTCACCGGGATTGCGAAGAAAGCAACCAGCAGTGCTGCTCCAACAAGCCAGGGGGTGGCATAGACGGGGGCATAGATCCACCAGGCTCCCAATGAGGCAGACACAAGAGAGCCAATCATGATTGAGAGGTTTGTCGCCCCAGAGAATGCTGACATTCCTCGGACCCGCGCTTGCTCATTGGGAGTGATTTCTGCGATCAACGCCTGCGCGGTGGGAGGGATGGCCGACACCGCAGATCCAAAGAAGGGGCCACGAGCGAGCACAATCGCAGCGGTCGCGACTACAGCGCCGATTAAACCAATGGCTTTAGCCCAGACCGCAGCGGCAAAAAGAGTGCCTGCCATGAAAGCGAGGGTGAGGGAGATCAGCAGGACACTACGTCTCCCCCAGTGAGTGGAGCGTCGCCCCCAGAACTGGGAGAGCATGGCAACGAAAAGTGCCGCCAGTGATACAGCTAAGCCGATTGCCCACTCCACAAGGCCCAATGCGCGTGACAGCGGCGCGATGGAGACATTGAGCATGTTTTGCGCAATGTAGGTAAAGAACACGATGACGAGGAGGGCGCGCAGGGTGGGGTTGGTGGAAATCTTTCCCGCAGGGACAGGCGCTTCCGAGACGACGCGGGTACCGTCGGAGTCAGGAAAGGAAGACATGCTCATCCTTCGAGGGTACGCCTCCATCTCTATGACAACCTACTTGCACGAGGTATGAGCTGTATCGCCTCCGACCTGTACGGTTAGAGAGCGCACTCCATGTCCGCCTCGACACTGGTATCGACCTCAGACATTATTCAGAATACGAACATGTATCGCCCCTGTTCGACCACTCTTTTCTGCCTCATTTTCTCAGCATTGTTCATCATGCCTGCACGTTGTCACAGATGTTCAGATGCAGAGCTGGAAATGTTTAGGATTCCTTCGTTACGTCCCTTCACCAGTGATGCTGATGTCAGGAGTTTTCGTGGGGTTTTTCCGACGCAATGGGTTTGAGACACGCCAGCAGATCGCAGCTTTCCTTACTGTCGTGTTCTCCGGCCAGATTATTTACTCGGCCTTCGAGTCCTTCAAGATTCCCTTCTACCAACGGCTCGTTACCTACTACGGCCTGACCGATACTCAATTCGGCCTTCTCTTCACCGCCCTTGGTGTGGCCGTGTTCTTCTACATCCCTGGCGGATGGGTGAACAATCGCTTCAACGCGCGCAGCATCCTCATGGTGGGCTTGGCCTACCGCTGCATTACGGCACTCATCCTTATTGGCCTCACCCCTTCCCTCCCTGAAGGCATTAAGTTCCCGGTCATGTTCGCCATCACCCTGTCGTGGGGCGTCTGGGATGCCGTGTTCTGGCCAGCCGTTGTCAAGGGCGTGGTCCTCTTCTCAGGCCGCGATAATAAGGGCTTTGGCCTGGGCGTTCTCACGGCTTTCCGGGCCGGTGGCGAGGCGACACTCAACGGTATTCTCATCGGTGTTATGGCTATTGCAGGCGGCTCCCTTATCGCATTCAAGTGGGGCATGATCGTCTACGCCTGCCTTACCCTGCCGATGATCCTCCTCATCCATCGCTTCGTCCCGGCTGACCCGCGTACCGAGGGCGATGCCTCGGGTGAGGACACCGAAGCTGTAAGCGGCAAGGAGGCCCTGGCAGGTCTGCTTCAAACGCTGCGTATCCCTCGCGTGTGGCTGGCGGGCATCGCCGGCATGTGCGTGTACTGGGTCTACACCACCTTGGTCTACACCACCCCATTCTTTGTTCGCGTCTACGCTTTCGATGAGAATGTTGCCGCCCTCTATGCCACCGTCAACGCGATCCTACTTGGGCTTTCGGGCGGTATCCTGGGCGGAATTATCGCGGACAAGGTTTTCAAATCCTCAGCAACAACGATTGCCATTACCCTGACTCTCGGCGCAGGATTCCTTGTCATTTTGGCTTTCCTGCCCGGCGGTTCGGACAACTCCTGGATGGCTGTCGCCACGCTCTCTGCTTTCGCTTTCGTCACGATGATGGCCAAAGGCATCCAACAAGCTCCTGTGGCAGAACTTCACCTGCCCAGCACAATGGTGGGATCAGCCATGTCGGTCAACTCTTTCATGGCCTTCGCCTGCATCCTGTGGGCAACAACCTTGAACGGTGCCATCCTGGATGCCCACAAGGACTCCCCCTCCACCGGCTTCACACTGATTTTCCTACTGATGGCGGGTGTAGGCCTGACAGGAGCACTTCTTTCTGCATGGCTGGAGCTGCTCAATCGTCGCCATGCCAAAAAGGAAATCTCAGCCCTTTCCTGAGACATGTGACGGTAAAGTCGCCCATCCCAACTCTTTCGAGTAAAATTTAATCGGATGGGATAAACATGTGGGAGACGGCACAGCCGTCTCCCACATGTCATTGAACCTGCTTGCCAGACTCAGCATCGACTTCCGCACCGGACTCAAAGAAGCTCTTCGCTAAAGAACGCCAGCACGAGAGATTGTCAGCACGGAAGGCTACCCGCGTGGCTACCCGCGCCGAAAGTTAGCACCACAGAAAGCTCTTTCACACAGCGCCACAGTATCCACCAGTGGTACCCAACAAGCCACACTCGTCGCATCCAGCTAGAGTTCACTGTGTGACAACGACACCCGAGCACCCCGCCCGACATTCCCTAAAACCGCACCTTATTCGCGTTGGTATTGGCCTGACTTTCGTTCTCATCTTGGGAACGCTCGTGCGCCGCTCCGACTTTGATTACGCGATTACCCACGCTTTCAATGCCCAACGGAACGAGAGTGTCGCTGCCATTGTTGACACGATCTATCTTGGCCTTAAAGTCCCCTACGCCTTCTACTTACTTGGGGCCTGTGCGGTATTGATCGGCCTTGTCTATTCCAATGTGCGCACAGCGTTCATCTTTGTTGCAACGGTCGGCCTGGCCTGGCTCCCCATCCCCTTTTTCAAGGATCTTTTTAGTCGGCCACGCCCCGACACAAGCACGATGGTCAACCCCAGCGACATTATCCCCACCGATCTGTCCTTCCCCAGTGGGCACACGGCCTTCGTCAGCGCCCTGGCAATAGCACTAGCTCTCGCGTTGACCCCATATGTGCGCCGCCGCTACCGCTATGCTCTGGTCGGCGTCATGATCCTCACCATCGTCATTGTCGTGATGACAGCGGGTGTCCACTTCCCCACCGACATCCTTGGCTCAATCGTGTGGACCCTGGCGGCAACCCCCGCGGTCTGGCACCTTCTGACGCGGGCCAGCGCCAGCCCCTCAGGCCTCAACACTGCGCCCGCGCCACACGATGCCTCGGACGTGACTTCCGCGAGTGCTACTTCACCCACCAAGTAGGTCTTTTCTCCGCTGTCGAGGAGGCGTCACTCCTTTGACACGTACTCAGCCAGATGCTGACCGGTGAGGGTGTTCTTCTGCACGACAATCTGTGCTGGGCGTCCTTCAAAGACCACTCGACCGCCCTCGTGGCCCGCTCCGGGCCCCATGTCAATCAGCCAGTCAGCGTGAGCCATCACCGCCTGATGGTGTTCCACCACGATCACTGTCGCTCCCCTATCGACCATTCGGTCCAGCAGGGCAAGCAGGCGGTCGACGTCAGCCAAGTGCAGGCCGGTGGTCGGCTCATCAAGGATGTAAACGCCGCCCTTTTGGGCCATGTGGATCGCCAGTTTCAGGCGTTGACGTTCACCGCCCGACAAGGTCGTGAGCGGCTGACCTACACTCAGGTAGCCAAGGCCCACATCCTCAAGTGCCGCCACAATCTTTGCCGCCGCAGGAATACGCGCTTCTCCTTCGGCGAAGTAGGTAAGAGCCTCGTCAACGCGCATGTCGAGGACGTCAGCGATGTTCTTCCCAGCCAGGGTGTATTCCAGCACCGCAGCGTCGTAACGTCGCCCCTGGCAGACCTCGCAGGGGGCAGAGACTGTTTCCATGAAACCGAGTTCCGTGTAGACCACTCCAGCGCCCGAGCAATTCGGACACGCGCCCTCAGAGTTAGCGCTAAAAAGTGCGGGTTTAACACCGTTCGCCTTCGCAAAGGCCTTGCGAACTGGTTCAAGTAGGCCCGTGTAGGTGGCAGGGTTGGAGCGCCGAGACCCTTTGATAGGGCTTTGGTCAACGGTGATCGCCTCAACGTCGGCGGGCAAGCAGCCGTGAATGAGGGAGGATTTGCCCGAACCTGCCACGCCGGTTATGACGGTGAGAACGCCCAAGGGAATATCCACGTCAACATTTCGAAGGTTATTCAGCGAGGCACCACGAACTTCAATAACGCCGGTGGGTTCGCGCAGAGCCTCGTCGGGTTTGAGACGTGCACGGTGCCCGAAATGCTGACCTGTGAGGGTGTCGGAAGTCAACAGTCCAGCGAGGTCGCCCTGATAGGTGACTTGCCCTCCCCCACTGCCAGCCTGGGGGCCCAGGTCAACAATGTGATCAGCAATGGCAATAGTTTCAGGCTTGTGTTCAACAACAAGTACGGTATTGCCTTTGTCGCGCAGGTTCCCCAGAAGCTTATTCATGCGGGCAATGTCATGGGGATGCAAGCCCACGGTTGGCTCGTCAAAGACGTAGGTGATGTCGGTAAGGGATGACCCCAGGTGTCGCACCATGCGGATGCGTTGGGCCTCACCACCGGAAAGAGTGCCAGTTGGCCGGTTCAATGACAGGTAGCCCAGGCCGATTGTGACCATGGATTCGAGCGCGTGGCGCAGTTGGGCGATCAGCGGGGCAACCTCGGCTGAGTCTATTCCGGCCACCCAGTCAGCCAGATCAGAGACTTGCATTGAAGAGGCCTCGGCAATGGAGACTGTTCCGATCCGCGAGTTACGTGCCCCTTCATTGAGGCGTGTGCCGTCGCATTCAGGGCAGGTGGTGAAGGTGACAGCCCGCTCGACGAAAGCACGAATGTGGGGCTGCATGGCCTCTGGATCCTTGGCCAGGATAGATTTGCGGACCTTGGGAATCAGGCCCTCGAAGGTCATATTGATACCAGCAATGTCAACCTTGCGCGGCTCGGCGTGATAGAAGAGTTCCTTTTGTTTGGCGCTGAAGGTGGCAACCGGTAAATCTGCGGGGAAGAAGCCTGAATCGGAATACAGGCGAACAGCCCACCCTCCTGCCTTGTAGCCAGGTACCAGGATCGCTCCGTCATTGAGAGACAGGCTTTCATCAACCACCGCACGAAGGTCAATGTCAGAGACACTTCCACGCCCTTCACAGCGCGGGCACATGCCACCGGTTTGGGAATAGCGCTTAGCGACCTTCACCTCCCGCCCATCCTTCATGACGGTGATCGCGCCTGCACCACTGACGGTGGGAATATTAAAAGAGTAGGCCTGCGGGGAGCCCAGCGATGGTGTGGCAAGGCGTGAGAACAGGATCCTCAGCATCGAATCAACATCCGTTGCTGTGCCCACTGTGGAGCGCGGGTTAGCTCCCATGGGTTCTTGACCGACAACAATCGCTGGCGTGAGCCCCTCAAGCGCGTCAACATCGGGGCGTGCCAGGGTCGGCATGAAGCCTTGGATGAAGCTGGAATATGTGCTGTTGATCAGACGTTGGGACTCGGCGGCGATCGTGTCAAAAACCAGGGAGGATTTGCCCGACCCCGATACGCCGGTGAACACCGTCAGGCGGCGTTTAGGAATGTCGAGGTCGATGCCGCGCAGGTTGTTTTCACGGGCGCCTCGAACCACGATCGTGTCGTGCTGATCGGCTAAGGGAAGCGCGCCCATCTCTGCCTTCTGTCCGGCATGAAAGTCTGCACTGTTGTCAGAAAGGCGGCCTGAGGGTGTGCGCATGGGTGCTCCTAGTGGCATGGTGGCTGGCAATGATGCGAGCGTAAGAGACCATCTTATGGGAGGCTCTTTTCATCGGGCATTCTCGGCAGCGACTTCAACAGTGACGCGACAAGAAAATGAGCATTTGACTGTTACTCAGTCATGCTGTGCAAAGTGGGTCCGACCTCAACGCAGACCAGTGTGCCGATGTCAGGAACTTCCATGTCGGCAGCGACGCGCGCCACAACAAGGCTGATGTCGTCTGCCTCTTCACATAGTGCAATGTCCACCAGTCGGCAGTGGCCCATGAAGCGGATGCCTCGCACACGCCCATGCAGGGCATTCACACTGCATGGCTGGGAAGAGCTCTGACTCACACAGGGGTGGAAGGTGACGTTCTCCGGGCGAACCAGGCAAGGCGTCCGGCCTCGTCCATCACGCAGAGCGCCGGAGGGCACAATACTGGCATCCCCCACGAAGGAGGCAACCCACGCATCTGTAGGAGAGAAGTACACCTCCTGCGGGGTGCCTGCTTGGATGATCTGTCCTTCGCGCAGCACGGCTACCTGATCTGAGCAGGACAGTGCCTCCTGCTGGTCGTGCGTAATCAGCATGGTGGGAAGATTTTGCTCGCGCAGAATGGCAAACACTTCCTCGCGCACACGGATGCGTAAAGTCGGATCAAGGGCGCTGAAGGGCTCATCGAGTAGGAGCATTCTCGGTTGGGGTGCTAGCGCTCGCGCCAGGGCAACGCGCTGCTGCTGGCCGCCAGAAAGCTCATGGGGCATGCGTTCTCCCAGCCCTTCTAGGCCAACCAATGCCAGCATCTCCAGCACACGGGGATGGCGGGAGGCTACTCGGCGGCGCACTCCGCGCAGTCCGTATGCGATATTGCCCGCCACATTCAAGTGCTGGAAAAGTGCCCCTTCTTGGGGGACGAGGCCAACTCCGCGTTTTTCTACGGGCACATGGGTCATATCCTGCCCGTCAAGGAGAACCTGTCCCGAGGACGCCGGGTGTAGACCAGCCAGCACACGCAGTAGCGTGGTTTTTCCGCTACCGGACTCACCCAAGACGGTGGTCACCTGACCGGGAGGCGCCTCCAGACTGACGGAGCGAAGAACAGGGATCCCCGGAATGTAGTGGGCGCTGAGATTTCGGATACGTGCGCTCATGCCTTTTCTACCTTCCGAGCGAGCATCAAAGCGGGCACTAGCCCCACGACGACCAGCGCCAGTGCCACCGGAGCAGAAGCCCCGTAAGCGCCAAGTGAACTACTATTCCACAATTCAGTTGCAAGGGTGTTCGTGCCTGTGGGGCGCAGCATGAGCGTCACCGGCAGTTCTTTCATAACGGCTGTTGCAATGAGTAGCCATCCTGCGCCGATAGCGGGAAGGATTTGAGGAAGGCTTACGCGCCACCACACGCGCAGGGGCCCATCCCCCAGTGTCCGCGCGCTTTCTTCAGCGGCAACGGGCACCTGTTGGAATCCAGCACGCATGGCTCCCACGCCTTTAGGCAGGTAGAGCAGCACGAGTGCGACGACTAAGGCGCCAAGGCTTTGGTAGGCCCAGGGGGTCAGCGCCAGTGTCAGTGACACCATAGCGAGGGCGAGCACGACGCCGGGGAGGGCATGTCCTGAGAATGTGGCGATTTCCAGCAGGGTGACCATGCGGGAGCGTAGGCGCGCTGAAATGTAGCTCAACGGTAGCCCCAGGAGGACGGCCACTGTCGCCGCAGCCGCACCGATAGTGAGTGTTGTCAGGCCTGCGTGTGCGATGCGTTCCCAGTCGGTGTCATATCGGGTGTTGGAGAGCGCACGGGCAAGGAGGGCGATAATCGGTGCGCCAACCGATAGTGCCGCGATAGTTGATAGGGCGAGGGTAACGCCGGTGGTTTTCCATGCTGTGAGGCGTGCAGGTGCTGGATGGTAGTGTGCGTGTGCCGTAGCGTGGTGGCGTGCGCGCAGGAGGTTTTCACAGAGAACAAGTCCGGCTGCGATTACCGTGATGACAACGCCGATAGCTGCGGGGGCAGAGCGAGATGCCCCGGCGCTAAGAAGAGAAAAGACGCCTGTGGTGAGGGTGTCGTAGCGGAGCATGGAGGGTGCCCCAAAGTCAGCCAGAGTGTAGAGGGCGACGATGAGGCTGCCAGCACCTGCTGCTGGCATGATCTGCGGCAGGGTGACGGTGAAGAATACGTGGGCGCGGCTTCGTCCAAGGGTGCGAGCGACATCTGCGCTGGAGTGATCTGCTTGGAGGAAAGCAGCGATGGTGGGCACGGTGACGAAGGGGGCCGAGGCTGCACTCATCACAGCAGCAAGAGGCCACAGTCCGGTGATGTGGGGAAAGACAGAGAGCCATGCGAAAGCGCCCACAAAGCTGGGGATAGAAAGCGGCAGGCACGCGAGGACAACCCACAGACGTGGAGCGGGCAGGTGTAGGCGCGTCAGAGCCCACGCGCTGAGAATACCGATCAGTGTGGCAAGGGCACACACTGCCAGTACCAGGGTCAAAGTGTTGGCAAAGAGGATGCCCACTCGTGGGCGTAAAAGCGCGGTGGCGCTGGCGTGGAGGCCGTCGTGAACCGCGCGTTCTATGAGGTAGAGCAGTGGCAGCAGGGCGGCGGCGGCGACAAGGATGCTGGCGACGATGAGCACCACAGGCGGGGTGGTGCTGGTGGGACGCCGTGTGGGGGAAAGTGCTGGGGTGGGATGAGGGGTCATGAGGGAGATGTGCAGGGTCGCCCTGACACGCTGATGGTGTTCAGGGCGACCCCATGGAGCCGGTAATTGAGGCCCGTTGAAGGGCCGGGATCGGTCAGATTAGACCGACTTTAGTGAGAAGTTCTACAGTCTTATCCAGGGAGGACAGGTCAGTCAAGGCGACGTCGGGAGCTCCCAGATCCTTCAGAGCGGGGACGTTCTTGGGGCCTTCCTTGCCAGAAACAAGCGGGTACTCGTAGGTTTCTTTGAGGAAGTAGTCCTGGCCCTTGTCAGAGAGCATGTAGTTGACGAATTCCTTGGCGTTGGCGTTATTTTCTGCACCCTTGAGGATGCCCACACCCGTGACGTTGACGAGGGCGGAGACGCTGCCTGCGTCACCGAACTTGAGCTGAGCGCGCAGGGTGGTGGGGTCTTGCTCGGAGCGTGCCCAGTAGTAGTGGTTAATGAGGCCAAGGGAGACGGTTCCGTTGTTCACGGCTTCGAGAATTTCGCCGTTCTTGGCGAAGATCTGCGCGTTGTTGGCTTGGAGTCCCTTGAGCCATTCTTCGGTCTTTTCTTCACCTTCAGTCACGCGCATGGCGGTGACGAAGGATTGGAAGGAGGCGTTGGAGGGGGCGATGCCGATCTTGCCGTTCCACTTGGGGTCGGTGAGGTCTGCGACGTTGCCGGGGACTTCCTCGGCGGTGAGGGTTTGACTGTCGTAGGCGATGACGCGGGCTCGTCCGGTCAGGCCCACCCAGGAGCCATCCTTGGAGGTGTATTTGGCATCGACTTTGCTGGTGACGTCAGCGGGAAGGGTGGCGAACATGCCCTTGCCAGAAACGAGGCCGAGCGCGCCTGCGTCCTGGGAGAGGAAGACGTGCGCGGGGGTCTTGTCGCCTTCTTCGATGAGTTGGGCGGCAAGTTCGGGGGTGCCAGCATAGCGGACGTCAACTGTAATACCGGTGTCTGCGGTGAATTGTTCGAGCAGGGGTGCGACGAGTTTTTCGTTGCGCCCGGAGTAGAGCACCAGGGCCTCGTCGCTTGCAGAAGCCTCAACGGATTGGGGGGCTTCGCTCTGTGCGACTGCGTCAGTTGCGGACTGGGCTGCAGACTGGGGGGCGGTGCCGGAGCTGCAGGCACTCAGGCTCACGAGGGCGGCTGCGGTAAGTGCTGCGGTGGCAAGGCTGCGGATACGCATGGATCTCTTTCCTGTTGCGGGGCTATTTCTGTTGGGCGCAGGTGTTTACGGTGTTGACGGCGTTTACTAGGGGGACAACCCCATCCTGTGCCAAAAGTCCCAACAAATAGAAAAGGTTAGCCTTACTTAATTAGCTCCGCAAGCGATACGACGCGGAGTCATTTCAAAACAGGCAATACGGCGAAAAGTCCAGAAAATCCCCGAAAAATCTCAGCTTCCCCTCAGGCTTTCACCGCGATCACCAACGGCAGCAAAATGCATCCACCACACCCACTTTTGTCGCACTTGTTGCATGATGTGACACCTATACGCGATACAAAAGGTCGCAACTGCTCCCTAGCACAACAAGTGTCACAAAACCTTGTGCTCGAAGCGGGCGGGATGGGCGCCTACAGTGCCGCGCACGGGGCAGGTATGAGACGCAGACACCGGATTGAAGGGCGGCATCTGTTTGGGAGCCAGGAAACCAGCCGCAGCCCGTGAGGCAACACAAAGGCCTCGGATGTTTTCACATCCGAGGCCTTTGCCTTCGGGGTGGCTGACGGGACTCGAACCCGCGACGTCCTGGACCACAACCAGGTGCTCTACCAACTGAACTACAGCCACCATCGCGCTCCGCTAAGCGGTGCAACAGGTAAGAACTTTAGCAGCTCTGCCCCTACTCTTCCAAACTCCGTGACCTCCGCAGCACTGTGATTTGCCCCGCTCGGCAGGTTAAGCCCACCCCATGTCATGGAGCTGCTCGTCATCGAAGCCAAAGAAATGGCCGATTTCATGGACGAGGGTAATACGCACTTCCTCGGCAACCTCTTCCACGCTGTCACAGATCGCAAGAGTTGGGTGGCGGAAGACAAAGACCCTATCGGGTAAAACGCCCGCATAATCGTCACGTTCGGTAATGGGAACCCCATCGTAGAGGCCCAAAATATCGGAAGGCTCCGAGGCTGGGGGCTCATCCTCCACAAGGACAACGAGGTTATCTACCTGATCCCAAAACTCATCAGGGATGACATTAATTGCCTCATCAACGAGGGCCTCGAAGTCCTCCCTGCTCATCTCAACTGCCATGCTATTCCCCTTCTAGCGTCCTGCGTGACCACCACAATGATGGGTTGGAACAGGGAAAGCCTGGCCGGGGGCCAGGCTTTCCCTCATGTACACGTCAGCCGACTACTGCTCACCAGAAGGCACGCATAGCAATCGCGTCAGCGAAATTGCCCAGTGCAGCAGGGTGGGAGGTCAGGTACAGGTCAGCGTCCACCAGAGAGGCTTCCATGACGCGGAATGATCCCTTACCGTCGGGCACCACGTCCACACGGTTAAAGAGGAACTGCTCATCACGCCCCATGCGCTGACGCACATAGGCGTGCATAATGGCGCGGATCTGCTCGCCCCATCGCCACTGTTCCTCCGAAGCCTGCTGGCAGGTCACAACGGCTTCATGCATTGACGGTTCCGTCACCGACGACGGGTGAAGCATTGCGCGCTTTTCCACAGAGTGCGACATCAAACCGTTGAAAAAGACCAGCGAAATCTCACCGTGGATGTCGATTTCTTCCATGTAGCGCTGCACCATCACAGAACGCCCCTGTTCCAACAACGTCGCAGCCTGAGTAATGGCGGCCTGACGCTGGTAGGGATCATTTGCGGTGTAACGGCCAATGTCGCGCACACCGGACGACACAGCAGGCTTCACAACGAAGTCAGCGAGAGCAGGGAAACGAGAGTGAAGCTGCTGCTTTTGCAGCTTCTGCTCGGGCTCAAGCCATGTCGTTGGAATAACCGGAAGGCCCATGCGTTCAAGCTCAATCATGTAGTGCTTATCGGAGTTCCACTCCAGCACATCAGGGTGATTGAGAATACGAGGCACCCGCTTCGTCCACTCCAGGAACGCCTGACGATTCTGCGCGTAGTCCGACACCGAACGCACAACCGTTAGTCCTGCCCCAGTCCAATCCTCATCGGGATCATTCCACACGGCAATACGCGGATCAGTGCCACGTTCAGCCAGCGCGTCAAGAAGGCCCGCTTCATCAGAGTAGAGGTTGGGCATGTCAGCAGAAGTGACCAGAGTAATCCGAGGCTTCGTCATGGTTCACACGTTACCGGATAAAGCCCCAACTTTTCGCCCCCTGCCCCGCAATTCGCAGCAAAAGTATCGCTTCACACCCGGGGCGCTGTAGCGTCAGCGCAAGCCCACCCGGCGAGCGAGCGCAACCTCAAGAAGGTGGTCAACCAGCGCAGGGTAGCTCAGGCCAGCGGCAGCCCACACCTGCGGATACATGGAATAGGGCGTGAAGCCAGGCATGGTGTTGACTTCGTTAATGCTGATCGCCCCCGTATTCGGGTCATAGAAGAAGTCCACACGGGCTAAGCCTTCACAAGCCAAGGCTTCAAATGCGCGCGCAGCGGTCCTGCGGATCTCAGCCTCAGCAAGAGGATCAATAGATGCCGGGCACTCCAGACCGATAGCCTCGGTATCGACATACTTCGAGTCGTAGTCATAAAAGCCGCCCTCAGGGACAACAATCTCACCCAATGGAGCCGTCGAGATCGTGCCATCCGCGCTCTCAAGCACGCCACATTCAATCTCACGGCCAACTGTTGAGGCCTCAACGATGACGCGGGGGTCATGGGCCTGTGCCTCATCCATTGCAGCGGCCAGCGCGTCAGGGCCATCAACACGGGTAATACCCAGCGAAGAACCAGCGCGGCAGGGCTTAACAAACACGGGGTAGCCCAGGTGAGCGATGCGGCTTTCTACGCCGTCACGGTCATTATTCCACTCACGAGTGGTCACGAGTTCCCAACGGCCAACCTCAATACCAGCCGCTTTCAACACGGTCTTTGTCAGGTGCTTATCCATACAAATTGCCGAGGACAGGACACCACAGCCGACGTAGCGCACATCCGACATTTCCATGAGGCCCTGGATAGTGCCATCTTCCCCGTATGGGCCGTGGATCAGGGGCAACACCACGTCAACGCTGCCCAAATCTTCAACGCTGACCGCCCGGGAAGCTCCGGCTTCGCCCTCGTAGGTCACTTCCAGCAGCGAGGCACCACCCGGGGCAAGCATGACGCGCGTCTCGCCCGCCAGCACCTGCTGTCCGCCATTGTCGGTGAACTCAAAGAGGGATGGATCGTCCTCTACTCGCACCCACTGACCATCTCGGGTGATACCCGTAGGCAGCACATCCCATTTTTCGCGGTCAATCGCGCGCAAAAAAGCGGCGGCGGTAGCACAGGAGATTTCGTGTTCCCCAGAGCGGCCTCCAAAGACAAGGAGCACACGCGGACGGGGAGAAGCAGCAGTCACGTCAGACATCATGAAGATAACACTATCGTTCAGCGGCCCGAAGAACCGCATTTTGGATTCAAACAGCTCAGATCAGTTCGATCTTCCAGCCGTCCATCTTGATGGGACGAGACAGGAGCATTTCGCCCATCTCACGCACGCTTGCCCCCTCATGCACGACGCGCACAACGCCCTCGGTAATTGGCATGTCAACCCCAAGGGAGTGAGCAAGTTCAAGGATGGGGCGGGCTGCGCGAGCGCCCTCCACCACGCCGGGTGAGACCGCGAGCGCTTCCTCGCAACTCATGCCTTGCCCGATGCGGACGCCAAAAGAATAGTTGCGCGACAGTCGGGAGGAACAGGTTGCCACAAGGTCCCCCACACCTGACAGGCCGGCGAAGGTGCCGGGGTCGGCTCCCAGTCGGGTGCCAAGGCGTGTCATTTCGGCTAGTCCTCGGGTGATGAGGGTGGAGCGGGAGTTGATGCCCAAGCCGAAGCCCTCTGCAGCGCCGATTGCTACAGCGATGACATTTTTCGTAGCGCCAGCGATTTCACAGCCGATGACGTCGGTAGAGACGTAGGGGCGGAAGTAGGAAGTGTGGCAGGCTTCCGCGATCTGTGCCGCAAGATCAGCGTCTTCACAGGCAATGACGGTGGCCGTGGGGTGGTGTTCAGCGATTTCTCGGGACAGATTGGGGCCTGAAAGGACAGCCACGCGATTCGAGGCGAAACCGGTGGCTTCGGTAATCATGTCGTGAACAGTTTTGTGGCTCCCCAGTTCGAGCCCTTTTGCGAGGGAGACGATCGCGGCGTTACTGGGTAAAAGATCGCGGGCGCGGGTGAGGGTATCGCGCACGGCCGCAACGGGGATTGCCACTGCCACCAGGTCAGAGCCTTGGAGGGCCTCACCGAGATTGTCGGTGGCGTGCAGCGCGGGAGACAGTTCGATTCCCGGCAGGTAGGTGGAGTTTTCACCCTCGTTGATGAGGGTGTTGGTTTGGCGATTGCGCCCCCAGAGGCGCACATTCATGCCACTATCTGCCAATACTTGAGCGAAGGTCGTCCCCCACGCTCCCGTTCCTAACACGGTTGCTTGTGTCATCGCCATAGTCTTGATCCTAGTGGCATCATGGGTGTGTGCCCTAGTCGAAGCCGTCGCCCAGGAGCCTGCATGTCCGCTACTGACGCTCTGCGTGCCCGCCCTTCTACCCCTCTGAATGGCTCTCCGTCTGTCTCTCGCGGGTACTGCCGAAGCTGGTGGGGGGTGGTGAGCGCCGTAGCCGCCAGTCTTGCCCTTCTGAGCGGCTGTACCTTACGCGGGCCGGATATTGCGGCAGATACCCAATCCCTCCCTGATCTTCCTGCCTCCAGCGGTGCCAGCTCCCTGACGCCCGACAGTGAGCATCCCGAATCTTTAGCGCCCTCGCCCTCTGCCGTACAGAAGCCGAAGATGCCCAGCGCTCCGACCTCGTTCTCCCCCATTCTTGACAATGAGGCGTGGACACGAGAAGCCAAGGATGTCTCTTTTGAATCCCTCGCGCTGCCCACCTCCTTTGTTTTCCATGACATCTGTGTCGGTGAGCACCCTGATTTTTACCGCGTTGTTGTCGACTTCAAGGAGCTGGACGGTACTCCCCTTACGGCTGAGCAATCACCGCAGGATCGCCAACCCTGGGTGATCTATGCTCGTTGGACTCAGGCCCCCGTTGGCCAAGGAAGCGGCCTCCCGCTTGATGTTGCGGGACAGACGTTCCTTGATCTGAATATTTCCAAGACCTCCATGCCCGCTTCCCCTGAGGTGTCCGCCCTGTACTACAGCGGGCCAGATCGCCTCTCTCTTGGGCCTCTTGAGATCGACGTTGACCACACCTTTGAAAGTAATACGCACATTGTCATTGGGATGGATACGGAGCGTGATATCCAGATGGGCTATCTTCTTGACCCCACCCGTTTAGTCGTTGACGTGAGGAAATGACCGTCGTCCCCTCCACATGTGCTCTGTTACGCAAAAGTCATGCGTGGCATGATTAATGCACACCCTATTGAGGAGGTTTTATGTCCATCCGTCATCCCTCTGCCGCTCGTATCCTCAGCGGACTCCTGACGGCCGGTCTCGCCGCCACCGTTCTTGTCGGTTGTTCCACTCCCGGCACTGGCGGCAGCACAGACGCTAGCGAACCCGCCTTCAAAGCAAATGAAGTCAGTGGCGGTGACGCCCCGCAGTCAATCCCCACCTACAAGCGTAAAGTCGGTGAAAATCTCGACCCGATTTCGGGCAGTAACGATTCGTGGAAGCCGGAGGTCACGATTCCTGCCAGTAACGACCCGGCTGTGCCCTCCTCCCTGGTTTTCCACGACGTTCGCGTGGGCGAGCACGCTGATTTCTACCGCGTCGTTCTTGAGTTCAAGAAGGATCCCTCCGCAGACCAGTCAAAGGATGCAGAAGAGAATCCGTGGGAGGCGAACCTGGAGTGGGTGGATGCCCCCATCACCCTGGGGAAAGGCGACGCGATGGACTCATCCGGTAAAGCCTTCCTGGATGTGAACGTGGGTCGAAGCGCCATGCCTGTTACTCCCGAACTTGAGGAGCTCTACTTCGCAGGCGACAAGACCATTAAAATCGGCCCCCTGGAAGTCCTCGTTGATGGCACCGTTGAGGATCAAACCCACGTTGTTATCGCCATGGATCAGAAGCACCCCCTCCAAGCTGGTTTCCTGACTCGCCCTGCCCGCTTGGTCATTGACGTCAAAAAGTAGCGGCCTGCCCTGACCTACCAGCGTTCCACTGATTAACGAGGTACCCGCTCACTTCCTTTCGACGATGAAGGAAAGTGGGCGGGTGCCTCGTTCTGTTTTCACTTGCTGCGCCGCTACCGTCCCGTCGGAACGAGCGAGGGGGGAGCGTCCGGCGGGTCAGCCTTTCAGGGAGCGGCCGCGCTTAGCGAGGGAACGACGCCACTTAGAAAAACGCCCAAGCGTCTTCTTATCCGGGCCGCTCATCACCGCTGAATCCCACGGCTGAGCAGGGGCTTTCTCACCACGAATCTCCTCAACGCCCTTGACGATGGCGGCGTGAATACGTCGCGTTGCTTCCTGAACGGCCTCGTAGTTTGCCGACCCTTCCTCGGTAATCAGATCAGAAAGATCAACGGGCGGGCATACGCGAATCGTAATGGGCCGCTGCGGGCGCAGATCAATGCTGGCGGCATAACGGGGGATCACCTCGTGGGCGCCCCACTGAGCAATGGGGATCACGGGCACGCCTGTATCAAGAGCAAGGCGGGCGGCACCAGTCTTTGGCTTCATCGGCCACATCTGAGGGTCGCGAGTGAGCGTGCCCTCAGGATAGATACCCACACACTCCCCATCGCGTAAAGCCTGACGGGCATACTCAAGGACGGCTGAAGGATCGTCAGAGTTACGCTCCACCGGCACCATGCCCATGGATCGGAGAATCTGGCCGACAACAGGGGTCTTGAAGAGTTCGGCCTTCGCGAGGAAACGCACCGGGTAGCCGCGTTGCATCATGAAAGTCGCGATGCACACCGGGTCGAAGTTCGAAATGTGGTTCGGGGTGATGATGAATGCTCCTTCGGCGGGCAAATGTTCCTCACCCGAGACGTCCATCTTTACCCATGTGCCCATAAGGGGCTTAGCGATGCCTTTAGCAACGCGATACAGGCCAGTGACCGGTTTGCTCATGGTTCCTCAGTTTAGTGGGTGAAGGCAGGCGTGTAGAGCACTGCCCACATCTGAGAATCCTCTTGGCACAAACGCTCAGGCAAGAACACGGACAACGCTGGGGGCAATCCTCATCGTGCAGGGGATGGTGGCCACAGGGTCACCGTCTGCCCATGCCTTAGCGCCAACTGGTTCGTTGAAGTAGACCTCGCGGACAGGCTCGATGTTGACCAGCGGATGGTCGGCATTACGTTTGGCGACAATCTGGGTCAAGGCCGCCAGAGCAGTGCGTTTGGAGGCGCGCCCAATGTGGAAAAGCTCCAACTGTCCGTCCTCAAGATCAGAGGTGGGAACCATGCGGATGCCTCCGCCCGCGCACCCTGAGTTCGACACTGAGGCGACCCAGCCTGTCAGGTCGCGTTCCTCACCGTCAATGACAGCGCGGAAAGGCCCCTCCGTGTAGGTGGCGAAAGCAGCGAAAGCGCCGTAGGCGTAGGCCATGGGCCCGGACCGGAACCACGAGGCATTAGCCATTTCATTGGCTCGGGCTTCGTATCCGACAGCGACGATCCCCAGAACTAGCCTGTCTTGGCCCTCATCATCGCGTACCCAGATTCCGTCAATGTCACGGATATGAGGCTCAATATCGGAAGAATCCCCGTTATGGACGCCAAAGGCTGCGACCTCCCGGGCACGAGCGTAGGGGTCGTGGCTGACGCCTAGCGCACGACATAGGTCGTTGCCGCGCCCACCTGGCATAGGAATGAATACCGCATCGGTGTCGTGCACGCCCTGGGCAACAGCAGAGAGGTAGCCGTCGCCGCCAAGAGCAGCGACGAAGGGGCTGCGCGAGGCTGCGGCAATCTTTTGGGGGGTGTCTTCTGGGGTGGTCACCGAGACGGTGACCTTCCACCCGCCGGCCCGTAAAATGCGCACAACCGCCGGGCCGACTTCAATAGCCCGTCCTCGCGCGCTCATGGAGGAAACGAGCAGGTGCATCTCTCTGGGGAGCGCATGTTCCCCCAGCATCTCCCAATCCATGGGTGTCAGTTCTCCACGTAGTTTACGCGCGCGTCAAGCTGGCGCAGCTTGGTAATGAAGTGCTCGTATCCGCGAGAGATCACATCAATACCCGCTACTCGCGAGGTTCCCTCCGCAGCAAGAGCCGCAATCAAGTGTGAGAAGCCGCCGCGCAGGTCAGGCACCGTAATGTCGGCGCTGTGCAAAGGGGTTGGGCCGGAAATCACC
Organism: Schaalia canis; assembly: GCF_003858455.1. Lineage (GTDB taxonomy): Bacteria > Actinomycetota > Actinomycetes > Actinomycetales > Actinomycetaceae > Pauljensenia > Pauljensenia canis. The sequence goes on along the minus strand of NZ_RQZF01000011.1, from coordinate 57,737 downwards.
GCAGAGTGCATGAAGTTTCTCTGTCCGAAACGGCAGGGAGTTGAGCCCAAACATTCCTTGTACACCTGGATATGGGCCCCCATCTGACGCAAAGCCTTGGTGAAACCAAAACGATTCTCATAAACGGTTTCATGCACAATCGACAAGCCTGTGGCCTGGGTGAGGGCGACAACAAGGGGCTGCTGCCAGTCGGTCATGAAGCCGGGGTGAACCGCTGTTTCCAAGGCGATGGAGTTCAGCGTCCCGCCGGGATGGTAGAAGCGAATACCCTCAGCATCAATGTCGAAGGCTCCGCCGACCTTTCGATAGGTGTTGAGGAAGGTCGTCATGTCGGGCTGGTGGGCCCCCAGGACGTAAATGTCACCGTGCGTGGCAAGGGCGGCTGCACCCCAGGAGGCAGCTTCGATGCGGTCAGGCAGGGCGGTGTGGGTGTAGCCGCGTAGGCTTGCCACGCCTTCAATGCGGATCGTGCGGTCGGTATCAACAGAGATAATGGCACCCATCTTTTGCAAGACGTTGATGAGGTCCATGATCTCGGGTTCAACGGCCGCCCCACGAAGGGTGGTCAGGCCCTGGGCACGAACCGCCGTCAGCAGGGTCTGCTCAGTGGCTCCCACTGAAGGGAAAGGCAGGTCAATGACGGTGCCGTGGAGCCCTTCACTTGGGCGCGTGATGTGCACACCATCGGCGCGCTTATCGACTGCCGCGCCGAAGGAGCGCAGGATCTCAAGGTGGTAATCGATGGGGCGTCCACCGATATTGCAGCCACCTAGTTCGGGGATGAAAGCCTCGCCAAGCTGGTGGAGCAGTGGCCCGCAAAAAAGAATCGGAATGCGGGATGCTCCACCCAGAGCATCAATGTCAGAGCGTTGCGCGCGGGTGACATTTGAGGGGTCCATGACCATCGTGCCGTGGTCTTGATCGAAGTTGACCTCAACACCGTGGGCGCGCAATAGATCGGAGACAACGTCCACGTCGCGGATGAGAGGAACATTGCGCAGCTCGGAGGGGGTATCGCCAAGAAGTGAGGCCACCATCGCCTTCGGCACAAAGTTCTTTGCGCCGCGCACAGTAATCGTGCCTGTCAGCGGATGTCCACCTTCAACTTGGAGGATTGAGGTCATGGGAGAGTGCTCCATTCCCGTGTGTCTGTCAGTGAGCTGCCGTTGGAGTGCGTCAGCGTGTCAATCTCTGGGATCAACTCTAGAGCAGAGCCGGGCATCCAGTAGGCGTCACGGTGTTGCAATGGCAACACTTCATTCATTCACGACGGGATTGTTGGCATCCCCAATGCCACTGGACGTGCAGAAACAACCTTTTCTGTTGGCAGTGTCTTTGCAGGTAAAGTTGCTGGCTTGAAGGAGGGACGGGCAGCCTCGTAAGAAGCGATTGCTTCCTCATTCCTGAGGGTCAGGCCAATATCGTCCAAACCTTCCATCAGGCGCCAACGCGTGTAGTCATCAATCTGGAAGGAACACACGAAGGTGCCCGCGGTGACGGTGCGTTTGTCGAGGGAGACAGTAATGCTGGTGCCGGGCTCATGTTCGAGGATTTTCCACAGCATTTCGGTGTCCTCCTGGCTGATGATGCCCGTCAGGAGGCCCTGCTTACCTGAATTGCCACGGAAAATGTCAGCGAATTTAGGGGCAAGGACAACGCGGAAACCGTAGTCTTTCAGCGCCCACACGGCGTGCTCACGCGAGGACCCCGTACCAAAGTCTGGCCCTGCCACAAGGACTGAACCCGCGGCGTAGGCCTCGTTATTGAGGACAAATTCGGGATCGCCCCGCCATGCGGCAAAGAGGGCGTCCTCAAAGCCTGTGCGGGTGACGCGCTTGAGGTAGACGGCCGGAATGATCTGGTCGGTGTCAACGTTGGAGCGACGCAGCGGAACACCAATGCCCGTGTGGGTCGTGAACTTTTCCATGGGATTGTCCTTCGTCCTGAGGTCGGTCAGTTTCCGCGCGCTGCGGCTGGAGCACTCTCCGGTGCCACCGAAGCTGAAGAGGCAGATTCGCCGGGCAGCGGGTCAAGGTCGTTGGGGCTTGAGAGCGTGCCGCGCACTGCGGTCGCCGCGGCAACCAGGGGTGAGACGAGGTGGGTGCGTGATCCCTTACCTTGGCGCCCCTCAAAGTTACGGTTCGAGGTCGACGCGGCACGCTCCCCCGCGCCGAGCTGATCGGGGTTCATCCCCAGGCACATGGAGCAACCAGCGTTACGCCACTCTGCGCCGAAGGCGGTAAAGATCTGGTCGAGGCCCTCAGCCTCAGCCTGAAGGCGGACGCGGGCAGAGCCTGGAACAACCAACATGCGTACACCGGGAGCTTTGGAACGTCCCTTGATGACCGATGCGGCAGCGCGCAGGTCTTCAATGCGCCCATTCGTGCATGAGCCAAGGAAGACGGCGTCAACAGGGATCTCACGCATGGGGGTGCCAGGGGTGAGGTCCATGTATTCGAGAGCGCGTTCAGCGGCGACTCGGAGGGTTTCATCACTGAAGTCTTCTGGGTCGGGCACATTGTCGGACAGGCGCACGCCCTGCCCGGGATTGGTACCCCAGGTGACGTAGGGTTCAATGTCGGCCGCTTCGAGGATGACTTCGGCATCAAAGGTCGCATCATCGTCGGAACGCAGGGTTGACCAGTAGGCAACTGCCGCATCCCATTCTTCCCCTTCAGGAGCGTGGGGGCGGCCCTTGATGTAGTCGAAGGTGGTTTGGTCGGGGGCGACCATGCCTGCGCGGGCACCGGCCTCGATAGACATGTTGCAGATCGTCATGCGGCCCTCCATGGAGAGCTCACGGATGGCTTGGCCGCGGTATTCGAGGACGTATCCCTGACCGCCGCCGGTACCGATCTTGGCAATGACGGCGAGAATAATATCCTTGGCTGACGAACCCGGCGGTAAGGAACCATTGACGGTGATTGCCATGGTTTTGAAGGGTGCAAGAGGGAGGGTCTGGGTGGCGAGGACGTGTTCGACCTCGGAAGTACCGATTCCGAAAGCCAGGGCTCCGAAAGCGCCGTGGGTGGAGGTGTGCGAGTCGCCGCATACGATGGTCATTCCCGGTTGGGTGAGGCCAAGTTGAGGGCCGACAACGTGGACGATGCCTTGGTCGGCATCCCCCAGGGAGTGAATACGGATGCCGAACTCTTCGGCGTTCGCGCGCAGGGTGTTGATCTGGATGCGCGAGGTTTCATCGGCGATGGGTTGGTCAATATCGAGGGTGGGCGTGTTGTGATCCTCGGTAGCGATCGTATGTTCAGGACGCCTGACCCGACGTCCAGCGAGGCGTAATCCGTCGAACGCTTGGGGGCTGGTGACCTCGTGGACAAGGTGCAAATCGATGTAGAGGAGGTCGGGGGCACCGCCTTCGCCGCGTGTGACAACATGGTCTGACCAGACCTTTTCCGCTAATGTGCCCGCCATCGTCTCTCCTCCTTTGGGCTGCGTTTTACATGGATACCGCCAGGGCAACTCCCTGTGTCTGCGCTCCATGTTTGGCCAGTTTCTTCACTCTAGGGTTTTGCATCTCAGTGCGTGAGATGGGAAACTTTTGGGTATGGAGGACACAACATCCAGTGGAGTGGGCGTTCTGGACAAGGCGGCAATGGTCCTCAGCGCCCTCGAAGCGGGTCCCGCCACCCTTGCTCAGCTCGTCTCTAGCACCGGTTTGGCTCGCCCGACAGCCCACCGCTTAGCTGTCGCACTCGAATATCACCGCATGGTGGCCCGAGACATGCAGGGACGCTTCATTCTGGGTCCCCGCCTTCAAGAACTTGCGTCGTCCGCTGGCGAGGATCGTCTTCTCTCTGCAGCAATGCCGGTCCTTATTGCATTGCGCGATCACTCTAAGGAATCGACGCAGCTTTACCGTCGTCAGGGCGATGTGCGCATCTGCGTGGCAGCCTCCGAACGCAAGATGGGCCTTCGCGACTCCATCCCGGTGGGAGCCACCCTGTCAATGAAGGCCGGCTCGGCTGCGCAGGTACTCCTCGCATGGGAAGAACCCGACCGCCTGCACCGCGGCCTCTATGGTGCCTCCTTCAACGCCACCATGCTGTCTCAGGTTCGCCGCCGAGGTTGGGCGCAGTCCGTGGGAGAACGCGAACCCGGTGTTGCTTCCGTGTCAGCGCCCGTTCGAGGCCCCTCCGGGCGCGTCCTGGCAGCGATCTCTATCTCTGGGCCTATAGAGCGCATGGGCCGTCAGCCGGGCCGCCAGCACGGCCCCTCGGTTGTTGCTGCGGCTAACCGCCTCTCGGACTTCCTCCGTACTGTCGAGGACGTTGAACTTTAGGGCAACCTCCCTTCAAGAAGACTCCCCGCCTGAATGGTTGTTGTACCACCCAGGCGGGGAGTTTTCATGCGACTTGAAGTGAATTGCAACGCCACATAGCGTCTTCGTGCTCAATCACTTCAGTGCCTCTCGATCACCTGATCGTCCGCCCAATTCGGTAGGAACCAAGGACAGTGAACACAATCGTGATAATGGCAAGAACAACCACGACCATCCACGGAAGGATCTCGGTGGATCCGACAGTCAGTGTGTGACCGTAGTACGTTCGCACGGCCTTAGTTGCTTCGTCGTAGGGCGAGAGTTTGTCCAGCGCCGTACCTGCGAGCGGCTCACGCAGGAGCATCGCGGCAGGCGAGAATGGCAGCACGTTGATGACATTGCGGACGTTTTCGCTGACAACGCCAAGCGGCAGGTATGCACCGGCAAGGAAGCCGAGGAGTGTACCCATGATGGTACTCATTGCAGTGAAAGTGCCGTTGGTTGCAACAAAGGTGATGGCCCATGATGACAACGCTGAGAATGCCGCCGAGAGTAACGCTGTGTATCCTGCGGCGACAAGAACGTTCACCGCTCCGGGCCATACGCCGTACATGAGTTTGAGGAGGAGAATGCCTATTGCCATGACGATGTAGCTCATCGCAAGTGAGACAATCGTTGCCGATACTTGGTAGCCGACAATAAGTTGGGATCGACGAACAGGTGAGACTCGGAACTCCTTGAAGCGGCCTGTCACACGGTCATCAACGTAAGTTCCAAGGGCTGCAAAGCCTGTGGTGAACGTTGTAATCATGATGATTCCAGCAAACACCCAACTACTCACATACGCAGAGACAGTATCTGTATCGACGTCAGGAAACTTTTCTGTCAGGTTGTCAACTTGCAAGGTTCCCAAGAACAACACATACAACAGGAGCAGGATCAGTGCCGACAAGAGTGAGAGAAAAACCCCCATACGATCGCGTGCATAGATTCTGAGATTACGGATCACTAAAGCTCTGGTTGTCCTCATTTGTGAGTCTCCTTCATGAGGTTGAGGAAGACGTCGTCCATTGAGCCTTGCATGACCTGGAAGTCGGCAGCGTCTTCACTGAGCTCATTGATGATTGGGAGCGCATCGTAGGCACGCTCCAACGGGGTGATAATTGCTCCACCTTCATCGTGCCACCGAGCACCAGGAATGTGGCGCTCAATCGTTGCGATGATGAGTTGACGAGTACTCTCGCTGTACTTGATGAGCAGAGTCGGGGTGGAGTAACGGGCGCGAAGCTCGATCGGCGTACCCGCAGCGATTACTCGCCCCTTGTCGATAACAAGAACATGATCGGCGAACTCTGTCTCTTGCATGTAGTGGGTGGTAAGCACGACAGTGAGGCCAAGTTGCTGTCGCAGATCTGTTATTGCCCGCCAGATCTGTTCCCTACTTTGAGGGTCAAGCCCTGCGGTGGGTTCGTCAAGGAAAATAATCTTTGGTTGGTGTAGGAGCGCGCGGGCAATATCGGCGCGGCGCTTCTGACCGCCCGAGAGCACGCCATAGGGGCGGTCCCGAAAATCTCCGAGGTCGACCAAGTCGGAAAGATGGTCAATGCGAGAGTTCGGGACACCGTAGATTCCAGCCTTGAGGCTAAGGTTCTCCTGGACTGACAATCGTGGGTCCAGCAATGACTGTTGAAAGACAACGCCAATGCGTTCACGCACCTTGTAAGGGTCACTGACAACGTCATAGCCGTCAACGGTAATTGAACCTTCCGTTGGGGCCAAAAGGGTTGTCATACAGGAGATTGTCGTCGTCTTTCCCGCGCCATTTGATCCTAAAAAGGCGAACAAGGAACCTTCTGGAACGACGAATGACAGGTTATCGACAGCAGTGACATTCTTGAAGCGTTTGACGACGTGAGAGACGCGGATTGCCTCGCCACCATTGCCGCGCTGCGGAAGATCGGCCACTAAGGCATCCCTTCCAATATTTATTTCATTCATGCAACGAATCTATCAACATTATTACGCCCCAAAACATTTCGTCCATTTGCTGGAGAGGCAGGCAGACAGAGTGACAATAGACGTTATAGGGGGCTCATCTGCGAAAGCGGGCTGGAAGAACCTTCAAAGAGGGCAAAGCGGAGCACATAGAACAATCGGGAGGAACCGAATGCTCCTCCCGATTTTTTGTACCCCCAACCGGATTTGAACCGGTGTTAACGCCGTGAGAGGGCGTCGTCCTAGGCCGCTAGACGATGGGGGCCTGTATGACCTGCAAGCAGGTATTTGTGATCCTTTCGGATTCGTACCCCCAACCGGATTTGAACCGGTGTTAACGCCGTGAGAGGGCGTCGTCCTAGGCCGCTAGACGATGGGGGCCTTTGTCAGTGACCGCTAAGTGGTAACGATCGCTAACCGCTGGGGTACCTGGACTCGAACCAAGACTAAAGGAACCAGAAACCTTCGTGCTGCCAATTACACCATACCCCATGGTGTTCACTCAAAGACTGAGCTCAAATATTGAGTTGTCTGATTGCGACGAAAGAAAAGATTAGCAGGCGTAATCCCCTTTTCCAAATCCTGCTGTCATGGTCATTCTCACACCGATTTTTCCTCGCTGGCAGTGGGCATGAGCGCCCCCTCAGCATCGCTGTGAGCGGGGCTTTCAACGCCCTGTCGCAGGCGTGCATGGTGGAGCTTACGGGCACCGTAGTGTGCGAGCGCTGCCACGACAAAGACCACTCCGAAGGCCCATGCGGTCCAGGATGAGGTTGGGCGTGCCGAGTAGTAGGTGGCGAGGAACACTGGCACCGTGACAGTTATTGCAATCCCCACAGATCCCCAGATGACGCCGGGGAAAGATCGCGCAAACAGGGAGGCTGTCGCTGCTGGAACGACGACGAAAGCGATAACAAGCACCGCTCCTGCCGCGTAGAAAGATGCGGTAAGAGTGATCGCGACAAGCACCATTGCGGCCATACGAAGGCCGCGGACGGGCAGGCCGATGGTTCGGGCATAGTCGGCGTCGAAGACGACAACACTCAGCTGCCTGTGTGTGAGCGCGAGGAAGAGGGCGTTGAGCCCTAAAACCGCCAGCATGACATAGGCATAGGAGGGACCGATGTCTATTCCCGCAACGGTCAGGTGGGTGACGGCAACGATGTTGGGGTCTCCAACTAAAACGGCGTCCTCATGCAGGTGTAAGTGGGCGAATTTCGTTGACACAAGGACAACGCCAACTGAGAACAAACCCGGGAAGAGGAGCCCCTGTGCTGCGTCGCGGGAGACAAGCCCTGTGTGTGCGACCGCCTCGGCGGCAATGACCACGACAAGAGCTAAAAGAGCTGCGCCGACAATCAGATACGGTGATCCGATCGGCCAGATGAGTGCAGCGAGGACGATACCGGGGAAGGCTGCGTGGCTCATAGCGTCAACCAGCATGGATTGACGTGAGGTGACAAGGAAAGCTCCTGGTAGGGCGCAGGTGACGGCGGTGAGGACCATCAGGATCATGACGCCAATGGCGTAGGGAGTCATGCCGTCACCGCCTCTCTGTCCCGTTTTCCTTCCCGCTGCAGCTCGGCAAGGAGAGCTTCTCGGGCTTGGCGACGTCGAATCGCCCGCAGTATCAATGAGCGTTCGGGAGCGGCCAGTAGAGAGATGATCGTCAGAATGGTTAAGACGATAACGGTGGTTGGGCCGGTGGGCAGTTTACCTGCGGTGATGGAAATGATGGAGCCAGCGACAGAGGCAAACATTCCAAAGAGGCCCGCAAGCACAGCCATGGATCGCATGGAGTTCACCCATTGGCGTGCTGAGACTGCGGGCAGAATAACGTAGGCGACAACAAGAACAAGACCCACTGCTTTCACGCCGATGACGATGCCGATAACAGTTGCACTCGTCAGCGCAATGGAAACAAGGCGCACAGGCCGTCCCAGGACGGTGGCGGCTGGCGCATCAAAGATGTAGAGCTGAATGTCTGACCACAAGATGAGCACAATCAATAGTGCTGCGATGGCAAAACCCGCTGAGACGCGAATATCTGACCATGTGAGCGTGGTGGCATTACCGAAGAGGTAGTCCTTCAGTCCCGCCTTGGACGAAGGAAAACTCCGCTTATTGATCTCGGCAAGTAGCGCCATGCCTCCGCCGAAGGTCAGAGCGAGAATGACGGCCATTGTGGTGTCGTGCCCCAATGGGGTGATTTTCTCAAGAAAACTACTCAGAGCAGAGGAAAGGACACCGACAACGGCGCTGACGATCACGATGACGATCATGTTGCGTCCGTCAATCCCGAGTGCCAGAACGGAAAAAAGGAAAGCGCTGGTGACGCCCAGCATGGTGGAGTGTCCGACAACGTCAGCGATCAGGGCTTGGCGGCGTAGGTAGGTGAAGGTGCCCAGCAGACCGCAGGAGAAGCCGATAATGGCTGTGCCCACCAGGACGCGCTGGTAGACGGTTTGGGTGAGGATGTCGAGGATCATTCCAGCGCCCAATCCATCATGCCGCCACCGTACGTGCGGTGGAGATTATCGGAAGTCAGCACATCGTCAATGGGTCCTTGGGCGATGACGTCGACATTGAGCAAAGTAGCGTAGTCGCACACTCGCGAGAGCGTGGAAAGGTCATGATGTACGAGGACGAGGGTGCACCCCTTGGCACGCAGGTCCCCGAGCACATTCATGATTGAACGTTCTGATGCTGCGTCAATGCCCGCGAAGGGCTCATCCATCATGAGCAGGTCGGGTTCTTGGGCGAGGACGCGCGCAAGGAATACGCGTTGTTTTTGACCGCCAGAAAGCTGACCGATCTGGCGTTTCGCAAATTCGCTCATGCCGACGGTTTCAAGGGCAGCGGCTGCGGCTTTGCGTTGCGCGGCTGAGGGGCGCGCTCCCCAACGGAGGGAACCGAAGGTTCCCATGAGAACGACGTCAGCGACGGTGGCAGGGAAGTCCCAATCGACCGAAGCGTGTTGGGGCATGTAGCCCACCCTGCGTCGGGCCTCGTCAAGACTCATACCAAAGAACTGTGCTGCTCCTGTCAGTCGAGGAATGAGGTTGAGCGAGGCCTTCAGCAGGGTGGACTTTCCTGCGCCGTTGGGTCCAACGATTCCCATCGCGGCCCCTTGCGGGACAGTGACGGTAGCATTCTTCACTACCGGCTTATCTCGGTAGGCAACGGAGAGGGAATCAATCTGGAGGGCGGCGCAGGCGTTCACGGTCACTTCACCCCAAGACCCTTGGTGACTGCGAGAACGTTGTGTTCAAAGACGCCCAGGTAGGTGTCGACAGGGGCGGCTTCGCCCAGGGAGTCGGCGTAGAGTTCTTCGTCAGCGATGGCGACTTCCCAGCCCTTTGCCTTGACGGCTTCCTGGAGGGATTCAACGGCCTGGGGGTTCTTCAGGTTGTCAATGAAGATGGCGGGCACCTTGGCATTGGCGATGGTGGTGGCGAGTTCTTCAAGCTGGGCGGGTGACATCTCTGCTTCGGAGGTGACGAAGTCGGTGGCGTAGACCTTCAGGTTGTAGCGTGCGCCCAGGTAGTTGAAGGCGTCGTGGCCGGTGACGAGCACGCGGTTCTCGTCCTTAAGCTGAGCGAACTTTTCCTTGGCCATAGAGTCAATCTCGTCGATCTTTGCGTTGTAGGCCTTGGCGTTGTCGGTGTAGGTCGCAGCGTTGTCAGCGTCGATTTCACCCAGGCGCGTGGCGATCTGATCGACGACGCCCTTCCAGATCTCAGGGGAGTTCCAGATGTGGGGGTCGTGGAGGGGGTTGCCCTGGTCGTCCTCTTCAGGCCAGTCGAGGAGGAGCTCGTGAGGAACGTTTGCGCCAACTTCGAGCTGACGGTCGCCCTGTTCGCGGAGCTGGTCGATCATGAGGGCTTCGAGGTGCAGACCGTTCCACAGGACGAGGTCAGCCGACTGCATGGCTTCGATGTCTTGAGTGGTGGGCTGGTAGGTGTGGGGGTCGCCGCCGGGTTGAACCATGACGGTGACCTTTGCTTCGGGGGCGAGAACCTGCGCGGCATCACCGAGGTAGCCGGTGGTGGCGAAGATGGTCAGTGCGTTGTCTGTTGCGGGCGCATCAGCAGCGGGCGTTTCGGTGGTCCCACAGGCAGTAAGACCGAGGGCGACCACGGCGGCGAGCGCCAATCCGCGCAGAGTTTTTCGTGACATTGAAGCCTCCTTAGGCGTTTTTGTGAGGTTTACTCACTGCACATGTCGCAGCAAGGCAAGCCTAACCTTACCACTCATGCCCCCTCTGGCTTTTCGGGATACCGAAACACTATCACTTTTGTGACACCGTGACTCACCGCCCCCACTCACGTTTTTCCTCCCTTAACCGAACAAAACAAACGGCTGCCAGCGCAAACGCACTGGCAGCCGTTTCAAGCCCGCCGCCAACGAGGCCTCACCTCGGGAGCGGAACTACATCACACTCAGCCCTCCAAATGGGACTTGAGTCCTCGTAAACGGGCCACGGAGGCCTCGCGGCCAATAATCTCCATGGATTCAAAGAGCGGCGGGGACACCTGACGGCCGGTGACGGCCACGCGCAGCGGCCCAAAGGCCAGACGCGGCTTAATACCCATGCCATCGACAATAGCCTCGCGCAATTTCTCTTCGAGAATAGCGGTGGTGAACTCGCCCTCACCAAGCCCATCGATGACGGAGATGGCGGTATCAAGAACCTCACCAGCATTGTCCTTGAGCTTCTTCACCGACGTCTCATCAAGAGTGACGTCAGCACCCTCAACAAAGAGGAAGCCCATCATGCCCGGCACCTCACCCAGCATCTGCACGCGGGTCTGAACCATGTGGGCGGAAGCCTCGATGATCTCACGCTCACGATCGGTCAGAGCATCGAAAGAATCGGCCGACACGAAACCCTTGCCATGCAGGAAGGGCACGATACGGCGCTGGAAGTCTGACACCTCCAGTCGGCGGATATGCTCAGCGTTGATGGCCACGCACTTCTTCTGGTCAAAGCGGGCAGGGTTGGGATTCACGGCTGAGATGTCGAAGGCTTCGATCATCTCCTCCATAGAGAACACGTCATTATCGGGGCTGATCGCCCACCCCAGCAGGGCCAGGTAGTTGGTCAGGCCTTCAGGAATCATGCCTGCCTCACGGTGGAGCAGCAGATTCGACTCAGGGTCACGCTTAGACAGCTTCTTATTGCCCTCACCCATGACGTACGGCAGGTGACCAAAACGCGGCATGTAGTCAGCAACGCCAATGGCTTCAAGCGCACGGTAGAGCACAATCTGGCGCGGCGTAGAGGAGAGCAAATCCTCACCGCGCAACACGTGCGTGATCTTCATCAGCGCATCGTCCACAGGATTAACCAGAGTGTAGAGCGGGTCACCATTGGCGCGCACGATCACATAGTCAGGCACGGAACCGGCCTTGAAGGTAATCTCACCGCGAACCAGATCATCGAAGGTGATGTCCTCGTCAGGCATGCGCATACGCAGCACGGGCTGACGGCCCTCTGCCTTGTAGGCGGCGATCTGTTCTTCGCTCAGTTCGCGGTCAAAACCGTCGTAGCCGAGCTTGGGATCGCGACCTGCGGCCAGGTGACGTGCCTCAATCTCATCGGGGGTGGAGTAGGACTCGTAGGCGTAGCCAGCTTCCAGCAGACGTGCAGCAACATCACGGTAAATGTCCATACGCTGCGACTGACGGTAGGGCTCGTGAGGGCCGCCCTTTTCAACGCCCTCGTCCCAATCCAGCCCCAGCCAGCGCAAGGAATCAAGGATCTGGTCGAAAGATTCTTCCGAGTCTCGGGCAGCGTCAGTGTCCTCGATACGGAATACGAAAGTGCCGCCAGTGTGGCGGGCGTACGCCCAGTTGAACAGGCAGGTGCGAACCATGCCAACGTGGGGAGTTCCCGTGGGGGACGGGCAGAAGCGGACGCGAACGTCAGAGCCAGTTGCGGTAGTAACAGTCATAATGTGTGTAGTCTACCCGCGTGTAGCGCCCTCGAATACCGCCACTTAGGGAGTTTTTATGTCTGTTCGCACATATTCTGCCGCTCAGATGCGCCAGGCCGGTTCGCTGAAGTGGACGGGTATCACTCGCGGGGATGGTTCTCCCACGGTGGGCGCGTGGGTGGCGGAGATGGATTTTGGCACGGCCCCTGTGGTGGAAGAAGCCATTTTCGGGGCGATCCGTAGCGGTTTCACGGGCTACCCTCCTACATGGCTGGCGCCGCGTTTGGCCGAGGCCACCGCCGCCTACCAGAGTGCGGTCCACGGGTGGGCGGTCGAGGCCGAGGCTATTCGTCCTGCCCGTTCGGTGCTGGGGGCGCTCGCCCTCGCCCTTGATGCGGTGATTCGTGCAGGTTCGCCGGTGATTGTGCCAACGCCCGCCTACATGCCGTTTATGACGATCCCTCCCGCTCATGGCCACCCCGTCATTGAGGTTCCTTCCCTGTACACCCCTGGCGAGGGCCATGCATGGTCGCTTGATTTGGAGGGGATTCGCCGTGCGTGCGAGGCCGGTGCGGGGATGCTCATTTTGTGCAACCCATGGAATCCAACGGGGCGGGTACTGAGCGAGGCTGAACTGCGCGCGCTGCATGCGGTGGTCTCCGACTATGACGTGCTGGTGTTTTCTGACGAGATTCATGCGCCGCTGGTGGTGGATAAGAGTCCCTTCGTGTCGTACGCATCTTTAGGGCCCGAGTTTGCCGCCCACACCGTGACCGCCGTAGCGGCCTCGAAGGGCTGGAATATTGCTGCCCTTCCTTGCGCGCAGGTGATCCTGCCCGACGATGCCTTAAGGGAGCGCTGGGCTGAGGTTGATGAACAGCTTTCCCACGAGATGAACTCCTACGGGGCTTTAGCTGCTATCTCCGCTTACGAGGCGTCCTGTCAGATAGGTGGCGAGCCGTGGCTGGAGGAGGTCAAGGGAATTATTCGCGGGAACTTCGACATGCTGGACGAGGCCTTTGCCGTTTCTCCCTTGCGTTTTGATCGCCCTGAGGCCACCTTCCTCACTTGGTGGGATTTTCGCGCATTCGCTGGCGAAGGTCAGGCGTTACCTGCAACGCGCCTGCGGGAAGTGGGTGGCGTAGCGACGAATGCCGGTGGCTCCCTCGGTCAGGGCTATGAGCAGTGGGCGCGTATCAATATGGGCTGCTCTCCAGAGACGGCAAGCCTGATCGTTGAGGCTCTGCAGGCGACTTTTATATCGGAGTAAGGGTCCTTCTGCGTCCGACACGTCCTCTTTTGGCATTTTCTCAAAATGTTCTCTCCAAAACGGCCCGCCAAACTTCTTTTTCAATTACCGTTGATAAAGATCGTTGTTGAGCCTGAGGAGGAAGGGGAGTCGGGCCATGCTGCTTCGCGCTGCTACGCCTCGTGGCGATGGCTCTACTATCTACACCTACGAGTCAACCTGGCCGTTCACCTGGGAAGAATGCACGTCATTCCTTCAGGGCCTGCTCAACACTGACCTTGTCACCGATCACTCACACCCCCTGCATGTCAGCATCAATTCTCGTGACATCACCACCGCCCTCTACGCGGCTGGGTTGAACCTTGCAGCACTCCCCCTGCCCTATGCCGAGCGGCACACCCTGCAGATCGAGGGCTATTCGAAGCTGATGGAAAGTACATTGCGCTTCACAGTGCGGATCGCCGAGCAGGAGTGCTTACTTGAAGCACTTGACGGGCCAGCGATGCATGAGAGCGACCATGTTTTTGACCGCTACATGGATAGCCTCGAGATCATTGCTCATATTGAGCGTGTCCTCGCAGGAGCGCCACAGGACCGAGGAACCCCCCATGCAACTACGCTCTTTTGAGGAACGCAACGGATTTCTTATCCTCAACTACCAGCTATCGTGGGTAAGCGGCTGGGAGGGAATGCTCTCATTCCTGACGGTGACGGGCGCTGACGTGAAGGCTGCCGCCCAGTGGCCCAATATTCAAGTGGAACTTGCAGGGCGCGATATTACCGACGAGTTCCGTGCCGCCGATGGCGACGCTTACGCCTGCCCGTCTGCCACCTGCGAGGCTAACGCTGTGCGCATCACCGGCGTTTCACGGGCCCTTAACCTGCCTATCCGCATCACCTGGTGGAATCAGACCGACGCCTGCACCCTGGTCATGCCCTCCCCCGCTAGCCTGAGCGGAGCAGCGGACGCAGCGCCAGGGAGCGATTTCCAGATTGATCCCCTGGTCTGCGACCGCTACATGGATGCTCTCGAAATCCTCTCCCACCGTGACCGAGTCAGACGCCAGCGCTCGGTGGCGTAAAGGCGGAGCGTGGGCGCGTTACATGTGCGGTGGCGAGAGTTTCGGGGTGTGTGCTGGTCAGGCGATCCAGCACACACCCCGAAATGTCCGCGTGACGATGCCTTAGTCTGGCGCATCAGGAAACTATGATCGGTGACTATCCTGCGCGCAAGGCCGCCTCGATGCCAGCAAACACCGTACGTCCGGCGCGGGCTGCAGCCTCAACCACAGCCTGCGGGTCGGTAGGTCCATCCGCAAAGGACAGGTCCGAAACGACGCTCATGCCGCACACGCGCACACCCAAGGCATGTGCGGTGATTGCTTCCATTACCGTGGACATGCCCACGCAGTCAGCGCCGGTGGAGGCCAGCCAGCGAGTCTCCGCCATGGTCTGGTACTCGGGGCCGCGCATGATCGCGTAGGTGCCGCTGCGCTGCGTGTGCTCACTCAGGGCAGTGCTCAGCTCAGCGTCCCACACGCCCATAATGTCAACGAATAGCGGCCCATCAAAGGGTGAGGAGCCAGAGAAGTTCAGGTGATCGGTGATCGTCATGACATCACCCAGCTCCCACTCCTTCAGGCAACCATTGGCATTGCACAAGATGGCTCGCTCCACGCCAGCGGCAGCGGCAGCACGCACAAGGGCCGTCACAGCCTTCGGGGCAACGCCCTCGTACAGGTGCGTGCGCCCCAACGCCACGAGAACGGGCCCGCAGGGACGCTCGTACACGCGCAACTCATCAAGGTGCCCGTCGGCTACAGGAGCCATGACGCCAGGTAAGGCGGACAGGGGCAGAATCTCGCGAGGCTCACCCCAGGCGCCCCAACGCACAGTATCCGAGTCTGTGGCATGCTCCCCATCAAGGGCACCCGCCAAACCCGACCCTAAAACAACTAGGGCGGAAGGCTGCTGCCCACCGCAAGCAATGGTGATCGCTAAAGCGGCATCGGCGGCGGCCTCGTCAATAAGGGCCTCGGTGAAACGCGGGTCAACCGCAGCGGCACTCATGTCAGGCCACGTCTTCCATGGTGCGCACGGGCTGGCGTTCCTGAGCGGCAACGCGCCCCTTCGAGGTCGCAACGTAGCCAATGAAGCCCAGCACAAAGGCAACGAACACGCCCAGGTTAGCGCCAGCCCAGTCTCCCTCGCGGCCACCAAGCGGGCCAAGGAAGTAGCCCTGCCAGGCCAGCCATTCAGCGTTGGTGTTGACCACCAGACCCCAGCCAATAATGGAAGCAATGGCCAGAGTGACAATAGCTCCCCAGTTCACCGACCCGTACACGCCCGCAGGAGTAAACAAGGACGGCTCATCGTAGTTCTTTGTGCGCAGGACAATATCGGCCAGCATGATGCCACCCCACGCGGCAATAACAACACCCAAGGTGATAAGGAAGCCTGTGAAGGGGCCGATGAAGGAGTCAGCGAAGAAGACAACGCCAATGGTGCCCAGCAGCATGATCGTGCCGTCCAGGGCAGTGGCGGTGGGGCGGTTAACCGGCACGCCGGTTGCCAGCAGGGACAAGCCCGAGGAGTAGATATCCATGACGATACCGCCAATGAGGCCCAGGATCGCCACGAGGGCGAAGGGGATGAGGAACCATGTGGGAAGGATCGTCGTCAGCGCGCCAATGGGGTCAGTGCCAATAGCCTCGCCTAGTTCCGGCTGGGAACCGATCAGTAGCAAGCCGAAAAGAACGAGGATGACGGTGGGTAGGGCTGAACCGAAGGTTGTCCAGCCGACAACGCCAGCGGTGGAGGCCTTACGCGGCAGGTAGCGCGAGTAGTCGGCAGCAGCGTTGATCCAGCCAAAACCAAAGCCCACAAGGATCATGCAGAAGGCGCCGATGACGGCCGCCATGCCAGAACCTTCATTTGCGAGCACCTGGGTCATGTTGATTGAGGGCAGGGCAAGACCCAGGTAGATGATCGTCAAGGCGGCGGTAGCCCAGGTGATCCAGGTTTGGACGCGCATAATCATGTCGAAACCGAGGATGCCCGCACCTGCTGCGATTGCAACTACGAGGATCAGGGAAATGACCTGAGCCATGAGGTGATTGGTAAAGCCCAAGGCTCCCATGACAGTAGCGGTGGCTTGAACAGCCATGATGCACAGGAAAGTTTCCCAACCAACGGTGAGAATCCATGAGATCACTGCGGAAATGCGGTTGCCGTTGTAGCCAAAGGGGGCTCGCGAGAGCACCAGGGTGGGGGGCGGAGCCGCGCTTACCGGCAATGGCGATAAGACCGCAGACGAAGAAGGAGGCGACGATGCCGACCACTGACGCGATAGCTGCCTGCACGAAAGACAGGCCAAAGCCGAGGATCCATGCGCCCCAGGAAATGCCTAGGACAGAGATGTTTGCGGCGAACCAGGGCATGAACAGGTCGGACGGTTTACCTTTGCGTTCTGATTCGGGAATGACGTCCAGGCCCGCCATTTCGACGGCCATGGCTCCTTCGCCAGCCGTCACGTCACGTGCAGCGTTGCTCATGTATCCTCCTTGGTGTTGGGTGCCCGCCATGGCCACCTTCATTCATTCATTTAAATTATTTCGCATTGTACGGGATTACTGAGCGTCCCGATGCCCTCAAGACGCACTTCCACCTGATCCCCGTCAACGAGTTTTCCAACCCCTGCAGGTGTGCCCGTCATAATGACATCGCCCGGGTGCAGGGTGAATCCATGGGATAGGTAGGACACCAATTCATCAACGCTACGGAGCATGTCTGAAGTCCTCCCATCCTGGCGGCACTCCCCATTGACATACGCCTGAATACGCAGGTTAGCCGGGTCCACGCTGTCGGCAGTGACAATCCACGGCCCAATTGGTGTCGAGGTGTCAAAGCCCTTCGCCCGCGCCCATTGATGGTCACTGCGCTGCGCGTCCCTGGCGGACACGTCGTTAACGCAGGTATAGCCAAAGATCGCCTCGTGTGCGTCTTCAACACTCACGCGGGATGCCGTCTTGCCAATAACAACAGCAAGTTCGGCCTCGTAATGTACCTCCTGACTCCACTGGGGCAAGACGATTGCCTCCTCCGGGCCAATGATTGCCCCCGGTGGGACGAGAAACACCACCGGCTCATCGGGGACGTCACCACCCATTTCACGCGCATGCTCGGCGTAATTACGGCCGATACCAATGACTGTGCGCGGCTCAACCGGAGCGCAGAGCTTAACGCCGGTCAAGGGCACTTCCTCCTCTGAGAGGTACATGATCCCACTGACCATGGGGTCAGCGGCAAGAGTGCGGATCATGGTTGCGCCCTCTTCACAGGCGCCCCATCGCGCCTGACCGTGTTCAACGAAACGTAGAATCCTCATTCGTGGTCCTCCAACGCGTCATTCACTCCTATCCCCCTCTTGCGCAACGATGGGCCGACCGGGGCAATAGAGTGAGGCAAATATACGGATGGGTGCTTGTATGAAAGGTGGTGCAATAGCTGTGCCTGCGCTGTCATCACGCGCAGGCACAGGATCTCAGAGACGATGGACCGGGTTACTTAAGGTGCCAATCCCTCCGATGGTAATGGCCACCTCGTCTCCTGACTGAAGCACGGGCGCTTGAAGCGCCGTGCCCGTCACAATCACATCACCTGGCAGCAAGGTAAACATGTGCGACACGCGAGAAACGACTTCCTTCGCGCGTAGACGCATTCGCGCATTCGTGCCCTGATCGTAAAGCTCTCCATTGACGCTGATCGAAATGTCGATATTGTCTGGATCAAAATCCGGGTCAACAAGGATCCACGGACCCAGAGGCGTTGAGGTGTCAAAACCCTTACCGCGCGACCAGGGGCCCTGCCCAAGAGCGTCACCAGCAGTGGCGTCATTGGCACAGACATAACCAAGAATCACGTCGTCAACCTTGTCGAGGGGCACGTCCTTGGCCAAGGTCTTGATCACAATGCCGATCTCCGCCTCAGCAACAACCTTTTCACTCCACGACGGCAAGATAATCGGATCGCCAGGACCAATAACAGAGGTATTGGGCTTCAAGAAGACGTGGGGGAAGTCCTCGCCATGAGCGCCAACAGCACCCTCAGCAGCGCCGGCGTTAGCAACGCCGACAACCTTCGAGCGAGGAATCACCGGCGACAGCAGGCGGACCTCGTCCAGTTCAAGGATTTGCCCGGAGGGTTCAACCTCTTGGAACAGAGGATCGCCCTTGAGGACAACAATTCGGGATGAGCCCTCTTCCAGGGCACCATATTGGGGAGTGTCTCCCGCTGAAAAACGCACGATTCGCATGGTTCAAGGCTAGTGCCTGAAGAGGAAAAGCACGCGGCATTACAGTGCGGTGTTGAAAGTCCCCTGTGGTGGAACTGCCCGTCAGCACTCCCCTATCGCGCCTGGCCACTTACCCACACGTCGGTGGGAACATCAGCAGGCATGAAGGGGTTATCGCGGCCAACGAACACTGGATCAGCGACACCCTGCTTACGTTGAGCCTCGTAGTCTTTGAGCGCTCCCACGCCCCACTTCGCCAGGAAAATCAGGGCTACCAGGTTCGTGAAAGACATCAGAGCCATCGCAATATCAACGGTGTTCCACACCAGCGGCAGAGTCATCATCGCACCAATGCCAACAGCGATCACAGTGCCTGTCTGCAGCAGGCGCTGAGCCCACTGCCTCTCAGAGAGGAAGGCAACGTTGACCTCAGCGTAGGCATAAGCACCCAGAATCGAAGAAAAGGCCAGGACGAAAATCAACAGTGTCATAGGAAGGGCAGCCCACTCTCCGACCTCGCTGACAATAGCAAGGGTCGTCAGATTCGCAGGATTCACACCCTCAGCAGCCCAGACTTCCTCACCGGCAATGAGGATGACGAAAGCCGTTGCCGTACAGACGATAATCGTGTCCACAAAAACGCCCAAAGACTGGATGAGGCCCTGACGCACAGGGTGGCTCACCGTGGCGGTGGCAGCAGCGTTAGGTGCGGTGGCTTGACCGGCCTCGTTAGAGAACACGCCACGCTTCGTGCCGTTAATGACGGCGGCGAGGATACCGCCACCCAAGCCCCCCACAAGGGGTTCAAGAGAGAACGCCGAGGCGAAGATCAGGCCCAACACGTTGACAAACTCGGTCAGGTTCATCAGCACAATGACCGTCACCACAGCGACGTACATCATGGCCATAATCGGTGCCATCCACTCGCTGACACGAGCAACCGCACGCAGACCGCCATAGATCACGGGGGCAGAGAACACCAAAAGGACAACGGTAATCAGCCACGGATCGGCCGAAGTCGTTGCCGCCATTGTCTGCGCAATACCGTTAGCCTGCACAGAGGTCACAACAATGGCACAGGTGAAGGCCGTGATCACCGCCAGTACCTTCGCCATGATGGAGTTCTTCAGGCCAAAGTAGATGTAGTAAGCGGGGCCGCCACGGAACGTGCCATCGGCCATCCGAATCTTAAAGATCTGCGCCAATGTGGCCTCAAAGAAGGCTGTTGCCATACCGACGAGGGCAACAATCCACATCCAAAAGATCGCGCCCGGCCCGCCAAAGAGCAGCGCGGCAGCAACACCAAAGACATTGCCCAGACCCACGCGCGCCGCCAAGGTGATCGTGAAAGCCTGGAAGGAGCTAATACCCCCGCGACGCCCCTGGCGTGAGGTCGCCAGAACAGAGAACATATGCGGGAATAGACGCACCTGCACAAACCGAGTGCGCAGGGTCAGGAACACGCCCACCCCAAAAAGGAGCCAGAGGGTCAGGTGAAGGGTGATCCAGTCGGCAACGACCAGAATCTGATCAGCAAGTGCGTTCACAGTAATGTCCCGTCCTCAGAGTTCTCATTGATGATGGTGTGTGCCCTCAGCTTGGCTAAGGGCACACACCGATAGTGTTAGGGGCGCGTGGGCGCCTGATTGAGCACCCACACATCGCCGGGAAGATCAGCCGGCAGGTGCGGATTATTGACACCGTTCAACACCGGTTCCTCAACGCCCGCCTGACGCTGCTCTTCGTAGTCCCGCAGAGCGCCCGTCCCCCACTTCGCCAAGAACACCAAGGCAATGAGGTTCGTGATCGTCATAATCGCCATGGCAATATCAACGGTGTTCCACACCAACGGCAAAGACACCATTGCGCCCAGCGCCACCGAAGCAACCGACACGCAACGAACCATCCACACAGCCCAGGGGCGATCGGCAACAAAGGTCATATTGACCTCGGAATACACATAGGCGGCGATAATCGACGAGAAAGCCAAGACAAAGATCATCAGGGACATGGGCACAACCGCCCACTCACCCAATTCCTTCGCCACAGCCAAGGTCGTGAGGTTCGCAGGATTCACGCCCTCGGCGCCCCACACTTCCTCACCAGCGATCAGAATGACAAAGGCAGTTGCGGTACACACAATGATGGTGTCAACAAAAACGCCCAAGGACTGGATGAGACCCTGACGCACAGGGTGTTTCACCGTGGCGGTCGCAGCAGCATTGGGGGCCGTGCCCTGACCGGCCTCGTTAGAGAACAACCCACGCTTCGTGCCGTTAATGATGGCAGCAAGGATGCCGCCGCCAAGACCACCCACGAGGGGCTCGGGAGCGAAAGCTGAGGTGATGATCTGTCCAAGAACGGTAGCGAACTCGCCAATATTCATTACGGTGATCACCGCAATGACAATGACGTACAGGGTTGCCATGATGGGCGCCATCCATTCGGTGACGCGCGCTACCGAGCGAATACCACCAAAGATGACCGGGCCCGCGAAAGCCACCAGCAGCACAGCAATCATCCAATGCTTCGTGCTGGTCGTTGCCACCATCGTTTCAGCGATCGCATTGGACTGCACCGACGTGATGACAAAAGCGCAAGTAATAACCGTAATAACCGCGAAAACCTTGGCCATCACGGTGTTCTTCATGCCGTAGAGCATGTAGTAGGCCGGGCCGCCACGGAAGGTGCCATCCTCGGCGCGGACCTTGAAAAGCTGTGCAAGAGTGGCTTCGAAGAAAGCGGTTGCCATACCAACGAGTGCGACAATCCACATCCAGAAGATCGCACCCGGCCCGCCCATGAGCAGTGCTGCGGCAACACCAAAGACATTACCCACGCCCACGCGGGCTGCCAGCGAAATCGTGAAGGCTTGGAAGGAACTAATACCGCCGCGTGCTCCCTGACGTGAGGAAGATACGACACTCACCATATGGGGGAAAAGGCGCAGTTGCACGAGCTTTGAACGGATCGTCAGGTAGATGCCCACGCCGACCAGAATCCACAGCGTCATGTACAAGGTGATCCAGTCTGCGACCACCTGAATCTGTGATGCGAGTGCGTCCATGGGCCTTCCTTTCTGTGTCGAACCGAAAATGCAACCCCTTGATGGTGGCATATCTGTCCATCTCGGGGCCGATTGTCCATTCCCTGACACGGCCGCGGGGTTGGCCTCGTCAAACGAAGCAATGAAACAATGGGGGTATGACGGTCACCCTCAATGAACTCCTTGACGACTTGGAGGACAACGCCCAACTTGGCGACGTGGACGCGCTGTACGCGGCGTTCACCTCGTGGGCTGAAGCCACAGGCCGCCCCCTCTACCCCCACCAGGAAGAATCCCTGGTGGAAATCCTGGCAGGCAACCACGTCATTGCCGCCACCCCCACGGGCTCAGGCAAGTCGATGATCGCCCTGGCCGCACATTTTGTCTCGATGGCGCAAGGTGGCCGCTCCTATTACACGGCGCCGCTGAAGGCCCTCGTGTCCGAGAAATTCTTTGACCTTGTCGCCCACTTTGGCGCTGAGAACGTGGGGATGGTGACGGGGGATGTTTCCCTCAACGCTGATGCGCCGATCATCTGCTGCACAGCAGAGATTTTGGCCAACCAATCCCTGCGTGAAGGCGCAGAGCTCGATGCCGACATGGTCATCATGGACGAGTTCCACTTCTACGGTGACCCGCAGCGCGGCTGGGCGTGGCAGACGCCTCTACTGGAACTACGCAAAGCCCAGTACGTTGCCATGTCGGCCACGCTTGGGGATACGACGAGGTTTGAGCGCGCGTGGAAGGAACGCACGGGCAGGGACGTGACGCTCATTGACGATGCTGAACGCCCGGTGCCTTTGGAGTTTGAGTACGTAATCGATACGTTGACCGACACCGTGCCGCGCCTCCTGAAAGAAGGCCGCTGGCCAATCTACATCGTGCATTTCGCCCAGAAAGATGCGGTTGATTCTGCCCACGCCTTCGACAAGGCCAAGCTCATTACCGACGAGCAGAAGAAGCGTATCGCCCAAGAGCTGTCCGGTGTTCATTTCACGAAGGGTTTTGGCGCTTCCCTACGCAGCCTGCTTGTGCAAGGCATCGGTATTCACCACGCGGGTATGCTGCCCCGCTATCGGCGTCTGGTTGAACGGCTCACCCAACAAGGACTGCTGGCGATCGTCAGCGGTACGGACACCCTGGGGGTCGGCATCAATGTGCCAATCCGCACGGTACTCATGACCTCGCTCGTGAAGTTTGATGGGGCGAAGATGCGGCACGTCTCTGCCCGCGAGTTCCATCAGATTGCCGGGCGGGCTGGGCGCGCGGGCTTTGACCTGGTGGGCTTTGTGCGTGTCCTTGCACCCGAACATGAGGTAGAGGACGCGAAAGCTCGGGCTCGCTTGAGTGCTGCCCAGTTGCAGGCCGCGGACGAGCGCGCCGCTAAACGCGCCAAGAAGAAAGACGCGAAAAAGAAGAAGGGCCCAGCGGAGGGGCAGATTTCCTGGACGAAATCAACCTTTGAGCGTCTGGTCAATGCCGCGCCAGAGGCTCTGCAGTCTCACTTTGAGATGACTCACTCCATGGTGCTCAATGTTCTGGCGGGTGCCGACCGGCGCGACCCTGGCGAGCATCTGGTGCATCTTGCCACCCACAACGATGACATCATTCGTGAGGTGAACCCGCACCTGCGCCGCCTGGGTGAGATCTACGCGTCCATGCGCACTGCCGGAGTGGTGGAGCATGTTTCTTCCGCTCAAGCTCAGGCCGATGGGTTACCTCGCCTGCGGCTGGTGGCTGACCTGCCCGATGATTTTGCCCTTAATCAGCCGCTTTCTCCTTTCGCGTTGGCGGCGCTTGACCTGCTTGATCCTGAGTCACCCTCCTTTGCGCTTGACGCTGTGTCCGTGATTGAGGCGGTGTTGGAGGATCCTCGCCCCCTGCTCTTTGCTCAGCAGCGGGTGGCGCGTGGCGAGGCTGTCGCCGCCATGAAGGCCCAGGGGATGGACTACGACGATCGCATGTCCGCTTTGGAGGAGGTTGTGTGGCCTCGTCCTTTGGCTGAGCTATTGGAGGGGGCTTTCTCTGTGTATGTGGCCTCCAACCCCTGGGTGGGTGGCCTGGAGCTCTCCCCCAAGTCGGTGGTGCGCGAGATGGTGGAAAATGCCATGACCTTCTCTGAGTTGGTATCACGCTACGACGTGGGCCGCTCTGAGGGCGTGATCCTGCGCTACCTGACAGATGCCTACCGTGCGATGCGTCAGATCATCCCTGACGAGATGATGACCGACGAGGTGCGCGCCATTATTGACTGGCTGGCGGCGCTGATTCGCGCTGTGGATTCCTCCCTCTTGGACGAATGGGAGGCCCTGGCATCGGGCAACTACGCGGCTTCACGCGAGGATTCTGGGACCTCGGGCGGCGTGGAGATGGCCTTCGGTGCCGACGAGAACGGCGTGGTGGCCTTCAGTGCGAATCGTCACGCCTTCCGCACGGCAATCCGCCGGGCGATGTTCCGCCGTGTGGAACTCATGTCCGCTGACGACGTGCCTGCTTTGGCGGCGCTGGATGAAGCCTCAGGCTGGGGTGAGGAACGCTGGGATCATGCGCTGGAACGCTACTGGGCCGAGTATGACTGGATTGGTATTGATCAGGCGGCCCGCGCGACAGCACTGTGTCCACTCAACGAGGCGCCCACGCACGCCGATCTTGTGAATGCAGGGGTGAACGAGGCCCTGGCGGATCGTCTTGATCCTGCCAACTACTGGCTGGCCGAGCAGCGCATCTGTGACCCCCAGGAGGATATGGATTGGCGTTTGACCGCTTTGGTGGACCTAGCGGCATCTGACGGGGCCGAGGCCGTGGTGCTGCGTCTGCTCAGTGTCGGCCCGCGGTGACCGAAGATGTTCACGCAGGGTGAGGAATGCCTCGCGGTGTGAGCCGGGTTAGGTCCCCGATCGATCACGCAAATTCGGGGTCGAGCTGAGAGAATTTTTCTACGTTGTTATTCGGTTGATTTGATGAGGAAAAACGCATGACACTCACATCCGTGGAGATCTGCGCTGGGGCTGGCGGTCAGGCCCGTGGCATTGAGATGGCCGGGTTTGAGCATGCTGCACTGATCGAGATTGACCGTCATGCCTGCGCCACCTTGCGTGCGAATCGTCCAGAGTGGAATGTCCTTGAAGAGGATCTGCTCTCCTGGTCGGGTAAGGAATATGAGGGTGTTGACCTGCTAGCAGGAGGTGTTCCCTGCCCGCCTTTTTCTTCCGCTGGTCAACAGCTTGGCGCAGATGATGAGCGTGATCTCTTCCCCACGGCAATCCGCCTAATTGGGGAGATCCACCCCCGTGCCGTCATGTTGGAAAACGTGCGTGGCCTTTTCGACCGACGTTTTGATAGCTACCGCCAACACATCACCGAGGAGATTGAGAAGCTCGGCTACTCGGTGCAGTGGAAGCTCCTCAATGCCGCCGACTATGGGGTTCCCCAGGCACGACCTCGCGTTATCTGCGTTGCCCTGCGCGATGATGTGAAGACCGCCTTTGAATACCCGGAGCCTTTCGACCTTCCGCAGGTCACTGTCGGATCTGCGTTGCTTGACCTCATGGCGGAAAACGGTTGGGAGGGTGCCGAGGAATGGGCGCAAGGCGCACAAACAATTGCGCCAACATTGGTGGGTGGGTCCAAAAAGCATGGCGGAGCCGATCTTGGTCCTACTCGCGCGAAGAAAGCCTGGGCTGCGCTCGGGGTGGATGGAAAGGGTCTGGCGGATGCCGCTCCAGAAGAATCTTTCGAGGGAATGCCACGTTTAACGGTTCGTATGGCGGCGCGAATCCAAGGTTTTGAGGACTCATGGCAGCTCACCGGAGGTAAGACTGCCTCCTACCGTCAGGTGGGAAACGCTTTGCCTCCACCTTTAGCCCACGCCGTTGCCCAGAACATTCGGCTTGCCCTTGAGGCGTGAGAGATAGTTTTCCTATGTCAGACTCAGTGACACCCACTGCCCTTCTCACGCGGGCTCGTCTTGCCTTCCATCAGCATCTGATCCTTCACGAGGTGCTGAGCGTTGCACGCGACGGCATTGCGTCAAACGCTGATAAGAGCCAGAAAACCTCGCGAGATATCGCCCTTCACATGGCAACGAGTCTTGGCGCGCACATTGAAGTACAAAAGCTTGCAGGCCAACGAAGCGGAGCAAACTTCGAAAGAATCGTCGCTGACTTCCTCAGCGAAACCTTCCCTCATTTTCTGTCGCTTCGACCCGGAAACTGGACACTTGCCAACGTCGGAAGTTCACGGAAGAACGAGCATCTGTCCCGCTTTGAACCCTACCGGCATTTGTCTCTGCTCAGTGACGCTGTTGAAGCTGACCCAGCGTTGCAGGCGATCCTCGGTAACTCCTACTCCATTAGTCCCGATGTTGTGGTCCTTCGCAGCCCGGAGAGCGATGAGACCATCAATGCTGGAACGTATCTCGTTGACGAGGACAGTGGTCGCTATAGCGTGATCCGCCAAGCAAACCAGACCCACGATATTGTCCACGCAGTAATTTCGTGCAAGTGGACGCTGCGTTCAGATAGAGCTCAAAATGCGCGCGCGGAGGCACTCTCTATTCTGCGTAATCGCAAAGGACGAGCCCCACACATTGTTGTGGTCACCGGAGAGCCCACGCCCTCTCGCCTCGCTTCGCTTGCCCTGGGGACAGGCGATCTGGACATGGTGTACCACTTTGCCCTCCCGGAACTTATTGACGCCGTCGAAGCCTGCGGGAATGACGAAGCGCAAGCGATGCTGGCTGCTCTGGTGGAAGGACAAAGGCTGCGGGACATTTCCGATCTGCCACTTGACCTGAGCGTCTAGGTGTTCGATCCACCCAAAATGTAGGAAGCGCTCCCATCTCGTTCACCTGAGAGGGAGCGCCGCCTTGCGTCTCGAAGGTTCTACGAGCTGTCAGCCAAAGATTGGCGCGTGAGGGTCGTTGATGACGGTCTTACCGAAGGGGAAGGCGGTCACGGGGATCATCTTGATGTTGGCGATTGCCAGTGGAATACCAACGATGCTCAGTGCCATTGGGATGGCGGTGAGGACATGACCGATAGCCAGAGGGATACCGGCGATAATGAACCACACAACGTTCATCAGGCAGGAGCCAGCTCCGGCGCCGGGCTTGTCCACCACTCGCTTGCCGAAGGGCCACAGCACATAGTTTGCGATACGGAAACATGCCACACCTGCGGGGATGGTGACGATGAAGATACAGGCAATGGCACCCGCTAGGATGTAGCCCAGCCAGAGCCAGATACCGCCGAAAACCAACCAAATGATGTTCAACAGAGTACGCATACCTCTATCGTCCCAGAAACGGCGGATTCTGCTCGCTCAGATAACCCTGGTTAGACCCTGGTTGTCCTTCCAGGCTTCCAATGTCCACGCTCAGGATTGCTGATACACGCACTAGACTGCAGGCATACCGCTACCAACAGGGAACTACCTTTCGCATGCACACGACCATTTCTCTTACCGACAATATCGCCCGTATTCGCCAGCGCATTGATGCAGCCTGCACTGCGGCCGGCCGGACAGATACGGTCACCCTGGAAATCGCGGCGAAAACCCGAACGCCCGAGGAATGTCAGGTGGCCGCGAACGCCCTCGCCGCTGCGAATCTACCCGTCGTGCTTGGCCACAATCGGGTGCAGGAAGCGCGTGAGACGGCCTCGGCAATCAGAGCCGTGGATGGGGCGCGGATTCACCTCATTGGCCCATTGCAGACCAATAAGATCAACCACGCTCTCAGCGTCGTGGACTGTATTGAGACCATTGATTCGGCGGAGCTAGTACACGCCGTGGATAAGCGTGCTTCCCGCGCTCTTCCGGTCTACCTGCAGGTGAACACCTCCGGTGAAGCCTCTAAGCACGGCTGTATGCCAGCCGATGCCCTCGCCGTCGCTGAGGCGATTGCCGCAAGCGAGCATCTTCAATTCGCCGGCCTGATGACAGTGGGCCTCAATTCGCTGATCGAGGCCGATGTGCGCGCCTCCTACGCGCAGTTGCACTCCCTGCGTGCGGCTGTGGCTGAGCGCCTCAACCTCGTGGAGACAGACCTCGCCTTGTCGATGGGGATGAGCCGTGACCTTGAGTGGGCGATCGCTGAGGGCGCGACCCTGGTGCGTGTGGGAACGGACGTGTTCGGGCCGCGCAGCTAAAACACCGCGCCCACACACTGGGCGGCTCAAGCCGCTCAGGGCAGTTTAAAGGTCCACTCCTCGGTGGAGAACTTCTCCACGCAACGCTGTTCGGCCACCTCAATCTCATGCGGTGTCAGCGTCGAGGGTGTTGCCCCATACTTGGCGCGGAAGTAGTCGTAGAGCACCTGCATGACCTCGGCGCGTGACAGGCTGATCTGCGAGCGCAGGGGGTCGACCCATTTCACAGCCGATGCCGTTCCGCGCTCGCTCACCCGCTCCAAGCCGGTGCGCAATACCTCCAGCATCTTGGGAGTGTCAATGTCGTAGGCCATGGTGACGTGGTGGAGCATCATGCCATTGGCCCATCGTTTTTGGGCGGCTCCGGCAATCTTGCCCTTATCGGAGGCAATGTCATTGAGCGGCACGTAGCGGGCCTTCACGCCCATGCTTTCGAGGGCTTCCATCACCCACCTGTCCAGGTAGGGGTAGGCTTGCTCAAAGCTCATGCCCTCGACCAAGGCGGTGGGCACCACCAGGGAGAAGGTCACGCAGTTTTCTGGCTCCATGAACATGGTGCCGCCCCCGGAGACGCGGCGGGTGACGGTAATGCCGTGTTTGAGGACGCCCTCGTGGTGAAGCTCGTTGGCGTAGGACTGGTAGGAGCCGATGACTACCTGCGGCGCATTCCACTCCCAGAGGCGCAAGAAGGGTTTGCGCCGCCCGGCTGCGACCTCTTCAACCAGGGTTTCGTCAAGCGCGACGTTCACCGCCGGGTCAAGGACGGGCCCGTAGATAATGTCGAACTCCAGGTCTGTCCAGTCCAGGGCGTGACCGACCATGCGACGCAGAGCAATGGCGATCGCATCGGTGGTGAGTCCGGCGAGGTCGTCACCGGGAAGAAGCAGAGAGGACAACAGCGCGGACAGGTCCATAGCCGAGATATCCGCCGCCACACCTTCCAGGGACGCTGCCATGCGGGCCAGAAGGTTGTGTGGCTGGCAGGGAGCATCGGACTCGAAGGCGCAGTGGGTGAAGACCCCGCCAGAGAAGGGCTCGCCCGCGATGGTGCCGCTCGCGTCAATGGTGGCACCGCCGGGCATGGTGTAGTGGCCGCGCAAAGGCAGCATCGGAAGTCCCTTCCCTTCGGGTCGTGCAGCGCTCGTGTTCAGCGCTGGCACTGTGCTGATCGCAAGACTTTCCCTTAACGGAGGATCCGTGACACGTCACGGAAGGCACCCTGCGAGGCCGAGGTCGCCGTCGCTGCGTAGAGTTTCAACGCATCCGACACCTCGCGCTGGCGAGTGCGCGGCGTCCAGGGGTGCTCGCGGGCTTCCTGCTCGGCGCGGCGGCACTCAATTTCTTCTTCGGGAACGTCAAGCTGCAGGAGTCCTTCGTTGACGTCAATAATGATGCGGTCACCGTCCTCAATGAGGCCGATCAGGCCACCGGCTGCGGCCTCGGGGGAAATATGGCCCACCGAGATACCCGAGGTGCCGCCCGAGAAACGCCCGTCGGTAATGAGGGCACACGCCTTACCAAGGCCGCGGCCCTTGATGAAGGAGGTCGGGTAGAGCATTTCTTGCATGCCCGGCCCACCCGATGGGCCTTCATAGCGGATGACCACCACGTCGCCGGCCTCGACGGTCTTGTCGAGGATGCGTTCAATGGCCTCGTCTTGGGATTCCATGACGCGGGCGCGGCCCTCGAAGTGGAAGAGGCTGGGGTCAATGCCTGCGGCCTTGATAATGGCGCCTTCGGGGGCGAGGTTGCCAAAGAGAACGGTCAGTCCGCCGTTGGCGGTGTAGGCGTGCTCAACGTCGCGGATGCAGCCGCCCTCAGCGTCAAGGTCAAGTTCAGCCCAGCGGTTTGAGGTCGAGAAGGCCTCGGTGGTGCGCACGTTTCCGGGGGCCGCGTGGAAGAGTTCAAAAGCGGCCTCTGAGGCCGTTCCCCCACGTACATCCCATTTCGCCAGCCACTCAGACAGTGAAGGCGAGTGGATGGAATGGACGCTGTGTGTGAGGTAGCCAGCGCGGTCCAACTCACCAAGGATTGCGGGAATACCACCAGCGCGGTGCACATCTTCCATGTGGTAGTCATTGTGGTTGGGTGCGACTTTAGACAGGCACGGGACGGTTTTACCCAGTTCCGCAATGTCGTGCAGATCAAAGTCCACCTGAGCCTCGCGGGCTGCAGCCAGAAGGTGCAAGACCGTATTCGACGAGCCGCCCATCGCCATATCCAGGGTCATGGCATTACGGAAAGCGTCACGGGTGGCAATGGCACGGGGAAGGACGGCATCATCCTCGTTGTCGTAATAGCGTCGGCACAGGTCCACGACGCGGCGGCCTGCCTCGATGAACAGGTCACGGCGGGCAGCGTGAGTGGCCAGGGTTGAGCCATTGCCCGGCAGAGAGAGGCCCAGGGCTTCGGTCAGGCAGTTCATGGAGTTTGCGGTGAACATACCCGAGCAGGACCCGCAGGTCGGGCAAGCGGCGCGTTCAAGGGCGAGGATCTGGTCATCGGTCAGCGCATCATTAGCGGTGGCATTCATGACGGTCACGAGGTTGCCGTGTCCTGCCGTGGAGTCACCAATGATCGCATCGGCGGGAATATTCTTGCCTGCCTCCATCGGGCCGCCAGAGACGAACACGGCTGGGATGTTCAGGCGCAGTGCGGCATTGAGCATGCCGGGGGTGATCTTGTCGCAGTTGGAGATGCACACCATGGCGTCAGCGCAGTGAGCGTTCACCATGTATTCAACGGAGTCAGCGATGATCTCTCGTGAGGGCAGGGAGTAGAGCATGCCGCCGTGTCCCATGGCGATGCCGTCGTCAACGGCGATCGTGTTCATTTCCTTGGCGACGCCGCCTGCGGCCACAATCGCATCCGCAACGAGTTTGCCAACGTCACGCAGGTGGACGTGTCCGGGGACGAACTCCGTGAAGGAGTTCACGACGGCGATAATCGGTTTGCCGAAATCGTTATCCC
The DNA here is from genome assembly GCF_003858455.1 of Schaalia canis. Classification (GTDB taxonomy): domain Bacteria; phylum Actinomycetota; class Actinomycetes; order Actinomycetales; family Actinomycetaceae; genus Pauljensenia; species Pauljensenia canis. The sequence goes on along the minus strand of NZ_RQZF01000011.1, from coordinate 26,820 downwards.
CCATGCCTGTGGCGCGCCAGAGTGCGCGGGCGCCTGCCATATTGCGGCCCTGTGTGGAGGTTGCGGATCGAAGTTGACGGCTCATGGTGTCTTCCGTGTCTTTCCAATGTGTAGTGAATCAAGGGTAAGACTTTCCGTCAGGAAACGCGCCGCAGTGTCGTTCCGTGGAATTCTTCTTGTCTAGTGATGCCTGGGCTTTCGGGCAGGACATGAATCAGCCCACCCTCGCTTAATCTCAAACGAAGGGTGAGCTGACCGCCACATGTTAACTAGTCATTCAGTCTTGGGCGATAAAGTCTGCGAGTATCGCCGGAGCTGCTTCCTGCCAGCGTTCACGCCAATCACCGATGGGTTCAATGCCAATTGAACGCAGTGCGTCATGTGTGAGCACCGAGTATGAGGGGCGGGGCGCGGGACGAACGAAGGCTTCCGAGGTGGTCTTTCCAACAGCGGCACTGTCGATTCCCATTGATGCGGCAATCTCTTGAGTAAAGTCAAACCACGACCCCATGCCGGAGGAGGTTCCGTGGTAGGTGCCAGAGGGAGCCTGAGCATCAATGAGGGTAATAATAAGGGCGGCTAAGTCCTTGGTCCATGTGGGTTGACCAACCTGATCGGTAACGACGTCAACTTGTCCACGCTCAGTGAGAAGCCTCGCCATCACCTTAGGGAAGGGGGTACCGTGTTCGCCGTAAAGCCACGCCGTGCGGACGATGAGGTAGTCAGCACCCGAAGCGCGCACAGCCCATTCTCCAGCAGCCTTGGTACGCCCATATGCTCCTAAAGGGTCAAGAGGGTCATTCTCCCCGTACGGCTCCACACCATTTCCAGGGAAAACATAATCGGTAGAAATATGCACAAAGCGTGCCCCTGACGACTGACATGCTGCAGCAAGATTCTGCGGCCCAACCGCATTAAGGCGGAATGCCAGTCCTTCTTTTTCCTCAGCGGAGTCAACCTGGGTCCATGCCGCACAATTAACTACCACATCGGCACGGCCAGGAGTTCCAAGAGCCTCCATGACGGCAGAGCCGTCAAGAATGTCGAGTTCGGCCACGTCAAGCGCCGTCACCTCATCCCCACGAGCCGTGAGTGCTGCCACGAGATCTTGTCCAAGCATTCCGGCTGCGCCGGTCACAGTCCACTTCATGGGACAATCATACTTGGCACAATGGAGATATTGTGAAGGCCTCATGCTGAGATTTCAACGCAATGGCACACTCATCCACACCAACCTAAGGGAGGAAAGACATGGAATGGCGCGAGCTATCGATAAAGGGCGCATGGGAAATCACACCTCGTCAGCTCGGTGATTCACGCGGTTTATTCATGGAGATGTTCAAGGCTAATGAGTTCGTCGAACACCTTGGACGCCCCTTGGACCTGCAGCAGGTGAACTGTTCAATATCAGCGGCGGGGGTGATACGTGGAATCCATTTCGCTCAGATCCCTCCCTCACAGGCAAAGTACGTAATGTGCCCTAAGGGTGCTGTACTTGATGTTGTTGTTGATATTCGCGTCGGCTCACCAACCTATGGCCAATGGGACACTGTCCTCCTCGACGATGTTGATCGTCGAGCTATATTCCTCTCCGAGGGACTTGGCCATGCATTTTGCTCTCTCGAAGACGGCTCAACAGTCACCTATCTCTGTTCTGCAGGCTACAACCCTGGCCGTGAGCATGGGGTCAATCCACTGTGCACCACCATCGGTATTGAATGGCCGACAGTGGGACGCAATGGCGAAACCCTGGAGCAGCAGTTTTCCGAGAAGGATACCCTTGCCCCCGGGCTTGAAGAGGCGCGTGAGCAGGGCCTCTTGCCGACTTATGAGGAAGCTCTAGCTTTTTATGCTTCGCTAGCTTAGAACCGCACTAGTTACTTCCCTTGACGGTGCCGTTTAAGAAGTTCGTTTTCTTCATATCGCAGTGGGCCTGAGCGAATATAGTCCGCTCGGGCCCACTGCTCGTGGTGTCGTGAAGTCACTCATCCATGCCAAGCGCGCGTCCACTAGCGCGTTCCACAGCTAGAGTTCAACGCACGCCGAATACGACCTCGCACAATCTCTGGCAGTGCTCTGCCAAGTCATTGGCAGCGTTTTGGTAGTCAGCAAAGAGCTGATTGGCATTGGAAGGCGGGTCTTTTTCCAGCCAGGCTCGCAGAATATCTGCGGTGAGTTCCGGGTGGTATTGGACACCCACGACACTGCCCCACCTCATGACATGCACGTATTTATCCGATCGCGCCAGCGCAACTGCATGTGCGGGGAGCTCGCTCACCGCATCGCCATGGTCAGCGTAGACCCATTCAGCCGTCACCTCCGTCAAGGGATCGTCTGCGTCTTCCTCCCAAAAGATCTGGGTCAGGCCAACCTCGGGCCCCTCGGCTGCTGCGACCGCGACGCTACCACCACCTGCGACCACCGCCAACTGCATCCCCAGGCACACGCTCAAGGCTGGGACGGATTCCTCGTGACAGCGTCGCAGGATGGAGCGAACGTCTGCCAGCCACGGCCAGGCACTGTCGGCGTAAGCGTTCTCTGTGCCGCCCAAGACCACGATTGCCGAGGGCAGTGCCTCCTGCCCCGCCGCCATTGCCTGCAGTGCGGTGTGATCTTCCCACATGCGCACGGTGGTGGCGTGTGGAGCGTATTCCAGGATGCGTCCGGGTGGGCAGTTTTCGGCGTGCTGGATAATGAGGATATCGGCTCGGAGTGTCATAGGAGGCATCCTAACTTACGTCGGATTCAGCCTTTACCCATCCTGGAGCGCTTTTACGGGTGCCTAGTGTTGGAGGGGCGGCCCTAGCGTGATGCTGGGGCCGCCCCTCTGCAGTGATTCCACCTTCTCCGAGGTTGTGGATTACTGTTCGCGTTGAGCCAAGGCAGCCAATGCGCCACCTGCTGCCATGAGTTCAGCGTAGGTGCCTTCCTCAACTACCCGTCCGTTGTCCATGACGATAATGTGGTCGGCATTTTCAATGGTGGAGATACGGTGAGCGATCACGATGAGGGTGCGCCCATCAGTTGCCTGAGCAATACCGTCGAGCACGGTCTTTTCCGTGGCGGCGTCGATCTGTGAGGTTGCCTCATCAAGGATAGTGATAGGCGTTTCACGCAGGAGGGCACGCGCGACAGCCAGGCGCTGACGCTGACCACCCGAGAGGCGCTCGCCCATTTCCCCTACAACGGTATTCATGCCGTCAGGTTCGTTGGCGATCCATTCACTCAGGCCGACCTGTGCACACACGCGCTCAAGGTCAGCATCGGTGGCCTCGGGACGGGCAAGCAGAAGGTTTGCGCGGATGGAGTCGTTAAAGACGTGCGGGCGTTGGGGCGCGTAGGAGATGAGGTTGCGGAGGTGTTCCAGGCTAAGGTCACGCACGTCAACCTCGCCAATACGAACGCTACCGGAGGTGGGATCCCACATGCGGTCAAGCAGAGCCGCCAAGGTGGACTTGCCAGAACCCGATGCGCCAACAATCGCGGTCATCTTTCCGGCGGCAAGGCGCACGTTGACGTTGTGGAGAACCTGAGGACGCTCGACCTCGGGCACTGGGTCGGAGTTGACTGCGCCCGCGTCCACAGCCGGGTAGGTGAAGGAGACGGCCTCGATAATCATGTCAGCCGAAGCGTCTACCTCAGCGTCGCGGGGTTGCGCGGGGTCGGCAACGAGCGGGGTGCGCTCGGTGATGGAGAAAACTCGGCGGGCCGAAGCGTAGGCCTGATCGAGGTCGGCAACGAAGTCTTCCACTGCCAGCACGGGGGCGAAAGCTCCCAGGGCGACACCCAAGGCTAGGCCCACCTGGCCGGGGGTGAGGATACCGGCAGCGACCTGGTGAGCGCCCATCGCAAAGACGGCGACCAGCGCGCCTGCGAGCAGACCCTGGTTGAGGCCACGGCGCACCGCAACATATCCCATGGTGGTTTTCAGGCCGCGTGTGATGCGCTCTTCAATGCGTGACATTTCCGCTAGACGTGCTTCCTGGTAGCCAAAAGCCAGAACTTCACGCACGCCTTGGACGGAGTCGGTGACGTGGTGAGCCAGAGTGCCGCGAGCGCGACGCAGCTCAGTGGCAGCAGCGTCGGTGGCCTTCGAGCCCAGCAAAGGCACGATAATCCCGACAACTAGCAGGAAGGGCAGTAGGGTCAAGGAGACCTGCCAGGACACTGCCACCCCCAGGTAGGTCAGCATGATGATGGGGGCGATGACGGCGGTGACGATGGGGGCGAGGGTGTGGGCGAAGAATACTTCGATCCGGTCCACGTCCTTGGTCACGCGCGACATGAGATCGCCTGAGTCCAGGCCTTCGGTTTGCGCGGGCGCTTGGGGTTCAAGCGCGTCGTAGAAGTAGTTGCGAAGCAGGGCCAGGGAGCGGAAGGCAACGTAGTGCCCGCTGTATTGCTCAAGGTAGCGCAGGATGCCTTTCGCCAGGGACAGGCCGACGAGGGCGGCGGCGATGGTTCCCAGGGAGACGGTTGCGCCTTCTGCCATGCGCGAGGCCAGTGCCCAGCCTCCGATGCCAAAGAGTGCGGCACCGGCCAGGAGGGCAAGGAGGCGGAAGATCATCGACAGACCCAGCGGTGCAATGACGGAGCGGGCAACCTGCAGGAGGCGTACGCTCAACTCCCAGCGGGTGTGGGGAACGCTGCCCTGGGAGGTGTGTTCCTGGTGGGTTTGCTCCCGGGAAGCTTGATCCAGTGAAGTGGAGGAGTGTGTCATCGCTGCGCTCCTGCGGGTGCCGGTTCTGCCACTGCCTCATCGGTGGAGGCAGCGTTGGAGGATGAAGGGGTGTTAATGGCGGCCAGGTCAATGCGACGGTCGGCGTCGTCAATGGTGGCGGCGCGGTGTGAAATGGTCAGCGTCGTAGTGTTAACGCTGAGCTCTCGCAGTGCGGCCAGGATTTCACGTTCAGATTCGAGGTCAACGTGGGCGGTGGGCTCGTCAAGGAGCAGGTAGGGCGCACCCTTGAGGATGGCGCGTGCGATAGCGACGCGCTGCGCTTCGCCGCCTGAGAGGGCTGCTGCGCGTTCACCGACTTGGGTGTCAAGGCCCTGCGGGAGGCGTTCGAGCAGGTTGGTCAGGTGAGCGGCGTTGAGCGCTGCGATAAGTTCGTCATCGGTGGCGGCTGGGCGGGCGATGAGGAGGTTGTCTCGCAGCGTGCCGGAGAAGAGGTGGGTGGTTTGTTCGACGACGCCGATGCGTGAGCGTACCCAGGCCAGGGGTGCCTCGGCCAGGTCAATGCCATCAATGAGGACGCGGCCAGCGTTGGGGCGGCGCGCACCCTGGATGAGGGCAGAAACGGTGGACTTGCCTGCGCCAGAAGGCCCAACGAGGGCGGCGCGTTCGCCGGGGGCGACGCAGAGGCACAGGTCAGTCAAGACGGGGGTTTGTCCGTCGTAGCTGAAGTTGACGTTTTCGCAGGTGAGGGTGCCGGGGGCGGGCAGTTCGGTGGGAGCCTGCACACCGGGGGCATCGCTGACTTCGGGTTCTTGGCTGGTGAAGCGTTTGATTTCCTTGGTGGCGGCGATGCCACCCATGCCGATGTAGAAGAATTGTCCGACGCGGTCAAGGGGGTCCAGCATGATGGAGGCGAGCAATACCATGGCAACGCCCTGGCCTGCGGTGATGGCGCCGCTGTCGTAGCGCCACAGAGCCAGGATGACTGCGCCGGTGATCATGCCAAGAGAGAAGACAGAGTCAACGACGAGTAGGACAAGCTGGTTACCCGCCAGGTACTTCATGACCTTTTGGCGGACGTTTTCGGCTGCCTCGGCAAGGGTGAGGCCCATGCGCTTGCCTGCGTTCATGAGGACGAGGGCGGACAGGCCTTGGATGGCGTCGAGTTCTTGGGCGGCTAGTGCGCGTGAGGAGGCGCGGTATCGGCGTGAGACGGGCTTAAAGGCAGCCTGGAAGGAGCCGATACACAGTGGCACGAGGGGCACGGAAATGGCCATAATGCCTGCTGCAACGGGATCAATGAGGGCGCCAATAATGATGAGGATGAGGGCTGGGGTGGCCAGGGAGGCGAGCATAGGGCCAACGAAGATGGATTTGTAGGTTGCGGAGCGTTCGACGCCGTCGGTTGCGGTGTTGACGATCCGGCCTGCGCGTTCCTTGGTGCGTTCGGAGGCGCCCAGAGTGAAGACGTGGTCGACGACGGCGTGCCGTGCTTCGATTTCGAGGCGGGGCATGAGGTAGCCGCCGATGACGCTGGCGAGGGCGGCCATGAGTCCTGCTGCGATGGTGGTAGTAACGGCCCAGGGGAGAACGGTGACGGTGGCGCCGCCGATCATTTGGTCAATACCCTGCCCGATGAGCAGGTATGTTGCCGCTAGGGCGATGGATGAAAGCCATGTGCAGGCCATGATTGACCACTTATTCACAGTGATGCCTTCCCTCTCATGAATTAAGACAGCTTAGGCTTACCTTATTCACTTTTTGACACCTTGTCACCTTCCTGGACGAAACTGTGACGAGTGTCAGATCCTTTTCTCTGCTAGCGCAGTCTCAGTCTTTTACCGGAGGATTCAAATCCGCACGCCACCTGCGGCCTTCTACGTCCAGCGCTTCTTTCTAGCCTTAAACGCACATCGCTTTCAGACTTCCTACAGCAAACATTCAGCTCAGTTGAGGATGCTGCATAGTGGCGATTTACGCCACCCCAACTCAACCAGAAAGTACCCTCATGTTCGGATGGCTCAAACGTACCTTCGGCTCAGAAAAAAGCTCATCGGCGGCCTCGTCCTACGGGGCCACTTCCACAGCCCCCGAACCTTCTTTCACCGTGCCGGAGGAATCAACGAACCTGAGTTTTGTTCTTCTGAAAGGCTCCCCTACCGAGGAAAACCTTCGCGAAACACTCATTCATGCTGGTCTTACCATTGATGAGCAAGACGACGCGGAGAACGCCGACGAGGACGCTCCCCTCACATTCTTCGCCTCCCGCGAGGGCGTAACCTACATGATCTCGCACTTCCCTGCCCCGATTCCCGATGGCGAGGCTGAAGCGGTCGCGCACCCCTTCTTCTGCGACAGCGACTCCATTGAAGGCTACGATCAGCACCTCATTGTGGCAGCCATGTATTCCCTCTCTGAGCGCTCAGAGCCCAGTACCACTGAAGAGGCCATTGCCGCTATCAGTGACCATGCTGACGTTGTGGCTCACCTGCTTGGCCTTCCCGAAGCGGTGGGAGTCTACTCAGGCCGCGTTGCCACAACCTTTGATGCGCGATCCTACCGTCAAGCCGTCCTGGAGGACCCTTTCCCACCCATCTTTATCTCTCCGTTGTGGGTCAACACTGATGGGACGAATATGCACTTTTACTCCTTCGGCTTGAAGGATGTTGGACTTCCTGATCTTCAGGTCATCAAACGCCCATCAGACAACATTGACCCGAACGAAATCTACGGCTATCTCATGGATATTCTCGCCTATATCCTCCAAGGCAATCGAATCCATGCGGGTGAAACCTTGGGGCGCACCGCAGAAGAAAAGTTCACGACCTCTTGGCAACCCTGGGTTGTTGACGAGGGGGAAACCGCTTTACAGATTGACCTGAATCTCTGAGGCTCCCCAATTTTGACCGTCACAAATAGTTCTGCCCTGTCGCACCTCTGTGGTGCGACAGGGCAGAACGCATGCAGGCGTAGGTGCGCCCCTCAGTCAGTGCGCCTCAGCAGATCCTATACATCCAGCCGTAGGGGTCTTCTGCTGTGCCCATCTGGATGTCCGTGAGCTGAGTGCGGATTGCCAGGGTGGACTCCCCTACCGGCAACTCCACGTCAAATCCCTCGCCTGCCAGGCGCGTAATGGGGGTGACAACGGCTGCGGTGCCACAGGCAAAGACCTCGCGCACGGTGCCGTTGGAGATCCCATCAACCAGCGCAGACAGTTCAATCTTTTCTTCACGCACTTCCACACCGCCATCACGCAGCAGACGGCAGATCGCGGAACGGGTGCCGCCTTCAAGGATGACGCCCGACAGTTCAGGAGTGCGCACGCTGCCATCGGCCATGACAACAAAAACATTCATGCCGCCCAGCTCTTCCAGGTAGCACTCCTCGTAGGAATCAAGGAAACAGACCTGGTTGAAACCACGTTCGGCGGCCTCTTGCTGAGGCAGCAGGGAAGCAGCGTAGTTGCCACCAACCTTAGCTGTGCCCGTCCCACCGGGACCTGCACGGTGGAAGCCCTTCACTACCCAGATGGACACACCGGCCACGCCCCCCTTGAAGTAGGGGCCAGAGGGCGAGCCGATCACGTAGTAGTCGAGTTCTTGAGCAGCGTGGACGCCCAGGAAGGCTTCGGAGGCAAACATGAAGGGGCGCAGGTACAGGCTCGATCCCGGCTCGGAGGGCACCCAGCGCTCATCGGCGCGCACGTAGTCCACGATGGAGGCCACAAAATCCTCGGCCTCCATCGGGGGCATGGCCATACGCCATGCGGAGTGGTTGAGACGGGCGGCGTTGTATCCGGGGCGGAAGGTCCACACGGAGCCGTCCTCGTGGCGGTAAGCCTTGATCCCCTCGAAAGCCGACTGACCGTAGTGAAGTACCGCTGCGGCAGGCGAGAGGGCAAGCGGAGCGAAAGGAATAATCTCCCGCTGATGCCAGCCCTGCGCCGCCGACCATAGCATATGGGCCATATGGTCGGTGAAGCGGCTGCCGAAGGACAGTTCACCCATCACCTGCTCGTATTCGCTTTGCGAGGCCGGAGCGGGGTTGGGAGTCAGGGGAAAGCGCCCGGCAAGCTCGTCGGCGGAGGGAAGAGGCATGCTTCCCAGGCGTTCAAGTTCAGTGGGGGTGTGGTGCTGCGACATTGGAGGTCCTCCTCAGAGGTGCGGAGCGCATAACTGACAGATACTGCACTAAGAATAGGCCCCAATCCACAGGCGAATTGAGGCCTATCCGGCATGTGACCCTTTCACACTCTTCCTAAGATGTAGACCCCTAGAAGTGTGGTGGGATGCTGCTTTGCGTGGGAGATAAGGCCAGTCTCTGCCCAGGGTGTGCGTTTCACGGCGTGAAACGCACACCCGTAGGTGACGAACACTCAGGGCAGCAGATCATTGGTCCAGGCTCCGGCGGTATCACCAACTGGTGCGTCAAAGAAGTCACCTTCAAGCATCCATGTGGTGTAGCCGTTCACCAGTTCTTCCTGAATCTCACCCCAGCGCCCCTCAGGGGTGAACCACGAATCGCGGATTTCACGCACTGAGGCGCGCAGAACTGCCGGATCAATGTGGCACATCGGCACCGTCATCGCGTCCACGGCGGCGTCCTCGTCAGCCATGGCTGCGTGATACCCCTTAGCCGCTGCCGCCAGGAAATGACGAACGAACTCCGGGTTGCGTTCTAGCAGGTCTTCGCGCACGCACAGGAAGTAGGAATGATGTGGCGCAACCTTCACCGCATCAAAGTCAAGGATGACAACGTCCTCGGGAGCGGTATTGCCTTGGAAGGGCTCCCAGGCGCGCACGTTAATAATGGCATCCCAGTGTCCCTGCTCAACAGCGCGGATGTCCGGTTCCCACACGCCACTGCCCGGATCAAGGACGCTCACCTTTGAGAAGTCTCCGCCGTCGGCTTCGACGGCCTGTTGGAGTTCGCGGATGAGACGATCAACGGGTGGGATTGCCACCGTTTTGCCTTCCAAATCAGCAAAGCGGCGGATTCCGGTCTGCAGAGTGGTGATGACAGCACCGAGTTGCCGTTGGTTAAGAGTGGCGACGGCAACGAACGGTGTGCCGGTCAGGCGCGATTCGAGAAGTTGTCCCAAACGCAGTGATGCAACGTGGTACTCGTTGCGGGCCAGAAGGGCGGCAGCGTCCCCTCGATCCCAGCCATCCGAAATCAGTTCCACGTCCAGGCCTTCGGCGGCAAAGAAGCCCTTTTTTCGAGCGAGGAAGAGGCCGGCATGATTGGGCCAGGGGTGGACGTATTCGAGGCGTACGCGTGTGACGCTCATGGGTTCAACCTTTCCGTGGAGTTTTGAGGGGAAACTGTGGGTGCTTCGACAGTGCGCGGTCAGCATGCCTTGTCGGTTGAGGCGTGAGCGGAGGCAATGTCGTCAGCGGGGGCTGGTGTCGGTGGGGCGCGGTTTCTCGTCGGCCATGATGCTGCCCAACCATTGCGTAAAAGACTGTCCTTCTGTGGTGTCAAACCAGCGAGTGTGCGCGCCAAAAAAGACCTCCAGGCTCCAAGTGGCGGCCTGTGCATTGCGCAAAGTCCCCCACTGGTAGCTGATCCAATTCAGTGCTGCTTCTGCCTGCACCAGCGGCATGATGGCGGGCAGGAGTGCCCGCTCAAGGCTGTTCAGTGGGCGCAGGCTTTCATAGCCGTCGATGATTGCCTGAGCAACGTCGCGACGGACGGCCTCAAGGTTTCCTTCACCGATTTCTAGCCAAAGGAAGGCGTTTCGTTCAATGGCGACAGCCAGGTCGTAGACGCTCCAGTTCCGGTCGGCCAGCCCGAAGTCGATAATGCTCTCGGCATTGGTGGAGCCCTGCTCCCACATGAGGTTGGAACAGTGAAGATCACCGTGAGTCCAGGTGGTCGGCACAGGCTCCCCATGTTTGCCAAGAATTGCGTCAATGTGGGCAACGTGAGGGCGATGCCGCTCAATGAGTGCGCGTATATCTACCCCGCGTTCACGGAAGAAGTCGGCAACGTGCGGACGTTGTTCAATCCACGCCTCCATCCGCTCGTCAAGTGTTTGTGCTCCACCAGCGAAGAGGTCAAAGCGCGATTGGTAGACCGCAGGAGCAGTGCGGGGCGCCTTATAGTCGGCGCTCAGCAGGGCAATGCGCGCACATTGCCGCCCGATGTCGCGGGCCTCATCACAACTGCGTGGTGGTAGCCAGGAGTGGGTGTCGCGATAGCGGTCTTCTCCGCGAGCACCCTCGCAGGCCTCCCACAGCGCCTCCCCCTCAGCCCATACTGTGCCTCCATTGGCAAAGGTGTGGAAAGGTGGGGTGGGTAGGCCGTTGGCAGCCAGGTGGTTGACATAGTGGTGGGTGGCGGTCAGGTGCTCGGAGCTGACGGCACTGGCCGCGTAGCGTTTGAGGAAGAGTGGCCCGCGGTCGGTGTCAATGAGCGAGGCCGCAGCGGTGGGCCGGGTGGAGATGCTCAGGATCGTGGTGGCGTGGGCGGGAACGGAGAGTTCAGCGCACACTCGTTGAGCGTCCTCAATGGTGATCGGCGCCCACACTGGGGACAGATCGAGGGTGCGGGCCTCTTCAACCTCAGATGATGCGGTGCCATCCGAAGTGCCGTCAGATGGGGCGCCGCCAGATGTGGCACCGCCAGATGCGGCACTGTCAGATTGGGCAGTGTCAGATGCAGTCCCTTTCGGCTTTTCGTCCCTTCTTTGCTGCGCACCGCATGCGTGATTGGGGTCGGTCATCTGCCTGTCTCCTCACCGCCACCGCGCCTTGTGGGCTCGGCGCATGGAACCGTGTCATCCGTGCCTTGTTATCCATATGCACGGAAGGCTCCCGTGGGAGTGTGGCAGTGCGTCCCTTCGCTGGCATGACCCAGATCAGGTTCACCGGTCGGAGGCGCTACCTCCCTCTCAGCCTCTACGTGAGGCTCCCGTGCACCCAAAAGTATACCCCTGAATGGCATCTACCCCCGCCTGCCTCTTCCTCTGGCAGGCGGGCGGGGGTAGGTGTTGGTAGCGGCAGAAATGCGCCTTTCAGGCCAGTGCCGCCACCAGATCGTCTCCGATTTGCGAGGTTGACCGCTGCAGCGGCCTTCCGGCAGCGGCGGCTTGGGCGCGGCGATCCATGTCAGCGCTGATAGCGGCCTCGACGCGGCGGGCGGCGGCCTCGTAGCCGCAGTGCTCCAGCAGCAGCGCAACGGAGGCGACGGTGGCCGTAGGGTCCGCAATGCCTTGTCCGGCAATGTCGGGGGCAGAGCCGTGAACGGGTTCAAACATGGAGGGGAAGGTGCCATCAGGGTTGATATTGCCCGAGGCGGCAAAGCCGATGCCGCCGGTGATGGCTCCTGCCTCGTCTGTGAGGATGTCGCCAAAAAGGTTGTCGGTGACGATAACGTCAAAGCGGCCCGGGTCAGTGACCATGTAGATAGTGGCGGCGTCAATGTGGCAGTAGTCGACGCTGACCTCGGGGTAGTCGGTGTGCAGGCGCTCAACGGTGCGTAGCCACAGGCCGCCGGCGTGCACGAGGACATTGTGCTTATGCACGAGGGTCAGTTTTTTGCGCGGGCGCGCATTGGCTTTTTCAAAGGCGTAGCGAACCAGGCGCTCCACTCCGAAGGCTGTGTTGACGGAAACCTCGGTGGCGATTTCTTGGGGAGTGTCCTTGCGGAGCACGCCTCCGTTACCGATGTAGGGGCCTTCGGTGCCTTCGCGCACGACGACGAAGTCAATAGTGCCGGGGTTGGCCAGGGGGGAGGGCACGCCAGGGTAGTGGCGTGAGGGGCGCAGGTTGACGTAATGGTCGAGGTCGAAGCGCAGCCGCAGCAGTAGTCCGCGTTCGAGAACGCCCGAGGGGACGGACGGGTCGCCCACGGCACCCAGGAGGATCACCTGGTGTTTCTTAATGGCGGCGAGGTCCTCGTCGGTGAGGGTGTCACCGCTTCGGTGGTAGCGTTCTGCGCCCAGATCGTAGGTGGTGGTTGCAAGTTCAACGCCTTCAGCGTCGAGGGCGGCTCGCAGGACTTTCAGGCCTTCGGGGACGACCTCTTTGCCGATGCCGTCGCCGGGGATTACTGCAACATCAAGTGTGGTCATGCCTCCATTGTGTGCGTGACTGTGAGGGGCTGGTGAAAGCGTCCGAGATGTGGCGACGGTACAAGGGGATGACATTTGGTCGCACCTAGTGGCAAGAATGGAGCCTTTTTCGACCTGTTTTCCGCCACCAAGTGCGACCAAGACGTGGACCCGGGAAGCCGACTTCCTCAGGCGCGGGTGTCAGGTGAGGACATCGGCCAGGAAATCCTCGACGGCGCAATAGTACGCCTCTGGTTGGTCGCGGCGTACGCAGTGCCCGGCCTTTTCGACGATGGCCCAGCGGACAAGGGGGTTGGTGACGGCTTGCCTTTGCGGTGCCATGGGCGCCGGTTCAGGGAGGATGAGCAGTGTGGGGACGGACAATGCCTGATAGGTGTCTTCCGTGTAGCAGGGCAAGAGCCCTAAACCACCGCGCAGGTAGCCTCGATCAACCAGGGGCTTGCATTCGGCCCACGCGTCAATCTCTGCTTGGCTCCAGGATGTTTCGCGCTTCATACGTGCGACTGCCATCTGGCGTTGCGTAACACTGTTCATGGACTCAACGAAGGCGAGAGTCTCCTGCGCAAAGTCCTCCAGAGGCGCGTCAAACATTGGTTTGGCGGGGTCCTCAAGAACGAGGGCGCGCACAAGTTGGGGGTGTTCGCTCGCAATGGATAGAACGAGGTTTGCGCCCATTGAGTGCGCGACAATGATTACCGGTTCGGTGCTTGTTCGGATAATGTCAAGCAGGTCATCTCGCATGATCTCAGGGCAGTGTGAGAGTTCCTCTGGCATGAAACGTGGTGACTCACCGTGGCCTCGAAGGTCAGGGGCAATAATGTGGAAGCGCCTCCCCCAGTGCTCAACTGCGTCAGGCCAGGTTGTGCCTGCCTCCGTCAGTCCGTGAACAAGCAGAATCGGTGGCGCAATGCCTTCAGGTAGACCGTACTGGTGGACAGCAAGTGGTAGCCGCTGAGGTGTCATTGGCCCAGTCTAGGCAGACACGCCACGAAATTTCATTGCCTTGCATCCAGGAGGAAGGCCGGGCGCACGATGAGTGGGCCTCCTGCTGTTGGCAGGAGGCCCACCCATCTAGGCATAACGCTTCGCGGCTTCGCGGATCTGATCAACGTAAAGGTAGAGGTCTTCTACTCCGTCGATATCTACTCGTGTCATGTTTCGTTCCTCGTCGAGGAATGCGATCCACTTCGTACTCTTTGCGTTGAAGTAGCAACGCAAAATGGGCTTACGGTTGTTGTCGTCGGCAAGAACCGTGAAGTATGACTTGGCATCTCGGTACCCAATACGAGCAGGATCAAGTTCCGCGCATGCAATGGCCTTGATAATGCGGAAGGCATGAAGCTCTTCCTCCGTCGTAACCACGTCGGATACGTTGGTGATCTCCTGCTCCTCAGGAGAACTCTCGGGTTCAGCTTCTTCGTCATTTGGAGCCATGGAGAGAACAACATTCTCGTCAGCGCCAAGTGCTGTCTTGAGTCGGTCATTGATTCGCTCACTAAGGTACTGACGAAGCGCCTTCTCGACAAGGCTCGTAAACTTCTCTTGGATTGCCTGTGTGCATCGTCCCTCGTACACTCGACTCACCCAAAAACGCACAAATTCTGGTGACGGTTCCTTGAACTCATTAGCGATGTTTCGGCGAAGCGCACCTAGGTACTTCAGCTCTTCGGCCGCATTAATAACAGAGGATAGGTCAAAGCGATCTTTCGTCAGCTTGCGCAAGTCAGGAAGAATTGTCTCATCGATGTCTTCGAGATCTAGTACAAGAAAGGGCTTACTATCCATCTTGTTCGGGGCGTCAAGATCGGTATAGAAGTTCCATACCTTGCCATTAGTCAGGACTGCAATGCGCGCTGAAGTCACACCGAAGTATCTGTAGAGCTGAGAGGCATGCTCGAGTTTAAGCGCCACACTAGCCGCCTTACATTCGATGAGAATCTGCATCTCGCCGGAAGTCATGATGGCGTAGTCAATTTTCTCGCCGCGCTTAATACCAACGTCAGCGGTGTACTCTGGGATTACCTCTTGAGGATTGAATACGTCGTAGCCGAGCACGTTTGAGATGAACGGCATGATGAGTGCGTTTTTCGTTGCTTCTTCGGTTTGAAGCGAATCCGCATGATCTTTAACTTTGCCAGCCAGCAAAGTTAGTGCATCGGTGAACTCCATTGCAGCTCCATGTGTCTAAAACGGCCACGCCTCTTTCGCGACCTGTTCTATCTAATCACGATCTGCAAAAATATAGATAATTTTTTCCTCTGTGTCTTCATGATTTTTCATTGTCAGCGGCATATAGATGAGCCCCGCAGGCAATGACCATGCTTCATCATGGCCTGCGGGGCTTCTTCGATTCTATTGGCAGAGACGAGCGTTTCTGCGGAACTCTACCTGTGATTCACTCAGTTCCCGAACTGTTTCTGCCCTGCTTCGAGAACGTCCTTCATCTGGGCGTCCCCGGTGTAGACAGGCACAAGGTTAGGGGTGAGGTATTCGGTCAATTGCGGCCAGGTTCCTGTGGAACGCTGGCCAACAACACCCTTGAATGCCTCGTCAAAGGCAACCTTCACTTCCTCGCGGATGTCTTCGGGGAAGGAGTCGAAATAATGATCTTGCGAGGCCTTCAGCGCCGGATACGAGCGCCCGACATGAGCCATGTGATCTTGAGCTTCCTTGGACACAAGGGCACCCAGGACCTTCAAAGCCGCTTCACGCTCAGCCCCCTCACAGGACGAACCAATACCGAAACCAGAGCCAAGCACCAAACCCAACGGTCCCGCCTGCCCCTGAGGCAAACGAGTAGCTCCAGCTGTAAAACCAGCTTCGTTGGTGTAGTTCTTGCGGGCGTTCCAGGTACCAGCGATTGCCATACCAACATTTCCCGCGAGGAATTGCTCCTCGCCCCAGGCTGTTTCCGACGCTGATGGTGCAGGATCGGCAACCTTCTCCTTCGTGACCAGGTTGGCGTACCATTCGGCGGCTTCAAGGAATTTCGGGTTTGTCAGGTCTAGCTTGCCGTCCTCGTTGACGGGTTGCAGACCGGACATCGCGATCGGCATAGCCAGCCACTGGTATTCACCCAAAGCTATGCCAAAGCCCTTGTGTTTCTCGTTCGTGAGAGCCTTCGCCGTTGAGAGGAACTCGTCGAAACTCCACCCGCCCTTGGGGGCCTCGATACCCGCTTCAGCCACCATGTCCTTGTTGTAGAACATGAGCATGGCAGCGACATCGTAGGGAATACCGTAGAGTTTGCCATCATGGCTGAGGATCTCGAAAGCTCCCTCAGCGAAATCATCCTCACTGATGCCTGCGATCTTGAGGTCCTCCTCACTCAAGGGTGAGAGCGCCTGATGGAAAGCACTGACGCGCTGGCCATTCATGGAGGTCAGGCACGAAACATTCCCCGATGACATATTTGCTGTCAGTTTCGTGAAGTAGTCTTCCCAGCCAGAGGTGCGCAGCTCAATGGACACATCGGGATTTTTCTCTCGGGCGATTTCGGCGGTCTTTTCAAGCCATTCGACTTCCTCGGCTCCGCTGGCCCACATATCCCACACGAGGTGGACCTTTCCGTCTGCCGTGTTGCCTGATGCTGAGGATGTGGGTGCTGTGCCGCCACCACACGCGGCCAGAGTCACGCTGGTTGCAGCCGCGAGGGCGACAAGGCTCATTGTCAGAGTTCGTCGTGTCATAGTGTTCTTCTTTCACTCAAGGGGAATCCCGCCTTTGGAAGTCCCCGCGATGGTGTCACTTGGAGTCCTCAGAGAGGATCAATTCAATGACGGGCAGGATCGTCTCTGGTGCGCGGGTAGGAAGCGTCAAAGTCAGTGTTCCTTCCGGCTGCCCTCCCATGCGGGTGGCGAAGGCTTCCTTGTTCGGGTCATGGACGTCCATGCGTAGTTCCGAACCGTCGTTGAGGAGGCGTGCGAAACGTACTTTTCCTGCCAAGCCCGGCAGGTGAAGGTGCCCGAAAGGCCAGTCGAAAACGTGGAGGTAGAGGCGGTTGCCTCGTTGGGTGTAAACGGTATTGGGCGGTGGGGTGAAGGATGAGGCTCCCGCTCCGACGATCGCCCGAGCGTGCAGTCGCATCCACTCCCCCACCTGCTGCAAAATCCGGCGGTCGTGAGCGGTGATAGCGCCGCGCCCATCGGGGCCGATATTAAGCAGAAGGTTGCCGTTCTTTGAGACGGTGTCGGCCAGCATCCGCAGAATCATGCTGATGGGCTTGAAGGAGGTGTTATCGCGGTCGTACCCCCAGGAGCCGTTGAGGGTCTGGCAGGCTTCCCAGCGCACGGGTTCGCCGTCAATTGTCATGGGCGAGGTCGGCTGGTATTGCTCGGGTGTGACGAGGTCGCTGGGGATGTCGAGTCTGTCGTTCATGATGATGGTGGGTTGGAGTTCGCGGCATAGGCGTTCAAGTTCAACCGATCCCCAGTCATCTCGCCCCTTTCCTTCCCAGCCGTCCTCAACGCGCGGGTAGGAGAAGTCAAAAAAGAGGTAGTCGATGGTGCCGTAGTTCGTCAGGAGTTCGCGGACCTGCGCGTGCAAGTAGTCGCGGTAGCGGGAAAAATCCTTCGTGGCGTTGTCGTCACGGGCGGTGGGGTCGTCTCTGCGTGGGTGGTTGAAGTCGACGGTGAAGTCTGTGTGGTGCCAGTCCAGAAGCGAGTAGTACAGGCCGACTTTGAGGCCTTCTGCCCGGAGCGCTTTACACCATTCGGCAACCAGGTCACGTCCTTGGTGCTGGACGGAGTTGTAGCTGGTGTGCGCCGTGTCGAAGAGGCAAAAGCCGTCGTGGTGTTTGGTAGTGAGCACAGCATAGGTCATGCCCGCCTCGCGGGCATGTTTGGCGATCTCGCGGGCGTCGAAAAGGTCGGGGTCGAAAAACTCGGCGTATTGTTCGTACTCGTTGACCGGTGTTTTTTCGTACCACATCACCCATTCGTGCCTAGCGGCAACGGAGTACAGGCCGAAGTGGACGAAGAGGCCAAGCCTGGCGGTGTCGAACCATTCGGTGTGGGGGTGGTGTTGGGCGGCAGGGTGATGCGTTGACATCGATGTCTCCTGATTGTTGTGCGTCCGAACGCTTCTTTGCGCGCGGCGCACACCCTGTTGCGGGGCGGGGTGCGTCCTTGCCACCCGCCCCAACAAGGTGTGATGGGAATAACTGTAACTCTGTCTTTCTGGTGCGTCTTTGTCAGTATTCAACAGTTTGAGATGCCTTTCCCCTCATCTACACCTTCAACCCGCCACAACACACAGGGACCCTCCTGGAGGAATTTCCAGGAGGGCCCCTTGTGCTTCAGCAGTGATCGCCTCGTCTGAAGCAGATCACGTCACGTCACTCAGCGGGCGGCAGAACCATCCGTGTAATCAGCATCAGCCTGAGCCCAGCCGAACTTAGCGCGCAGCTCCTTACCGGTAGCCTCAATCGGGTGGCCTTCGCCCTCGGCGCGCAGGGCCTTGAACTCCAGGCCGCCATTATCCTGATCGGCGATGAAGCGGCGAGCGAAGGTGCCGTCTTGAATATCGGCCAGAACTTCCTTCATGGCTTCCTTCACCTGCGGGCCAATGACGCGCGGGCCAGAGACATAGTCACCGTACTCTGCGGTGTCAGAAATCGACCAACGCTGCTTGGTGATGCCGCCCTCGTTAATGAGGTCAACAATGAGCTTGAGCTCATGTAGCACCTCGAAGTACGCCATTTCGGGCTGGTAGCCGGCCTCAACCAGGGTCTCGTAGCCGTACTGGATCAGGCGGGAGACACCACCGCACAGGACTGCCTGCTCACCGAAGAGATCGGTTTCGGTTTCTTCAGTGAAGGTGGTCTGGATAACGCCAGCGCGGGTGCCACCAATAGCCTTGGCGTAGGACAGGGCCAGGTCCAGGGCTTGACCGGAGGCGTCCTGTTCGACACAAACGAGGGCGGGTACGCCTCGTCCGTCAACGTACTGGCGGCGCACGGTGTGGCCGGGGCCCTTGGGGGCAACCATGCACACGTCGTGGTCGGCGGCGGGGGTGATGTACCCGTAGCGGATATTAAAGCCGTGGGCGAAGAAGAGGGCAGCACCTTCCTTGAGGTTCGGCTCGATCTGCTCAGCGTAGACATGACGCTGCACCTGGTCGGGGGTGAGAATCATGACAACGTCCGCATTGCGGACGGCCTCGGGGATGTCAGCAACAGCCAGGCCTGCGGCCTCGGCCTTCTCCCAGGACGCTGAGCCGGGGCGTAGCGCCACGACGACGTCCACGCCGGAGTCCTTGAGGTTGAGCGCGTGGGCGTGGCCCTGAGAGCCGTAGCCGACGATTGCGACCTTCTTGGACTGGATGATCGACAGATCAGCACCGTCGTCGTAAATGATGTCGGCCATTGGTCACTTCTCCTTCAGTTGGTCGGTAATCGAGCGTTGTCCGCGGCCAATAGCCACAGCACCCGACTGAACAATTTCTTTAATCCCGTAGGGTTCAAGCGCTGCAGCCAGCGCCTCCAGCTTAGACAGAGAGCCGATCGATTCGATGACAACGGTCTCTGCTTGGACGTCAACGACATGAGCGCGGAAGAGGTCCACAATCTGAAGGACAGAGGTGCGGGACTTCTCGTCGGCGCGGACCTTGAACATCACCAGGCGACGCTCCAGCGAGGTTTCCGGCTGGAGTTCAACAACCTTAATGACGTTGATGAGCTTGTTGAGCTGCTTAGTGACCTGCTCAAAAGGCAGATCATCAGCCTTGACGATAATCGTCATGCGTGAGATTTCAGGATGCTCGGTTTCACCCACGGTCAAGGACTTAATGTTGAAGGCGCGCCGGGCAAAGAGGGCTGAAACACGCATGAGCACGCCGGGCTTGTTTTCAACAAGAACGGCAAGGGTACGCAAACGGGCCATCGGTCAGTCCTCCACATCCCAGTCGGGGGCCATGCCCTGGGCATAGCGAATATCGTCATTGGAAACGCCTGCAGCAACCATCGGCCACACCATCGCGTCCTTGGAGACACGGAAGTCAATAAAGACCGGCCGATCGTTCACCGACAACGCCCATTGAATGGCGTCGTCGACCTCTTCAGGCGTGCGCACCACGCGCGCCTCAATGCCATAAGCGTTGGCCAGCATCGCAAAGTTGGGGATCTGGTCGCCGTCAGCGGGGTTGAGCGTAGTGTTGGAATAGCGCTTGTCGTAGAACAGGGATTGCCACTGGCGCACCATGCCCAGCACCGAGTTATTGATGAGCGCGACCTTGATGGGAATGTTGTTCACCGTGCAGGTGGCAAGCTCCTGGTTGGTCATCTGGAAGCAACCGTCACCGTCAATAGCCCACACAACAGCATCCGGTTGACCAACCTGTGCGCCCATCGCGGCGGGCACGGCAAAGCCCATGGTGCCCAGGCCAGAGGAGGACAGGAAGTGCCGGGGCTTTTCGCAGCCAATGAACTGTGCCGACCACATTTGGTGCTGGCCAACGCCGGTCACATAGTAGGCGTCGGGGCCGGTCAATTCGCTCAGGCGCTGGATAACGTACTGGGGCGCGAGCATTCCGTCCTTGGGGTCAGTCCACCCCATGGGGTAGCGGTCGCGCAGCCGGTTGAGGTAGCGCCACCATCCTGATAGGTCCGGGCGTCCAGCCTTGGTGTAGGCGCCGGGGAGTTCGTCAAGCAGCGCCTCAATGACCATTTTCAAGTCACCGACGATTGGAATGTCAGCAAAGCGGTTCTTGGAGATTTCGGCAGGGTCAATGTCCACGTGGACAACGCGGGCGCGGGGCGCGAAGGAGTCAAGTTTGCCGGTCACGCGGTCATCGAAACGTGAACCCAGCGCGATAACGAGGTCGGCACGTTGGAGTGCGCCTACTGCGGCCACTGTACCGTGCATGCCGGGCATACCAAGGTTGTGCGAGTCAGAGTCGGGGAATGCGCCGCGAGCAGTGAGGGTGGTGACGATTGGCGCGTCAGTGAGTTCGACGAGGGCGGCAAGCTGTTCAGAAGCGTTGGCGCGAATCAAGCCGCCGCCGACGTAGAGCACGGGAGCTTGGGCTCGTACGATTTCTTCGGCAGCCGCGCGGATTTGCTTCTTGTGGGGCTTGCCCGCGTAGCGGTAGCCGGGAAGTTCCATAGCCGGCGGCCAGGAGAATTCCATTTCAGCAACCTGCGCCGACTTCGTAATATCCACAAGGACAGGTCCGGGGCGTCCAGTTCCTGCGATGTGGAAGGCCTCAGCTAGGCGGGCTGGAATCTCCTGGGGGTCTGTGACAAGGAAGGAATGCTTCGCCAGGGGCATGGATGCGCCCACGACGTCGGCCTCTTGGAAAGCGTCGGTGCCAATGAGAGAGGCACCCACCTGACCGGAGATGACGACCATCGGAATGGAATCCATATTGGCGTCAGCGAGGGCGGTCAGCACGTTCGTTGCGCCGGGGCCGGAGGTGACGATCGCACACCCGACCTTGCCTGTTGCCAGCGAGTAGCCTTCAGCGGCGTGACCGGCGCCTTGCTCGTGGCGAATAAGAATGTGGCGAATCGAGGAGTCCATCAGCGGGTCGTAGGTCGGCAAAATGGCGCCACCGGGCATGCCAAAGACATCGGTTACCCCGAGGGCTTCCAGGCTTGCGATGATGGCTTGAGCCCCTGTCATCGTCTGAGTCTGTGCAGTGTCTTTCACCGCTGTGTCCTCTCCTTGTGTTGGTCGCTGATCGTACGTCTTGCCTTCGCCCGTCCCTTTCTTCGTTGTTCCCTCACGGCGTTTACGAAGCAGGTGTTGCGCTCAGGCTATGAAAAAATCCCCTCCGCGACGTCGTGTGCGTGGGGATAAGGCGTACGATCCACCCTTAGTCGGCAGGAATCGTACGCCTGTCTACGATCAGGCGAACAATCAGAGCCGAATTGGTTTCAATCACACCTCCACGTTAGGACTATCAGCCCGCATCTTGCGGCCCGTCTCACAGTACGGAACTCTCTTTTTTCTCCGATCTGCTGTTTTGGAAGCTCGTGGACTCGTTTCCTCAGGTCAAGAGTCGTAGTGTGGAAGTGCTATCAAAGCCGAGTCGAATCGTGTTGGAGTCTACGACGGTGTTGACCATATTTGAATTCCTAGCGAACAGCCCCATCCTCACCCTGTTTATTGTGATCGGCGCGGGCATGATGGTTGGTCACCTTAAATACAAGGGGATCAGTCTTGATGCCGCTGCAGTTTTGTTCCTCGCAATCGCCCTCGCTGCCGCAGCCCAACACTACGGAGTGTCTATCAGAATCCCCCACGAGATTGGACTCCTCGGCCTGGCATTGTTCACATTCGCGATCGGCATTAACTCCGGCCCCTCGTTCTTCCATAATCTCCGCACTGCTGTGGGGCCTATTCTGCTCATGCTGGGGGTCTACGCTTTCACCGCTATTGTCGGCGTGGCACTCGGGCGAGCGTTGGGGATGCCCCAGTCATTGATTGCTGGCACTTTTGCTGGCGCCCTGACGAATACTCCGGCTCTTGCTGCTGCCGGTGAGGCCTCCGGCGATCTGGGTACGGCCACAGTTGGTTACTCGATCGCCTATCTTTTCGGCGTCATTGGGATGCTCGTGGCCTCTATCGCGGCACTGTCGTATGGCAAGAACGACAAGGACGCCCCCAGCCCTTTGGCTAACCGCACCATTCGGGTTCAGCGTGAGGACCATCCTCGTCTGCGCGACATTTACGACGCGATGGATCAGAAGGTGACATTTTCGCGTTTGCGTCGCGGAGAGGAAGGCCCCATTACGAGGCCATCGTTGGCAGACACTCTTGATGCGGGGGACCTCATCTCGGTCGTTGGCCCAGCCGAGGCAGTCACTCGCGTAGCAACAGAACTCGGTCATTTAAGTTCAGCTTCCTTGACCACTGACCGCTCCTACTTGGATTTTCGCCGCATGACTGTGTCGAATCCAGAGGTCGCAGGACGGCCCCTGAGTGACCTGCATCTGTCGTCGCGTTTTTCTGCGACGATCTCGCGTGTGCGCCGCGGTGATGTTGATATGTTTGCTGATCCTCATTTGGTCTTGCAGTTGGGTGACCGTGTGCGCGTCGTTGCTCCGACTTCGAAGATGCGCGAGATTACGAAGTTCTTTGGTGACTCCTCCCGAGGCCTCTCCGATCTCAATCCCATCGCCCTTGGCGTGGGTATGGCCCTTGGTATCCTTCTGGGCAATATTCCAATCCCGATGCTTAGTGGCGGCACTTTCTCGATTGGTGCTGCGGCTGGCACTCTGATCGTCGGTTTGTTCTTCGGCCGTGTCGGCCGTATCGGTCCGATGGTGACGGCTCTTCCTTTCACCTCGTGTCAGGTGCTGGCCAACCTGGGTCTGTTAATGTTCCTGGCTCAGGCAGGCGCATATGCTGGCGGGCAGATTTCTGAAGCCTTTGCGTCGGGCACCTGGATGTCAATCCTGCTTCTAGGTGCGGCAATGACCACTACTGCCGCCGTTGGTATGTTCGTACTGATGCGTTGGCTCATCAAGATGGGCGGCACGCAGCTATCGGGCTTGCTGGCTGGCATGCAAACCCAGCCGGCGATTTTGGCCTTCGCAAACG
The DNA here is from genome assembly GCF_003858455.1 of Schaalia canis. GTDB lineage: Bacteria > Actinomycetota > Actinomycetes > Actinomycetales > Actinomycetaceae > Pauljensenia > Pauljensenia canis. Next base: position 3,521 of record NZ_RQZF01000011.1, on the reverse strand, counting down.
GCAAGACGAATGCTGATCCGCGTGTGGCGCTCGGCTACGCCCTGGTGTATCCCGTGGCGATGATTGGCAAGATCCTGATTGCCCATATTCTGGCCTCGCTCTAAGGGTTTTTGCACCCTCACGCAGGTGAACGGACGCTCCTATTTTCTCATCACTGGAGCGTCCGTTACCTTTTCGTGATCTTTTGGGTTCGCTCTGTTAACCTGCTGGACACTTTCGTCCCCAAAGATGGGAGCCGCAAGTAGCACCACATCGTGAGGAAAACTCCACCGTGAAAACTTCTGAGCCACTCGCAGCCACTCCTGGCCTAGGCCAGCGACTCCTCGGAGCCGACTGGAAGTGGCATACCTTCTTTGGCGCAATCCTTGTTGCCGCCCTGATCTGGTTTGGCGCATGGTCCTTCGGATACGTCCAAGGCAGCGAGAACCGCATCCTGCTCCTTCTCACTGTTCTTTTCGGCGTTTTTATGGCCTTCAACATCGGTGGTAACGATGTTGCCAACTCCTTCGGAACCTCCGTGGGGGCTAAAACTCTCACGATGAAGCAAGCGCTCGTCGTCGCCGCAGTCTTTGAAGTCTCAGGCGCTGTTCTGGCTGGCTCTTCTGTGACGAAGACCGTCCGCAGCGGCATTGTCGACCTCGAATCCATCACTCTCGACCCACGCGACTTCGTGTACATCATGATGGCCGCGCTCCTGGGCGCAGCCCTGTGGCTTCTTTTCGCCACCTGGCAAGGCCTTCCGGTGTCCACCACCCACTCCATTATTGGTGGTATCGTCGGCGCAGCCATCGCTATCGGCATCCGCACCGGCGCTGGCGGCCTCGACATGGTTCAGTGGGATCAAATCGGCCAAATCGTCATCTCATGGGTGCTCTCTCCTCTACTTGGCGGTATCGTCGCTTACGCTCTCTATAGCGCCATCAAGCAACACATTTTGGTTTACAACGATCACGCCGACGCCAAGCTGCGTGAAATCAAGACCGAGCGCGCAATGCACAGGCAGCGTCACCGTGAGCACTTCGACCGCCTGAGCGAATTGCAGCAGATCTCGTACACCAACATGATGGCGCGTGACGCTGTCACCCTGAATCTTCCTGACTTCGACTACGAAGAACTCGAATCGGACTACTACCGTGAGCTCTACCGCATCGAGGAAAAGGCCGAGGGCATCAACGCGCATAAGGCGCTATTGACCTGGGTGCCGATGCTGGCTGGCCTTGGCTCCATGCTGATTGCCTCAATGCTGATGTTCAAGGGCCTGAAGAACCTGAATCTTGGTGTCGACTCCCTTGGAACCGCCCTGATTATCGCCATGATCGGCGCTGCCGTCTGGATGGCCGTGTTCATCATCGCAAAGTCCCAACGTAAGAAGGACCTTGCTAAGTCCACCTTCACCTTGTTCGCATGGATGCAGGTCTTTACCGCTGCTGCCTTCGCCTTCAGCCACGGTTCCAACGACATTGCTAATGCGATCGGTCCTTTCGCTGCGATCTTGGATGTTCTCCGCAATAACGCGATCCAGTCAACGTCCTTTGTTCCCCCGGCACTGACACTGATCTGTGGTGTTGCCCTGGTGTCAGGCCTGTGGTTTATTGGCCGCAACGTCATCAAGACCGTTGGCTCCGGTTTGACAGAAATGCACCCTGCTTCTGGTTTCACTGCAGAACTCGCTGCCGCTGCCGTCGTCATGGCTGCTTCCCTAGCAGGATTGCCCGTGTCCTCCACGCACATCCTCATTGGTGCTGTCCTAGGTATCGGTATCGTGAACCGCGCCGCCAACTGGGGCCTCATGCGTCCGATTGCTCTGGCGTGGGTGATTACCCTTCCTGCGGCTGCTGGCGTCTCTGCTGTGGCTGCCTTGACCCTGAAGGCTGTCTTTGGCTGATCGGGCATGGTTCCCATGAACCCAGCTCTGTGACAAGCAGCATGAGGGCCGAGGAACACTGTTCCTCGGCCCTCATCTTTTTGCCTTGATGCTCAGTAGCGCATGGGCAATGCTTCCAGGCGTGGCACGCCCTTTGGTGTTTCCATCAGCCATTCGCGGTCGGTGAGCATACGCGAGATTGACAAGCCCACGCCAATGGCGGACACCACGAAGAACACCTCAAAGAGTGCGGCTAGGGCCTCGCTCGTATTACCGCTCGAGAGGAAGGCCAGTGCACGATAGAGGGGAACACCTGGGATCATGATGACAACCGCTGGAACCGAGAGGGTCACGCGAGAGAATCGGGTACGTTGTGCCACCCAGATAGCCAGCAGACCGGCAACGAGTGCGGCAACACCAACGGCAGCCTGGTTAGGGATTGTGATCTCGTCGCGCAATAGCAATCGGGCTGTGTTCACCACAGCGCCAATACTGGCTGCGGCAGCACAAACCTTTGGAGGCGAGTTGAAAAGCATCGCGAAGCCAAAGGCGGCGATGTAGCTCGTAATAAAGCGCAGAACGTACAGGACCGATCCTTCGACAGGGACAACATACTCCTGGCGAAGTGTCCATTCAAAGGCCAGCGATAACGCCCATACGGCCACGCCCGCACTCACGAGAAGCATTGAAACGTAGGTGAGTCGGGCAATGCCGCTTTGGAAGTCATGGCGTACAAGGTCGATGATCCCAGTTACCAGCGGGAAACCGGGCACCAGGAAGAGGATCGCAGAAATAATGCCGGAGTGATGGGTTGCAGCAACGTGGAAGATGAGGTCGAGGAGGTGAAGTCCACCGATGTAGACAAGAGCAGCCGTCAGACCGCACAGCATCCACACGCCAAAGTGGTTCATTCGACGATGAAGAAGTTGGCGTCGCACGAACTGACCGACGAAGGCCGCGATGGCGACCACGCTACATTCGATGGGGCCACCACCATTGAGGAAGGCGAAAGCTGCACAGGCAAGGCCGGAGGCAAGCGCGTTAGGAAGCCAGCCGTACAGTGGTTTGACGGTGTCAATTTCGTCGAGGGCGGCGTCCACGTCCTCGACTACTGCGCGGGTACCTCGCAAGGATTCAACGTAGTTGACAAGGCGGTCGATACGGTCGGCGTTAATTCCAAGAACGCGGTTCTCAGCGAGCTCAGTTCGGAAGGTGCCATTTGCGTAGGCGGTGGTGAGGATTTCACTGTAGGTGACCTGTGCGCGGTGTTCCTGAATACCCACTGCACGTGCAAGTTGGGCCATGGAATACTTCACGCGGAAGGCGCTCGCACCTGATGAGAGCAGCATCTGTCCCAGGCGCAAAACCACGCGGCTTTGGTGTGCAAGGCGGTCATGAGCCTGCACGCGCTGCATGGTCATAGATGCGTCTTCTTCTACGGTAAAAGACTTCGGCATCGGTTCATGTTCACTCATGACCACTAGTTTTTCACGCGCACTGTCAGATACAGGGGGTGTTTTGTCCTAGCGGCGACGTGATGGAGATTAAACTTTTCCGCATCGTTGCGTGTTGTGGTGTGTGGGTGTGTTTGAGCCCCGCCGATGGGGTTGTTGGCGGGGCTCGAACGTGTTGGTTGTGTTGCGGCGGTGTCCTACTC
>NZ_RQZF01000002.1 GCF_003858455.1 Schaalia canis | reverse complement strand
GCGCTGCCCTTGAGAAGGCCAAGACTGAACTGGAAGAACTACGTGGCCAGCTCCAGCAGATCTCGACCAACATCTTCCAAGCAGGCGGCGGACAATAGTAAAGGTATCGTTGCTCGCTTTGCCTATGTGCCACACCTCTACGTAGATCACATGCTCAGCCCAGAAGTGATCAACTAGTTCACCCCCCATATTCCAAGCCCGTCACTATTTCGAACGGTGAGTTATGCCCAACTTTGGTGACTACGAGACCGATGTCGTGTTCGACTTTTCCTATGCACGCGACCTTGCTGCATTGTTCCGCTCAGCGGCACAAAAGACACGCGACTACGAATCGTCCCGAGCCGCGGCTCAACTAACGGCAGAAAAAGACTTTGAAGGCCATTTTTCTGAAGTTTTCGCCCGCAATATGCAGATTGCTCGCAATGACGGGGCAGCACTAGCAACCGCGCTTGACGACGCAGCGAACGCGGTCGACCACCTTATTTCTGAAGCCACCAAAGAAAACGCGCGGCGTCGTCAAGTGCGCGAGTATCTTGCGCGCCATGATGACTGGTGGGAGAAGGGTTGGGATTGGGTTTTTGGCCAGGAAGCCCCTCCGAGGTTTGCGAGCGACGTTCTTCCCACCCCCTATGTTTCTCCCGCCGCTTCACGACCTCGAGAGCTTCCCCTCCCAGGAGTGGGAGGATCTACTGGGCAGTCAGTGTCCTCTGCGCGACCGTCCAATCTTCGTTCAGCATCCCACGCCATTGATAATGCCAGCGTGGGCCTCGCTATTCGCATCACTCTACAGAATAAGCTCAACGGCTTCGCTTCTGTGTGCTGCTACGGTACGCTTGACGCCTCAGCCCTTGTGACTAACTTCAATACATGGTGTGGACTCCATGGCGAGGACGCGAAATGGCTCCGAACCGTCGCGGACGCTTTCGCGGCTGCAGGCGGCGAAAACAACGTTTCGACCCTTGAGGATTCTGCGATCTACAACGCGTTGAAGGCTGCAAATGTTAGCGCTTCCCGTGACGACCTTGATGTTCCTCCTGCTGCCCTTTCTGGTTTTGATCCCAACACGGGGTACGCACTGGATCCAGTAAACACCGTAACGGGAAACTTCATTGAACCGGAATGTGACATTGCGTTTACAGGATTGGCGGCAGAACTCAATGTCACCCGCATGTACAACTCCCTATCCGAGGATTGTGGTGTTCTCGGCATAGGTTGGGCGAGTACTCTCCAGCAGCGTCTTCTGGTTGACGATGAGAGCATCGTATGGGTTCAAGCAGATGGTGGAAATATCTCCTTTGCGTCCGCCACTGCATCGACTGTCAGAGCAGATCACGCAAATTTTTGGCTCACCAAAGATGCTGACATTCGCTTCCCGCTAGAAAAATCTCACAATGCCACCGTGTGGGTAGTAAACGACAATGCCGGACGCGCATGGGTCTTTACGCCTGAAGGTCAGTGGCTTGCCAGCCGCGATTCATCTTCCACGTGGCTTTGGGCAGAGCGTGATGCCGACACGATCACTGCTCTTGTTCACGAGAACGGGCGCCGAGTTGACTTCACCTATCGTGACGGTCTGCTAGTTAAAGCACTTTCCAACGATGGGCGCAGCGCAGATTACAGTTACGACGATCGCTCTCGCCTCGTGAATGTCACAACACCAGAGCACACGCGGCGCTACACGTGGGACACTAACAACCTACTTATTGAGGTCAGGAACAGTGCAAACGTCGCTGAGGTCATCAATACCTACGATGACCGGCGCAGAGTCATCTCACAAATCACCCCGCATGGCCGACGTGTCCGTTTCGCTTACCTTCCTGGACGTGTTACCGCCGTCTCCGATCATGATGGCTCTCGGTCGGATACCTGGATCGCTGACCGTTTTGGTCGACTTATTGGAGTTGTCGACTCTGCGGGAAATCGCCAATCAATGTCCTATGACGGTCATGGGAACCTCGTGCAGGTTACTGACCGTGAGGGAGCAGTTACCGTTCACGTGTACGACCAGCGAGGGCGGCGTGTACGCACTGTCCTCCCCTCGCGAGGCGAGTTCACTTTTGCTTGGGATGAGCATGATCGTCTCACCGACATCGTGACAGCAGAAGGCAGCCATATCAGCTACGTCTATGCTGCCGATCAGCGAGACCCTTCTGAGATTCATGACGCTCTAGGAGGCGTGAGTTATCTCGAATGGGAAGGGGGAATCCTGCGTCGAGTAGTCGACCCTGTTGGGGTGACACTCTCACTCCTATACAACGCCCACGGCGAACTCGAAGGCATTGAAAATGCTGATGGTGCCATAGCTCGCCTTATCCGTGACAGTCGGGGACGTGTCATTGAGGCGATCACCCCCTCCGGTGCGAGTAGCGAGTACACCTACGACGATTCGAGCAACCTGACAGCTTATCGGGATGCTGAAGGTGCCACATGGATTTTTGAATACGATGCGTACGGGCGTAAAACCGCAATGACTAACCCTGTCGGTGCTCGGACGACATACGCATATGGAGACCATGGAGCTCTGGCACGGGTTATTGATCCTCTGCTTCGAACAACGGCCTGTGCATACGACGATCTCGGAAATATATCAAGCCTCACTTTGCCTGATGGTGCCGAATACCTCTTTGAGTACGACACTTTATCGCGTCTGACGGCCATGCGTGCGCCCCAAGGTGCACAGTGGTCGTGGGAATACAATCCGAGCGGAAGAGTGACAGAGAGCCGTGATCCTTCCGGGCGCATCTCATCACAGGGTTTTAACCCCATCACTGGAGAGTTCCACTACCGTGACAGTGGACAGACAGGAAAGATCCTTTGTGACCCTTATGGGCGTCCAATCGGAGAGAGTTCTGTTGACAACTCTCAACAGTTATATACGCGTGATGCTGCTGGAAACATCATCGAGATTGTGGATGCCGAGGGTGGGTTGACCCTCCTGCGCCGTGACCTTGCTGGTCGACTCATTGAACATGTGAGCCCAGAACAAGTCTCTACTGTTTATACCTATGATGCGTGTGGGCGCATTGAGAGTATCGGCGATGCTTTTGGCAATGCTACGACTTACCACTACGACATCGACTCTCGTGTCACGGGTTTCACTCTGCCTACTGGCGAGAGAGGTAGCTACTCCTACGATCGTTGCGGGCGACTTCTCTCAGCTACTCTCCCTGGGAACGGGAAGTTTGTATTTTCATACGACGCATGCGGGCGTCTGATCTATCAACGTGATTCTCTGATGGGTATCCGTCGTTTTTCCTACGATGCCAGTGGTCAGATGGTGGCTGCGACTAACGGTCTCGGAGGAGTGACGCACTATGACTACGACGAGCGCGGGCGCGTCGTCGCTGTTACGCACCCGTCCGGCGGTCGCACTCAGTACGCCTATAACGATCTGAATCAATGCGTACGTGTCATCAACCCCGTCGGCGCACAGACCCAGTATTTCTTCGACCCATCGGGACTACCAACAGGCACGCAAGCACCGGATGGAACACGACTGTCCTTTGTTTATGAAGATGACTCTCTCGCGGGAGCTACTTATGTTAATGATCATCTTCTGAGCCGTATTGAGATTAGTGAGGATCTGCGAACTCTGCGCATCTGTGATTACACCGATCACAACATTGAGCATCACATCGAACTCATTTTCGACAGTTTGAACCGCCTAATCGCACGGCGAGATGATGGTGTTGAGCACACGTGGAGCTATGACAAGGATGGTCGTGTCACGCAGCATCGTGATATCAACGGTGACATCACCCGTTACGAGTACGACAAGAATGGGCAGCTCATCGTTGTGCGCCACAGCCAGTTGGGACGAATTGATCTGCAACATGATGCCAGTGGACGTCTGCTCAGTATTCGACGTGATCAACATGCTGACGACTACCGCTACCTCGAGGGCTGGTTGGCAGAACACATACACCGCACGAAGGTCGGTACAACTACCACCCAGGTTAAGCGTGACACCTGGGGTAGAGTTATCACCCTCTCCTATCAGGAGGGGAAAGTCGACTACGGCTATGACGATGCGAACCAACTCGTGTCTTTGTCGGGAATGGGCGAAAACTCCACCTGGGAGTATGACGAGGCTGGGCGTTTGGTCACCTCTTGTGACAACACCGTCACCACTCGCTACGCCTACAATGAAGCCGGTCAGCTCACTTCAATCGCGCCGATGAATAGTGAACCAACACTATATTCCTACAATGCATCCGGCCAGCGAGTGACAGAAAAAGGCCACAATGGTGTCAAGACTTTCTCGTGGGATCCTCGAGGGTGGCTTGAAGACATCACCTGGGATAGTCCCACAGGCCAACAGAACAAGACCAATCTGTGGGTCAATGCGCTTGGAGAGCTTTCTCGGATTGACAATACTCCGATCTCATGGGACATCCATCGCCTTACCAGCGTCGGCACGTTACCTGTTCTGAGTCTGCCCGGTGTCACTACCGTCATCGGAGGTCGACAGCCCGATTCGCAGTGGCGACAGTTCCGCCACGCCCCCGCAACGAACCCCTGGGATGTTACCTCTATCCTTACCTCTCCACATCCAAACCTGGGTATGACAGGGCATGGCTCACTCATTGTTGACGGGATGGAATGGCTAAGGCATAGGGTTTATGATCCACGATCCATGGGCTTCCTCTCTCAAGATCCCGTGCTTGCGCCAGCTGGTGCGATTTGGGAAAGCAACCCCTATAACTATGCTGCGAATAATCCGCTGAACCTTTTAGATCCGCTCGGTCTCAATCCGGTGACAGATGCAGATTTGCAAGCCTATGCTTCGACAATTAACACACGGGGGGCGCTGGGCTCAGCCTGGGAATGGACGAAGAACAACTGGGAATACATTGCTGGTGGAGCGGCGATGGTCGTCGGTTTTGGCCTCATGTGTACTGGCGTTGGGGGCCCAGCTGGCATCGCACTCATGGCAGCAAGTGGTGCTGCATTGAGTGGAGGTTCAAGCATCTTGATGCAGAAGTACTTTAATGGAAAAGTCGACTGGGGACAGGTTGGGATTCAAACGCTCATCGGTGGGGTCACAGGAGCCTTCGGTGGGTGGGCAGCCGGCCTCTCCAAGGCAGCAAATGGCGCAAGGGCATTGGGTACGATGACGTCGGTCAATGCTGGTGTGGGTGGGACAAGCTCCGCTCTCACCTATGGCCTGACCGCCGAGAATCCTACGCCTCAGGGCTATCTTGCCGCTTTCCTCTCTGGGGGGCTTGCCAGCGGAATCAGTGGCGCCGCTGGCCCTGCTGGGGGGACGATCGCCCAACAATTCGGACACGGCGCAACTTCCCTGTTTGCAAAGGGAGCCACAGGAGTGATTCAGTTTGTTGCTGGCGCTTCGGGCTCTGCAACGAACAACATTCTCAATGGTCAACCAGTATCCGTGGAATCCATGATCACAGCTGGAGGTCTCAACTCTGCTGTCTCAATAGGCGTTAGTAAGTTGGTTCCAGATCAGCACGGTACATCCACTTTGAATCAAGCTTCCTACTTTGGTGTGCGTACAGCTTCAGGCCTCGTAAACCCCACCGGACCAAATGCTGGCAGACTCATCAGCAGTGCGATCACAGGATCAATCGTTGGCTCCGGCGCCGATGTTGTGGTCCAGCAGGTGACTTCACCTTGAGAACGCAAATGAATACCATCCGCACGAGGCTCCCCCTCATTCTTACAGGAGTCCTCGTCATTGTTCTTTTCCTGGTGCCTCAAGGGGATCTCTCCATAGAGCAGGCATTGTTGTCACGCGGTTTCACTCTGCTCTTCTTTCTTGTGATTGGTGGAGCCTTCCAGACACTTGCCCCCATTTGGTCATTGATTCCCTCATTCTTCGTGATATTTTTCGGTTTCAGCTTGCTGGAAGTTGTGGGTCTTCATGTCGAACCGCTGGCGTGGATGATCGTTGGGGGATCACTGTTCTTTATATGGGCCCCAACATTCATGTGTTACTCCGAGCGTCGTGTCATGACTCTCTCCGTTGAGTACGCATCTCTTAAGGATCTGCCTCTTGGTCGGCTCATCCACTTCTTTGTCCTTTCATGGGCTGCTGCTGGTGCACTCGCATTCCTTTACGGGGTGGCTGTTCCTTTCCAGTACGGTGTTGGCATAGGTGATATCACCCTACGTGCCGTTGGTGGTTGTGGAGTGGGTGCACTCTTGGCAGCAATCAGTGGAAAGTGGAAGGTCTATGCGGTTCTTTTCGGTATTCCCGCACTTACGGTAACCATGCTTTCCGGTATTAATGCCCTAACTTCCATCGCTTTAGGGTGGCTAACCGGCTACATTATTTCCTGCCTGCTGCGGGATGAATCGACGATCTATCGGCCGTTGTCGCGGATGTTCCGCAGTCCTAAAAGCAGATAACTCCGCCTCTCAAGTGCTTTCCTAGGAGTACCGCTATGACTACTGCTATGCCTCTCACCATTGGGAGTCTGTGTTTCAGTGTTAATGAAGTAAGTTCTCATGGAATGTTTGCCCGGTGGCGAAAAAAAAGATGGTACGTTACTGTCTCAGATGCTTCCTATAGGTTGAATTTTCGTTATGAGGAGATTAAAGCGCTCTGCGATGGCCCAATCCTCATTGAAGCCGATTCCAGTTCATTGCCCCGGGGTAATTATTTTCTTGTCTCACCAGAGGCCATTAATCCTCAAAGCGCAGTAGGTGAAGCGCTCGCAGAGATGTCTTTTGAGGACGGGGCTCTCATTCTTCTCCAGGGGTTCACAGTTCTGAGGGAGTTATCTGCAAGTGAGTGCGAACAATTATGTGCCTGGCTGAAGGCGAGTGTGCCATCCGCTTAGTTCGATAATGCACGCTGTTTCCGCATCCCACCCTCATGTGAGTCCAAGGAACAACCGGGCGGTGTGAGGTCACTTTTCGTCCTGGGCACGCAGCTGGGTGTCGACTCGGGTTAGTGAGTACTCACTCGGAATGCCGGTGTTGACGTAGATGGGCGCGAAGACGTGGCGTAACAGGCGGTGGGGCGTAGAGTGCGGGGCACTCATTCACCATGAGCCCGTGGATGGACAAAGAAAAACCGTGCGGCCCGAGGTGAAGGGGTGGGAGCCTCGGGCCGCACGGTTATGCCGCCGTCTAAAGGAGGAAAGACGGGGCTTTAGGGTGCAGGCAAGATAATGTTGCGAACCAGGGTGTCAAGGTCGGCATCGGCTTGGAGGAACTGGCGCAGGGTCTTGCGTGTCAGACCGTAGTTCTGGAAGTCCTCTACCGCTAGGCCGTCTTCCTCGTAGGCTTCGAGGAACTCCGGCACCCGGCTGAGCTCCTTGAGGTAGTGCTCATCAACGGGAACATCGATACGGGCAGTGGGCTCGTAGTCGGAGGCATTGATAATGGCCTGCCACTTAAAGGGTGGGGACACGACAACGTCGCCGCCTTGCAATTCAGTCCAGTGCAAGACATTACGGAAGGCAGCAGCCAGAACGCGGGAACGGTAGCCGCGTTCTTGGAAGATCTGGTAGGCCTTCTTGAAGGTGGCCACACCTGCCCACTCCAGAGCAGAGGCATCAATAAAGATCCCCTTGCGTGCGACGGCTTCCTTCACCCAGTCATCCAGGCGTCCCACCATCAGGGTGACGACAGCGGTTTGACCGTCAATGGGTAGGCCTTCTGCTTCACGGCGTTTCAAACCGCGCTCGATTGCTTCCGCAGAGGCGACAGCTTGCGCAAGCGTGAAGGACACGGTGACATTGATCGAGACGCCACGGTAGGTGGCCTCTTCAATAGCCTTCAGGCCGATCTCAGTGGCGGGAATCTTGACGATAATGTTCTTCGCCATGTGATGGAACTCTTCGGCCTGATCGGCGAGCTTTTCCGCATTGCGGAAGTAGCGGGGGTCGGTCTGAACGGAGAGGCGACCGTTGCGTCCCTTATGCTCCTCGAAGGCGGGTTCAAGAAGGGCCGCGGCCTCAACGGACATGTCTTTGACGGCCTGCCAGCCGATTTCGGATTCACTCCATGTGGGGTGGGCATCGGCAATGGCTTGAATGCGGGGTGCCCAGATGTCGAGGTGGGCAGAGATTGTGGTGAGTGCAATGACGGGGTTGCAGGTCGCGCCAACACCACCGAAGGAGATGGATTGGCGTAATTCGTCCAGGTCAGAGGAATCGTTCCACAGTACGGATGGGAATGAGCGGGCCGCGGTGAGAAGCGGTCCTGGCGTAAAGGTGCTCACGACAAACTCCTGATGGTTAATCCCCGTCGTCCCCATTGGCGGCGGGCGTCTACCATCAAGTCAATGACAAAGTTCCTCACATGTCAAGGCTTTGTTAGGACAAATTCGGATTTTAGAGTTTTTTCAGGCGGCGCCCATCAAGACATCAGGATAGTGGCGGTATCCTCAATCTCCAGGCGTCCGGGAGTCCCATGCTCACTTACTCAGAAGTGAGGGTGAGATGGAAGGAATAATGCTCAGGGTTATACACATGATTGCCGTACTCCACAATCTGCCCTGAAGCGTCATAGGCGGTACGGCGCATCGTCAACACCGGTGAAGGGTGCTCGATCCCCAGATGCTCAGCCTCTTCAGGCTCAGAAAAGCGGGCGCCAATGGACTGCTGGGCTGAGCTGGGGTGAATCCCCAAGGAAGCAAAAGCCGCATACAGGCCGCCAGAGGTCAACTGCGTAATTGACGGCGCAATCGAAGCAGGCATGAGGTTTGTCAGGATCGCTAAAGGACGCTGATCAATACGGCGCAGGCGAACGATCGAGACAATCTCGTCGCCCACCTGGCAGCCCAGATGCTTAGCGTCCCCCGCGTTGGCCAATCGCACCTCGTAATGAAGAACCTCGGTACTTGGCTTGAAACCGGCTTTCGTCAGGTCATCTTGAAGGGATGTCAAGCTCAGAGGGCGACGCACATGAGTGGGGGTGACACGGGTGCCGATGCCGCGCCGACGCGTCAAAAGGCCTCGACTGACAAGGTCTTGCAGGGCGCGCCGAGCCGTTGGCCGTGACACCTGCAGGCGGTTCGCCATGGAAACCTCATCCTCAATGAGGCGTCCGGGGGCAAGCTCGCCAGACTGGATGAGCTCCTCAAGCGGCTTGGCAATCTGGTCATACAGGGGCACAGGGGAGTTGCGGTCAAGCTCAATTGTCAGTGCAAAAGGTGCAAGAGAATCACTCATCATTGGCCTCTGGGAAAGCGGTTTTGTCACCCCATCGTAGCGCACGCCACACAAATATCACTATTTGTACTGACAAAACGAAGGGCGGGCGGTAATCTAGGACACAGTGCAACCGCCCCAATGCCGTGGAAGGAAACACCATGCCCACTCACCCGACGCACCTTGATGTGCTGGCCATCGGGCGAAGCGGCGTCGACATCTACCCACTACAGGCAGGCGTCGGCCTCGAAATGGTTGACTGCTTTGGAAAATTCCTCGGCGGATCCCCCACCAATGTGGCCGTCGCTGCCGCCCGCATGGGCCGCAGATCGGCCATGATCACAGCCGTAGGGGATGACCCCTTCGGACGTTTCGTTCGCGCTGAAATGCGACGCCTGGGCGTCTCTGACCGATACGTCCACGTCATTGAAGGCATCACCACCCCCGTGACCTTCTGCGAAATCTTCCCGCCCGACAACTTCCCCCTCTACTTCTACCGCGACCCCACCGCCCCCGACTTGCAGCTTCAAGCCACGCACATTCCCCTCGATGCTGTCCGAAGCGCCCGCGTGTTCTGGTTCTCCGCCTCCGGCCTGTGCGCAGAACCCGTGCGCAGCGCCCACCACGCCGCCCTTCAAGCCCGCGCCCTCTTCGATAGCCGCGAGATCGACAACCCCTACTTCTCCACCCCCGAGTGGACCATTCTCGACCTCGACTACCGCCCTCGTTTTTGGCGCAGTGAAGAGCATGCGCGCGAAGAAATCAACGCCGTCCTGCCTTACGTCAATGTCGCCATCGGCAACCTTCAAGAATGTGCGATCGCCGTCGGATACGACGAGGCCGAACGCGCCGCTGACGCTCTCCTAGAGCGCGGCGTTGAGATTGCCGTCATCAAGCAGGGGCTGAAAGGAACCCTGGCCAAAACCCGAGAAGAACGCATCTTCGTCCCCGCCACCCGCGTTGAAACCCTCAATGGCCTCGGAGCGGGAGACTCCTTCGGCGGATCCTTCTGCCACGCACTACTGCAAGGCTGGGACCTGGGCCGCGTCATTCACTTCGCCTCCACAGCTGGAGCCATCGTCGCCTCCCGCCTCGAATGTTCCACCGCCATGCCCACTGAATTCGAAGTCGACCACCTCATCAATGCCAACCCCGACATCTTCCCTCGTGTCGAACGCCTCACGCCGCCTCACCACCCAGCCGAGCCGAGCGCGCCAGCCTCGTCAATGACCACCGCCAACCCCCACCACGAAGTAGGGAGCTACCAATGACTGACAGCCGCTACGTCATCCGCGCCGGAGAACTCGCCGACGCCACCTTTGACCTCAATCTCACCTCCGAAAAAGCAGGGTGGGACTGGTCGGCCCTGCGCATCCTCACCCTGCCAGCAGGCGGTAGTGTCGGCATCCCCGGCAGCGACATCGAATACCTCGTCCTGCCTCTCGCTGGCGGCTGCGAGGTTGAAGTCAACAGCGAACGCTTCACGCTGGACGGCCGCGAGAGCGCCTTCACCGACATCACCGACTACCTCTACGTACCCAGAGACGCCGACGTCACCATCATCTCCCACGAGGGCGGCCGCTTCGCCCTCCCCGGCGCGAAAGCCACCGCCGACCTGCCCGCGCGCTACTGCCCGCGTAGCGAAGTTGTCACCACCCTTCGAGGCGCCGGCCCCTCCTCGCGTCAGGTCAACAACTACGCCCTGGGCAACACGGTCGAAACCTCGCACCTGCTGGCCTGCGAAGTCCTCACCCCCGGCGGCAACTGGTCCTCCTACCCGCCCCACAAGCACGATGAACACACTGAAGTGGAGCGCATCCTCGAAGAGATCTACTACTACGAGATCCGCCCCGGCCAGGACGAGCGTGAAGGCTTCGCCCTGCAGCGCATCTACCCCTCACCTGGACACGACATTGACGTGTGCACCGAGGTCCACTCCGGCGACATCGTCATCATGCCCTACGGCTACCACGGCCCCTCCGTCGCAGCCCCCGGCTACGACCTGTACTACCTCAATGTCATGGCAGGACCCGCGGAGGACTCCGTATGGCTCATGACCGACGACCCCCACCACACCTGGGTGCGCCAGACCTGGGAGGCCCAAGAGGTTGACCCGCGCCTGCCCATGACCCCCATGAACCCCTAAACACGCCCCACTTCCACGACCGCCTCATGTCGTAACCGCCACAGTCACTGCCCACTACAGTCATTGCCCCACCACGGTCCCTGCCCCAACACGGGACAGCGTAAGCCACACCCCCGCCCACAGGAAGCGCCACCCCGCCGGGTGCTCTTCCACCGGAAGGACAACCCGTCGCCCCAAAGAAGGGCGCGGCGACGGCCTCGCCAAAGGGACCCCAACCCACCCGCCCACCAGGAGTACCCATGACCTTCGTCAGCCTCGGCCAAGAAACCGTGCGCCTCACCGTCGCCCAGGCCACCATCCGATTCCTCATCAACCAATACTCCGAGCGCGACGGCGTTGAACAACGCCTCGTCACCGGCGCCTTTGGCATCTTCGGCCACGGCAACGTCGCCGGTATTGGCCAGGCCCTCCTCCAAAACGAGATCGACCCTGAACCCGACGGCGGCTCCATGCCCTACATCATGCCCCGCAATGAGCAGGGCGAAGTGCACGCGGCCGCCGCCTACGCCAAGGCCACCAACCGCCTGCAAACCATGATGTGCACAGCCTCCATCGGCCCCGGCTCACTCAATATGGTCACCGGCGCGGCTCTGGCCACCACCAACCGCCTGCCCGTGCTCATCTTCCCCTCCGATCAGTTTGCCAACCGCGTCCCTGACCCTGTGCTCCAGCAGGTCGAAAACCCCGTCCTCTTCGACACCACCTGCAATGACGCCTTCCGGCCAGTGTCGGCCTTCTTTGACCGCATCAACCGCCCCGAGCAGCTCCTGCCCTCCCTCATGCAGGCCATGCGCACCCTGACCGACCCCGCTGACACGGGTGCCGTCGTCATCGCCATGCCCCAAGACGTGCAGGCAGAGGCCTACGACTTCCCCGTCGAGATGTTCACCAAGCGCGTGTGGCATGTGCGCCGCACTCCGGCTGAACGAGCCGCCATTGAACGTGCCGCCGCTATGATCCGCGCCTCCAAGCGGCCCATGGTGATCTCCGGTGGCGGCACGATCTACTCCGAGGCCTCCGAGGAACTGCGCGCCTTCGCCTCGGCAACGGGTATTCCCGTGGCGGACACGCAGGCTGGCAAGGGAGCCATCAATTTCGACCACCCCTGTTCCATTGGTGGTGTGGGCTCCACTGGCGGCGACTCAGGCAACCATATTGCCGACAAGGCTGACCTGGTGATCGGTATTGGTACGCGTTATTCGGACTTCACCACCGCGTCCCACACCCAGTTCAAGGACCCCAACGTTCGCTTTATCAATATCAACGTCAAAGCCTTTGACGCGGTGAAGAACGGTGCGGAGATGGTGGTTGCGGATGCTCGCGAGGCGCTCGCGGCCCTGACCGCCGCTCTGGAGGGCTACCGCGTCGACGAGGCCTACGCCGCTGAAGTTGCTGAAGAAAAGGCCGCGTGGGATAAGCGCGTCTACGAGGCCACCCACACCGGGCATGGCCCAATTCCGGCCCAGACCGACGTGTTTGGTGCGCTCAATGAGCTCATGGGTGACAACGATGTGGTCATTAACGCTGCTGGTTCCATGCCCGGTGACCTGCAGGCTCTGTGGCAGGCACGCACCCCCGTCCAGTACCACGTTGAGTACGCCTTCAGTTGCATGGGCTACGAGATTCCTGCGGCCCTGGGCGTGAAGCTGGCGTTGCCGGACTCCCAGGTGGTCTCCATCGTGGGGGATGGAACCTACCAGATGTTGCCGATGGAGTTGGCGACTATCGCCCAGGAGGGCGTGAAGGTGATCTTCGTGCTCTTGCAGAACTACGGGTTTGCCTCCATTGGCGCCCTGTCGGAATCTCGGGGTTCTCAGCGTTTCGGCACTCGCTACCGTGCGGGCGGAGCCGGGGCTGACCATACGGTGGATGGCCGCAAGCTTGATGTTGATATTGCAGCCAACGCCCGCTCCTGGGGGATCGATGTCATCGAGGTCCACACCATTGAGGAGTTCAAGGAGGCCTACCGTCAGGCTGAAGCCTCCGACCGGGCCACGATGATTCACATTGAGACTGACCTGTATGGCCCGAACCCTCCGGGTTCATCATGGTGGGATGTGCCCGTGTCGCAGGTGTCGCGCATTGAATCGACGCAGAGTGCGTTCGAGGATTATGTGCGTGATCGCGCCCCGCAGAGGCACTACCTGTAGCAGGTGAGTTCCAGCGCAGGTGACTGCCTGTCGCAGGTGACTGCGGCTGTGGCTGTGGCTTGAGCGTGTGGCCCCGCTCCTTTTGGGCGGGGCCACAGCTTTTACCTCTTCTACTTCTACCTCTTCGCGTCTGTGTACACCGCGTTGTCATGTGCACACCGGATAACCCCCAGAAAGTGCAATAAGGCTCCCGCAGGTGGTGGGGCCATTGTCGGGGTGTGCGGGCGGACCTCCTAAACCTGCGCCTTGTTGTTAATCTTGCGCGGTGTGCGGGGCTATTTTGTCAACAAGACGCATGTTTAGAACCTGTTGAGCTCTGAGATCAGTTCACTGACCAGTACGTGCACATGTCAGAGAAGTAGGTGTAGGCCAACCTCTCAGGCTCACAGGTAATGATCCTGCCCGCATAGTCGCCGGTGAGTTCCTTAAGGAGCGCACGATAGTGGGAGGGGTCGATCGGGCGAGGGGAGTCTGGGCGGTAGTAGGCCAGCGTGATATGGGGTGTGAAAGCTCCCGAAGGAATGCATGAGTCGAAAGTGGCCCGAGCTGTGAGCGCGCGCTCGCAATCTTCATCCGTTGTGGGGACCAGTCCAATGACGGCACTGGTGTTCATCAGGTTGAACACAGCATTGACTGTCATGGAGATGGGGCCGACACTGCGCGCCTGTTCAAGCAGGGTTGGCACCTGACGCGAATCCCAAAAAAGCGTGTCGCTGATAGCGCTGAGCTGCGGGTGCGCGCGCAGGTCATGGAGAGTCAGGTGGAAGGACTCGCGAGGTAGAGGTTGCGTCAAAGCTTCCCCCAATTCGTCGTGAAGCCGCGTGGCAAGCCCGTCAATCCATAGCTTCGTCTCCTCATTCAGGTCATAGATGATGGTGCTCCCATAGAAAGGACGAGGCTCACCGGTGGCGGCCTGGAACTTTTCCCGCGCCGAGTCGGATACGAAGAAGGGGGTCTCGGACGGGACGGAGTTGAGCTCGAAGCTATTGACTCGGGTAGTCAGTGCCTGGAGGGATTCATGCATAAACCCAGCCTACTTGCCTGTCACCCTGGCCCTGCACCCCTTGTATACCGGTGGCTTGTTGTTATTCCGGTGGCGGGTACGCCACCTCTTTGTTGACAAGGCACCTATTTGGCGGGTGAAGGTGGGTAGAGGGTGCGGAAAGGCAACTCCTGCCTCACCCTCGTAAATGACGGAACAAATTAACCATATGTACTGACAAATGCCCTCCAGGGGGACTAGGATGGAAAACAATCGGCACACAGGCGTGCCCAGCGTGCGCCTCATGCCGCCACAGCGACACCCCACAAGGAGTTCACGACAATGACGACGATCGAACATTGGGTCAACGGTGAGTCCTACCACGGCACCCCCGTCGGCACCTTCCCCGTCGAAAACCCTGGCACCGGCGAAGTAGAAGCCGAACTGCTCCAAGCCTCCAAGGACGACCTCGACCACGTCGTCGCCGTTGCACGCGAAGCCCAAAAGAAGTGGGCAAAAGTGCCCCTCTCCAAGCGTGTCGCCATCATGTTCCGCATGCGTGAACTCGTCCTCGAACACCAAGACGAAATGGCGCGCCTCATCGTTGCCGAACATGGCAAGAACTACTCCGACGCCATTGGAGAAATCCAACGCGGCCGCGAAACCCTCGACTTTGCTACCGCCATCAATATCGCCCTCAAGGGCGAGCACTCCTTCGACATTGCAGGCGGCGTCGACATCCACACCCTCCACCAGCCCGTCGGCGTCGTTGCGGGCATCTGCCCCTTCAACTTCCCCGCCATGGTGCCCATGTGGATGCACCCCGTTGCCATTGCCACCGGCAACGCTTTCATCCTCAAGCCCGCATCCTCCACGCCCTCGGCCGCGATCCTCACCGCCAAGCTCTACAAGGAAGCCGGCCTGCCCGACGGCATCTTCAACGTCATCTCCGGCAACCGTGAACTCGTCGGTGACATCCTCACCCACCCCGGCATTGACGCCATCTCCTTCGTGGGCTCCACTCCCGTTGCCCACATTATTCAAAACACCGGCGTCGCCCACGGCAAGCGCGTCCAAGCCCTCGGCGGAGCCAACAACCACGCTATCGTCCTGCCCGACGCTGACCTTGACTTCGCTGCCGGACACATCAGCGCCGCCGCATTCGGTGCCGCAGGCGAACGCTGCATGGCCCTGCCCGTTGTCGTCGCCGTCGGAGGAATCGGCCCCGACCTCGCCCAGCGCGTCAAGGCACACGCCGAAAAAATCAACGTCGGCTACGGCATGGACGAGGGGGTTGACATGGGTCCCGTCATTGACGCCGCCGCGAAGAAACGCATCACCGGACTCATTGACGATGCCGAATCCCGAGGCGCCGACGTCGTCCTCGATGGACGCAGCCTGGTGGTGCCCGGCCACGAAAATGGCCACTTCCTTGGTCCCACCATCCTTGACGGCGTGCCATTGGACGCCCCCGTCTACCACGAGGAAGTCTTCGGCCCCGTCCTCACCATCGTCCACGCCGACAGCTACGAAGAGGCCATTGAACTGGTGAACTCTTCCGAATTTGGCAACGGTGCAGCCATCTTCACCAACGACGGCGGAATGGCCCGCCGCTTCAGCCTCGACGTAGAAGCCGGCATGGTGGGCGTCAACGTTCCCATCCCCACCCCCGTCGCCTACTATTCCTTCGGCGGGTGGAAAGCCTCCCTCCTGGGAGACACCCACATCCACGGCCCCGAAGGCGTGCGCTTCTACACGCGCCTGAAGGCCATCACCTCGCGTTGGCCCTCCGAAAAGAGCTACGCAGCCACCATGTCCTTCCAACGAGAAGAGTGAGAACACTTCAATGAGCACCATTCGTGTGGGCTGCGCGCCCATCGCCTGGGTCAACGACGACATGCCCGAACTCGGCGGCGAAACCACCTACCAGCAGATCCTCTCTGAGGTTGCACTCGCCGGGTACGAAGGCACTGAAATCGGCAACAAGTACCCCAAGGACCCCGCAGTCCTCAAACGCGAACTCGACCTGCGAGGCATCCGCATTGCTGCTGCCTGGCATGGCTGCCTGCTCACCACCGAGCCCTACGAGGACGAGGAACGTAAGTTCATCGACTTTTGCGACTACATGGTGGCCCTCGGCGCAGACTGCGTGAACATCTGCGAGCAGGGACACTCCATCCAGGGCATGCGCGACACATCCGTCTTTGATGACAAGCCCTTCTTCACCGACGACGAATGGGAGCGCCTCGCTGACGGGCTCAACCGCTTCGGTGACATTGCCAAGGAAAAGGGCCTGCGCCTGGCCTACCACCACCACATGGGAACCGGCGTGCAGACCACCGAGGAAATCGACCGTCTCATGTCGATGACCGATCCTGACAAGCTGCTGCTGCTGGTCGATAACGGGCACCTATTGTTCTCAGGCGAAAGCACTGCAGACATCATTGCCCGCTACCTGCCGCGCATCGGACATGTGCACCTGAAGGACATTCGTCCTGAGATCGTGGAGAAAGCCCGCGCTGAAAAGCTCAGCTTCCTCGATTCGATCCTGGCGGGTGCCTTCACCGTGCCCGGCGATGGACCCACCGACTTTGCGACGCTCATGCGTCCCGTGGTGGACTCGGACTATGACGGGTGGTTCCTTGTCGAAGCTGAGCAGGATCCGGCCATTGCCAACCCCCTGGAATACGCCCTGATCGCGCGTACATACCTGCGCGACTCCCTGGGCGTGTAAGGAGGGCCGCTGCGATGAGCCACAATGCCCCCGTCGTGCCGGACACCATGCGAGCAGCAGTCCTGTCCAGCATTGAGAAAGGGCTTGAAATCCACACGATTCGCACACCGCGCCCGCGTGCGGGCGAGGTCCTCGTGAAGGTCAGTGCCTGCGGGCTGTGCCACTCTGACCTGCACGTGATTGGTGGCGCCATCGCCTTCCCCCTACCCGCCGTGCTCGGCCACGAGGTCGCAGGCCAAGTGGTTGAGCTCGGTCCGGGCACTGAACACAGCGGGCTCCAGGTGGGGCAGCAGGTCGCGGGCGCATTCCTCATGCCCTGCGGCTCCTGCCCCGCCTGCGCCGCTGGGCGTGACGACCTGTGCGGGCCATTCTTTTCAATGAACCGCCTCAACGGCACGCTCTACGACGGGGAAACACGCCTGGCTGACTGTGAGGGCAACCCCATTGCCATGTACTCCATGGGCGGTTTAGCTGAATATTGCGTCATCCCCGTGACTTCGGTGGCGCCCGTTCCTGACACGATGGATCCGGTGGCTTCAGCCATTTTGGGGTGCGCGGCCCTGACCGCTTACGGGGCGGTTCGGCGCAGCGCTGACCTGCGTGCCGGGCAATCCGTGGCGGTGGTTGCAACGGGTGGCGTAGGTTCCAATGTCATCCAATTGTCGAAGGCCTTTGGTGCCAAGGACGTCATTGCTATTGACATTTCGGATGAAAAGCTTGATGCCGCTTTAGCATTGGGAGCTACCGCCGTCGTTAATTCCGCCACCGAGAATGCGCGCGAGCGAGTCTTTGAGATGACCGGCGGATTTGGCGTGGATATTGCCTTCGAGGTGTTGGGGCGCCCACAAACGTGGGAGACCGCCCTCAACGTGCTGCGAGACGGCGGACGCATGGTGCCTATCGGCCTGGGGGCCGGCGTTCAAACAGCGGGAGTGGAAATCAACCGCACCGTGCGCCGCTCGCAATCCATTGTGGGCTCCTACGGTGCGTTGACCCGTCAAGACCTGCCTGAGGTCATTCGTTTAGCGGAAGCCGGAATCATCCGCTACGAAGACATCGTCACCCGGCAGGTCAGCCTTGACGAGGTTGCCGACACCTACGATGCGTTGCGCCGTGGAGAAATCCAAGGCCGCGCTGTCGTGAAGATGTAGCGCAGGGTGCGAATGTAGCCGCGTTGCGTCCGTGTGGATCGATGCTGATCCTTTCTTGTGGGGGTTGTGCCCGCTGCCTGCTTTCAGGCAGCGGGCACAACTGTGTGCCGCACAAGTCGATGCGGCACAAGTCGATGCGGCTGGCCTGGCGTAGACGTGAAAACCCGCAGGGAAACGCAGGAAAAAGGTGTCCTCTTGCCTGACATGTTGCAGGCAAGAGGACACCCGGTGGCGTCAGGCGCCACAGCGCACCACCGTGCGGGTCGCCTCAGTTCAGACGCACAACCTGTCCTGTGCGCGCGGACTCTTCGGCGGCCTCGGCCAGACGCAAGGCGGCGGCACCGTCTTCAATATCAGGCGAGGGGCGACGACCTTCAGTAATAGCTGCAATGAACTCCGAAAGTTCAGCGGAGTAGGCAGCCTCGTAACGCTGAAGGAAGAAGTCCAGGTAGGGATCCTCAGCATTGGTGTGCTCGGCGGTGGAGTAGCGCACCGTTGTGGGGCGTACGTTCTCAGCGAAGAGCGCACCCTTCGTTCCAAAGGCTTCCAGGCGCTGATCGTAGCCCGAGGCGCAGTGGCGCGAGTTCGTAATAGTGGCACTGTGGCCTTCCGCGTTGATGAGGGTGATGATGACGCCATCAAAGTCGCCAGTGTCAGCGAGCTCCGGGTCAAGGTTTTGGCCAACGGCAGACACGGCAACGATGTCGCCTAGGAAGTAGCGGGCCATGTCGAAGTCGTGGATCGTCATGTCCTTGAAGATGCCGCCAGAAACAGCGATGTACTCCTTGGGGGGAGCGGCGGGGTCACGCGAAATGATGGTGAGCTGCTCAAGGGTGCCCACGGCTCCAGCCTCGACCTGGTCGTGAATGTGACGGAAGGACGGGTCGAAGCGGCGGTTGAATCCGAGCATGACAACGGGGTCAAGGCCCTCAAGATCGGCGCGGAGGTTCTCAACGGCAGCGGTTTCCATGGCGACGGGCTTTTCGCACAGGGCGGGCTTGCCGGCGCGGGCGGCGGCCAGGATGTGAGGGACATGCAGGGGGGTGGGAGAGCAGATAATGACGGCGTCAACCTCATCGTCGGTGAAGACAGCGTCAACGTCATCACTTGCGCGAGCGCCGTAGGCTGCGGCAACGGCCTGTGCGTTGTCGAGGAAGGGGTCGGCTACGAGGACAAGCTGGGCCTCGGGGTGGGCGGCGACCGAACGTGCGTGAACTTGGCCGATTCGGCCGGCGCCAATAAGAGCAATACGAAGCATTCGACACTTCCTTGTGTGCGGAGGAATTACAGGTGCGCCCTCAATTCTAGGCGCAATGTCACAGGAATGTGAATACTTTGTTCGGACAAATGGGGTGGGGGAGACCAGGGCGAGGTCGGAAGGGCGGCGCGAGGATGGAAGTGTGGGGCTGGAGGTGCGAGGGGCAGGGCGGCCGTCACTTTGCGTCAACGCGCCTGTGAGTCAACTTCAGGGCTGTGCTCCTGTAGGCGGCGCAGCTTGCGAGCTTGCACGAACCAGTCCATCGTTACGAGTGCCAGGGCGCACCACACAATGCCCGTCGCCACCCAACGAATTGGCTCCATCTGCTCATGGAACACCCACACCCCCAAAATGAACTGCAGTGAGGGTGAAAGGTACTGGATGAGTCCCTGAACTCCCAAGGGCAGACGCTGGGAGGACTTCGCAAACATCATCAATGGGATCACCGTCAGGACCCCGGACCCTGCGAGCATCGCGGCGTGGCCCGCGATGCTCGCAGGGTCAGCGTGCTGAGCCGCGAGGACATGAAACGAGGTTCCCCCGGTCAGGGTGAGGTAGAGATAAAAAACAATCAACAGTGGTGTGACAGCAGCCGTCTCAGCAGCCATGCCCTCCAGAGGGCCCACCCGCAGAGCAACCTTCTTTTTTACTAGGGAATAGAAGGCAAAACTTGTCGCCAAGACAAGAGAAATCCACGGTAGGGACCCCACTCCGATAAGCAGGACCACCACAGCGGAAGTCCCTAAAGCCACGGCCGCCCACTGCAGGGGGCGGATGCGTTCACCAAGGAACACCATTCCCAGTGCCACCGTTACCAAGGGATTAATGAAGTACCCCAAGGCGGCATCCACCGTGCGTCCGATTTGCACGGCGTACACGTAGGTCGTCCAGTTCACGATGATGAGAAGGCCCGCAGCGCTCAACTGCCACATCAACTTTGTGTCGCGGACAATCGCCATGAATCGACTAAAACGGCGAAGCACCAGAAGAGCAAGGACGCAGGCGATCAGGCCCCACACCGCCCGATGAACAATCACCTCAAGGGGATGTGCCGGTTCAAGCTGGCGAAAGTACAGGGGGAAGAAGCCCCAAATAACGTGCGCCAGGATGGCCAAGGTGAAGGCATGGGAAGAGGCAGAGGACTGCGAAGGTGTGGACACACATGTCAGGATACGCCCCCATGTGGGTGAAGACCGGCCAGTATCGACCATTTGGGCAGCGTCAGTCGGCTCGGGCAGCATCATTTTTCAACCAGCGGCTCGCCACATGCAGGTGCCCCCTCACTCCCAGGCTCAGAAACCAACATAGAAGAAGTGGCTCGCTGCACACGCAGGTGACATGGCGTTACCTCGGTGAGGCCTTATTGGAGCTGCGGCCCATCTCCAGTGTTGCCCACACTGATGCCTGAGCGCCGCTTTGACATTGCTCTCGGTGCGGCCCAGGTGCTATCTCGATGTCGCCTCGCCGTCGGCTCACAGCTGTCCCGGTGGCGCGCCTCGCTGGTGCCGCAGTATCTGTTCTCCTGTCCCCTGCGCTCCCGCATGTGCGCCCAGGCATGTTATGCCTCCCGGAAAGCCCCCTAAGCCGTTGGAAGCACACCCGGGAAGCAAGGGAGCTACGAGGTGGCCTTGGCGGTGGTGCGTGCGTCGCATGGAAGCATATGCGGGAGGCAGAACGGTCCATGTGGGGAAAGGGGCGGATCGGACAAGCCTGCATCACATCAGAACTTGCGACGAAAGGCCCATAAAAACCCTGAAAAACCCGACAAGCGAACTAGGTCACCCTGGCCGGGGTTTCAAAAGTCAGAAAATATCTCCCTGATCACACCGAACTCGCCTATGATCGACATCGTTCTGACCACATCGCTTCGGCCAGCACTGTGAGGTGTCAACTCTATGGTTCCGCCTGCATCTCGTACACGAATCCGTGTCGCTGCACGCCCGTCCTCAAGCCCCAGCAAGGCAAAGAAGGGGGGAGGCAAATCTGACGTCACCAAGATCCAATGGTTCGGCCGAATCGCCACCATTATCGTCCTCACCACCTTCCTCTTCGTTGAGGTTCCCGGCCTGGACGCTGCAGGATCACGCATGCTCGGCATTTTCCTGGCAGCAATCCTCCTGTGGGTAACCGAAGCAATCCCACTTGCCGCCACGGCAGTCCTCATTATCTTCCTGGAAGTCCTCCTCGTCTCTGACCAATCCCTCCTGGCGGTCAGCGAGGAAGCCCCCAAAGCCAGTGTCTTCTTCGGAGCACTAGCAAACCCGGTCATCATCCTCTTTCTTGGCGGCTTCATGCTGGCTGACGGTGCCTCCAAGTACCGTGTCGACCGCGCACTCTCAGCCGTCCTCTTGCGCCCCTTCCTGGGTAACCCCCGCATGACCGTCATGGGCATCATGCTCATCACCGCCGTCATGAGTATGTTCATGTCGAACACGGCCACCACCGCCACCATGTTCGCCATCATGATGCCCGTCATCATCGCCCTCCCCGAGGGTAAAGCCCGCACCGGTATCGCTCTCTCGATCCCCGTTGCCGCCAACGTTGGTGGCATGGGCACCCCCGTTGGCACCCCGCCCAACGCCATCGCCCTCGGCGCCCTGCAAAGCGCAGGCATCCACATCTCCTTCGTGGAATGGATGCTCGCCGCCCTGCCAATGACCCTCCTGACCCTGCTGGTGTCGTGGCTGTTCATCTCCTGGCGCTACATCCCCGGCGACGCCAGCTTCGAGGTCGACACCTCCGCCAAGTTTGACAACTCCCGTAACGCCAAGATCTTCTACGTCGTGGCCGGCCTGACCATCCTGCTGTGGATGACCGAGTCCTTCCACGGCATCTCCTCCAACACCGTCGGCTTCCTGCCCGTCGTGGCCCTCATGGTGCTGGGCGTCATGAACGGTGACGACGTCAAGGCCCTCGACTGGCCCGTCCTGTGGCTGGTCGCTGGCGGTATCGCCCTGGGTAAGGGCGTGGGAGACACCGGCCTGGACAAGTTCCTCATCGGCTCTATCAGCTGGGAAGCGATCCCCGTCGCCCTCCTCGTCCTCGTTTTGGCAATCGTGGGCTGGGTCGTCTCCAACGTCATCTCCCACTCGGCCTCGGCCAACCTGTTGATCCCCATGGGTATTGGTCTGGCTACCTCGATCGCCGCCTCCGAAGCCGAGGTCGCAATCGTTCTGGCCCTGGGCTGCTCGCTGGGCATGTGCCTACCGATCTCCACCCCGCCCAACGCTATCGCCTACGCCACCGGCACCACACCCACCCGTGAAATGGTCATCGTTGGCATGGTCGTCGGTGTCACCGGCGTGGCCCTGCTCGCCATCTTCGCACCGCTGACCTGGGGCCTGCTGGGGGTGGTGTGAGTGAAGCTCTCCCAGGTTCACGTCATCCTTGTGGGTGACGACTCGCGCGGCATTGTGTCGAGCATTGTCGCCGACTGGGAGCGCGCATTCCCCCAAATTGACCTTGTCTGCGTGGCCGACGGGGAGGAACTTACCCGGTGGAACTCCACGCTCCTGCCCGCCGACCACGTTGCCCTGGGCATGGTGTCCTCAGAGGTGCCTAACATTGACGAGGCTTTCGCCGGGGTTGCTCACATGCCCCTCCTGCAAGACACGCAGTGGATCCTCCTGACCGACCGGGATGAACACTCTGACCTGGCCACCCTGACCAGCGCCGGACACCTCGCTGCCGTCATGCGCGCCCCCTGCACCCTGGGGCTCTTCCTTGGCCAGGCCTACCAGGTGATGGTGGCCTACTTCCTTCAAGAAGGCCTCAGCCGCGAGAGCATTATTGAACTCATTGGCCCCGCGCCAAAACGCGCCGTCCAAGGCCCGCTACTCCAAGGCCTAGGTGCCGACGAGTACGACATGGTGCGTGAACTCCTTGAAGGCGTCGAAGAAGTCATCGGGCGCCGCCCACGCATCCGCATTCCCGCAGGCGTTGACCTTACCCGTCAGAACACCTCGATCGCCGCCGTGCACCTGGTGCTTGATGGTCAGGTGAGCCTGCGGCGTGAAACCGATCGCGGCGAACTCTTGCTCCACCACGCGACCTCGGGCCTGCTCATCGGCCTCGTGTCCCTCACGCGCAACGAGAAAGCATTCTTCACCGCAACCACCACTACTTCCGCGCAGGTGGTGCGCCTGACCAATGAGCAGCTGCGCATGGTCATTGATGAAAAGCCTTCCGTTGCGGGCACGCTGGCAGTCCTGGCGATCCAATCCCTCACCCGGCGCCTCATCCGCGCTGAGGATCTCCACATGGAAAACGCGGTGCTGGCCGAGGACCTCGAAGAAGAGCGCGCCCACCTGGCCGAAACCCTTGAGGACCTGAAAAACACACGCGCTGAGCTCGTTGAACGCACACGTTTTGCCATGCTTGGCGAACTCTCCGCCGGCATCGCCCATGAACTCAACAACCCCGTGACCGCCCTCGTGCGCGCCGCCGAACACCTCGGCGAGGACCTCGACGCACTGCTGGAAACCGCCCCGGCGATGGCTGCCGCGCACACCGCCATGCGTCGGGCCCGAACGCAGGCCGTGCGCTCCACCGCGCAAGAACGCGAACTCGTCCGCCAGATTTACGAGGTCGTTGGCGATCGTGCCCTCGCGCGGCGCCTCGTCCAGGCGGGGGTGGAGGACCCTGCTGAGGCGCGTAAACTCACCAAGCGGCGCGGCAAGGAACTGCCCGCCGTGGAACTTGGAGCCAGAGCGGGCTCGTCGCTGCGGTCGGTTCTATCGGCTTCCGAGCGCGTCATTGAACTGACCGCCAGCCTCAAGGGCTACGCCCGGCCCGACAGTGAAGATCTCAAAGCCGTAGACGTGCGTGAGGGCTTAGATGACGTGCTGCGACTGACGAACCACCGGCTGCGCGGCATTGAGGTCGAACGCTACTACGAGGATGTGCCCGCAGTGCTGGCCCATCCTGCCAAGTTGCAGCAGGTGTGGACGAACCTGCTGGTGAACGCCGCTGAAGCCATTGATGATGAGCGTGAAGACGCTGCCGCACGCGGGGAGATGCCCGCTCGTGGTGAGGGTGAGCCGCTCATCCATGTGGCTGTGGAAGCCGGGGATGGGGCCGTGACCGTGACGATTACTGATAATGGTCCGGGTATTCCTGACTCCGTGCTGGAGCGGATCTACGAGCCGCACTTCACCACGAAGGCTGGGCGCGTGCGTTACGGCCTGGGGATGGGCATGGCGATCTCGCGTTCCATCGTGGAAGACGTGGGCGGTTCGATTACTGTTGATTCAACCCCCGGCCGTACCCGCATGATCGTGGCCCTACCAGCCTATAGTGCCCCGATCGCCACATCAGCCACTCCCACTCCCGCAGAGTGACACCCACCCCCGACACAATGAAGGAGGCGCAGAAATGACACTGACGATTCTCTCCCTTGAGGACGAAGTCGAAGTCCGTGAGGCTCTTGAGCGTGACTTAGAGGGTTTCTGGGACAAGATTCGCCTGGAGACTGCTGACACCGTTGATGATGCGTGGGCCGCTCTTGAAGAGATCTACGCCGATGGGGATGAGCTCGCTGTTGTGCTCTCTGACCATCGTCTGCCCGGTAAGACCGGTGTAGATTTCCTGGTGGAACTGGCATCCGATGAGCGTTTCGCTGACGCGCGCACAGTGTTGGTGACCGGCCAGGCCGATCAGGAGGACACGATCCGCGCTCTCAATGTGGCGGGCCTGGATCACTACATTGCGAAGCCCTGGCAGCCTGAAGACCTGGTGGCTGTGGTACGAGATCAGTTGACCACCTATGTGCTGCAGGCCGGTGTGGACCCACTGCCGTATCTGCCTGTGCTTGATGGTGTGCGCGTCATGGAGGCGCTGCGCTGATCGGATAGCTGCATGAGGCTGCACCATGTAGCTGAGAGGCTGAGCAGATAGCTGCTGGAGCCTTGGGCCCGGTGTGGTGGACTCTGGGTGAGTCCACCACACCGGGCTTTGTGTGTAGCCGTGTACTCGATGGGCAGGTGTGGTGTCAGGCAGTGACAGAGCCTGCGTATGATCGCGCGTTTTGCGTGCACCTGCGCCTCTCTGCCCTTGCCCTGGGTCCTGCTAATACCGTCGAGTCCCTGCCTTGGTGCTAATACCGTCGGGTCCCTGCCCCTGCACTCCGCCCGTTGTTCCCTGCTCCTGTTGTTGGATCCCTGCCTCCTGCTCACGCTTTCTGCCGTCAGCGCCCTGTCGTCGGCTCTCAGTTCTGGCCCTCGGCTCCCGCGTGTGCGCTCAGCCGGTTTTCGCGGCTCTGGGAGGGCAAAATCGCCTGGACTCACACCTGGGAGCCAGAGGAGCGGATCGGAGCCGCAGGAGCCTGTCTCGGCGGGTGGCATTTGATTGAGCACCGCTTGCCTGGGCGTCGATTGCCTGGGCGTCGCCGACTGGGGCGCTCCTAACTAAGGGATGTCGGGCGCAGGACGGCCCGAGTAACTGCGTGGGCACTTGCCACCAGGCAGAGCGTGACCGTGCCAATGAGGATGACGGTCGCCGCCACGCCGCAGCCGGTGAAGGCGGGGTAGCCGGTGCCGCGACCCAGCAGGGTGGCTCCCAGAGCCAGGGTGCCGATAGGGAAGGTGAGTGCCCACCAGCCGGGGGTGAAGGGCATGCGGTGTTGGAATCCGCGCAGAGTCACCAGGGTTGCCCAGGCAATCAACGGTGTGCCGACAAAGAACATGACGTAGCCATAGACATTGGCCATGTGTGCCAGTGCGTGGGCGAATTCGGGTGATGTCATGGGGGCGGCAGTGTGGGCCATGGCTTGAACGGCGGCTGTGGATTGGCCGACGAGTCCGAGTGGAATCCAGGAGGAGGCGGAGGCGACCAGCGGGATGGGAGCGGTGCGCCAGTGGCGCTGGTAGGCGTAGGCGAAGATGACGAGCCCCAAGGAGAGGGCCAGGAAGAAACAACTCAGTGCGGCCATGAGGATGTAGGGCGCAAATTGGGTGGGGACGTGTTGTGCCAGGAGGGCGCCGGTAGTTGCCGACACCATCGGACCCACAACGGCGAGGCCCCATACGGGTGTGGGGTCGCCCAGATTGGGGCCTACGAGGCGCGTTCCAAAGTACAGGGCAGAGAGCACACCGATGATGGTGCCGATTGTCCAGGTGACTGTGTCGATCTGCCAGGCGAGAGTATCGCTGCCGGGCAGGTGTGCAGGGAGGACCATGGTTGTTGACGATCCTGCTGAGAGGATGCCCATTGAAACCGTCCCCCAGAAGGGGATTTGCGCCGGAAGCGTGAGGGCTGCGCGCAGCACACCAGGTTGGGTGAGACAGCGCAGGGTGAAGGTCAGCGTTAATCCAAGCAGTAGCAGCCAGCAGATAATGAGCGTGGCGGGAGCGAGGAAGTGCGCGCCGGGGATGGTGTGGGCGTGGGTTTGCAGTAGTCCTGCCAGGATGCCAGTGCCCATGACGGAAGGGAACCACGCGGGGCCTGCACCTGGGAGCGGAGGCGCGCTGATCGGGTGGGTGGTGCCAGGTGTTTGGCGAGGGCGTTCGGGGGAGGCCAGGAGGAGTGGGAGCGCGTGGGGCATGGTTTTATCTTGCGCCTTTAGGCAAGGTCAGGTGAATCATCGGAGGGGGTGGCGTGGCTTTGAGAGCTGATCCACGCTGCGTGCGTACTTCTTCGTTGAGGTGGAGCCGTCTGTGTGACGAGGTGTGGGGTGTGTCTGGTTTTGGGCATAAAAAAGGCGCAACACCTTGTGTCGGAGAATCCGGGTGTTACGCGACCAGGGCGGGGGCGCGCTTCCTTGCGCGCCCCGAATTGTCAATCAGCGTGCGCGGGCGGGGATGGGTGCGCGAGTGGTGAAGGTGGCTGCCAGTGCGATCACTGCTGCTGTGGCGGCGGTGGCAACGGCAGCCACGGAGCCTGCGTAGATGCCAGCGGAGACAGCCAGGGCGGCAATCATGGAGATCGTAACGGCCAGGGCAATGCGATCAGCGGTGTGCTGCCAGCTTGCGGGGGAGATGGTTGAGTCGACAACGTGAGTCATGCGAGTGTTCCTTTCGGTTCGTGCTGGCGAAGCACGAACCGTGCTTCGCACGGCAGCGTGTCTAATAATCCGCTGTATGTTCCATCAGATTTAGGAAACTTTCTACAGCACTGTCTACTGTACTCCTGCCAAGGGGCGTGCGCTACGAGAGGTGGGCAATGGCACAGCTTCAAAGGGCCTGATTTTTAGCGGATTTTGGCACAGGCTAGGCCGTCCAGCAAGCCTCCAATAGTGCCTGAAAAGGGGGAATGGTCGAGTGCGGCGGTGAAGGGGTGAGTGTCGGAAAACCTGCCGGACATAACGTTAATCGTCGCTATCGGTAAATGCGATGAGTTGACGGAGGTATCTCACCTGGCCGACACTCACAAAAATCTTGGCGTGCCCGCCCTCATCGTAAGAATATGAGCCCACACAAAAGGGGCTCAAGACTCCAAGCAATGCGGGTGGGGGTGCAGCTCAATGATGGACTGCTCCCCCACCCGCATGCCAATATGTCCGCAGCACGCGCCCGTTCCTCAACGTAACGATGGAAGAAACGAAAGGCGTGCGGCGGTGGCCTCGTCAGAGACGAACGATGCGAGACGCCTGCAGACCCTTCGGGCCCTCCGTCGCCTCAAACTCAACCTTCTCGCCCTCTTCGAGGGTGCGGAATCCGGTGGACTCGATTGCCGAGAAGTGAGCGAAAATATCCGCCGAACCATCGTCGGGGGTGATGAAGCCGAAACCCTTATCCGGGTTGAACCATTTCACGACACCAGTAGCCATGAGTATTTCCTGTCTGTTGTGCCCCCACAAGAGAGGGCGGAAGTCTCCACCCCCAGGTTCGGAGGGGAGATAGTGACGCACTCTCCCTGCAACGACCGGAAAACCGCACGTACTGCAATGAAACTGAGAAACTACCCCTCAAACTTACAGGAGAACGCGCAAAAATGTGGGGCTAATGCCTCACAGTGAGACATCACCCCCACATTATGCGCTGGCAGCACCAAAGGGCACAGATCAGTCAACGACGAGGACGGCTTCGCCAGTCACAGCATTGATCTGAACCTTTTTATCGTCATCCATACCGGGAGCGTCAATGTCGATATCCCACGTCGGAACACCGTTTAGCATCTCAAGATCAGCACTGTCGAAAGTGCCAGACATCATGGTGAAAGCCTTCGCGATAGCTGCCTCCACAGTGACAGTCATGCCCTGAACGGACAACACATCGTCATCGTCCGTGTCGGGTTGAGTGCTGGTCACCTGGCCGTTGAGGACCTTCACCTCAATCGCCTTATCCGCGCCGTCAGGAAGAATATCGACCTCCCACTCGCCCCGATCATCCGTGCCATCATCAAGGCCGACGACCGTGCCAGGCTGAACGGCAAGAGCGGCTGCAATAGCGGCAGTTCCTGCTTCAGGAAGCATGCCCGTGACAGGCGCATTCGAAGCGGGCGCCGGGGTTGCGGCCGATGCGGGAGCCTCGGCAGTGGGCATCTCCGACTGCGGAGCAGTCTGGGGTGCGGGCCCTGGAGCCTCGGTCGCACCCGAGGGAGCTGTCGGGGCGGGAGAGGAGCACGCAGCAAGAATCAAAGCAGTGCCGGCCAAAGGAGCAAGAATACGAAGTGAAGTGTTCATGCCCCCAGCATGACAGCTATCCACAGAAGATGGCACAGTCAAAAGAGGATTCTCATTAGTCCCTTAGGAAACTCTTATGAAGCGCACAGAGGTGTAAAACGCGGAAAAACGGGGTGAGAAGCGAGGTAGGAATGGGGGCCCAGGCCCGAGGGAAAGCATCCAGATATGAGAAAAACCGTTGGTTTCCCAACGGTTTCTGATGGTGCGCGAGGGGGGAGTTGAACCCCCACTCCATCACTGGAACACGGACCTGAACCGTGCGCGTCTGCCTATTCCGCCACTCGCGCGTGCTGGATAACAATACGCAGGTTCGCCCATGAACGTCAAATTGGGGTGCACCGGCGGCTCAGACAGGGAAGAATAGCTGTGGCAAGGAAAATAAGACGGCTCACCGCAAGCATCCTCACCTGCACAGGATGGGCGCAAGGGGCCTCTTTCCGGCGATAAAGGACATCATGCCTGAGAAACTCCACTCAACGATCACCGACACAGCCCTCATCTTCGAGGGAGGTGGCATGCGCGGCTCCTACACGGCAGCCCTCGTCAACCTCCTGATCCGCGAGGGCATCTTCCTGAATCATGTGAGCGGAATCTCGGCAGGCTCCTCGCACACCACCAACTACATGTCCCGAGACGCCTGGCGCGCCCGAGCAGCCTTCGTTGACGTTGCTGACGACCCAAACTTCTGCGGCGCCTCGCACTTCCTGCGCGGACACGGCTACTTCAACGCCGAATACATCTACCAGCACACCGGCCTACCCGACGGCACGCTGCCCCTCGACATGGAAACCTTCCACGCTAACCCCGCTACCATGCGCATCGGGGTCTTCGACGCGACCGCCAACAAGCAACTGTGGCTCGGCAAGGAAGACATGCCCACCTACACCGAAGTTGCCCGCGTCATCCGAGGCTCTTCCACCCTGCCACTCCTCATGCCCCCGCAGGTCGTTGACGGACACGTCTGGGTTGATGGTGCCCTGGGCCCGAACGGCGGGATCGCGCTGGATGCCGCGATGCGAGACGGATACCGCAAGTACCTCATCGTCCTCACCCGCCCACGCGACTATGTGAAGGGCCCGCTGCGCCCCTGCGTGGGCGCGGCTCTGCGGGCGGCTTTTCCTCGCCTGCCCTCCATTTACGAGGCTGTCGCCCAACGCCCGTCCCGCTACAACGCGGTACGCCGACACATCCAAGCGCTAGAAGATGCCGGGCGTGCCTACGTGTTCTATCCGCGTGAAATGAGTGTGTCCGGCACTGAAATGCGCCGTGACCGCCTGGAAGCCTCCTATGAGGCGGGCATGCGCCAGGCAGAGGAGGAACTGCCCGCGATTAAGGATTTCCTGGGCTTATGAGATGTGGTGGTCTGCGCTTGTGGTTGGCATGCCGATCACGTGATGCGGTGTTCACGCGTTCGCGTACTCTGCGCTGAAGTCATCTCTTTCTGAATGCTCCCTGCAGTGTCGGTGCCTCGTCGTGGTGTTGGCGCCCAGGTGTGAGCTCAGGGTGAAAACGGATGCCTTGACGGCACTTTCGCGTCTGGGCGCACACGCGGGAGCGCGCTGGCAAGGGCCTATTTCTGGTGGAGAAGCTTCAGATGGCCTGTGAGGAAGAATCTAGAGGCGGATGTCAAGCGTCGAGCAGACCGGGCCTGCTCTATAGCCTCAGAAGCAAGAGAAGATCTTCAGGTGTGCGCAGGCTCAGATGCGACGACAACTACGTGGATTCACTTTATGCCCCGCGCAGGACATTCAAGGCCCGCACAGCCTGGGACATCACACGGTCGTAAGACTCATTACTCATACCCGGCACCGGCGCCAAAGGCATTAGGCGTTGACGAGCAATGGTCTGAACCTCCGTGTACTTCTCAATACCCTCGCGCCCATGCCGGCGCCCCAGGCCTGAATCCTTCCACCCGCCCATAGGCGCGCCATGACTGGCCCAAGCGGCAGCATACCCCTCGTTGATATTGACGGTCCCTGCCTCCAACCATTCGGCCACCAGCCACGGCAGGCGCCCCGAGCCCCACACGCTGGCATTGAGGCCATAGGCAGAATCATTAGCCAACTCAATGGCTTCTTCCACGTTAGCCACCGGGTAGATGGCCACCACCGGCCCGAAGGTCTCCTCCGCATAGAGCCTTGCCGACGTGGGCACATCCATCAAAACCGTCGGCTCAAAAACCGTTGGCCCAAGGTCTGGCCGTACCCGTCCACCCGCACAGACGCGCGCCCCCTGCGCAACCGCGTCATCAACGTGAGCCTTCACCTTCGCCAGATGATCGGTCGAAATCAGGCCGCCCACATCAATACGCCAATCGGTGCCAACACCCACACGCAGCGCTCGAACCTTGTCCACAAACGCCTCTACGAACTCCTCCGCAATGGCCTCAGAGACGTAGATCCGCTCAATGCTGATACATAGCTGCCCGGCATTGGAAAAACACGCGCGCACTGCACCCGCAGCGGCGGCCTCGACATTGGCCCCGGCGGTCACAATCATCGGATTCTTCCCGCCCAGCTCAGCTGAAAAACCAATGAGCCTCTCCCCGCAGCGCGCGCCGATGCGCCGACCAGTCGCCGTGGAGCCGGTGAACATCATGTAATCGACCGCGTCAATCAGGGCATCCCCTACCGTCGCGCCCGGCCCATTGAGCACCTGGAACACGCCAGCAGGTAGGCCAGCTTCCTCAAAGAGCGCTGCAACCATCAGAGCACTCAAGGGCGTGGCAGAATCGGGCTTGAGAATAACGGCATTGCCCGCCAGAATCGCCGGAATCGCATCCGATGCGGCCAGGGTGAAGGGGTAGTTCCACGGGGCGATCATGCCGACCACGCCCTTGGGGTGGCGCACCTCCCGCACACTCGTCAGCACAGGAATGGCGCCCGCCCGCCGCCGAGGCCGCAGCGCTCGCGGAGCCAGGCGCGCATAGTGTGCCGCCACCAGGGACACGTCGAGCACTTCCTCCAGCGCATGAATCCGCGCCTTCGCCGTTTCAGCCTGCACGACATCGAGCAATTCGGCGCGCCTGCGCAAAACCAGGCGCGAAAATGCGCGCACAATCCGCACGCGCTCATCCCACGAGGTTCCCGCCCACGCCCGTTGAGCCTGGCGCGCCGTTTCGCTGATG
Source organism: Schaalia canis (assembly GCF_003858455.1). Taxonomy (GTDB): domain Bacteria; phylum Actinomycetota; class Actinomycetes; order Actinomycetales; family Actinomycetaceae; genus Pauljensenia; species Pauljensenia canis. Next base: position 358,393 of record NZ_RQZF01000002.1, on the reverse strand, counting down.
GCCTCAAGATCCTCACACGTGTGAGTAGGGATGGTGCCAAGCAGGCTGGCGTCAATGGGGGAGAGGAGTTCACGCACGGGCCCACTGCCGGTCACGCGCTCACATAGCTCCTGGTAGGGAGGCTGGGCTGCATTCAGTGAGGAGGCCGATGGCGCTGCTCCAGGAGCGTTGGTCGTGGCGCGCTCGGTGGTGTTTTCCGCATGAGGCTGCGCTTTCACCGGAGCACGCCCCGCGGTGGCCTCGTCCGACACCCCCTGATGTCCCTGCATTTTCATCCGACTCACGCCCGGCCCCTCCCCGTGAAATGATCCATCGACGAATACACGCCAAAAATCCGATCAGCAACGAAATCCCACGCTCGTGTGGGCAGCACACCCCGCACCGCCATCCCCAGCTTCACTGTCCACGGCTTGGAAACCACCGGAGTACCCCGCAACATGCCGCGCCAAGCAGCATCCACTGCCACCTGTGGCGTCATGATCGGAGTCAGGAGCGGCGCGCGCACGCCCTCAAACATGCCGGTATCAATGTAGCTCGGGCAAAAAGTCGTGACCAGAATATGACGGTGCTTCTCTTTTTCAAGCTCCAGGCGCAAGGATTCGCTCCACCCCAGCAGTGCCCACTTCGAGGCCGCGTAGACGCTCATATGCGGATTGGCCAGCGTTCCCGCCGCTGATGCGACATTCATAATCCTCTTTGGGCGCGCGGTATCGGCAATCATGGCGGGCAAAAACTCGCGCACAATCCACATTGGCCCCAGCGTATTGACCCGCATCGTAGCCTCAATATCGCGCACGGGATCGTGCTCCCAGAAGGTTGTGCCGCGCACGATACCCGCGTTGTTAATGATGATGTCCGGGTCGCCCATGAACTCGCGGGTGCGCGCGGCCGCCTGCGCAATGTTCTCCCGGTTGGACACGTCCACCCCGATCGCCATAGCCTGCGTCCCGTTAGCGGTCAGTTGATTGGCGAGGTCGGCGGCGGTGGCCTCGTCGAGGTCCCACAGTGCGATCGCCGCAGCACCCTCGGCGGCAGCACGCTGCGCGTAGAGCACGCCCATGCCGCTGGCAGCTCCTGTGATGAGCACACGCGCGCCGGGCAGGGGTGAGGGGCGTGCCGTGCTGGATGCAGATGACGATGCTGTTGCTGACGACCCTGCTGACGACGACACAGTGAGGCCCCTTTCCTAGCCGAAGCAGTGAACACTGTCATCCATTGACAAGCGCTCACCCTGCCAGGCTAACGAAAGGGGCCCACAGCTGCCCGGGGCGCGTCACGTTGTGGACGCGCCCCGGAATAAAGAGGTTACGGCAGGAAGGCGAGGCGGATCAGAAATCCCAGTCCTCGTCCTCGGTGTCCTCGATCTCGCCAATGACGTAGGACGAGCCCGAACCGGAGAAGAAGTCGTGGTTCTCGTCAGCGTTGGGAGACAGGGCTGCCAGGATCGCAGGGTTCACATTCGTGTCATCTGCGGGGAACATCGCCTCGTAACCCAGGTTCATCAGCGCCTTGTTCGCGTTGTAACGCAAGAACTTCTTAACATCCTCAGTGAGGCCCAGAGGATCGTAAAGATCCTCCGTGTACTGCTCTTCGTTCTCGTACAGTTCAAAAAGCAGCGAGAAGGTGTAGTCCTTCAGCTCATCTTGACGAGCCTGCTCCGACTCAGCCACACCCAACTGGTACTTGTAGCCAATGTAGTAGCCGTGTACGGCCTCGTCGCGGATGATGAGGCGGATCAGGTCAGCGGTGTTCGTCAGCTTCGCGTGGCTTGACCAGTACATGGGGGCGTAGAAACCTGAGTAGAACAGGAAAGACTCCAGCATGGTGGAGGCCACCTTGCGCTTCAGGGGATCGTCGCCCTCGTAGTAGGACTTAATGATCTCAGCCTTGCGCTGCAGGGACTCGTTCTCCTCCGACCAGCGGAAAGCCTCGTTGATTTCCTCGGTGGACAGCAGGGTGGAAAAGATCGAGGAGTAAGACTTGGCGTGCACCGACTCCATGAAGGCAATGTTGGTCAGCACAGCCTCTTCGTGCGGGGTGCGAGCGTCAGGGATGAGGCTCACCGCGCCAACCGTGCCCTGCAGGGTATCGAGCAGAGTCAGACCAGTGAACACACGGTTGGTCATGACCTGCTCTGCGGGGCGCAGCGTGTTCCACGAGGAGATGTCATTCGACAGCGGAATCTTCTCAGGGAGCCAGAAATTACCGGTCAGACGATCCCAAACCTCAAGGTCTTTCTCGTCCTCAATACGATTCCAGTTAATGGCCTCAAAAACCGGTGTCCTGCTCACGCCTGCACACTCCTGAATCGACATAAAAATGGGGCGGGTTAGTCCCCATCAGCCTACCTGCTTAGTCTGAGATTTAGGAGGGAGGATCGCGTGAGAACAACCATGCCCCTGCGGGCGCGGCCCGCAGGGGCATGGGGGATCAAGCAATACGGTGATTCAGAAAGAACCAGGCACCATCAGAGCAGATGAGAAGGCGTGTTATGCACCGCGAAGTGCGCTTAAAACCGCGTCACTTCCCGCAGGAGCAATCGCAGTTACCGCCGCAACCGCCCTCGCCATCTTGAATGTATGCGTACTCGCCGCCATCAAGGTAACGGCTCAGAAGGGCCGGAGTCAGCGCCAAGGCAGCCAAAGGCAGAGCCTGACGAGTATGGGCAAGTGCGCGGCCTTCAACACGGCGACGCTCACCTCGTCGGAACAAGAAGCGCTCACCAAGTACCGCAACGACACCACTGAGCGCCACTGCTGCTGCACCCGCGCCGATGTAGGGAGTCAAAGAAATCCCGTTCTCGCGTGCTTCTGCGACAGCCTCCTTCACATCTTCGGAAACCTTGCAGACCTCGCGCGCGCCGTGATGGACCATGACGCTCAAAATCCCAGTCTTCAGCAGGGTTCGCACCGCGCGTGAACGGATCGCATCAGGCATTGCATACCAGGAAAAGACCCCCACACCATTGATGACTGCACTGCTGAGCTGCGGATACCTATCCAATAGCTCAACATAACGCTGGGCACACGGGCATGAGCCAAGAACCGGACACGTCATAGGAACTCCTTTAATCGAATACAGCTCACAATAATGCATCCCACCCCAATCCGGCGGGGCAGGGAAAAGATGCGCAGGCTCGGAAAGGCTGGGTATAAGAGAGCCCAGGCCAGAGGCAAGAGGGCGTAGGCGGGGACGGGGCCGTTCATCCCTAGGAGCATGCGAAAAACGCCAGCCAACGCTGCCGAGCCTCCAGCGTCACGCCACGTTCCCCATCAAAGGTGTTGGCGGCGTCGGCCTCGTACAACATGAGGATGGCCGAACCCAAGGAGAACAGGGGAGAACAGGAAAGGAAGCCAGCACCTACTGACGCCAAACCCCAGCTCTAGGCGGGACTGGCTCCCTGCCCGCCACCCTCAACAACGCTCTCAGTCCGCGATCAACGTCAGCAGATGATCGAGCACCTTTCCACCCGACGCGCGCAGGCCATCATGCTGATACTCACTCGTCACCCATGTCCGCGCCCCAATCAGCTCAGCGGTATCCATCGACAAATCACGCGGAACAAACATGTCGTCGTAGTAAACAGCAGCGGCAACGGGAACCTCGTTGTGTGCAAGCACTTCCGGCAAATACACCGGCGTCCACTCACTGCGCTGAGCCAAAATCTCCGTCATCCCCGCCAAAGGCGCAAGCTGTGGATCCTCAGCAAAGAAAGCCCGCATCATGTGCTCGCCCGTCAGGTAATACGGCATGGACTCATCCAAAGGATCAGCATCCTTGGCAAAGCCCTCTGTTTCTTCAGCCAAACGATCCGCGCTCCAATTCGTCCGCGTGCCCGCAAGGCGGGGAGTGGCCGCAGCGTAGATCGACTCATGCATGTAGCCATACATTGGAGTCATAGCAACCTCCGCGCCCACCTGAGAGAGGAACTTCGTCGACAAGCGGCGCTCACCATTGATGTGTACCCACGGGCCCTCCAGCATGAAATGGAGTAGATCGGTGCGGGTCTGAGTGCCCAAACCCATGCCAATCATACGGAAACGTGTGGCCGAGAGGCGCTCGCCCGTGGGAAGGAACTCTTCGGTGCCACGCAGATGGGCGGCAATTTCACGGATAGTGCGCTCATCACCAGGGAATTGACGGAAGTAGACCTTATTGCGGGCGGCGGTGGCCGCATAGGTGCGCCGGTAAATGTCATCAACATGAACCAAACCCGGCAGGCCGCCCGTAATAAGAGAAGCCTTGAGTCCTTCGGGGGCCAAAGACAGATAGGACAATGTGATGAAGCCACCGTAGGACTGGCCAAGAGTCGTCCACGGTTCATCCCCGCACAGGTCAGCGCGAATGACCTCAGCATCACGCACAATCTGATCCTGGCGGAAGAACGCCGCATAATCAGCACGAGCCTGATTATCAGGGAAAGCAGCCAGAGTCTGAGCATCCAAACGCGAGGACTGGCCCGTCCCGCGCTGATCCATCAGCACCACGCGGTAGTCCTCCAGCGCGCGGCCAATCCACCCATCGCGCCAATCGCCCTGGCGAGGACCCGACCCACCCGGACCTCCCTGCAAGAAAACCAGGTAGGGGAGGCTTTCTCCCCCCGAGCGGATAATCTCGCGGGCGAAGATCTCAATCGTGGGATTGCTTGGCCCCACAGGGCGCGAGTGGTCAAGGGGCACATCCCACCGGTGCTCATGGACGGTACAGGAATGCTGGGTGTAGGTCAAAGTGCGCATGGATCAAGGGTAGTGCGTCGACGCGCTGGGATGGGTAGCTAGCTGGCGTGCGCCCAGGTGTGAGTCCAACGGAGAAAGCCTTGCCAACAGAGGCTGTTTCTTGCTGGGCGCACACCTGGGAACCGGAGAGGCGAGATACCGCTATACCGGAATACCGAACTACCGCCACGCTGATCTATCGGAATACCGAACTACCGAAATACCGGAGAATCGGGCAGCGGGATGCTGCGAAAGAGAATCGCGCGACCCTCAACAAGTGACGAATCGCAGTCATCCCGGGGATGGGCTGACTCGCAGGAGCAGCATGTAGAAATGTATACAAGCAGCCAGACACACCATTAGAGGCCACGGAATGTCAGGACGGGGCGCAAGAAGCGATTCACGAAAAGAAGGGGAGGAGAAGCATGAATGTCACTGTCCCGCCACCCACGCTCCACAGCGTTCGCCTGCCTGAGAGCAGATGAATCGCGATGGTGGCCACAGACGCCACGACTGCTGGCACCCACCGCCAAGAGGTAGCTGAGCCCGCCTCCGCCAAGCTCACACCCTGCCCAGGCCAGGCGGCACCAACAAAGGTTGCAACGGCCAGGATAGCCAACACGCCAGCAGGCATCCAACGAGCCAGAGCTTGAACGATATCTGACTCTCGCAAGGGTTCTAGCGCGGCAAAAGGCAGAGCCCGCAAAGCAAAATCAACGGCAAAAACAATCACCATGACAGCGGCAATATAGCCCAGACTCATCGCGCCCTCCTTGCAATAATTGCGACCATCAACATCAACCCAAAGGCCGTCATCGCAACAAAAAGCGTCGAATCAGGTGCCAGCCACATCGCCCCAAGAAAACACAGGGCACCCAACGCAGCGCTCGCGGCATTGCGGGGTGTGCGGCAGGCATCCAACGCCAAGGTGATAAACAGGGCGCAGAGCGCAAAGTCCATGCCTGCCAGCTCAAAAGGCAACACCTGCGCGATCGCAACTCCCACCAGGCCACCTAACACCCAGTAGCTCTGTAAAGCCGCTTGAGTAAACAACAGTTCACGCGACCGCCATTGCCTGTCACTTGCAGCGGTGAGCGCGTAGGCCTCGTCAGTTAGGGCGTACATGGCGTAGGTCTTTCCCAACGCTGAGCGCACAGCGTGAAGAGGGAAAGAGAAGGCGTAGAACACGTGGCGGAAATTCACCAGCGCAGTTGTCACCGCGATAGTCGTGAGGGAAGTGCCCGCCGTCATGAGTCCCACAAGGATGAACTCGGCTGACCCCGCATAGGCCGCCACCGACAGTGCGGGTGCAACCCACCAGGGCAATCCAGCCTGGATCACAAGCAGCCCAAGGGCGACCCCCAGGGGAAAGAGGCCCAGGCCAGCGGGTGAAGAAATACGGATCGCAGAGCGTAAATCGGCGATAAAAGATGAGGACATTGAGGCTTAACGATCCCGCATTTAAGGGTTGTTGTCTGTCTTGGTGGTGGAGGAGGAGACGATAGTGGATTGATAGTGAAGGAGGCGCGGGCCTTCTGCGGTGGGAATCCACAGGCCTGTTTCAACAGAGGAGCCGGTGCTCCAGCTCAGCTCAAAGCGGGTGAGCATCGTATTGCCAGCCTCATGAGCATGAATTCGGCTGATACTTACATGCGGTGGGCAGGGGCCGTAGAAGGTGTCTGTTACCGCCCCATTGGGCCACACGCGTTCAAAGCCCGAGGCGAGCCACGGGGTGACTTCATCGGGGAGAGCACTGGTCCATGCGGTGATGACGGCCTTTTGAGCAGCGAGAACATCGCTGCGCGTGAGAGTGGGGAGGGCTGGGGAAGTGGGGGCGGTTTCAATATCGGCTCCCAGATGTGCGCCGACGCTTTCTGGGGGGCGATTAAAAGCAGAATCGTTGTGGGCGCACACGCCGGAGCCTGAAGGAGAGGACAGAGGGTTGGGTGCATTGGCAGCCGCAGAGAAGGGAGCTGTATCTTCGTCGACGGTTTCCGTGCTATTGATGGATGCTGAAGCATCCGTAATTCCAGCGGCACCATTAAAACCGGGCCCACCTTGGACGACGCCGCCTCTTTGGTGGGTCTCGGCAGCACCGCGCGCCAGATCATCAGCGCGTTCATTCATCGGGTGGCCGGTGTGGCCTCGCACCCATTCAAAAGTTACCTGGCGTCCTGCGATAAGCCGATCAATCTCTTGAATGACCTCAAGGTTGGCAATGGGCTTCTTATCGGTCTTGACCCAGCCTTTCTTCTTCCAGCCGTGCATCCACTTCGTGATGACGTTAATCGCGTACTGCGAATCCGCCAGGATGTGGAGAGGCTCGTCGACAAGGTCGGCATCGCGTGTTGCGCGCAAAAGTTCAAGGACTGCGGTGAGCTCGCCCAGGTTATTGGTGCCATGATCCCACCCGCCCGCGTCCCAGCAGGTGGGGGAGACGACCCACGCCCAACCGGCGGGGCCGGGATTTCCTAGAGCCGAACCATCTACCGCTGCCCGAATTGTCATGGCTGCCATGGTAGTGGTCGATCCTGGTGCCCGCGTGTGCGTCCAGCACACGCGGGCCGGGAGCCTGGGCCGTATAGGCCTTGGATGTACACGCGGGCGCAGGTTAATGCAGAACGAGCGGAAGAAGAGGGTGAAACTGAGATGTGAGGGCCATAGATCAGATATGAGGGCTATAGATCAGCTGAGGCAGAGAACAGGCGTAGGGATCGGCTGAGACAGTGAAAAAGGGGGGAAGGGATTAAGTTGGGAGGAGATAGGGGAGCGGAAGCGAATGTGAGTGGATGTGGCGTGGCAAGTTATCGTGACTTCGTCGCTGCTCCGCTTGTGCGAGCAGGAATCTTTGTGGAAACAGTGGTGTACTAGTCGCACGATTCATGTCAGCGAGTTCAAAGGTTTGGTGACGAAGAGTGTCCAATGCGCGACTAAAAATTGTGATTGCGGTATTGCTGGGGGCGCTGACTGTGGGTGCGACCTACAGCATGTGGGAATGGGGGCGGACGAAGAACTTTTGGGGGACTCCTGACGAGGTCGCAGCCCTGTGGAACCTCAGCTTTGTTCAGGCAGTTGAGCAGACAGCCGAGGAGACTCACGGCGGTCTTATTGACCGTACGCAGCGTCCGAATGGCGAGTTTATGAGTAAACCTGAGCCCGCTTATATCGAGTTCAGTGTGCCTGGAGAGGATGAGGGCGAGGCGAGTGTGAAGGAGTCGGAGCGCCTGAAAAACCTTGCGGAGACGCATGGCTGGGCGGTCGAGGAAAACTGTGCGGAAAACATTCATTGGTGTGCGCAAATGTCCGACGCACAAGGTTTTCAATTATTTATGACCGTCTCGGATGCTCCTGAGCAATCGGTTGAAGAGAAGGGTACTGCCGCTCCTCTGCTTCGAGTCAAGATCTTCTATCTCTGACCGCTCCTATAGATTTTCCTTGTCATTCCAAGAGAAACAAGCTCTTGGGGCGGTAAGGGGAGCCACTCCAGAGTTTGACCGCACGTTCATAATTGCTGTGCTTTACGCTCGCGGCCTTGGCGTGGAGGTCCAAATTTTTCGTCGTTATAAATGATGTTGACGAAGGGGATAATCCTCATTAAAGGCAATAGTTGCACATATTTGAATCATTCGCGTCTGAAACCTGAGTCAGTGTCATAAAGCCACGAAATTGCCCTTTAGCATGGTGCGCATGTTCAAGATAACAACGAGGTTTCTAGCAGGGGTGGCTACCGTCGCTACCGCGATGGGCGCCTTCTCCCTCCCCGCACACGCCGATGACAGCGGCAAGTATCTGACAGTCACTCTCATTGGAGACTCCTACACCGCCGGCAACGGCGCAGGAGCCTACTATGGCCCGAAGGGCTCATATCGCTCCACCCGCAACTGGGGCCACACCTACGTCAACTGGCTCAACTCCCAGGGAGTGCACACCACCGTGCATAACCTGGCGGAATCAGGTGCAGTGACGAAGAATGTCCTTGAGAAGCAGATTCCAGCACTTGACCCAACCACGGATGTCGTCATGCTGACCATCGGCGGTAATGACATCAAGTTCGAAGACATTGTCAAGGGATGCTTCGCTGGCCCTATTTCAAGCATTAATAAGTGCGCTAAAGCAATGAAATTCGCCAAGGATACATTCCCCTCAACCCGTGAAAATATCGTTGAGGTTCTACGTCAAGTGCAGGCTAAAGTCGCGGAAGATTCTCAGATCATTTTAGTGGGCTACCCTCTGCTGAGTATGGACAAAGACTGGCACGTGCAGCCTGGCTGGTTTAGCCCCGGCAAGCCTTACCCCGCAGCCCGCGAGGTCCGTCAATTTGGGCAATTCGCTACTCAAGAGCAGCAAAAGCTTGTTGACGAATGGAACACCAACCCCGCCAATAAGGTGAAGATCACCTTTGTTCCCACCGAATTGCATTTCACTGGACATGAACCCGATCCTGACGAAAACAAGCGAAACCCCCTGCGCTGGCTTAATGAGTTCATTGAAGATGAAGGTCAGATGGGGCCTAATGGTGAAATTATCTCCAAGGGCACTGGTTGGTTTGATTACGCTTCCTGGTACCACCCCAATATCACCGGCCACGCGGAAATCGCCAAACTTCTCCAGCAGAAGATTGGTATTCCCAGCAACGTGCGTTCCGTGCGCAACCCCAAGCGCGACTCGGACATTGTCTTCGTCGTCGAAACCTCCACGGCCACCGCTGAAAAGCTCGACCAGATCAAGAAGCAGATCCGTCGCGTCGTTGACGAGGCAACCCGCACCGCCACCGATGCCGGAAAGGAAGCACGCTTCTCCCTCGTGACCTTCCGCGACCTGCCCGTAGCACCGCCTGCACCCGCACCCGGCGCGGAAGCAACCCCTGGTGCTGAAGGCACTCCTGGAGCAGATGCCAACCCCGGCGCTGCGACCCCCGAAGCAACGCCAGGCGCAACTCCAGCAGCCCCCGCAGAAGCAGAAGCGCCCGCAGCCAACGCCGCACCCGCTCCTCGCACAGTTGCCGGTTTCCGCTCAGTAAGCGCATTCCGCTCGGCAACTACCGCAGAAGACCTCGAAGAAGCAGCACAACCCGTCGAGGCAGAAGCAACGGTGACCTCCACCGAGGAAAGCGATGAGACTGACGACCTCGTAGGTACACCTCTTGTTGTGTCCGGCGATGCTGCAACTGGCAACACCAACGACACTCCGACTCCCGGTGCACCGGGGGCCACCGACACCGCCGCAGACGCCACCGTCACCAGCGACACCAACACTGCTGGCAATGCCGACAAGCCCGCTGAAAACGCGCAGCCTGCTCCGGCAGCACCCCTGGAAGAAGTCATGGTTCTCAGCGAGTTCACCGCCGACCGCGACGCCTTCCTCGCCCTCGTCGATGGCCTCGAAGCAAACGGCGAAGCTGGCGGTCCCGCCGTCTACAACGCCCTCAAAAAGGCTATCGCCATGCCCTTCACCGCAGGCGCACGCAAGCGAGTGCTCCTTCTCGGCGATGGCGAACTGGCCGACAATGACGCAAACAATGCCCTTGACTGGGCAGCGCTCGCTCAGGACGCCTTCACCGCGAACACCGCAGAAATCCTCGTCCTCGACCCCGACAACGAAACCAGCCCCGCACTGACCAACCTGTCCCACACCACAGGCGGACACGTCACCGCCCTGGAGACAGTGCGCCCGCTAATCATCGACCCGCCCACAGCACGCATCAGCAGCGTTGACGTGCTCGCTGTCGGTGAAGAGTTCGTCCTCGACGCCTCCGGCTCCTTCGCAGCCGAAGGAAGCATCATGAAGTACGAATGGGATGTCGACGGGGACGGTACCTACGACCTCACCTCCGAGGCCCCCGCAGGCGAGGCAGCAAACCCCCTGCAGGGCCACCGTTACGCAGCACCCTTCACCGGTAATGTGGCTGTGCGTGTCACCGACAAGTTCGGACACACCGCAGTGGGCACCGTCGAGGTAACCGTCACCAAGGATGGCGACCTCATTGACGATGCGCAGGACAACTGCCCTGCAGATCGCAACCCCGAACAGATCGACACCGACAAGGACGGTATTGGCGACGCATGTGACGACACTCCACTGGGAGTGCCCTCCGTGCCCGTCCCGCCAACCACCGATCCCGCGCCCGGTGGCAACAACCCCGGTAACAATAACCCAGGCGGCAACTCAGGAAGTCAGCCTGCGCCGGGGGGCAAGCCCCAGGTGACTCCTACGCCTGACGGCAAGCCGCAGGACGACGCGAAGTCGCAGGGTGATACGAAGCCGCAGGGGGGTGTGAAGCCTCAGGACAATGCATCATCGCAGACACCAAAGACAGATAACCCGAAGGCTTCGCAAGAGACTTTCCACCCCAAGAGCTCGGCACCGAAGGCTGGTCTCGCCAAGACCGGTATGGATGCTGGCCTGATGGCTGGCGCAGGTGCACTGCTTGTCGTTGGTGGATTCATGGTCGCGCGTACACGCCGCCGCTGAAGCACCACCAACCCGGGCGTGCGACACCGGAAACTGTCTTTGCCTCAGCATTGTCTGAACAGCAATAGTTTCTGGGTGGCGCTGCTGTGAGCAAAGGTGGTGGGCGTGAAACTCGGTTTCACGCCCACCACCTTTATGTCCAGACCGCGCCCACCTGTGTCAGCCCACGTGCACCGGCATAGTTGCCTCAGCACTTCTGCCTTGCCAAGCCTGCCTCACCGTGTCTGCCTCGCCAAGCCTGCTTTAATGCGCCTGCCTCAAGAGGTTCTCGGTCCCTCCCGTTGCTCCGTCCCTTAGCTCCCACGTGTGCGCTCAAAGACTCTCAGAGACAAAATGCCTCTCAGATGCCGTGGGCGCACATGCGGGCGCGCGTCAACGCTCAGGCAATCCGTGATAAGGCCGATAAGCCGGGCAGTGCACACGTGGCAAGACAGTAGGAGCGCCACAAGCCACGCCAGAACGAGTAGCAAAAACGGGTGCGCCGTAGCTCGCAGCCTCTACTCGCTCACACCCACCTGGGACATGACAAAGGCAAACTCCTCAGCTCGCGTCTCCCAACGGCCGTAGCGGCCAGAACGACCACCATGTCCGGCCACCATCTCCGTACGCAGCACAATCGGGCGCTCGCTCTGATCCGAGCCGGTCACCTCACGCAGGCGCTGCACCCACTTAGCAGGCTCCACATAGTACACACGGGTGTCATTGAGGGAAGTTGTCGCCATAATCGCCGGATGTACCACGCCCTGCTCAACATTCTCGTAAGGGGTGTAGGAGCGCATCAGCGCATACACCTGCGCGGACTCAATCGGGTTTCCCCACTCCTCCCATTCACCCACAGTCAAGGGCAGCGACGCGTCCAAGATCGTCGTCAATGCATCCACGAAAGGCACACCCGCCAACACCGCGCGGAAGACGTGTGGAGCCATATTCGTTACCGCACCCATCAGTAGCCCACCGGCCGAGCGGCCCTCAGCAATCAAACGATCCGTGGCCACCCATCCTGACGAGTGCAACCACTGGGCAACATCAATGAAGTCCGTGAAGGTGTTCACCTTCACCAGCTCCTTGCCGTCCTCGTACCAGGCGCGGCCCATCTCGCCGCCACCCCGAATGTGAGCGATCGCGTGAATCATGCCTCGACGCAGTGCGGGCAGGCGCAAAATGTCGAACTCGGCGTCAAAGCTGATCTCGTAGGAGCCATAGCCGTGAATCCACCCCGCGTGTGTCCCATCGGGGCGGCAGTCGCGATGACGCACCAGCGTCACAGGAATCTGCACCTGCCCATCCCGGGAGGGCACCCACACGCGTTCCTCAATAAACTCACTCGACTCCCAGCCGGGAACCTCCAGGCGCTTCAACACTGTGCGCTCAAACGAGCCGACCTCAACGCGCTCTGCCGTTGGCGGCACAGTGACGCTCTGGTGCTCAATGGTGAAAGACGTGTCCTCAAAGCGGCCACCGCCACCGGTAATGAGGGTGCGTACAGGCGATTCAACCTCGACAAAACGCCCCTCATCCCACAGGCCCTCCAATGCCGCAGCGGGCAGGGCTTCGCTACTCGCCGAGGTCGCACGCTGATGACAGGCAACCTGGGTGAGCGACCCGGAACGCATGGTGACGAGCATGAACGAGGCGAAGGCCTCAACCTCGGCAATACGTTCCCCCTCACGAGGCTCCCGCACGCTCACCCAGGTGGAGGGTGGCGCGATCGGGGTGGGAACGATGCTGGTGGTGGAGGAGGATGGCGCGCCGCCCTCGCTGGCCAGAGTCATGGAAGTGGCGAGGCTGGCGGGGATCGGTGCGGCCGCCACCGCGCCCTCGCGGCTGGAGCGCGAGTGAACGATCAACAGGTGATCGCCAGCGGGTTCGCAGCTCAGGAGCACGCCCTGCTCGCGGCCGGTCACCGGCACAGGGGCAGTCAGGGGCGCGTGCGTTGACCATAGCCAGGCCTCGCCAGTTGTCGGGGAGGTCGAGTGGATTGCCACCCACTGCGGGTCACGCGAGGGTGCAAACCACAAGTCGAAAGCCTCATCGGGCTCAGACAGCAGCAGGCGGTCCTCACCGGGATCGCTTCCCACGCGGTGAACCCACAATTCACACTGACGCCACGCGTCATCTAGACGGGTGTAGATAAAGGCTGAGGAGTCAGCCGACCAGGCCAGGCCGTAACCCGTGTTCGTCACCGCCTCATCAACGATCTTGCCGTCGGGCGTTTGGATGACCCAGGTCCAGCGTTCGTCGCCAGAAAAGTCACGCGCCCAGGCGATCAGCTCGCCATCAGGGCTGGGGGTGAGGGTGGCGAGCCGGAAGAACTCCTGACCCTCAGCGTAGGCGTTCTCATCGACGAGAAGCTCCTCGCCAGGGTGAGGGGTGCCCGGGGCCAGGGACGGAGGCAGGTCAACGCCACTATCGGCGCCAGCGCCGCAGTGCGAGACGTGAAGGCGATGGTGCGTGGCGTAGGATTTGCCTTCCTGGGTGCGCCGGTAGTACCAGTAGTCACCTTCACGCAGGGGAACAGACACGTCAGTCTCGGTGGTGTAGGCCTTGAACTCGGAAACCAGTGAGCGCTGGAGGTTCATGGTGGGGGCGCACACCTGGTCGGTCCAGGCGTTCTCCGCCTCAAGGTGGGCAATCACCTCAGGATTGTCCTTCTCACGCAGCCAATCCCACGGGTCATCAAAATGCTCGCCGTGAATGTCACGTACGCGAGTACCCAGGCGGCGCTCGGCGATTGGTGGGTTGCTGAGGGGAGCTGAATCAGGGGAGGAAACAGTGGGGTCAATAGTCATGGGGAAAGTCTAGGCTCCCGCGTGTGCAATCAAGCCATTGAAGGAGCGCACGAGGCGCAGATTGGCCTGGAGGCACACGCGGGAGCCGAAGACGAAACCCGTTGAAGAAACCTACTGGTCAGCCAGGGCCACCACCGGAGAAGTCTTCGCAGCTCGACGCCCCGGCAGCCATGCGGCCACCACAGCCGACATCAGCGATACGAGAACCACGCCAGCAAGCTGCAGCCACGGCACTTCGATCACCAGGGTCTCAACCTGAACCGGCAGGGCGAGCATGCCAATCCACCCGAAGAACACGCCAAGAGCAAGGCCGATAACCGTCGCTGTTAGGGCAATAAATACTGCCCCCCACGCCAACATGCGGCGCATTTGCTTGCGGCTCAAACCAAGCGCTCGAAGTAGCCCGTTTTCACGGGTGCGCTCGCGCACCGACAGGGACAAGGTATTGGTGACACCCACCAAAGACACCAGCACAGACACGCCCAACAGCGCCACGACCATACCCAACGCAATGTTGATCATGCGCGTGTACATCTGGCGTTCCAGGGCTGCGCCCTCCACTATGAGCGTCTCATCAAGCGTCGCCAGGTCGCTTTGCACCTGCGTGGCGTCCGCACCCTCAGCGAGTTTGACATGTACCCTGTTGACTTCCGCATTGGGGGCCAGCTCCAGCAGCGCCTTTTCACTGATCATTGCCGCGTATGGGGTGGTCTCAGACAGCGTCGCGGTGAACTCGCGGCAGGCTGACAGATCCTCACCCACACACACGGTCATGGAGTGCCCGTCATCGACCCCGAAACTGTCCGGGAGCAGCACTTCATCATCGCTCAGCAGTGCAATTGGAGAGTGCGACACAATGTTCAGATCCGGCTGGCCAACAATGCTCAGGCGCACCTCTTGCGCCTTCTCTGCCTCGCTCGCGCCAGTTTTGGTAAGTATGCCTTCAGCAAAGCGGCCCTCAACGACGGCCTCCACACCCGAAATCCCGGGCACTGCTGAACGCACGTCCGAGGGGAGCTCCCCCTCGCGCATCTGAGCGGTCAGGTCCAAGGGACGCTGCGCGTCGACCTCGCCATCCAGGGTGGCGCGTAGCGACGCCGCACCTACCAGCATCGTTGACACCAGGGTCACGCCAATGACAATTGCCACGCCGGTTGCTGAGGTGCGGCCCGGGTTGCGTGTGGTGTTTTCGCGGGCCATGACGCTCACAATCGAGCGGCCGAACAGGCCAAAGGAGCGGGTGAAGGTCGGCATGAGTGGGCTGATAAACACCAAGAATCCAACCAGAGCCACTACAGAGGCCGCCAGAAGAACCGAAAAACGCAGGCTCTCCGACTCGTTCTGTGCACCGACATACATGGCGGCTAGCGCCCCGACAGTGAGTAGGCCACCGACAATGAACTTCACCCACGAGGCGCGCGAGGAAACGGCGGCGGCCTCGTCAATGGGGGAGAGGGCAGCCATTGGCGAAATGCGTGCCACGCCGAGGGCAGGGCGCACGCCCACCAGCAGGGTCAAAGCGGTGCCTAAAGCTAAGGTCACGAGCACGTTGAGGGGTGAAATCATTGTCACCGCGTCCACGAAGGAGATGGCCAAGCCAGACGCCCACAGGCCGATTGCCGATAGCGTAGCACCGGCAAGAACAGCCACAACGGAGGCGAGCAGGCCCACCACCAGGGTCTCAGCGATGATAATGCGGCGCACTTGCGAGGAGCGGGCGCCCAGGGTGCGCAGGAGGGCAAGCTCGCGTTTGCGCTGGTGGAGGACAACCTGGAAGGTCGTGGAGACCACGATGAGCGAAACAGCCACAGCAATCACTGGGAAGACCATAATGATTGCCTGCGTGGTGGTCGCATCGAGCTTGGCTGAATCCAAGGCGGCCTGGCGGGCAGCATCGCCGCTTTCTATCTCCAGGGCGGGGTGTGTAGGGAGAGCCTCACGTAGGGCGTCGACGAGGGCGTTTTGCTGTTCGAGGCTGGGGGTGCCCTGCTGTGCATCCACGGCAACAAGGTAGCTCAATGGGCGCAATTCACCGGCGATCTCACTGATCGCGCCCTCGGTAGCGTACGAAGTCGGTAGGAAAGATAGGGCGCTGGCCACCGTGCCGGTGACAGTCACCTGCTGGTAACGCTCAGATGAGTACGCTGCTCGGACATCGATGGTGTCTCCAACCGTGACCTTGAGAGTCTGCGCAAGCTGAGTATCGATCGCGACCTCACTATTGGAGGTCGGCATCTTGCCTTCAACCAGGCTGGGCTGGAAGAAGGGTTCGGGCAGGATCGGTGACATCTGGCGGGTGGAGCGCTGGGAGTCCTTGTGGAACTCCAAGACGGAGAAGGTCATCGGCGCGATGGCCGTCACGCCGGTGGTTTTCTCGATCGTGGGGCGCAGGTCAACCAGATCGATGGGTTCATCAGTTTCGATCCTAGGATCCACGCTGACAAGGGCTGCCGCCCCCTGATACTGGGCGGTGATTGAACGGCTAAGAACGGTGGTGAGTGCCGTGGTCAAGGTGAGAGAGGCCAGGACGAAGGCCATGGAGATCGCCACGGCAACGCCGGTGGCGACGTAGCGGCGGGCATGGCTACGCACATTCGCCGCAATCAAATCACGGGTGACGCTCATCGGAGGGCCTCCGCAATGGACATCTCGGAGGGAGCGTTGAGGTCGGCAACGATCTGGCCGTCACGCACCACGAGCACTCGGTCAGCGATTGCGGCTGAAGCACCGTCGTGGGTGACCATAATGACGCTTTGGCCGAGCTCATCGACAGACTGGCGCAGCAGGCTGAGGACCTCGCGGGAGGAATGTGAGTCGAGGTTACCGGTGGGCTCATCAGCGACGATCACCGCAGGCTTGGAGACGAGGGCACGGGCGACGGCGACGCGCTGTTGTTGGCCGCCTGACAGTTCGGAGGGGCGGTGGGTGAGGCGCTCACTCAAGCCCAGGATGGAGACAATCCCGTTGAACCATTCCTCATCAACCTTTTGGCCGGCCAAACGCAGGGGCAAGGTGATGTTGTCGTGGGCGTTGAGGGTGGGGACCAGGTTAAAGCTCTGGAACACGAAGCCGATGCGGTCGCGGCGCACGGCGGTGAGAGCATCATCCTTGAGGGAAGTAATGACCTGATTCTCGATGCTGACGGTGCCAGAGGTGGGGTGGTCGAGTCCTGCGAGCATGTGAAGCATGGTGGACTTGCCTGAACCAGAGGGGCCCATGATGGCGGTGAATTGGCCTCGTCCAAAGTCGACGTTGACGGAGTCAAGGGCAACCACTCGGGTGTCACCTTCGCCGTAGATCTTGGTGAGGTCTCGCAGACTGACAATGTTGGCTGAAGTATTCATATCACCATCATCAGTGGGGAGGGCAGCATCAATCTATGGGGGGATGCCCTGATCCCTCCCCCAAATATGTAGGCCCAGGGATAGGGGAACGGAAGGCCAACGCTGAGGGTGAGCGCTTTGGAATCACTTCGGCGCCGAGCTGTGCGCCCAGGCAGAATCTGGCGGTGATGGCATCTATTCCGGCGCCCAGCCTCATGCTGGGCGCACACCTGGGAGCCGCAGCATGAGGCTGGGCTCCCAGGGGAAATGTGTGCTCCTTGCGATCAGGCGATCTTTAATGCTCGATAGCGGTTCAGTGCTGCCGCTAGGTCCACTGGACGCGGCCGAACAAGAAACGCCGGATAGGGGCGGGCACCGAACTTGGTCACCGCGTCCAAACCTTCAGAGTTCACCGTGCGTTCCAAGCGCACCAGGAGTTCAGCCAGGGGAGTGCGAGCGTCAGCGTAGTCCTCCAGCAGGCCCCGCAGCATCCACGCGATTGCTTCGGTCTGGCCGGTGTCAACAATTTGCTCAATGTCTGACACGTCAACCGTTGTCTTATCAATGATGATCGTATCCAGGCCGGAAGCCTTGGTTTTAGGCTTATCCCCGCCTCCGCGTGAGCGCACAGGCACACGCGCCAGTGAGGAGGGGAAACCAGACAGAGCAGTGACCTCGCGGGGAAGGTTGGCGCTAATGGATCGAGCACGCTCGGTGACATCCAGGCAGTGGTATTCATCGAGCATCAGCACTGTGTCAGCCACGTCGAGGTAATCACCTGACCCGCCCATCACGATAATGGTGGACACGCCGCACTCTGTAAAAAGTGCACGAATGCGGTCAACTAGTGGAGTGATCGGCTCCTTGTCGGCCGCAATGAGCGCGCGCATCCTGGCGTCGCGAATGAGAAGATTCGTTGCCGACGTGTCCTCATCAAGCAAGAGCAAGGGAGAGCCAGCTTCGACGGCCTCCATGATGGATGCGGCCTGCGAGGTCGACCCGGAGGCATTCTCTGTGCTGAAGCGCGAGGTGTCCGCCCCTGCGGGCAAGTGAGAGATGAAGGCCGAGACGTCAACGGCGGTGACCGCGCGACCGTCAGCGGCTCGAATCTTCATTGCTGCATCAGTGGTGGCCACAAGTTCGCGTCCATCGCCTGGAACGTGGGCGTAGACGCCGCGTTGGATGGCATTGAGCAGCGTGGATTTACCGTGGTAGCCGCCGCCAGCAATCACAGTCACCCCCGGTGGGATTGCCATGCCACGCACCGTCCCTGCATGGGGCAAGGTGACTGTAGCGGCCAGGGATTCGGGGCTCTCGAAAGGCACAGCATCAGTGAGGGGATGCTCCGATACGCCCGAACGACGGGCCAGCACGGCACCATCTGCTACGAAAGCGACCCACTGGTTCTCACGGAGGGCTTCCATAAGAGCCCGGTAGTCCTCGTAAGTATGGATATGGGCGTTCAAACCTGCAAGGTGATCGGCGGCATCTTCGGAGATGAAGTCGAGGGTGTCCATGACGGTATCCGGTAGATCAACGTCAAGGAGGCGTCCGGCTTCACGCCCCATAATGGTGCGCCCGCGCGCAGGAAGTTGGAGTTGGAAGCGGATCTCAACCCGATCGGGAGTCACCGTGCAGGCGCTACGTTCAAGGATTTCCTGGCCGGTGCGGGCAATGTGGAGTGCGCGCGACGGGCAGTTGCGGGTGATTGCTGCCGCGAAGGAACGCACCAGGTAGTCGGCTGTGGCCAGGCGTTGGTCGGTGCTCAGGGCGTGCTCTGGTAGCCCCATTGCCGAAGGGGAGGCGGTGACTCGCATCGCGGAAGGCGGTGCGTAGGGGTCGGCTTGGATGCGGTCAATGTGGAGGATGAAATCTCCGTAGTCCCAGTCGCCAAGAAGATCGCCGTAGAAACCGTAGGGGCGAGAATCAATACGGATCGCCTGATTGATGAGGTCCTGGTCGCTGCCGGTGTGACGTTGTTTTGGACGGGAAGGGCGGCGAACATTACCAGCGGGCGAAGAGTGTGGGCGCGGAGTCATGGAATAAGCCTAGCTTGCCCCAGCATGAGGGAGATTTTTGTGCGTTTGGCTCCCACGTGTGTGCGCAGGCGCCAAGAGGGGTTCGACGGGGGAGGATCTGGTCCGGTCGCACATCTGGGCACTCTGGGAAGAGGGAGAGCGGTGGTGATGTCGTTGGTGGTGGTCAGGGGATTGAGAGGGCTCACTGAGGGTGCGGCTCCCATGTGTGCGCTCAAGGGAAAAAAGGGGGTGAATAGGGGTGGAATGGGCGTGAGTGCACATCAGGGAGCCGGGGAGTGCTGGGGCTGGTGGAGCTGAAAGGTGGATTTGGGGGGTGGTGTGGGCGCACACCTGGGAGCTTAGGGGCACTGGCGCCGGTAGAGCCAGGGGAACGCGAGAAGCAAAGGCGGCGAGACCAGTGAGGTGAGCGGAGAAATGAAGGCGGTGAGGCCAAGCGAGGGCGCTCAAAGGGCTGGCGGGGATGAGGGCGCCGAGGCTGCGAGGGGGAAGCGCATGGAAAACAGGTGGGCGGTGCGACGCGTCAGCGTCGCACCGCCCAGTGCCTAGAAAAGTGATCGGTGCCTAGAAAAGTGATCAGTCTCTAGAAAGGCGATCAGTGCTTCATAAGGTGATCGCTGCTGGGAAAGCTAGTCAGTGTTGGGAGCAGAGATTAGTCCGTGAGCTCCACACCACGCGCATCGCGGTGCCACTCGCTACCAGGCTGAGAGGTCAGGATGAGAATGCCCTCAATAATGCCCCAGATCCACGACACCCACGACAGGGTACCCAGAGAAAGAACCGTCAACAGAAGCTGGATGACAGCCTTGGTGGTATAGCCCAGATAGAAGTTGTGTACGCCAAAGGTTCCTAAGAAGATACCCAGCAGACCAGCGGCAACCTTTGACTTTGGAATAGCTCCCGCCGCGTAGGGCTGCTGACCGGCGTAACCGTAACCCTGCTGCGTGTAGCCTCCGGCGTATCCCTGCTGATAGCCGTAGCCCTGTTGCTGCTGTTGCTGTGCATCGTACTGGGAGTCACCTGCATAGGGTTGGCCGCCCGCGTAGGGCTGAGAATGCTGCTCGAAGGAGGGCTGGCCTCCATTGGCGTCGTTTTCAAACTGCGGGTTGGGAGTTGACATTATTACGTCCTTCGGTGAAGAGGTGATGACATAAGGATAAGCGGCAGGCAGGCGTATGTACCCCCACTCAGGGAAGAATCAGGGGGCGAACCTAGGTTCGCCCCCTGAGAGATTCATGAGCAAAAGGAGGTCACCCCTTCCGCCTGATTCATTCCACTTCAGTTGGTGGGAATCTGACCGCTCAAGACAGCGGCCATGATGGCGCCAAAGAAAAGGAAGACAACGACGATCGCAATGATCATCAAAACGGTGCCAATAATGCCCAGGATCTTACCGATGCGTGCGCTGGAAACCACGTCGGCAGGCACGCCGGCAGCTTCGGCCTTCTTCACGATGGAGTTACCCCACACCCATGCCGGGATCGAACCGAAGGGGCCGATCAGAATAAGGCCAAGGATGCCGAGGATCAAGACAATGGTCGAGTTGGAGCGCATGCTTTCGACCTCTGCTGGAGAGATACCGAAGCCCGGCTGCTGTGAGTAGCCCTGGGGGCCAGGGGTGTAGGGAGTAGTCATAGGGAATCCTTATTTCTTGTGCGACCAATACAGGCAATAGTCTACTGATGACTAATGCCTTCGCATGAGGAAGTTTCCGCCCATCGGGATCATGGAGCAGTGTCGACGCCTGCAGGTGCCCCCTCAGTGGGGATCCCCAGCATCATGAAGGCGGCTGCGAGCGGATTGTCGAACAACGATTTCGCCGGGAACCTCGCGCAGGCGAGGAGCAAGATCCTCTGCCTCTTGATGGGCCTTAATTCGGCTGACAACCAGTTCCACAGCGCTTCGTCCTGCTGTCATGAAGTCCTGCCGATAAGTGGTCAGGGCCGGTTCCCAAATATCTGACAGGGGGTGATCGTCGAAGCCGACCACGCTCATAGTCTCAGGCACGGGGCGACCGGCCTCGCGTAGGCCCCGGATCAACCCCATCGCCAGCTCATCATTGCCAACAAAGACGGCCGTGATGTCACTGCGTGAAGCTAATTCTCTGCCGAGCAGGCGCGCGCCGGAGGGCTCCCACCCGCAACTGAGAGGCTCTGGGCGATGCAGGCCGCGGGTGTGAAGGGCAGCCTCCCATCCGTCTGTGCGGCTCGTCCCCTGGGAGCGTACAGGCACCCCGATGTGATGGACGGTGTCGTGCCCCAAGGACAGGAGGTATTCCGTCATGGCTTGGCCGCCCTCACGTTCGCACAGGGACACCTGATCGCGCTCGTCTTCTGGCGCGCCGCCGATCACCACAGTGGGCACTTCGGCGGGCAGCATCTGAAGGGCTTTTTCGGCAGTCGCATCGTATTTGAGGACGATGACGCCGCTGGGATTCAGTGCCACTACGGTGTCGACAACCTTTTGGACTTCGGTGGGTGAGGACTGATCGAGTTTGGAGATCATCACCGAGTAGTCCTGCGCGCGAGCCTCGTCTTCGATGCCTTGGATGGTCACTGCAGAGCCCAGCAGGGTGGTGTTCGTTGACAGGACTGCGATCATCCGCATAGAGGAGCGTTTGAGGCCGCGCGCAACGAGGTTAGGGCGGTAGCCCAGTAGCTCGATAGCGCGCGCAATCTTGTCAGCGCTTTCAGGGCTGAGGTGGTTTGAGCCGTTCAGGTAGCGCGACACTGTCGATACGGACACTCCTGCGCAGGCGGCCACGTCAGAGATCACCGGGGCGCGTTTCCCTCGGGACGGTGTCATCGGTGCCTCCTTGCGACAAGAGTGTGATGGGGTGGGTCGGCAGAGTTTGGGCCTTTGTGTGGGCGTCCAATTCGGCTCAGTGTGAGCGTATCAGAGGTGCCTTACTTCACTGCGCCGCCGGTAATACCTGAAATGATGCGGCGCTGACCGAGGATGAAGATCACCAGCAGCGGGATTGTCATGAGGATGATGTAGGCGAAGATCAGGTGCCAGTTGTTCAGGTACAGGCCGGCGCTGGCGACGTTGTACAGGTTCAGCGGCAGGGTGCTCATCTTGCCCGAGAGGATGAACAGCGCGTAGAACACGTCATTCCAGATGTAGAGCACAATGAGGATGGTGGCCGAGGCCAGAGTGGGGCGCAGCAGCGGGAAGATGATCGTGAAGAACACGGTCAGCGGCCGGGCTCCGTCAATGCGTGCTGATTCTTCGAGGGAGACGGGGATGGTGCGTACGAAGCCGGTGATGAAGAAGATGACGATGGACAGGTAGATGCCCACGTACACGCAGATCATACCGATTGCGGTGCCCGCCAGGCCCATCATGCGCAGCAGCATCATGATGGTCACCACTGAGGGTGGCAGGATCAGGCCGGAGATCATCACCGAGTAGAGGACGGCGACTTTACGTGAGGAGCGCCTGGCGAGAATCCACGAGGCCATCGCCCCAAAAAGCAGGGCGATAAAGACCGAAGGCACGGTCACTAGGAGGCTTCCGATCAGGGCCTTCCACATTTTGCCTTCAATGATGACGGTGGAGAAGTTTTCCAGGAAGTGCCACTCAGAGGGGAGGGAGAGGTCGGGGATGACGGCCTCGGCCTGGCTCTTGCCGGCGGTAATGACCGCCATCCACAGGGGGATACCCAGCAGGGTGACAATGACGAAAACGACGAGGATAGCGTGAAGAATCCGTGAGGTCAGGGAGCGTTGGCTGCCGACGATGCTGACAGTGGGGGCGGGGCGTCGGCCTCGTCCTGCTGCGGAGCGAGAGGGCAGCGCTGAGCGAACGCGGGATACCAGGGTTGTTGGTGTGGACATCATAGGATCTTCTTCTCCCTGCGACGAAGCACGGTAATCAGGGGGATTGCCATGATCATGACCAGTAGGAACAGCACCAGGCTCATGGTGGTGGATTGGGCGTAGAGGCCCTTACCGAAGGTGCGCCAGATGAAGAGGTTGAGGATTTCCGTGGAGCCACCGGGGCCACCATTGGTGAGCGACTGGACGATGTCGAAGGAGTTCATAGAGCCCAGCAACGCGGTGGCGATATTGAAGGTGAGTGCCGGGGCAAGAAGGGGGAACTTAATGCGCCAGAAGGTGGCGGTGCGGGATGCCCCGTCCATGGCGGCGGCCTCAAGAATCTCGTGATCAATGGTTTTCAGGCCCGCCAGGTAGGTGAGCATGGAGAAACCCATCCACTTCCAGGCGTGGATCATGGCGATGATGACGAGGGTCCATGTGGTCGAGCCGAGCCATTGGACGGCAACGTCGTAGCCGGCGATGTAGCTAAGGATCTGGTTGAATACGCCGTCGGTCTTGAGGACGGCTTGCCAGATGTAGCCTGCGGCCAGGGCGGACATGATGACCGGGATGAAGAAGAGGGTGCGCCCCAGGCGGTTGAGGGTGGTGTCTTCTTCGAAGAGGACGGCCAGGGCCAGGCCGAAGATGTTTTGGAAGACGGCGACAAGGATCGCGTAGGTGATGGTGATGCGAATGTCGGTCAGGAGGGCGCCGGAGGAGAAGAGCGAGTAGATGTTATCCAGGCCGTTGAATGAGATGGTTTTTTTGAATGCGGACCAGTCGGTGAAGGCGTAAATAAAGTTCATCACCGTGGGGACGAAGAAAAAGACCAGCAGCATGGCGGCGGCCGGGAGGAGGTAGTGCAGCGGGTAGTTTTGCGACTCCATCCTTAGGCGGCCGGCGTTCGTTGGTGTGACGCTCATACTCGCTCCTTTGTGGGTTGTGCGCAGCTTTGACGAGGCCGAGGTGTTTCCGCAGCTTTGCGGGGAGGGGTGTTGGGCGCGAGCCCGGGTGTGTTGGTGTGGTTCGGGCGGGTGGTGAATGTGGGTGGTTCACCACCCGCCCGAACGAGGGGTGAGATCAGAAGCCTTCGGCGCCCTGAGCCTTGGCCAGTTCAGCGAATTGATCCTGGGTGGCCTTTGCTGCTTCCTCGGGGGTCATGGTGCCGTTGACCATGTTGGCGAGGTTGAGGTAGAGGTCAGGGTTGGCGATGGCTTGGGACTGCATGGAGCCTTCGGCGTTGGCCAGGGATGCTGCCGAGTCGAGCAGAGCCTGGGGTACGGAGTCGGGGGAGGGGACGGACTTGAGGACCGAGACGATGTTCTGGTCCTTGACGAACTCGGCGTAGCCGTCGGTCATCCAGAAGTGAAGGAACTGGCGGGCTGCGGCCTCGCGGGTGGCGTCACCGGTGTTGAACAGGACGATGCCGCCGGTCTGCTGAGGAATGGAGGTGCCGATGTTGCCGTCCTTGGAGATGGGGAAGAAGCCGATGGTGTCGTCCAGGGCCTTCTTGTCATTCTTGGCCAGGGCGGCGATGGGGCCGAATGCGCCGTTGGCCTGGATGATCATGGCAGTCTTGCCTTCCCACAGGGCGCTGGTCTGGTCATCGAAGGTGGCCGAGCCTGCGTCTGCGTTGTACAGGCCCTTGTCGAACATGGACTTGTATTCCTTGATGGCTCCAAGAACGTCGGCGCCTTCGAAGGAGTCCTTACCGGTGTTGATGCGGTCCCACAGGCCGTCCTTGGCGGCTTCTGCGAGCTGAACGTTCACGGCCCACTGGGTGCCCCACTGGTCGCCAGCCATTTCGAAGAGGGGGGAGACGAGGCCGGGAACATTGGCGGCCTTGATCTTTTCAGCGGTGGCGATGAACTCTGCCCAGTTCTTGGGGAGTTCGGTGATGCCAGCAGCCTCGAAGACCTTCTTGTTGTAGTAGATGCCTTCAACGTCGGGGGAGGAGATCAGTGCGGCGTAGCGTTCGCCGTCGTAGCTGCCGCCAGCATTGGCGATGCCGTCGGCGTAGTCGTCCATCCAGGGCATGTCCTTGAGGTTTTGGAGCTTGTCTTGGGCAACGAAGCCAGCCAGGGTGGAGGTGGCGGGCTGCCAGAACATGATGTCGGGGGTGTCGCCGGTGGCGATCTTGGTTTGGACGTTGGACTCGTAGTTGTCGGGGATGGTGTCGACCTTGACCTTGGCGCCGGTGGCGGCCTCGAAAGCTTCGACAACCTTGGCGGGGATCTTGTTCGAGGTTTGTGCGGCCCAGAGGGTCAGTTCAACGCCGTCGAGCTTTTCAGTTGCGGCTGGCCAGTATTCGCCGCTGACGGCTGGTTCGGAGGAACTCCCTGTGTCTGTAGCCGAATCGTTGGCTGCCGGGTTGGTGCATGCGCCCAGCATGAGGGCTGTTGCGACCATGAGGGCACCAGAGGTCGAGAGAATTCGTGAACGTGCCATGCCTTCCTCCTTGAAGGGTGTTGTGCTACGCGGGTGCGCTGCCTGTGTGTCATTGGATGTCCCATGTGACGTCGTTGTCGGATCGTACGATTCGTCAACGGCTCCAAGTGAGATTGGAATACAGGTTAATCATGGGAACGTTTCCACGTCAATTGCAGACACGCAAATCGCTGAATTTCCGGGAAAATAGCAGGGGGACTTGCGGATGGTGACAGGCGGCATGGTATCCTTCCCAAGTCACCTCAAGAGTGGTGAAAGACGATGTTTCTCCTCATCGCCCAACGGTATTTTGCCCCCGCAGCATTGTGCTCAAGGTATGCCGCTACAGCGGACACCTGGACAACGTTGTCCCACTGACAAAAGGAAAACCATGTTCACACTCAGGCGAGAATATGTGGCAGCATGTGCCGCCGCAGCATTGATCATGCCTCTCCTTACTCCCGCCGCACACGCCGACGAGTCACAGCTCATCAACGTGCTTCTAGGGCGCACCCCAACCTCGAACGCCACCCTGACACACGAAAGCGCCGATCCAACCATCCCGCGCGTCACCATCAAAGACCCGCACTTTGCCACAGACGGAGACACAGGATTCACCCCCAACAACAGCGGTGAAGACGCAAACGTCACCAAGATCCTCGCAGGCGCCGAAAGCGGCAACCCTGCCAATAACAACGGATTCGACACCTGGAATGACGTCTACCTGCAATACGACCTTGGAGAATCCCGCGAAATCGGACGCATCCTCCTCCACCACAACGGCTACCAAGCCGCAGGATCAACCTTCAAAAACGTCAAAGTCGAGGTAGCGGACACCCCCACATTCGACAACCCCACCGTCATCTCGAATACTGCTGACTTCGAGGAAACCCAGGCCACCCACCTGGCCCCCCAAACCATCCTTCCTTACGGAGGGAAGATCTCGGCCCGATACATCCGCATCTGGCAAAAGGGCCACTTCATCAAGAACTTCAACGGAAACTGGTCAGGGTACTCCAATGGTGTTGCCTTCCGAGAAATCGAAGTCATGGCAACCCCCAAGGACGGAGAAACACTGCCTCCCCGCGCGGAAAGCCGCAACATCGCCCTGGGACATACTCCCTACGTCTACGGCCTCACCCCGACGAATATCTCAGCCATCAGCGATGGAAAAATCGACGACAACTACGCCGTCCACAACAGCCTCGGGCAACGGTGGCTACAGTTTGAATACCGCAATTCCTACACCATCAAACGAGTGGTGCTCGCTCTAGAACCCGGACAGTACGACAGCATCGCCGTTGACGTACGCTCCGCAGGTTCTCAAAGAAACGGCCGTGAGATCTACCGCCAACGCAATATCCAGGTCGGCAACGACCCCATCGAAATCACTCTTGATGGTCAAAAGATCACCGGCCGCACGATTCGCTTCACCATCAACAAGAGCAACGGCGAACCCACCAAGTACAAAGAAGTGGAAATCTGGGCTGAAGGCCTCGACTTCAACGAAAGCGCACCCGAATACACGCCCCCAACCAGCGCCTACGACACCCTCGTATGGCAAGACGAATTCAACGGAGACACAGTCGACGAAAGCAAGTGGAACATCATCGACAAGATGTGGAACCACGCCGCCATCTACAACCGCGACGCCGTCAGCATCCACAAAGACAATGACGGCTCCTACCTGTCCATCACCTCAACAAACTACCCCAGCACACAAGCCCTCATCGACGCCGTCGGCTGGGATCAATACGATGCCGCCACGCCCCCACACAAAGTGACGTGGTCATCGGGACGCGTGGAATCCAAGAACAAATACTCCTTCCAATTTGGACGCATGGCCGTCCGAGCAAAGGTCAATGACTCCAAGGGCATCTGGCCCGCCATCTGGATGCTCGCCCAAGACGAAACCGGACACGACGAGATTGACGTCCTCGAATACCTCGGACAAAACCCCTGGGGAGCCTGGACCACCAACCACTACGGCGTCCTTGGCGTCAGCAAGAGCGCCCACGGCCAAGAAAACTTCTCCCCCGTCGCATGGAGCCAAGACTTCCACGTCTACGAAGTCGAATGGGACCCCCAAGCAATCACCTGGTACATCGACGGAAAGAAAGTCTTCACCTCAGAGCAGGGCAAGAACGTTGACGGCATGCACACCCGCCCCATGTTCCCCATCCTTGAAACCCAGGTGGGAGACGGCTGGGTTGGAGACGTCGACTACCGCAAACAAGAAACCAAGCAAAACAGCAGCTACCTCGTGGACTGGGTGCGCGTCTATCAGCGCGCCGACCAACCTCAGGTACGCTTCGACGACCTCGATCCAACGGCCCCAACAAACAGCTACACCCTGCGTCCCACCGAACGCTCAGAAGGACTGCGATTCCTCAGCCGCGGCAACGCCAACTACGAAAACAAGAACAACTTCTTCTACGGCGGCCAACCACGATACGAAGACAGCCGACTTGCCGTAGCAGACAACGCTGAAGGCCCCCAATACCTCGTGTACGAAGTGCCGACCGCCAAGGACGTTCACCTGACGACCTACTACCAAACCATTCCCGGCAAGACCAGCCAGGTGAGCAACTCCTACGGCGGGTGGATTACCCGCGGCTACTCCATCCGAGACAACTTCCCCGGAATGATCGACTTCAGCCTGATGAGTTCTCCAGATGGCACCACATGGACACCTGCACCGATGACGGTCGTTGACAACTTCATCGACCCCCAACCCGGATACGCCCGCACCACCTTTGACGCTTACGATCTGCCTGCAGACACCAAGTACATTAAGGTTGTGTTCCCCACGATCCCGCATGGCGCGCAGGCAGCATCGAAACCGGCAATTCCCGCCACCGACATCCAGTTGGCCAAGGTGACCGTCCTTCAGCGGGAGATCCCCGCTCCTCCAGCACCGCCTCAGGACGATCAAAACACGCCAAAGCCCGACAACCCCGGAAACAACACTCCCAAACCTGATAACCCCGGACAGAGTAAACCCAAGCCAGATAATCCGGGGCAAAACGGTTCCGGCCAGGACGGTTCTGGGAAGGATGGTTCCAAGCCCAACAGCCCTTCGCCCAATAAGCCGGGGACCAACGGTCAAGGGCCATCGAATAACGCCAAACAGGGCGGCCACTCCTCACAGGGACAGGCAACGCCGGACTCGGCCCAGAAAACACCCCACAAGACGCCCCAGAAAATGGCGCCGGGCGCAGGGCAAGGCCCAGCAAAGGCCTCGTCCACGAACGCCCCATCCCTGGCAAAAACCGGCAGTGATCTGACGATTCTTCTGACGGCAGCAGGTCTGCTCGCAGTAGTAGGCGCCTTCACACGACGAGTACACACCCACTAAACCAGTAGAGGCGAACATGCTCCCCTCCACCCTCCACCTCACGCACACGTCAGATGCGACCAGCGCTCGCCCCGCAACGAGCCTCGTCCTGTCCTGCCCAAGTGATGGTTTGCCGGTCATCAGCTACTGGGGGCCAGCATTCCCTTCGTCCCTATTGGGCCGTCACGCTGGCACCCCTACGCCCGGCAACGCGGACACGGTGGAGGGGAGCACGCTGTCCTCGCCCGCGAAGAACTCACTCCTTCGCGCTCAAAAAGCCCAGATCCTCGGTGCAGGCGTGGAAGCGCCAGAACACCCGAGCCTGCTCCCCACCCAGGCTGAAGCCTGGACTGGCACGCCACTGATCAGCATCCAACGCGAAGGCCGGGAAATCTTCCCAGCGTTCCGCACCATCCGCATCGACCCTCACCCCCTGGGCGCCTCCACCTACCCCCAGGGCACCTCCACTCGCCACCTGAGCACCTCCACTCATCCCCTGGGCGCCTCCACCCCTCAGCACGGCACTGCCTCCGCTCCCAGGTGTGAATCCAACGCAGCCATCCCCCCTGAAACACCAGGAAACGACTCTGAGCTCACAGGTGGGAGCGCACAGCACGATTCAGGCCCCAACAGCGCCCCCGTTGTGGCAGGCGGATGCACCATCCACGCCACCGATGAAGCCGCCCACATTGACCTCATCATCGATCTATCCGTCGACGCCCACGGCCTCGTCAGTGAACGCGCCACCCTCATCAACCGCTCAGACGATCCCCTGAGCATCGGACGCCTCTGGCTCAGCCTCCCGCTACCCGCAGGCGCCACAGAACTTCTCACACACACAGGCCACCACCTGCGTGAACGCTCCCCCCAGCGCCAACCCCTCACTGAAGGATTCTTCAGTAAAGAAAGCTGGATGGGACGGCCCGACTTCAACACGAGCCTCCTGATCAGCGCAGGAGAGCCCGGATTCAGCTTCGAACACGGACGCACCCACGCTGTGCACCTGGCCTGGAGTGGAAACGGCACACATTTCGCCATCCGTACTCCCTACACGCATGGACTCATCGGGGCAGGAGAACTCCTCTATCCTGGCGAAATTACGCTCCAGAACGGAGAGCACTACACCACGCCCGAACTCGTTGCCTCCTGGGGAAACGGACTCAACGAGATCGCCTCGCGCTACCATGCCCGCCTGCGCGCCCAACACCCCCACTTCGTGAACCGACCCCGCCCCGTCACCCTCAACACCTGGGAAGCGGTCTACTTCAACCACGACGAGCAGACCATGATGGACCTCGCCCGACGCGCCGCCCACGTGGGGGTTGAACGCTTCGTCATCGACGATGGATGGTTCAAAGGCCGCCGAAACGACACGCGAGCCCTTGGCGACTGGCAGGTTGACACCGAGGTTTGGCCGCGAGGACTCAACGCCATCGCAGAGCTTGTGCACTCCCTTGGCATGGAGTTCGGACTCTGGTTTGAGCCGGAAATGATCAGCCTTGACTCTGACATTGCCCGAACCCACCCCGAATGGGTGCTTCGCCCCGAACCTTCACGTCTGCCTCTGCCGGGACGCGACCAGTACGTCATTGACCTCGCCAACCCTGAAGCCTGGGACTACCTCTACACAGAGATCAGCACCCTTGTTGAGGCGCTGGGAATCGACTACATCAAGTGGGATCACAACCGTTTCGTGACCGAAGCAATCTCCCCTTACACGGGTCGCCCGGCCGTACACGGCCAAACCCTTGCCCTCTACGCACTGCTTGACGCCCTACGGGAGCGATTCGGCCACCTTGAGATTGAATCCTGCTCCTCAGGCGGAGGTCGAATTGACCTGGGCATCCTCAGTCGAACCGACCGAGTATGGGCATCAGACTGCACCGATCCCTTGGAAAGAGTCGACATTCAACGACACACCTCCCTGCTGGTTCCACCGGAAATGATCGGCGCCCACATTGCCGAATCACCCTCGCACATGACCGGCCGCTTCACTCGACTGGCCACGCGCGCCTCGGTAGCCTTCAGCGGACACCTCGGCATCGAGTGGAACATCCTGACAATGGACGACGAACAGCTGGCACCCCTACGCCGCTGGATTGCCCTCTACACGCAGGCCCGACGCGAATGGTCAGCGCAAAATCCGCTGATCGCGGGCGAGAATGGGCTGCCTGAAAGTAGCCAGAATCCGGCGTGGGGAGCACGCGCCGTCCACGCTGACATCACCGACCCTGCTGTGCGACTCGATGGACTCGTTTCCCCAGATGAGCGCTGGTCGGTGTGGTGCTTTGCCGCTCGTGACACTTCCGAACACTACCCCTACGGCCTGATGCGCCTACCCGAGCTGGAGGCGGATGCTCTCTACAGAGTGCGTCCCTACGGTGGGCCGGAGCTCTATGAAAGCCTGCGCAATCCTTCATGCCGCTCTGACCTAGAGTGGTGGAACGAAGAAGGTGCCTGTGTACCCGGGGCGGTATTGAGCGAGTGGGGAATCCGTCCCCCGCATATCCTGCCCGGCACAGCCGTGCTTATTGAGGTCGAAAAGGTCAGCTAAAAACCAGAGCGCGTCAACAGACGCCACCTCAACGCCTCGTCTGAGCTTAATTTGAGCGCAGTGAAAAGCATGGCGGCGCCTACATGTGACTCCAAGGCAATACTGAGCTCATTCGGCCGTGGAATCCGGTGGAGGCACATGTGGGTGCAAGCTCAGCTAGTCAGCCGCGCGTAACCTAGCGACCACGCATGATGGTTTGATGGGACGTGCGGCCACGGTGACTTGCTCGGACGCAGCACGGCAGCAGGGCAACCAGATGCGGTGCTCAGCCCGCGCACGCAGGCATCACTGAGTGACGATGATTGGATGGCATGCCAAGCTCGGTGGCTCGATGCCATGGATGAAAACCACCAACATATGCAGTGTGGCCCACCGACTTCCTCAAGCCGGTGGGCCACACTATTAGCAGCGCGTGACTCATTATTCACGCCAGTCAATGCCCGTAGTCATTCACTCATACGGCGTCACACCTTGAGTGCACCAACCCTGCAGGATCAGAGCATGCAGGACACGCAACCCTCAACCTCGGTGCCCTCCAAAGCCATCTGGCGCAGACGCACGTAGTAGAGGGTCTTCACGCCCTTCCTCCAGGCGTAAATGTAGGACTTATTGAGGTCACGGGTCGTCACCGTGTCCGGGTAGAACAAGGTCAGCGACAAGCCCTGATCAACGTGCTGAGTGGCCACCGCATAGGTGTCGAT
Source organism: Schaalia canis (assembly GCF_003858455.1). Lineage (GTDB taxonomy): Bacteria > Actinomycetota > Actinomycetes > Actinomycetales > Actinomycetaceae > Pauljensenia > Pauljensenia canis. The sequence continues at coordinate 326,219 of NZ_RQZF01000002.1, read as the reverse complement.
AATGGCCTCGGGGCCAATCTCGTAGGCATCGCGGTAGAACTCCAGGTTCTCATTGGTCATGTAAGGCGCCGGGTAGTAGACGCGACCAATCTTGCCTTCCTTGCGGATCTCGATCTTGGAGACAATCGGGTGAATCGAGGAGGTCGAGTTGTTGATGTAGCTGATCGAACCGGTCGGCGGAATGGCCTGCAGATTCTGGTTGTACATGCCGAACTCAGCCACGTCAGCGGCCAGCTGACGCCAATCATCCGCAGTGGGAATGTAGATCGTTGAAGCCGCCAGCAGCTCGCGCACACGCTCAGTCTGAGGTGTCCAATCGCCATTAATGTACTTCTCAAAGTACTCGCCCGACGCGTACTTCGAACGCTCAAAGCCAACGAAGGACTCACCGCGCTCGCGGGCAATGGTATTCGAGGCCTTAATCGCCGCATAGGTGATAGCCAGGAAGTACATGTTGGTGAAATCCAGGGCTTCCTCGGAGCCGTAGTGGATATGCTCACGGGCCAGGTATCCGTGCAGGTTCATCTGCCCCAAGCCAATGGCGTGGCTCATGGCGTTACCGCGAGCAACGGAAGGCACCGACTGGATATCCGACAGGTCCGACACGGCGGTCAGGGCACGGATAGCGCTTTCAACCGTGGCCTGGAAGTCAGGCGAATCCATGGTCTTGGCAATATTGAGCGACCCCAGGTTGCAGGAGATGTCCTTACCAACGTAGGAGTAGGACAGGTCATCATTGAAGGTGGACGCCTCAGAGACCTGCAGGATCTCCGAGCACAGATTCGACATGGTGATGCGGCCATCAATGGGGTTGGCGCGATTCACCGTATCCTCAAAGACAATGTAGGGGTAGCCGGACTCGAACTGGATTTCAGCTAGGGTCTGGAAGAAACGGCGAGCGTTGATTTTCTTCTTGTGGATGCGCCCATCATTGACCATTTCGCGGTACTTCTCGGTGATAGAGATTTCCGTGAAAGGTATCCCGTAGACGCGCTCAATGTCGTAGGGGCTGAACAGGTACATGTCCTCGTTATTACGAGCCAGCTCGAAGGTGATATCAGGGATGACCACGCCCAGGGAGAGGGTCTTAATACGGATCTTCTCGTCGGCGTTTTCACGCTTCGTGTCGAGGAAGGCCATGATGTCAGGGTGGTGGGCGTGCAGGTAAACCGCGCCAGCACCCTGGCGGGCGCCAAGCTGATTGGCGTAGGAGAAGGAATCCTCCAGCAACTTCATGACGGGAATAATGCCCGAAGACTGGTTCTGGATCTTCTTAATGGGGGCCCCGGATTCACGCAGGTTTGTTAGCGAGAGTGCCACGCCGCCGCCGCGCTTAGAAAGCTGCAGGGCGGAGTTAATGCCGCGGGCGATGGACTCCATATTGTCTTCAATGCGCAGCAGGAAGCAGGAGACGAGCTCGCCACGGGCAGCTTTACCAGCATTAAGGAAGGTGGGTGTTGCGGGCTGGAAACGACCGGTCATCATCTCGTCAACGAGGTGCTGGGCCAGTTGAATGTCGCCGCGCGCCAGGTAGAGGGCGACCATGACAATGCGGTCCTCGAAGCGTTCCAGGTAGCGCTTACCGTCGAAAGTCTTAAGCGTGTACGAGGTGTAGTACTTGAAGGCACCCAGGAAAGTGGGGAAGCGGAACTTGTGAGCGTACGCCTGCTTGTACAGCGCCTTCACGTCAGCGAAATCGTATTGGTCAAGGACATGACCTTCGTAGTAGCCCTCGTCCACCAGGTAGGTGAGTTTTTCTTCCAGATCATGGAAGAAAACGGTGTTCTGGTTGACATGCTGCAGGAAGTACTGGCGAGCCGCCGCACGGTCGGCCTCGAAATTAATCAGCCCATCTTCGGTGTAGAGGTTGAGCTGGGCGTTGAGTGCATGGTAGTCCAGCTCTGGGCTGGGAACTTCCTCCAGGCCGGTGTCGGTCAGATTCTCTGCCAAAATTCTTCCAGTCCATTCTGAACTCGGGAGACGTCCTCGGAGGTTCCAAGGAGCTCGAACTTGTACATATGTGGCACTCCCAATTTCGCGGCAACAATGTCGCCAGCGAGGCCGTAGGCAGTGCCAAAGTTTGTGTTTCCTGACGAAATGACCCCTCGGCAGTGGCTGCGATTCGTCGGATCATTGAGGAAAGTGATGACCTGTTTGGGGACGGCTCCCTTGCGATTGCCTCCGCCGTAGGTGGGGACGATCAACACGTAATCGTAGTCCACACTTAGGAAAGGATCCGCCGCGCGCAGAGGGATTCGGGCGGCAGGGAAGCCGAGTTTCTCAACGAAGCGACGAGTGTTGCCGGTCGCTGACGAGAAATAGACAACCTTGACCATCCCGTGTCCTCCTGGGGAATCTGTGCGTTGCGGGGTGCAGGCCCGTAGTGTTGGGGCTGCGGCGCGGGTAGATGCACGTATCCCGGCCACCTCTGGTGGCCGGGATAGGGCTATCAGGCCTGGGCGACGCGCAAAGCAGAGGAAGTTTCGAAGGCGGCAGCAGCGGCCTTGATGCGGTCGGGGCGGTATCCGCTCCAGTGGTCGTCGCCGGCGATGACAACGGGGGCTTGCTGGTAGCCCAGTCCCTTGATGAACTCAAGGGCTTCCATGTCTTCGGAGACATCGACAGAGGTGTAGGGAAGGCCCTGCTTATCGAGGGCGCGGTAGGTCGCAGTGCACTGGACGCACATCGGCTTGGTGTAGACGGTGATCGTCATAAGATTCCTCCGGCCTAGGGGGTGAAAAGTGCATACACGCACGTAATCACACGTTTGTTATTCATAGTGGCGTCGTGCGCCGTATCTCGTGTACTAACACTACACCTTGTGTTGCTTTCGGTCGATCACCCCAAGATGTTGTGTTTGGGGGCGAATGGCGCAATTCGTGTGGATAGCTCTGTGGATGCTGACAATACAGTGATCAACAACATCTGAGTCAGTGATGCTGACGCCCTCTCAAGGGGGCGCAGACACCCCGAATCTGCCCCATTCCCTCCCTCGTGGATCTATACACAAGCTGTGGACACGGATGATCCGGGGAGTCCACATCTGTGGATAAACCCTCCGGAAATTCCCCCGAAACTTCCAGACAAAGCGGCGTGTCGCATCCCGCTATGCGGATGTATCCCAAGAAGCCCATGGTGATTCAACAATCACTTTCGCCACCAATATGCCCACCCGCGCCTCCGGCGTGCGCCCAGGTGTGCTCACAGGCGCGGTGTGACCCCGCTGTGGCTCATTGTTTGCTTGAGTGCACATGCGGGGGCGCTTGAACCCTCCGCACTCCAGGCGCGAGGAAAACAGAAGGAATCAGTGGAAGTCAGCACAAAGGAACAACAAGGAAGCGGCAGATGCAATGCAGGAGGTAGAGGTCAGCACTCCACAACATTCACAGCAAGGCCACCAGCTGAGGTCTCCTTGTACTTTGACAGCATGTCGATCCCCGTCTGGCGCATGGTTTCAATCGCCACATCCAGGCTCACCGTGTGGCGCCCGTCGCCCCACAACGCCATGCGCGCAGCATTAATTGCCTTCACCGCGGCAATCGCATTACGTTCAATACAGGGAATCTGGACCAAACCGGCCACAGGATCACAGGTCAACCCCAAAGAATGTTCCATGGCAATCTCTGCAGCATTCTCCACCTGACGGGGAGATCCACCCAAGGCTTGAGCTAAGCCAGCAGCTGCCATTGCCGATGCTGAACCGACCTCGCCCTGGCATCCGACCTCGGCCCCCGCAATAGACGCATTCGTCTTAATGAGCGCGCCAATCGCCGTTGCTGCCAGAAGGAAATCATGAACACCCTGTCTGCGAGCATGAGCGCATTCGCGCTCATCAGACGGGTCTAGCAAGAAGGAAGACATCGGCGCTTCTGCAGAGGGGACGAAAGTCGGATCGGTGGCCCCTGCCTCTGGGCAGTAGGACACCAAATACCCGAGCACTGCTGGAATCACGCCTGCTGCCCCATTAGTTGGCGCAGTGACGATTCGGTGTCCTGCAGCATTTTCCTCGTTCACAGCAAGGGCAAAAAGATTCACCCAATCCATTGCGCGCATGGGATCCTGGGCGGTTGCTGCCCACTGCAAAGTGTTTGTCGATCCTTCGGGTAGGGTGCTGGCTTGCGCGCGCTCAGCGAGTTTCAGAGCCAGAGTTCTGGCTCTACGGGGCACGTCCAAACCGCCAGGCAAAATACCGGCCGCGTCGACACCTGCATCGACACAATCGAACATGGTGTTCGCAATCTGATCCAGGTAGGCGTTGAGTTCCCCCTCGGATCGTAAAGACAGTTCATTGGCGCGCACAAGCTGCGCTATCGACAGGCCCGAAGCGTCGCATTGCTGCAGAAGCGCATCCGAGGAGGCGAAGGGGAAAGGGGCGGGCTGCTCGGGGATCACAGCTTCGCTGGCGCTCGCTAAGGCCTCCACAATCGGGTGCGTTGGATCGTCGTTCACTTGGGCCATGACGAAACCGCCGCCCACCGAGTAGTAGGTGCGTGTGAGAGTTGGTTCGGCGATGTCATGGCCTTCCGCCCACGCCGAAATTGTCAAGGCATTGACGTGGTAGGGCAGGACCGTTCCAGGAAGGAAACGAATATCAGTGGTGAGATCAAAAGGTACCGAGGCCGCCCCAGGGAGAGGGAGCCTACCTGTGCGGGCAATTGCGGGCAGGAGGGACTCAACCGTCTCAATCGATACCGACTCAGGAGAGTAGCCAGCCAAGCCCAGCAGGACCGCGCGGTCGGTATTGTGACCGCGACCCGTGGCACCAAGGGAACCAAAAAGGTCAATGTGAATGCGCGAAGGTGCAGGCAAGGTTGCCAGTTCAGTGGCAAAGGCAAGACCAGCGCGCATCGGGCCGACTGTGTGAGAAGAAGAGGGGCCAATCCCCACGCGGAACATGTCGAAAACTGACAGTGGTCGGGGCGCATCTGTGGCATGGACCTGCCCGGAGATGACAGCAGCTGCAACAGGCTGCGGGGTTGGGGTGAGTTCCTCAGTCGGAGTGATTGGGCGAAGATCCATGGGAATTATTGTGCCTGCTGGCCTCCCCCTTGAGCGAGTTGATGAACGAATGCTCGTGTGTTGTTGCTCCCAGCATCGGCGTGTGAGTCCAGCACAAATGAGGGCATTCATCCGGGGGTTTTCGCTTTCACTGCACATGCGGGCGCGGGGGCGGCGTTTCTTGGCGGCCACGGTTGTCCCTACCAGACAACATCTGGATGCAGAGGGGATCCGCCCACGAAGGTTTGTGGCGCTGATGGGCTTTCAGAGGACAGCAAAAGAGCTGCCGCTAGCGCGGTTTTCCACAGGCTCATGGACGAAACGCCGTTATCCACAGCGTTGCCACTCCGATTTCGGCGCAATAGTGCCATCGGTAAGGGTGGAGGCATGAGAACTTCTCGTCCTGCAGACCCCGCCACAAGCGTCGAAATGGCCGTCGCAAATCTTATGGTCTCACGCCGTTCGACATCCAAACAGACTGCCGCCCTCCTGAGGGAGGGCCAGATTATCCGCATCTTTCGTAACGTTTATGTCCATACCCGATACCTCTATGGCTTGGGCAAATGGGAGCTTTACGCCCGCATCACCCTATTGCGGGCCTGTGCGGTCGCCCTGGCATTGGGCGAACGCAACGTTCTCAGTCACGACACGGCACTATTTCTGGCGGGCGTTGAAATGACCGAGGCTCTTCCCGACGTTCACATCTCACGTTCTGGCAGGTGGGGCGGTAAGGAAGCCATTCTTCCCGCGGTGAAAATTCCTGGCGGCCCGCTGGTGCCCGCTGTGCGCCTTGTGCGTCACGGTGCACACGTCCCCAGTGAATGGGTGAGCAACATTGAGGGGGTGCGTGTGGCCCTTAGTGAATATGCCGCCGCGCAATGCGCCTGCACCCTACGCCCCAAGCAGGCGGTAGTGACTGTGAGTGGCGCACTGCGACGCATGAGCACCTTTAACCGTTTTCGCATGGCGGAAAGCCGTCGCCGCGAAACCTTCCTTCGTGCCGAGATTCTCAGCATCCTTGAGGAAATGCCTCGCTGTCACGGTAAAGCGCGCGCTCGCGTCGTCCTCGCCGCTGCAGATGCGGGGTGTGAGTCCGTACCGGAGCGTGAACTCCTGTGGATACTCAAGGCAGCGGGCTTGCGTGATGTGCGTACTCAGGGCGTTGTCCTTGACGGCGGTGACGTCTACTATGTGGATTTCCGCCTGGGAAAGACGCGGATCGTCATTGAGTTCGATGGCAAAGACAAATACGGGGAGTTCCCCGATCAGATTCTGCGCTCACTGACTGCGCGAGATCAGCGTCAAAAACGTCTTGAAGCCCACGGGTTCATCGTGTTGCGTTTCGAATACTTCGAACTCGCTACTCCGCAGATCGTGATTGACGAGGTGGTCCGCCGGGCAGGATTGGCGACAATGCCGCGTCCGCTGTGGGTTCTGGCCGCCTGAGGCGGGGCTGAGGAGGCTGGGTGCGGTAGCGTTAAGGCAACCACCCGGATTAGGTCATCCAGTAGTGATGCTTAACGAAAGGCTGTTCTGTTATGACAACTCCTTCTAAGAAACTCCGCGAAATGGGCGTTGAACTGCCCGAGGTTGTCGCACCTTTGGCGGCCTATGTGCCAGCAGTGATTGACCGAGGGGTGGTGCGAACCTCTGGCCAGCTCCCTATGGAGGCTGGCGAGCTGGCCTGCATTGGCGCTGTTGGTGCTGATGGTGCCGACCCTGAGGATGCGAAGGATGCGGCGCGCGTGTGTGCATTGAATGCGCTCGCGGCTGCCGCTGCGGTTGCCGGCGGTGTTGATCGACTGGCGGGTGTGGTGAAAGTGACGGGTTTTGTGGCCTCACTGCCTGACTTCTACGGCCAGCCTGCGGTTATCAATGGTGCTTCGGAGTTCTACGGTGAGGTGTTTGGGTCGGCCCATGCGCGTTCGGCTGTGGGAGTGGCGGCTTTGCCTCTTAACGCCTCGGTTGAGGTTGAGGTGGAGTTTGCGCTGAAGGAAGACTGACGCAGACTTCGCCAGTGACGTGCCTGCTAACTATGTAGTGTGTTGTGCGCTTGCTGCAGGCGTTTCGTCGTGAGGGTTTGTCCGCGCAGGGGCGCGGCGCTCCTTGTCGCGCTGGGCTCTTTGGTTCTGTGTCGGCCTGTCTGAGCGGATGTGGTGCCTGGTGCGAGGCCTCAAGTCTGAATAAGTTGCCATGCAGGGCTGCCATTGTGACTGTGTGACCTCTGAGGTGGCTCCTGTCGAGGGCCTGCTTGTGTGGCTGTAGAAGGGCGATGGCGGGGGTGGATGTCTTCAGAGGCAGTATGAATGTTCCCACTTGCAGCGGTGGACGACGCTGTTAGGTGGGTACCATGCAAGCAGTAGTGAACGCGTTGTCAGGAACTATGTGGAGGATGTTATGAGCGATGCGACGCTGCCCGATGCAGCTTCAACCCCCGGAACCCAAGTATTCAAACTGGTTGACTCTCGCGTGCAGCCCTCGGCAGCAGGCGGCTGCGGCTGTGGTGGTAAAGGCGGTTGCGGGGGTAAGAAAGGAAGCGTTGACCCGGGTGATGTCGACGCTGCGGGCGGACATCAGCACCAGCATCGTCATCAGCGCCAGCATGGACATGGTGGAGGCGGCTGTGGCTGCGGCGGACACGGGCGACGCGGACATCATGGTGAACAGACTGCTTCCCCCGCAGACGCACATGGGCAGATGAACACTGAAAGCGTCGAAGAACTCCGGGTCCATGAGCTTCCCCGTGTCGTTCGAAAGCAGTTGCTTCTGCATGCGGTGGATGTGCTTCCTGTCAATGAATCACTTGTTGTCGTGACTCCGCATCAGCCTGATCCTCTTTTTGCTCACCTGCAGCAGTCTGAGTCCCATTATCGGGTGCAGACTCAAGAGTCTGGACCTGAACGCTGGAGCTACCTCATCACCCGCGTGTCTTAAAGAAAATAATTTAGGCGGACTCTGCTCAAGCGTGGAAGGTGGGGTGTTTCCTGCCATGACATGCTCCCCGAAAGATGGACCGGTTAATCCGGTTCCTTCTTTCGGGGAGTATTTCTATGCCTAGTCGTACCGCGCTCACGCCCCCTGAGCGCGAGGTTTTGGCGTAGGCCAAAAACGATCCACGCTTCCTTCTGCCCTGCACCCCTGAGGCGTTGCTTGGCTTGTGCGAGGAAGGGGTGGGTGAGAGGGCTGCGACGATTGTTGGGCACGGACGGAGACCTGGAAGGATGTTGTTCCTGAGGGCCATGTATTCGCATGAGCAGCGTTGTTTGACGTTACGCCTGTACCGTCGCACTGCTTTGATAGCTGGAAATGTACGAGCAATAACGTTCCCTTCGCTCCCTGCTGTGCTCCCAGCAGGGAGAGGGGCCGATGGAGCAGTGTTGTGGAGGTGGACTCACATACGGGCGCGAACGCTGTGGCCCCCCAACACAAGCAAGGGCCGCGCAGCTCAAAAGAGCTGCGCGGCCCTTGCTGGAGCTTCAACATCACAGGTTGAAGAACTCACATCTGCCAGGCACTACATATCCCTGGTGGTGTGTTCGCCAAAACACGCCAAGTTCCAGAGTTACCTCCGCCGCTCGTCACGATGCCCTTCAGCCCTTGTCCGAAGGCGGAAATCGCAGCACCTGGGTGTGACATCACAGTGCTTGGATAATGGCCTCCACAGAACCCTTCGCATCACCAAAGAGCATGGAAGTGTTCTCCTTAAAGAACAGGGGGTTTTGAACGCCGGCGTAGCCGGTCGCCATCGAACGCTTAAAGACGATGACCTTCCCTGACTCCCACACGGTCAGCACGGGCATGCCAGCAATGGGAGAACCTGGCTCTTCAGCCGCGGGATTCACCGTGTCATTCGCCCCGATCACCAAGACCACGTCAACCTCTGGGAAGTCATCGTTGATCTCGTCCATTTCCAGCACGATGTCGTAGGGTACTTTCGCCTCAGCGAGCAGCACATTCATGTGACCGGGCAGGCGGCCAGCAACCGGGTGAATACCAAATTGCACCTCCACACCCTTCTCACGCAGCTTCTCCGTCAGCGTCGCCACCGGGTACTGGGCCTGAGCCACAGCCATGCCATAGCCGGGGGTAATCACCACGCGGCGAGCCTCCGACAGCAGCGCAGCCACAGCGGCGGCATCAACCTCGTCAATCGTGCCCTCTTCTTCGTCGCCGCCAGCGGCAGCTGAAGAATCTGAGCCAAAACCGCCCAGGATGACGGACACGAATGCGCGGTTCATGGCCTTACACATAATCCACGACAGGTACGCACCCGAGGAACCCACCAGGGCGCCGGTGATGATCAGCAGGTCATTATTCAGCATGAAACCGGCAGCGGCCGCAGCCCAGCCAGAGTAGGAGTTCAGCATTGACACAACGACGGGCATATCGCCGCCGCCGATAGCGGCCACCAGGTGCAGGCCCAGCAACAGCGCAATCACGGTCATCGCCAGCAATGCCACCCAGGAAATGACAGAGCCTTCCTCGGTCCGCATGAACACGACCATCAGCACCAGGGATACCAGCAGCGCCGCCAGATTCAGCCAGTTGCGGGCCGGAAGAGTCAAGGGCTTGCCGGAGATCTTCGCTGAGAGCTTGAGGTAGGCAACGATTGAACCCGTGAAAGTCACCGCGCCGATGAAGATCCCCAGGAAGATCTCACCCAGATGGAAGGTCCCCAGCGCGTGTGCAGTGGCATCAGGGGCGATGTAGGAATTGAAACCCACCAGCACGGCGGCCAGACCCACAAAGGAGTGGAGCATCGCGATGAGTTCAGGCATCCCCGTCATCTCCACGCGCTTAGCCAAAACCGTGCCGATCGCGCCACCGATACCCATGGCAAGCGCAATCAGCAGGAAGGTCACAAGCACGCCTTGACCAGGCTCGGAACCCAAAGCCAGTGCGATCGTGGCGACAAGGGCAATGAACATGCCCACCGCGCCGAAAGTATTGCCGCGCTTAGCGGTCTCATGCTTGGACAGGCTCGCCAGGGCCAGGATGAACAGCAGTCCGGCTGCCAGGTAGGCCAGGGTGGTGGCGCGAGTGAGCAGGCCACCGTCGAAGAGAAGCATGTCTGTCATCGATCAGCCCTTCTGGAACATTGCGAGCATCCGGTGTGTGACCAGGAAACCGCCGAAAATATTGATGGAAGAAACGACGATGGCGACAAAGCTCAGCGCCGACACAATGGGGTTGCTTGAGCCGATCTGCAAGATCGCACCCAGCAAGATAATGCCCGAAATCGCGTTCGTTACCGACATGAGCGGGGTGTGCAGCGAATGCGTGACGCCCGTAATGACGTAGAAGCCGACCACCACAGCCAGCATCAGCACAATGTAGTTGCCTGCGGCCAGCGCCGGGGTCGCAAGGACGAGGGCTGCGCCGACGAGGGCGGCAGCGAGCAAACCAAAGAAGGTGCGCCGTTTGGCGAGGGCGGCCTCCTCGGCAGCGCGGGCGGCAGCGGCGGCGCGCTCCTGGGGGCTGGGTTCGGCAGCGGCTGCGGCGGGTGCGGCGGAGACCTTCACTGGCGGCGGAGGCCAGAGGATCTCACCGCTTTGGGTGACGGTGATGCCGCGAACGATCTCATCTTCAAGGTCAACAACAAGCTCCCCGTCCTTGCCGGGGGTCATGAGTTTGAGCAGATTGACAACGTTTTGGCCGTAAAGCTGTGAGGATTGGCCGGGTAGGCGGCCCGCCAGGTCAGAGTGGCCAATGATGGTCACGCCGCCGGGGGTGACGATGGTTTCACCGGCAACGGTCAGGGCAGTGTTGCCCCCGTTGGCGGCTGCCATGTCAACGATGACTGAGCCGGGACGCATGGCGTTGACCGCATCCTCATCCAGGAGGATCGGGGCGGTGCGGCCCGGGATATTGGCGGTGGTAATGACAATGTCGGATTCGGCGGCAACCTTGGCGTAGAGGGCTCGGGCGACCATTTCCTGATCGGCGCTCATCTCTTTGGCGTAGCCGTCAGAGGAGACTTCCTGCTGGGCGGGAATGGCGACGAAGCGCGCACCCATGGATTCGACCTGTTCGGCCACCTCGGGGCGGACGTCGGTGGCGGAAACCTCGGCACCCATGGAGTTGGCGGTGCCAATCGCAGCCAGGCCTGCCACACCCGCACCAATGACGTAGACCTTGGCGGGGGGCATCTTGCCGGCGGCGGTGACCTGGCCGGTGAAGAGGCGGCCGAAAGCTGCGGCGGCTTCAACGACGGCGCGGTAGCCGGCGACATTTGCTTGGGAGGAGAGGACATCCATCGCCTGAGCGCGGGAGATGCGCGGCACGGTGTCCATGGCCATGGCGGTCACGCCGGCGGCGCGTAGTTTTTCGAGGAGCTCGGGGTTGCGAGCGGGGGCCAGGCGCGTGATGAGGGTGGCACCTGAACGCATGAGGGCAAGATGCTCATCTGTGGGGGCGTCAAGGGCGATGACTAGGTCAGCACCCCAGGCGTCGGCGTCGTCGGTGAGTTCGGCGCCGGCGTTAGCGTAGGCCTGATCGGTGAGGTGGGCGTAGGCTCCGGCACCGGATTGCACGCGAACGTCATAGCCCAGGGAGATGAGTTTTTTGACCGTGTCGGGGGTGGCACCAACGAGTGGTTGGTTGACCCCTTCCTTTGGCACTCCAATTAGCACGAGGACTCCTTTGTCGTGGAGGCAGGGCACCCGGGGGTGCGATCGATGTCACTACCTCTATCAAGTTTAGTTTGAGACCACAAGGAAAGACGACATATGGGCGCCGAGCGGCTCGTCGCAGACGGGGTTCGCGTGAGTCGTCGGCGCCCGCGTGTGCGTTCACAGGCACATTAGTGGCGTGGAGGGAGCGTGCGGGGCTGGGGTCACATGTGGGCGCGCCGGGGCGGCGTGTAATGGAAGAAGGTGCACAGATCTCGCGCATGTGGGGTGGGCAACGTACCGTTGAGCTATGAACTTCTTTGACGATGACACTGAGGCCCCCCAGGAGAATGTTGACACTGTCGAAGCAGACATTGTGATTGCGGCGACAGTTGAACAAGTCTGGGAGTTGGTGAGCGAACCCGGCTGGTGGATTAACGACGGGGATCTGGGTGATCACGAAGTGACCCTCACGGAGGAGGGCTACTACGAGGTCAACGATCCTGAGGCGGGTACCTGGCTGGTTGAGAAGGTCGATGAAGACCCGATGGATGTTGTCTCCTACCGGTGGTATCCCCTGGCTGGCGACGAGTTACCCGACGAGGCAACTCGCGTTGAGTTCTCCCTGTCTGAAGAAGGTGGCAGGGTGGCGCTCCATGTTGAGGAAATTGGTCTGTCGCAGGTTTCGCAGGACGAGGCTGTTGCCCGTCAGGCGTGGGAGGATGCGGCTGGTACCTGGGAGGATGCTTTCGCTCAGGCGAAGGCCTACCTTGAGGGCTGACAGTCACCGAGCTTGATATAGGTGCATGACTTAGCGTGTGCCTTTTTCATGTGTGCCCTGGGGGTGGAACCGCGTGCGGTTCCACCCCCAGGGCCGTATTTATTTCGGGGGACTTTTACCCCGGGGAACGGTGCCAAGCTCTGCAAACAGTGGACTAGGCGCAGTCCAGTCACGAGATTACATGGGGGAGGAAAGACAATGAGACGCAGAGGTCAGACAGGTGTCATTTGCGCGTGAGAGCCATAATGCAGTGGCTCGGAATTCTTGAGGAACTGTGGGTGAGGATCTACTTTGGGCGAGCATTGTGTGTTGATACCACTGCATGTTCGCTCATATGACCACCTAATCCCATGGCATCAGTGCCCATGTGTGCAGAGTAGAAAAAACTAGATGTATGCTTATGGGCGTGCCACGGGAACCTGGGACCCCAGGTTGAGAGGAAGGCAGGACCGCCTTCGACCGTAGAACCTGAACCGGATAATGCCGGCGTAGGAAGGCTCTTCTCCTCGTGCGCACCATTGTTGTGATTGACGAGAGGAAAACAACGATGGTCGAATCCAAGACCAATCTGTCCTGGCGAGTCATTGACATTGTCACGGCCGCTGTCTTATCCGTTGCCACTGGCCTGATCTTCCTGTTCTGGAACCAAGTAGGTTTCGCAGGGGTGCAATACCTTGACGCCATCGTCCCTGGCGTTGGCGGCATGCTGTACGGGATCTGGTATCTCGGCGGCGTCCTTGGCGGCCTGGTTATTCGTAAGCCTGGTGCCGCACTCTTTGTAGAGACACTCGCTGCTGTCGTTTCCATGGCTCTTGGCTCACAGTGGGGCATTGAGACCGTCTATGCGGGTCTGGCACAGGGGCTGGGTGCAGAACTTGTCTTTTTGATTGTCGCCTACCGTCATTACACCCTTCTTGTAGCAGCGTTGGCTGGCGTCTTTGCTTCTGCTGGAGGCTCGATCCTGTCCTTCGCCCTTTCCGGCTATGAGAAGAACTTCTCCTATCTGGCAATCGAATACTCTGTCGCACTTGTCTCCGGTGCGATTCTCAGTGGCCTTCTGGGGTGGGTTCTTGTTCGGAGCTTGGCTCAAACCGGAGCTTTAGACCGCTTCGCAGCCGGCCGTGAGGTCCGCGAACGCGTCTAACTAAGACGTGCACGCGTGGGGATCTCCCCCTTTTCCCACGCGGGCATCCTTCACCGACATCAACGCTGATCCGACACAAGCCTGTCCATTCTCCGAGCTGTGAGCCCACACCCTCCGCGGGTGTTTTGCGGCCCCTTATCGGCCTGAGCTCACATGTGGAAACCCGACTGAGGAAAGACAAAGCATCATGTCCTCCCACCCTCGCCCTCAGTTTTCGCCTCCGCACACTGATGACCCCCTCAGACGTGAGCAGGTAGCGGTTGAACCCTTTGGCTCTCTCGCCCCAAAAGGCGGTGCTTCCAACGAGCAAGCCGCCGCCCATACTCACAGTGAGCAGGCGGACTTCTCCGCTGCGCTGACAGACGGAAGACCCGGCGATACTCAGGCTCCTTCGATCGGTGCACGGGTTGAAGCGCGCAACTGGGGGTGGAGGCACGCCGGGCGACGCCAGTGGACGCTACGCAATATCAACCTCACCATCTCCCCGGGCGAACGAGTCCTCCTGCTAGGAGCGTCGGGTGCAGGTAAATCCACACTTGTTGCTGGCCTGGCAGGAGTTTTGGGTGGTGCCGACGAAGGGGAGGACGAAGGCACCCTGACAGTTGATGGCCTCATGCCGGAAAAGCAACGCGGCCGCGTGGGCATGGTCATGCAGGACCCTGAAGCTCAGGTTGTTCTTGCCCGCGTGGGCGATGATGTTGCTTTCGGATGTGAAAACCTTGGTGTGGCGCGTGAGGAAATCTGGAGGAGGGTTTCCTTTTCCCTTGAGTCGGTGGGTGCCAGCCTGCCTTTGGATCATTCAACTTCAGCGCTTTCTGGCGGGCAGAAGCAACGCCTTGCCCTCGCGTCGATCCTGGCTATGAAACCGGGTCTGATTTTGCTTGATGAGCCCACCGCAAATCTTGACCCTTCGGGCGTGCGCGAAGTCCGCGATGCCACTCAACGTGTCGTTGATGCCAGCGGCGCAACTGTTGTCATCATTGAGCACCGTGTTGACGTGTGGGCTGACTTTATTGACCGCGTCATAGTCATCCTTGATGGGATGATTGCCGCTGATGGCTCCCTTGATGAGGTTCTGCGCACCCACGGGGAAAGTGTGCGAGCTGCGGGCATTTGGCTTCCGGGTGATGAAGAGATTGCAGCTGACGAGGCTCTTTTCCTCCCTTCACAGAGTGCAACGGTGACGGACACGGACGGTGGCACAGCGCTAAGACTTCCCGTGCTGTCCGCGCGTCATCTTGCTGTCGGCTACGAAAAGGGCAAACCCATTAGAAGCGGGATGAATCTACAGATTCCTACAGGTCAATCCACCTGCATCATTGGCGGTAACGGACTGGGCAAAAGCACCCTTGCGTTGACTTTGGCTGGTCTCCTTCCTCAGTTGGAGGGCAGCGTTGAGGTTGGTGCCGACCTGCGTCCTGCGTGCGGCGGTGCGGACCCTCACGGGTGGTCATCGCGTGAGCTTCTTGGGCGTATCTCTATGGTGTTCCAAGAGCCTGAGTATCAGTTTCTTGGGCGCACGGTGCGTGCTGAATTGGAAATCGGCCCTCGGTTGGAGGGCGTGAGCGGGGCTGAACTTGATGCTCTGGTCGATGAGCATCTCGACATTTTGGGGTTACGCGCGTTGGCTCAGGCCAATCCGATGACCTTGTCTGGCGGGGAGAAACGCCGCCTGTCGGTGGCAACAGCTCTCATCAGCGCGCCGAAATTGCTGATCCTTGACGAACCAACTTTCGGTCAGGATCGCTCGTCGTGGATGAGGCTTGTCCAACTCCTACGTCAGGCCGTTCGCCGTGGCACAACGCTGGTGTCGATCACTCATGATGATGCTTTTGTGCGGGCGATGGGCGATCATGTCATTGACCTGGCCAACGTTGGTGAAGCTGGTGGCGGCGCGAGTGAAAGCCTCACACATGATGCCCCGAAGGCCACTGTTACCATCAACGAGGCCGAGGCGCCCGCTTCCTCGCGTGAGACTGTTGCCCACGTTCAGGGGGAGGTGGGCGAAGCGTCCGCCTCGTCGCAGAGCGGGCGTGCGGACGAAGCCCCCAAGGAGGCGCCTCTTGACCGCGTTAATCCGGTGGTTCAGGTTCTTGGCGTCGCGCTGATGACCACACCCTTGCTGACGACGATTGATGTCGTGTCAGCGGGCGTGGCGATGCTTCTTGAATTGTGCCTGCTGCCTTTAGCGGGACTACGCCTGCGGACATTCTTCCTTCGGATGAGTCCGATTTTCATTGCGGCACCTATGGCTGCACTGTCGATGCTGCTGTACGGCAAGCCGGGAGGAGAGGTCTATTGGGCGTTTGGGCCTGCGATTATTTCGGAGCATTCTACGTTGCTGGCGGCCAGTATTTTCTTGCGAGTTTTCGCTTTAGCGATGCCCGCCATCGTTGTTTTCCCGCGTATTGATCCAACTGATATGGCTGATGGTCTTACGCAGCTTCTGAAGATGCCGGCCCGTCCGGTGATCGCTTCCTTAGCGGCTGCGCGAATGGCTGGCATGATGGCTGAGGACTGGCGTGGCCTGCAGCGGGCACGCCGTGTGCGGGGTGCGGGGGAGGGAAATCGCTTCGGGGCTTTCTTCCGTGGGGCGTTTTCCCTGTTGGTGTTCGCTTTGCGTCGGTCAGCGAAGCTGTCACTGACGATGGAAGCGCGAGGTTTTGGCGCTGGTGTGCAGCGTTCATTTGCTCGGGTGTCACGGGTGGGGTGGGCTGATGCTGTGATGCTTGTTGTGTGTGTGATAGTGCCGCTGGTGTCTGTGGTGGCGGCAATATGGGCTGGAACTTTCCTTCTTCTGAGTGGTAGAAGCTGACATCTGTTGCCTGGTTGAACTCGGGGTGTTGTGTCGCCTGCGAGAGGGGTTCTTCGCGATGCTGGGAGGTGGCGCGACTTGCTGGCTTGTGGGTGAGGCAGGTGTGACAAGTGGACATTGATTGAGCGGAGATGATGATGAGCCGGGCTGTGGAGTTGAGTATGGGATCGGTGGGGGAAATCCCTGCTGGGCTGCTGGCGCGTGTTCGGGAAGTATATGAGGTGGGCGGAGGGCGAGATCGTGCTGGTCGAGCTGAGGATCTGGAAGCCCCGGACTGTGTTGAAAGTGATGCGCGAGTGCGGGTGTGGCGTGCGCCGGTGGTCATTATTGATGGGCGCTCAGGATCAGGGAAGTCCTCACTTGCTGCTGCTTTGCTGCGCCATCTGCGTATAGCAGGGATACGCAACCTTCAATTGACTGGCCCTGACCAGTGGTATCCCGGCTGGTATGGCTTGGCACAGGGGACACGCACCTTGGTTGAACTACTCTGCGGAACACCACCCCTGGGACATGCGAGGCCAGGCAATCGAGGTCGCGATAACCGCACCTTTGGTTACCGCGTGTGGGATTGGGAGCGCTCCCAGCCTGGACGCTATGTGCTGCTAGATCGGGCTCGCCCACTGTTGGTTGAGGGCGCGGGTTCATTATGCCCAGCTACTGCGGCAGCGGCTGATCTGACGATCTGGGTCGAATGTGACCCTGAGCAGCGGCGCCGTCGCGCGATTGAGCGCGACGGCGCGACCTATGAACCGTGGTGGGATGTCTGGGCCGCGCAGGAAGATGAGCATGTGAGTCTCCACCAACCCCAACGTTTAGCTGACGTGATCGTTCGTAGCCTGTAGGTCCTTTCCGTCGGTGGGAGCGAGTGATCCGCATGAAGGCGGTTTTGCTCTATGAGAGGGATCTTCCGGCGAAGAGGCATATCTGAGGATGCGGATCTTGCGCAGGTGCACGGCCCGTGTTTTCCTCGTATCTCTTTCCTTAGGGGATGATGATTCGTGTGGCGCCCGGCTGTGCGCTCAGGGCACTATTGCCCGCTGGCAGGCACTTCCATGGTGTGGGCGCACATGTGGGTGATGCGGGATGCGGACACTGCTTCGTAGAGGAGACAACGAGGCTGTAATAAGTAGGGCAGTGATAAGCCGGAGGCAGGAACAAGCAGGGGCCTCATGATAGAGACAGTGATGGAGACAGTGATGGCCGAGGCGTTGATGGCATGGGCGCTGATGGGCGAGGGGTGACTAAAGTGAGCATGTGAGCGCTACCCATCCGAAGTTGAACCTGTCGCCTTATCCCGACGCCGATCGTGAGATCACCACTGTTGCGTCCTATGGGTTGGAGCTGCAAGACAGCGGTGTGGACGCTGTGAGCAAGGCGCACTCTGCTGACTTCAGCAATCCCTTCCACACGCCCGCGCCTCTTTATGGACGCGTTCGACCGGCTTACCCGCATGAAGCTGTTGATGCTGTTCTTGGCGCCTGTGCGGCGGGGAATATTGCCGATATTGGCGCGGGAACGGGAAAACTCACAGCAATGCTTCTAGATAGAGGCGCTCGGGTGTGGGCCGTCGAACCTTCTGCAGCGATGCGTGAACAGCTTCATGCGCTGCTGGGAGGACACAAGAGACTTCACGTTCTTGATGCCACCGCTGAAGTGACGACGCTGGCAGAACACAGCGTCGATGTTGCCTCCTACGCACAGTCCTGGCATTGGATGGACGCTGAAGAGGCTGGTCAGGAGGCAGATCGGATTGTTCGCCCTGGCGGTCATATCGCTATCTTGTGGAATCAGATGAATGTGGAGGTGCCGTGGGTTCACCGTCTGACACGTATTATGCGCTCAGGTGATGTTCACCGTCCCGACAAGCCGCCACGTCTGCCTGAACCGTGGGCTGAACCGGAACTGACCATGCTCGCTTGGGAAGAGCACATCACCCCTGAAAGTCTTGTGGAATTGGGGACGACGCGCTCGTCTTACCTGCGTCAGAATGAAAGCGGGCGGGCGCGCATGCAGGAGAACCTACGCTGGTATCTCTACGAGCATCTTGAGTTTTCGCCTGGGCGCAAGATCTTTTTGCCCTATACGACGCAGGTGTGGGTGGCACGCAGGCGCACCGAGCTGTGAGCCTGCGACACGGAGATGCAGACATCACGTAGACAATAAAGAGTGCCTGCCGATGCGAACATCGGCAGGCACTCGACAGAGGGTTACTTCGCAGCGGCTTCCTTTGCCTGCTCCTCAATAGTGCGGGTCACGAAGTCCAGCGGGTAGGCGCCCGAGATGGTCGTGTCATTAATCATCATGAAGGGCGTGCCCTGGATGCCCAGGGAGAAAGCGTGCTCAGTTTCGGCCTTGACCTTTGCTGCGATCTCTTCAGAGGTCAGGTCAGCGCGGAACTTCTCCAAGTCAGGCACACCAGCCTTTTGAGCAAGTTCAACAACGGAGTCGACGGTGTATTCGGGGTGCCCACTGCCAGCGGCTTCCCACACGGTGTGGCGGTATTCAGCATGCTTGCCCTGCGCTGCAGCGGCCCAACCGCCGGCCGCAGCAATGTTAGAGCCGTGCTGCTGGAAGATCACCAGATCGCGGTACTCAATACGTAAGGTTCCATCGTCAATGAGCTTTTGGAGTTCGGGCTCAACCTGGGTGGCAAAGCGGGTGCACATCGGGCAGGAGAAGTCAGAAAACTCAACCATGACCACCGGAGCATCAGGGGAACCCACGGCTCGTCCATCGTTTGCGTCACGTCGAGCTTCCGCCCGCAGGATCTTCAGCGCTTCAGGGTTGGTAAGTGAGGGCGCAAACTCGGGCAGCTGTGCAGCCGTTTCTGTTGCGGCCTCAGCAGAAGCTGACTGTGCAGTGCCGGAGTCAGCGGAGCTACCCGTACCGCGCAGATAAAAGACGACAAGAAGAACCACCAAGGCGAGGGCAAGGAGAATCGTTGCCGTCTTCCACAGCGAGGTGCGGTCCTGGGTGGGTGCGCTCTGAGCAGAGCGTTCCTGGGACACGGGAGGGAAGGTGGGGGCCTGCGCGGAGGTGGACGCCGAAGCGTCGGGCGTGGGCTGCTGGCCCTGTTCGGGCGCGGACGATGGGGTTGTCATGTCCTGAATGCTACACGGGCCTGACGCTGACCCGCCGTGTAAGAAGGCCATATTTTCGGGACTGAGAGCCGTTCAACTCTTCTGTTATCGATGGTGCACGACACCCGTATTGGGGGAGTAAAAGTCCAGTTCCACCTTGATGTTGCCGATAGTTTTACCCGGTGTTGCTCCCTGCTTACCTCCTGAGGGAGACGTAGTTGCTTCCTGGATTTCGTAGGACGATCCGCTAACAACGCCCTATTGGCGCTAGTGTGGAAGCAGAACATTGTCCGTTGAAGGGAATTACGTGTTTTTTTCGGCTACTCAAGATGCTTCCTGGCTGAGCACCATCATCGGCTGGCTGCATGACCCTGAATCCTTGCTCATTGCGATGGGACCGTGGGTGTTGTGGGGCACCTTGCTTATCGTTCTTATCGAGTCGGGAATCCTCTTCCCTGTTCTGCCGGGTGATTCCTTACTGTTCACCGCTGGCCTCTTGCATTCGCAGTTGGGCCTGAACCTATGGACACTGATTATTTGGACTTTTGTCGCCGCTTTTGTTGGCGCCCAGGTGGGGTACTGGCTGGGGGCCCGTTACGGCCGCCGTTTGTTTAAAGATGATGCCCGATTCTTGAAGACTGAGCATCTAGATAAAGCCGAACATTACTTCACCAATTACGGTGGCCGTTCCCTGGTTATCGGCCGTTTTATCCCCTTTGTGCGCACCTTCGTTCCATTGGCCGCTGGTATTGCCCGCTACCCTTACCCGAAGTTCTTGCTCTTCAACTCTCTGGGTGCGCTCCTGTGGGGTGTGGGCGTGACCTACGCGGGCGCGGCTCTGGGTGGTGTGCCTTTTGTGCACGATAACCTGTCAGTCATCCTCATTCTTATTGTGTTTGTCTCCCTTTTGCCGATGTTTGTCGAGGTCATCGTCCATCGTGTTCGCGCTCGTCGTGCCACCCAGTCCGCTGGCGTGGAAGGGGAGAGCCTGGTCGTCAACGAGGGTGCCTTGCTGAGTGAGAGTGTCCCATCGGAGGAGACCCGCTAGAACAGGTTTCACGCAGACAGAAAAGCCCTAAGCGTTTTGAGGGAACACTGCTAGTTGTGACAGCACTCAGAACGCAGCTTCAAGGTTGAGGAGTATTCATGGTGAGTGAGTGGCTTCCCCTCTTTCCGCTTCTTGCGCTCATGTTAGGAGCGGGGATTCTCCCGGGCTATTTTTGGCTGCGAGCCTCGATTCGTTCCTCCTTAGTTGCAGCCGCCGCCGCACCGGCGCTGACATTTGGAGTGCTGACGATAGCGAGTGTCGCGTTCGCGCGATTCTCGATCCCTTGGGCATGGTGGAGCGTGGGGATGCTCCTTTTGGTAGTCACTCTTGGGGGCATGGTTTTCTGGCGCAGTCGCTGGTACAACAACCCTGAAAGCCAAGCCCTGCTAGGTAGCACCCACGCTGCTCGCCCGCCTTTTGCGGGGGACTCTCCATCTGCCCACGCCTACCGTCTTTTGACGCCGCGCGCCCGCCGTCAGTGGTGGCTGTTGGTCGCTGCTGGCTGGCTGCTGGCCGCCCTGCCGACGCTGATCGTGGCTGACCCTCATAATCCTGCCCAACAGTGGGACGCAGTCTTCCATGTGACAGGCGTGTGGCACATGGTGCAGAGCATGGACGCCTCACCTTTTGGGGCTCTCGCGCCGCTGTACGGCGGTCAAACAGGGATCTATTACCCGATGGCGTGGCACATTTTCGTCACCCTTTTCGCTACCCCAACGACTGTCATTGAAGCGGCTAATGTGTCGAGCCTCTTCCTCATGGCCGTGTGGGTGATGGGAGCAGGAGCCTTTACCGCTGTTGTGAGTACCTCGCGCGTGGCGGTTATGGCCGCGCCGCTGGTTGCTGGAGCGATGCTGTCGATGCCTGCTGACGCGTTGACGATGTATAACCAGTGGCCGCATGCGACGGGCGTGGCTTTGTTGCCGGGCGTTATTGCGGTGGCAATTGTGTGGGGGCGTCGCCTGATGCGCTCCACAGAGTTGGGCGTGATGAATGCTCTTCCCCACCTGCCCTTGGGGGTATCGCTCCTCGTGTCCTCACTGGGCCTGGCGCACTCCCATGCGAGCAGTGTATTCGCCGCCGTGTGGACGCTGGTGATCCCCACTCTTGCGGGGGTCGCAACGGTGGTGAAGCGTTCGCTGCTGTGTCGAGACTGGGCGGCATTAGTGGCTGCGGTGCTGGTTGCTTTCGCCGCCGTGTGCGGCCCCTTGTTTGTTCTGACAACGGAACAATTGCAGGGAATGGGCCGCTATCCGCGGCAGGGATTGGGCTGGGATTTCGCTTTTTCTCGCGCCCTGACGCCCTTCCCTCCCTTCTCTCAGACCATGGGCTTGTACTTAACGCTCACTATTTTCCTTCTCTTGACACTGCTGGGCGCTGTGCGCCTCTACCGGCGCACGCGCACCTGGGAGCAAGTCCGGGAGGATCTCTTGTCGGCAGCTCCTGCTGAGGTCACGCAGGGTCAGCAGGAGGTGAGCCTGCCCGAGGGGACTTCTGCGCAGGAAGAACCCGCTGCTGCCCCGCCTCGCTCGGGCGACGTTTCTTTGCTGTCTCAGCCATCGGCTTTGGCCTCGTTAACCCCGCAGGAGTGGCGGCGCGAACGCGAATGGGAGCGCGACTCTTTGGGACCCAGGCCCAGCCTGTGGCTTATTGGCGCCTTCGTCCTGTGGGCGATGGCAACCTTCCTTGCCTACTCGCCTGAGGATGCTTTGCGCGTCTTTCTTCTCTCCCCGTGGTACATGGATCCACGCCGGATCATGGCCGTCCAAAATATGGTGATGGTGCCGCTGGTGTCGATTGGCTTTGCCGGCATGGTCATGTGGGTGCGTCAGCATCGTCCGCGGGCGACGCGCGCCGAGGTTGAGGCCTCTTCGCAGTGGCGCATTGGCGTGCTTTTAGGTGTGTGGTTGCTGGCGCTGAGTTTAGGTGGCGCGTTGGATGCGCGTTTTGATGCCGCTCGTTACGTGTACGATCCGGATAATCTGGGCAAACCGGGGATGGTCACGCAAGGGGAACTGGACATGATTCGCCGGATTCCATCGACTTTGCCGGAAGACGCGGTGATCTTGGGTGACCCCATCGCGGGGGTCGCATATGTGGAAACGATTGGTCAGCGGCGAGCGTTCTTCCCGCAGTTGACCACGTCGGAAGCACCTGAGCCCTCACGGGATATTTTCCGCAAGCATTTCAATGAGATTCACACGAATCCGCAGGTGTGTGAGGCGGTCCGCCGCGAGGGTATTACGCACTTTTACGAGGACGCCGACGGAAAGTACTACAATTTCGACCGCTCTGAGCGGCATCCGGGCCTGTACAACGTGGACACCTCTTTTGGTTTCACGGTCGTGGACGCCGGTGATGATGCCGTGCTCTATGAGATCACGGCCTGCCGCTAGAAGCCACATTCGCAACCGCCTGCCCTTTTGCGGTCAGGCGGTGCCGTTTCAGAACATGTCGGCGTTGTTTTGGCGTGTCACGATAAGAGCTGAGGATGCGCAAGTCCTGCTTTGTCGGTGACACTATGAGCGTGAGTACGAATTTTCCTGGCCCTGCCCCCGCTGGAGAGCACCTGCGTATCGCTTTCCTTGGTCCCTTCGGTACTTTTACCGAGCAGGCCGTCTGGCAGGTTGCCCCTTCTGGCGCTGAACTTGTGCCAAAGACCTCGGCCCCGCAGGCTCTTGCTGCCGTTCGATCTGGCGAGGCTGACCGTGCGGTGGTACCTATTGAGAACTCCATTGAGGGTGGGGTGAACGCCACCTTGGACGCCCTCTCCCATGGTGAGCCGCTGGTGATCGTTGCAGAAATGGTTGTCACCGTGTCTTTCCAACTTGCGGTGCGTCCTGGTACTCGGCCTGAGGAAGTGTCTCGCGTTGGCACTCACCCGCATGCGTGGGCGCAGTGCCGGAATTGGGCAGAGCGGACTTTCCCCGGAGCGGTGCATGTGCCTGCGACGTCAACGGCTGCTGCTGCCGAGCTGTTGGCCTCAGGCGAGGCTCACTTTGATGCGGCCCTGTGTAATGCGACCTCGGTGGAACGCTACGGTCTGGATACTCTCTACGCTGATGTGGCGGATAATCCGGGGGCGGTCACGCGTTTTGTGATGGTTGCAAAGCCGGGGAATCTGCCGCCTGCAACGGGGGCGGATAAGACGACGATCCAGGTGGCGTTGCCGGTTAATCAGTCGGGTGCTTTGTTGACGTTGTTGGAGCAATTCAGTGTGCGGGGTGTGGACCTGTCGCGTATTGAGTCGCGTCCTTCAGGCGATGGTTTGGGGAATTACAACTTCTCGATTGACATTGTTGGGCATGTATCTGAAGAGCGCGTGCAGGCAGCTTTAGTGGGTTTGCACCGCAGTAGCCCAGAGGTGCGGTTTATGGGTTCATATCCGCGCGTTGATGGTGTGCGTGCCGAGGTGCCGGTGGGTGCTCGGGACGAGGATTTCCGCGCGGCACGTCAGTGGGTGGCGGAGATTTTATCCTCCTGAACCCGAGTACGAGTCTGCAACTCGGCTTTGACCTGGGCTTGGGTTTGAACCTGAGTGTGAGGCGGCACGCAGAGCCAGTGCCCGTGGACGTGTCCGGTAAGGCTGCGACGCGAGTAGAAGCCAACCCGACTAGCGTCGGAGTGGTTTAGATTTCGGTAACGGAAATATCAAGGGCACCGACATCCATGCGGGTGCGGATGCTGCGGGCTGTGCCGATAGCGTCACCGTCAACCTGAACGGCACTGGCTTTATCGACTGTGAGGGCTGCGTCGCGCGCCTGGGTGAAGGCAATCTCTCCGGTTGAGGGAAGGTTCAGGGAGGGCAAGCCAAGGCCTTGGTTGACGATTTTGAGGCCTAGGTCTGCCCATCCGACGAGTCCGGCGTGCGTGTCGACGGCGATAACGTCCATCATGCCGTCATCCACTGTGGCTTCGGGTGCGAGGACGAGATAGGGCAGTTCGCCGCAGTTGGCGAACATGATCGACTTGGCTTCCATGTCCACCTGGGTGCTTTCCCCGTTGGTGTCGATGGTGGTGAGTGAGGCTTGGAGTTTATCGACGGTGAGGGCGCTGACGCCGGCAATGACGTAGGCGGCCCAGCCGATTTTCTTTTTGAGTTCGGAGTCGGTGGACACCATGGTTTCCCCGTCAAAACCCATACCAGAGATGACAACGTAGGCGTATTCATCATCTGAGGGAAGGGGCGTTGGCGCAGCGTCGGGGTGTGACTTCCAGGCCTTCAGAGCAAGGGCACCTTCAGCGGGCAGCTCTGAGGGTTCTTCAATGTCTTGCACGCTGAGCCACCCCAGGTCAACGAGGCGGTGATCAGCGCCGAGGGCGACCTTGACGGCACTTTCGAGGTCATCAATGGGGAGGCCAAGATTTCGAGCTAAAAGGTTTCCTGTGCCGACGGGGATGATGCCCATGCGGACGCCGGTGTGAGCCATACCGGCGGCGACGGCGCGGACGGTGCCGTCGCCGCCGGCAGCGATGACAACGGATGCGCCTGAGACGACAGCTTCGATAGCTTGACCTGTGCCGGGATCTTCCGGGGTGGTTTCCATCCACTGCAGGTGCATGACTCCAGCGGCGGCGGCCGCTGATTCCACATGCGCTTTGAAGGCCTGGACGTCTTCATGCTTTGAGGGATTCATGATGATCCACGGCCGAGGGCCACGAAAGTCATCCCGAGGTACTTCAGGGGTCAGTAGTGCGTCATTGTGCGCGGCGGCACGTTGGCGGCGCTGCTGGAAGTAGCGGGTGAGCAGTGCAAGGACAATGATCACCGCGATGACGGCGACGATCATGAGGGCGGCAAGAATCCACGCGGCAATGGTCATAGTGCAAGCCTACTGGTCGATGGGTGTGTGCGCTCTTGGCGCCCGCGTGTGAGTCCAGAGGCCGGATGGGGGATTAGGTGCCTGTTGTGCGCCTGGATGCACATGCGGGAACCGAGGGTGTGGAGTAGGGGGAGTGCTGTCGTGGGTTTGGGGACCCGAGGGTGTGGGGCATGGGGGAGAGCGGGGCGGGGCGGTCAGTGGGGAGCGCTGCTGAGGTGTGAGTTCTCGTGGTCGCTGCAACGTTGGCCTTGGAAGGGGTTGGTTGTTGTGGTGCGGGAGTATTGGGGGAGAGAGTCTTGGCGCCCGCGTGTGAGTCCAGGCCAGATGTGGGGGCGGCAAGGGGGAAAACTGCTGTGAGTGCACACCTGGGAGCGGGAGGCAAGAGCGAGAGCAGGCGAATGCGCTGTCCGCGCCGGGGGCAGGGGGTGAGCTGAGTGCCCCGCCTGAACTACCATGGGAGTCATGATTGATGTGCGTGCCCTGCGTGAGAATCCTGAACCCGCCCGCGCCTCCCAGCGAGCTCGCGGCGCTGATGAAACCCTGGTCGATCAGATTATCGAGGCTGATGCCCGACGTCGAAGTGCCCTGCAAGAGTTCGAGCAACTGCGCGCCACTCAAAAAGATGTCTCGAAGTCAGTTGGCAAGGCCTCCCCTGAAGAGCGCCCCGCCGTCTTGGCTAAGGCAAAGGAACTTGCAGAACAGGTCAAGGCTGCCGAAGCACGCTCCAATGAGGCCGGTGCTGAAGCTGACCGTCTGGCTCGCCTCCTGCCCAACCTCATCCTGGATGGTGTTCCCACCGGCGGTGAAGAAGATTTCGTTGTGCTCCGTCACGAGGGCGGCGACCCCCGTGACTTCGCTGCAGAAGGTTTTGAACCTCAGGACCATCTGGCGTTGGGTGAGGGCCTGGGCGCCATTGACGTCAAGCGTGGTGCGAAGGTTTCCGGCTCGCGCTTCTACTACCTGACTGGTGTGGGTGCCCGCCTGGAATTGGCCTTTATGACCATGGCGATGGATCAGGCTGTTGCTACAGGCTTCACCCCCATGATGACCCCTACCCTGGTTACGCCTGCAGTCATGGGCGGTACGGGTTTCCTCAACGAACATTCTGACGAGATCTATTACCTGCCCGCTGATGACCTCTACCTCACCGGCACTTCCGAGGTGGCTCTGGCTGGATACCATGCCGATGAAATCCTTGATCTGTCGGGCGGTGCGAAGCGCTACCTGGGATGGTCGACCTGTTACCGCCGCGAGGCTGGTTCGGCAGGTAAGGACACGCGAGGCATTATCCGTGTCCACCAATTCAATAAGGTGGAGATGTTCTCCTTCTGCCGCCCGGAGGACGCTGAGGAAGAGCATGCGCGTTTCATAGGTTGGGAAGAGGAGATGCTGCGCAAGGTTGAGCTTCCCTACCGTGTTATTGACACGGCTGCGGGCGACCTGGGTACCTCCGCTGCACGCAAGTTCGACTGCGAGGCGTGGCTGCCCACCCAGGAGCGCTGGATGGAAGTCACCTCAACGTCGAATTGCACGACCTTCCAAGCTCGTCGCCTGGGCATCCGAGAGCGTCGAGAAGATGGCCAGATGTACCCTGTGGCGACACTGAATGGCACCTTGGCTACCACCCGTTGGATTGTGGCAATCCTGGAGAATCACCAGCAGGCTGATGGTTCTGTGCGCGTGCCCGAGGCTTTGCGCCCCTACCTGGGTGGCCTGGAGGTCCTCACTCCGCTGGCGTGACAGCCTGGGGGTTCAATGGAGCGGGGCTATGCGGGCAGCTATGGCGGGTGAGTCCTGAGGGGAGGAAGGGTGAGTCTCATTCATCAGTCCTGGCACATGAACTGAATACATCTGCAGGGCAGGGATGAAATCTCTGATTTCTCTGGCCAGGCTCGCCCACCATCTGTGTGCCTGGGGGTTTCGCGTAAGGGAACTCCCAGGCATCCCGCCACTACCTTCGTCACTTCCCAACTACACGGTTATCCAGCGGCTCAGCACTCAGGGCGCGCATATCACGACAGGAATCAAGCACGATGAGCCTTTTACTCACACCCCCTAACTCTGGTGAGAAGCCGATTCCTTTCGATGAGCTTGTCGCCAAAGTGAAAGCCGAATTGCCTGAGACGCTTCCACGCGATCTCAATGAGATTCTTATTGCCCTGGATGTTGACGGCACGATTCTGCTTCCTGAGGGGGCCTCAAACCGTGTGCTGGATGCTTTCCATACGCTGAACGAGTCCGGTGCGACGGTGGTGATTGCGACGGGTCGTGGTACGGAGGGCGTGCGTCCGGTGTGGCGTCATCTACAGGCTGATTCGGGCTGGAGCGTGTGTTCGAATGGTGCGGTTGCCGCGCACTGGAACCCTACTTTTGATGATGGTGTGGAGATTATCCGCACCCACACCTTTAACCCTGCCCCGGTCATTGATCGCCTGTGTGAGGCGATGCCTGATGTCTATCTGGGTGTAGAGGTGCACAAGGGATTTTTGATTTCTCGGACGTTCCCCGGCTCAGTCTTTTTTGAGGACACCTGGGTGCGTGATGTTGCGGAACTGCGTGAAACGGACACACCTCGTTTGGTGGCGATGGCTGAGGATATGAATATTGTGGAGTTCGAGTCCTCTTTGAAGGACATGGGGATTGGCGATATTGCTCAATATGCTGTGGGCTGGACAACCTGGGTGGATATTGGACCTAAGGGGTGTACGAAGGCCACGGGTCTGCAGGATTTAGTGGATGAGCTGGGGATTGCTCCGCATGCGACAATCGCGGTGGGTGATGGCATGAACGACATTGAGATGCTCACGTGGGCGGCTCATGGCGTGGCAATGGGTTCGGCTTTGCCGGAGGTTCGTCGCGCGGCGAATGCAGTGACGGGTTCGGTGGAAAATGATGGTGCTGCTGCTGTCATGTGTGCTCTTGTTGAGCGTTCCAAGGAGCGTGCGTAGGCCGTTAACCTCACGCCATTGTCGTGGTTTTGGGGCACAATTACTTGAGAGCAGTCGTGTGTGGCTGCACCTTTGATGAAGAAAGACGGATTATGACTATCGAACAGCGTCGTTCCCTTATCGAGTCCGGCCAGGCCGCCTTGGGTATTGAGTTTGGGTCCACCCGCATTAAGGCTGTCCTTATTGGCCCTGATCACGAGGTGCTCGCCTCGGGAGGTTTTGCGTGGGAGAACCAGTTGGTTGATGGACGCTGGTCCTACGCCCTTGATCTCGTTCACGAGGGGATGCGCGCCTGCTACGCCTCGTTGGTTGAGGATGTTCGCGCCCGCTACGATGTCACACCTACAACGTATGCGGCCCTGGGTATTTCAGCGATGATGCACGGCTACCTGGCTTTTGATGCTCAAGGAAACCAACTCGTTCCCTTCCGCACCTGGCGCAATACCTCAACGGCGCAGGCTTCGCAGGAACTCAGTGAGCTTTTTGATTTCACGATTCCTCAGCGCTGGTCGGTGGCCCATACCTATCAGGCGATCCTCGATCAGGAGGAGCACGTTCCTTCCTTGGCGAAGGTGAATACGCTGGCGGGCTATGTCCACGAGTTGCTCTCGGGCGAGTTCGTGCTGGGGGTTGGGGACGCTTCGGGGATGTTCCCGATTGATTCTGACACCTGCGACTACGATCAGGCGCGCGTGGAGGCCTTTGACGCCCTCGTGGCGAAGGCGGGCCTGACCTGGGGGTTGCGTGAGCTCTTCCCGCGCGTTTTGTCGGCTGGCGCTGAGGCGGGCGTGCTCACCGCTGAGGGGGCGGCACTGCTTGATCCAACGGGTGCTCTGCAGCCGGGCATCCCGATGTGTCCCCCCGAGGGCGATGCGGGCACTGGCATGGTCGCCACTAATGCTGTGGCTCCTCGAACGGGGAACGTGTCGGCGGGAACCTCGATCTTTGCGATGATCGTCTTGGAGCGCGCCTTGAAGAAGGCGTACGTCGAGGTTGATCCGGTGACGACGCCTGATGGCTCGCAGGTGGCGATGGTCCATTCGAATAATGGTGCGTCGGAGTTGGATGCCTGGGTGGGTATGTTTATCAGCTTCGCCAAGCTCGCAGGCATGGATGTGGAGGCGGGCGAGGTTTACGAACTGCTGTACCGTCATGCGTTGGAGGGCGAGGCTGACGGCGGCGGTCTGTTGGCCTACAACCTGCTCTCCGGTGAGCCGGTGGTGGGTGTGGAAGAGGCTCGCCCGCTATTTGTTCGCACTGCGGAGTCTCGCTTTACCTTGGCCAACGCTATGCGCACGCAGTTGATGGCGGTGTTTGCGCCGGTGCGTGTGGGGATGGATATTTTGCTGGAGAAGGAAGGGGTGGCGATTGATCGCCTCTTCGCTCATGGCGGCATTTTTAAGACCGCAGGCGTGGCTCAGAAGGTGCTGGCTGATTCGCTGGGTATCGCCATTGAGGTGGGGGAGACGGCTGGCGAGGGTGGTGCGTGGGGTATCGCCGTGTTGGCCCGCTACCGTGTGGCGGGGGCTGGGTTGAGTCTGCCGGAGTATTTGTCGCAGAAGGTTTTTGCGGATGCTGATACCTCGGTGATTGCTCCTGATGCTGCTGATCGGGTGGCTTTTGAGCGCTATCTTGGACGCTACGTGGAGGGGTTGGAGATTGTGCGGGCGGCTGCGGCGCACAGTTGATAGCGTGGGAGGATGTTCTGGAAATGACACCTTCACTAGATGTGTTCATTAAATGGACTGAGTCCAGATTATTGGGGTAGGGTGGAGTCATGACGCTTGAAGAACGCCGTGCGCGAATCAAAGACGCAGGCCTGCGGGTCACCGCGCCGCGCCTGGCCGTGCTTGACGTTCTTCACGCTCACCCCCACGCCACAGCCGACATGGTTGTGACCGCCGTGGAGGAAAAACTCGGCTCCATCTCCAAGCAAGCCATCTACGACGCCCTCACTGCCTTCACCCAGGCAGGCCTCCTACGCAGGCAGGTCGTCGAAGGTGGAGGCGCCCGCTACGAGATTGAACGAGGCGACAACCACCATCACCTCTGGTGTGAAAGCTGCGGGAAGTACCAAGACGTCGAGTGCGCACTTCGACAACCTCCCTGCCTCTATCCAGTAGATGATCACGGTTTTGCCATCCGTATGGCCGACATTGTCTACAGGGGGATATGCCCCGACTGTCAAAAAGCAGCCGAGCACAACTCCTGACACTGCACGGCACTGCTCATCAAGCAGCGCCGAGCATCACTATCGGAAAACGCCCCACCTCTCGTGGCGGAATGGCTCATCGGCCACCGCTCTCCTCACACCCGCGCCCTCGAAACAGCGGGTATGACTCCTTGACTCTCCTCTCATCTAGGACTCATCATGACCAACTTTGACCCCACCGTGCCCTCCACTACCGAGAGCGGCGAACCTCGCCAGTCCGACTCCTACTCCATGAGCGTCGGCGCCGACGGCCCCCTCATGCTCCACGACGTGAACCTCGTCCAAAAGCTCGCCCGCTTCGACCGCGAGCGCGTTCCCGAGCGCTCCCCCCACGCGAAGGGCTCGGGTGCTTTCGGTGAGTTCCGCGTCACCGGAGATGTCTCCGCCTACACCAAGGCTCAGCTGTTCCAGCCTGGCGCTGTGACCCCTGTCCTGCACCGTTTCTCCACCGTCGCTGGCGAGCTCGGCTCCCCTGACACCTGGCGTGACGTGCGCGGTTTCGCCGTGCGTTTCTACACCCAGGAAGGCAACTTCGACATCGTGGGTAACAACACCCCGATCTTCTTCCTGCGTGATCCCATGAAGTTCCCCGACTTCATTCACTCCCAAAAGCGCCTGCCCGACTCCGGCCTGCGCGACGCTAACATGCAGTGGGATTTTTGGACGCACTCCCCTGAAAGCGCCCACCAGGTCGCTTACCTCATGGGGGATCGCGGCCTGCCCCGCACCTGGCGTCACATGAACGGCTACTCCTCCCACACCTACATGTGGGTCAATGCCGAGGGCGAAAAGTTCTGGGTGAAGTACCACTTCCTCACCAACCAGGGCGTCGAAAACATGACCAACGCCGAGGCCGTTGAGCTCGCCGGTAAGGACGCTGACTTCCACCGCCGTGACCTCTTTGAGGCCATCAAGGAAGGCAACTTCCCCTCCTGGACCCTCTACGTTCAGGTCATGCCCTACGAGGATGCGACAACCTACCGCTTCAACCCCTTCGACCTGACCAAGGTGTGGCCGCTGGCTGACTACCCGCGTATCGAGGTCGGTACCCTCACCCTGAATGAGAACCCCACCAACCACTTCGCACAGATCGAACAGGCGGCCTTCTCTCCCTCGAACACCGTGCCCGGCACCGGCGTGTCCCCCGACAAGATGCTGCTGGCCCGCATCTTCTCCTACCCCGATGCTCAGCGTCACCGCATTGGCACGAACTACAACCAGCTGCCGGTCAACGCCCCCGTCTCGCCCGTCAACTCCTACGACAAGGAAGGCCACATGCAGTACCACCACTCCGGTGCTGCCCCGGTCTACGCCCCCAACTCCTACGGTCGCGCCTACCAGGATGAGGAAATGGTCGTGGAGAACGGTTGGGAAGCAGACGGTGCAATGGTGCGTTCGGCCTACACCCTGCACGCCGAGGACGATGACTTCGGCCAGGCACACACCCTTGTGCGTAAGGTCTACAACGATGAGCAGCGTGAACGCCTCATCGAAACCGTCCTGGGCTCCCTTGAGGGCGTTGTCGAACCCGTCCTGTCCCGAGTCTTTGACTACTGGCGCAACATTGACCAGGAAGTGGGCGACACCCTCGAAGCCCGCTACCGCGAAACTCACTGAGCGGGCCTATCACCCCTGAAAGAGACGGTCCGGGCAAGAGGGGACGGGTGCTGCCGCGTTCGCTGGGGGAGTGCGCAGCACGTCTAAGCCTGTCCGTGATTTCAAGGATGTCACCGCTCAGACAGAGAAGGTTGGGGGGCGTTGCCAATGGCAACGCCCCCCAACCTTGCATATGCAGGCAACACTGGCGCCAATGCCCAAAGGCCAGTGTGTTAAATATCGTGCCACCAGCGTCAACGACGCCTACTGACGGAGTTTCAGTAGGCGTTTTCCGTATCAATCAGTTAGCGTACTTTCACAACCGACATGCACTCTGGGAGCCCTCATGAATCTTCACGCCGCCACTGCCGTACTCTCAACGGCTACTGCGAATACCGCCATCGAGGCCGCCCTTCCCGCTGGCTTCACGCCGTCAACAACGGCTGTGGCGGGCAACGTATGGCTGACAGCACTGGTTGGCGTCATCCCCCTGCTCCTCTTCTTCGTCCTGCTGGGGGTCTTCAAAGTCAAGACTCACTGGTGCTCCCTGGCATCACTGGCGGTCGCGATCATCCTTGCCGTTGTCGCCTTCGGGATGCCCCTGCCGCTCACTCTGCTATCAGCAACCCAAGGTGTTGCCCTGGGCCTCGTGCCGATCATCTACATCATCGTTGCTGCTGTGTGGCTCTACAGCCTGACAGAAAAATCTGGACGCAGTAACGATCTGCGTGCTGTCTTTAACTCCATCGGCAAGGGCGATATGCGTGCACAAGCCCTCATTGTCTCTTTCTCCTTCTGCGGCCTCCTTGAAGGACTCGCGGGCTTTGGAGCGCCCGTGGCAATTACTGGCGCAATGCTTGTCGCCCTCGGGGTACCCGCCATTAAGGCAGCCGTCCTGACCGTCGTCGGTAACGCCATTAACGTTGGCTTTGGCGCCATGGCTATTCCCATCACCACCGCCGGCCGCCTCGGAGGAGAAAACCCCCTCTACGTCGGTGCCCTCATGGGCCGCCTGAGCTGGATCCTCGCCGCTTTCATCCCCCTCATCCTCCTGGGCATCATGGACGGAACGCGCGGCATTAGGCAACTCTGGCCGCTCGCCCTCGTTGCGGGCGCAGCAACGGCAATCGGACACTTCTTCACCCCGACCTTCTCCTACGAACTCACCGCGGTCACGGCCTCACTTCTGGGGCTTGCCGCCTCCGCCCTTTTCCTCCTGGTGTGGACCCCCATAACCCCTGAGGAAGAACGCAGCCACGTTGATACCACCAATGCTCCCGACCGCCAGCGCATCGCCCTGGCCCTCTTGCCCTACATCCTCGTGGTGGTCGTCATTGGCTTCACGAAACTGTGGCGTGTAGGAGTCGACGTTGATGCCCTCTTGAAGTCCACCGATGTGAAAATCCAGTGGCCAGGTCTCTACGGAGAACTGCTCACCACCTCCGGAGAACCCTCAGGATCAGCCATCTACACTCTGCAGATCCTCTCCAACCCCGGCACCTGGATTTTCGTCACCGGCCTGATCGTTGCCGTCGTTTACGCCGCTTATGGCAAGCCAGGTAGCTTCGAGATGCCACTATCGCGTTCCTTGGCAGCGCTCCCGCAGACCATCTACAACCTCCGCCTGTCCCTACTCACGATTGCCTTGGTGATGGCCCTGGCTTTCGTCATGAACTTTTCCGGGCAGACCAGTGCGATCGGCGCAGCCTTGGCCGCCACTGGCGCAGCCTTTGCCTTCCTCTCACCCCTGCTGGGTTGGACGGGTACGGCAGTTGCTGGGTCGGCCACCAGTGCAGGTGCCCTCTTTGCGAACCTTCAGGCTACGGCTGCTGCTGGCGCGAACCTCGAACCAGGCGTGCTGCTGGCAGGCAACACCATCGGCGGCGGTTTGGGCAAGATTGTGTCGCCTCAGAACCTCACCGTGGCGGCCACCGCTATCGGTGAACCCGGTTCAGAGGCCGAGATCCTGCGCAAGGCAGCACCGTTCTCCATTGCCCTTGTGCTGACCTTGTGCGTGCTGGTGTTCATGGCATCTCAGGGGTGGTTCGGCTCGTATCTGCCGGACCCAACTGCCTTCCCGAATGGGGCGGGAGTCTGAGCCGCCTGCCTTTTTCGCATGGCTCATGTGACGTTAACAGCATGGAGCATTACCTAACTGACGTGGGTAAACACTGATTTTTTGGCGGAATAACAGGCCCTTATTTTTAGGGCTGCCATTGCGGTCAATCTGTTCTAGCGTCGAATCAATCGCGGGTGTCACCTCGCCCGCTCGACCCCACATGACTACAAGCCCTTCTGATGACCGCAAGGAGGAGCACATGCGTTTTGCGCTCTTTGCCACCTGCATCGGGGACTCCATGTTCCCGCAGGCCCCTCAGGCAACCGTCACCATCCTCGAACGCCTCGGCCACGAGGTCGTCTTCCCTGACAAACAGGTCTGCTGCGGGCAGATGCACGCCAACACCGGATACTTCAAGGAAGCCGGGTCGATTATCGCCAACCATGTGCGGGCCTTCGCCCCCGTCCTCGACGGCGAATGGGACGGCATCGTCGTGCCCTCCGGTTCCTGCACCGGCGCCACCCGCCACGAACAGTCCATGGTGCTCGAACATATCGGCGAGGACGAACTCGCTAAGCAAGCCCGCCAGATCGCCAAACACACCTATGACCTATCCGAAGTACTCGTTGACGTGCTGGGCGTGACCGACGTGGGAGCCTACTTCCCCCACAGGGTTGTCTACCACCCCACCTGCCACTCCATGCGCGTGGCAAAGGTTGGCGACCGCCCCTACCAGCTCCTGCGCGCCGTCCAGGGCATTGACCTCGTTGACCTCCCAGACGCGGAGGTCTGCTGCGGCTTTGGCGGCACCTTCGCCATGAAGAACCACGAAACTTCAGCCGCCATGTTGGCGAACAAGATGACCAACGTTCTTTCCACCCAGGCTGAGGTGCTGTGCACCGGCGACTACTCCTGCCTCATGCATATCGGTGGTGGTCTGGCGCGCCTAAACTCCGGGGTGAGGATCATGCACCTAGCTGAAATCCTTGCCTCCACCCAGGACGAACCCTTCGTCTCGAATGTCTCCTTCGCTCCCGACTCCCTCGCGGCAGGTGCATGATGCGCAACGTCTTCCTTGGTATGCCCCGTATCTTCACTGGCGCTTCTTCCGACTCTTCTGACGAGGCCGGCGCCGTCAATACCGGCGGGTGGATCACCACCGTCACCCCACCGGCCAACACCCTACGCTGGGGCCACACTTTCCCCGAGGGCGCTCATGCGACCCTGGCCAATACGCAGATGCGCCGTAACCTCGGATACGCCACTCGGACGATCCGCGGGAAACGTGCCTTGCGCGTGGGTGAAATGCCCGACTGGGAGGAATTACGCGACGCTGCAGCCGCCATCAAGCACGAGGTGATGAGCAACCTACCTGAGCTGCTCGTCCAATTCGAAGAAAATGTCACCGCTCGTGGCGGTATTGTCCACTGGGCACGCAACGCCGCTGAAGCGAACGCCATCATCCTTGACATTATTCGCTCCAAAGGCGTGAGCGAGGTTGTCAAGGTCAAATCCATGGCCACGCAGGAAACCAACCTCAACGAGTACCTCAAGGAACGTGGCGTCACCGCCCATGAAACCGACCTCGCAGAGCTGATCGTCCAGTTGGCCGACGATATGCCCAGCCACATCGTCGTTCCCGCAATCCACCGCAACCGGGCCGAAGTGCGCGGCATCTTCCTGGACAAGATGGAAGGCGCCCCAGAGGACTTGTCCACTGACCCGCAAGAGCTCACCAACGCCGCCCGCATGTACCTGCGCCGAAAGTTCCTTGAGGCCAAGGTTGCCGTGTCGGGGACGAATATGGGTATCGCTGAAACAGGCACGGTTTCCGTCTTTGAGTCTGAAGGTAATGGTCGCATGTGCCTGACCTTGCCTGACACCCTCATTACCTTGATGGGTATTGAGAAGATCGTGCCGCGTTTCCGTGACGTGGAGGTGTTCAGCCAGCTTCTGCCGCGTTCGGCAACGGGTGAGCGCATGAACCCTTACACCTCTATGTGGACGGGCGTACATCCTGGAGATGGCCCGCAGGAGTTCCACCTTATCCTGCTCGATAACGGGCGCACGAAGACCCTCGCTGACGAGGTCGGACGCCAGGCACTGCACTGCATCCGTTGCGGCGCCTGCATGAATATTTGTCCTGTCTACCAGCAGACCGGTGGTCATGCGTACGGGTCGGTCTACCCCGGCCCGATCGGCGCGATTCTCACCCCGCAACTGACGCAGGGCCTGTCCCATGATGATCCGGTTCACTCCCTACCTTTTGCCTCTTCACTGTGTGGAGCCTGCGGCGAGGTGTGCCCGGTGAAGATTGATATTCCCGAGGTGCTCATCCACCTGCGTGCTCGTACGGTGGAGGAGTCAGGCAAGATCCTGCCGGATATGTGGGATGTTGGTATGAAAGCCTCGGCTGCCCCAATGTCGAATGCGACGCTGTGGAAGGTGGCGACAGCGCCCCTGAAAGCGACGCGCCTACTGGGTGGTAAGAAGCAGCGGATCGGCGCACTGCCCTTCCCAGCATCCATGTGGACGGGCGTTCGTGACGTGCCCGTCGCGCCGAAGGAAACATTCAGGCAGTGGTGGGATCGCACGCACCCATCAGATCAGCCAACGCAAGGCCCGCAGGAAGGGGAGAAGTGATGGACGCTCGGACTGCTATTTTGGCGCGCCTGGTTGATGCTTTGGACCGCAGTCAGCGTGAGCCTGCTCCGCCAGTACCTCGCGACTACATTCAGGTGGGTGAGAGTGCCCCGGGTAGTGAGCCGGTGGTGGAGGCCATGGTCGAGAGCCTAGAGGACTACGGGGCCCGTGTCCGCCAGGAGACGGACGAGGCCGGTATTGCAGAAGCTATTGATGATCTGCTTGGCGAGGCTCGCAGCGTTGTCGTGCCGTCTGGTCTGCCGGAGTATTTCCTTGAGGCTGCCCGCCGTCGAGGGCGCGAGGTGCGTATCGACACGCGGGAGAATCCGCTGACCAAGGCAGACCTTGATGCAACCGACGCGGTTCTGACCTCGTCACGTCTGGGTATTGCGATCTCGGGCACTATCGTCCTTGATGGCGAGGCGGATCAGGGGCGACGGGCGATCACCCTCGTTCCTGACACGCACATTATTGTTGTTGAACGAGACAGCATTGTGACGACTGTTCCTGAAGCGGTGGCCGTTTTGAACGAGAACCCTACGCGGCCATTGACGTGGATTGCTGGCCCATCAGCAACGAGTGACATTGAGCTGGTGCGTATTAACGGCGTTCATGGGCCGCGAAATCTGGGGGTTGTCATCGCGCACTGACGCCTCAGGTGGCGGGTAAGCGCGGACAGCTTCCCGCCACCGTCCTAGTGGTCAGTGGATTTAGTAGTGGGTGACGACGGTTGTGCCCATCTCCGCCCATTTCCACAGCCACTGGGAGTCGGGGACGGGGATGTTAATGCACCCGTGGGAGGATTCATCAGTGCCGATACCAAACTCCTTCACCCATGGGGCTCCGTGAAGGGCGTAGGAGCCGTGCCAGTAGGACACCCACGGTACGTCACGTTCACAGTAGGGCCAGTCGGCGGTGCAGCCCATATCCTGCTTGTCATACTTGAGGTAGACGTGGAAGGTGCCAGTGACCGTCTCATGCCCCACACCACCGTGGTTAATGAGGATCGGCCCGTAGGCAACCTCGTGGCCCACGTAGGCGGTGAGCGTTGAATCCGTGAGGTTCACATCCACCCATTTTTCGCCGGGGCGCGCCTGATGGGCGAAACGCTCAGGGCCAGCGGGAACCACTCGCGAGTCAAAGCCGGCGGGCACTTCGTCAAAAGTCAGTGTTGCTTTGGCTGCTGTGGAGCTTTGGATAGCCTTAAGAATCTGAGCGCGAACGGCCTCTTCATTTGTCAATGTCACACCCGGTTTAGCGGGCCGTGCCAGTGCAATGAATTGTCCCGCGGCATCAACATTGTTGATGCCGTTGATTGGATTACGGTTGGCGGTCTGGAAGACGCCGTCAATCCATTTGTTGATCTCTGCAATGTTGAGCTGGGCATCCAGGGTGCCGTTGTTTTCTTTGACCGTCACCCACTTGACCTTGTCGGCGGGGGAAGCCGTAATAGTTTCCTTCGGCGTGACAATCTCAACTGCGGCGGATACGAGCTCATTTGCTGCTTGGGCTGCCTGCTCGGCTTCCTCGGTGGTGATTCGTGGATCAACGTGGGCTTCGTGAACGTTAACGGTCGTTGAGCTCAAGTCCTGAGCGGCCGCATTAATCGCATCCTTCAACTCTGTGTCGCTGGCCCCACGTCCGGCAGTCGCAGGAGAAGAGATCAGTGAATTGCCGTCAGCGGCGACAACAACACTTCCTTGAGTGGGGGCGGACCCCGTGAGCTTATTCACCGTGTCAGTGAAGGTATTAAAGGCGCTTGAGTCAGTTGAAACAACCGCAGGAATAACCGTTGGCATGAAAAGGGAGTGAAGTGCGGCATTGACAGTGCCACTACCTGCCAGGGCAGCGTCCGCAGTTGCTTCAGCATTAACGCGCGCACCTGTTTGGCTGAGTGGAACGGTTGTGGTCTTACCAGCGATTTGAACTGTCACCTGCGCCGCGGAGTAGGTGTTCTTCACCATCTGGGTGATTTCTTCACGGGTCATGCCTGCAACAGAATGGCGTCCGACGTGTACGCCGGGAAGAGCACGTTCGCTGTGATCCGAGGTGAAATCAGCGATTCCTACCCCAACTCCGGCAAGAAAAAGCGCGCCGGCGAGCGTTGCCCACCACAGCCGTGATTTCAGCGGGAAGTTGTTTGCGTGTTGCACGAGGTGATCCTATGAGTGACGGTTGACGAAAGCACACAGAACTAGGTTCTAATCTAACCCACATGCGGCAGAAATGATGAACGAATATCTCTGCCCGAACGGTCAAGAAAGGCCTCCCCATTTATAAGAATGGCGAAAAGTCCTGACTGGCAATGAGCTCTACTGGGGATAGCCACGCGCTCCCGCCTGTGCGCTCACAGGGTTTTCGAGCGATTTTGGCGCGGAGATTCTCTGAGCGCACACGCGGGTGCGCGTCGCACAAAGGCACCCATGGCAGGTATCTTTGATCTATGGGTAAAGCAAGTCGCCGTAAGAAGGTCATCAACCCCGCGAATCGTCCCGCCTACCGCGCGCCTATTCCTTTCGTGGACCGCCCCTTTGAAGGGCTTTCCGCTGAAAAAGAACTGGTTGCCATGCGCGAGATCATTCCCTGCGCCACCATGACAGCTCGAACCAATGCCGACAACGGCGCCGTTGAGTTTGATCTTGTCACTCTCGTGCCAGACGGAAACTCCGCCATGGTGCGCGGTGATGGACGCGTCCTCGTGGGCCTCCAAACCCGGTCCAACTCCGGTGACCTCTCCCATGACGTTGCCGCAGCTGTCCTGGCCGCTATCGACCTGAAGAACAACGGCGGAGAGGGCGTTGTGGAAATCGACGTTCGAGAACCCTCCCCTCGCCTTCAAGACATCCTTGACCTGGACTCCTTCGGCGACATGGAACTGCGTGAGAACTTCGCCTTCTGGCTCAACCCTGACGAAGAACTCACCCACGAAATGCGCCACGCCCTTGAGCAAAATACTGAAGAGGTCATCCCCACCGAGGCCGTTCCTGGCGTTGAGGGCATGTTCTGGTGCTCCATGAACGCAAACTTCGTCCGTTATGTCACTGACATTGACGAAAACCAGCTCTTCAAGGCTCTGGCTCGTTTGAAGGTCGCTGACGCCGCTCACCTTGGCGAAGGCAGTCGTTTCGTTGGCGCATTCCGTGCGTGCGGTATCGCCATCCCCGTCTTTGAACTCCCCGAAGGCGCCACGGCAGCCGATGTCGCAGACGCTGCCGCAACCCTCGCTGCGGGAGTGGAGAAAGCTCTGACCGTCACGGATCCTCTCACGCATGATGAGCGTCGGGCCTACCAGGGCCTCGTGTCCCGCCAGGTGACCATCCGCTAAGAGGAAGTCAACAGATCATGTCCCCTCACGCACACGGCCGCCACCCCCTTGGGCAACGCCGAGTGGCTGCCATTATCGCGGCACATAACGTGGGACATGACGTGGCGACAACCGTCAGATCCTGCAGGGCTATCCCCGGCGTGGATCTCATTGTCGTGGTGGATGACGGTTCCGACGACGACACCGGACATCAGGCGCGCCTCGCGGGAGCGGTAGTGGTTCGCCACTCCGTCCCGCGAGGCCGAGCCTCCGCCCGTGAAACAGGCGTGAAAGTGGCAGCCATGCGCGACCGTGCTGATGGCCCCCAACGCCTTCTTCTTTTCCTTTCGGCTGATGTTGGTGAGTCAGCCGTGGAAGCCTCCACACTGGTTGAGGCCGTCATGGGTGGAGACGTTGATTGCGCGGTGGCGGCTCCGGTTCCCGAAGAAGGGCAGAGACGCTCCTTGGCTGCCAACCTTGCAACCGCTGCCATCAGGCGGGCTACCGGCTGGGAAAGCCGTGCGCCTCTGTCAGAAATGCGCTGCTTCACGCGTGATGCCCTCAACACCGCTATGCCCTTTGCAAATGGGTACGGCCTGGAAGTGGGCATGACCATTGACATGCTCTCAGCGGGGATGTCCATGGCAGAGCTTCCCTGCTCATTCACTCATTCGGGCGCCGATGAGACCGTCGGATACCTCAATCGGAAGCAACGCTACGCTGACGTTCTCTGGACTATTGCGAATCGGCGTCTTCGTCGCGTGCACCTGCCTGTGGCACAACGCCGTGAAGCGGCACGCCAGCAGGTGGAGGGACACCCCTACCCCCGACCAGCATCCGTGCGGGACGCTGAGCCTCTCTTTGAGGAGTCCCAATGACGGCTGGACCCTCCACGCGCTCTGCTGAGGAAATCCGACTGCGAGTGACGGGTCTGCTGAAGGGAATTGTTACGCCTCCCGATGTGGAAATCTGGGCCTGCGAGCAGGGCGTCACGCGGGTGATTCTCGGAGATAGGCTCAGC
This sequence comes from Schaalia canis, assembly GCF_003858455.1. GTDB lineage: Bacteria > Actinomycetota > Actinomycetes > Actinomycetales > Actinomycetaceae > Pauljensenia > Pauljensenia canis. The sequence continues at coordinate 285,136 of NZ_RQZF01000002.1, read as the reverse complement.
GCCACTCCAGATCCACTCACACGTATCCTTGAGGCCCCTCCCACCGATTCATCGTGGGCTCCCCACCTTGAAGGAATAGTAGGCGATGTAGATGCTGGTGACAGGGCCTCTCGGCACGCTGTCCAGGCTGCCCAGGAGATCCGCGACTACATGCGCGGCTCACGCGACTCTTTCAGCGTGCCCCTCGCCCCGGCACCAACCTCGCCCTTCACAATGCGCGTTCACGAGGCGATTGCCACCATCCCCTACGGGCAGCGGTGGACCTACGCTGAACTTGCCACCGCCCTGGGCAACCCAGGTGCCACACGCGCGGTGGGAACGGCCTGCGGGAAAAACCCGCTACCGATCCTCGTCCCCTGCCACAGAGTGGTGCGAGCTGATGGAACGCTTGGACGCTACACGGGTGGGGATGCGATTAAGGGTGCTCTTCTCGCTCTCGAAACCGGCATGAGCTCATCTATTTGACCCAATCCAGCGCCGTGTGACCTGCCGTTTGGGCCGGGCTGTACTGTACTGGGCTTAGGCGTCGGGCTGAATCCGGCGCAAACGCAAGGAGTTCACAACCACGCACACCGATGACGCCGACATTGCAGCCGCCGCGATCATCGGGTTGAGCAAGCCCATAACGGCCAGGGGCAGCATCGCGACGTTGTATCCAAAGGCCCAGAAGAGGTTTTCCTGAATGATCCTCAGAGTCTTCTTCGAAATGCGCACAGCCAGTGGGGCGGCACTCACCCGCGAGGTGGTCAGGACAATGTCTGCCACATTCTGCGCGACGTCGGTGCCTGACCCCATTGCCATCCCCAGGTCGGCCTGAGCGAGGGCAGCAGCGTCATTGACTCCGTCACCGACCATCGCCACCGTCGCCCCCGCGTTGTGGAGGTCGCGAACCAGATTGTGCTTGTCTGCGGGCGTGACCTGCGCGTAGACCCTGTCGATGCCAAGCTCGCTGGCAACTGCGCGGGCAGCACGCTCATTGTCGCCAGTGAGAAGAACAGGGGTGATGCCCAAGTCTCGCACCTGCGCGATCGCTTGGCGTGCATCAGGCTTTATCGCATCCTTCACGGCAAAGGCGGCGCACACGCGCGCACCCGCTGCCGACAAAGAGTGAGGATCCCAGGCGGGTGCAGCATCTGAGTTCGACGAGGCCGCTACTGCGGGTGCGCTCGGTCGGGGATCGCGAAGTCCCATGAAGGTTGCGTGGAAGCCAGCCGCATCCACGACATCGACAATGGCCTGAGGGTCCCACTCTCGATCGAGGGTGACAAGGGCGGATTCGGTAGCAAGATTGACGGAGGCTGAAACGCCATCCAACTTGGCGAGTTTCTTCTCCACGCGACGTACGCAGGACGCGCAGGTCATCCCTTCCACCTTGAGTTCGATCTGAGGCAGAACGAGGGCGCTGTCCTCTGAGGGCAGGGCGAGAGGGGAAGGGGCGCCAGATGGTGTGGTGGCGCTGGCCATATGTGGAGCAGAAGAAGCATCGGGTGATGTCTGCTCGGAGGTAGCGGCAGGAACGTCTGCGTCGGCAGGGACGCTCACCATCATGACCACCGTGGCGCCAGCGGCCTCGTAATTTGCTTGGAAGGCAGAGGTTTCCGGCGACAGCTCAACCCCCATGTCAATCAGCCACGACGGCTTCCCCACGACCAGGCGCTCTGAGCCGAGCATCGCTGAGACACCATTACCGGCAAAGGCCGTGAAAGCCTCGACGGGCACGGGTGGGATATTCTTCTGCCCCGCAGCGGCGACAATGGCTGTACCAACAGGGTGTTCGGAGAGAACCTCAACGCTGGCAGCCTTAGCCCATAAGGATGGCTCAGAGGCTCCGTCAAAGTGCGCGTCAACGACGCCCATTCGACCATCAGTGAGCGTGCCCGTCTTGTCAAAGATCATGGTGTCAACGCGTCGCGTTGACTCCAGAACGGGCGCTGATCGGACCACAATACCCAACTGTGCTGCACGACTCGACCCGACAAGCAGGGCCGTCGGCGTTGCCAAACCAAGGGCGCAGGGGCAGGCCACAACAAGGACAGCTACGGCTGCAGTCATCGCCGCTTGAGTAGATCCTCCCGCAACCATCCATCCAATGAATGTCAACGCAGAAAGAACAAGGACGGCGGGCACGAACACGCCAGAAACACGGTCCGCTAAACGTTGAACCTGCGCTTTATCTGCTTGAGCGGCGGCCAACATCTGGCCGATGTGTGCCAGGGCCGTGTCCTCACCGACTGCGGTTGCGCGCAGCGTCAAAGAACCCCAGGTGTTGATCACTCCGCCGATTACCTCATCACCCACTGTGACATCAACGGGTACGGACTCGCCAGTCATTAACGACGAATCCACTGCGGAGGCCCCCTCAATAACGACGCCATCGGTGGGAACCTTCTCCCCTGGCCGGACCAGCACAACGTCGCCCACCTGCAACTGCGTGGTGGGCACTTTGCGTTCCACGCGGGAACCGGCCTCGTCATTTGTCAGGAGGACAGCTTCCTTCGCGCTCATTTCCAGCAGGGAACGCAAAGCGTCGCCAGCGGCCAAGCGCGTGCGGGCTTCAATGGAGCGGCCAATTAAGAGGAAAACGACGATCATGCACGCGCCCTCAAAATAGATGTCCGCGTGCCCATGGGTGGAGCTTGGGAGGAAACTCATCTGCATGGTCATCCCGATAAGGCCCGCACCACCGAAGAACAGGGCCCACAGGCTCCACAGTGTGGATGCTGCGACACCCAAGCTCACAAGGGTGTCCATCGTCGTCGATCCGTGGCGGGCTGTACGCAAGGCGGCGCGGTGGAAGGGCCAGGCGCCCCAGGTGACGACAGGGAGGGAGAGGGCTGCCACAAGCCACTGCCAGCCGGGAAACTGCAGGGGCGGGAACATGGAAAGGACCATGACCACGACCGACAGAGGGAGGGAAACGAGCAGACGAAGGCGGTACATGCGCCTTTGCCTCCTAAAAAGGGGGAGAAGAAGGGAGTGAGGTTTTAGAAGTCGCGGGTGATAGACACGAGTTCAAAACCTGCTTCGGTGATGGCGTCACGCAACGCATCATCGTCAACGCCAGTATCGGTAACGACGGTCACGGTTGAGGTGTCGCCGCTCCTGAGGATGACCTCGGTGTTGAGGACGCCGGGAACCTCAGAGAGTTCTTCGGTGACGGTTGCAACGCAGTGTCCGCAGGTGAGTCCTTTAACCCCCAGAACGATGGTGCGATCGATAGCCACAATGCCTCCTCAATTAGGACAAGATTCCATTGCGAAACTACAGCCGACGGGGATGCCTGTCAACAGCAGGGATGTGAACCTGGCGACTGCCGCCCCCAGATGTGCATTCACGGGGATCATCAGCCGCAAGCTCCCCAGAATCGCCTGGGCGCACACGCGGGAGTCGGCACGCCTGGAGTTGGCACGCCTGGAGTCAGCGCGTCTGGACTCTGTGCGCATGAAGGTGGAGTGCGTGGAGATTGCCCCCGGTGGAAGCCCGGGTGTGGAGTGAGTGCCTGTGCGCGTGCGAAGAAGGGCAGAATCGACAAAAATAGTGCAAATAATAGGAGCTGTGCCCGCGCAGGAGTGACACTGTGCTCCTGAAGCGCATAGTGCGCCAAAGCCGCGCAACCCACGCAGGCAGACATTTTGCACACCTGGGACAAACACGAGAGAACGGAGGGGGTAATGAGCCGAGCTGCTCGGATTCTTGCTGGCATCAACTCCCGTCGTTCCGCAGCCCAGCGACGTTCCAACTATGCCCCCCGACGTGTTCCTCACTCCTTCCCTCCCGGGTACTTGCGGCGACGCCTCCTCCCCCTTACTCCCACCGCTGTAGCCGCTACGACCATCAGCGCAATCTCTGGTCTTCCACTCCTACCTCAACGCCGCCGCACCCCCCTGCGTGGCATTGCCGACAGGCTCGCTACCGATGTCTCCGAGCGCGCCCAGAGACTCTACTTCGACGAACCGGGCCTCGATACCCTCACCGTCCGAGCGATTGGCACCTGGGCCCAGCGCCTCGCCAACCTTGGACGACTCTATCTGCGAACCAGGATCGCCCTGGGATGGGACTCCGATGGGCGGGCGGCTACCATGCTGCCCCTCGTCCCCAGACGCGGCTACGACACCTTGATGGTGTCGATGCTGGTCATTGGTACGGCCCTGGGGTATTTCAAGGGCGGGCCAGTGCATATTGCCCGCTTCTATGATGACTCCCTTTCTCCAGCACGCCTACCCCTCCCTGAGGGGCAACCCATCCCTAAACCACGCCGCCTCCATGCCCCGCGCACCCTGGGCGACATGTGTGCTGACATTGATGACCTGTACTGGGCCGACGGTATTGGGCAAACCCTTAAGATCACGCGTGTTGGCCAAGGAGAGAACCGTCGCTGGTTGATCTCGATGCCGGGTACGGAAACCGTAGACCCTGTCTCGAACGCTAACCCCGCAGATACTGAGGCGAATATTCGCGAGGTCCTCAACCTTCCTTCCTCCATGCGTGGCGGCCTCCTCAAAGCGCTCCATGACGCCATGACCCATGAGGGAATCCGCCCCGAAGACTTCGCGCGTGAACCGGTGATGATCTGCGGACACTCCCAAGGAGGTATGGTCGGTACAGCTCTAGCCACGGATGCCCCTGACGCTTTAGGGATTAATGTCCAAGCCCTCCTGACCCTGGGCACACCAAGCCGTCGCCTGCGTATCCGTGATGATGTCACGATGATTGCCGTCGCACACGATCAAGACATCGTGCCGTCGATTGATGGCACCAGCGCGCGCGTTCCCGACCATCGCGTGAGCGTGGGACGGCGCTTGGTTCGCCCGCGCAAAGGCCCGCTGTACTACGCGCATGCCTCCGTGACCTACACCGAAACAGTGCGTCACATGGAACGTAAGGTGGCGATCGCCCCCTGGGGGCGTTTACCGGCAGCAGTGAAACGCCTCCACGAGTTCCTTCCTTCCGAGGGCGAAGCCACCCGCGTGTTCTTCTATGAAGTCTGGCAAGATGTGCTCGAGCCAACCCATGACCGCACATGGTGCACGGTGGTGTCCTTGGAGGACTCGCAGTGGCAGCCGGTTGAATACCGGATGGCGTGGGAGCCAGCGCCACTTTTGCCCGTCAATTATGAGTATCTACGAAGGTGGTGGACACGCGATGACGCCGAAACAAACACCTAGAGGCAGACGCAGATTCCTGGGGGCGGCCTTCCCTCGCGGTGTGCCCCGAATGTGGGAGCCAGGATCAACTCCGGTGAATAAGCAGTTGGGCGCTCGCGGTGCTGGCGAGCGGCGCTTACCGCAGATTGATAATCCCTTGCTGATTGCTGCTGTCGGCGTGGGGGCAATGGGTGTGGGAGCGGCGGTGCGTCGCTTACGCCCCGGTGGACGAGGCGGACGCCCGGAACGTTTTGCGCAGTGGGTGCACAAGAGTTTGGGGACTGTCAGCGTGGGGGATGCGGAGTTGGACGCGATCGTACGTGATATGACGGTTGATGTTCTTGAGGGCTTTGGAAAATTACCGTTGGTCAGCGTGGACCTTTATGTTGATGACGACTCCCCCCTATGGACGTCAGTGCTGGGGCACGACATGCTTGAGGTCGTCTCCGAACATGTGTGGAACAATCCTGAGATCGCTCCGGTTGCTGTACGAGGGCGCCTGCTGAGCGTGAATGATGGGCGCCAGATCGCAGACATGGAAGCCTTGGGTTTTGATGGCGAGATTGCCCGTCCAGCGGATCTTTTTGAGCGTTTCGGCCCGCCCGCATCGGACCCCACATGGAGGTCATGAGGGGCCTGCGGGCCTTTGTGTGATCCAGGTTCTGCTATACCCAGGTTGCCATTTCTTCAGCAAGACCAATGTAGGTATGGGGGCTGAGCGTTGCTAAACGTGCTTCAACCTCGGCAGGCAGACCCAGATCAGCGATGAAGGCGCGCATATCCTCGGCGGTGACTTCCGTTCCTCGGGTGAGTTCTTTGAGGCGCTCGTAGGGGTTGGCCATGCCAGTTGCTCCGGCAATGGCGGCGGCACGCATGGCCTGCTGGATAGCTTCACCCAGCACCGCCCAGTTTGCGTCAAGGTCCTCACGCATACGAGAGGCATTCATGTCGATACCGTCAAGGCCGCGCACGAGGTTATCGAGAGCCAACATGGAATGGCCTAGCGCCACACCAATATTGCGTTGAGTGGTGGAATCAGTGAGGTCGCGCTGCAGGCGGGAAGTCACCAAGGTTGCAGACAGGGTATCCAGCAGTGCTGTAGAGATTTCAAGGTTTGCTTCGGCGTTCTCAAAGCGAATGGGGTTGACCTTGTGGGGCATGGTGGATGAGCCCGTTGAACCCTGGGCAGCCAGATTCTGGTGGAAGTACCCCATGGAGATGTAGGTCCAGCAGTCGGTGGCGAGATTGTGAGCAATGCGATTGAAGCGTGCGACGTCGGCATAGATTTCAGCCTGGAAGTCGTGGGACTCGATCTGCGTTGTCAAAGGGTTCCAGGTCAGGCCAAGGCCTTCCACGAAGGCGCGGGTGGTGGCTGGCCAGTCAACGTTGGGGACAGAGATGACGTGGGCGGCCCAAGTGCCGGTGGCACCATTGATTTTGCCTAGGTATTCGGCGCTCTCAATGCGGCGAATCTGGCGGGAGAGACGGTGGGCGACGACGGCTAATTCTTTGCCCATGGTCACGGGGGTGGCGGGCTGACCGTGGGTGTGGGCGAGCATGGGAATAGTTGCCCCCGCGTGGGCCATAGCAACGAGACGCTCATGCAGGGTGCGGGCTGCGGGGAGCCACACGAGTTCAATAGCTGCTTTGATGGTGAGAGCGTAGGCGAGGTTGTTGATGTCTTCGGAGGTGCAGAAGATGTGGATGACTTCGCGCAGATCTGGCAGGCGCGTGTCGGTGCCGAGCGCATCAGGGGCGCGGTCAAGGTGCTCACCGATGAGGTATTCCACGGCTTTGACGTCGTGGCGGGTTTCAGCCTCGATCTGCGCCAGGCGTGCGATCTCGGTGGCGCCGAAGTGGCGGGGGAGCGCGCGCAGGTAGTCGCGTTCGGCATCTGTCAGGCGTGGGGCGCCGGGAAGGAGCGCCTGATCGAGCAGGTGAATGAACCACTCAACCTCAACGTGGACACGGGCGCGGTTCAGGCCCGCTTCGGAGAGGAAATTCGCCAGGGGGGCGGCTGCGGGGCGGTAGCGCCCATCGAGGGGAGAGACTGGTTCTCCCTGCGCTGCGAGGTCGGTGTAGCCGTGCGATGTCGAGAACAGTTCCTGCCAAGTGCTCATGCCTCCATCATCCCAGAGGAGGGGTGTTGTGTGCCCGCCTGAAGCTGATTCTGGACGCTGGCTGCTCCCATGTGTGCGCCCAGGTGTGGAGTGGGGGCTAATGCGGGTGAAAACACTGTGGGCGCACAGGTGGGAGCACAGCTCGATGCAGGCCGAGGTGGGTGGTACGCGTTTGCCGCCTGGTCAAGGTGTGCTGCGAGACGCGGGTTTGCCGCCTGGTCAATCGTCTGCGCGTGATGAACAGGAACGGAGAACTCTCAGAGGAAGCGCTGCACGATGCTCAAGGTTTCGGGAATGTAAGAGGTGCCGAAGAGCTGACAGTGAACCATAAGAATGTGGAGTTGGTGGAGGGGGAGTCGTTCTTCCCAACCGTCGTCTAAGGGGGACGCTTCGTTGTAGGCGGCCCAGATGCGTTGAGTGTGGGGTGCGCCAAAGACCGCGAGTGCTGCAAGGTCCTCTTCGCCGTGGCCTCCTTGGGCAGCTGGGTCGATAAGGACGACGCCCTCGGGGGTCCAGATAACATTTCCGCTCCACATGTCTCCGTGGGTGCGTGAGGCAGGGTGCCCGGCATTGCGTACAAGGGCGGGTTGGGCGTGGTCGTAGACTCCGGAGTCGAGTTTGTTGTAGAAACGGTTGAGGAGGGTCTGTTGCTGCGGGGTGAAAGGTGCGGCGTTGGAGTGGGGTGCAAGCCGGTGGCGTGGAGGTGGGCGAGTTCGCGGCCAAAGTTTTCGGCGGCCTGCGGGGTAGGGGAGGCGAGGGTAAGGCGAGGTTCTTCCAACCAGTCGGGGCCGTGATCGAGGACGGGGACGATGGGCACGGCCTGTGGCCCAGCCGCAGAGAGCCAGCGGAGGCCTGCGACTTCATAGGCGATGCGGCCTGGGCGAGAATCGTGCTTGCGGAAGGTGCTCACGGTTGATCCTAGGTGTGGGGGTGAGGAATCTAGGAGATATTGTCCACCGGCTCCCGGGTGTGCGGTCAAGCTTGCATGGGGGACTTTTCCAGGAGAGATTTGCTGGCTGCACAGGTGGGAGGAGGTGGCGTCGGCAGGGGGCGTTGTCGGTGGGATCCGGGTCTTGTCGGGAGCGGGGGAAGAACGAGCAAATCTTAGGTTTTCCTGAAAACAAACTGGTGTTTAACCGTGAGAAATGCGTGTTAGCTTATAGTTTAGAGCTGCATTTCCACAGGTATTGTTGTTATTCACAGGGTTTATCCACAATGTGACTAATATTTGCGAGATATCCACAGATGTCCTCGTTCTTTTTCTTCCTTCTGATCGTGCCACCTAGGGTCGTTCCTGACGTCATTGCTGGCAGTTCTTTAGCACCACAGGGAGTGCTAGGGGCACAAAATGCATCGCGCACAGCGGAGTAAGAAAGGAATCACCATGGTCTCCGATCATCTGAGCAATATTGACGAGGCGCTCGCAGTGCTCACGCGCGTTCAAATGAGGCTCAGTGGCGTTCAAAGCGCCCTCGCAACGTGTTCTTTTGGCTCCTGGGAAGGCCAAGCTGCTCAAGCGGCGCGAGAAGAGAGGCTTCACATTGTCAGTGAAATGGGAGCGATGAATGAAAGCCTCAACGCTGCCGAAATGGACTTCGAGGAATGTCGCAACATGCTCGTTTCGTCCGCTGTGACAGCCTTCTAGGGGGAGCCGTGAGTAAAAGTGAATTTGATGCCCGCGTAGTCGTCACCTCATCGACCACGGTCGCTGATATTCCCGCGCTAATGCAGGCATTGTCGGCTTTACGTCCCCTCTTAGATGAGATGGAGATGTGCCGAAGTGAGTTAAGCTCTCTTGTTCATCAGGTGGCATCTTTTCCCAGCCTTGAAAACAGAAGCGTGGCACTGGCGCGTTTCCATGTCGAAGAGGCCCGCGCCTCACTCAGAAAAAGCATGCGTGACCTCATCATCTTTAATGAAAGCCTGGGGACGTGTGCCCTCAGCTATAGTGCGGCCGAGGGAGATGCCGCTTCTTTTGCGCAACTGCGGGCATGGCTCTATCCCTCTCCATTGAGCGTGATGGAAGCCATCACGGGAGGAGGGGCATCTTTCTTCCAGCCATTGAGGCACCAGCACAGCCAAAAGAAACGTCCTTGGCGGCAGGCGTGGTATTCGGGACGAGGGCGAGATCTTTTTCCACCAACATTTCAGAGCGCCGCCGCTTCATCGGCAATTTATGGGGCGATCTTTGCTACCGGATGGGGCTCTGATCCAACCGATTCATGGGCAATGCAATTCCATGTGGAGGATGTTTCTCGTGGCCTCATGCGCACGACACAGTGGGTCTACCAAGGAGAGAAGCCGACAAACCAAGTGTGGGGAGCGAATGCCTCCCACGCAACACCTGAAGCAGCTGGGGTCGCGGCGTCAGCTCTATTTGGATGGGCGCGACTCTTTGCTGGGAGTAATAACAGTGTTCTTCTTGGTCGCCCTCGCGAGGAATCCCCAACGGGACATCCATCCGGCGCTCATAAGGGGAAATCAGGCATTCTTCGCATTCTCAGAAATCCGCGTTCGCACAACCTCAGCCGAACACTTCTTCCAGGTGCCAACGGGCTATCGCAGTTCTTCACCATCGGCAGTGGTTTGGGAGTGCTGCCGGAGGGTGCACTTTCAGTGTCTTCAGGAGACGTTGTATCAGCACTCAATAACTCTGCGCCTCATACCGGAATTCAAAACCCTGAGATCTTGCCGCGCCATAAGGTCAGCTACGTTGAGACTCCCAGGGAAGCATCGGCGCTCATCGAGCGAATCGGTGCCCTCGCGGAAGGGCAAGAGCACGGAGAGTTTGAGATCCTCAAACATGAAACACAAGGGCCGGGAGGGACAACCCGGTCGTGGAGTGTCATCATCCGAGGAACGCAGCATTGGACGGCCGAAGGCACGAACATTCAAGACCTTCACACGAATCTCAATGCTGTTGCGGGCCTGGAATCGGATCAGACGCGGGCTATTAAGGCAGCGATGGCAGATGTGGGCATTAAACCGACCGAAGCGGTGGAGTTTGTGGGCCATTCGCAAGGCGGAATCATCGCTAGTCAGCTTGCCAGCGATGCGGAAGTCAGTAGCCGCTATAAAGTCGCTGCTGTTCTAACGGCCGGGGCGCCGACAGCCGGATACGACCCCAACACAAGCGTTGGAATGTTGAACCTAGAAAATACGCGAGATCAGGTGCCCGCTCTTGATGGACGAGGAAACAATGACCACGGAAATAATCTCACCGTGCACTTCGACGGCAACCTGCTGGGCCGCGTGACGCCAGAAGGCCGACACATATTCGCCCATGACATGAGCGTTTATCGCGATGCAATGAAACACTTTGAGGAAGCTCCCACCAAAGCGACCGAAGAAGTGAGTGCATGGCTGGCCCAGCGAAGCAATGAGCTGAATCTTCAGGATTCGACCATCTCGACCTCCTACGTGTACACAACACGACGAAGCTCGCTGTGAAGTTCTAGGAGGCAAACAAGAGTCCCGCTATGAACTGCAGTCACGATGAAGATGAATGTCAGAGGGTAGTAAGTAAAGGAAACTTGCGGACTGTGGCATCAAGGGGAGCGAGGATGTGAAAACGCTCCTGTGTGCATCGCAGAAACGATGAGCACAGGAGCGTCGAGTCAGGGGGCTATCCGTTCGGCAACGAATACGTCACCTGATGGCAGATGAAGAAAGTGTTCACTTCTTGTCTTCTGCGACACCGAGGGCGCCAGCCGCAAGGCTGGAGACGATTGCGGTAATCAGTGCACCGAAGAGTGCTGCCCAGAATCCGCTGACCTCGAAGGGGATACCGAGCTTGCCGGCAAGCCAGCCGGTGAGCATGAACATCAGGGCGTTGGTGACCAGGGCGAAAAGACCGAAGGTCAGAGCGTACAGAGGAGCGGTGAGGGTCTTCACCATGGGGTGAACGATCGAGTTCACGGCCGTGAATACGAGGGCAATGAGCACCAGAGTCACGAGAGCGGAGAAGAAACCGCCCGAAGCAAAGGAGACACCGGGAACGAGCAGGGCCGCTACCCAGATACCAATAATCGTCGCGGCCAATTGCAAAAGAAATCGTTTCATGTATTCCAGTATTCCTGCTACCTGCAGTTTCGGCATCTGGAGGGGGGATTCTGTGTCCTAAGTCCTAACCTATGTGCCTGTGAATCCGGTAATGGAATGGTCGTGAAATGCGAGGGTTAATGAGGTAAAAATAGTCCATGACAAACGTGCCCTCATCTGCATCAAAAAACAGATTCCCGCATGCATTCGACGGACGCCCTCAGGTGCGCATACGCCCCCAAGTGGATGCACTACCCCGCTATGTGCCAGGCCAGGCAATACCTGGCGCGGTGAAGCTCTCCTCCAACGAAAACCCCTACCCGCCGTCTCCGCAGGTGCTTGACGAAGCAGGGAAGGCGCTTGGCCTCGTGAACCGCTATCCCGATCTCACAGCAACGCCGGTCCGCGAGGCACTAAGCACCCGCCTCGGGGTTGAGGCTGAACAGATCTGCGTCGGCGCAGGATCTTCGGCTGTCCTCCTTGCATCGCTCATGACCGTTAGCGGCGCTGAGGCCGAAGTCATCTTTGCCTGGCGATCCTTCGAGTCCTACCCCATCGCTGTGCCCGCAGCGGGAGCCACTCCTGTTCCTGTGCCCCTCACCGCCCAGTGGGAGCATGACCTCACACGTATGCAGGCCGCCATCACACCGGCAACGTCGGCAATCATTCTGTGCACCCCGAACAACCCAACCGGCACAGCTTTAACCTTCGCTCAGATCCGACAGTTCCTTGCGGAGGTCCCCCCTCACATCCTCGTCCTCATTGACGAGGCTTACATCGAGTTCTCAACCAGCGCCGAGGTCACCACCTCGCTACCTTTGCTGGAGGAACACCCCAATCTTCTCATCTTGCGCACTTTCTCCAAGGCCTACGGCCTTGCCGGAATGCGAGTCGGATACGGAGTTGGGCATCCTGAAATCATTTCAGCCATCCAAGCTGTCTCTATCCCCTTTGGCGTGTCAGGCCCTGCGCAGGCCGCCGCTGTCAAAGCCCTTGCCGATGAGGACGTCATTGCAAACGGGGTGCGTGCAATCACCGACGAACGGGCACGCATGAGCGATTTTTTGCGCGCACAGGGATGGGATGTCCCTGACAGTCAGGCGAACTTCTTGTGGCTCCCCCACGCCTCCGCCAGCGTCTTCCAGCACTGCCGCGACGCCGGGGTTCTCCTGCGCCCCTTCCCAGAGGGTATTCGCCTCAGCATCGGAACCCCTGAAGAAAACAACACTGCACTCGCACTGATTGCCTCTTTCAGACCTTGATTAACGCCTGCGGGCCGCGGATGGCCGAACTAAAGGGAGATCAGCAAAAGCGCCGTCAAAACCGCCGTCGCTACGAACTCGCTCATGCCAATGAGGGCGGGGCGAATTTCTGTGCCTCTACGCTGCAGCAGCGGGACAAGGAGACAGCGGGCCGCCAACATGAACCATAGCGCGACCATCCACCAGGAGGTCAGAGCATAAGCGGCAGCTCCCATCAGGACAAAGATGCAGCACACATGCCATGCCGTTGCCGCCCATACCCATCGATGGTCATTCTTGCCACGAATTAAAGAACGAACATAGGGAACCGTGCCAATGAAGTAGGCCGCGAGAATCCCTGTTGTGACCCATATGGGAGTCCAGTGTGCGTCGACAAGAGTGGTGAGGCTGGGAGTGTCTACTCCCAACCAATAGGCCAGAGGGAGCATGAGGGAGGACGCGAGGATGGTAGAGACCCTTGCAGGCATTGAGCGTTCCTGACGCCGCCAGGCCTCAATGAACGCTATGGCGACTAACGGCGCAAAGGCGGGAATCCACGTAAGAAGCTGCGGGTGCCACACAATGAGCACGATCCCCAGAAGTGCTGCGGTCACTGCCCAAAAGATAAGAGCAGGGAAAAGGCGCGTGCGAATGCGCGCTGAGCGTCGCCCCTTCAAGAAGAGTGTTGCGGCATTGAAGAAATGAAAGCCAGCGAACCACGCGAAGAATAGGACGAGATGAACCTCTGTCCAGCCTGCCAGGAAAGCGCCTAGAAGGAGTGGTAGCAGGGCCATTGGCCATGCGCCGTGCTGGTCTTGTAGCCAACCATGCTGAGTGAGGTAGCGCAGGCGTGAGGTGCGAGGCGAGGTGGAGTGAGGCACGACAGTCTTTCAGGTGTGGAAGCGTTTCTTCTAGCCTATCGGCTCCCCAAGCAGACTTCGAGAGTGTCCTGTTGTGATCTCACAGGGGTGTCATGACAGGTGGTTGCTGAAATCAGCCTCGGCTCACATGCGGGCGGAAGGGTAAAAAAATTTGCCCCTGGCACTCGCCAAGGGCAAATTTCTACGAGTCGGGGTGGCGGGATTTGAACCCACGACCTCTTCGTCCCGAACGAAGCGCGCTACCAAGCTGCGCCACACCCCGTAGAACGTGTTAAGCATACCGGCAACAATGCGCATCGACAAAACGCTTGGGGTGGTTGTCCCTCACACACTCCGAATGTGAATCAATGCAGCTTCAGGACGCGTGGCAATCCTAAAGGGCACATAGGGGCTTGTTCCAAGCCCCGCCGATACATGCAGTAGCGAAGTGGAACCGTCATGTTCCCATGTGCTCATCCACTTGCCGTGAGCGCGCGGGAGATCACAGTTAGTGACCAGAGAGCGTACTCCAGGGAGTCCGAATTGGCCGCCGTGGGTGTGCCCAGCGAGGATCAGATCGGCCTTAGCATCGGTCATTGCGTCAAGGACACGCCGGTAGGGTGCGTGAGTTAATCCGAGACGAAGTCGGGCCGTATCTGGTTGCTCGTTCGTCCACTCAGGGCTGGGAATAGGAAAGCGATCGCGGTGAATGTGGGGGTCGTCAACGCCGATGAGGGCAAGTGTCAGCGGCCCCGTTGCAGTAGTGAGAGGCAAGGAATGGGAGGCGTTGCTGCAATCCACCCATCCTGCGCCGATGAAGGTGCTACGGAGTTCTTCCCAGGGTAAGTCAGGGACGTTTCGGCTCCGGCTGCGCGCGGTTCGAGGATCTTTGCGTAGGTAGCGCGTCCAACTTTTGCGTTCTGGTGAATAGTAGTCATTGGAGCCAAAGACGAAGGCGCCGGGCAGGTCAAAGAAGGGGGCGTGAGCGTCGACGGCAAGAGCAAGCCCGTCGTGACCGCCGAAGTTGTCGCCCGTTGAGACGACGAAGTCCATCTCTTCTTCCTGAGCGAGGCGCATGAGGAAGTCTCGGATAAACTCCTGCCCTCCAAACATGTGGAGGTCAGCGATGTGGAGGATGCGCAGGTCTATATTCCTGGTGCTGGGAAGGAACACATCGTATCTGCGTAGCGTAGGGAATCGCCTCTCAACATATCCCCATGCCAACGTTGAGGTGCCAAGTAGTCCCACGCCTGCTACGGCGCCGATGGTGCGCCGGGCGGCTGTGTGAAGTAGAGGCATTGGTTAACGACCCGATTGGGGGGTGTTGCTCGGCTGGTTCGGCGTGGGCGCAGGGCGAGGCGGTGTGGGGACATTGCCGATGAAGACATCCGGCAGACCTATAAAGTCAAGGCCCTCATGAACTGTGCTCATGTACGGAGCCCAAATATTGCGGCCAACGAAGGTCTCGCCATAGATGGCATCGTAATAGTTACCATTGATGACAATATCTTGGACAGGTTGCTGCGAGGCGGCAGCTCGGCCAACCCATGCGGAGGTCGCGTACTGAGGGGTGAAACCAGTCAGCCAGGTATTGGCGTTATTGTTTGTGGTGCCTGATTTCGCGCCGAAAGGACGCCCTCCATCCAAACGAGTGGCGTTGTAATAGCGTGCGGTGGACTTGCCGAGAATATTGGATGCCTGGCGGGCAACAGTGGGGCTGATGACCTCTTTACACTGTGGCGTGTATTCCTTGATGACGGCCTCGCTACGGTCTGTGACAACGGTGAGAGCCTGGGGTGTGCAGAGCTGGCCGTCGTGGGCGATGGCAGCAAAAGCATTCGCCATGGTCAGAGGGGAAGACGATGCTGAACCGAGGATATTCGCAGGCAGTGCTTGAACAATTTCTCCATTGGCGTCGGTTACACCAAAGTCTGACGCCAACTGGAAAATCTGGCAGAAGTCCACGCGGGATGCCATGTTAATGAAAGCCTGGTTGACCGACAGACCGGTGGCGGAGATGGTATTGAATGTGCCGTTCTTCCCAGGCAGATCCTCAACGTCGTAGGTGTCGGTGTAGATGGGTTCCCCGCCGCAGGAGAACTCACCATTGACATAGATGCGGTTATTGCGCCCGACGGAGGCATAGGCGGAATTACCTTCCTTCAGCCACTGTAACAAGGTAAAGACCTTGAAGGTTGAGCCGACTTGGAAGATGCCGTTGGCGCTGTAGTTCGACATGGTTCTACCATCTTCAACACCGTATTCAGTGTTCTGTGCCATAGCCAAGACTTTGCCGGTGCCGGGCTCAACGGTGACCATCGCCGTGTCGAGACCTGATTCGTCGTGTACGGGAATGGCGTCAACGAGGGCTTGGTAGGCAGCATTGTTGAGCCTGGGGTTGAGCGTCGTGCGGATGGTCAGGCCACCGGTCTTGAGAAGGCGTTCACGCTTGGCGTAGCTATCACCAAAGGCGGGGTCGTCAAGGAATTGGCTAATGGCAAAATCGCAGAAGTAGGCGTTGATCCCAGAGGCTCCCAAACATCCCTGGGGAGTTTCATTGGGCTTGAGCATGTCGGCAACAGGGGTGTTCACGCCGTTTTGGTAGTCTTCCTCGGTAATGATGCCCTCGTTTCGCATCACCATTAAGACGGTGTTGCGGCGGGTTTCTGCGGCCTCGGGGTTGGTCAGAGGATTGTAGTCAACAGGGGATTGGACGAGGCCTGCCAGCAGGGCTGATTCGAGCCAGTTGAGTTCTGCGGCGCTGTGGCTGAAGTAGAGCTGGGAGGCGGCCTCAACGCCGTAGGTGATGGGGCCGAAGGGGGCGATATTGAGGTAGCCGGTGAGGATCTCATCCTTGGTCATGCTCTTTTCCAAGGTGAGTGCATATTTCACTTCGCGGAGTTTACGTTGGGTGGTTTGTTCCACCGCAGAGTAGGCAAGCTCAGCATCGCCTTCAAGGTAGCCGCGTTCCTGAATGGAGTTGCGGACGAATTGCTGGGTGATAGTCGAAGCGCCCTGCTTACCGCCGTCAGAGAGATTGTTGACAAGGGCTCGTGCCATACCTTCAGGGTCGACTCCGTGATGGTCGTAGAAGCGTTTGTCCTCGATGGCCACGATTGCCTGCTTCATGACGTCGGCAATTTTGTCGGAAGGGACGACGATGCGGCGCTTGTCGTAGAATCGGGCGATCACGCCGCCGTCCGCGTCCAGGAGAAGGGACTCCTCAGCGGGTGCAATGACCTGGATCTCGGAGGGAAGTCCGTCAAAGACTGTCGGGACTGTCTTTGCGACGACGCCGACAGAACCAACGGCCGGGATCATGATCCCGGCAACGAGGGTTCCCAACAAGCCAGAGAGAGCAAAGAATGACCCGATAAGGGTCATGAGCTGTGCCGGCCGGGCGTTGCGTGAGCGTGACTTCGACATACATCAAGAATACGCATCATTGACGTTCTTGTGCGGTGCGGAGGCGGCGGGAAGTGAGGGGAGAGACATTCTGATAATGAAATAGTGTCTCAATTGTGGTGTCCCCCTAGCGTGATCGAGTATCAATGTGCTTGTATTGAACGGTAGTTTGCCGGAGCAGACTGCGGCTGTGTATTTTCTTGACAGGAGTCAAGGACGACCAGAGATGGAGCAAAACGCATGACACATGTCGATCAAGACCAGAGCTGGGTCGCGCATGCACTGTGTGCTGAGCAAGAACCTGACAATCTCTTCGTTCAAGGCTCAACGCAGCGGCAGGTCCGTATGGTGTGCATGCAATGCCCGGTACGTATTGAATGCCTTGCTGACGCGCTGCAATCTGGAGCTAATTTTGGTGTCTGGGGTGGCCTGACTGAGCGTGAACGCCGCGCTATTTTGCGCCACTACTCCGATGTGACGAATTGGATGGAGTGGATTAACACGTCCTCCGACCCGCTCGCTCAAGAAATTCGTACGGCTGAGGTTCCCCGTGTTCTCAGCCACGTTCGTTCGTCATCGGTTGTCCGTTAAGGCCCCGTGACGAGGTTGAAGCCCGCGTCATCTGTCATGATCCTCGCGATGAGGAGACAGGCGATGCGGGCATTTTTATGAGGTGCAGGCGTGAGAGTGCTGCGCGCCGAGTACAGGTCCTACCCTAAGCTGGAATCATCCTGTGATCTGAAAGGGAACATGCAATGACGAAATGGGAGTATGCAACTATTCCGTTGCTGACGCACGCAACGAAGGCCATCCTTGACCAATGGGGTGCTGACGGCTGGGAGCTCGTCCAGGTTGTGCCGGGTCCGGCGGGTTCAGATAACCTCGTTGCTTATCTGAAGCGTCCGGTAGCCTGAGCGCGCCGCAAACGATACTCAAAAAGGGTGTGGCCAGGAGTGTAAAACTCCTGGCCACACCCTTATTACCTGAGAGGACTTAGCGTGCGCGACGTGCCAGACGGTCAACATCGAGCAGCATGACAGCGCGGCCTTCGAGTCGAATCCACCCGCGGGAAACAAAGTCAGCAAGGGACTTGTTCACGGTTTCACGAGAAGCGCCAACGAGCTGGGCGAGCTCTTCTTGCGTGAGGTCGTGAGGAACATGAACGCCCTTGTCCGTGGGGTTGCCGAAACGATCAGCCAAGTCAAGCAGAGCCTTAGCAACGCGGCCAGGAACATCCGAGAAGACCAGGTCAGACAGGGATTCATTGGTGCGGCGGAGGCGCTGAGCCAATGCGCGCAGCATATGCTTGGCGAGCTGCGGGTTCGCATCAAGGATCTCCATGAGGTCCTCATGCTCAAGGTAGAGAAGATTTGCGGGGGAAACCGCGGTAGCAGTGGTCGAGCGGGGGCCCGGATCGAAGAGGGTCAGTTCGCCGATGATCTCACCGGGGCCGAGGACTGCCAGAAGGGACTCGCGTCCGTCATTGGAGGTGTGGCCGAGTTTCACCTTGCCTTCGGTCACGATGTAGAGGCGGTCGCCGAGGTCGCCCTCGTCGAATAGGGTTTCACCGCGACGTAGGCTGGTGTGGCCCATCTTTGACTGCAGCGAAGCTTGCTGTTCATCATCAAGACCATCAAAGAGTGGTACTTGATTGAGGTAGTTCCCGTCACCGAACATATCTCGGAACTCTCCATTTCGTCTCTATTCGGGCGCGGATATGGCTATCTCGCTCATGGTTCAGTTCCATTGTGGCCTAGCTGTGACAGCGGGCACAAGTGGGAAGAGTGATTTCTTAGGAATCCGACCGCCGGATGTCGAAATATGCGCGCACCCGAGCACCAATGTGCACAGGTGTTCACACATGGCCTCATGACGGGCACCGAAAAATGCCTCCTTTGCCAGAAGCACCCTAGGATGGCCACGTGATGGATTCTGCAAGCGCTCACCGCATTGTCGACATTCTGCGCGCCACCTACCCGGAGGCTCGCACCAGCCTCGACCACACCTCGCCTTTCGAACTCCTCGTTGCGACGGTGTTGTCAGCCCAAACAACAGATGCGCGCGTCAACACCATCACCCCTGAACTGTTCCGCCGCTGGCCAACGCCCCGCGCCCTCGCCGCAGCATCAACTGACGAGGTTGAAGCCGTCGTCCGCCCTCTCGGGTTTCAAAAACGCCGCGCAGCCCAAGCCGTCGCCGTCGCCCAACGGCTCCTTGAAGCCTTCGACGGCGAAGTGCCTCGCGGCGCAGCAGAGCTTGAAAGCCTGCCCGGTGTCGGCCGTAAAACTGCCAATGTTGTTCGCGGCAATTGCTTTGGAGAACCCGCGCTGACCGTTGACACCCACGTTGGTCGTCTGTCCAGGCGTTTCGGGTGGAGCGAATCTGAGAATCCCGCAAAGGTCGAAAAAGACGTGTGCACGCTGCTTCCACACACCGACTGGACGCAGCTTTCTCACGACATGATTTGGCACGGACGCGCAGTGTGCACGGCCCAATCCCCACGCTGCCACGAATGCGTGTTGGTAGAACTATGCCCTGCTGTTGGTGTTGAGCGCTGACCGTATCTGCGCGTCCTGAGATGCCCGACGCGCTGAGCCTGTCCATCCAGAGGCTTAAGAAGAGAAAAACTGTCCCTCCGCTGGTGAGCAGCGGAGGGACAGGACAGTGAACAGTTCGAAGAGCAGTTCAGACGTCCTCAGTGGCGAGGACGTTCCCGCCGAGCGGCTTCCTTGGCAGCGCGGCGCCGGCCCGACCATGTCAGGTGAGCGCCAACGGGATTAACACGCTCAACCTCGGCGCGGAGCGCCTCCTCAGAGCGGCCCTTCCGGCGAGCAGAATGAGAGACGATACCAATGCCCCAGATCGCAAGACCCACAAGGAGCAGGCGCCCTGAGTAAGCCGAAACCTGCAGGTGGTGAGCGAGATTTTGGCCAATCACGCCGAACTTAGCCAGAGCATCAAAGGAGCCTTGAGTCAGGCTCATCATCGCGGCGGGAACAAGCAGCCACGGAAGGCCCAGAACAGTCAGAAGCACACCAGACACCCACGCGCCTACAGACGAACGTGCGGCCAAAGCAATCACGATGAGCAGGCCAATAATTCCAATGGCGAACTCGGCTAGAGCCCACAGGGAGAGCTGCCCACTCGCAATCGGTGCTCCCTCAGCTAAGGTCATGCGAGCCCCAGCGTCAGCAAAGAAGTACCAGGTTACTGGCACGAGAAGCAGGGTGAGCAGTAAAGAAGCGACATGGGCACTCACGCGTGACGGCACTACGGGAACAACCGTTGTTCCTTCAAAAATAGCGTCATCAAGCTTTTGTGGAGTATCCCCCGCAGGGAGGGGAGTCGCGCTCGCATGCAACGCCTGATGCCACGAGGCCGAGCTGTCCTCATCCACGGTTGGTGTGGGAGCAAAAAGATCACGACGAATCGCTGTTGTCGACAAGTCATCGCTGTCCTTTTCCCTGCTTGAGAGCACATCCACAGGAATCTCACCAGAGTGGGGCCCCGGCTGGTAGTTTTCCATACTCTCTGGGGAGGCCACAGGGATGGTGGTCGTGTGAACCTCTGCCTCCTCAACGAGAGAGTCCGCGGGGGCGTCGGCCTCGACAATCGGGGTATCGGTACCGACAGCGTCGGCACCGAATGGATTGGCACTGTGTGCAGCCTGCGCGTCTTCTGCGGGGAGTGCAGGGGTAGCGGCCTCAAGGGAGGATTCGCTGACGGGAGGGAAGAGGGAGCGGCGGCGGCTGATCTCTTGCCAGGTCGAATCATCCCCACGTTCTGGGCGCAAGACAGGGATTGGTGCAGCTACTGCCGGAGGTTCTTCCTCCACGACAGGGGTATCAGCAGGCGCCAACTCGGGTGCATCGATCTGAGGCGACGCAGAAATATCGTCGGTGAAAGTAGGTGTTTCCTCAGGCACAGGCGCGAAATCGGCCACAGGGGCGGTAGTTTCGGCGGGTGCGAAGTCGGCTACAGGAGCGGCGTCATCAGCCGCGGCAATAGGAGCAGCGGCGGCAAAGGCATCAGCCGATATAGAGAGATCAGCGGGCGCGGCATCCTCGATCAGACTATGCGAAATGGAGGCGTTGCTCGCAAGGACCTCCGAGGCGCTGTCCTGCAGCATAGGGGCAGGACGAGTCAGATCAGTGTCAGCCTCAAGCTCAAAATCGGCAACGAGGGGAGCGCCCTCGCCAGGCTGGTCTGAAGTGTCAGCCTCAGCGTTCGCTGCGAGCCATTGGGTGTCGCCGTCCGCGATCTCATCGCTGGGGGAGGCGGAATCCTCGGGACCTGCGGACCCCTCAACTGCCTCAAACGAAGGCATGTCATCCTCCGTAGAAATATCAGCCTCCAAGGATGCAGGGCTTCCTGCGCCACCGAAGTCTGTCACAGAGTAGTCGTGAGGGGCATCCTCGGGTGCTCCCTCTTCGACAACACCATCCTCAGCAAGGGCCTCGCCCACAAAAGCAGCGGTGTCGGCCTCAGCGGGGGCGGCGACCTCGTCCTCGCTCTGCTCAAGCTGGTCAGCTTCTAAAGACACCGAGGTTCCGGCGCCACCAAAGTCGGTCACGGTGTAGTCATGGGGAGCTTCGCTTTGCCCCTCAGGAATTGCTTCAACCTCGGAAGAGTCCTGCAGTGAGGGCGATTCCTCCACCCGCTCACCGTCGCTACCAGCGTGGAAATCGGTGGCCGCGCTGTCTGCTGGCTCATCAAAAACGATGGCAGTGTCAATCACCAGATCATCTGACGGAACCTCTGCGTAGAAAGGGTTTTCTCCCGCAGGGTGTCCCGAATCATGTTCGGGAGTATCGGGAGTGAGTTGATCGTCGTGAGTGGTGAAATCATCGTTCGCCATTGTTGCCTCCATTCCAAGCAAACATAACGCCCTTCACTGCCCCAATAGCGGAGGCAGGGCGGGAGGGGGTCAAATTGAATCAGATTGTTGTGACAGTAGAGAAGCGCGCAAACTCCGCCGAAGATTGCGCCGCACCAAGAGCGGGCCAACCGCCACCGCAGCAAGAGTGAGCCCCAAGGCCATGACCACGGGTGTTGCCATCTGCAGTGCCGTCATTGGCGACAAGCCGGGGGTGACCACCTGGCCGGTCAGGGAAGCCCACACCGGCACAATGATGTAGGCCGGAATCACCATGAACACCCAGATCGCAACCTGAGGGCCCAACGAGGACCAACGGGTCATCACCGCTACAGCGCCCAGAAGTAGCGCCGCAAGAATACCCGCATAGGGGCGAGGTTCGTGTCCAAGCTGCATACCCGTTAAACCATGAGCTGCAACGCCTGACGAATCCATGGGTGCCATGTAGATGTACAGGCCAATGGCTAAGGTAATCGCCACAATCGTGGCACTGAAAACGCGGGAGCGTTCACGATAATGACGTCGCGACGGCAAAAGAGAATCCCACAATTGTTCTGCGCTCAACTCAGAATGAGTCGCAGCACGCCGCACAAGGTACATCGCAATGGTCATCCCACCAAAGACTGCAGTAGTGGCATAGGGGAAGTAATTCCAATGCAATGCGGCCGTGATCTCAGCAGAACGCAGCGGTAAAACAACAGCCGCAGGACTGACGCCCTGCATGTGCAACAAGCCAATGAATGCCGACCACGCTGTCAGTGCGATCATGCCTCCGGCAGATTCTTCTGAGTTAATCGCGATCAAACAAAACAGAACCGCAGCCAGCACAATACCCACCATGCCTGCCGAGGCAGACAAAGGCTGTCCCACCGCTGTTGCTGCCAGGATTGAAACGAGCGAAAGATTCATCAAGCTCAATCCCACAGGTGCAAACACCAGCGCGAAGGCCGCGCTTCGTACATGCTGAAAGCGCGTCGGTTGGGTCAATTGTGGAGTCACCCTTCCAGTATCCCCTGTGAAGCCCCTTCGTGTCTGGGGGACGGGAAGAAAACACATCTCACCCTTCACGCAGCTCATGTGGGGTGCAGGAAGCACGCAGGCCACCATAAGGTAAGGGGGTGACGCAAATCGAGGCCCTCAATCATGCCACCCTCCAGGCAGCCGCACAGCTCCCTTCAGTCCTTCACGCCCGCCAACAGGCAGAACAGGCTCTTGCCGACCTCCGTTTCCATGAGGGGCTACGACGTCAGTGGGAAGCTGCCCGCGCAGAGGCCGCGATCCGCGAGGCCACCGCCCTGTGCCTCCTCGAAGGAGCGAGAATCAGCGTTGATGATCTGCGCGAACTCTCCATGCGGGATGCTCGCGACCTCGCCCCCACCGCCCTCGACCCCTCCCAATCTCTCGCGATTGGACTGTGGAGGGCCCAGTGGAACCTCGCCAGCAACTGTGCTCCCCTGAACGCGCGAGTACGCGCGCCGCATCGGCCTCGTCCCCTGCCGGCACTGATGAGCGCGCTGCACCGTGACATGTGCTCGGGTTTGGTTGCGGCGGGCCTTATTGGTGCCGATCAGGTTGCCTTCCCTGCTCTCCCCGGCGGCCTCGCTGTCATCCGCGATCTTGTGCAGGCGCAGCTTCCCGCCTGGATATGTGCCGCAGAAGTTAGCGCTTACCTGCGGGTGACGCCTGTGTTCTCAGTGGCCTCCGCAGCCATGGGAGCCACCCTCGCCCGCTGGGTCCTGATCGAACGAGGCGTTGACCCCAGCGCCGTGGCCGTCATGAGCGCACTGCACACTACGGAAGTTCCCGGCAGCGAAGAGGCCCTCGCCGCATGGCAGCAGGCGCACCACCCCTCTGCCGACGCGGACGCAGCTATTGATGGTGTTGGCCGATGGTATGAGTTCTTCGCCCGAGCCGTCGAGGAAGGGGCGCGCATTGGGCAAGACATCGCCCTCCATGTGCAAGCCGGACGACTGTAGCTCCCGTCCTGAGTGGCAGGGCGTGTCGGCGCGGCAGAGCGTGTTGGCGCTGATGCCCGTCAGAGGCTCGCGCGCGCCCGCTTAGCGCACCACAAACGATAGGCCACAGTGAGGGCCACTCCCGTCGCAATTGTTCCTGCCGCGACAGGGAGTGCGGCCTTCGAGGCTGACGAGCGAACCCGCGCCGTGTGCTGGAAGGTGAGGATCTGCCAGCCACGTTCCTGGGCAGTCTCGCGTAAACCTCGGTCGGGATTAACGGCAACAGGATGACCGACAGACTCCAACAGGGGCAGATCAGTGACCGAGTCGGAATAGGCGAAGCACTCGGAGAGATCCCAGCCCTGTTCAGCGGCTAGGGCAGCACAAGCGCGGGCTTTTTCATCAGCATAATTAAGGGAAGCAATCTCACCCGTGAAGGTGCCATCCTCATCGCGGACAGCCTCCGAGCCGATCACAAAGTCAGCGCCTAGGAGGTCTCCGATGGGACGAACCATCTCGGACACAGAGGCCGATGCGATCACCACCGGCTGCCCGGCGGCACGGTGAAGGGCGATCTGGTCGAGAGCTTCGGTAAAACAAACGGGGTCAATGTGGGTGGCCAGGGCGTCGCGCACGGTTGCTTCAAGGACAGCGCTATCCCATCCTTGTGACATCGCGCCCAGTTGCTTGCCCATGCGTTCCATAGCGGCGTGATCGGCACCTCGCAGAAGGTAGGGCAGATGGAGGAGCACACCAAGGGCTGCACTACGGCGGGTCATTAAGCCCGAATCAACTAAAGGAGAGCGCAGCGCAACAGAAGAGGACGTATCCAAGATGGTTTTATCCAAATCAAAGAATGCTGCCGCCCGAGGGACAGTATGCGGGCGATGTGGCATGGGTACTAAGGACACAAAGGAACCTCTTCTACGCGGTTGACCTGGCATGATGTTCCGTCTATGGATTCCAACCAGGAGTTATCCACAGGCATCGTGGTATGAAACAGTTTTCCACAACCTTGCCTTCTTGCCATAGTGATTCGCAAGTTCTCACGCTGAGCTAGAGAAATGACCGCCGCGTTCATCTACGCTCACGCCCTTGAGGCCAGAGCCATCAACCAGCTCAACACGCGCCTGCGTGCGTGTGGCCAAGCAGAACTATCCCGCGTTCGCGAGGACTCCTCACCGGGCATTCTTTTCCTTGGTGATCATCGCAATATCCTCATGTGGCGCCAGCGCGGTCACACGGTCATTACCTGCGGCTCTCAGGGTGCCTACTCCGTGAATGACGCTGCGGATCTTCTGTCGAACCTCCTTGCTGAGCGCCCACACTCGCAAAGCCCGCAAGTAGATGAAGTGCAAGAAAAGGACGAAACGAGGACATCTCCCTGTCGTCTGAAAGCCATGACCACCAAGACGACGCAAGAGGAGACGGTGGAGGAGAGCTTCTCTTTCGGCAACATCATCGATCCTTTAATCGCACACCCCACGGTCACGGACATCCTCGTGAATGGACAGCACGTGTGGGTAGATCGCGGTGATGGGCTGCATGAAGCCGAGCGTCACTTTGACTCGGTTGACGATGTCCGCCAGTTAGCTGTGAGGATTGCCGCTTACTGTGGCAGGCGCCTTGATGAAGCCAGCCCGATTGTTGATGCTGCGCTGCCCTCTGGCATCCGACTACACGCTGTGCTCCCTCCGGTGGCGGGCGACGGCCCCCTCATTTCATTGCGTATTCCGCATGTGGGGACTTTGGGGGTGGGTGACATGTGTGTGGGGCAGAGCGCGCATCTTCTTGAATCCTGGATGCAGGCGGCGATTAAAGGGCGTCGGAATTGCCTGATTTCGGGGGCCACTGGCAGCGGAAAGACGACTTTGCTCTCTGCGGTGCTCAGTGTGATGCCTCCCAATCAGCGCCTGGTGTGCATTGAAGAAATCTCCGAGTTGCGCCCCCGTCACCCCCACCTTGTGCATCTTCAAGAGCGGGCGGCCAATGTGCAGGGGGCAGGTGGGGTGAGTCTTTCGGAGCTGGTCCGTGCCGCCGTGCGCATGAGGCCGGACAGGATCATCGTGGGGGAGTGTCGAGGTGCTGAGGTGCGGGACATGTTGGCTGCCTTGAATACCGGCCACGACGGAGGGTGGGCAACGATTCATGCCAATAGCGTGGAAGATGTACCCGCGCGTTTGGAAGCGTTAGGGGCCTTGGCTGAGCTTGGCCCGCAGGCGCTGGCAGCGCAGGTACGTGCGGCTTTTGATCTGGTGATCCACATGGAACGAGGGGGTGGCGGGAAGCGACGTATCGCACAGATGGGCGTTATCGCTGACGCTGAGGGGCGCCTGCGTTGCGAGTGCGCTGCGCTCATTGACGAGGACGGGCGCGTTCGCCCTGGCCCTGCATGGGAGCGTTTGCAGGCCCTTTTAGGGCTGGGCGCTGATGATTGCAGAAAGTATCGCGGTGAGGGGCATGATGAGGACGCTTGATATTGGTTTCCTTGCTGTAGAAATGGCCGCGCATCTGCGAGCCGGGGCATCGTATGAACGTGCCTGGCAGCAGAGCGTGCGCGCAGCATGGGAAGAATCCGCTGGAAAAGGGCCCAGCGGGCAGCAAAGACGCATAGGAGGTGGCGGCCTTCGATGGTGGAAGCTCCTGCGTGGGTGGGAGGGCTGCCAAGAAGACGATGATGTGGCTGTGAGGGAGGGGGAGTCAGGGTGGGCCGTGCCGGGCGTGGTCGCTCAGTATGCTCTCCCCAGATCACGGCCTGAGAGAGGGCGTCTATTACACGCGATACGGGCAGGTGGATGCGAGTGGGAACGCTACCTGCGTGAGTGGCGGATGTGGTGGTGGGCGCGAAGTCCTGCTGGGCAGCGTCAGCGTCGCGCTGTGGAGGCGCTCGCGGTGGCGTGCGCCTTCAGTGGCGTGGTGGGCGCACCGCTTGCGGAGGTTTTAAGCCGAATTGGGCGCAGCATTGACACTGAGGAAGCAGACGAGGAAGCCCGTGATGTGGCTTCTGCTGGGCCTGCGGCCTCGGCGCACATTCTTAATGTCATGCCATTGGTGGGATTGGGCGCTGCGGGCGCCCTGGGGGCAGAGCCTTTACATTTCTTCACATCCAGCGTGCTGGGAGCCCTTGTTGCTGTGGTGGGGGTTGTGCTGATGATTGCGGGCAATGTGGTTTCGGCGCGAATGGTTGCGCACGCGAGGGGCCGTCCCCCTGAGGGTCTGGATCCTGCTTTGGCCTGTGATTTGGTGGCGGCTGCTTTAGAAAGTGGAGCGGCAATTCCCCGCGCGCTTGACGCCTTGGGTGAGGCCTCTGAGATGGTGGAGTTTCGGGATCTCGCCCGCGCATTGCTTCACGGGCAACCCTGGCAGGACGCCTGGAGGCATGTGCCCGAAGGCTTTGTGCCGCTCTCGCAGGCTTTGCAAGCCGCCTGGGAGGATGGGGTTTCGCCGGTACCTGGATGCGAGCGAGCAGCGGCGCGCCTGCGCCAAAGGCGTGCTACTCAGGCGCAACAGCAGGCGGCTCGTCTGAATGTCAGGCTTGTGGTGCCTTTGGGTGTCTTTATGTTGCCCTCTTTTATCGCCCTAGGTGTGGTTCCCCTGGTGGTTGTGCTCGTGGAGGGTCTGTCTGGGTGAGTTGGGTTCAGGTGTGTGGATGCTGCGCGTCTGGAGTTATCCACAGGCTGGCGGCGGGCAAGACGTTATCCACACCAACGCATTCGGACGTTAGGGGTAAAGAGGCGTGTTTGCGAGGCTGGGATGACAGCAAGATTTGCTGCGCCGCTTGGTAAGTCCTTGGCGGCTGTCTTGTGAAGGAGAATCCAATGAACGACATCCATACGCCCCATGATCTTTGCTCAGAGGAAGGATCGACAACTGTCGAATATGCGATTGGAGCGGTTGCCGCAGCCGCTTTTGCCGGTCTTCTGTTGGCCATTGTTCAATCGGACGCGGTACGCGCTGCCCTTCAGGGAATCATTGAACGCGCACTGTCGTTCTAAGACGGTGAGCAAGGGATGGTAGGGGCAGATGTGATGAGAGTACGTAGCCGGTGCGGCCTGCCTCAAAGTAGGTGTCATGCTGAATCAGGATCAGTCAGCGTGGAATTTGCTTTGGGGCTAGTCGCGGTGATGAGTGTGCTTGCGATGATTCTTGCGGGTCTTGATGCCGGCCAGGCGAAAGCGCAGGCCTGCCAGTTGGCCAGGGAGGGAGCACGCCATGCCGCTCGTGAGGCTGCCGGTGGGAGCGATACTCTGAATCCTCTGCCCCTGCCCCTGGCTTTGCCTTCGGGATATGAGGCGGGGAGCCTCTCTCTGGCCGTAGAAGGACAGTGGGTGAGGGCTAGGGCGCAGTGGCCTGTTCGTTCAGCAGTGGTGTGGTTGGCGCCGCATATGACATGCGAGGTCGTGACTTTGCGGGAGGAGGTGGGGATGTGATGCCGGATTGCGCTGACACGTATGGCAGGGGCAGGGGGCCTATTGGTGGCGAGGGTGGTGAAGAGGGCTCTGGCACGATTGCTGTGGTGGGCATCCTTGCCTGTGTATTGCTCTGTGGCGGGGCGGTTCTTGGCGCTGTTGCGGCCCACGCCCATACTGTCCGCGTTCAAGCTATTGCTGATGTTGCCGCGCTTGCTGGAGCAGAGTGTAGCCAACGTCAGCGGGTCTTGCAGGAGGCCTCGTGCGATGCCTGTGCACGAGTCATGGAAGTGGCTGAGGTCAATGGGGCCAGGCTGGGATGGTGTGCTCAGTCGGGAGAGGACGTACGAGCAGTGGTCCATTCCCCGTGGGCATGGGGAGGGTGGGAGTTTGATGTGAGCGCCCGAGCGAGAGCGGGTCCACTCTGAAAATACAGGAAGTTCATAAGTTGCACTGAAGCTCTCATCAGGAAAAACAGTTAGTGTTCCTCATAAGAAGAACGCAAGGCCAGGGAGCCAGCCAAGTGGCATCCTGACCGGAAGGGATAACATCTGGAGACCTCGTACTGTGTTGATGGGATGCATGAGTGGGCTGGCCTGTTGGTCAGCCCACTCGTGTATGTGCAACGAGGTAGCGTCTGCCCTGATCTCCTGATGCTGGGAGCATTTAGTTGACGAGGAAAAGGAAAGATGAAAGTAAGCTGGGAAAAACCGACCAATATGGTGGTTTTTTCGCCATTAAGTCGAAAAATGCACAGGTATTTTTCAGGTGTTGCTTAAGCTCTCGTAAGGAAGTGCTTTTACTGTAGTGGCAACAGACATGAAGGTGACGGGTCAAACAGGAGACTCGTTATCGGAAAGGGACTGCATCGGGAAGAACTCGCACTGTGTTGATGGGATGCTTTGGGGGGCTGGCCACAGGGTCGGCCCCTTAAAGTTATCTAGCCCAAGTTATCAACCCACGGTCGGTACCTCCTTCACGACGAAGGCCACGGGAAGAAAGTGCGAGAATCCCCCGAGCGGAGCCAACAACTGAGCAGAGCCAACGAAGGCGAAGCGCACAACAGAGAAACACTCACGGTATCTGAGACGACACCAACAGGAGAAACCTCTAAGGGGTGCGATCCTTCAGATAAGTCAACACGGTGATCGCCCCGGCTTTCGACAGGGGCTCATTCCCGTTCCCACACTTGGGTGACTGCACGCACGAAGGACATCCCTCATCGCAAGGGCATGACGCCACAGCCTCCAAAACAGCCCCCACCCACTCACGCGCATGCGAGAAACCGTACTGAGAATGCCCAGCACCACCCCGGTAGGCATCATGGACAAACACGGTTGGCAAGAGCGTATCCTCATGCTCAGCCGTTGACAGGCCCCCTAAATCCCAGCGGTCACAGGTCGCAAGCAAAGGCAAGAGGGCGATTGCCGCATGCTCAGCGGCATGCAGAGCGCCAGGAATATCAGCCTTTTTAACCCCCATGGCTTTCAATGCTGCCGGAGTTATCGTGTACCACACGGACTTCGTCACCAGGGTTCGCGTCGGCAGACTGAGCTCCTGGTTACGGAGAAACTCCAGACCAGGAAGACGTAGAAGATCAAAGTCTGTCACGCGGCTGGTGACATCCACCGCCCCAAAGTTCCACACCACCGTCTGGTCAGGGCTGGCCCACGTCTGAAGAACCTCACGAATCTGCACCGACACATGCTGCTTCGCGCGCGTTCGTAAGCGGGTGGAAACCTCTTCAACCTCGGCCACGCGCTGAGGTGAACCTGGCGTGACAGGCAAAAGGGAGAGCACATGAAAGGTCCTCCCCTGATGCACATAGATCGCGTCAGGGAAAACCTGCGAGTCAGCATCACCATCAGGAACACTCCCAATGACTGCTCCGGTGGAGGACTCAACGATCTGAACGTCACCACCCCCGCCTCGCAAATCAGTCATGTCACAGGCGCGATCTGGACGAGTCGCATCCCAACGCCACACACCCCCACGTTTCTTCAGATACCCCTGCGCAACCAAATCCCGCAAAAGAGCGTCGTCTTCCAACGCAAAACGCTCAAAATCACCGTCCTCAGCACTGAAAGGAAATTCCGCCGCAGCCGCACACACATGAGGAGCCACAACCCACGGGTTTGAAGGATCAATCACAGCGGCCTCTACCGGGGCGAGCACCTGCTCAGGATGGTGAACCAGGTAGGTATCCAAAGGATTATCCGAAGCTACCAGCACGGAAACGCCCTCGGCACCTGCCCTGCCCGCACGGCCAACCTGCTGCCACAAGGATGCGCGAGTACCCGGCCACCCCGCCGTCACCGTCGCATCCAACCCCGACACATCCAGACCCAATTCCAACGCCGAGGTCGTCGCCAAAGCGCGCACCGCACCAGAACGCAACGCGCCTTCTAATGCGCGACGCTCCTCTGGCAGGTAGCCGCCCCGGTAAGCGCCCACACGTTGAGATAAATCCCCACCGGCAACAGCATCTAAACGCTCACGAACTTGAGCGGCGACCGCCTCAGCTCCCGCGCGTGAACGCACAAAGGTCAACACCCTGCCTCCGGCAGCCACCAGATCAGCCGTCAAAAGAGCAGCTTCAGTGGCCGCACTCAACCGACGAGTCGGCGCCTCCAACACAGGAATCTCACCAGCAACAGCCGAAAGGAAAGAATCGATAGGCAAAGCATCCTCGTCAACAACTTCACGCGCCTGCCACATCGCCACATGCCGCCTTCCCGACGGAGAGGCGTCCTCGGTAATCGCACGCACCCCAGGGCGGCCAATCATCGTTTCGCCAACGCGCTCGGGATCACGAATCGTCGCTGAGAGCATAATGACCTGCGGGTCGGCTCCCAGACGGTGCGCAGCACGCAACAAACGGCGCATCACCAGGGCAATATGAGAACCCGTGACGCCTCGCCAATGATGCAACTCATCAATGATGATGTAACGCAAAGACGACAGTAGTCGCGTCCACCGCTCATGGCCGGGCAGAAGGACAAAATGAACAAAGTCAGGATTCGTCACAACAATATCCGCGTTGGCGCGCGCCCACTCCTTTGCCTCCCGGGGAGTATCCCCATCGGCAGACGCGGCTCGCACCTCCAGCTCACTGTCAGCTAAAAGACGCTGCAAAGCAGCCAACTGATCAGCCGCCAACGCTTTCGTTGGCGACACATACAGGCAGGTTGGCCGCCGATGAACCTCAGAAATACGCGTTGTGAACGCGCTTGCCGCCAACTCAGAAAGGATTGGCGTCCACGCAGCCAAGGACTTCCCTGAGCCGGTTCCCGTTGCCAACGCAATATCGGCACCCTCGGCTATCGCCGTCAGAGCGTGCGCCTGATGCGCCCAGGGCGCGTCAACACCATGACGTTCCCATGCGGCAACGACCCGCTCATTTACCCACTGTGGCCACGGGGCGATAACACCTTCGCGTGAAGGAATCACATGAGTGTGGACATGCTGACCGTGTTGGCGGCCAATCCGTTCCACCAGAGCAAGAAGCGAAGCTGAATGAGTTGAACTCATTCGGCTGAGGAACCCTCGTCCTCATCACAAACGCCTAAGCACTGCTCCACAGCCTCACGCGCATACTCAATCGCACTGATGCCCGTCGAAATGCCCGCACCGAGATTGTCGCGTAACTGTGCAACTGACAATCCAGCCCGAGTGTCCACTACGAAGTCAGCGCAGACTTGAACAGTGCCTGACTCGGTCGGCATCCAATAAACGGTGGGGAAATACTTCTCACGATTCCAACCATCCAGGATGGCGAACATGTGCGCGCTGTAGGAGTCCGCGCACAGCGTCGTCTCCCACATGGAACGAATCGATAAGAAACGACCCGAAGAATCGAAAGAGAAGAGCATAGGGACCTTGTCAAAGACAGCCCCTGCAGCGCGGCCTTCAACGATAATGTCAACCTGATAGCCCATATCCTGCAAGGTTGTACACATCCGCTCGAAATCAACAGGATAGGGCGTGACATCGTCATTGGGAACAGCGTAGAGAGTCATGCTTGAGCCCCCTGCGTGTTATCTGACCAGGTGACCATCTCTGGGTGAGCAAGCTCAAGATCATGGAAGAAAGACAAGATCATCTCCATGGAGGTTTCGCAGAACGCATCAAGCTGGGCTTCGGTAAGGCCGCTAGAAGCAACAACATTGCACTCAGCGATCAAGCCATAGCGTGTGCCATCCTCAAAGGGAGCAAGATAGGCCTTCGGGCCGGTGCGGGTGGTGTTGCAGGTGGCCACCTCGTGAGTGAGGGTAACGAATTGCGCGTCATCCTCGGCCGTGCCACGCCAATGGGCGCGCAGTTGAAGGATCTGGGGATTGGATGTGTCCCACAAGAAAATGGCATTCGCTGTAGGAACCAGCAACTCTGATTCGGCATAGTCACCATAGTTCAAATCGCGGCCAGCGAGCATACTGCGGATCCGCTCCAAAGAGACGGTGGATGGAGAGGACACGTCGTGCTCCTGAAGTCGCTGGTGGGAATGAACGGCAATGGCACCACTGTAATAGACGAAAAACATTCATGCGCGCCTATGCCCCCACATGTGACCTCAGGCAATCTTTTTGTTTCTTTTGTGCCGCTGTAGCTCTGGGTGCACACCTCGGTGCCCACGCAGCACACAATCAGCGTCGTGTGCCTAGGCGCGCTCAATCTCGCATTGCGCCATCAGCCTGAAAGATAGACCGCAGGGCGCTAGTGTGAAGACTCACGTCAGACTCTGCGACTTGAAAATGCCGCATGGCAATCTGCCCACTACGGTGGAATGACACAACAGCGCCTAAAGGCCACAGCGCGTGCACCTGCGGAAAGGGGGATCGACATGCCCAGCGCACAACGCACACCCACCGTGCGAGGAAAAGCCGTCCCCCGCAAAACGCCGACCTCAGGACCCGCCGCCTCCACCTACCGAGCACGCCTGAACCGGCGCCTCTACGGAGCACTGGCAGCAGTGCTCACCGCTATCCTCACCACCTTCTTCTCCCTCTACACCGAGATCGGTCAAGGCGTTGACACGCTCATGATGGAAAGCGTCATGGCCCGCGCAACTGCCGTAGCTCGGGTGGAAAATATCGTCACCGGCGTTGTTTCCCCAGCTGCAATGGTCGTTGTCAGCGTTGCCGTCACCCTTGTTGCACTCGCACGTCGCCGCCCCACGCTAGCTGGGCGAGCCGTTTCCGTGGTCCTCGTGGCAAACCTTCTCACTCAACTCCTCAAAGTCCTCCTTCACCGACCCGACCTTGGCCTCACCACAGGCCTGGCCAATTCCCTACCATCAGGTCACGTCACCGTCGCAGCATCCGTCTCCCTGGCGCTTATCATGGTCGCTCCCGCATGGATGCGCGCCCCCGCAGCCTGGCTCGGATGGATGTGGACCGCACTCATGGGCATCACCGTGGTTGCCCAAGCCTGGCACAGGCCCGCTGATGTCCTTGTCGCCCTCCTGCTTACCGGCGCATGCGCACTGATCCTCGCACCCATTGAATCGCGCGACCGTCACGTTCCCGGCATCCATCGCGCAATGGGCATAGCAGTCGCCATCGCCGTTGTTCTTGCCCTCGTATGCTCACTGATTGCCCTGTGGGGGATTGACATGCGCGCGGTCGCCTCCCCCGGCTCCGGCTTCGGTTTCTCCGACTATCTCGATAGCGTGCCCACCCGCGAGCGCCTCTTTGCCGTGGCAGGCATTTCCTGGATTATCGCCATCAGCGGCCTGATCATGCACGAGGTTGACCACCTGAGTGGGCGGGTGAGCGACTAGCGTAGAGGTATGGACCGCAACGAGCACTCGGCCTCTTACGGAGACCTCACCCCCAGCACCTACGCCACACTGAGCGCCACCGACATAGCTGAAGGCGTGCGCAGCGGCGCTTTCACTGCCCGCGCAGTTATCGAGGCCGCAATCGAACGCATCCGACAGGTCAACGGCCCTCTCAACGCCATGACGGTGATCCGCCACGATGAAGCACTGGGAGAAGCCTCCGCCCTGGATGCCGCACTCGCCAGCGGAGATCCGGCCCGTATTCGCACCTTCGGAGCCGACGGGCCCCTGGCCGGCGTACCCGTCGCCGTTAAAGAGGAATACGACGTTGCCGGCCTGCCCACAACACTGGGCGGCTACGGCAACTCCAGCCCAGCGCAGCGAGACTCCGAGGCCATCCGACGGCTACGCCGCGCGGGCGCCATCATTATCGGAAAAACCACGATGCCGGAGTTTGGCCAGATCCCGCTCACCAACTCTGAACGCTACGGGCTAACACTCAACCCCTGGGATGAAACGCGATCTCCGGGCGGCTCCTCAGGAGGATCCGCGGTTGCCGTAGCTGCAGGCATGGTCCCTATCGGACTTGGGGCCGACGGGGGCGGCTCCATCCGCATCCCGGCGGCATGCTGCGGCCTCGTTGGTCTGAAACCTGCCCGAGGGCGTATTTCCCCAGCCCCCTTAAGCGAACACTGGCACGGACTGGTGAGCCTTGGCGCGATCACCCGCACAGTGGCGGATACCGCCGTGGTCAATGACGTGCTCGCCGGGACGATGCCCTCCGACACCTTCGTCGCCCCGCCCTTGCCGATGTCGCATGTGGAAGCAACCTTGCAGACCTCACGCTCTTTCACCGTGGCGTGGAGTGCGCGCCCGGCAACCCCCGGCGTGGCGATGTCGGCCGAAGTAGAGCGCGCCCTACGTGCCACCGTGGCTCTACTGGAAGGCATGGGGCATCACATGAAAGAGACACGGAGAGTCTGGCCTGCCGCAGCCGATGCTTTCCTCACGCAATTCGCGTCCGGCATGGCCATCGAAGCGGCTGCTGTTGAGCATCCTCAATTACTTGAGGGGCGAACCCGCGCGACTGCCGACATTGGGCGCACGATCCCCCGCTTCATGCTTGACCGTGCGCTGCGGCGCAGCGAGGCCATCGCACGCATGATCGATGCGCGTTTCCTCACTCACGCTGATGTTTTGCTTCTTCCGACCCTTCCAGTCATGACGCCAGAGGCGGATGCTCTCAGCGGTGTTGGCGCTTTGACCTCTGCTTCAGGAAGCACAGTGTTTGTTGCGAACACGGCGATTTTCAACGTCTCAGGGCATCCGGCACTGTCACTGCCCGCCCCTGTGAGCGCGTCGAGTTTGCCAATCGGCATGCAATTCGTGGCACGCCCCGGCAGGGAGGATGTCCTCATGGCGCTCGCGGCTCAGATCGAGCAGCGAGTCGGTGGCTGGCCTTCACCTCGTATGGGGGAGTGAGCACTTCCACCCGCACGATTACTGAAAATCCCGGTATTCTTAACGGCTGAGCCAAAATGATGCGGAAAGGTTGGCACACTATGGCAGGTGGAAACGGCGACGGACGTCGCGGCGCGATACGCAAGGCAGGATCGAAAAAGGGTGCGCAGGTCGGCACCGGTGGGCACTCACGCCGCCGTCTCGAAGGCAAGGGCCCCACACCCAAAGCTGAGGACCGCACCTACCATCCCGCCCACAAGCGTAAGATCGCCCGCGAGCGCCTCGAAGAAAAGAAGGCGCAGATTGCCAGGGCGCGAGCTAAATCGTCGATTCGCGTTGCCCCCGGTCATGAGCTGATTGCCGGACGTAACCCGGTGGCTGAGGCCGTGCGAGCTGGCGTGCCCGTGACCCGCGTGTTTGTTCTGGGGAATGTGCGAGACGATCGCGTTGAAGAGGTGGTCCGCAACGCCTCTGCCATGGGTGCGCCCGTTTACGAGGTCACGAAGCGTGATCTTGATGTTGCAACCGAGGAAACAGTCCACCAGGGTGTCGCGATTGAGGTTGCTGAATACGAGTACGCCCACGTTGATGACCTCATTACTGATTCTCTGCAGCAGCTTGGCGTGCCCCTCTTGGTGGCTCTTGACCAGGTGACTGATCCTCACAACCTCGGTGCCGTCCTGCGTTCGTCGGGCGCTTTTGGTGTTGACGGCGTGATTATTCCCGAGCGTCGTAGCGCCGGAGTGAACACGACCGCCTGGAAGGTTTCTGCTGGTGCGGCTGCACGAGTGCCAGTGGCCCGCGCAACCAACCTGGTGCGTGCACTTGAAGCCTGCAAGAAAGCGGGTTTCTTTGTGGTGGGCCTTGACGGCGGGGGAGAGGTTTCGGTGCGTGATCTTCCCTTGGCGAAGGAGCCCCTGGTGGTTGTCACCGGCGCTGAAGGGGCTGGTTTGTCCCGTCTTGTGCGTGAAGCCTGCGACCAGGTGGTGTCGATTCCGATTTCCTCGGCTGTGGAGTCCTTGAACGCTGCCGTCGCCACGGGTATCGCCCTGTATGAGGTGGCGTCACTGCGTCAGGCATAAGGGGCGCGAGCCGAAAATCGGTCGTATCGAAAGATGCAGGACCGTGATGTGACTGTGGGGGAGATCAACGATCTCCCCCACGGCTTTATGTGTTCTGTCTTTCTGATTTCCCTGGCGCTCTCCGGGCTGGTGTCACATGCAACCGTGAGTGTTGAGCCATTGACGTGCGGCTTCGGGTGCGTCTGATAGTGCTGTCGGTTGCTCTGCTGGAATGGGGACTTCTCCGTAGGGGATCCCGTTTCGATCCACGGTGGTGCCGATGGTGAGGAACATGGTGATCCCGTTATAGACGTGGATGCCGGAATTGACCGAGGCATATCCGGCGGTCTCTCCCCCGAAGGTGCGGACATTTTCCAAGCCGCGGAAGGCTAGGAGTGTTTGTTCTCCAGAACTTGCGGTCTTTGGGCTTTGAAGGATGGCCACGGGTACGTTGATCTTGCCGTTGTAGGAGGTCAGCGTTGTGGGGGTGCCGCCACCGGCCGTGGAACCGCCGTTAATGGTGACGGGGTGTTCAGTGGATTGGATGATGAATGATGAGGCTGTGCCATCGGGAAGAAGGGGAGAGAGACCTGCGAGCATGGGGCCCATGTCGCCGCCGGTGTTGGAGCGTAGATCGAGGATGACCCCGCATACTCCTGGTTGGTAGAGGGCCTGGCCAATGGTGTCGGCATAGTCTTGCCCCTGCTGGGCTGTGCCCATGTAGCCGGGAAGGGTGAGGGTGAGGATGCCGTCATTGCGTGTGGTCTGTGGTGGCTCGTAGGTTGAGTGAGCCTCGTTGATCTCTTCTTCGGTGATAACGAAGGAGTGTTGTCCGCCGGCAACCTTGATGGCATCTTGAAGAATGGGCACAAGCTCATCCCAAGTGTTGACGTCGGTAAGAGCGGAGGTGGCTTCTTCCTTCTTCTGCGCCCACTCGGGTTTATTGGCGTAGATGCCTTGCTCCATCACTTCAAGGGCATTGAGGCCAGCTTTTTCTGGTGTTGGTGGGATCAGGTACACGCCGAAGTAGGGCCCCCACATCATGATGGCTCCCAGGGAAAGGCCGACGAGTGCAGCGAAGGTAACGCCGACGCCGAGCAGAACCTTTTTAGCAGTGGACATGAACTTTCCTTTGTTTGTGGGCCTCTTTCATCCAAGCAGGTGGGGGAGAGGGTTGGAACCCTGAATGCCCCTGATTCTGCCCTGAGCTGCGTAAGCATCCCTGAGAGGAGACTGGGGGTGGGCTTGGGGCGTGGCGCCGCTGACGGCGAGTTTTGTGACAGTTGTTGCGTTGCGTGACGGCTATAGCTGTCACTTTTTGCAACAAGTGCAACGTAACTAGGCGAGGGGCAGGGGTAGGGGGATTCTGGAGGCTCTGAGGGGTCTTGCGTTCACGCAAAAAATAGATATCATATTGATATCGCTCTAGCGTTGGCTAACGCCTGAACCAGAAGAAACCCCAAAGAAGTCCAAAAGA
This sequence comes from Schaalia canis, assembly GCF_003858455.1. Lineage (GTDB taxonomy): Bacteria > Actinomycetota > Actinomycetes > Actinomycetales > Actinomycetaceae > Pauljensenia > Pauljensenia canis. The sequence continues at coordinate 247,307 of NZ_RQZF01000002.1, read as the reverse complement.
ATGAGTGGTGAGACTCATGCCTGTCGAACACATTTCGCAAGATACCGCTGGAATGGATGCCACCCGGCCGGTCGGACAAGAAGGCATCCGCATTGATATCGCGGAAAAGCCTGCAGTGTCAGCCGGAAGTCCCCTGGCATTCCTTGTTCTGGTCATCCTCTTGGCAAGTCTGGGTGGCTCTGTCGCATTATTTATCTCTCAAGTGATCGCCCTGGAATCAGACCCCAATGCTTCCCCACTCCTCATGGGTGTAGCGATCACAGCCTTCGTGGTGACACTATGTCTGTTCTCAAGCATCACCATCGTCCAACCCGGACAGACATCAGTGCGCCAATTCTTCGGAAACTACATTGGCACTATTCGCCGTACCGGCATGGTGCTTGTACCACCCCTCACAGGCGGCACAAAGGTCTCCATCAAAGTCCACAACTTCGAGACCAATGAACTCAAGGTCAATGATCTTGACGGCAACCCCATCAACATCGCTGCCATTATTGTTTGGCAGGTCGCAGACACGGCCCGCGCAGTCTACGCCGTCGAAGAATACGAACAATTCGTAAAGACCCAGTCCGAAGCGGCCCTGCGCCATGTCGCCACCACACACCCTTACGATGAGCCAGGTCCGGGTGAAACCTCCCTGCGAGGCGGTACAGACATTGTCTCGCGCGAACTTGCCCACGAGGTTGCCGAACGCGTCGCTATGGCGGGCATCGAAATTGTCGAGGTCCGCATCTCATCCCTGGCCTACGCCCCAGAGATCGCCCAGGCGATGCTTCAACGACAGCAGGCCGGAGCAATTATTTCTGCTCGCGAGCAGATTGTTGAAGGTGCCGTGACCATGGTGGAACAAGCCCTCACGCGCCTAGAGGACGAAGACATCGTTGTGCTTGACGAGGAGCGAAAGGCACAGATGGTTTCTAATCTGCTTGTTGTGCTCTGCTCTGAACAACGCACGACCCCTGTGATTAACGCTGGATCACTGTACTCCTGAGGTCTTTTGTGACTGACAATGGAGCCATGGAGGACATGCGCATAGAGCTCGCTCTGCCCCGCGAAGAACATTACGAGGGGCAGAGCGAGTCAGCGCGTGAAGAAAAAAGCGGGAAAAAGGCTACGCGCAAGCAAATCCTTCTCCGCCTTGATCCGGCCGTGCACGCCGCCCTCGCCAAATGGGCCGCAGACGATCTTCGTTCGGTGAATGCTCAGATCGAGGTGCTCTTACGCCGGGCACTCAGCGAGGCAGGTCGCGCCCCCGAGGCTGCTCCCATGCGCGGGCGAGGGCGGCCACGTAAAGACACGACCGGGTAGTTCTTCCTTTTCGCAGCCTGACATAGTGACAATTTGGCCAGTTGCAAGCGACGAGATGGGTCAAAGTAGGCGGCAGATAAAGTAACTTCAGCGTTGTGAGTGAGTTCTGTCTGCTTTCCGGCTAAACTCTTGTCGGTAGAACCACCGTTCTGCCTGCGTTGAGCCGCGGCACGTGGCTCGCGTGGAAAATCCACTTGAGGAGAAAACATGCCAGCCGTGATCGTGCTCGGAACCCAGTGGGGTGACGAGGGCAAAGGCAAGGCCACTGACCAGCTCGGTCAGGACACTGACGTCGTCGTAAAGTTCAACGGCGGCAACAACGCCGGCCACACCGTCGTGGTCAATGGTGAAAAGTATGCGCTCCACCTTCTTCCGGCAGGTATCCTCTCTGAGGGTGTCACTCCCGTTATTGGCAACGGTGTTGTCGTCGACCTGGAAGTTCTTTTCTACGAGCTTGAAGAAATGTCTGCGCGCGGCATTGACTGCACGAAGCTGAAGATCTCATCCAACGCGCACATTATCCCCAGCTACAACCGCATCATTGACCGCTCTACTGAAAAGTCCTTGGGCGCCCGACAGATCGGCACGACAGGGCGAGGCATTGGCCCCACCTACGCCGACAAAATGAACCGCATCGGCCTGCGTATCCAAGATCTTTTCGACCCCTCGATCCTGTCTCAGAAGGTTCAGTCTGCTCTGGTGACGAAGAATCAGCTCCTCGAAGCAATGGGCGTGGAGGCCATCGACCCGCAGACGGTTGTTGACGAGCTCCTTTCCTACGCTGAACGTGTTCGCCCCATGGTTGTTGACGCCTCCCTTATCGTCAACGAGGCCCTGGACCGTGGTGAAACTGTTCTCTTCGAGGGCGGGCAGGCAACGATGCTCGACATTGACCACGGAACCTACCCCTTCGTCACATCCTCCAACCCGACCGCTGGTGGTGCCCTGACCGGCACAGGTGTTGGTCCGACCCGCATTGACGCGGTGGTGGGCGTCGCCAAGGCCTACACCACCCGCGTTGGCGAAGGCCCCTTCCCCACCGAACTGGATAACGAGGTCGGAGAGGCCCTGCGGCACAAGGGAGGCGAATTCGGCGTGACCACAGGTCGGCCTCGTCGCACCGGCTGGTTCGACTCAGTAGTCGTACGCTATTCGACGCGTATTAACGGCCTGACAGACATCTGCTTGACCAAGCTTGACGTCCTCACCGGCTATGAAACGATCCCCGTGTGCGTGGCTTACGAGGTTGACGGCGTACGCATGGAGGAGATGCCGATGGATCAAACGGGCTTCCACCATGCGACACCAATCTACGAAGAGCTACCCGGCTGGAGTGAGGACATTACGACAGCTCGCCGCTTTGAGGACCTACCTGCCAATGCACAGGCGTACATCCTGCGCCTGGAAGAACTGTCCAAGTGCCGTATTTCCATCATTGGCGTCGGCCCGGGGCGTGAGGAAACAATCGTACGTTTCCCCCTTCTTGGCCAGTGAAGGGTTGGGAGTGAGTACCACTGATGAATCCTGATGTGCCTGAACCTCACATCCCTGTAGAGCCTGGGACAGGCGAAACAGACGCGATTCCTCCCAGCACAGCATCCTCACACGAAGTGCCTTCGGGGAGCATTGCTGAGCGCCCCTCAGATCGTGAGATTGTCGCCTCGCCTTTCCCATCACGTCGGCAGGTGCATCAGGATTCCTCCCGTCAGCGCTCGATTTTCCCCTCGGCTGCGGGGATGGATAAAGCCCGAGAAATGGCGGCAGAGATCCTTGAGGACGCTCCCCATCCGCTGACTGCAGCCAAAGCGCAGGTCTCTTCCGTGCCCTGGTGGAAATGGTCGGCGGCGGCTGTGCTGGCGATTGCCGCCGTCGTGTCGGTGCCCCTTGGAGGCTGGGAAACTACCCTATCGGCGGCTGACACCGTGCAGTCGGCGGCAATGGGCGAGGCTAAAGCTGTTGGGCCCTTCTCGGTGACGGTCGGCAAGGCCGGGTGGTTTAAAGACATCGTCGGTATAGGCTATGCCGATCCAAAGAAGAATTACCTCGTCATGCGGGTGACGATCACGGACTTCTCCGCGAAGGGGCCCCTACCTGCGCAAATTATTGGCGACGTATTGAATGTCTATCTGGAGGGGCAAACCCCCGTTTCCTCTGCGGATCTGGTGGCCTCTGGAAGTTTGTCTGATGCGGTCGAGGACCTCTTTGGCGTCCATCAGCAAAATGTTGGGCTGTCATTCTCGGGCGCGATGCGCGGCACGGACGAGAACCCCGGTGAAGCTATCCAGCCCGGTTTCGACCAGGATTTCTTCGCCATGTGGGTTTTACCGGAGGGCGCCGAGATGACATCGCATGTGACGGTGCGTATCAACACCCTCAAAGAACGCCGTTCCACCCTGGATGATACGAAGGTGTGGGTGGATCCAAAATCCTTGGCCTACATTGACCTACCAGTCGCTCCGGTGCAGGAGGTGCAATGATGCCGCGAATGACAGCTCGATCTGTGGCGGGTACGGCAGCGTCCATCCTCGTGCTGCTCGTCTGCGTGGGCGCTGTTTTTGCCCTCCGGCACTATGTTCCCTCTCCGGCTGATGTCATGCGCACTCCCTTTGTTCGTGAGGCTGCTTTCAATGAGAGCGTCTCTTTGCGCACGTACGAGTTGCTTGCCCGCGATGTGACGGTGACGAAGAAAGTCGAGATGGGATCACACACCTACGTATCACCAGAGGTGTTCGTTGTGGTGGGCCTGGAACTGTCAGGTGGTACGACTGAACGCAAGATCGGCACCATTGAAGCTGTGTCCGCATCGGGTTTGCGCTACTGGGCTTTGCCGGAGAGCCGTTTGTGTACTGTTAAGCCCTATGAGAAGAATGTGCGCTGTGACGTCGCTATCGAAGTTGCCCGCAAGGATCTTCCCGGTTTGAAACTTGAGGTCGCAGCGGCGCGTGAAGCGACGCCAGAAACCCTTGATGATGTTGCACGTTTGGATCTGGCGTTGAGCGAGGACAGTCCGCAAGTGACCTCCCCTTTGGAGGCGTACACCGTGAAGAGTGATCGACTGTGAAGACCTGGTGGGAACGTAATAAGTGGTTCGTGGTGGCCTTAGTGCCGGTGACAGCCCTGGCTTTTATGGCCGGCTCACGCCAGCTCATTATCTTCTTGTCACATGCCTTTGCGGCCGAGTAGTCGACGATAAGGACGCCGGGTGCCGTCTCCTTGTTCGTCGGCTGATGAATTCAGAGCCTGATGAGGGAAAGCACTGCCCTGAGAAGGTCGGCTTAGCTTTCCACTTCTTGGGTGGCGCGCTCTGCGGCAAGCTGTTCGCGGCGAGCCCGCGCGATACTTGCTGAGCAGGCGGCCACAAGAGGCACAGTGATTGCCATAAAGAGGGCTTCAACAAATAGGGTCGTATAGGGCCTTAAGACGTACCACACGGTCTGGGCTTGTGGTCCAACGAGGGCGCGCGCCGCCATCGTCAACGGAGTGCGCAGGTGGCCGGCTGCAGCAACCAGCAGGGACATCATAATGACGGGCCCAACTCCGGCTGCCATGACTTTACGGACTGCGGCGAGGGTCTTTCGCACGGTAGCGAAGATGTCAGCGACATACTGAGCGAGCATGTTCCAGCCGCGTTTGAGGAAGGAGGGTGTGTTGTCAAGCCGTTCTTCGATGGTGGCTGTGAGGCCGAACTCCATGGGGTTATTGTCAAAGGTTGCGCCGTACACTGCTGCCGCCACAGTCAAGGTTGCAAGAGGCGTGATGATCAGCGCGGTCAGCAAGCCGTTGAAGTCTCCCCACGGCTGGGTGATGAAGTCGGGGAGAGAGGGAGTATTCCACCACTCGATGAGCCCCTCCGAGCGTTCAATGACGGCTGAAACCATTGCGCGTTTGTGGAACCATTCGGTGATTCTGCCTGTGTAGAGGTTCAGTAGGCCCGCCAATGAGACAAGCCAGAGCGCTTCAAGATAGCCCGAGAAAAGGCGGAAGGTGGGGAACTTGTCGTTGAGCTTGAGGGCACTGATGATACGGCGGATGAGAACAGCGATGAGGACGACGGCGATGATTAGCAGGGGTGAGCTGTAGCCGTAGCGGTCGTTGAGCTGTTCAGGTGCAAGAAGGCCATCAGCAACCAGGTGGTCAGTGAAGACATCCCGTAGAAAAACGAGCTTATCTGCCTTGGCTGTGCCCTGAGCGGCGTAAAGTGCCAGGAAGGGGAGGATTGAAGCTGACACGACTCCAACGAAGGAGGTGACGGCAGCTGCCCCTTCTTTCTTGCGTAGGGAAGGCAAATCCATCAGTGAAGGCGCCGTGTAGTGGAGGATTGCAATGTATCCCACGAGGGCGGACAGCGGCGCGAAAGGAAGGATCAGGAAGGACAGTAGGGCGTGGGTGCGGGTGGAGAACACCGCCAGGGATAAGAAGAATTCGTGTCCTGCCCAGGCGAGTATCGAAATAACGAGGAGCGCAGGCCAATGCTTCCACCATAATTGGGCGGTGGTCCTCAGGATTCGCCATAGAGGGCGAAGGACATCCGATACAGGATCCATTGCGAACTTTCCCGTAGACACAACAGGGGACAGCACTAGCATACGTCCCTGAACTTGCCCGGAAGGAGATCGCGCCCACCCGCGGCCTGTTTTAATACATAGGATGGGGCAGAACACAAGAACGGGTGTGCTGATAAGGAAGGCGATGCCCGCACGCTCTCTGGAACTACTCCGGTAGAGCTTCGCTTTCAATGAAGGGGATTGTGTGAGTAAAGAACTCAACGCGCGTGCAGATGCGAACAACGCGACGAAAGCCTCCGAAGGCCGCGCACTCCGCCATCCCGTCCCCCCTAATGTCAACGGCAGAGTTTTTCTTGGTGCGTCCCTTGGGGTGGTTGCGCTTGCCCTTTGGGCCATTCTGAGCCCATCCAGCGCTCACGGGGCCCTCGGTGTGGCGGTGAACAGCATTGCCCGGTGGTTTGGAGGCTTCTACATCGCTTTGGCAACAGCAATCCTTGTTTTTGTCATTGGCTTGGCAGCCTCACGCTTTGGCACAACCCGCTTGGGATCGCCCAGCGCACGCCCTGAGTTTTCCACTTTCGCCTGGGCATCAATGCTTTTCGCTGCTGGTATCGGTACTGACATTATGTTCTTCGCTGTTGCCGAGCCGATTAACCACTTTATGCTTCCTCCCACCGCTGACCCGCAAAGCGTGCAGGCGGCCCGCGAGGCTATCACCTGGACACTGTTCCATTACGGAGTGACCGGCTGGGGCATGTACGCCCTGATGGGTATTGCTTTGGGATACTTCGCCTACAACCGGAAGAAACCCCTTGCTGTTCGCTCCGCCCTTTACCCCGTGCTGGGCAGAAGAGTCGATGGGATCATAGGCGACATCGTTGACATTGCTGCCATTATGGGCACGATTTTCGGCGTAGCCGCCACGCTGGGCATCGGCGTTGTTCAACTCAATGTTGGCCTCGAACTCATCTTTGGGATTGAGCGGGGCATCGGAGCACAGATCGGCCTTGTTCTTCTAGCGATCGCGGTCTCGATCCTCTCAGCCCTCTCAGGCGTGAATAAGGGCATCCGTTTCCTCTCACAGCTCAACGTTGTCCTCGCCATTGGACTAGCTGGCTGGGTGCTTGTTGCGGGTAAGAGTGACTTCCTTGTCAGCGCGATCATTATGAATATCGGTGACTTTGTGGCCACCTTCCCCCTGCGAACCCTGGAAACCTTCGCCTACTCCGACATGACGGCGTGGATGAGCGCCTGGACGTTGTTCTTCTGGGCGTGGTGGATCGCATGGGCATCCTTCGTTGGCATGTTCTTGGCGCGCATCTCCCGAGGTCGCACCCTGCGTGAGTTCGTCGTCGGAACCATGATCATCCCCTTCCTCTACGTCCTCATGTGGATCGGGGTCTTTGGTAACGCCGCCATTGACCTCGTACGCAGCGGTGATGCCACGTTTGCTGAGCTCACTCTGGAAGTGCCTGAACTCGGCCTCTATCACCTGCTCCAAAGCTACCCTGGGGCGAGCATCCTCATCGTGCTGGCAACCGTGGTGGGGCTACTCTTCTACGTGACCTCAGCGGATTCTGGCGCCCTCGTCATGGCGAACCTCTCGTCCTTCCTGCCGACTGTCTCTGATGATGCTCCACGACGAGTACGAACGTGGTGGGCGGTTCTTACCGGAGTGCTGACAATCGCCGTGCTCACGGTTGATGGTATTCCCGCCCTCCAAAACGCGACGATCGTCATGGGACTTCCCTTCGCTTTCGTCATGGTGCTGGTCATGATTGGCCTGTTCATGGCCCTGCGTGATGATGCACAACGCCGTTTTTCTGAGGAACGCTCCGCCCGCAATATCGTCACCGGTGCGGGCGCAACGTCAGAACAGGCGGGTGCCTCGTGGCAGCAGCGCCTGACCTGGATCTTCAAGAATGTCACGGTCGAAGAAGCCATTGACTACCTTAACCGGGTCGCTGAACCCGCGATGAACAACCTTGCCACCCATTTCAACGGCCAACTCAACGCCACGGTCGTGCGTGGCCTTGATCCCGAGGTGACGGAACTGATGGACCTCACCCCTAACCGGGAGGTCTTTGATGCGCTGAGCTTGCTCATTCCCCTCGATGATGAGCCTTTTATGTACCACATCATCGCAGTGGAAGGACCGATGCCAGCCTATGGCGGCCCCTTCACCTCAGCAGGGGAGACAACGATCCGCCTTGAAGTTCACCTGCCTGAAGGCAGTCAAGACTACGACGTCATGGGCTATTCGGCAGACGCCCTCATTCATGACATCCTTGACCACTTCGACCGCCACCAGGACTACCTGCGCCTGCGCGATCAACAATTCGCTGCCCGAGTAGAGGGCATGGGCGCGTTGGAAGGTCTACCGCGGGCTTCGCACCTGGCACGAGGCACCCGCGAGAACCTTCGCGCTATCGCAGAGCGTCTGGCACGGAGCGGAAAAAAGAATAACCCCCGCACCTGAAAGACCATTCATACGGGCGTCTGCGGGCACTGTCACCCGCAGACGGGTGTGCGAGGGAGATAAAGGACGCCGAGCCGAAAGCGCCTGTCGGCGCGAAGGCCGCTCGTAGCGGCAGAGTTTGGAGCCCGGGGCTTAGCGACCCGGCGTCCCTTTAAGCATACGCGTGCATGCGCCTCACGTCGAAACGTGGCTTAAAAAGGGCCGAAAGTATGGGACTATGTTGCCTATGGATATGTCGCACCTGCCGAGTCGCCGCGATCTGCACGCGCGCCCCGACGTTCCCACCACTCGCGCACCGCAGGCGCAGGCGCCCTCTGGAGGCAATCGCTTTGAGGGAATGAGCAAATGGATTTCAGCAGCAACCGTTGCCCTTCTCTCCCTTGTCATTGCAATCCCCGTGGGGCTTGCCTCATTGGTGTGGCCAACCGTCCTCGCTACCAGTCTTGGGGCGCTCGCTATCGCAGTGGGATGGGGCAAACTGGTTGACATTCCCCTGGCATTACCCAGCCAGATCGTGGTGGGGGCTGCGGGGATTGTTTCCGCAAGCGCGGTCGCCCTCGTTGGTGACCAATCCGTCGTTTTCTTCGTTGCGGGGCTCTCCTTGGTCCTCCTCATGGGGGTTGAAGTGTGGATGGCACCCACACCCCGCAATCACGCTGCAATCGCTGATACCCACCCCCTGAGTGAGGAAGAAAGTGAGGCCCTCAAACGCGCCATGTGGGTTCACTCCTCAACCACTGCCTCCCTTGCAGCTTCAGTGAGCGCCTTGTTGGTCGCCATTGGTGGGGCCACCTGGGTGGCACTCGCCTCGCAGGACGGCTGGCGGCTACTCCTGCCCATCGCCGCCATTCTGGTGGCGGTCGTTGTGATTGGAAACCAGGTGGGTGACACCTGGGGAGCCCAATCTCTCGGGGCTTTCGCAAGCGGCATCCTTGGGGGTATCGGCGGATCCGTCATCCTTCTTTCGGCCGGTCAGGGTGTTCCCTTGGGGGACCTCATCTTGCCGTGGACAGCCAAACTCATCGGTGAATCAGGTGCTGTCGTGCTGCTGGGCATACTGGCCGGAACGCTGGTGGCGCTCATTGTCATCGTTGTTGATGCCCTCATGGGGGAGCATCAGGCTGAGCGAGGTGCCCGCGCCGCCATTGGCCGAGGCTCCGTGAAGTTCCTGATTTCCGGTGTTGTCATCTACACGATCATCCGAGTGGGCGGGGCATAATCCCCAGAAACAGGCTCGACGGCTTAGGCTATGAGCCATGATTGTTATTCCCGACAACCTTCCCGTCGAACTGGCCCCCATCGCCTGGATGCTCGGCACCTGGCAAGGCTGGGGCATGCTCAGCCAAGAAGGCGAAGCACCCGATCGTCCCGTCATTGAGGAAATTCGCGCTGAAATCTGCGACACACAGATGCGTATGACCACCAGCATCTACGCAGCAACCACCACCGATGGCGCCGAGATGGACCCCATGCTGGACTCCTTCCAAGGGCTTGCTGCACTCACTGCCGGTGAGTTGCTGCGTGAAGAAACCATGTACCTGCGCCTCCTGCCCGGCTCAGGGGAACTCCCCCCGCCAGGCGAGTATGAGCCCCGAGAACTCATGGCTTCCGCTGCCACCACAAACGGCCTGGCCGTGCTGTGGGCAGGAGTGAGCATGGGGCCTCGAGTCCAGATGATCTCAGATGCCATTGCCCGTGATTCCCACGCCCAGCCGATTGAACATCAAGGCCGCATGTATGGCCTGGTCGGTGGCGAAATGATGTGGACCCAGGAGCACACTCTGGAAGGCCAAGAAACCGCCGTTGATATCTCTGGGCGTCTCGCTCGCGTTGAGAACGACACTGACGCCTCTCCCGCTTCGACAGAGAACGAGTGACCGATGAAGCCCTCTCCTTTTGCCTCCCTGCCAGGGGCCGTGCTGAGCGACCAACTGACTCCGGCAACGGATCTGGCCACCTCACTGAGCGTTCCCCCCATCCCCCTGCATTATGGAGATCCCGCTGGCGAACAATGGGCGCTGGAGGCGGGCGAGGGCCTCGTTGACCGTTCCGACCTGGGGATCGTCGCCGTCAGCGGCGTTGACCGCCAAACCTGGCTGACGTCCCTGGCCTCGCAGATCGTCACGGGTATGGGGCCGGGGGATTCGCGTGAACTGCTCATTCTTGATCCCCAGGGGCATGTCGAATACGCGGCGGCCGTTGTTGATGATGGACAGACGACCTTCCTGATTGTTGAGGGCGCTGACGCTGAAGCCCTCGCGCAGTGGCTGGACTCCATGCGTTTTGCCCTGCGGGTCGAGGTTGCGCTTCGCCCTGACCTGCGTGTCCTTGGAACGGTTACTCGTGCCGGAAAGGAGCCGCCCGCCGTGGAAGGCGCCCTGGCCTGCTGGGATGACCCCTGGCCTGGCGTCGTCGAGGGCGGCACCGCGTACTTCCAAGGCAATCACCCTGGCCGTCACCGTCGCGCCCAATTGCACATGCTGCCCGAAGAGTCACTCGCTGCGGCTGTGCAAGCCTGGCTAGCCACGCCGGGGCACCGCGCGGCAGGCTTGAACGCGTGGGAGGCCGTACGCATTGCCGCATGGCGCCCTCGCCACGGCTACGAAACGGATGAGCGAACGATTCCAGCAGAGCTTGACTGGCTGCGCACGGCCGTTCACATCAGCAAGGGCTGCTACCGCGGGCAAGAATCAGTAGCGCGCGTACTTAATCTCGGGCGGCCGCCTCGTCGTTTGGTGGCGTTGCAATTGGATGGCTCCCGAGGAGAGCTGCCTGCCGTTGGAACGCCGATGATGCGTGGTGCCCGTCAAGTGGGAGTGGTGACCTCGGTGGCGCGCCACGCGGATGAAGGGCCGATCGCTTTGGCCGTCGTGGCGCGGAATGTTCCCGTTGATGAGGTTTTTGACCTTGAGGGAGTCGCCGCCGCTCAAGAGGTGATTGTGCCTCCAGAAGGTAAGGCAGATGCCTCGCCTGACGAGCGCCCAGGTGCGGGCCTGGCGCGTTCAGAGCTGCGTCGGCCGGATATGCGCGGGTCCTCCTCGGGCGGATTGTCTCCGCGTTAGAAGGAAAGGGGTGGCGCATGCGCGCCGTTATTCAGCGAGCAACGCGGGGTTTTGTCCGCGTTGATGATGAGATTGTCGGAGCGATCGACCGGCCCGGTTTAGTTGTCCTGCTGGGCGTGGCCAAGGGCGACGGTGCTGAGCAGGTGAAAACCCTCGTTCGCAAGATTGCTGAGCTGCGTATCCTCAACGATGAAGAATCCGTGCTGGACACGGGGGCGCCAGTGTTGATGATCTCCCAGTTCACCCTGTACGGGGATACGCGCAAGGGGCGTCGGCCCTCGTGGTCTCATGCGGCTGCTGGCCCCGAGGCGGAACCTCTTTTTAACGCTGTTGTCGAGGGTCTACGGGATCGTGGCATTGAGGTGGCAACCGGCCGTTTTGGGGCGATGATGCAGGTGGAACTCGTCAATGACGGGCCCTTCACCGTTCTTGTCGAGGCCTGAGCGGGCCTCTCCTGAGCCTGATAGTTCCCCTGCCAGGGTCACAGACTACCTGTCAGGGGAGGGGATCAGGAGGGGTCCCTTTGCTGGCTAGGGCAAGGCCCAGTTCACAGGTGAAGCGCCCATCTCAGCTAGGAGCGCGTTGGCTCGGCTGAAAGGCCGCGACCCGAAGAAGCCTCGGCTTGCCGACAGAGGTGAAGGATGAGGCGAGGCAATTACCGGAGTGGAGCCCAGTCGGGGGGCGAGGTTCTGAGCGTCACGGCCCCACAAAATGGCCACCAGCGGGGTGCCTCGTGAAACGAGGGCGTCAATTGCGCAGGCGGTCACGTCCTCCCAGCCGCGGCCACGGTGGGAACCGGCCTCGCCAGGCTGGACGGTCAACACGCGGTTGAGGAGGCACACTCCCTCACGCGCCCAGGGGGACAGGTCACCTGAAGTGGGGCGAGGAATCTGCAGATCAGCGCTGAGTTCAGTGAAGATATTGACCAGGGAACGCGGCGGAGCAACCCCGGGTGCCACCGAAAACGACAATCCCATCGCATGCCCGGGAGTGGGGTAGGGGTCCTGGCCGACGATCAACACTTTGACCTGATCAAGGGGGTAGGTGAAGGCGCGCAGGACATCGGTGCCCGCGGGCAGGTAGCCGCGTCCGGCCGCCGTTTCGGCTCGCAACATGTTGCCGAGTTCGTGGATACGCTCCTCAACGGGGGCTAGTGCGTGAGCCCAGCCGGGGTCGATGATCTCGGACAACGGGCGAGGTGTCGTTGATGATGTCACGCTCTTCAGTGTAGGGGCAGCGGTGTCATGCAGGGCAGAACAACAGGTTTTGGTATGTGTTTTTTGTCAACGCTCGGAAGTAAACATCGAGATTTGGCCAATGTGCCGCTAGTCTGTGAGTGTGAGTTCTCAGTACCCCAAAGATGAATTTGATCTTGCTGGCGAGGATATGCCGGTAGGAATGCACCGCCCCCAGCCCTCACGCTGGAAGAACGTCATTCCTTTCCTGGTGATCCTGTTGGCCGTTCCAGTGCTTGGCTGGGGCGCAAGCCAGGTGTTGACCAATTCGAGTTCGGTCACCGTGCAGTCAGGTTCGCCTACTGTGCCTGACCACGCACAGTCTCAACCCCAATCGGATGCTATGGTTGAGGCGCCTCAGTCTGAGCCTGCCCCCGAACCTGAACCTGCTCCTGCACCGCAGCCTGACACTGCGCAGTCAGAGCCTCAATCGCAGGCCGCTCAGATCAACCGCAATATTGCCATTACCGTTCTTAATGGCACGGGCACTCAGGGCTTGGCGGCCTCGAAAGCGGGTACTCTGAATGAGGCCGGCTTCCCCGGTACAACCGCAGCAAATGCTGACGGATGGGAAAGCCAAGTATCCACCGTGTACTACGAGAGCCCCCAGGTGGAGGCTACTGCCCGTGAAATTGCCCGAATCCTGGGCATCGACGCGGTTGCTGTGAACACCACCGACCTGGGTAATGCTGACGTTGTTGTCCTGCTGCGATAACACCTGAGCACTTCAACTGCCTGATGCTGGGGGGCGCGTCCACAAGGACGCGCCCCCCAGTGTTGTATCCAGATGGCTCTTTCGGCTGTGGGCTTTGACTGTGCCCTTTGGCTATGTCCTGGGGATGTGTACGGGTTAATGCTGAATGTACGGTTTAGCGTCGGATGTACGCGGCACACCACGTACATCCGACGCTAAACCGTACATGTCAAGGTAGAACCACCCGTAGTGGTGGAGGTGTCTTGGGCATTGAGCCGCGCCTCGTCTTGCACTCGCAAGGGGTGAGTGCCAAACTTGGTATTAGCACTCGCCATGGTCGAGTGAAAGACAATCCGGGATCCGATGAGGTTCTCCCCGCGCGTGACCAGAACGCGTGAGGCGCAGAATCGTCCGTCGCGGGCATCGGCCCCCAATCCGCACCGCGGAAGGAACAACAGCCAAATGGCAAAGATCATTCACTTTGATGAGGAAGCACGCCGCGGCATGGAGCGTGGCCTCAACCTCCTGGCCGACACCGTCAAGGTCACCCTGGGCCCCAAGGGCCGCAATGTCGTCCTCGACAAGAAGTGGGGTGCCCCCACCATCACCAAGGACGGCGTCTCCGTCGCCAAGGAAATCGACCTTGAGGATCCCTTCGAGCGCATCGGCGCTGAGCTGGTGAAGGAAGTTGCCAAGAAGACCGACGATGTCGCAGGCGACGGCACCACCACCGCCACCGTCCTCGCCCAGGCTCTCGTCCGTGAAGGCCTGCGCAACGTGGCCGCAGGCTCCAACCCCATCGCCCTCAAGCGCGGCATCGACCAGGCCGTTGAGGTCATCGTCGCCCAGCTCCACAAGGACGCTCGCCCCGTCGAGACCACCGAGCAGATCGCAGCCACTGCCTCCATCTCCGCCAACGATCCCGCCATCGGCGCACTGATCGCGCAGGCATTCGAGAAGGTCGGCGCTGAAGGCGTCGTCACCGTTGAGGAAACCAACTCCTTCGAAACCACCCTCGAAACCACCGAAGGTATGCGCTTCGACAAGGGCTTCCTCTCCGCCTACTTCGTCACCGATAACGAGCGCCAGGAAGCCGTCCTGGAGGACGCCTACGTCCTGCTCATGGAATCGAAGATTTCCAACGTCAAGGATCTCCTGCCTGTCCTGGAAAAGGTCATGCAGACCGGCAAGCCCCTCCTCATCATCGCTGAGGACATCGAGGGCGAAGCCCTGGCCACCCTCGTGGTCAACAAGATTCGCGGCACCTTCAAGTCCGTGGCCGTCAAGGCACCCGGCTTTGGCGACCGTCGTAAGGCCATGCTGCAGGATATGGCGATCCTCACCGGCGGCCAGGTGATCTCTGAGACCGTTGGCCTCTCCCTTGAGGCAGCCGACCTTGATCTGCTCGGCCGCGCCCGTAAGGTTGTCGTCTCCAAGGATGAAACCACCATCGTTGAAGGCGCTGGCGACAAGGAGATGCTCGAAGGCCGCATCCGCCAGATCAAGTCCGAGATCGAAAACACCGATTCCGACTACGACCGTGAAAAGCTCCAGGAACGCCTGGCCAAGCTCTCCGGCGGCGTTGCCGTTATCAAGTCCGGCGCCGCTACCGAGGTTGAACTCAAGGAACGTAAGCACCGTATCGAAGACGCGATCCGCAACGCTCGCGCCGCATCTGAAGAGGGTCTGGTTGCCGGCGGTGGCGTGGCCCTCATTCAGGCCGCCAACACTGCTCTTGCCTCCCTCTCCCTTGAGGGCGACGAGGCAACCGGCGCGAACATCGTTCGCGTTGCCGTCTCTGCTCCTCTCAAGCAGATCGCTGAAAACGCTGGCCTGGAAGGCGGCGTTGTCGCTGATCGCGTTGCCAACATGGAAGCAGGCCACGGCCTCAACGCCGCTACCGGCGAGTACGGTGACCTCATGAACCAGGGCATCTCTGACCCGGTGAAGGTGACCCGTTCCGCTCTGCAGAACGCTGCCTCCATTGCCGGCATGTTCCTCACCACCGAGGCTGTTGTTGCCGACAAGCCCGAGCCTCCCGCAGCAGGCGGCGGCGAAGGCGACATGGGCGGCATGTACTGATACCCCCCTGATTTCTTAAGAAATCTCAGCGTAAGCGCCCTACCGGGCCTCCTCAATGAGTGTTTTCGCACTGAAAGCACCGTGAGGCCAGGTAGGGCGCTCGCCTATATTTACACGCCCGACGTCACACGCCTGACATCAGACGCCCACTGCCAGAGGAGTGAGCAGTTTCGGCTACGAGGCTTCAGCGGCCAGCAAACAAGGCGGTGCTCTGGGCTTCAGCATCTGCGTAGACACTAGCCGCCGTCCCTAACTGTGTGCCGATGGCGGTCAACGCGCTTTCCACCTGGGTTTGGGTGGCCTGCCATTGGGTCACGCAGTCGGCAAAACTTGCCGAGGCGGCCCCAGCCCAGGTGCTCTGCAGGTTAATGAGGTCAGCCATGAGGGCAGCAACCTCGGCGCGAATGTTCTCACTGCTTGCGGCTACCCGGGCAGCAGATGAGGCAACGAGCTCGGAGTCAACGGTGTAGGTGGCCATAAGAAGGGTTTCCTTTCCTGAGCGCCTGTTCCTGAATGACAGGCGGTTACTCCCAGGCTAGAAAAACGGTGTGCACGCCGAAAAAGCGCGCACACCGTCGTGTGGATAACCCATTTTCACCTCAGAGCCTGTGGATAAGTCACCACAATGGACACAAGGGCCGCGAGGTCATGCTCATGGGACGTTCAACGCATCAATAGCAGTCTCCAACGAGGACGCATCGTCGTCATCGGCCGCCGCGGGCGGGAGCGCTTCGTCCTCAACAGGGGCCAGTACAGGAAGAACACCCGTCGTAGTGGGCACTTCCTCTGCTGGCGTAGCCTGATTCTTCTTCAACTGCTTGCGTTTGATAATGACCGTGTCCGCACAGGGAAGAGCCTCGTCATCACTTTTGACACCGGCATCAATCGGTGCGGCCTTCTTTGTTGCGGGAATGAGAGGCTCATCCCCATCATCCGTATCGTTGAGATCAGCATCGGGGTTAAGGGCGCGGATGCGATCTTCGAGACGCAGTAGTTCCACTTCCAGATTCGCCCGAGCTGTGTCTTCCCACTCCTGCGCGGCGGCGGTGTGGTAGACCGTCTCACGGGCCAGGAGGCGCCGAATGGCATTGCGCCTGGCCGTGTAATAGGTCAGGTCATCAATGGCGTGGTATTCCTCGCGGAGGTTCTCGCAGTACTTCTTGAAATCACGGGGTGAATCAGCCAGGCGAGCAAGGTCGGCATCAACAAGAACTTGCGCATCAATGTCATCGCGCGCTGCCTCGTGGCGGGCAATGTTGTGAATCAGCTCAAGGACGCGGGTGATGACATCCTCGCTGACCTCCAGCCCTTCAAGACGAGCGCGCGTCAGATCGGGGCAGTTCGAGGCCGGAGCGGAAGGATCGAGTTCATCACGCGCACTACAGGGCGCGCGGTCCAGGATAGCGCCGTGATACCAGGCGGCCACACGAAGCACGTCGGGATCGTGGACGCTGGAAGAAAGCTCGTCGATATGAGCCAGCACGTTGATGAGATGCCGAAAGGAGTGGGCTGTGCGTTCGGGCGCTGACCAGCGTGCGACGAGGTCACGCGCCTCAGCCTCACATTCGGCTCTGGACGCGGTTGCACCGATCTCTTGCAGGGCATCCACAAAAGAACTGAAAAGCCACTGAGGTGCTTCTGCACCCATGAGACAACTTCTCCTGATAGTCAGACCTTACCGGGCAATGCTAGCGCTTGTATCGTGTTTCCCCCACTTCTGGTGGTGGTAATCACGTTAGTGCGTCGCTTTGTCGTTCTTCGATGATGACGAATCGTCATCACCTTCACGATCGAGAGGAAGAGCAATACGAACCGTTAAGCCGCCACCGTTCGTGTGAGAGAGGGTAGCTGTGCCGTGGTGGGCATGCATGATGCCAGAAACGATGGACAGGCCCAGGCCTGAGCCGCCAAGGGAACGCGCGCGTGAGTCCTCTGCGCGGTAGAAACGCTGCCACACACGTTCGTGATCCTTCGCAGCAATGCCGGGGCCGTGATCGCGGAACTCGATAATCGCATCACGGTCACGCACGCCAACGGCCAGCTCAACGGGGGATCCTGCGGGCGTGTAGCGGACGATATTGCCAATGAGATTCGTGAAGACCTGCTGGATGCGATCACGATCAGCGATCACGAGAAGTTTACGAGGCAATGGGTGTTTACCAAGTCCGCGAACCAGCACGGCACGATCAGGGTCAAGTGCGCGCAAGTCAAAGGCTGCGTGCTCGGCCATTTCCACCATGTCGAGTTCGCTGAAGTCGAGGGGGCGACCTTCGTCGAGGCGGGCAAGCGTGAGCAGGTCCTCAACGAGGTTTCCCATGCGGGTGGACTCGGATTGAATCCTGCCCATGACGTCAGCGGTGCGTTCTTCTGGAACGCCCCCTAGCGCGTACAGCTCACAGTATCCACGAATCGCAGCCAGGGGAGTGCGCAGTTCATGGGAGGCATCTGAGACGAAACGACGGATCTTACGTTCTGAAGCCTGGCGGGCCTCGAAAGACTGTTCCACCTGCGAAAGCATGGTGTTAAGGGACTGGCCGAGGGAGCCGACCTCGGTAGTTGGCGGCTCGGGGTCAATGCGTTGCGTGAGGTCACCGGCGGCGATCTTACCGGCCGTTGATTCAATGTGGCGCAGGCCAGTGAGTGCGTGACGGACGAGGTAGCGGCCGAGTAAACCGCCGCTTGTGATGATGACCAGTCCCACGAGGGTGAAGTATGCCGAGGTGGTACGCATGGTGTGCTGCACATTTGTCAGTGGCAATGCGATTGTTACCACGCCAACGAAGTGGTCTGTGCTGCGAATTTCCATGGGGATGGCCATTGCCCGCCACGTGGCCCCCGCTTTAGAGGAGGACACAGTGACGGGCTGAGTGGGAGTCACCTGGGAAGCCGGGCGATCGTCTAATTCAATGAGTTCGGGAATCTCAGGATGCCCGGATTCTTTAATTGTGAGGGCGAAGTACGACTCTTGGGGTTGCTCGTCACCGACACGCCTGTAGCGAATGTAGTAGGAGGTCGGTGAGTCAGATTCCCCGAGGGCGTCTTCAAGGCTTTTGTCGTGTGTCCTGTTGGCAAGAGCTTCGGCTGAGGAAAAGAGCTGAGTGTCGATCTGCTCAATGAGGTGGCGCTGTAAGAGCCCAACCATGACGGTTCCAGAAACCGTCATGCCGAAGGTCAGCAGGGTAACAATGAGCCCTACCAGGCGGAACACCAGGGGTTTGGCGTTCCACATATCGTGGAGCTGGTCAATCCAGCGCATGGCTTAGCTGTCCTCACGCAGGATGTAGCCCACTCCTCGTTTCGTCTGAATCAGGTCACCGCTTGCACCCTCGACGGCAAGTTTGCGTCGCAGGTAGGAGATGTAGGACTCGACAATGGCGGCCTCGCCATCCCAGTCGTATTCCCAAACGTGGTCAAGAATCTGCATCTTGGAGACGACTCGCCCCTCGTTAATCATGAGGTAGCGCAAGAGCTTGAACTCGGTGGGAGAGAGGTCAATGTCAACGCCAGCGCGACGTACTTCGTGTGCGTCCTCGTCAAGAACGAGGTCGCCAACGCGCAGAGTGCCATCGTCATTGGACGAGGCCATCGTGCGGCGAAGAATGGCGCGGATTCGTGCGACAACTTCTTCGAGGCCGAAGGGTTTGGTGACGTAATCGTCGCCACCGACGGTGAGGCCTTGGATCTTGTCGCGCATGTCATCGCGTGCGGTGAGGAAAAGAACGGGGATTGAAATGCCGGCCTCACGAAGGCGGCGTGTGACGGTGAAACCGTCCATGTCGGGGAGCATGACGTCCAAGACGATGAGGTCAATATTTTCTTCGGTGGCAGTGCGGTAGGCACTGGCACCATCTTCGGCGGAGAGGACGTCGAAACCGGCGAAACGGAGCGAAGATGCGAGGAGATCGCGGATGTTGGGTTCGTCGTCAACGACGAGCAGGCGTGCCTCTGCGGGGGAGCTTTCAAGTCCAGACATGGAATAATCCTGCCCTAAATGACTGGACGTTCGCTGGGAGTTTTATGAATAAAATTGTGGTCTATTTTTTCCTCGTGGGACAATGAATAACAGTGAAGACAATACCTATGACATTGTCACTGCCCCCGCACCGAAAAGGACGTGCCCCATGACGAACCCGACTCTTCCTGACGGCGTCAACTTTCACCCCATCTCAGAGTCGTTGATCACCGTGCGACGCCTGGGAAGCCTCATCGGAAATCTTCCCTTCATTGTCGCCACCGCACTTCTTGGCTACTTCGTCCACTGGGCCTTCTATATCGGCACCGCGTTCTTCCTCATTCTCTTCGCATGGTCAATGTGGCTCATCCCTCGCCAAGTCCGCAATATCAAATACGCCGAAAGCGATGACGAGTTCATCATCCGCCGAGGCGTCATGTTCCGCTCCCTCACCGCTGTCCCCTACGGGCGCATCCAATACGTTGATGTCAACGAAGGCCCCATCGCCCGCCACTACGGCATTGCCACCATCACTTTGCACACCGCGTCGGCAGAAACCGCAGGCTCCCTGGACGGGCTTCCCGCCGCCGAAGCCAACCGACTGCGAGACCTCCTCGCACACCGCGGCTCCGCTGAACTGGCAGGCCTGTGAGGGGCAACATGGGCAACTCAGCATCAGAACACAAGCGCGCCGTTGACGCAGGCGTCCCCGCCGACCAATGGCGACGCCTCCACCCGGTCTCTCCAGCCCTCAACGCCTGGAAAGCCCTGGCAGCCCTCGTCGCCTTCCTTGTCTATCAGAACTCACAAGTCATCGCCGACCTGTACTCCCTCGGAGTCGCCGAATCGCTGGGCCTGGCAACGGTGGTCATCATCGGAGCAGGATCCTTCCTGCTCGTTCTCGTCGTCATCATCCTCTTCTCCTGGCTCGCATGGCGCAACACCACCTACGCACTCACCCCAGATGCCCTCTGGTTCCGTAAAGGCATCATCTTCCGCAGCCAACGCCACGCACGCCTTGACCGCATCCAAGCTGTCGACGTTGTCCACCCAGTACTCGGCCGACTCTTCGGCCTCGGACAACTTCACGTTGAGGTCGCAGGCGGCGCAGACTCGAACTTCACCTTCGGTTACCTAAGAAGCGAAGACCTCACGGCCCTACGCGCCGAAATCCTGGCCCTCGCAGCCGGACTCAAGGCAACGCCGACACCCTCGTCAATCCCCCACCACACACCCCAGGCAGCAGGAGAGGCCCCCACAAGCGCCGCACACGCCACCGCCGGGCACACACCCGGAATCAACGAAGGCGTGCAGGCTCCCAGCCCCACCCCCGCATTTGCTGAGGCTCCCGAACGGCAGCTCTACCAAATCTCCTCGGGAATGCTCATTGAATCCCTGCTGCGCTCAGTCGGCGTCATTATTGCCGCCCTACTGACCCTCATCGCTCTGGGGGTAATGATTGGACTCTTCCTGTGGGAGAGGACCGTAGCTTTCGCCGCCCTGCCGGGCCTGTTGCCCCTCGTCCTTGGTGTGGGCTCCTACCTCTGGAACCGCTTTGTCGGCGAATTTAACTTCACCGCGGCTGTCTCTCCTGACGGCATACGCATCCGACGCGGACTCCTCGAAACCCGCTCACAAACCATCCCCCCGCGCAGGGTCCACGCCGTCCACGTTGTCCAACCCCTACTATGGCGATCGCGCGACTGGTACCGCGTGCGCATCCTCCAGGCAGGCTACGCCACTGGCTCGGATAACAATGGCTCAACCTCGCAAGCCTCCGACGTGCTGCTGCCAGTCGGCACCCGCCAGCAGGCAGAACTCGCCCTATGGCTCGTCGTGCGCGACCTCGGAGTCGACGACCCTCTGGCATTCATTCAAGAAGCCCTCCATGGCGTCAACTCCACACACAACCGCTACTTCCAGCCGAACCGCCCCGACACCCGTTGGCTGGACTGGGTCGCCTGGAAACGACGCGCCGTCGCCCTCACAAACACCGTCTTTGCCCTGCGCGATGGCTGGTTCAACCGTCGAATGACTATCGCACCCGTTGAACGCCTTCAATCAATGTCCGTCCACCAGGGCCCCCTTGAGCGCCGCTACAACCTGTGCTCCCTACACATGGAGATCGTGCCTGGCACCATCAACGCTCACGCCGAACATGTTGACACTGCGCTCGCGGCAGACCTCATGAGCGAGCTCCTCACGCTGTCGAGTCAACGCCGCGCCTCTGAGCCCCCTGAGAAATGGATGCAGCGCGTCCACGACGCTCTGGACTCTGAAAGCACCAAGTCCAGCAGCGCCTACAACAGCGACGAGGCCAACAACAGTGGCGCGGACAGCAGCAATAACGAGTTGGGCGTGCATGTACCCCGCGCAGAGGCCAACCCCCAGCATGTCGAGCAGATAGCCCCCAGTGACTCTGTCGCACCTACTTCGCAGATGGGAACACAGGCGCCCAGGGAAGACACACAATGAACCAGCCAGGCCGCCTTGGTGTCGGCATTATCGGTATGGGGCATGTCGGGCCCGTCATCGGATCTGCCCTGCGCGCCGCCGGGCACGCCATTGTTGGTGTCACAGCATCGTCGGAGGCATCCCGCGAGCGAGCTGATGCGATGCTTCCGGGCATCCCGATTCTTGATGTACGCACCCTCGTTGAGCGCTGTGAGCTGGTTGTTATTGCCATCCCCGATGACGAAATTGGGCCTCTTGTTGAAGGCCTTGCAACACTGAAGGCCTGGCAGCCCGGCCAACTTGTTGTGCACGTCTCAGGCGCACATGGGGTGGGTGTTCTGGCACCCGCACAGTCGTGCGGGGCAATCACATTGGCCATCCATCCGGCGATGACCTTCACGGGGACCTCGGTGGATGTTGCCCGACTAGTGGGCACGCCTTTCGCGGTGACCGCTGCTGCGCCGGTTCTTCCTATTGCTCAGGCCCTTGTCGTGGAGATGGGCGGTGAGCCGGTGGTTGTCGCAGAAGAGGCGCGTACCCTCTACCACGCAGCCTTGGCTCATGGCGCAAACTTCCTGGTCACTCTGCTCGCCCAAGCTCAGGACACTCTGCGGGCTGCAGGAGTGGAGGACCCGGGCGCCTACCTGCGGCCACTGTGCGAAGCCGCCCTTGATCGCGTCCTGCGCGATGGCAGCGCAGGCCTTTCCGGCCCGATTCTGCGCGGGGATGCAGGAACTATTAGCGCCCATCTTCGAGCGCTGATGGATACCTCAAGGCGTGCGCCAGCAGAGGCCCCAAGCAAGATGTTGATTGAGACATCGGGCGGGGTCAGTGAGGGGGGTCTGCAAGGACACGGCCCACGGGATTTCACTACCGAGCAGGTCGCACACACCTACGCGCACATGACCCGCCAAACAGTGGCAATGCTCCAACGAAAAGGTGCGATCTCTGAGCGTGCTGCGCTGGAAATTCTCGATGCCCTGGGGGAGCGTGGCCTGGAGCTTTGATCCCAGTCAAAGCATCTCCTGCCCACGCGGATATTTCACGCCTTCTTTGCACAGAAAGAATCGCACATGAGGACATCTGCTGTTGGGTTCCCACATGTGACTCCACGGCAAAAAGGGAGTATCAGCAGCCGCATCACTGCCTGGGCGCACATGTGGGAGCGCAGGGCCTCCAAAGGCACATGCAAGAGAGGGTCTCAAAAAGACGTGCAGAGGGGGTGCACAAAGGGAGTGGACAGAGAGTGTCCTATTCCACCGTGGTCTCGTGGGGCATCGCTCATCTTTGGAAGCGCGCAGGTTCAGGTGAAAGAGGGAAAATAGAGCCATGACTTCTGGCAAGACAGAGAATCATCACCTCGCAGCGACTGACGGCGGAACAGTGGCTAGCAGTGACACAGCAGCTGGCGGTTATGCAGCAGCCACTGCTCCTACTGCTGCGCACGCAACGGATTCCAATGCAGGTGCCGCAGGCCAACCTCCCCGCGTGGTTCACAGTCGCGCCGATTATCTGGCCGCCTTGGCTGAACTGCCTGGCAGCGTTGGCCTCGTCATGACGATGGGTGCCCTCCATGAGGGGCACCTGGAACTCGTTCGCCAGGCCCACACCCATGCCGACCATGTTGTCGTCACGATCTTCGTCAACCCCACCCAATTCGCCCCCGGTGAGGACTTCGACGCCTACCCCCGCACCCTTGAGGCCGATGTCGCCGCCCTCACCACGGTGGGAGCCGACCTCGTATGGGCACCCGCCCCGGAGGATGTTTACCCTGAAGAACCCCTCATCACGCTCGATCCTGGCCCCGTCGGTCGTCACCTTGAGGGAGCCTCCCGCCCCACGCATTTTGCCGGTGTGGCACTTGTGGTGACGAAGGTACTGAACCTGACCCGCCCGCAGGTCGCCCTGTTCGGTGAGAAAGACGCGCAGCAGCTTGCTGTTATTCGCGCTTTCGTGCGTGACCTTGATATGCCAGTTCAGATCGTGGGTGTGCCGATCGTGCGTGACACGGATGGGGTGGCCCTCTCTAGCCGTAATCAGTACCTTTCGGCTGAGGAACGTGTGAGCGCCCGCTCCCTCAATCGTGCCCTTCGCGTGGCCGACGAGGCCGCAGCCGCCGGTGCTCCCCCCGCCCTGGTGATCGCCTCCGCGCGTCAAGTGTTGGATGCAGAACCTGGCGTGGAAATCGACTATGTTGAACTGGTTGACGATCATTCATTCCAGCCAGTGAGTGCTGGGCACCCAAGCGGACGTGTGCAGGCGCGTCTCTTGATTGCTGCCCGAGTGGGTACCACACGCCTGATTGATAATGCGGTGATGACCGTGGAGGTCCGAGGATGACCATGAACGCCTCTCAGGGCATTATTCAGCCCGAAATCATGCGCGAAATGGTGCATGGCAAGATCCATCGCGCCACCGTCACCAGCGCAGACTTGCATTACGTTGGATCCGTCACCATTGATGCTGACCTGCTTGACGCTGCTGACATTGCTGAAGGCCAGCGCGTTGACATTGTCGACATCGACAACGGCTCACGCCTGTCGACCTACACCATCGCCGGGGAGCGAGGTTCGGGTGTCCTGCAGATTAATGGTGCTGCCGCACACCTGGTGAACCCTGGTGACCTGGTCATTATCATTGCCTACTCGCATGTGCCCGAGTCGCGGGTGCGCACCTGGAAACCCAGCGTGGTGTTTGTAGATGCGAAGAATCGCATCGTTGAGACGGGCGCAAACCCGGGTGAGGTGCCCGAGGATCATCCGGCTGCGCAGGCACGGGGCCTGAAATCTTCAGGCCTGTAGGGGCAAGGCTGTAGGCGTAAGCCAGAAGGTCGGCTTGGTATCGAGCACAAGGGGGGCTATCGACGCCAGGAGAACGTGGAGTTTCCCCGCATCACTGAGGGGTGGAAAGGCTTAGCGCCCCGTAGCCTAGCGCATGGCTTATACGGAAGCTGCCGTCACGTTCGCATGCTCCCTTTGAGGTTCCCACTGTGCGAGTGCAGAAAGCGTGTCCTCATCAAAAGGTGCTTCTTCAATCAAGCTCTTTTGCCCGGCGAACACAAAGCCCCGCCAATGGAAGATAAGGGCGGCAAGGATAGTCATTGCCCAGTAAATGACGAATGAGGCAATCAGCAAGGCGGCGGCATCTTCGGAGGGCGGGACGAAATCATCGCTCCCCGCATCCCGTAGGAAAGTGTTGAGCCAAGTTGGCAGATCCGTGTACACCCACACGGCAAAAAATATGTAGGGAATCGCGTAAGAGATGAGCAGCGGCACCTGGCAGCGCCACTTCCTCCAGGAACGCACATGCCAGGAAAACGGTGCCTGAGCCACCGGATACAACACGCTAATGAGGTTGCCCAGAGCCATAAACAAGACCATCGGATAGAGAACCCCAGGGATCGTCCGCATCATCTCGGAGTCGTGATAGAGATACTCTGTCCACGCGGCTGTAATGACCAGCATGGGTAGCACAATGACAACGCACTGCACGGCATTCTTGCGTAAAAGAATCCGCACGAACGACTGGCCCTCATTTAGTGCCTCTGTGGTGCGAGGGACATCAAGACCGAAGATATTGGTTGTGGTGACATCAGCAAGAATAAAGGTCGAAAAGTACACGCAGTACAGCATGAGCGAGTTGTAGTGCCCACCCAGATCAGGCTGCTTGAAGAGCAGATAGAAAGCCGCCAGGGCGAGGTTAATTGCCACGCTCTGAATCCACAGCATCGGCCAGGTGAAGGTCCAGCGCAGTTCGTGCCCAAAACGCGAATCTCGCACACGCGACCATAATCCGCGAATGCCTCGAGTCTCCTGGCGCGGGCGGGCTTCAGCCCCATCCTTTCCTTCCGCATCACTTGATGCAGGTACAGACACCGATCCCATCACACACCTTCACGCTCGACACATATTCTCAAACCCGCCACACCACCAAGCAGTGAAGGGCGAGCTTTCACTCCGCACAGCCAATAGGTGAACCTCTCACATCCTATGCGAGGCAAGCACCCACAGACTCACCTCATCCGCACAACGACCCTGGCGGTGGCCTCGCCAAACAAGAAAACCAGCCACAAAACCAAGGCGCTAAGATGGTAGACGTGACTGACGCAAAGATTGACACCCCCGAACTCCCCACTGACGTTGCCGACGACGCACCCGAGCAGGTGCGAGTTCGTGCGGAAAAGCGTCAGCGCATGCTGGACGCCGGCACCGAGGCCTACCCCGTTGTGCTGGCTATCTCTTCCACCATTGAGGAAATCCGCGAAAAGTACGCCCACCTTGAAGCAGGTGACGAAACCACTGACGAGGTCGGCATCGCCGGACGCGTCATGCTCGCCCGCAACGGCGGCAAACTCTGCTTCGCTACCCTTCAAGACGGCGCCGGAAACCGCATCCAAGTCATGCTCTCCGCCGCTGAAGTAGGCGTCGAATCCCTGGCCCAATACAAGGCTGACGTTGACCTTGGCGACCACCTCTTCATCCACGGCCGCGTCATTTCCTCGCGCCGCGGTGAGCTCTCCGTCCTCGCCTGCCCCGGCACCGCTCCTGCAGGCCTGACCACCCCCGGCATCAACGAGGGCGACCCCGTCCCTGCATGGGCGATTGCCGCAAAGTCCCTACGCCCCCTGCCGAAGACCTACACGGCCGAAGACGGCACCGAGATGAGCCTGTCGGAAGACATGCGAGTACGCCGCCGCTACCTCGACATGATCGTGCGCCCCGCAGCCCGCGACATGGTGAGGATGCGCGCCAAGGTCGTGAAGTCCCTGCGCGCCTACTTTGACGAGGCCGGCTTCATCGAAATCGAAACCCCCATGCTGCAGGTCCTGCACGGCGGTGCCGCCGCCCGCCCCTTCAGCACTCACATGAACGCTTACGACACGGAACTGTTCTTGCGCATCGCGCCTGAGCTCTTCCTTAAGCGCGCAGTCGTTGGCGGTGTGGATAAGGTCTTTGAGATCAACCGCAACTTCCGTAATGAGGGCGCTGACTCCTCGCACTCGCCTGAGTTCACCATGCTTGAGGCCTACGAAGCCTACGGCTCCTACGACACCATGGCCCGCCGCACTCGCGAATTCATTCAACGCGCCGCCCGCGAAGCCCTGGGTACCGAGGTCGTCACCCTCCCTGACGGCTCCACCTACGACCTGTCTGGTTCATGGAAGGAAATCTCCATGTACGAGGCGACCTCCGAGGCCATCGGCCGCACCATCACCGCCCAGACCCCGCGTGAGGAGCTTGTAGAGATCCTCACACGTGACTTTGATGAGGAAGTGCCCGACCACTACGTCACCGGTAAGGTTGCTGAAACCCTCTTCGAGGTCGCTGTTGGTGACCAGCTCTGGGAACCGACCTTCGTTCGGGACTACCCCGAGGATTCGTCGCCGCTGACCCGAGGGCACCGCTCTAAGCCGGGCGTGGTTGAAAAGTGGGACCTCTACGTGCGGGGCTTCGAGCTGGCCACCGCCTACTCGGAGCTGGTTGATCCTGTCATCCAACGTCAGCGTTTCGAAGCGCAAGCCCTGGCTGCCGCTGATGGCGACCCTGAGGCAATGATTCTTGATGAGGACTTCCTCATGGCAATGGAATACGGTATGCCGCCTGCTGGTGGCATGGGTATGGGCCTGGATCGACTGCTCATGGCGCTGACCGGGCAGGGTATTCGCGAGACGATTACCTTCCCTCTGGTGAAGAAGCTGTAAGTTCAGCTACCTGCTTCCGGCGAGGCGGTTCCGGTGTTCCGGGGCCGCCTCGCTGTGTGTGGGCATAAAGGCGTCGGCCCTGGTGTGCAGGTTGCCGCCTCGTGTACGTGTTAGCGCATCATGTACATGGTGCACCACGTACATCAGGCACTAACACGTACGTAGAGCACTAAGGCGCACATTAAGCGCCACGGGGTGTGCTCGTTGCTGCAGCGTTCACTGCTTCGACGGCGCCCTCAAGTGAGGCAAGGAAGATTGGGAATGAGAGAAAGGAAATGGAGTTCGTCTCTTGTCAACAAAACGTACTAGTGAGCTCCGAGCGAACTGTCCTGCGTACCGTTCCGGGGAGCGGTTTGAAAGGAATGCTTGATTCCCTTCCTGGGAACGAGAACCGGGAGTCTTTATAACGGCTGGCTATGATATTGCTCAACAAGTAGATTCATTACGTGAATAGGAGCTGCTCATTGGACCGGGCGCGAGGTGTAGTACCCAATTACTCAACATTTGTTGATGGTTGCAAAAGACTCATAATGGGAGACAGTTCTCACGTTTCTGATGTTGCACTTCATAACCTTCTGAGGGAAACAGTGTCACTTGAGGCACGGCGCGCACAGGGTGTCTTCTTCACCGGCTCAAAAATGGCTAGTTTGCTTTGGGAGGGCGTAATTGATGGCGTTGGCAATGGGGCGGTGCTTGTTGATCCCGCCTGCGGGGTGGGAGACCTTCTGGTCGCCCCGCTAGAGAGGGTGGAACGAAACGGAATTCAAGATGTCTCAGTGCTGGTGTCGGACGTCAGTGCTGACCTTGCCCAAATTGCTCGAATGAGACTCCTGAATATCGACCAAAGGGGTGCGGTGCAAATTGAAGCAATGGAGGCAGATTTCCTGCACGAATCTTCGCTTGTCTCCAAAGCTACCCATGTTGTCCTCAATCCACCGTTTGTCTCAATGGACGCGAATGAGAGTTGGGCGAGTGGGCAAGTCAACAGTGCTGCACTCTTTGTTGTCAATGCGCTGGCCTCAATGCAGGAAGGCGCGCGCCTGCTGGCTATCTTGCCGGATGTGCTGCGTTCGGGAAGTCGGTATGAAAAGTGGCGACTTCATGTGTCTCAGATGGCTAAGATCAACCGATTGAAAGTGCTTGATGTCTTCGATGATCATGCCGATATCCATGTTTTCGTTCTCGATTTAACCGTGGGATCGACTGGTAGAGATTTTCTATGGACTCCATCCATCCGTGATACTACCTTAGGTCAGATGGCTGAAGTTAGAGTCGGTTCCGTAGTGCCCTACAGAGATTCTGGACGAGGAAGCGAAGTCTCATTCGTGACTGCTCGTGCGCTTGCAGAGGGAAGAAAACTCGAACGCCGATATGAGGGGAGACTAGATTACGGGCCATTCGTACTCGTAAATCGAACATCGCGTCCGGATTCGTCGCCGCGACTCCGGGCCCATATGTGGACGAGTGATGAGCCAGTAGCTGTCGAGAATCACCTTATTGTTGTTAAGCCTCGTGAGGGAGTTGAATGCGCTGATATACTGACCGTGCTGAGCAGTCCCTCAACGGAGGATTTTTTGAATCAGCGGATAAGGTGTCGACATCTTACTGTGTCAGCAATAAAAGAGATCCCATGGGAGATCTGATGGAAGAATTGCATGCGGGGCGTATACGTTTTTCTCCAAGCATTCTGAAGAGGCTTGGCGAAGAACTTAATCCTAATGTTGACCAAGGCCTCATCGAGCTTGTAAAAAACTCATACGATGCAAATTCCCGAAAATGTCACATCTGGTTGGGGACTCAAGAGGATTCGTCTTCAATAATTATTGAAGACGATGGTGACGGGATGACAGCAGACGATATCAATTCGAGCTGGTTGATCCTAGGAGAGTCGTCTAAAGCAGGGCAGCGAACTACAGGGCGGCTTGGGCGAATACCCGCAGGAAATAAGGGGCTTGGGCGCTTAGCCGCATTGCGTCTCGGGCGTCGGGCCCGAATGGTTTCTCGTCCGGGTGATGGCTTTCAGTATGAAGTGATCCTTGATTGGGACAGATTTGACAGGGCGAGAACGGTTGACGAGGTTGAAGTGCTCACATCGAAAACCCCAGCAGCTGACGCGCCGAGAGGCACGCGAATTGAATTAAGCCAACTAAGGGATAC
Source organism: Schaalia canis (assembly GCF_003858455.1). GTDB lineage: Bacteria > Actinomycetota > Actinomycetes > Actinomycetales > Actinomycetaceae > Pauljensenia > Pauljensenia canis. The sequence continues at coordinate 217,678 of NZ_RQZF01000002.1, read as the reverse complement.
TTACGGTCGAGCACAAGTGAGGAGCTTGGCTCGTGCACTTGTATTGCTTGCAGATCCTTTCAATGAAGCCGACGATTCTTTCAGCCCTATACTGCATTCACGAGAATACTCTGATCTTGCTGAGCAGGTGTCAAGACGCTATTTCGATGATGCTGAATATCACCTACGAGCTAGCCTCAACTCTGGTCGTGCGCGAGCGGAAGTCTATGACTGGAAGGGTAATCTCATTTGGAGTGCAAACACAGACGATCTGGGGATCTACGAAGCACCTGACGCTGACCTTGACTTATGGGTGTTCATCTTAAATAAGAAGAGCTTCATTGGTCGTTCTGCATCTCTTGCAGCAGTGCGAAATTGGCTGAGTAGTTTCGGTGGAGTTCACGTATATGTAAACGGTCTCAGGGTTGCGCCATATGGTAATCCGGGCAGTGACTGGTTAGATATGAATCTCCGCCGGGCGCAAAGCCCTGAAAATCGACCGAGTACTAATACATCGATTGGCCGTATTAGGATTAATGATTTGACGGGTGTATTGCTTCAGAAAACTGATAGATCAGGTTTTGTGGAATCGACGTCTTTCTATGAATTGCGGAGATTTGCTACCGACTGTCTCGAGTGGATGGCTCGTCGGCGGCAGGCGGCCGCCGAGAAGCGCCGCCAATCCGAACGCACCTCTATCAGAAAAAAAGCTGAAGCTGAACGCTCGGTGGTGGAAGAATCGATCAGAAAGATTGATGACCCAACTATCCAGAGAGCTGTCGAGGCAGCTTTTGTCGGATATGCAGAAGCAAATCAAAGGCTGGAGGCATCGCTCCGAAAAGATCTTCAATTGTATCGGACTCTAAGCACTGCTGGTATAACAGTCGCAACTTTCTCGCATGATATTATGGGGGGACCGATTAAGATCATGGATCTTATGCTAAGTTCGTTGAAGTCCTTTGTTTCTCAGAATTGTCGCTCAATCAGTGAGGATTTTGGCAGTCGGATCGATCGGATTCAAGTGGCTGTCGAGGACATGAGGGCGCTATCTGAGGTGTCCCTCAAGCTTGTGAAAGAAAAGAAACGGAGAGTCGGTCGAGTGCTGGTTGCTGAGGCCGTTAATGGGGCGATCGAGAATATTGAGCCCTTCCTTAAAAAGCGAAACATAGAAATTGTGAGGAGCTTCGAGGGGGCGGCGGAGTGTTATATACGCGGTACTGAAGCGGCGATTGAGTCTATAGTCACAAATTTGATCAACAATAGTGTTTCCGCATTGGCGGAGTCTGTGGATCGTGAGCGCAAGATTTTTCTGGGGCTGTGCGTTGATGAGAGAGGCCTGTGGTTCGAGATTCAAGATACTGGGCCGGGAATTGTTGGAATTGATAAGAATGATATCTGGCTTCCAGGTAATACGACCAGGAAAGGGGGGACGGGATTGGGGTTGACCATCGTAAAGGATAACGTTATGGATTTGGGTGGTGAGATTGCGGTGGAACCTGTCGGTAAAATGGGGGGTGCGGTATTTAAAATACGTCTCCCGCTGGATGGAGATTTCTCATGAGTTCGTCTTCAAGGTTTGAAAAGATTCTTCTCATCGATGATGAGGAAGCTGTTCGCGATAGCTATCGAATCATAATTGAAGATGGTCCTTACAAAGGGGTGCCTGTGGCCGAGAAGTTGGGTACGTTGAAGGAGGCGCTCACCTTTAGTTCGTTTGGCGATGCCGCAATAAGTGATTACCTCCTGAAGCCTTCGAACTATGCTGGGTTCAATGGTGAAGACCTTGTTCTGGGTTGGTATAAAAAGCGCTTCCCTGCGATTCTTTGTACTAGGTATCAAAGTGAAAATATTCTAGATTTTAGAACAAAGCGAAGGTGGATCCCGGTGATACTCGAGCCGGGTCAGCTGAATGCTGACTCCCTTGCGCACAGTATTGAATTAATTCGAGCTGAGTTTAGGGGGCAATATTCTCCTCAGAGGCGGCCTTGGCGAGCGTTGGTTACGTTCACGAATATCTCCGATGACGGTCGGAATGTCGGGGCTGTTATTCCAGGATGGAGTGGTGATGAAATTGAACTTGTTCTTGAGAAATTGCCGTCACTTCTTGCTGAGAGGCTTCGTTCAGCTTTTGTTCGCGGCGAATGCTTTAGGTGTTTTGCAAAGGCTAATTTAGGTGTCGAAGATGAACGTGATCTCTATCTTGATGATTGGGAGCTGACGTAATCATGTGTTCTCAGCAGTATGTCGACATACTTGATGTTGGTCATGGCTCTTGTGTTGTGGTTCGCGATGGTGAGCATGTAATTCTTGTAGATACAGGTGCGCCGGGAAAAGTTCTGGAATATCTGAGGGAAGAGAAGATTCAGAGGATTGATGCAGTAATTCTCTCTCATGCGGATAGTGATCATATTGGGGGGCTGTTGTCTATACTGGCGCAAAATGACCCTCGAATTGTTGTGGGAGAGGTTCATTGTGCAGCTGATGCTGCTAAGGGGACACGTATCTGGGGGGATCTTCTGTTTCACCTCGACGATCTTCAGCAGTCGGGTGATAAAGTAACTATTCTAAAGCCGCAGTACCGTCACAGTGTTGATGTGGGTTCCGGAGGCTTATTCAAGATCAAGTTTGTTGGCCCGCGTCCCAGCATCGCTTTTCTTGGCCCTGGTGCTAAGGGGAGGTCTGGGCGGAAGATTACAACAAATTCTGCTAGCGTTATTGTGCAAGTCATGGCAGGAGGAGAGCCACTTCTTCTTCTGCCTGGAGATGTGGATGAAAATGCTTGTACTTCGTTTATTGATGACAAATTAATAGAGCATGCGACGCGATATCTAATGTTGCCCCATCATGGGGGGCGCATAGCAGCTTCATCGTCGCGAAATCGTGACATCGTTAGTGCGTTAGTTGATATAGTGCGGCCCGAGGTCGTGTTTATTTCTAATGGGCGTGCGGGGAAATTTAAGAATCCAAGACCTGAGGTTTTAGAGGCTGTGCGCGCGGCCTCTTCTTCGGTAAGTATCATGTGCTCTCAGCTTTCGGAAACATGCTCGAAGGACGTTGTGCATCGATCGCCCTCTGCCTTTTCGGTATATTCTTGCGGCGCAGTCTATGGCTATTCTTGTAAGGGCTCGACAAGGCTCTATGCTGAAAGAAATTTTAATATTGAGCAGGATATTAATGGGCATGTGCAATTTCTAGAGACTGTTGCCGGTGCCCTTTGCATGAAACAAGGGTCGTGACATTTTCAGGCTCCACTCAATCGGCGGCGGAAGACGGGTCCGGATCTTCCTATTTCGAGGTCTGCTCAACGGTTGCAGCTGTTCATGCATCCAAATTCGATGGTTGTGGCGAGTAGATCTTCGTCGCGATCGTTCATTGCTTTCGGGTGCCCGTTCTGCATGCCGGGACGATTGAACCTGACTCGTGCAACTTTAGTGCCCCAGGAGAGTGAGTAGTTCTTGGGTGTGGGGGGTGATGTCGATTTCTTGGAGGTCAATCAGCTTGTCAACGAGTTTGGGTGAACCGTCCTGGGTTTTGTTCCTAGGCAGTGACTCGTAAATTGGGTGTGTTGGCACGGTGGGTGTGCCAGTAGTGGTCTTCTGTTTTTTGTGGGGTGCGGTATCCCAATTCTGAATGTAGGCCGGTGGTGTTCCACCAGTGCACCCAGCATAGGGTAGCCCACTCAACTTCGGCTAATCCTTCCCAGGTCTGAGAGTAAATCAATTCACTCTTATACAGGCCATTGACAGTCTCAGCCAAGGCGTTAATCGTAGGAGTCTCCCACGCTGCCAGTGGATTCATCGATACCCGCATCACGCAATCGCTCATGGTAAGCAATGGAAACGTATTGGCTGCCATGATCACTATGATGCACCAGATCTTTCAGGCTTCCTTTGGTGGTTGCAATCGCATGATTGAGCGCCTCTAACCTGACTCGTGCAAGTGGTGGCGGTTTTGGGGTTGGAGTCCTGGTTTTTGTTGATATTCTGCGGTTCGCGCTGTGTGAGTGGGTCACTAAATGGGTGTCTAGAATGGGGGTGTGGCCCCGTTTATTCGTCGTGTGAGAACTGCTTCTGGTGCGACTGCTGTGCAGATCGTGGAAAAGCAGGGGCGCAAGAACGTTGTGCTTAAGCATGTCGGCTCTGCTCACAATGAGGTTGAGCTGACTGTGTTGATGCAGGCAGCTCATGATGAACTCCACCCCGGCCAAACAACTTTAGATTTGGAGCCCAAACGGCGCCATGCTAGGAGCGCTTTGCGTGTGGGAGGCAAACGCTCCGCCCTGTTGTGGAGCGTGTTGGATAAAGCCTATGTGGATATTGGTTTTGACGTCCTGGGCGATGAGGCGTTTAAGCAGATGGTGTTGGCTCGTTTGATTGAACCATGCTCGAAGGAAGCCACTGTCAATGTCCTTGAGCGTTTAGGAATTGAGCATGTCAGCCGTCGAACGCTGTTTAACTCCCTTAAGCGTTGCGCTCAGCGAGCTTACCGCGACACCCTCGCCCAGGCTTGCTTTACTCACGCTAGCCGTCATGGAGATCTGTCCCTTGTGCTTTATGACGTGACGACCCTGTATTTCGAGGCTGAGCGTGAGGATGAGGATTGGGAGGCAAATAAAGGCTTTCGCCGCGTGGGCTACTCCAAGGAACGTCGGGTTGACCCCCAAATCATTGTTGGCCTACTCGTTGACCGCGCGGGAAACCCTTTAGAGGTGGAAGCCTTCGAAGGTAACAAAGCCGAAACCCACACCCTCATCTCCATCATCAAACGCTTCCAAGACCGCCACGGTCTGCATGATTTCGTGGTGGTAGCTGACGCAGGCATGCTCAGCGTGGGAAACCTCAAAGCCCTGGACGAGGCAGGGCTATTATTCATCGTCGGTGCCCGCCAAAGCCGAGCACCCCACGACCTCGAACAGTACTGGGACCAGCATGGGGATTACATGGTTGATGGGCAAATTATTGACCACCCCATCCCCAACCCCAGAACACAACAGCCAAGCCTTGACCAGGGCGATAGCAGACAGGTAGGGCAAAAATCATGGAGAGCAATATGGGCTTACTCCAGCAAGCGTGCAGCGCGTGACAATAGAACCCTCAACGCGCAACAACGTCGAGCCATGGACGCCATCGAAGGGGCCAAGCCCGCACGTAAGCCTCGCTTCGTGTCCCAGGGGCGCATGGGTATGACCTTTGATGACAAAGCCTTTGAGCACGCCCAACGCCTAGTTGGACTCAAAGGCTACGTTACTAATATCCCCGCACACGTCAGTGACGGTAGGCAGATTATTGCCTACTACCACGAGCTATGGCACGTAGAGCAGTCCTTCCGCATGAGCAAACACGACCTCAAAGCCCGGCCCATCTTCCACCACACCAAAGACGCTATCCAAGCCCACCTCACCGTTGTCACCGCAGCTCTGACCCTCGCCCGACACCTCTACCAGGAAACAGGAATCACAGCCCCAAAGCTGGTCAAAAAACTCATCGATCTGCAAGAAATCGACATCACCCTACCCAACGGGCAACAACACACTGCTTACCCCCAAATCGACCCCCAAACCCAAGAACTACTCACCCTCCTGGGTCACTAAAGTTGCACGAGTCAGGTCTAAGGGTAGGGCCTCGGTGGTGAGGCGGCTCTTGGTAGCCCAGCCCACAATCTTCCTGGAGTACACGTCAGTGACGAACGCTGTGTACACGAACCCAGACTTGGTGCGCACACAGGATCATGTCAGCAACCCACAACCGGTTCGGCCCTGGGGCACGGAAGTTGCGCTGAACCAAGTCAGGACGCATATCTGGCGTTGTAGCGCCTCTAGTGGTGATCGGCTTTCGACCCCGGATAACACCATAAAGACCAGCGATTTTCATTAACCGAGCAACCTGGCCGCGGCCAATATCATGGCCCACGCGTTCCATGGCGTGCCACATCTTACGCACCCCATACACGCCATAGTTTTCGCGGTGAATGTCGATCATGACGGGGAGCAATTCACAGTCCCGCAAAGAACGCTGTGAAGGCACACGCTTCTTCGCAGCGCGGTATCCACGGGCGGTCATGAACCCACCTTGACGGTGGTGAGCCAGCGTAGTGCAGATGAATACGTGCCCCGAAACGATCACGATACTCATCGATGAACGCGATCATTTCCTGGCTCGGGGGCCTGGTTCGGAGGCGAAAAAAGCCGAGGCAGCCTTGAGCAGTTCATTGACCTGGCGCAGCTCAGCATTCTCACGACGCAAACGCTTCACTTCCTCGGCAAGCGGGCCATCCTCATGGTCTTGATTCAACGCCGGGTCGTGATACCACCGGCGTACAGTCTCGTAAGCAACCCCGAGCTTCTTGGCAATCACACCAATCGCCTTGGTTAACGACATCGTCTTATCAGCAGCCAGACGATCATTCACCAAACGAACAGCGCGCTGCTTAAACTCCACATCAAATTGCTTCGGCACAAGAACCATCCTTTCAGGTTTCACCACGGAACAAAACCCAGGACGGTTCAGCTCGGACATCGGCGAAGCGCTGCCGCGTGCACTATCGCGTCGTTTGTGTGCTCGGCGATTTGCTAGATGCTGGCGAATTCCCTAACCTCTGCCGCATCAGCTCAATGCTGATGTGAGGCGCTGCTGTATTGGCTGTTGCCATAGCGTTGGACTCCGATAGTGAAGGTTCAGTCTGCCTGAGCTGCCGCTGCAGTGGCCGCCATCTTTACTGCTTCGACGGCAGCCTCAAGGGAAGGTACTGGACGGCAGCCCAGAGCAGTCCACTCGCGAATCTGCCCCGGCTCGCGCTTGGTCAAATACAGGCCGCGCCGAATGAGTACGGGCACGGACTTGCGGTTCTTTTTAATGTCCCTGATAAACCGGAAGTAGGCATTACGCCACGGATTGCGGGCAATGCAGATCGCGTCAGCAAGAAGGCCACGCTCTTTCAACGCGGGTACGCAATGAGCGGCGAAAATCCCCTCGGCAACAATGACTGTCTCCGATGGATCAAGCTCAAGATGACGGCTGCCAATGACGGAACTTGTGGGAATGTCATAGTCGGGTGTGTCAGTTTGGCCCGTTGTGCACAGCTCAATCAAGGCTTCAATTGCGGCTTCTTTATTCCATGACCGAACATCATCCCAGTCAATGAGGTGTTCGTCGACCATCGGCATATTCGGGGTGTCAAAGGTGTGATAGAAGTCGTCCAAGCGGACAGAGCGTAGACCACAACGACGAGCCAGAGAAGACTTACCAGAACCAGATGGTCCCGTAATAATAATGACGCGCACCGGAGCCGTAGACATGATGATGAGGATACCGTTTTTCAACCGGGACTTTCCCCTCCTCGCACTGTGGGGCGCCACATGTGACACAGGTGTCGTGGCGCCCCACAGCAGTGTGGCCGAAAGGGAAGAGAATCCTCCTATCGGAAGTTAGCGGCGAGACAGGACAGGTAGTGATGCAGCAGCCGCCAGCGTCAGGCCCGACATGAGGAGCAAAACAGCCACGGACTGGCCATTTTCACCTGCCCCAGTTTGAGCAAGACGAGGCTTAGGTCGAATCGTCGCCTGGGGAGTCTGTGCTGGAGGAATGGCAGTGGATGGAGTGGCAGCAGGGCGCGTGACAGTGGGCTGGGTGACAGCAGGAGGCTTGACTGTGGGAGAGGTGCCAGGAGCAGGAGTGCCCCCTGGCGTCTGTCCGCCAGGCGTCTGTCCGCCGGGGGTCTGCCCGCCCCCTGGCGGTACGGGTGCCCTGAGTATATTCAGCTTGAGGATCGCCTGAGGCTTTGCACTGCCGCGTTCCCTGAGGGTAAGGAAGTGAATCCCGGGGCTGAGGTCAACAGGAATAGAGATGCTGGTGGACACGCGGCCTTGAGCATCAGCGGTAACCGTGCCCAGTAGACGCGGTGTTGAGTAGCTGTAAATGTCAACCATCGACAAGGGGGTGAATCCCCGCGCATCCAGTGTGAATGGCAAGCCTTGAGTCACCAGGCTAAGCGGGGCACCGGGCGCGCCAAGCTCAGGATGCGCATCAAGTAGTTCTGCCGATGTCGCAAATGGCGGCTGCGGGTTTACCACATCAAAGATCTGCTTGAACTTCCAACGCAGCACATGGGCGTGTGTCTCGATCAGGCCATCGGCTGACAGGCTTGTGCCGCTTTCGCTCCACCCTTGAGAGATCCACTCCCCGTCAGGCACCTTGACCTTAGTGGGGGTGACCTGCGGGTAGACAACAGGCAGACCCTCATAATCCGGGTAGGTGGTGACAACCTCGGCAGGTAGGGGTCTATCAGTGCCAACGGCTTCAACGCTGAAGCGATGGATGTGCGTGCGTTCTTTCGCCACCAGGGTGATGGTTGGGGCTTGGCTCACCGGGCCAGTTGGTGCTCCTTCAATGGACTGGAGCACATACAGCGGAGCGTCGGCGCCGTTGACGGTGAAGGTATCTCCAACGCTGATCGGCAGGGTGAGGGTGGAATTTTCCTGCACATACGTCGGCAGAGGCGTTCCGCCAGTGGTGGGGGCTGTGATGGCGGCCGAGGCGTCGGGTGTGCGCAGCACGTAAGACACGTTGTATGTCTCCCACTTGCGGTAGTCCCATACGGCACTATGGCCTTCGGTTTGGGTGAGCCCATCAGGAGAGAGCGTCGGTGACTCTGAGCGCCACTCCATCAAAGTCCATACGCCCTCGCCGGAGGGGTCAGGGCTGGTGGCACCGGCCGCCAGAGGGAAGGTAGGGCTAGCCTCGTGGGTGGGTGGGCCGACCGTGGCTAACGAGGGCGGCAGCGGGCGTGCGGCGGCGGAGAAGGCTTCGCCCGTGTAGGTGTGGGTGTAAGTGCGTGGTGTGGCGCTGATTGTGACCGTCACGTTGGAGGTGACCGGGCCGGTAGGTACGCCCTCAATGCGGGTGATGACGTAAGTGCGTTCAACGCCGCCGACGTTCAGGGGGAAGGTCTCTGCGGGGCTGATCCCAAGAGTGAGGGAGTGTCCATGGAGGACCGACACCGGTAACAACGCCGCTAAATCTGGGGTGGCGGGTAGGGGCGAACCGTCGGGCTGCGTGAAAGAGTAGGTGACGGTGTGGGCGGGGGTAGCCTCGTAGCTCCACTCCGAGACGAATACGAAGGTGCCCCGTGAATTGAGCGTGCGGGTGGCGTTAACGTCTGGACGCCAGCGTTGGAGCACCCAAGTGCCAGTACCGTCAGGGTCGGCCACGCGTGCACCGACAGGCTGAGGGAAGGAGGGGCGTTCTTCCTTCGTGGTGGGCCATCCGGCACTGAGCGAGGCAGGGAGGGCGCGCCCATCGGTTTGGGACAGGGCTGTGTATTTCTGGTAGTAGGTGTTGTAGGAGGTGCCCTTTTGATAGAAGAAGGTGACTTTGATGGGTTTGCCGGGGCCCTGGCTCTCGGGGCTGATGTCGATCATGGGGTAGCTGTAGAGCCTGTTATTTGAGTGGAGGAGGTCAATGTCGCCAGGGGATTGTGGCAGTGCGGATTCTTCGCGATCCCAGTGGGTGGGGACGGGGCGGTCGGTGGCGCCGCGAATGGCGTCACTTGGGGCTCCTGCGATGAAGTCGAAACTGACTTCGGCGGGTACGGGGGCGGCAGTGGCATTGGGGGTGAGGAGGAAGAAGGGGAGGATGAGCGCTAGGAGAGCACCGAGGGTGATTGGAAGGATAGGGCGGGGGCGTGAGGGCAACATGACCAGACTCCTTGGCCAAGACAGATGAGGTCATCGCGTGTGGGGTGAGCGAGAAGGTGGATATTTCGCTGCGTCGCAGAAATATCGGCGGGGTGTGCGGTCGCGCGTGAGGGAGATTCCCTGGGATTGGTTGGGGTTGATTTTAGTCACTTCAGGGATTTTGTGGCCTTTTCGGGCAGATGTGCAGGGGGTGCGAACAGAAAATGACCAAAGGGTGGTTGATGTCTTGATAACATGTGTTTGTTGAAGGTTATTGACACGGCAGAGTCCTGTGTCATAATTTCCTCAGTAATACCGCTCTGGGTGTCACTGTTCGGCAGGCATCACTGGAGAGAAGCGGATTTTCCCGCCCTAGCTCAACGAGGAGCCTCCTGTGTACGACCGCGCGCCTGGTGCTGACCCCGAATACCGGGTCACCCATGTCCTGAACAATAACGCGGTTGTTGTGCGCTCAGAATCAGGATTATCTGTTCTTGTTGGCACCGGCATCGGATTTAACCGCAAGGTGGACGATCCGATTGACCCCGCAATCGTCCAGCAGCAATACGTTGCTATTGAACCTGACAAGATCCACTACCTCACCCTTTTGAACGGTCTCGATCCTGAGCTCCTGAGCGCGATCTCTGAAGGTGTAGAACTGGCAACGAAAACCCTTGGCCATCTGCATCCGTCGATTTATCTGCTTCTCACCGACCATCTTGCCTTCGCTGTCGAACGTTTCCGCGATGGGCAGGTCATTCAGAACAACCTCCTGCCTGAAATCCGCGCCTTCTTCCCCGCAGAGTTTGAGGTAGCCGAACTCGTTCTGCATCACATCAATACGCGCGTTGGTGTTGAGCTTCCCCTTGACGAGGCTGCCTTCATCACTCTTCACCTCAACGCTGCACGCTCCGGTGAATCAGTCAAGCGCCCGTTAAGCAGGGCCAATGCACTTGCGGGCGTGATCGATCAAGCTCTTGCGCGACTCAAAGTAGCAGAATGCCCACGATCCCTGCGCGAAGACTTGAGTGCCGCTCTTGTTGCCCTCGTGGATCGTATCGAGACTGGCCGTGCACGACTCTTCAGCGTTCCTCGGTCCATTGCGCGCGACCTGCACGATGAGTGGACGCATGCTGAATGGATTATTTTGACTCTGCTTGGCGAGGCGCCCGCGCACAGCAGTAACACTTCAGGCGCCCTGATCCGAGGAGGGATCTCCTCTGAGCAGAGACTAGGAGAGACTGCTTTTCTGGCGGTGTTTCTCCACGGATGGATCTACGATCTTCAACACAATTCCATCACTCAACAAAGGAGTTAGAGAAGTGAAAGATAGGATCATGACGAGCCTGCAAAGGTTCGGTAAAGGCCTGATGGGAGCGGTGGCAGTCATGCCCGTCGCTGCCATCCTCATGGGCATCGGCTATTGGATTGACCCCGACGGCTGGGGCGGCAACAGCGTAATCGCCGCTATCCTCATCAAAGCCGGTGCAGCTGTCCTCGATAACCTTGGCTACATCTTCGCCATCGCCCTCGCTTTTGGTCTTGCTAAGGATTCCAACGGCGCTGCTGCCCTTTCCGGTTTCCTCGGCTTTACCACTGTCACCTTCCTCATCAACGAAAAGTCTGTGGCTGGATACCAGGGGGTTGACCTGGCTGCGCTGAAAGAAGCAGGCGGTGACGAACTGCTGGCATGGACCGCACAAGGTTGGGGTGCTGTTGGCCCCAAGAATGTGCTTTTCGGCATCCTCGTTGGTCTGTTGGCTGCTTGGACGTACAACCGTTTCCATGCCGTGAAGCTTCCCGACTTCCTCGCCTTCTTCTCCGGACGCCGCTTGGTCCCGATCCTCATCACCTTCTTCTCGATGCTTCTAGCACTGGTGCTTTACTTCGTGTGGCCAATCCTCTATAGCGTGCTGTTCAACTTCGGTCAGCTCATTCAGGGGATGGGTGCTCTTGGCGCAGGTATCTACGCCTTCTTCAACCGCTTGCTGATCCCCACCGGTCTGCATCACGCTCTCAACTCGATCTTCTGGTTCGACGTTGTCGGTATCGATGACATTGGCAAGTTCCTTGGTGGCGCCGGCACCATCGAAGCTGCTGCCGCTGCAACAGATGCCGCATCCTGCCCCGGCCTGTGGGCTGACGGCGTGTGCACCGTTCAAGGTGTTGTTGGCCGCTACCAGGCTGGTTTCTTCCCCGTCATGATGTTCGGTCTGCCCGCTGCCGCTCTGGCTATGTACCTGCGCGCGGACAACCCCCGCAAGAAGATTGTTGGCTCCCTCATGATGGCTGGCGCTCTGGCTTCCTTCTTCACCGGCGTGACCGAGCCTCTGGAATTCGCCTTCATGTTCGTTGCGCCCCTGCTCTACATTGTGCACGCAATCCTCACCGGTATCTCGGTCTTTATCGCCGCTTCTATGGGATGGACCGCAGGCTTTGGATTCTCAGCAGGCTTTGTCGACATGCTGCTCTCTTCCCAGAACCCCATGGCTAACCAGTGGTACATGCTGCTTGTTCTGGGCCTTGTCTACGCAGTGGTTTACTTCCTCGTCTTCTACTTCCTCATTGGTCTGCTCAACCTCAAGACCCCTGGTCGTGGCGATGACAGTGACGAGGGTGCCACTCTTTCTGGCAATGCCGAGATGAATGACGTTGCGTCGACTATCCTTGCTGGTCTAGGCGGTGTAGAAAACGTTGAATCGGTTGACTATTGCGCTACCCGCCTGCGTGTAGCGGTCAAGGACCACCTGGGTGTCAAGGAAGCGGAGATTAAGCGCGCTGGCGTTGCCGGTGTGATCCGTCCGTCCCAGAAGACGGTTCAGGTGATTGTTGGCCCACAGGTCCAGTTCGTCTACGACGAAGTGGCTCGGATCCTTTCCGACAGCAGTGTCACACTGCTGGGCGAACAGGATGTGTGAACCAACAGGAACTACCTGAGGAATAGACATGTTCGGTCTTGGTAAGAAGAAGATTGTCGTCGCGTCACCCTTTGCTGGGCAGGTTGTTCCTGTCACTGAGGTGCCAGATCCCGTTTTCGCTCAGCGTATGCTCGGGGACGGATTCGCCGTGATTCCTGAAGAGGGGGCTAGCGTCGTGAATGTGTGCTCCCCGATCTCGGGAACGCTGCGCAAGATCTTCAAGACCTTGCACGCTTTCGCAGTTGTTGGCGATGATGGGGCTGAAATCCTGGTTCATATCGGTTTGGAAACCGTTGAACTCAAGGGAGAAGGCTTCACCGCCCTCGTTGAAAGCGGCGCGAAGGTGACGGTTGGCCAGCCCATTATTTCCGTTGATGTGGCGGCAATCCGTGCCGGTGGGCGCACCCCCATCACTCCGGTGGTCTTCACCAAGAACGGGCAAGTCTCCGATGTCTCCATCACCGACTCTCACCCGTCAATGGCGGGTGTGAAGGTAGCAACGGCGCGTTTCGCCTAACACACCTGAAAGAGTCGGCGTGCGCTGTCCGCGCGTATTCGCAGTTTCGAATACGCGCGGACAGGGGGAGACCGAAAAACCAAGGAGAATAATGGTTTCCCGTACTGCAACTGTTGCTTCCGCTGTGGGCCTGCATGCCCGCCCTGCCGCGATCTTCGCTCAGGCTGTTGATGACACCGGTTTCGATGTCACCCTGACTTATGGGGATGAAGAAGCTGATGCCGCCAGCGTTATTGAAGTGATGGCTCTTGGAGTTGGGCACGGCGATGAGGTTGTCCTCAGCTGTGAAGATGACGCCGCAAGTGATTCCCTTGATGCTCTTGTCGAGCTTTTGGGACGTGATCTTGACGCCTGAGCGTCACAACATATGGGCTGGGTCAGAACAGTGTCGGTTCTGACCCAGCCCATTGCGTTCGCGCGGTGTGCGAACGCGGGAGTGTCCCTATGTCGAGTAGATTTTATCGCTACTTTGCGATTCTGCTGCGCGCCTGTTGAGCTTTGGCGTGGTGTGCGCGCTGACGCACGAGGTCCATAAGCGCGCGGGCGGCCGCATCATCAAGAACAAGGTCGGTAGCGACCTTGGCGCGAAGTGCTCCCAGCAGAGGCAGAGCTTTTCCGGTGCCTGAGACGACGAGGAGCCGTCGGGGAATCTTTTGAAGTGTTTCTGGAGTGGGGCCCGAGGCTCGTTTATTGAGAGGAAGATCGGTGGTGCCGTCCTCTCGAATGAGAACGGTGCAGACGTCCCCAACGACGCCATCAGCTTGAGCCTCAGCGATTTCCTGGGGGTCAAGGTAGCCCGATGAGTAGACGTGTGAGGGCAGAGTGCCTGTTAATGATCCCACGCCAAAGAGAGCGACATCAGCGCGGTCGATCGTGTCGAGGACGGAGCGGATCGAGCGTTCTCGCCACATAGCGTCACGCGTGTCCGGGTAGTCGAAGAATGCGGGGACAGGGAACTGCACGGTGCGTGAGCCGAAGGCTTGGGCGGCCTGGGACATGATGGAGTCCGCGTAGGGGAGGCCCGATTTGGCGGCGTTGACGGCACCGTTGAGTTGAACGACTGTTGATCCGGGGAAGTGGACGCGAGGAAGGTTGCGGGTGACCTCCGAGGTGGTGTTACCCCAGGCGACTCCGAGGGTTGCGCCGGGCTCCATGAGTTCAACGAGGCGTTCTGCAGCAACGAGGGCGACGTTGTGGAGGCGGTTGACTTCGGTGTCAACCTCGCGGACGGGGACGACGGAGGTGCGCACCCCAAAGATCTCAGAGATTTGGCCAGCTAGCGTGCCGCGAGTGCCGGGCGCTGCGGCCACGGAAATGCGGACGAGGCCGGTCTCGCGGGCGTGAGCCAGGAGTCGAGAGATCGACGATCTGGAGATCCCAAGGTGGTGTGCGATGTTTTCCATCGTGTGGCCTTGGAGGTAGTACATTGAGGCGGCTTCATGAGCCTGTTCGTCACGGATGGTCACAAACACTAGTCTCTCATGCACAGCCGTTCAGGTGAAGCGAATTTTTGTGCGGACACTGTGATAATTGCAATGAAGTCGCAACACTCTGCGACTATCGTCCTAATCCGGTGCAACGGAGCTCCGAAGAAAGGTACAAGTACAGTGTTTGCAGCACTCTTTTCCTCCGGGCTAACACCCCCGCTGAGTGGCGGACAGATCTTTATGTCCGAGTTTTTGGGGACAGCAGTCCTCCTCCTTCTAGGCGGTGGCGTCGTCGCTGCCGCAATCTTACCCAAGACCAAAGGCAACGGCGGCGGCTGGCTGCTCATTAACTTCGGCTGGGGTTTTGCCGTCTTTGCTGGCGTCTACGTCGCCTACGCCACGGGCGGTCACCTTAACCCTGCAGTGACGCTGGCGAAGGTCGTCGGCAACATCATTAACCCGGAAGTGGAACTCTCTGCAGGGGTTCCCGTTACCGGCATGAATATCGCGATCTACGTCCTCGCACAATTCCTTGGAGCCTTCGTTGGCGCCGTGGTTATGTGGCTCACCTACAAAACCCACTTTGACGAGGACTGTGACCCCGCAACCAAGCTCGCCGTCTTCTCCACCGGCCCCGCAATTCGCAACTACGGCTGGAACCTCGTGACAGAAATCGTCGGCACCGCCATGCTGATTCTCTGGATCTACGTCTCTGGCTACACCGAATCAGCGCTTGGACCACTTGGCGTTGCCATCATCATTGTGGTGATCGGTAACTCCCTGGGTGGCCCCACCGGCTACGCCATCAACCCCGCCCGTGACCTTGGCCCACGTATCGCCCACTTCGTACTGCCCATTAAGGGCAAGGGCGACTCTGACTGGGCGTACTCCTGGGTTCCGGTCGTCGGCCCCCTCATCGGCGCCGTCCTTGGTACTGTCCTTGCCTTCGGCAGTGGACTTGCCTGATCAATCACTGTTTCGGGATGCTGCAGTGGCGCAGCATCCCGAAACACTGAACACACTCGACATCCCACCCCCTGAAGAAAGTGAGAGGACAACACATGTCTGATCAAAAATTCGTGATGGCTATTGACCAGGGAACAACATCATCTCGCGCCATTATCTTCAACCACGCTGGCGAGATCGTCTCCATTGGCCAGCAAGAATTCACCCAAATCTTCCCCAACCCCGGTTGGGTCGAACACGACCCCAAGGAAATCTGGGAATCAGTCCGCGCTGTCGTCGCTGATGCCCTCCACAAGGCTGACATCAACCGCCACTCCCTAGCAGCCGTTGGCATCACCAACCAGCGTGAGACCACTGTCGTCTGGGACAAGACCACCGGCGAACCCGTCTACAACGCCATCGTGTGGCAGGATACCCGCACCGCAGCCATCACCCGTGAGCTCGCAGGCGATAAGGGTATGGATCGCTACCGCGACATCTGCGGCCTTCCCCTGGCAACCTACTTCTCTGGCCCCAAGGTCAAGTGGATCCTCGACAATGTCGAGGGCGCGCGCGAAAAAGCAGAAGCTGGCGACCTGCTCTTCGGTAACACCGACTCGTGGGTGGTATGGAACCTGACCGGCGGCGTCAACGGAGGCGTGCACGTCACTGATGTCACCAACGCCTCACGCACCATGCTCATGGACCTGCGCACCCTGCAGTGGCGTGAAGACATCTGCGCCGACATGGGCATCCCCATGTCAATGCTCCCCGCTATCAAGTCCTCGGCAGAGGTCTACGGATACGGCGCACCTAACTCCCTGCTCATTGACACCCCCGTGTCAGCAATCCTGGGCGATCAGCAGGCCGCAACCTTCGGGCAGGCCTGCTTCTCCAAGGGCATGGCAAAGAACACCTACGGCACCGGCTGCTTCATGCTGATGAACACCGGTACCGAGCCAGTGTTCTCTGAGAACGGTCTGCTCACCACCGTGTGCTACAAGATCGGTGAAGAGGCAGCCGTCTACGCTCTCGAAGGCTCGATTGCCGTCGCGGGCTCTCTGGTCCAGTGGCTGCGCGACAACCTCGGCATGATCGAAAAGTCCTCCGACGTGCGTAAGCTTGCAGAGACTGTTGAAGATAACGGCGGCGTCTACTTCGTCCCCGCCTTCTCTGGCCTGTTCGCTCCCTACTGGCGTGACGATGCCCGTGGCGCCATCGTGGGCCTGACACGCTACGTCAACAAGGGCCACATCGCTCGTGCCGTGGAAGAATCCACCGCCTTCCAATCGCGTGAAGTGCTGGACGCCATGAATGCCGACTCGGGTGTTCCACTGACCGAACTCAAGGTTGACGGCGGCATGACTCACGATGATCTCGTCATGCAATTCCAAGCTGACCTGTGTGGTGTGGACGTTGTTCGTCCCAAGGTCATTGAGACCACCGCACTCGGTGCCGCATACGCTGCAGGTATCGCCGTTGGCTTCTGGTCGGGCACGGAAGATGTCATCGCCAACTGGCAAGAAGGAAAGCGTTGGACCCCGGCAATGGATCAGGCCGAGGTTGACCGCACCTACCGCCTGTGGAAGAAGGCAGTCACCCGCACCTTCGACTGGGTTGATGAGGACGTCAAGTAAGCGCACCTGATTCCAACTCCGGCGCCGCCAGCATTCCCGCTGGCGGCGCCGCTGTGCCTGGGCAGGCAAGCAGATGAGTGGAGCTGTAATCGGCCATGAGCCACATGCTTCGCGACTCAACGCCTACCTCAGATGGTGAGGTGGCGCCCACCGCGTTGTCATTTGCGCACTGCATAACCTCCAGAAACGGCAACAACCCTCCCACGGACGGGGCAGTCCCTCAGGTAGAAAAATCCCCTTGGCTGCTGCAGATGGTGCGCGTAGCACCTGCAGCAACCAAGGGGGGATTGTTATGCAGCGTTGCGGCTTACAGGAACTCGAAGGGGTTGAAGTCCTCGACGTCAATAATGCGAATACGAGGCAAAGTGACCTGGAAGGCATGCACATCGTACTCGAGGTCAATCACCTCAAGGCCTTCCTCAATCAGCTCCTGGAGCTGAGTGGAGAGGAACTCGCGGAAACACAGGACACCCACCCTGCGACCCTGCGACAAAAGCTCTTGAATCTGAGGAACAAAATCGCCGTCATGGCTTGCGAGAATGACCGAGGCTCCTTCAATCTCGCTGATCGCTTCCAGGGTCTTTTGAATACCAAGGTCAACGACCTTCATGTCCGCAGGACCCGACAGGGGAATAGCCCGGTAGTCCATGGCATTGAGGGCCTGCACAAAGCCCATCGGAAGGTAACCATTGGAACCATTCAGGAAGAACAGACCGCGAGCCTGCTCGCCCCACTGCTCAGAAGCTGCTTGAAGAACCCGATCCCAGCGAGGACGCTCCTCAGGATTCGGACGACGGTCAAGGACAGACAAGCCTAACGTGGCATCAATATTTTCGCCATCGATTACCAGATAAGTAGTTTCCATACTGATAACCCTAGCCCGTGGGGCTGGGTTGCACGCGAGATTCGATGAAGGACTTAGACAAACAACAGGGGGCGATCAGACTCAGTCGAGTCTGATCGCCCCTCTGCAGGGAAAAGTAGTGAAGCTCAGTTCTTCGCCTTCAGCGCAGCAAATCTTGCCTCAAGGTCAATATCGACCTCGTCCGCCTCAAGCTCAGCAAACTGATCCTCAAGGGAAGCCGCGGCAATCTCGGCCTGTCCCTGAGCCATCGCCTCAGTGCGACGCACACGATCTTCAAAACGAGCCAACTCTGAGGTTGGATCCAGAACATTGATCGAACCGATCGCGTCATTGAGCTTCGTCTGAGCCTCCGCGCTACGCTGACGAGCAACCAGCTCGTCACGCTTGGACTTGAGCTGTTCAAGCTTGTCCTTCATGGTGGCAAGGCCGGTCTTTAACTTGTCAGCCATGGCATTTTGAGCCTCAATACGAGGCTTAGCATCAGCGGCCTCCCGCTCATACTGAAGCTGCTTACCCAGAGCGACGCGGGCGAGTCCATCCCACTTGTCAGCGCCAGCAGCATCACCTGCAGCGCGGAGCTGCTCAGCCTTATCAGAAGCCGCCTGAGCCTTGCGACCCCAATCAGCCGCAGTGGCAACGTCCTCTTCGTAATCCTTCTCAGCCAGACGCAGATCACCAACGGTCTGGGCTATCGCATTCTGAGCCTCAACGATGGAGTTGGTGTAGTCGCGGATCAACTGATCCAGCATCTTCTGAGGGTCTTCGGCGCGATCAAGAAGCGCATTGATATTGGCCTTCGCCAACTGTGCTACTCGGCCGAAAATTGACTGCTTCTCTGCCATGGTTTCCTCCAATAAAGGCTAGGAACGAACCGTCATTGTCAACATTAGTGTGAAATCAGGCGGTGGGCGCAGGGAAATCACAATCTCGCTGGCCTCACCTCAACGCCAAGAAGCCTCTAATCACGCTTACGCTTCTTTTTCTTCTTCCCGTCCAACGCTTCATCAATGACAACATCAACAACGGTATCCAAGGTTTGCCACAGCAAAGCCCCGCCCATTGACATCCCCATGGAAACGGTCTTATTCATCGTCATACGAGACGGAGACAGCATCTCAGGCAACTGCCCAAATGTCCCACCTGCAAAACCGCCCGGCATTGAGAACGGAGCAAAAGACCCCGACACGCGCTTAGCCGCCTCACTGGCATTATCAGAAGCACGCATTGACCGATCAGGATCAGAATGCAGGTGACGGCGAGCCTCTTCAAGGAAACGCTCCGCCTCATGAAGATCTGAGCGGGCATCCAAAGGCATCACGCCGCGGCGCGCCTCAAGGAACTCCCTCGCGCTGCGCACACTTGCCTCAGCATGATCAAGATAACGCTGAGCAGAAGCCGCTTGCCGAGCCTGATTCTCCTCACGGCTACGCAAAGGAGCCAAAGCAGCATCCAATGCTGCTTCAGCAGCGGTAAGCCTCTCCAAAGCCCCCAAAGGATCCCCCGACCCTTCACGCACTGCTTGCGCGTTCATAATGGCGGCGCGAGCCTCGTCAATGAGCGGCTCAAAGGCAGCATCATCAGCGTTGAGCCGCCGCGCATCAGCAAGATCATTCGTCAGCGACCCAATACCTGAAGCCAGGCTCTGGGCGGCGTCACGAATATGATCCTCAGCCTCAAAAATTGCACTCACCTGATGCTGCGCCATCGACAACGCCCGCGAAGCAGTCTCCAATGCTTGAATTGCCACATCTCGCTGCGACACCAACGCAGCCTCCGCGCGCTCACACGCCTGTCGAGCCTGATCCAACAGCGCGCGCGCCTGATCAGGATTATCCTCCAAAGATGCCAAAGAAGACGCTGGGAAAGACAGTGCCAAAGCACGCAGCTTCTCCTGCGCCGACGGAAGTTGCGCGGCGGTCTCCTCAATATGCCCGCGTACAGACGCTAAACGTGACTCAACCCCAGAATCCTGAGAGCGAAGTTCGGTGAAATGCTTCTGCTCCTCCAACAGAGTGGGGATCACGCCATCAAGAATGCCAATGATCTCCAAAGAGACACGACTCTTTTCCGCCTCTGTCGGGGCCGCACGCAGCGCCTCCTGCAAAGCAAAAGCACGAGGCAAAGCCTCCTCGGCCCGCCCCAGAGCACGCTCAAACTCCTGGCTGCGCACCTCCCCAAAACCAGCCTGAGCAAAGGCCAGTTCGTCACGGGCGAAACGGACAATCTCATCAGCCTGCAACAAACGTTGCTGGGCGGCAGCCTCGTCCCGCGCAGCATCGCGCGCGTAGGAACGCTGCACGCGACTACTCAGCGTTCGCCCCGAGCGAGAGCGCACAACGCTGACCACCACCCAGATCACAGCAATCGCAATAGTGGCAGCAACAACGAGGGATCCACCACCAACGACAGCGGATACAAGAGAATCCATCATTGGTAGTCGAAGGGCAACAAACAGGGCCACAGGCCTTCCCTTTCAGTGCATGAAGAATACGTTCTCCAAGATTAGTAGCCAGGTGTGTGTGATTACCTGTCGAAGAGCGGGCGTGGGCTGACTATCATTAGGGGAAGGTCTGTCAGATCAGTCCGGTCTGAAAAGACCATGAAACGTAAAGGAGTTCAATCGTGCCTACCGGGAAGGTGAAGTTCTTCGACACCGAGCGCGGTTTCGGATTTATCGCCGGAGATGACGGGAATGAGGTATTCCTGCACAGCTCCGCCCTGCCCGAGGATCTGCCCAACCCCCGTCCAGGTACCCGCGTCGAATACGGCGTGGCCGACGGGCGGAAAGGCCCCCAAGCCCTGTCGGTGCGCGTGATTGCCACACCTCCTTCCGTTGCGCGCGCTCAGCGCCGCAAGCCACAGGCGATGGTGCCCGTTGTTGAGGACCTCATCAAACTGCTCGACGCAGGCTCCAACCAACTGCGCCGCGGAAAATACCCCGATAATGCCCACCAGATTGCCAAGGTGCTGCGTGCGGTAGCAGAGGAATTCGATGCCTAAGACCACCGTCGCCCGCCCGCGTAAGATTCGCGAGGACGCCGTCCTCGTGAAGTCAGTAGAACGCGCGCGCGAGGCGGCACTGACGATCGCCAGAGAAAGCGCAGTAGGTGACCACCTCGGTTTTGAGATGGTCGCTGAACGTCTTGGCACCCACTACTTTGCCTCTACCGAGGCCGGTTACGTCGGCTGGCGTTGGGCTGTCACCATCGCCCGCGTTCCCCGAGGAAAGACCGCAACAATCTGCGAAATCGACCTCATCCCAGGTGAAGGGTCGCTTCTCGCGCCAGAATGGGTCCCCTGGGAAGAACGCCTCCTGCCCGAAGACGTCTCACGCGAGGACGTGCTGCCCTACCGGGCCAGCGACGAACGCCTCGATCAAGGCTACGAAGCCACAGGGGAAGACGCAGACGAGGTGCTCTCCCACGAACTCGGTTTAGGGCGCCCCCGTGTCCTCTCCGCTCAGGGGCGCGCTGAAGCGATCCAACGCTGGTACGCCTCCGAACAGGGGCCGAGGCGAGGTCGTCTCCCCAAAGCAACCTGCTCCACCTGTGGATTCCTCCTCAAGCTCTCTGGATCCATGCGCACAGTCTTTGGAGTATGCGCCAACGCATGGTCGGCTGATGATGGTCGCGTTGTCAGCCTGGACCACTCCTGCGGGTCGCACTCAGAAACGGACGTGCCCAAGGGAGGGACCGAATGGCCCGTTCGGCCCTCGCGTGTGAACGACTTCACCGTCGAAAATCACGCGATGCCAACGAGCTAAGTAAAAAGCCTGACGAGCACCGAAAACGAAAACCCACCGATCTTTGGTGGGTTTCGTTCTATCCTACCCGATGGACACAGCCAGTATCTCTAAGTGAGATGACAGGCGGAATATGTAGATTTTGCACCTTTGTTCAGGGCAGGATTTCCCTGTGAGCACAAAGACTGCGCCAAAGCGCGCCCACAGCACAGGTTCTGTCAGCCCTCTCGATTCCTTCTTCAAGATCAGCGAACGCGGATCCACCATCGCCCAGGAAGTACGTGGCGGTTTTGTCACCTTCTTCGCCATGGCTTACATCCTCGTCGTGAACCCCGCGATCCTGCAGAACGCAATCGGTGAAGGCTCCACCATTACCCCGGCAGGTATCGCCGCGGGCACCGCCCTCGTCGCTGGCATCGTCACCATCCTCATGGGTGTCGTCGCCAACTTCCCGCTGGCCCTCGCCGCGGGCATGGGCCTCAACGCCGTTGTCGCCTTCACCCTCGTTCTTGGCTCGGGACTGTCCTACCAGGAGGCCATGGGCCTCATCGTCTGGGAAGGCATCCTTATCACCATCCTCGTCCTCACCGGATTCCGCGAGGCCGTATTCCGCGCCGTTCCTCGCCAGCTCAAGACCGCAATCTCGGTGGGTATCGGCCTGTTCATCGCTTTCGTTGGCCTTGTCAACGCTGGCATCATCCGCCCCTCCCAGGGTGCCCCCGTGGAACTCGGCGTCCACGGCTCCCTTGCTGGCTGGCCCGCCCTCGTCTTTGTTTTCGGCCTGCTCCTGACCATCGTCCTGTACGTGCGCAAGGTGCCCGGCGCAATCCTCATCGGCCTGCTGTCCTCAACGGCTCTGGCCGTCTTCATCCAGTTCTTCGTTCACCTGGGCCCCAAGAACGCAGAAAACCCCACCGGATGGGGCCAGACCGTACCTGAACTTGGAGCACTGGTAGCTGTCCCCAGCTTCGACTCCCTCGGGCAGGTTGACCTTCTCGGAGCCGTCTCCAAGATCGGGCCTATCGCCGTTATCCTTCTGGTCTTCTCGCTGCTTCTGGCTGACTTCTTCGACACCATGGGCACGATGGTTGCTGTTGGTGGTGAAGCCCACCTGCTCGACAAGGAAGGCAACCCGCCCCGCTCCAAGCAGATCCTGCTCATTGACTCCCTTGCCGCTGTCTTTGGTGGTCTGGGTGGCGTTTCCTCCAACACCTCCTACATTGAGTCTTCCGCCGGTGTTGGCGAGGGCGCGCGCACGGGCCTGGCTTCGGTCGTCACCGGCGTGCTTTTCCTGCTGTCGACCTTCCTGGCCCCCGTTGTGGAGCTTGTGCCCACCGAGGCCGCGTCGACCGCGCTGGTATTTGTCGGCTTCCTCATGATGATGCAGGTGACTGAGATCGAATGGGATAAGCCCGAGATTGCCATCCCCTCCTTCCTTACCCTGGCCTTCATGCCCTTCTCCTACTCCATCACTGTAGGTATCGGCATCGGCTTCATCACCTACACCGTGATCCGCGCCGCAAAGGGCGAGGCCCGCCACGTCCACCCGCTGATGTGGCTGACCTCCCTGCTGTTCGTCTTCTACTTCCTGTTGGGCCCGATCCAGGCTCTGCTGGCAGGCTGACGTTCACTGTTCTGATTGACGAGGGCGGCCCCGCGCGCGTAGCGCGGGGCCGCCCTTCTTTGCTGCTGAGCTTTTGCTGGCGCTAATACTGCGTCTTGTTGTTTATCTTGCCCCGCACACGGGGCAAGATAAACAACAAGACGCAGTTTTGTGAAAGAGCGCGGCGAGGGAACAGATGTGCCTATTGACAAACGATAGATAACTATCGATAATCGATATATGCGTGGGTGGCGGTGGACACTTCCGTGATAGCCCACATCCGCACATGGACTGACGAAGGAGGAGTCTCAATGAAGAAGCGCTACATCCGCCTTGCTCAACTGGCGGTCATTCTCTTTGGCTGCACCACGCCCTTAGTGCAGCTCTTAGTGGTCTTCCTTGCTCAAGAGATCGGAAAGGAAGCTCCAGAGGTCGCCCACCTTGTTGTCCCATACTCCTGGGCCGGTGTGATCAGCATTGGTTTCTTCCAACTCTTCCTCGTGGGCATCTGGTACATGCTCCATCGCGTCTCCATTGGAGCCTTCTATACCTCCACCACCCTGCGTACCCTCGACCTCATGCGCCTTGCCTTCGCGCTCAGCGTGCTCATTCCCATTGGCGTCTTGCTTCATGCCACCTTCGGCACTGAAACAGGTATCGGCCCAGCCAGCGTGCTTCTTTTGTTCCTCATGCTCATTACCGCAGGCCCCGGCGTATTCTTGCTGCTGACCGTCCTGCGTCAACTCTTCATCGAAGCCCGCGTCAATCGCGAAGAACTGGAGAAGGTGATCTGATGATCCGGGTGACCATTGACCGCCTGCTCGTTGAACGGGGCATGAGCGTCAGTGACTTCGCTGATGCCATCGGCATCACCCCTGCCAATGTTGCCGTCTTGAAAAACGGTCGTGCCCGCGCCATCCGCTTCACCACCCTCGAAGCGATCTGCCGGGTCTTAGAGTGCCAGCCTGCCGATGTCCTCGAATATCTGCCCGACGAAGCCGACGCGAGCGCGTGAGTTATCTGCATCCCTGAAACGTGCACCCATACGGGCGGGAAAACCCAAGTGAGCCGTATCTGCTGAGATGCGCATTGAGAGCGCCTCCAGCCGGTGAGAAGATAAGGGAATGTCGCGCACCTTCGCATCCCTTGCTCACCACAACTTCCGACTGTGGTTTGCTGGAAATATCTTGGCCTCCTCAGCCATGTGGATGCAGCGTGTCGCTCAAGACTGGCTTGTCCTCACTGTGCTCACGGACAAGTCCGGCGCTCAGGCGGGCATTGTTATTGCCCTGCAATTTCTGCCCATGATGATCCTGTCCCCCTGGACGGGAGTTGTGGCCGACCGTGTCGACCGACGTACACTCGTTCAAATCACTCAGAGCATCAGCGCACTCCTAGGGCTCGGACTGGGAACGCTCATCCTCAGCGGCAGCATCCAGTTGTGGCACGTCCACCTCTTCGCCCTCGTTGGGGGCATCTCATCCTCTTTTGACGCTCCGGCACGCCAAGCCTTCGTTGCGGAAATGGTGCCACCCCATTCCGTGGCAAACGCGGTTGCTCTCTCTAGCATGTCCTTCACATCAGCTCGACTAATTGGCCCTGTAGGCGCAGGCCTCATTATTGACCGAGCGGGAGTGGGATGGGTCTTTATTATCAACGCGCTGATCTTCGTTGTCCCTGTTCTTCTTATCGCCCTTATGCGCGTCCATGAGCTCAACCCGCGCGATCACGCCCCGCGCGCCAAAGGGCAAATCCGTGAAGGCCTGCGTTACATCGCTGATCGCCCCGACCTCATCATCGTCTTTGTCCTCATGTCCGTGGTGGCTAGCCTCGGCCTGAACTTCCAGCTCACCAGTGCCATGATGGCCACGACTGTCTTCAACAAGGGAGCAGGAGAGTTCGGCTTACTCGCAACTTTTTCTGCCATCGGTGGCGTCACAGGTGCCTTGATTGCCGCCCGTATCGGTGCAGCTCGATTGAGATTCCTCATCCCGGCATCAGCAGCATTTGGTGTCATGCTCATAGTGGTTTCTCTTTCCCCCAACTATCTTGCCTACGCCCTGCTGGTCATTCCTCTGGGGACGGCCTCAATGCTCACTATGACCTCGGCAAACTCTGTCCTTCAAACGCGAACGCCTGACCGTATTCGAGGCCGAGTCATGTCTCTCTACACCATCATCTTCTTAGGGACGACACCCATTGGCGCCCCCTTCGTCGGCTGGGTGGGCGAAACCTATGGCGCACGGTGGGCTCTGGCAGTGGGAGGTATCGCATCCCTCAGCATCGCTGTCATCATGGGGGTGGCCCTCCTTGCACAACAGCGCCGCATACGTGACGGGAAGACAACGAGTTGAAAGGGCGCAGACAAGGGGCTTTAGGGAAAAACGGGGACTAAAGAGTAGGCTCTAAGAACAGCGACACCACCCCGAAACTCCCGCGAAAGAAAGGAAGGAAACACTCATGTCACGCACCTTCCAGTCCTTCGCCATCGGCAACTATCGTCTGCTTTTCGCCGGCATTCTTTTTGCCGCAGTGGGTATGTGGATGCAAATCCTCGCCCAGGACTGGCTGGTACTCACTGAACTCACTGACCATGATGCCACTCAGGTGGGCATTGTCACCGCACTGCAATTCCTCCCCCAGCTCATCTTGTCCCCCTGGGCAGGGCTATTGGCTGACAGAGTGGATCGGCGTCGTCTGCTGTACGTCACCCAACTTGCGTCAGCGGCCTCCGCCCTCGTCCTAGGGCTCCTCGTTATCAGCGGAATTGTCCAGCTATGGCATGTGTACCTCCTGGCGTTGGTCGTAGGTACCGTCTCATCCCTAGACGGGCCAGCACGCATGACCTTCGTGTCCGAGGTCGTCCCGAAAACTCACCTTGCCAACGCGGTCGGACTCAACGCCACCGCCTTTCACAGCGCACGCCTTGTTGGGCCAGCAGTCGCTGGTTTCGTCATTGACTGGGCCGGAACCGGCTGGGTATTCATCATCAACGCGGCTCTGTACATTGTGCCGCCCGCAACCTTGGCTCTGATGAAAGCATCAGAATTCCAACCGCGCACGGTCACACCGAAAGCGAAGGGGCAAATTCGAGAGGGAATCGCCTACGTTCGTAGCCGCCCAGAAATCATCATGGTCTTCCTGGCCGTCGCCGTGGTGGCAGGATTAGGACTCAATCTTCAAATGACTTCGGCCTTTATGGCAACCGAGGTGTATAACAAGCAGGCTTCCGAGTACGGAATCCTTGGATCCTTCATCGCTATTGGCGGCGTGCTGGGTTCCCTCATCGCCGCACGCCGACGCGCACCACGCCTACGCACGGTGGTGCTCGCTGCCGCAGGCTTCGGCATCGCTGAAACGGCCCTCGCATTGGCGCCGACCTTCGAGGCGTTTATGCTCCTGGCTATTCCTACAGGGTTCATGTCCTTGACGATGATGACCTCAGCAAACGCTCTGGTCCAACTCACTGCTGATGAGCATATCCGCGGGCGCGTCATGTCCCTTTACGGCATGATCTTCCTGGGAACTAGCCCGATCTGTTCGCCCTTCGTCGGCTGGGTGGCAGAGGCCCTTGGTGCGCGCTGGTCAATCCTCGTGGGTTCCTTGTCCTCCATTGCGGTGGCCATAGTCGTTGGCATCTGGGCCTACCTGTGGAGAAAGAGTCAGGGCATCACACCGACTCTCTTTGAGCTCCCACGCCGCCGCGCCTCGTAGCGGCACACACTCATACGCGTTGCGCGATCACCCAATCAATGCTCGCAACAAGCTTCTCCACGTCCGCAGTGTCCACTGAGGGGAATGTGGCAATGCGTAGCTGGTTGCGGCCCAGCTTGCGGTAGGGCTCCACATCCACCACGCCGTTTGCTCGCAGCACGCGAGCAAGGTAAGCCGCGTCGATCGCCTCGTCGAAATCAATGGTCGCCACCACAGGGGAGCGCCACTCCTCGCGTGGAATAAAAGGGGAAGCGAAAGGATGGGCCTTTGCCCATTCGTAAATGACGCCTGACGAGGCCCGGCAACGCGCCTCCATTGCGCTCAGGCCACCATGGGCGAGCATCCACTGAATCTGCTCGTCCATCATGATGAGCGTGGCAATAGCGGGAGTGTTGAGAGTCTGATTCTTCACCGAATTATCGAGAGCGACCGACAAATCCAAAAACTGCGGCATCCACCGGTCGGCTTGTCCATGCAGCGTACGAGCACGCTCCTGCGCAGCAGGGGAGAGGAACGCGAACCACAAGCCACCGTCGGAAGCAAAACACTTCTGCGGCGCAAAGTAATACACGTCGGTCGCAGTCACATCTGCAGCAACACCTCCAGCAATGGAGGTCGCATCAACAACGGTCAACGCATCCGCAGTCACCCCTGCGGACCCCGGAGTAACACGGTAGAGCGGCGAAAGAGCGCCGGTGGAAGTCTCATGGTGCGGGTAGGCACACAGATCGACATCGGGCCCCTCGTCTTGTGCGAAAGCGGAAAGGGCACGCTCATCAACGAGGGTTGCCACGGTGCCAACCTCGGCGGATATGACGAGGGAAGGGGAAAGGAAAGGGGCGGCAAGGGTTTCGTCAGCGAATTTCTGCCCGAACTCACCAAAAACTGCATGGGCGGCACGTGTGCGAACCAACGAGGTGGTAGCCACCGCCCAGAAAGCTGTCGAACCACCATTTCCGATGGCGATTTCCCAGTCGCTGGGAAGGTGATAAAGAGCGCGTAGACCCTCGCGGATGGAAGCAACGAGGTTCAGTACGGGTGCCTGACGGTGAGAAGTACCCATCAGGGGGCTTGCTGCCAGAGCGTTGGTGTGGGCTGGGCGGACCTTTGACGGGCCGCAACCGAATCGTCCATCGGAGGGTTGGAGATCGGCGGGCAGTACGGGTACGTCGCTTGGAATGTGAGAGGCGGCCATAGTGAAAATCTAGCCTGAAAGAGGCGGGGATGATTTCGGTCATGCTGATTGTGCGCATTTCGATAAAAAAGCGCACCCTGACAGGGGCAGTATTCTGCGGTTTTTCGCCATACCGAGACGAATTAGGAAAGAGACCATATTCTGAACAAACCTGTGGGAGTGGTATGCCACCTAAGGAGAGGGTAAGAGGCAATGACTGAGCTCATCGATACCACCGAGATGTACCTCAAAACGATCTACGAACTTGAGGAAGATGGTGTGACCCCCCTTCGTGCGCGCATTGTTGAGCGCTTGGGGCATTCGGGGCCGACTGTCTCCCAAACCGTTGGGCGCATGGAGCGTGACGGGCTGCTGTATGTCATGGGTGACCGCCGCCTTGAACTCACCGACCATGGTCGGGAGGTTGCTGTGGAGGTTGTGCGAAAGCATCGCCTGGCGGAGCGTCTGCTGATGGATGTTATCGGTCTGGGGTGGGCCGATGTACATGAGGAGGCGTGCCGCTGGGAGCACGTCATGTCGAGGCAGGTAGAGGATCGTCTTGTTGGGCTCCTGGGGAATCCAGTGACGGATCCTTATGGCAATCCGCTACCTGGCGCGGAGGCTCCGAAGGGAACCTCCGTGGAGTATGTTGCCCGCGGTGAGGCTGAGGTGCGGGCGGTTATCGTCCGTATTGGTGAGGCGATCCAGGCTGAGGCAGAGGTGATTGCTGACTTCGATGCTTTAGGGCTGCACCCTGGGGCTGAGGTGCAATTGAGTGCCCACCAAAAGGTTGTGCGCGTGGTGCCGGTGGTTGATGGGGAACTAGCTGCCGAATATCTGGCGTTGTCTGACTCCTTGACTCCCCACCTGTTCGTGTCTGTTCTCTAAGAAGTTCTCTCGAGTTCGCACGCCTCTGTTTCCTGTCCGTAGTGCCCCTGTCTTGTCGGCAGGGGCACCACTTTTTGCCATTCTTTTTACCCACCTATAACAGGGACAAATCCAGTGTTTTTTCAGGGAAAAATCAGGGTAGGAGTAGGGTTGTCAAAGAGTGTGCAGAAGTGGGACTTTTTTCCCAAAACGTGGACATCAGACCCCCAATTTTGGCCGATTTCCGTGAACAACTTCGCATGCCGTTACCTACGCGTGACATTTGCGGAGAAATGCGGGTAGTCTTTAACTCGGTTGTTACTCAACCAGCCACACCCCTAGCCGCCGAAGCTAGACCCTAGGGGTTTGGATACAGCAGGGTCTAGCGCGGGGGACCCACTTGGGCCTCTTGAGGTCTTGGGGTGAAGTCCGGGAAACCGGACCGGGCTCTCCTGTCCGAATCCGACAGCTAACCTCGCAGGTGCTACAAGGAGAAAAACTACGTGACCAACGCCAAGTACACACCGCGACACCGCAAAGCTCGTCGCCCCATGGCGCCGATCGCTGATCTCGCGGAAACCATGACGTCCATGAACCTCACTCCTATCCGAGGCACGGCCGTCGTTTCTGCCACCGGTCTTGCACTAACCGCAGTTGTGACACCTGTCGTCAACGCTAGCCCCTCCGTGTCTGCACAGACCGAAGAGGCAGCCCTCACGACCACCGCCCAGGTTGACGCACTGACCACCACGGTTTCGGTGCCCGATATTGCCTGGACCGCCATTGATGAGCTCTCCGTCGTCGCTGAAGCGCCTGATGCCGCACCTCAGCCCGTCGCTGAAGAGCCGCAGGAAGAGGCTGCAAGCCGCGACAACGTCCGCGAAGACATCACCTCCGACCAGTCTGTTGCTGCCTACACCGCAGCGGCAAACGCAGCCGGTGGCGACATCGTCTCAATCGCCTCAAGCCTGCTGGGCATCCCCTACGTCTACGGTGGCTCAACCCCCGCAGGCTTTGACTGCTCCGGCTTCACCCAGTACGTCTACGCCATGGCTGGCATCAGCATCCCCCGCACCTCCGGTGCTCAGGGATATGCAGGCACCTTCGTGTCGGCAGCCGACGCTCAACCCGGTGACCTCGTGTGGCACGCATACGGCCACGTCGGCATCTACGCCGGTAACGGCATGGTCATCGAAGCCACCACGCCTGGCGACGTTACTCAGATCCAGCCTCTGTGGGGCGACTACCAGTTCGTTCGCTACTGAGGTTCCCTTTCCTTTCGGGGGACATGGGGTCGATTCTTCGGAATCGGCCCCATGTTTGTTCCGCCCTTCGCGTTTGAACTATGACCTCAGGCGCTGAATGGGGCACAATAGAGGGTGACTCACATCACGAGGAGGAGATGCTGGTGTCCACTCCAACAATCGTCGTCGGCGTCGACGGCTCGCTGGCGAGCCTCGCAGCAGTAGACTGGGCAATCCATCGAGCCAACCTAATCGGCGCCCGCGTACACATCATGTGCATGTACGCCATGGCCTCATACTCCGCAGCCGCCCTCGACGGCGGATACGCCGGAATTGACGCCGAAGCCCTTGAAAAGGGGGCCCAAAGCGTCGTTGACGCGGCCGTAGAACGCGCATCGCAACTTGTCGCCCCCGACAAAGGCGTCACCATAAGCTCATCCATTGAACCCGGCGACCCCGCCTCGATCCTCGTGGAAATGTCGGCAGAGGTCGACCTCATCGTCGTTGGAAGTGCCAGTGGCGGCGGATTCATGAGTCGCCTCCTTGGAACAGTCTCCTCTTCTCTGCCAGCAAATGCCGACTGCCCTGTTGTTGTCGTGCCCGAACAAAAGAGCGGCAAAGCCTTCACACCTATCGACAAGATCGTCGTCGGCGTTGACAGCTCATCCAACACTTCAACCGCACTGCAAGCGGCCATCGCAGAAACTGAACTCTGGGGCGCCGCTTTAACCGCAGTCTCAGCAGTACCCATCCCCAGCGTTGGTGGCGTAATGGGCTGGGTCCCCAGCACCGGCAACCACGACGCCGTAATTGGCGAAATAAAAAACGGACTCAACATCGCCGTTGACGCCGCCCTGGAAGGGCGCGAAATGCCGGTAGCGCGCCACGTTCTCGACGGATCGCCAGCCTCTCTGCTCATCGAGTTTTCAACCGCAGTCGACCTCGTGGTCGTCGGCACCCGCGGAGGAGGAGGCTTTGCCGACATTTTCCTGGGCTCAACCTCCCAAACAGTCATCAGCCACTCGACCTGCCCCGTCATGGTAGTGCCCCGCAGCCGAGAAGAACGCGCCGGACAAAGCTACGCCTGGGAACGTCGCTAACCTCGCATCGCTGGGATTTACGAGCTCAGCGCCTGCGAGTGCTAGGCTTATGCCTGCACCGAGTAAGCGCTCGGGCGTGCCCCCGTAGCTCAGGGGATAGAGCACCGCTCTCCTAAAGCGGGTGTCGGACGTTCGAATCGTCTCGGGGGCACAATCTGATGTACTGGCTAAACGGGTCGGGTCATCTCAAGATGAACGTGACAACACATGCCACACTGGAGGCAGAAAGATTCATGTTCTTAGAGGAGATGATTTCCAATGGGCGCCGGGCATAGCCACGCTCACAGTCACTCGCACGACCACGATGGTGGGTTCTCTGCGCATAACCGCAGGCGCCTCGCCCTCGCTTTCGCCATCACTGGTGGCATCGTCCTTGCCCAAGCCATCGGCGCACTCATCACCGGCAGCCTCGCGCTACTGACAGACACCGCGCATGCAGCAGTTGACGCCTCGGGCCTGCTCGTTGCCCTCCTGGCAGGGCGACTCGCACTGAAACCCGCCAGCGACCGCCACACCTGGGGGTATCGACGCATCGAAGTGCTCGCCGCGCTCGCACAATCAACACTGCTGCTGGCCGTCGGCATCTACACCGCCATTGAGGCCGTGAAACGTCTCTTTGAGCCCGCAGAAATTCCCTCCACTGAACTGCTGATCTTCGGCGTGCTTGGCTTGATCGCGAACCTCAGCGCCATGCTGATCCTCTCCGCAGGCAGGGGTGCAAACTTCAACATGCGAGCAGCCTTCCTTGAAGTGCTCAACGACGCCCTCGGGTCAGCCGGCGTCATCATAGCCGCGATCGTCATCTCCACGACCGGCTTCATGCAGGCCGACTCCATTGCGGGTCTCTTCATTGCGGCGCTCATCGTCCCACGCGCCTTCACCCTTATGAAGGAAACAACGGCCGTGCTGATGGAATTCACCCCCGATGGCCTCGACCTTGAGCAAGTGCGCGCGCACATCCGTGCTTTGCCGCATGTGAAGGATGTCCACGACGTCCATGCCACAACCGTTGCGACCGGCCTGCCGACCCTCAGTGCTCACATCATTGTCGAGGACGAATGTTTCCACGATGGGCACGCCGTGGACATGCTGATGTCCGTGCGCGAATGTGTTGCCCAGCATTTCGATGTCTCGATTAAACACTCAACCTTCCAGATTGAAACGGCGCGAGTTGCAGAATCGGAGGAAGAACAGCACGCCCATCAGTGACTTTCGAGGCCGAACGGCGTTGGTATTCGTCACTCGAATTGCCGTGCTTGCAACCAATCCTGTAATCTTGGCGATCGAGGTAGCGTGTCCGAGCGGCCGAAGGTGCAGCACTCGAAATGCTGTGTGGTGTCACAGCCACCGTGGGTTCAAATCCCACCGCTACCGCCACCGGAAGTCCCCGATTTTTCAAGTGTTTTCCTTGGAAAATCGGGGATTTTCGCAGCTCAGGAAGTATCCCGTGAGCGGAAAAATTGAACCAACTTCCGCTTTAGTGTCCCACTAGTGTCTACAGAAATCCATCCGTGGGATACAGGTGGGATCCATCAGAATAAACATCCCATTGCCAGCCCTTCCCAAAAGGGCTACCCTGGCAGAAGAAGCTTGAGGGCGAGCATGGTTGCAGCCGAGCCCGCCGTGAGGATGTTAGTCCTCTAGGGCTTCCCAAAGGATTGCGATAGCCCGAACGGTTTTGGCAAGAGCTTCACCTAGTGCCTTGACTGTTCGGGCTACGTGTTTCCATTGGGGTTTGTGTCCTTTGGACATGTGCCCTCTCCCTTCTGTTGGTTTGGCCCGCTTCACGGCGGATTGCGTGGTGTTCCGTGAGGGGGTCCTTGCCTTGGAAGGGCACCCACGATTGTTTCAAATAAGACCGTGGAAAATCCTGGGGGCTCCTTTTCTGTGGATAACTAAGGTGCGTGGCGCGATCCACAGCTTTGGATCACCCCATCAAGCTGCCACTTGCCAGATGAATCAGCCGCGCAGACTACACTCTCATTCCGTGGAATTGGCTGCTGAAACCTCCAAGCCTCGCCCTGCGCAGGCTGCTTTTCGCTCCGACATTCAAGCACTACGCGCATTCGCGGTCGGAGTGGTCCTCCTCAACCACCTCTGGCCCCTCCGAATGTCGGGCGGGTTCATCGGAGTAGACATCTTCTTCGTTATCTCCGGTTTCCTCATCTCCAGCCACCTACTGAAAACCACACTCTCAGGTGAACGCCTCTCCCTCGTGAGTTTCTACGCCAAACGAATCAGACGACTCCTGCCCGCAGCCTTCCTCGTCCTCTTCGTCAGCATTATTGGCGTACTCACCCTTCTTCCTGTTGACCAGTGGCGCCGCCATCTCACAGAAATCTTTGCTGCAGCCGCATACAGCGAAAACCTCTACCTCACCGCACAAGCCGTCGACTACCACGCCCTCGGACAAAGCGCGACAGTCGCCCAACACTACTGGTCCCTCTCGGTTGAAGAACAGTTCTACTTCCTGTGGCCGCTTCTGCTCATGGGCCTAGCCGCCTTTGCGACGCGACGCGGTATCAACCGACGAGTATTCACGGGCATCGCCATTACGATCTTCACGGCAACCTTTCTTGCCTTCAGCGTGTGGTTCACGCACATGTCACCCGCGCAGGCCTACTTCTTCACACCCGTGCGCTTCTGGGAGTTCGGTATCGGCGCACTCGTAGCCCTCGGCGCTCCCCTGTGGAGCCTCGCATGTGAGCGCCCCCTAGTGATCCGACTGCGCGTGCTCGCTTCACTCCTAGGGTGGGCCACCCTGATTGCCTCGGCGTTCCTTTTCTCCCCTGAAATCCCCTTCCCTTCAGCAACAGCGCTCATCCCCGTTGCGGGCACCGCCCTCGTTATCGCAGCGGGAACTGGCGTGAAACTACCCGTCATTGACGAGGTCGCCGCCCTGCGTCCGATCCGTTGGATGGGCGATGTCTCCTACAGCATCTACCTGTGGCACTGGCCGCTGATCGTACTGGCGCCAGCACTCTTGCGCGCGCCCCTGAGCTGGAAACACAAGATTGTTATCGCAGCGCTGACGCTCCTGCTCGCTGGCCTGACAAAGCCTCACGTTGAGGATCGAGGCATTAACAGCGCGTGGCTGGCGACAAATAATCGCCGCTCCTTTGCCAGCATGCTCACCGCCGTTGCCTGCTTCGCACTGCTGTGGGGCGGACTCGGACAACTGCAAAACTACCTCGTGAAGCTGCATGAAGAGCGCGTTCAGGCTTTCCTGTCCTCTCCGTGCGCGGGTCCCCTGGCTTTCGATCCCGCTAATGGCTGCACAAATCTGCTCGACGAGCCGCTGTCGGTAGTTCTTGGTGATGAGGCGAATTATTACGTGATGCCACCAGAATGTACGCTGACGACAACCGGGCACGAAACGAAGAAATTCGGCGGCATCACAACGTGTGACTTCCGTGAAAAGCCCCACGAGCCAGCCCATCCAGAAGACACGATCTTACTCATCGGTGACTCACACGCAGATCAGTGGAAATGGCCTCTTAAAGAGATTGCCCAGCAACGAAACAAACGGCTAGAGATAATGGTCATCGGCGGGTGCCCCGTTCATCTTCTTGAGAGTGACGAAGAAAAAGCCGGACAAACTAACCTATACGGTGCCGAATGTACTGATGCAGTTAATTTCGTGGCTGACTACGTCGCGAAGACGGCACCACAAACAATTGTCTACTCCCTGTACGCCAAGAAAGAACCGCTCCCCGTCCCTCAGGGGCAAAGCTATGAGGCGCAGCCTCGCTATAACCAGGCCCTTGCTGACCTATGGGCACACTGGAAAAACGCCGGAGTGGAAAACTTCCGCGTCATCGCTGACACTCCCTACAACGATGAAGTGCGTGACGTGCAGTGCTTCTCCCAATCCTCAAACCCTGCACAGGAATGTCGTGTGCCTCGAGAGAAAGCCCTGGGGGAAGACCCGCTGCCAGGAGCTGCCACTGCCCTGGAAGACCCGAACGCTCAACTCATCGACTTCACAAACTCTTTCTGCGATGCCCAATACTGCTATGCCGTAGCCGGACAAATGCCGGTGTTCTTCGACACCACCCATCTGAGCCGCCAATATGCGCTCAAGCTGGTGCCTCGTCTAGCAGAACAGATTCCCTAAAGGACTACGGCAAAGGATAAGACCCGCGGCCAACCTCGCGTATCGAGGGCGGTCGCGGGCCTTATCCTCTCACGGGCGAAAGATGTCAGGGCAGGAAGTCGTTCGTCACCGCACCCTCAATATCCTCCAGGGAAGCGGTGGTGAAACCGCCATCAATCATCCACTGCGTGTAGGAGCGCACCAGCTCCGGCTGAATCTCTCCCCACCGTCCCGAGGGCGCAAACCATGTTGGACGCATATGCTCTAACGACAAACGCAAGACCTCGGGATCCATATTGCACATGGGCGATCCTGCCAGGGCGATCGCCTCGTCAGGGTTTTCTACGGCGAAACGGTAGCCGCGTGCCGTGGCCTCCAGGAAGTCACGCACTACCTGAGGCTGAGCCTCGCACATTTCCTGCGTGAAACAGACAAAGTAAGCGTGATGCGGAGCCACCCCTACCTGGTCAAAATCAAGGAAGGTGATGTCCTCAACGGGCGTGCAGCCCTGGTAGGGCTCCCATCCGAGCACATTAAACACCGCATCAAAGCTGCCCTTTTCGATCGCACGCATGTCAGGCTCCCAGAACTCAGGGTGGGTGACGTTGAGCAGATCGAAGTCGCCGCCGTCGGCCTCGACAGCCTCGCGCACCATGTGGGTCAAACGCGGCGAGGGCGGAATCGACACCCGCTTGCCCTCCAGGTCGCGCCAGCGGTGAATCCCATCCGACTTGCGGCCAAAAACACCAGGAAGCTGGCACTGGTTGAAGGTCGCTACGCCCACCAGCGGCACCTCGGTGTGGCGGTACTCAATGAGCTCCCCCAAGCGTGCTGAGGCCACCTGGTATTCGCCTGCAGCCACCAGGTCTGAGGGGTTCCCGCGGTCGTGGCCGTCGGAAATAATGTCGACATCCCAGCCGCGCTCGGCATACCAGCCTTTCGCGCGGGCGACGAAGAGACCAATGTGGTTGGGCCAGGGGTGGACGTATTCGAGGTGGATGCGCAGTTTCATCGGGTGCCTTTCATTGAGGGGTTCGGGTTGGGTGGAGGGATTGTGGTTGTGGAAGAGCGTCTGTTTGGCGAGGGCGTTGCCGAGGGCGGGTCGGGCGGGAGGGTGAGGGCGTTGCCGGGCGCTGGAGAGGTAGGGGACACTACGCCGGGTGGGTGGCCTCGATCGCTGCGGCGAGCTCGTCAAGGTAGCGTTTGCCTGCCTCGGTGCTGAACCAGGCGGTGTGCCCGCGGAAAAACGTCTCAAGAGCCCATTCGGCATTTGAGGGCCTCCCACTGATGAGGTGGTAGGGAATCCAATCAAGGGCCGGATCAACATGAACCGCGCGCATCATGTGAGGCAGCAGAGCAGCCTCCGTTGAGCTGAGAGGCCGCAGTGACTGGTAGCCGCGCAGGATCGCCCTGGCGGTGTCCATCCGGTAAGCGTCGGATTTTCCGTCAAGAATTTCCAGCCACAGCAAGGTGTTGCGCTCCAGTGCGATGGCCAGGTCGGCCACGGCTGTAGACACGGCAGAGAGACCAAAGTCGAAGACCGCGCATACTTCCTCGCCCGCGTACATCATGTTCGAGCAATGCCCATCCCCGTGAATCCACAAGCGAGGCAGGGACGCGTAGGCGCGGACGATCTCTGGGGTACGCCAGGCAAGGGCGGCCTCGACCTCGGCACTCAGGTCGAGGCCGTGCGCGGTGGCCTGGCCAGCGCCTTCGGCGCGCTTCAGCGTGCCAGTGCTGCCTGCGGTGCTACTTTCTATGCCGCCGTGTCCTGCGCTGTGACGTTCTTTGCTGGTGCGCACTCTGGGCGCACTATCAACGGAGCGCGAGGCGTCGCCCTCTGTAGGCGCGTAACCCGCCGCCCACTCGGTGAGCATTGGGCGAGCCGCCAGATAGTCCTCGACGGACACGTGCCCCATGGCCAGGTCGCAGCGGGCCTGAAAGAAGCCTGGCCCAGGATCAGCGGGAGCTCGTTCGGCGGTCGCCTCGGCCCGCAGGTGGATGATCGCCAAAGCCCGCCCCAGGCTTTCAGCCTCGCCCAAAGAATCGGGCGCATTCCACGAATAGCGGCCACGGTAACGATCCTCGCCAGGCGCAAAATCGTTGAGTTCGTAGAGCCACTCGCCCTCCTCGACAACGCTATCGCCATCGGGGGTGAGGTGGAAGCCGGTAACGGTCAGCGTATGCCCGTCCTCAACGTCGCGCAGCAGATTCACCGCCCGGTGGCGGGCGCGAAGCTCGGGTGCAGACATGACCGAGCGGTGATAGCGCTTGAGGAAGAAGGGCGCACTAGGGGTGGAAACCGTCACCGCGCACGACATCATGCGGATGGATTGTCTGGTCACTGTCGCTTCAGGGAAACCGAAACGGGCCATGACGGGGAGAGCCTCGTCAGCCCCAAAGGGCGGCCACGCGGGTTCAATGACGGTGTAGTCCTCGGGGTAGGTCACCTGCGCCTCCTTGCACAGGTGTGTGGTTGCGTCCCTACGCCAGCATGACCTGGTTCAGGTGAAACGGTTAGCGTCGCTTCTCAGCCCTTGGGGGTGAATCCTTGGGCACCCGTGCACACACAATAGTAAAACACTGCGCCCCTCCGGCGTGCACACATTCATGACAGCCTTTTGGGCGGTGCGGATGGGGGGTAGGAGGGGCGCAGTGTCCGTCAGTCAGTTCATCAGGCAACAACGAGGCCGTTGTACTGGGTGCGGGCGCGCTCAAAGCGTGCAGCCACGTCAGCCCAGTTCACAACGTTCCACCACGCGGTGACGTAGTCAGCCTTGACGTTCTTGTAGTCCAGGTAGAAGGCGTGCTCCCACATGTCCAGCATGAGCAGCGGAACGGTAGCAACAGGGATGTTGCCCTGCTGGTCGGTCAGCTGGAAGGTGACGAGGCGCTGGCCCAGGGTATCCCAGGCGAGGACACCCCAGCCCGAGCCCTGCAGGCCCAGGGAAGCAGCGGCGAACTGCGCCTGGAACTTCTCGAAGGAGCCGAAGAACTCATCAATAGCGGCAGCAAGTTCACCCTCGGGGCGGCCGCCAGCATCGGGGGCCATGTTCTGCCAGAAGATGGAGTGGTTGGTGTGACCACCCAGGTGGAAGGCCAGGTTCTTCTCATGCAGGTTGATCGCGGCATGGTCGCCAGCTTCGCGAGCTGCCTCCAGAGCAGCAAGAGCGCCATTCGCGCCGGCAACGTAGGCGGCGTGGTGCTTGGAGTGGTGCAGCTCCATGATGGTGGCCGAGATGTGGGGCTCCAGAGCGGCGTAGTCGTAGCCGAGTTCAGGCAGGGTGTAGACCGTCATGTTCTCTCCTAGTGATAGTGAGCAGCGGATAGGTGAACGCTGCAGGTCCACTGTTTAGGGTATCGCCCTTTAGTCCCGATTGCGCAATATGGATATGTGGTATTTCGCGCGATTTTCACAAACTTTAGTGACGTGGCGGATGATGGGCTGAGGTTGGTGACGGTTCAGGCAAGGGATAGTGGCTCATCAGGGTGAGGCTCGGGTATGGCGAGGTCGAGGTGCCGGCGCTGGGCTGGGCTGGGGTGGGCTGGGCGGGTGCTAGTGATGGAGCACTGGGCGGGTGCTAGTGGTGGAGCACTTGTTGCATAGCGTGACACTTGCGGCATTATGTGACAGCTATACCTGTCACGTCGTGCAACAACTGTCACGCAGTCGTCCTTTGACCCTCGCAGATAGTGCCGCAGTGTGGCGCGCGCAAAAAACGAGGTGCCCGCAGCCGCCTTCGCCGATCCAAGGTGTGTCTATGAAGACTTGACGCCGAGAGATTTTATGTTTTTGCACTTCGGGAATGAATTTGAATCTGATTATGTCGGGTTGGGACTTAAATGAGACGAATTTTCTATGCCGTGAGATTTGGAGTTGCTACTCGCTTGTGATGCGAAGGCTTTTAACGAAGGCTTACTAAATCTCTTGACGAATAGAGGGGGGGGGGTAGTCTTATTTTGCAATTGATAACCCAAGCAAGAGCGCGCGATGTTGCGGCTTTTGTGGAGATGAGGAGGAAATATGTTTTCTTATGAAGCGAGTGCTTCCCCTAGGGGTAACGCTACCGTTCGGCGAGTCTGCACCAATCGATCGTGTGGTGGAACGTTCTACGTCGTGCCTAATGCGCAGAACTATCGTTGCCCTCACTGCGGTCGTACCCAATAGGGCGTGTGGTAAGTAGTGCTGTGCTGCGAGGAGGTTTTTAGGGGATGAAGGAAGGAAAAGAATGAAGGTAGATGAGCGCCTTTTTCGTACCGGGATGAACTTGAATCAAATTAAGTATTCGCTTTCATCCTGTCTTTCTGGGGCAGATGTTAATCCTATGGAATATGGCCCCATGGATGTTCCTGCCGATTTTGCTGTTGTTGCTTTGAAGCGACCACTTCTTTTGCGGTTGAAGCGTGTCGAAATACAAGTTGGCCAGGCAAATGACGAGCTCGGGGGAATGATTATTTCCCTCTCTGCAACAGGGCACGGTGCGCTTGGGACTATGTGGTATGGCGCTCAGAGCGTGAATTTTGGTGGTTCAGTTTCTTGGCGAGACGAAATGGTAGCCGCATTGCGGGCAGAAGATCCTGAACTGACCGAAATCTTCGACTAGTGTCGGGCAATCAGATGGCGGTCAGCGTCGTGAAGGAGATGCTGACCGCCATCTTTGCCCGAGCTTAAGCATTTGGCATGCTGCCACCTTAATGCAGAGCAGATTATCCTTGCGACTATAGCGAAGGGCTGTGTGGAAAGTGAACGTTGCGTCGGTGTTCAGCTAGGCGAGGCGTGGGCACGGCGAGGTCGAGGTGCCGAGGCTGGGCGGGTGCTAGTTATGGATCACTTGTTGCACAGCGTGACACTTGCGACATTATGTGACAGCTATACCTGTCACGTCATGCAACAACTGTCACGTAACCCTCGTTTGAGCCTCGCCAGACGACGCACCAAGGCAGCACTTACAACAAACGAGGCTGCCGCGGGAGCCTCGTTGTGTGGAAAACGAGCGTCACGCTGACGCGCGCTGAACCTGAAGTGATGCTCAGTGAGCCGCGTCGGCCGCCTTTGCCTCGCCCTTCGAGTGGCGCAGGCGCTGAACGCCGACCCACAGGACAGCAATGACACTGCCCCAGAGCGCGCCGAAGATGCCAGACAGTGCGGTCTCAACCAGCCACATGACCGCGC
Source organism: Schaalia canis (assembly GCF_003858455.1). Taxonomy (GTDB): domain Bacteria; phylum Actinomycetota; class Actinomycetes; order Actinomycetales; family Actinomycetaceae; genus Pauljensenia; species Pauljensenia canis. The sequence continues at coordinate 177,007 of NZ_RQZF01000002.1, read as the reverse complement.
CGCCAGCGGACTCGACAGCGTGTACGGCAGTCTCGACTAGATGGTGCAGCCAATCAAAACCAAGGTCATGCAGGGACAGGATAATGATGTGTCCGCCTACCCAGAGCATGGCCAGGGTGCCAATCGCACCAATCGCTGAAAAGACTTTCGGCATGACGCGCACAATGCGTTCACCCAGGGCGGCACGCTTGCCCCCGCGAGCCACCAGGTGCAGGCCAAAATCATCCATCTTCACCAAGATGGCCACCACGCCGTAGACGAAGAAAGTCATCGCCAAGGCCACGGCGGTCAACACCGCAACCCGCATGGTGCTTGAGCTACCAGTCAAGTCCGCTAAAGCAATCAGCATGATTTCTGCCGAAAGAATCAGGTCAGTGCGAACTGCGGACGACACAATTGTCTTTTCGAACTCTTCACTGCTTACTGCCGCAACACCTTCGCCCTCGCCGTGCTCTGGGCCGTGGTGAGGCAGCAGATGCAGCTTATGAAGCAACTTTTCCGCGCCCTCGAAACACAGGTAGGAGCCGCCAATGATCAACAGGATCGGCAAAGACCAGGGAGCCAGCCATGACAGGAGCAGCGCCAAAGGCAGAATAATCAACAGCTTGTTGATCAGTGACCCTTTGGCAATGCGAGCAATCACCGGCAGCTCACGTGCAGGAGAGAGGCCCTGAACATACTGAGGGGTCACCGCAGTGTCATCAATAATGACGCCCGCCGCCTTCGCGGAAGCCTTAGCCGCACCCGCTGCAACATCATCCACCGACGCAGCGGCAGCCTTCGCGAGGGTCGCAATGTCGTCAAGTAGGGCAACAAGTCCTCCGGACATAGTCAGCTCACTTTCATTAGGAGAAGGCCTGGGGTGACGGCCAAGGGGTGGGCGCTTAAGGAACAGGCGGGCGATGGTCAGTGTCGGACGAGGCGGGGCGGTGCAGGCAGGCGACATCGTCAACACTTCGTGTGGCGAGGCTATTGCCGCGGACAGTTCCGCGTAAAAAGCGTAGCAGTGGATGGGAACGCTGTGCGTGCCCATCCACTGCCGTTTCACCTTAAAGCTGTCGCCAAGGTAGGTATGCCCCAATCGTCTGCTGGGCATCCCCAAGCTGACGGGCGGCACTCAGCGGTCGGCAACGTCCTCGCGAGCCTGAATGAAGGCGGCAACGCAGGCGCGCACATCCTGCTCAGAGTGCGCAGCGGAAAGCTGCACGCGGATGCGAGCCTTCCCGCGCGGCACCACGGGGAAACTAAAGGCTGTCACATACACGCCAAGCTCTAACATGCGGGCAGCCACCTCAACGGCCTGGCGGGCACCGTCCTCGCCGGGGAACATGACGGCGTGAATGGGGTGAGTGCCCGGCAAAATCGCAAAGCCAGCAGCCTCCATCTCCGAACGAAAAAGGGCCGCCATGTCAGCCAGGTGCGCGCGCTCAGCATCGGCGTCGGCAGCCAGGCGCAGAGCCTCGCGAGAGCCCGCAACCACGGTCGGCGCCAGCGTGTTAGAGAAGAGGTAGGGGCGGGCCCGCTGGCGCAGCATATCCACAACAGCCTGACCTGCAGCAACATAGCCGCCAGAAGCACCGCCGAGCGCCTTACCGAGTGTGCCGGTGAGGATGTCGACGCGATCCTCCACACCAAAATATTCCGGCGTGCCGCGTCCACCAGCGCCCACAAAACCCGTCGCATGCGAGTCATCGACCATGACGATCGCCCGGAACTCCTCGGCTAGGTCACAAATGCCTGGCAGGGGAGCGTAAGAACCATCCATCGAAAAGACGCCATCGGTGACAATAACGATCTGCTCTGCGCCGCCCTCTCGCGCGGCAACGAGCTGGGCGCGCAGGTCTTCAAGGTCAGCATTCCGGTAGCGGAAGCGAGCGGCCTTACACAGGCGGATGCCGTCAATCAGGGAGGCGTGGTTCAATTCGTCAGAAATGATCGCGTCCTTGGCGGTAAAGAGGGCTTCAAAAATGCCACCGTTGGCATCAAAGCAGGAAGAGAAAAGGATCGCGTCATCCATGCGCAGGAACTCAGCGATTTCGCGTTCAAGGGCGCGGTGCTGGTCTTGCGTGCCGCAGATAAAACGCACAGAGCTCATGCCAAAGCCCCATGTATCGAGGGCGTCGCGCGCGGCCTGGGTAAGGCGTTCATCCCCAGCAAGTCCCAAGTAGTTATTGGCGCAGAAATTCAGGGCGTCCCCAGCGGGAGTGGTGACGTGCGGACCCTGGCGGCCCAGGATTTCACGTTCGGCCTTCCATAGGCCCTGTTCGCGGATGGACTGGAGCTCGGCTTCGAGTGTGGCGCTAAGAGTATCCATGCCTTAATTGTGCACCGTCGAGGGCGGGGGCGGGAAGGTGCGTTGTGTGGAGTTGGGGGAGGCAGGGGGGTGGTGCGTAGCGTGGCGAAGCAGACAGGAGCATGGCACGTTGTTGAACAAGGGTGTCCAGCGGCTGATTGGGAAGGGATCGCGCCAAGAGTCACCGGCTCATCCCCGGAAATCCACAACAGGCAGGCACTCAATAAGATGACGGAACGAGGGGGGAAACGACTGGTTCAGGAGGGGGGAAATGAATGGTTTGCATGGGGGGAAACGACTGGTTCAGGAGGGGGGAAGTGGTTGCTATTGGGCGTTAGGATAGTTAGAATCTGTTGAATCAACGGTGTTTTCTCGGTGAAGTGAGGGGGAAGTGTTAGTAGATTCCAAGGGGGCGTACTTAAGGCGCTACATCGATGAAGAGCTTGATGAGCTTCTGCCTGGTCTTCCTGCAGTGGCGATTGATGGTGCAAAGGCTGTTGGGAAGACGGAAACAGCACTCCGGCGCGTGGAACACGTTTTTCGTTTGGATACTGCCGAAGGTCGGGCACTTTTCTTGGCGAATCCTGCCGGGGCAGTTAATCAGGATGCTTCTGTTCTGATTGACGAGTGGCAACACTACCCAGAGAGTTGGGATCTTGTTCGGCGAGCAGTGGACGCGCGTCTGCCTGGAGTAAGGTTCTTGACGGGTAGCGCTACTCCTTTAACAGGGGTCGATACTCATAGTGGCGCTGGGCGTATTGTGTCCTTTCATATGCGCCCGCTAGCCCTATCAGAGCGAGCATCTACAAGCCCATCGATTTTCATTCGCGACTTGTTTCTAGGGACAGCAGACGTCAGTGGTGAGACAGATTTCTCGCTTGAGCAGTATGCTCAGGAGATCTGTTCGAGCGGTTTTCCTGGCATTCAGGGAATGACGCCGCGTCAACAGAGAAGGCAGATTGATAGTTATATTCAGCGTATTCTTGACCGTGATATTCCAGAGGCGGGACTCAAGGTCCGTAAGCCTCAAACTCTCCTAGCATGGCTGCAAGCCTATGCTGCAGCAACAGGTACAACAGCAACGTATAGCGAGATCTTGGATGCTGCTACAGCTGGAGTGTCGGATAAACCGAGTAAGAGTGCGACTGAGTCGTATCGGAATATCCTTACGAAACTGTGGATTCTGGATACTCTGCCTGCTTGGTATCCCACGTTTTCACCTTTTACGCGCTTGAAGAAATCGCCTAAGCACTATTTGCTTGATCCAGCCTTAAGCGCGCGTTTGATGGGGATGGATGCCTCTCGCCTGCTCGATTCGCGTGGCGGAGGGATGAAAGCATTCGGACATCTCTTCGAGGCCCTGGCAGTCTTGACGGTTCGAGGTGCTGCTCAGGCAGCTGAGGCACAGACATTCCATTTCCAGACACAGACGAAGAAGAAACCTATCGCCACTCAAGATGATGGCAGTCGTGAAGTGGACATTATTGCTGAGGATTACACGGGTAAAGTCCTTGCTTTTGAGGTAAAGCTCAAAGCTCATGTTGACGAGGCTGATGTGCGCCACCTTGTGTGGATGCGCGACAAGCTTGGCGAGCGCCTCCGAGATTGTGTTGTGCTAACTGCTGGCCGCCACGCTTACCGGCGCCCTGATGGTATTGCTGTCATTCCGCTGGCAATGTTGGGTTAACCGCGCTCCCGTGGGTGTCTTTGAGTTGCAACGTGAAGGCAGCGTTTGAGGGCGTGGTGATGGAAGACACCCCTGGTCTAGAGCTCTGCTGCAATTTGTAAGAGCTGCTTTCTGATGAGGGCGAATTCCTGGTTGAGGTTGAGTGTTGTCACCGTGATCGGGTTTCCACTCATCTGGTAGGTGACGTTCGGCTGGCTGCCTGCTTCGGTTGCTGCGTACAGCAGCATGCCTCGTATCGCCTCGCTGCCGTGTGTCATTGTCTTTTCGGCATTTTTCACATAGGCAAAGATCTGGTACAGGTGCGCAGATCGGGACTTCAGTGTGCCATGATGGGGTGAATCCAATGCGCCATCACCGTAAAACTTCGCGTCGATGATCATCGTTCGTCCGTCTTTTTCTAGAACGATGTCGGACTTCATTGTGGGCAGTAAGTGCCGATACCCATCATCGAGCGCCCATGGGATATGCGGGGCGTGCACGCGCAGGTTGGGGCATTCTTGGGTGAAGAACGCGGCCAAGAAGGACTCGTAAAGGGCAGCGAATTCGTGCCTGGTGGGGTCGAAACGATACAGGGCGTAGTCACCGTCCTCCTCCGAAGCCAGCAGTCCTTCGAGGATAAGGCGGCTGAGCCCCAGCAGAACGCGGTAGCTGCGTGTCGCTGGCGTGAGGCGGATCGCCGCCCACGGGACCTGCGCCGGATTTACCAGATCGATTCCATCGAGGAAGAGCAGTTTTTTACACAACCCCTGGCGGTAGGCCTCGTCAATGGAACCATGGCGAAGCAGGAGCGTGGCAGCAGTCTTAAGCACCTGGTTGAGCAGGATATTCTCGGAGAGCTCATCGAACTCACAACCGACGTGGGGGCGGTGTGCGACGGCGTTGCGGATGGAGGTGGGCATGACGATCTTGCCACGCAAGGTCGTCAGGTTGTCGCTGCGGGTCATGTAGTCCCTGTGCAGTCCTTGCTTGACTTGGCGGCCCAACCCTTTATTGAGGATCGCAGCGAACAGGTTATGCGGATTGTCGAACTCTTCGGTCGACAGTGAAGCAATTTCGTGGATAGTGAGGGCTTTGAAGCTGTAGGCCAGCATGTAGTAGATGTTCTTGACGAACACCTTGTTGTATTGCGTCACTTTCTGGCCTGCCTTTACTTGACGGCGGCGGCATCACGCAGGCGCTGGGCCCAGGTCTTGACCGAGTCAGGCTCGTCAAACCAGTATTCTTCCAGCAGCGGGATTAGATCACATTCGACGATGTCAGACACTGTGTCTTGGTCGAGTGTTGTGACGGTGCGTCCCGAACAGAAGTAGGAATGACCAATCTGGAATCCTGGCCCCAAGGTAGCATCTTGGCTGATCACGCTGTTTAAGGCGCGCACCTGGCTGATCACCTGATGGACGGCAGGTACGGGGTTGAGGGTCCGGATGTGTGCCTGGAATTGAGCGTTGTCAAAACCCGGGTGCATGGCATGGAAACCAAAGCGGCGGCGCAGCGCATAGTCAATGATTGCCAGCGAGCGGTCCGCTGTGTTCATCATGCCAATAATGTGCAGGTTTTCGGGGACATCGAAAGGCAAACCATTGTATTGCAAGGTCACCGGGATACCACGGTAGTCGGCTTCAATGGCGGACAACAGCTCACCGAAAACCTTTGATAGGGGAGCACGGTTGATTTCGTCAATGATGAAGTAGAAGTCCAAGTCAGGCTGGTTGGCGGCGCTGCGACAGAAACGATAGAAGATACCTTCCTTAAGTTCAAAGCCGCCATCAGCGGTGGGTTTATAGCCCATGACAAAGTCTTCATACGAGTAGCTCTGGTGGAATTGGACGAACTGGACGCGATCCTCGTCCTTAACGCCCATCAGGGAAAACGCCAACCTCCTGGCAGCGAAGGTCTTACCCACACCGGGCGAGCCTTGCAAAATCAGGTTTTTTTGCTGTTTGAGCCGACGTGCCAGACGATCATAGTCTCTTTCCGCCATGAAGACCTCTGCCAGGAAGTCCGCGCGCGTGTAAGTAGGCAGAGTCTCAGACGAGGCTGGTGCGGGGTTGAGTTTGCGGATCATGTCCAGAAGGTAGTCGTAGTGATCCTTACCCAGGTTGAAGAGGCTTCCTTGCATGTTCGGTGCGCCTTCAACCTGGTGAGCAACCATATAATCTTTGACATCAGCCAGCGGAATGGGGGTAGTCAGGCCTTCGACCTTCTCGAAGACAATACGTTGTCCGTCTGAAGCTTTGCTGATGCGCAGCAGGGCGACGATCTTCTTTACGGGAGTCGACTCATACCCAATGACCACATCGCCAGGTTGTACCTTCTCAAAGTTCGCAAAGATCTGCCGCCTATTGCCGTTGTCGTTATACAACGTGTAGCTTTGCTGTGCTCCCAACGCCATGGACTGTAGGCTCCAGATCTTGGGGTTGCAGTTCATCCACAAGTAGTTCACGGGCTGCGGCAAGGATGGGGACGATGCTGGATGAGCCGGGTTCTTATCGCTGTGGACCAGTTCTAGGTCCTGACTTGCTAATTCGAGTATCCCGCTTCTCTGGCGGGTATGCTTGGATTCTTCTTCAGAGACTCTCTTATTTCGTCGTTCGGCGGCGCGCGCCCTTTTTATAGGAGCGTAGAGGTGGGAGAGGAAGTCCTGTGCAAGAATCATGCACTTGGAGTCGGCATAATGATCCTCTGTGCGATATTGCTCGACAAGTTGTGAGAGCACAGGGTGCTCACGCATCGCCGATGAGATCTCTGCATACGCCTCCCTGTAGACAACAAGGTTGTTTCTGTAAGCCCCTGAAACCACACGCGGAGTAGTGTCAAAAAGTTCTGATAGATACTCAAATTCCTCAAACTTATAATAGCCGTAGCGGTCTGGATAACGAAGAGCCAGGTATGCCGTGATCGCGCGCTCATCTTGATGGCTATTGAGTTTACGTGACGAGTTCTCGTTCAATAGGCGATTGGCTGACTGCTTGAATCCCTCAACGCGCACAAAGAAATCTTCACTTTCATCAAACAGTATCAAGAACATTTGGCGCACAGGTTCTGGCTCTAGACGGGCAAGGTCGATTAAGGCCGCCCGTCCTAGGAAACCGCCACCACCAAGCAGGCCACTCTTCTTGTTCATAGCAGAGGCGAGCATTCCCGTGATGTTAGAGGCTTCAATATCCCATTCACGCTGGAACCGGACTACATCCTTCCATTTATACTCCTGCTCACTCCAGCGCCTTTCATTAAAGTCAACAGCGTACTGGTCTAGGAGTTCTTGAAGTTTGGCTTCATCAAGCATGTCTTTGCGTCCTCACCACAGTCTGGGGACTGTTGCCTCTGATGCCATTTTATGTGTCGCGAGCAACGGTAGGGCAATATCCGCCTTCCTACTCCCAGGTCAGCTCTGTGAGTGACTTAGCCAAGGCGACCTCGTTAGGCAGGGTGTCGGTGCCCAGGATCTCAGTCAGGTCGAAGGTGCGGTGGCTGCGGGGCGCGTAAGGGGTGATTTTGTTGAAGTCGGTGGGATGGAAATCGTCGACAAAGAAGTAGCGATGTTCGACTTGTCCCAGATCCCAACCGTGCTGGCGGGCATCGACCATGGCCGCGTCGATGCACTGCTTATGGTCGTCGGTGAGCTCACCGTGCTCGACGGTGTACTCCATGCCATTGGTGCCCCTGACGGCCACAATCCGGGCGCTGATTTTTCCAATGGCCCGCACGCTCTTGTTCCGGTAGAGGCCTAGGTAGTCGTGGGGGCGGAAGCCGCGGCTGGCCAGGTTATAGTACACGCGGTGGGTGAGGTTGAAGTCAAAGGTTTTGCCGGCCAGTCGGGCGACCATCCATTTCCAACTGTCGTTGACGGAGATCAGCCCGTCGTGCAGACAATAGTCGCGATAGTCAGCCAGGATGTCGTGTATGTCCTCATCGCGTTCGTCCAAGATGTTTTCGATGCCTTGAGCGAGCTGTTCAAAAGTGGTGTTGATGTGGCGGATGGGTTGCTGCTGGTTCTGATTGTGTTCGTCCAGGAACGTTTGGAATTCCAGGCATTTACCCTGGTCCATCTCTTCGGGTGCCAGAGTCAGCAGGATCTTGTTCTTTTGGTCGCCGAAGGACTTGAGGTGCGCTTCGAGCTGTTCTGGATAGAACCAGTCGGAGGTTTTTGTTTCGACAACAATCTTGAAACCCTCTTGGGTGATCGTCGCATCTGGAATACTCTCGTCCCCTCTCTCTTGAAGGGCAAACGCCGGTTCCAAGTTGAACGTCTCCCCAAAGTACGCGGTCGAAAGGAAAAGAAAGAACTTATCGGGTGAGTGCGCGTACAAGCGGCTAAGTAACAGCATTGTGTTTGCTGTCGCCACGTTTTCTTTCTGGTGGTAGCGCTGAAAATAGTGAATCCTCAAGGTTGCGTCCTTCTGCTGGGACGAGGCCTCCCGTCGACCTCTGTTCTGTATGCAAGATTAGACCGTTGCTTCGGGGGTCGGCTGAGATTCTGTTCGGGATGGAGACGGGGGGAGTGTGGTGTGAAGGGGGAAGAATGACAGGAGGTGGGTTGGGACTGCAGAGAGGCGCGGCTATTCAGAATTGATGAGGGGCCACACCTATCTGCGTGACAGTTGTTGCATGAGGTGACAGGTGGGGCTGTCACTAAAGGTCGCAACTGCTCCACCGGGTCACAAGGGGCGCGCTCTGCAACAACTGTCACGTAATTGGTGAGGGCGAGTGTGGGTGTGCAGATCAGGGGCGAATCAGGGTGGGCGAGGTCGCGGCCATCCTGATAGGCTACCGACTAGCGGTCGGTTACGCTATGAGGTGGTAATAAGGGGTGAGAAGGATGAGCCAGACAGTACCGGCGGACATGCATGCAACTGGTGTCAGGAAAGGCGCAAATCCCAGGAAAGATGCAGACCTTAGGGAGCGAGAGCGCTCAGGAAAAGCCGTGAAGGCAGGGAAGGGCCCCGGCGGTCCCGCTGCCGCCGTTCCCGTCCCTACCTCCGCCCCCACTCGCATACGCCTGAGCGCTGAAGCTCGACGCACCCAGATCCTCGACATTGCCCGCGAACTCTTCGTCACCCGCGGATACCACCACACCAGCACCGACGACATCCTCGCCCGAGCAGGCATCGCCAAGGGCACCCTCTACCACCATTTCGCCAGCAAAGAAGAAATCCTGCGCGCCCTGGTTCTCCGCACCTGCGATGACCTCGCCGCCCGCGCAGAAGCAGCCGCCCACACGCCAGGTAGTGCCATTGAGCGTTTCGTCCGCATCATTGGCGCACTGCGCATCACCGGCGACGAAGAGGGCGAGCGCCTCGTCAACACGCTACATGCCCCAGGAAACGCCGACTATCACTTGCTGTCCATTACCGAAACCATTGCGCGCATCACCCCGATCCTCGTTGACGTCGTGGAGGAAGGCGTGAACACAGGCGAGTTCACCACGCCCCACCCAACAGAAAGCGTTGAACTCATTTTGCTAGGGGCTGGAATGTTGCTTGACCAGGGCATATTTCCAGCCGACGAGGCCACCCTCGCCCGTCGCACGCAGGCACTCATCGTCTCTGCCGGGCGAATCCTCGGCTGCGAGCCGCAGGCCCTCGCAGACGCAATGGGCGCAACAATAGGCGGGCAGTGACCATGAGGTATTTCTCCGTCCTTTTTGCTGGTGCTCTCATTACCTCGATTGGATCAGGGATGAGCGCTTTTGCGCTCGCGGCCTGGATCTTCGCCCAGCAGGGCAGCGCTGCAAGCGTTGGGCTGCTGCAAATGTGCGCGTTTGCTCCCATGGTACTTTTGGCGCCAATCGCGGGCACCTGCGCGGATCGCTACGACCGGCGCTCACTCATGATACTGGGCGACGGGGGATCAATGATCGGCTTACTGCTGGTGCTGTGGGCGCTCGGTGGAAACGCGGGCGAGACACTCACGGGGATCCTGAACAGTGCAGCAGGCGCGGGGGTCAACGCTACGGTGGGGACGCCAGCCGACCAATCTGGAATGTCAGGGCTGACCGTTCCGCTTGTCCTCATCGGCATCACCCTTGCCTCCAGCCTGGCTGCCTTCACCGAGCCCGCCTTGCGAGCAACAGTTTCTGATCTGCTTACTCCCGAAGAATACGTGCGGGCTTCTGGCATGCTTCAACTGGCTGCCTCGTCCAAATTCCTCATCTCGCCTATCCTAGCGGCCCTCATTATGACCGTATCCTCGGTCTCCACCGTGCTGATGATTGACGCTGCGACAGCCCTTGTCACCGTCGCCTGCACCCTGTATGTTCGCAGCCGACTAGCGAAGGCGACGGCGTTCGAGGGTAAGGCCGGAGGAAGCGCCGGAGGAAACACAGCGGGGAATGACCCCAGCGGCGCGAGCACACCAAACGCTGGCCCTGGCGTCTCCGGTGCGCCCATGTCGGCGCAGAGCACCCCCAGTCAGGCAGCCCAGCATCTGAATGCCAGCACGACCACAGGAACAGGCCAGCACTTAGCCTCAAGCCCCACAGGAGGGCAAGAGAGGCCGAATTCCTTTCTCCGGGATCTCCTCAGCTCATGGCGAAGTATCGCCGCCTCCCCGCAGGTCAGAACGGTAGTGGTCATTATGGCTATGCTGACCCTCGCGCTGGGAGTTATTCAGACCCTGCTTAAGCCCTTGCTGCTCCCGCATTACTCGCCCAGCGAGGTCGGCCTCGTTGAAAGCCTGGCAGCATGCGGCATGATCGCCGGTGGTGCCCTCGTTGCCATGCTGCGCAACCCCCGCCCAGACCGGCTTGTGCGCGCAGGCATCGCCGCCGTCAGCCTCGGCGCGCTACTCATGGGCCTGCGGCCCAGCATGTGGTGGGTGGCAGCAAGCTGCGCGCTTGTCTTTGCTGCCCTCGCCGCCTGTAATGCGGGGGCCGAGGCCGGCGTGCGAGGCCTTATCCCCAACGATCAACAGGGCCGGGCGTGGGGGAGCATTGGCCTCATTACGCAAATGGGATTCCTCATCGCCTACGCCGTCGCTGGCCCTCTGGCTGACTCGATGTTCACTCCGGCACTGATGGAGGGCGGCGCCTTAGCACCAACGCTTGGCCTGATCTTTGGCCTGGGGCCTGGCCGAGGCATCGGCCTGCTCATCAGTTGCGTCGGCCTGCTCGTGGCATTCTTGGCGTGCGTGGTGCCACGCATCGATGCTGCAGGTGGTGAGGATAACCTCGTGGTGCAGGAGGAAGCCCCATGCTGACCCGCATTCTGCGCGCTGACCTCGCCAGGCATCGCCTGGTCGCCGTGGTACTGACCGCCCTTATCGCCCTGGTCACCACCCTCGCGGCCTCCGCCACCCTCATCACCGCACGAACCCTCCACACGATCGACCACTTCTTCACAGCCAGCCAAGTGCCCAACGTCGTCCAGATGCACACCGGGGAACTCGACGCTGGCCTCGTCACGCAATGGGTCACGCAGCGTGCGGACATCGTCGACCATCAGCTTCAACGCACCCTCCCCATCCCCGGCCGTTCCCTGTGGATTGGCGGGGTTCATCAGGGTGACAGTGTGCTTGAACCGGCGGCCGTGACCGCCCCGGAACGCTTCGATTTCCTTCTTGACGAGGACGGGCGCCCTGTTGCCCCTGCGCCAGGAGAGATCGTGCTACCCGTGCACTATCTGGCAGCCGGGCAGGCAGAAGTGGGCGACGAGGTGCTCATCCAAACCGGCGCAACGCAGATGCATCTGCGCGTTAGTGGATTCTTACGTGATGCGCAGATGAACCCCTCCCTGGTGACCTCCAAACGTATGGCCGTCCACCCGCAGGACTATGCGGCCTTGAGCGCGCACTACGCGCCCGAATATCTCATTGAGTTTCGCCTGGCGGAAGGTGCGTCGGGCACTGATCTTATTGATGCGTATGTCGCTGCAGGACTACCCGCGAAGGGGATCGCCGTCACCGACAGCATTTTTTGGCTTATGAATGGAATGAGCACCTTCGCTATGGCGGCAATTGCCCTACTTGCAGCGGCACTGCTGACGGTGATTGCCATGATTGCACTGCGCCTGGCAGTCTTGTCTGCCCTGGATAACGAGATTGCTCCCCTGGCGGTGCTGCGCGCTATCGGTACGCCTTTTGTGCAGGTCCGTCGGATATTCCTCATCAAATACGTGGTGATGGCGGGGGCGGGCGCTGCAGTGGGGGTTGCGTGCGCCTACCCGCTGTCGGCGTGGCTGGGCGAGGGCATCACCCTCTACTTTGGCCGCGCGCCCCATCATGTGGGCCTCCTACTGACGCCCCTGATCGTGGGAGCGATTGTCGTTGGGCTGACGGTCGTGTTTTGCCTGCAGCTTCTACGAGGTCTCCGCCGCTGTAGCAGTGCGGAGCTGCTGAGAATGGGGGCGCAAGGGCGGAGTGGTACGCACAAGAAAGGGCGAGGGCGCCGACTGCTGGCTGGGATTTTTCGTCAGCAGACGGCGGCTGGGGAGAAGCCTGAGAAAAAGAGTGCCACGGAAAAAGGTGAGGATAGCGCCATAGATCATGTGCGTGCGTCCTATTTGCGTGCGTCGCGCCTACTGTCCTCGCCCCTGTCTCCGCTTGCCTGGATGACCCTCCGTGCGGTGAGAAAAGGTAGCAGCGTGATGCTCGCCCTCGTCGTCATGGGGGCAACGCTGACGGCTTTCCTGCCCGCAGCATTGACCCAGACCATGAGTGATCCGCGTTTTGCCACCTACCTGGGTATCGGGGCAGCCGACCTGCGTATTGACCTGCGACCTGAAACTGGCGGTGATGCTCCACCGCAGGCGGATGACGCAGCATCAGGTGCGGCGGATGTTGGCCTCATGCAGCGCGCGCTTGCCGCCCATGAGGAGATTGAGGCTTTCGCTCTCTACCGCTCCTACTCTGTGGAAGTGTCGACCCCAGGACGTGACGCGGAAAGCCTCGTTGTTGAGGTCGGTGACCACCATGCCTTCCCGGTGTCCTACATTGAGGGAAAGGCTCCCGCTCTGCCTGAAGAGGTGCCAGCAGATTCGAGCGTAGATGAGGCCGGGACGCGGCAAGGAAAGGCGCTTGAAGGAGCCGCGGAGGAAAGAGCAGCGAGGAAAACCATCCCAGCAGAGATTGCCCTGTCCTACTCTGCCGCTCAGCAGCTTGAAGTCACTGTCGGCGACGTGATAGTGGTGGAGAGCGATGAAACCCGCGAAGCTGAGGCGCGCATCTTTACCGTGAGCGGTATCTACCAAGACCTCACCAATGGTGGACGCAGCGGAAAAACCTCTGAACCACTTTCAAGCACCCCACTGTGGCAGGTCGCCTACGCCACCCTCACGCAACCCGGAAACGCGGCACACACTCAGGCCATCGCAGACGAGCTCGCCACGCAGATCCCCGGCGCGAAAGTCACCGACATTAGCGAATACATTGCCCAAACCATGGGAACAGTGCACGCCCAACTGCGTGTGGTCAGTTGGGTTGCGGGGCTGAGCGCCCTGGGAGTGATTGCGCTGATTACCCACTTGGTTACGCTACTGGTGTGTGCCCGCGAAAAGCGAGATCGAGAGGTCTTGCTGCGTATCGGGGCCTCCCCAGCGGCTCTGCGCCGCACCTACCTGGCTCGCATGATCGTCATTGCTTGTGGCGGCACGCTGGGGGCGCTTGCCCTGACCTTCACCGTGGGGGAGATGCTGATTGGCATGGCCTTTGGCATGCTCGGCGCTCCTTCCATCCACCTACTTCCCAACCCCTGGCTGAGCTTTATCGTGATTCCCGCAGCGGTCATCCTCGCGGTGTGGCTGGCTACGCATGCGGCGCTCCAACATGTCGCTCCGCTGGCCCGCACATTCTCCGCCCCTCATGCGCTCTCACCTGCTCAAGGCGCGCCAGCGTCCCGCAGGACTTCTTCTGGTCGCGCTACCGAACCCAGCGGCGACCTCGCCAAATATGACGAACCCGGAGGCCACCATGATTGACCTGCGATCCATCCACCACGCCTACCAGGACGTTCCAGTTCTTCGTGACGTCTCGCTACATATTGACGAGGGCGAGTACGTGGCGATCATGGGCCCTTCAGGTTCAGGAAAGTCCACGCTGCTCAACATTCTGGCGGGACTTGAACAGCCCAGCGAGGGCAGCGTGACCTGGTGGGGTGAGGATATGACACGCCTATCCACCGAGGAATGCGCGCGTATCCGCCTCCAGCGCTGGGGCTTTGTGTTCCAAGATGCGCATCTGATGGAAAGCCTGTCTCTGCTGGACAATATTGTCCTACCTGCCCTCATGCTCAAGGCCGAAGAACGCGGCGCAATAATGGAGCGCGCCCGTGAACTCATGGCGTTAACTGGAATTAGCGAGGCAGCCTGGCGCCTCCCCAGCGAGGTCTCCGGCGGGCAACGCCAGCGAGCTGGCCTATGCCGGGCACTCATTAACCAGCCTGACATTCTGGTGGGGGATGAGCCCACGGGGGCGCTCAATACTTCCAGTACGCAAGAAATCCTTGACCTTATTGACCAGGTGCGCCGTGGGGGTAGCACCGTTGTTGTTGTCACCCATGATCCTGGGGTGGCAGCGCGTGCCGAGCGGGTGATGCTCATGGTGGACGGACGGCTGCAGGAGGAATGTTCGCTGGAGGGCAGCCTGATACAGCGGCGCGAGCAGGTGGGGAGGTTGCTGCTTGCGCATGGCGTGTGAGGGTGAGCGAGCGTGTTTCGGAAGCCTTCTTCTTGCTCGACCAGTGTCTTTGGGGTGCACGAGCAGCGTCTGGTCGATCGAAAACGCCCGGGCCCGGGTGTATCAGTGCAACGTGGGGGTACTGGTGCAACGCAGGCGCATGCGTGCAACGCAGCGACATCGGTGGAACATATGGAGTGCGCTGCCGGTGTATTAGAGTGAATCGGAGGCATTGCGCCTGGAGATAGCGGCGCAGTGAGAGCTGGATGAGCTATGCCATCACCACGTCAACCATTCAGCAGTCACCCGCGTGAAATACAGACCCTGCCACTCGTTCTCCCATAGCACCCCAAGGTCACCATCAGGTAAAGGTGCCATTGACTGATAGACGTGACGGCCAGGATTGAGCGTGCGCGCCAACGGCCACGTACACCCCTCATCCTCCGACAGGCGAATCACTCCATTGCCACGGAAAGGCAACAATTGGGAGGCATTCATGAAACAGAGTCGCCCATCATGGAGGCGAACAACATTGGGCTGACTAAAAATCTCCGGCACATCAGGTAGCGGCTCAAGCTCACCCCAGTGATGCCCGCCGTCCTCGCTGATAGCGCGCACCACCATGCCAGAGGGATGCTGGTTGCGCATGAGCATGAGAATACGCCCGCCGGACAGCTCCACAAGGGTTGCCTCGTAGGTCGCCAACGCGGGATCCTCCAAACGCGGGACACCCCCTGACGAGGCCGCCTCCCCACTGCCTGGATAGACGCCCAGCACACTGTGTCCGCGCACCCACGTGTCACCACCATCATCGGAATACACCGCAGCTGCACAAAAACCAACGCCTGTTTCGGAGGAGACATACACCGGAATCAGCAGACGCCCAGCATGAGGGCCCTGCTCAATCTGGATGCCAGTGCCTGGGCCAGTACCAAGGAACACCATCCACTCTTCTTTCACCTGATGGTTCAGGTGCCGTAGTGCAGACCATGTGCGGCCCTCATCATCGCTGGTCACCATGCACAGGTAGGAGGTCGGCAATGCGGGGGTTGTGCCGCCAAAATCTTCGCCATTAGCAGGCTCGTAGGGCAGGAGGGTGCCCTTAGCATCGACCCCAATGCCGGGCACAGCGTTGAATTGCCCAACGCCACCGGGGAAGTGGTCAATGAGGACAATCAGGCGGTCGCGCTCGCGGTCATAGACACTGCACGAGTCAATGACGCTCGCTCCGTTGACACCATGGCCTTCGGAGGGGATCACGACCTGCATCGGCTCCCAGGTATGGCCACCATCGGGTGAGCGCCGAAGGACGAATTGAATGTGGTTGGGGGCATCATTGGGGATGCTCGTGCGCTGGTCGGCACCAGCAATGAGGGCGCCCGAGGGGAGGGCCAGAAGCGAGGGGATACGGTAGCTGGCCGCACCCTCCATTCCTCGATCAAAAAGTGCGCAGGTGGTGAGGGGGCGAACCTGTGACAAGCCCTTGATCTGCGCATCTGAAAGGGGATGATCGTAGATGGCGGCGCGTACGACCTCGCCGAAAAGACGCTGGCCGGACACATCTTGGCCGATAACGACCTCGTAGCCGCTGGAAGGCTCACCGGAACGCCCATAAGGTTCTTCGCTGGCTTCACTGGCTTCGCTGGTTGGTGCGCCGGCACGTCCACTAGCAAGCGTGGTGGGGGCAGTGTCTGCGAAAAACACCTGACCGGGAATGTGCGCCTGACGGAACCCATCAATGTAGAGCTCCACCGCCCCCTGCCCGACCCGGATGGCGAGGTCATGCCACTGTCCTTCAGCCCACGCGCCCTCAATTCTGAAGGTGCGCCACTGCCCGCCCGCCGTGCAGGCCGTGTAGGTGATCGCGCCAGTGTCGACGCGCACAGCAAGTAGCTCTGTGACCTCTCCCGAGAGGCCGCGCATCCCTGCTGACAGGATTGTGCCCGTCTGCCCGTGGCCCCGCGTGCGAAAGCGCGTCCACAGGGTCCCTTCTATCAGGGGTGACACTCGGGCGGCATCAAAAGGCGCGAGGTGGTTAGCTGCAAACTCGACGAAGGGTCGAGGGCGCTGCGCGGAGGCGGCGATCTCGGCCTCGCTGAGTAGGCGGGGAAGAACGCGAAGGTCAGCGACCTCTTCCGCTACAGACTGCGGGGTGTGCCAAGCGTCAGCGCAGAGAGAGTGAAGGCCCACATCAACGGTGCCGCACATTGCCATATAGCCGTCAATGAACAGGTGCGTGCCGCGTGCGCCAATCGTGATGGCGACATCGTGCCAGCGTCCGTCAATGACGGTTGTTGCGTCCTCGCATTCGATGAGGCTTTCTCGTTGTGCGCTGTGGACTGTCCAGGTGGGGACCTCGTTGCGGATGGAAAAACTTGCTGATCCCGTGGAGCCCTCGGCGCCTAGGAGTTCGCCGTCACCCCAAGCGCGGCAGCGGAAAAGCAGGGTTGTCGAGGTATCAGCCATGGGTGTCCTGAGTGTGGGGGAGTGGGGGGCGCGCGAGGCCGGACAGGTAATGCGTATCTGTTGACGATGGACCCGATGAGCTAAGGATATCCAATAAGTGATAACAATCGCGTCTAGCGACATCATGTATCCGATAAGTGCTGACGCTGATTATCGGTGCGACCAAACCCGTTTACAGCGGAGAAGAGCACCGATCGGGCGCCCCATAATGGGACGCCCGATCGGTATCACCAGTGACCTTGAACAACAAAGAGCTAGTGAGCGACAAACCACAAGGCTTGATAGGGCTCAAGTGTCAGCTCGTGGACGTCAAGGTTGTAGTCGTAACCGCTGAGTGCTTCCCACGCTGAATGCCCCAGATGAGCGCGCAAGACTTCAGCGCTCAGACTCGTACGATGTTCACTGAGGTTGTAGACCTGCACCATGCGTCCTTGCGGATGATCGCGTAGGAGGATCAACAGATGTTGATGAGGGCTGGGGACAACTGTCGATTCAATACTTGCATGCATATGCGGTAACGACCTTCGTACCCCAATGACATGCTGAAGCGCAGCATAGATCCGCCCACCAGGTGATGACGGGTCCTTTCGCGCCCGATCTGCTGCATCCCAGTCCATGACCGGTCGATGAACCCAGCGATTGTCGGCCGCATGATCGGGATCATCAGCGTAGGTGTAGTCATTGAGCATCCCAATCTCATCGCCCATATACAGCAAAGGAACGCCTGAAAAGCCAACTACCGCAGTCAAAAGCATGGTGATACGTCGCAGCGCAAGATCAATCTCATCAGCCTCTCCCTTTTCCAGGGCTATTTCCAAGCCTGCAAGTGACGCTAAAGAGCCAGAAATACGACGGTCGTCAGTGACTGGGTTGTACTGAAACACTAAGCCGCGTGCGAAAGACCCTGGGTAGATGCCGCTGTAAAACTGAGAGAGGAAGCGTCGATGTTCCGGCCCTGATAAGCCGGTGTGAGCAGCATCCGCATCTGAGATGGCCCAACCAATGTCGTCATGGCAGCGAATGTAGGCCCCCCACGTCGTGTTTGACGGCTTGGCGGGGAAAGCCCGGAGGGCATTCTCAAAAAGGCGGGTATCGCGGCTCGCTAAAGAACTCCATAGCTGGACCATGAAGGAATTGTGGTAGGCCAGGTCAGAAACCTTCCCCCAGTGCTCGCCTTTTCCGAGATAGGGTAAAAGCTGCTCGGGGCCAACAATCGCCTCAGCTTTGAATGCAGCACCGGGAGCGGCAATGCGAATGGCGGTGCGTAAGGCCTGCGTTAGGTGGTGGACTTCCTCCTCCCCCTGACACATGGTGCCTAAGCGTTTCCATATGAAGGCGATCGCATCAAGGCGAATCACTTCCACCCCGTGGTTAAGCAGGTTGAAAATAATGCTTAGATACTCACAGAAGACGTTGGGGTTCGACCAGTTCACGTCCCACTGGTAGGAGTTGAAAGTTGTCCATACCCACGCCTTGGCCTGCTCATCCCAGGTGAAGTTTCCTGGAGCGAAATCGGGGAAAATCTCAGGGAGATGCTGTTCGTACTTGTCGGGCATTGTCCGATCGGGGAACATCCAAAAGTAGTCGCGGTAGTGCTGTTCGCCTGCTCTGGCCTTTTGCGCCCACTCGTGCTCGGCAGCAACATGGTTGAGGACAAGGTCGGCAACAAGGGCGATACCGCGTGAACGCAGAGCTGCTGCAAGATTGCTTAGATCCTCCATTGTCCCCAGATCAGAGCGCACCTTGTTGTAGTTCATCACCGCATAGCCGCCATCATTTTCATCAGGGCGAGGCTCTAGTAGGGGCATCAGGTGAAGGTAGGTGACACCCAGGTCAGAAAGGTAGTCCACTCGCGCTTCGAGGCCTTTGAGTGTTCCTGCAAAGCGGTCGGTATAGGCCACGTATCCCACACGCTCGGGGAGCTGCAGCCAGTCGGGTTGGAGAAGGCGCGCTTCGTCCAGAGCCTTGAGGTCGGCTGAACGTTCGCGGTAGGCGCGGTTGATGATCCGAACAACGAGGTCATACACGCGCTCAGTCTCATCGCCGTAGACGGCATGAAGGCTGTTGCGGAGTTCTTCACCGTAGCGGGCATATCGCAGACGCAAGGTGGTATCAACACGGGTCATGGTGGTTCCTGAGTGCGATCGGCGAGTTTTAGAGGGTGACATCTTCAGGGCGTGAAGGCTCGGGAGTGTCAGGGAGAGGGCGAATAATCAGCACATCGCAGGGGGCTTTTCCTGCGAGTTCTTGAGCAACCGTCCCAAGAAGCCTGCCTGCAATTGAACGGTCACGTATGGCCCCCATGACCAGGAGGTCAGCCTCGTGAGTCTCGATGGAATGCAGTAGTGAGGCTGCTGCGGGTCCGTCAATGAGTTCAGCGGCTTTGACTCGTGCGCCCGCTTTCTCAGCCTGAGCAACGGCCTCGTCGAGGGCCAGGGTGGCTGCTTCAACACCGGGCACCTGGTCGAAAGTGACTTCACCGCCAAGGGTGGCCTGATTCATCGCGTCAGTGCGCCGAGGTAAGGACGAGTAGGCGCAGACAATCACCAGGTCGGCGTCCTCAGCGACGGCCACATGGGCGGCCGAGGCGATGGTGGTCGGTGCCAGGGAGGAACCGTCAGTGCCAACAACAATCGTTGAGTAGGGCTTTTTCGTCATAGGAGATCATCCTTCCGAGTGCTGTCCGATGGTGTCTTCACCGGATTTTGAACGGATATCTTCGACGTCACGAACGATGGGAGGTTCTTTAATCCACAGCATTGCCAGAGCTGCACAGGCCAAGAGCACGGCGGCTGCGGTGATGGCGTTATGCGGATTGTCGCCTAGAACGTGCTTGTAGATCGGTCCGAAGGTGAGTGTCTGGATGAGCATGGGAATAACGATCATCATGTTGATGATTCCCATGTACACGCCGTAACGGGTTGAGGGAATGACGCGCACGGCCATGATGTAGGGAACGCCCATGATGGACGCCCAGGCGATACCGAGGCCAACGATGGGGACGAAAAGAAGGTAGGGGTCGGTGATGTGTGGGAAAATACCAAGTCCGATTGCTGCAAGGAAGAGGCAGATGGCGTGGACCCACTTCGCACCGTGCTTTCGAGCGAGGCCCGCAAGAAGGAAGGCCACGCAGAAGGTCACGATGTTGTAGAAGGCATTGATTGAGCCAGTTGTTGCCACTGCCTGTTCGTAAAGTTCTGGTTGTGCGGCGGTGTCCTCCACGCCGTAGACCCCTTTAGCGACGGAGAGGGAGACGTACTGCCAGTAGCAGTTCATGGCGTACCACTGGAAGAAGTAGACGAGGGCAAGTTTGCGTAGGGTGGGGGGCATGTCCACGATGGCGCTGCCGATGTCTTTGATGTAACCCATCAGGCCACCACCACTGGCTTTTTGCTCGGCGAGTTCGCGGAGTTCGGCCTCGCTGGGGGGAAGTTCAGGAGTGGTGAGGACAGAGATCATGACTGTGGCAATGGAGCATACGGAGCCAACGAGGAAGGCTGCGAAAACCCAGGTTGGTAGTTGTCCTGTTGTACCGGGCAGGATCTTTGGAAAGCCCCAGATGCACAGGTTTGCGAGGGTAATGCCAAAACCGCAGAAGAAGGATTGAGCAAGAAAACCTTTGGCGAGTTGGGAGGGAGGGAGGCGGTCAGAAATGAACGCGCGGTAGGGCTCCATTGCGGTGTTGTTGGAGGCATCAAGGGCCCACAGCAGCAGGACCGCCATCCACACGGCGCTCACCCATGGGAAGAGGGCAAGGCAGATGGAACATCCAATGGCACCGACAATGAAGTAGGGGCGTCGGCGTCCCCACTTAGGGTGCCAGGTGCGGTCTGACATGGCACCGACGAGGGGTTGAACGAGAAGGCCGGTAACGGGGCCTGCGAGGTTGAGCAGGGGGAGATCTTCAGGGGAGGCACCGAGCATCTGGTAGATGGGATTGATTGCGGTTTGTTGCATCCCAAAGGAGTATTGGATACCGAAGAATCCAAGGTTCATGAGCAGGATGTTTTTCATGCTCATGAGTGGTTTTGTGCGGACGATCGTGGAAGATGTTTCAGTTGTGGCGCTGCTCATCATCGTGCCTTCTGCGTGCTGGTTTCAGTGTGGGCGAGGTATTCGTCGAGGCGGTTGAGTTCGCGTTCCCATCCGCGGCTGTGCCAGTCGGCAATACTGGCTTCGTATGGGCCTTGGATGATACGAACGAGGGTGCCGCCTCTGCCGGTAGAGATGAATTCGACGCGCTGCTCCATAGGGGTGGTGGGGTCGATTTCTGGATCTCCCGAGATGAGTTGCTGTTCGACGAATACGTCAGGGCGGAAGAACTCGGTGAAGATAGATTCGGTGATGACGCGGTTCGTGGGGTCATCGTCAAGAACTTTCACATGGTATTGGCGCCCGCCGAGCTGAAGGTCAGCGCGTGCGTCTTCCACATGGGTTCCGGGGCTGCCTCTCCACTGGGACATTTGTTCGGGGATGGTCCAGGCGTCGAAGAGGGTCTCTCGGGATTGGGTGAAGACTCGTTCAACGATGATCATGACATCGGCAACCATGGGGCGCTCCATTACTCAAAGGGCTGAGAGAAGGTGTGTGAGGAAACACTTTCACGCTATGCGTGCAGGAGGCTTTTGTCACCAGATGTATCGGAGTATGGAAGAGGGTAAAAGCGCCAGATATCAAGGAAAAACTCGTGTTGCGGCCCAGGTGGAGCTAATGCGGACGCAATGACATTAAAAAATAGAAGTGACCCGTGGGACTTAGGTCATGATGCGAATGCACGTTTGCGATGCGCAATGCTCACATCCATTGAATACAGGTTCATCGAATGAGTGAACTCTGCACGATCAAGACTGGCAGGGCAAGAAGGCCTGCCTCGCATGTCATCACCCTCGTCAAAGCACTTAACGTGAGCTTCACGCGGCCTATCGCTCCCAGTCGATAATGACCTTGCCCGCCGTGCCCTCGGCGGCGGCAGCGAAGGCTTGCTCCCACTCTTCAGGCGCAAAACGATGGGTAATAATCGAGCGCACCGAGTTACGGAGCTGCTCGGAGGTTTCCAGCATGTAGGTCGCCAGGTACCAGGTGTCGAACATTTCACGCCCGTAC
This sequence comes from Schaalia canis, assembly GCF_003858455.1. GTDB lineage: Bacteria > Actinomycetota > Actinomycetes > Actinomycetales > Actinomycetaceae > Pauljensenia > Pauljensenia canis. Next base: position 154,850 of record NZ_RQZF01000002.1, on the reverse strand, counting down.
ACACCCTTAATGGTGAGCATGCGAGTGATGACCTGGTTCCAGTTAATCGGGAAAGCGCCCTTGGGCAGGCCAAGTAGGGCAATGGTTGCCCCATGCGTGCAATGCTCAATCAGGGAGGTCAGGCCACCGGGCGCTCCCGACATTTCCAGGCCCGCATCGAAGCCTTCACGAATCTCCAGAGCCTCCATCACTTCAGGCAAGGTCTGCTGGGTAATATCAACGGCCACATCAGCCCCGGCGGCGCGGGCCAGTTCCAAGCGAGAGGGCATCATGTCCGTCACCACCACATGGCGGGCACCCGCATGGCGAGCCAACGCCGCGCACATAACGCCAATCGGGCCAGCACCGGTAACCAACACATCCTGGCCGGTCATTTCCACCTGCTGGCAGGAGTGGACAGCATTACCAAAAGGATCAAACAGAGCGCCCAGGTCGGGGTCGATAGCCTCAGGCTGAACCCACACGTTCCCAGCGGGCACTACCACGTAGTCGGCAAAACCGCCGTCACGGTTGACGCCGATACCAATGGTGCGGATGCACATGTGGCGTCGCCCTGCGCGGCAGTTGCGGCAGCGGCCACAGACGATGTGCCCCTCAACGGACACGCGCTGGCCAACGTGGAGTTCGTCGCGGCCTCGTCCTTCGGCCACGCCCGGCCCAATGGCGCTGATCTCGCCGTAGAACTCATGGCCCAGAGTCTGCGGGGGAGTCAGCGAACCTGGTGCGCCGCCGTCCCACTTAAAGAGGTGAATGTCGGTGCCGCACAGGCCCGCGCGCATGACACGAATCTTGACCTCGCCAAAACCCGGTTCTGGTTCGGGAATCTCGCACAGTTCCAGGCCAGGGGCAGGGGCAGTTTTACGCAGTGCGCGCACGGTGGCTCCTCAGGTGAGCGTAGGTGATGACGTCGTGACCTCATTCTACGACTCTGCTCGCTGTCCTTAAATCCTCTCGCTGCGGCGAGGAACACCCCGGGTAGAGTAGGGCCCATGAGCGACCACACTTCCACCGCCCCCTCATCTCGGGTGGGCAGCCCCTCGCCAGTTCCATCCCTCAACACGGCGCTGATCGCCCGCCTGCGCGCCGACCTTGCTGCTGCCACATGGACGGTGGAGCACATGGACACGCTCCTGTCCGAGGCCGCGCGCGCCGCCCTCATGCGCGACCAGCGTGTGCCCGCCCTCGTCGAACTGCGCTCACCCGAGGTTCCCGCCGAGGAGGCCAACGCCGCCCTCCTGACGCGCCTGTTCATCCTCGGGTCGGTGGAAACTGGCGAGGCCATCGCCGCAGCCCTCCCTACGTTGGGGGTTGAAGGAGCGCTGGAGCTTGGTATTTTGCTGCCTGTGGACAGTGCAGCCGGTAACGGCGGGCTCGTCGATGCTGACAGTGGCGATCTTGCCTACCGTGCAGCCTTTGACCTGCGCCCTCACTCGGCCACCCTGCCCGCTGCAGAGGCATTCGCGCCGGACGGGAATCCTGACGACCGCCAGGAACATCACTGGTGGGTGCTTTCTGACCTGGGCGAGGTGACCACCGGCCAGCCTCTCCACCCCGATCATGTGTTGGGCATTGGCGGGGCCACCATGAGCCTGCTGGCCCTGACCATGCGCGCACCCGTGAGCCGAGCCCTCGACATTGGGACGGGCTGTGGCATCCAGGCGCTCTACCTGGCCACCCACGCCCAGCAGGTGGTGGCCACGGACCTGTCTGCCCGCGCCTGCGCCATTACCTCTTTTAATGCGGCACTCAATGACGTCCGCATTGACGTGCGCCAAGGCTCCCTCTTCGAGCCGGTAGCAGGGGAGTGCTTCGACCTGATTGTCTCCAACCCGCCTTTCGTCATTACGCCCGATTCTCTGCGTCAGGGTGGGCTGCTGGAATACCGTGACGGCGGTATGGAACGAGACTCACTGATCGGCGCGATCATCCACCAAGCCCCCGAGCACCTCAACGCAGGCGGCGCGCTGCAAATGCTTGGCAACTGGGAAATTCCGGCCGATCACGACCCGGAAACCGAATGGCAGGCGCGCATGGAGGGCTGGCTTGAGGGCCTGAACGTGGACACCTGGGTGCTCCAGCGCGACATCCTCGACCCCACGCAGTACGTGGAAATGTGGATCCGTGATTCGGGTGGCACCCTCGTCCCACGCGACGAGGTTGAAGCCACCTACGAGGCGTGGATCAGCGACTTCGCTCAGGCCGGGGTGGGAGCTATTGGCATGGGGAGCCTCGCCATGAGGGCGCGCTCGGAGGAGAACGCGAGTGATGCTGCCGCCTCGGCCTCGTCAGGCAGGGTCTACTCCTACGTGCCCGACGGTCACGCACCCACCGGGCGGGACGTTGCCCTCGCCCTCGAACACCTTACGCTGCCAGAGGACGTATGGGAGAGCACGCTTCGTTGTGCCCCCGACGTCACTGAAGAGCGCCACTTCACCCCGGGCATCCCCGATCCGAAGGCGCTGATCCTTCACCAGGGCGGTGGCATGGGGCGCTCCATTCGTGTCGGATCGGCCACCAGCGCCTTTGTGGGAGCCTGCGACGGAGAACTCCAGGCAGGCCAGATCGTCACAGCGCTCAGCGTGTTGATGGATGTGGACGCGCAGGCCGTGCGGGAAGAAATTGCCTCCATCCTGCCTGAACTGCTGCGCGCGGGAATGCTTACGCGCAGCTAGGGGCGGGCGCGGGCGGCTGGCCAGGTCAAACAGAGGGAAGACTCTGTCCGGCACACCAAAAACGGGCACACAGTAATACAGTGTGTGCGTGCGTGAGGCCGCGCCGAATAATGTCCAGAGGTAACACAAAAGCCCTTCGGCGTTGTATGGTCGCCTCAGACGCTCTGCGCGCCCGCTCCTAGGACGTGGCGCGCGAGCATGATGGGAATCAACAGAAAGAACAGGGGATATGGGCTCAAAGAAGCTGGTCATCGTCGAGTCTCCGGCGAAAGCCTCTACCATTGAGGGCTACCTTGGACCCGACTACCACGTGATGGCCTCCATCGGGCATATCCGTGACCTGCCCCAACCCAAAGACCTTCCCGCCGACATGAAGAAGGGCCCCTACGGGCGCTTCGCCGTCGACGTTGAGCATGGCTTCGAGCCTTACTACGTTGTTTCCCCTGAGAAGAAGAAGACTGTCACGGAGCTTAAGCGCGCCCTCAAAGAGGCCGACGAGCTCTACCTGGCAACTGATGAGGACCGCGAGGGTGAGGCGATCGCCTGGCATCTGCTCCAGGTCCTCAAGCCCAAGGTGCCTGTCAAGCGCATGGTCTTCCACGAAATTACACGCGAAGCCATTGAACGCGCCCTGGAAAACACGCGCGACATTGATACCTCCCTGGTTGACGCGCAAGAAACCCGCCGTGTCCTTGACCGCCTCTACGGTTACGAGGTTTCCCCCTTGCTGTGGCGCAAGGTTCGTTCCTCCCTGTCGGCTGGCCGCGTCCAGTCGGTGGCCACCCGCATTGTTGTTGACCGTGAACGTGAGCGCATCGCCCACATCAGCGCCGACTACGCTTCGGTATCCGTGACCGTTGAAGCCAAGGGACAGTCTTTCGGGGCGAAGGTCGTACAGGTTGACGGCGCGCCCGTCGCCACCGGCTCGGACTTTAGCGAAAAAGGTGTCCTCACCTCTAAAGCCGCAAAGGCCGGCGTCCTCCATCTGGACGAGGCCGGGGCCCGCCGCCTCGCTGCGCTGCTGGCCGCGGCTGATGCCTCGGCCGTCCACGAAGTCAGCCAAAAGCCATACCGCCGCCGCCCGGCAGCCCCCTTCACCACCTCCACCCTGCAGCAGGAGGCCTCCCGCAAGCTGCACTGGAATGCCTCCTCAACGATGCGCACCGCGCAGTCCTTGTATGAGGGTGGTTTCATCACCTACATGCGTACCGACTCCACGGCCTTGTCCTCCCAGGCTGTGCAGGCCGCGCGCGCTCAGGCCCGTGAACTCTACGGCGCAGAGGCCGTCGCTGATGCCCCCCGCGTGTACGGTAAGGTCGCCAAGGGTGCCCAGGAGGCCCACGAGGCTATCCGCCCTGCTGGCGACCACTTCCGCACCCCCGAGCAGGTGGCGGGCCAGCTTTCCGCCCAGCAACTCGCCCTCTATGACCTCATCTGGAAGCGTACCCTGGCCTCGCAGATGGCTGACGCCGTGGGCTTTACTGCCACTATCCGCGTGGCTACCGATGTCGCTGACGACCAGGGCGCACATACTGTGATCTCGTCTGCTTCCGGCACGGTGATCACCCAGCCGGGCTTCCGCCTGGCCTACATGGAAGGCCGCGACAAAGGCCGTTACGACGCCGAGAAGGACAATGCTGACGCCGAAAAGGTCCTGCCTGACGTCGCTCAGGGTGAGCTTGTGGATGTGACTGACTCTGAGGCTGACACGCACTCCACCCAGCCGCCTGGCCGCTACACCGAAGCAACCCTGGTTAAGACCATGGAAGAGCTGGGCATTGGCCGCCCCTCCACCTACGCGGCCACCATCCAGACCATCTCGGATCGCGGCTACGTCAACCGCCGCGGCCAATATCTTGTGCCGACCTGGCTGGCCTTCTCCGTGACGCGCCTGCTGGAAGAGAACCTGGCGAACCTGGTTGACTACGACTTCACGGCCTCCATGGAGTCTGACCTGGACCGTATTGCCGCTGGCGAGGCCGACGGCGTGGGCTTCCTGTCGGGCTTCTACTGGGGCGAGGACGGGAAGGGTGAGAGCTCTGGCCTGCGCCACCAGGTGGAATCCCTGGGCGATGACATTGATGCGCGCGCCGTGAACTCCATTGACTGTGGCAATGGCGTGACCCTGCGTATTGGCCGCTATGGGCCCTACCTGGAGCGCGAGGATGGTTCCCGGGCGAATATTCCCGACGAGGTTGCCCCCGACGAGCTGACCGATACCAAGATCGCTGAGCTTTTCGCCGCAGCCGCTGACGATGGGCGCGAGCTGGGTGTGGATCCGGCGACCGGGCACATGCTGGTGGCCAAGAATGGTCGTTTTGGGCCCTACATTACGGAGATCCTGCCCGAGCTCGCCGCGGAGGAAGCTGCTGGGCAGACCGCAGGCAAGACCTCGGGCCAGGCCGCAGCGAAGGGCCGCAAGAAGGCCGCTGCCAAGCCGCGCACAGCCTCGCTCTTCTCGACGATGTCCCTGGCGACCGTCACCCTCGAGGACGCTCTCGCCCTGCTGACCCTGCCGCGCGAGCTCGGCACCGACCCCGCCACCGGCGAGGTCATTACCGCCCAGAATGGCCGCTACGGGCCGTACTTGAAGAAGGGGACGGACTCTCGCACCCTGTCCAGCGAGGATCAACTGCTGACCATCACCCTTGAAGAGGCGCTGGAGATCTACGCTCAGCCTAAGCAGCGTGGGCGCGGGGCCGCTAAGCCGCCTTTGCGCGAGTTCGGTGTGGATCCGATTTCGGGCAAGAAGGTTGTTGTCAAGGATGGTCGCTTCGGCCCCTACATCACCGATGGGGAAACGAATATTACGGTGCCGCGCGCAGAAACGGTGGAAAACCTGACCGAAGAGCGTGCCTTTGAGTTGCTGGCGGATAAGCGCGCCAAGGGGCCCTCAACGAAGGCGAAGGCTAAAACGACGCGCAAGACGGCAACGAAGAAGGCCACCACTTCAAAGACAGCGGCAAAGAAAACAACGACGCGAAAGTCCAGCTCAACCGGCTCATCAACGAAGTAAGGAGAGGCGACTCCGCAGATTCGGGGTGGCCGTGGGAAGATAGTGCCATGACGCAAGTGGGTGGGCAGCGACGGGCCCCTGAAGGCAGCCTTTTCATTACCTTTGAAGGGGGTGACGGATCAGGTAAGACGACGCAGATTCAGAAGGTTCGCGCGTGGTTTGAGGAGCGCGGATACACCGTGCTTGTCACCCGTGAACCCGGTGGTACTGAGATGGGAACCGAGCTGCGCCGCCTCGTCCAAAATGGGCCAGAAGACGTTGATCCGCGCACCGAGGCTCTGCTGTATGCCGCCGACCGCGCCTATCACGTCGCAACTGTGATCCGCCCTGCTTTGGAGGCTGGCACCGTTGTCTTGGGGGATCGCTATATCGACTCTTCTGTTGCCTACCAAGGTGCTGCGCGCGCCCTCGGTGTGGATGAAATTCGTTCCCTGTCCGCGTGGGCTACCGAAGGGCTTGAGCCTCGTCTTACCTTCCTTCTGGATTTGCCGCCTGAGGTTGGCGCACGCCGAAAGGACGGCAAACGTGACCGGCTAGAGCGCGAGTCTGGGGAGTTTCACAAGCGTGTCCGACGCGAATACCTGCGGATCGCTGAGGAAAACACCGATCGTGTGGTTGTGATTGACGCCGTTGGAACACCCGACGAGGTCTTTAGCGAAATCCGCGGTGTCCTGGAAGAACGTATCGAAGCACTGATGACACCCGCTCAGGCGCCCCTGTGGGATCTGACCCTTGAGGGTGTTCTGGAGTGAGTGTCTGGGAGCAGCTCGTCGGCCAAGAGGCAGCAATCGAGGTGCTTGCCGAGGCGGCCCTTGCCGCGCGCCGCATTGTTGACGGACATTCCGATGCTGCTGCCACTGATACGGATGATGCCCGTTCAATGACCCACGCTTGGCTGATCACCGGCCCTCCGGGTTCTGGCCGCTCTGTTGCTGCTCTGGCTTTTGCAGCGGCTCTTCAATGCACGGGCCCCGTGCCCGGTTGTGGCGAGTGCGCGGGGTGTCGCACCACCATGGGCCGCACCAATGGTGACGTGCATAGCGTCTCCACCGAGGCCACACAGATCCGCATTGAAGAGGCTCGCGATATTGTCGGACGCGCGCAGGTTTCTCCCTCACAAGGGCGGTGGCGCGTGATCCTCGTGGAGGATGCCGACCGCATGACCGAGCGCACCTCGAATGTGCTGCTCAAGGCGGTGGAAGAACCTCCGGCACGCACAGTGTGGCTCCTATGTGCTCCCAGCCCCGAGGACATGATCACCACCATCCGTTCCCGTTGCCGACACCTGTCGTTGCGGATCCCCTCGGTGCAGGCCGTGGCTGATCTGCTGGTGCGACGCGATGGTGTCGACCCGGCTGTAGCGGTAGAGGCCGCTCGTTCGGCGCAGTCTCACATTGGATTGGCCAGGGCGTTGGCGCGTGACCCGCAGATGCGTCAACGCCGCCGAGAGATCATCACCGCCCCCATTACCGTGCGCTCTGTCGGTGAGGCCGTCATGGCTGCCTCCGACCTGTTAGAGACAGCAAAAGCTCAGGCAGAGGCACAAACGGAAGAACGTAACGCGCGTGAACGGGCAGAACTACTCCGCCAGCTTGGTATGGAGGAAGGCGAGCGGGCAAATGCTCATTCTCGGGCGCAGCTTCACCAGTTGGAAGAGGAGCAGAAACGTCGAGCCAAGCGAGCAATCCACGATGTTCTCGACCGAGCTTTAGTGGATCTGCTCGCTATCTACCGTGACGTTCTCATGCTGCAACTTGGTACGGGGGCTGACCTCGTCAATGAGGATATTGCTGTCACGATCAGCGACATTGCGCGCGCGTCCACGACTGCGCAAACCTTTGAACGAGTCGAAGCTATCGAGGAGGCACGCCGTCGGCTGGCCGCTAATGTCGCCCCTGCGTTGGCTTTGGAGGCAATGGCTATTGCCCTGCGCCCCCAAGTCTAGGGTGAGCAGAACGAGGCAGAGAGTACGTGCAGAAGGGTGAGTGTCCTTCCACTGCACATTGCCCTGAGTATGCCCTGAGTAAACCCCAGGTAGGGGCTATTGAGGTGCGTCCCATTCCTCTTTCAGGTGAGGAACCCGCTAGTCTGCCTATATGACTTCTCGTTCGCGCTTCATCATTCTTGTCACCTCTTTAGTGGTTCTTGCTCTTGTGGCCCTTGGCGCAGGTTTCGTTGTGCTCAATGCAAACCGAGCGTATGTGCCCTCTGGCCAGGCAGTCTCTGATGAGTCACCAGACACCGAACTTGATGGGACCCTTGAAGCGTTCTACTCGCAAAAGGTGAACTGGGGTCCCTGTGAAGGCAAAGCCATCACTCCTTCTCATGAAACAGCGCCGAAAAACCTCACCGATTACCAGTGCGCGACCGTCCTTGCCCCCAAAGACTGGGACAATCCTGCCGGCGAGACAATCACCCTCAGCGTCGCCGTGCACCGTTCCGGCAACGACAATGCCCCGGCACTTTTCTACAATCCCGGTGGGCCCGGCGGTTCAGCCGTGAAGATCCTCACCTCCCAGGTGCGTAACTCACTGGGCGATGCGCTGGTCGAAAAGTACGACATCGTTGCGCTTGACCCCCGCGGCGTAGGGTCCTCCACTCCCGTCGTGTGCATGACTGATGAGGAACGCGATCGCTACAACACTCACGGCGCTATTGACGAGGCTGACATTGAGCGCGTAGCTGCCGTTGACGGAAATAACGCGCCCGAAGATCAGGACGAGGAAATCGCTCTTGCGCGCGACCTGTCAGCTCGCATGGGTAAGGGCTGTGTTGAACACAGTGGTGACATCGCACAGTACATTGACACGGTTTCTGCCGCGCACGACTTCGACATGATGCGTCAGATCATGGGGCAAGAAAAGCTTGATTACCTGGGGTACTCCTACGGGACTTTCCTGGGTGCCACCTACGCTGAACTCTTCCCAGAAAACGTTGGCCGCTTTGTGCTGGATGGGGCAGTGGACCCGGCAATGAGCAGCGCAGAAATCTCTGCGCTTCAGATGCGCGGCTTTGATGAATCCCTGATCCACTGGATTGAGGACTGCCAGGCAGGTTCAGCCTGTCCTCTGACCGGCGACACGGAAGAAGGTATCGAGCGTATTAAGCGATTCCTTGCCGATCTGGAACGCCAGCCGATGCCGACTGCTGATCCTGACCGTCCTTTGACCATCAACCTGGCTGTCACTGCAATGATTGGTGCCATGTATAGCACCGAAGGGTATCCGGTGCTTACTCAGGGGATGACCCAAGCCCTGTCGGTCAATGATGGGTCGATCCTCTTGGCTATTGCTGACCTGCTCAACGATAGGGAGGCCGATGGAACTTACGCCTCCACGTCAACAGATGCCTTGATTGCTATTAACTCCTTGGACTATGAGCCTGCCGGTACCGAGCAGGATTGGAAGTCTCAGGTCATGATCTTGCGCAATGAGCTCAAACTCATGGATCGCTTCGTCGGATACGAGAGTGCTGCCTTAGCTGCCTGGCCCTTTGACCGTACAGCAACACGCAAGCCTGTGACCGCGCAGGGGGCAAACCCAATCGTTGTCGTGGGTACTACTCACGATCCGGCCACCCCCTATGTCATGTCGGTAAATCTGGCTAAGCAACTGAGTTCTGGCGTGCTGGTGACCTCTGAAGGATGGGACCACACTGCCTACTCCAAGGATGCCAGCCAATGTGTTGTTGACGCAGTCGAGGGATACCTCGTATCTGGCACCGTGCCTGCAGATGGCCTGCATTGTTCGAGTTGAACCCTGCTGGCTGGAGGCCCGTATGCATGAGTGTGTGAGCAGCCTCCCGTGTGCGGGTTTTGCTTGCCGGGTGCCAATCCGGTAATCTAACCCCGTTGCTTGTGACCTTACTGTGGTGAGGTTGGAAGCGCGGCCGCCTTAGCTCAGTCGGCAGAGCGAATCACTCGTAATGATTAGGTCGTGGGTTCGATTCCCACAGGCGGCTCGGAAGAAAATACAGTAGAAACCGCGCCATTCCAACGAAAAGTTGGGGTGGCGCGGTTTTGTGTACTGGTGTTGAGGGGGTGTCGTCCGGGCAAGCATTGATACTTAGCCCGTTAATCCTGCCCCGCGTTGTTAATCTTGCGCCGCGTGCGGGGCAGTTTTAGCAACAAGGCGCTACTTTGTAGAGTGTTGTGGCTCAGACCCGCGTTCCTGGTAGGAATTAGCATCGTTAAGAACCTCAATGTAGACACCCAACTTGTTGGACGAGGACGTAGCGGCGCCCCTTATCGGCGCTACAGGCACGCGAACGGGAAGCGCGTGACTGCATGGCTGAGGGCTTCTGAGATGTGGTAACTCACCGGCAGGTTCAGGTGCTTCGCATTCGTCTAGGGAGCTACCTCAGCGAGTGCCTATTTGGTGTTCACCTGCATTTTCGTCCACTAGGGTTCTCTGAAAAGCAAGACCATCTCATAAAAACCCTACGAAACAGTATTCGACATGCGAATATTCCCCTTATGTCGAAGAATGGAGGGAACAGCTCAGCGTTGAGAAAGCATGCCGCCGTGTTGCACCTGACAACATGGCGCCCGATCGGCAGGCCGCACCACGGACTGCCACGAAAGGGAACCTATGGGGTTGTTCGACTTCTTCCGAAGGGCCAGGGGTTCAGCCGTTGACGAGCAGATGATCCCGGTAACCCAGGGAGCCAACGCGCTGACTCCAGCACTGAGTCCAGCCCTGGCTCCAACGCCGCGATCCACGCTGGATAAGCCTCTTGTCACAGTAGGAACCGCAACCAGCCACCCCGGGGACACGCAGATTCTGACAATCCTCAGTGAGCGCGTTGATCTGGCTTTGCCGCGCGACCAGGTCCACTACCTATATTTCCCCACCGAAGAGGCTGCCCGTGCCGCCCTCGTTGAGGCTCAACGGGTCGGATGGCTGGGGGCGCGTGAGGGCGTCTATCAGCTTGACGGCTACCCTGACTGGTCGATGACCGTCAGACGCGACGACCAGCCCACCAACGCCACCACCATGCCGGGGATTCGTGCTTTCTTCGAAGAACTTGCTGAGCGTTTCAACGGCGAATACGACGGCTGGGAGGCCGCCGGCTTTGACGTCTGAACCACGCGGCTAGCAGTTCTTATTGTCTCGTTCTGGATGGAAAGTGTCGCGCTTCTATTTCACGTCTATTTGTGACGATACCCCCAGTAGAGCGAGCTTGACGCGGTCATTCACGCCAGTTTTTCGCCGGAGTGAAGCAATGTGGGTCTTCAACGTTGCTCGTGAAATCACCAGACGCTGTTCGATCTCTTCATTACTGAGCCCCTCCGCGATCAAGGCGAGCACCTCGCGCTCACGAGGAGTCAGATGCTCACCTGTGAGGAGTGGCACTTCGGGTGGAGTATCCAAGCCCCGCGACGGTACGCCATGAATGATACTGCTCATCAGGGTGCGCATAACCTGGGCTGACATCTGCGGATGCCCCTTTGCTGCCCCCTTCACCGCCGTAATGAGTTCATCGGGGGCGCTATCTTTAAGTAGATAACCGTCTGCTCCGTCGGCCAGAGCCTGGCGGAGGTAGTCATCGACCTCGTACATCGTGAGCATGAGAATGCGAATACTGCGGCCGTGGAGTGCACGAATCTGGCGGAGAGCGTCAAGGCCATCACCGCCTGGCATCCGAATATCAAGGAGTAGCACATCGGGTAATGCTTCAGCGCAGAGACGTAAGGCTTCAGGGCCGGACGCGGCCTCCCAGAGAACCTCGAAACTGTTCTCTGAGTTCAGTAAAGCGCACAGGGATCCACGCAGGAGGGCCTGATCGTCGGCGATCGCGACGCGAATGGGAGTGGTATCAGTCATCAGTGGTCTCATCGGAGGCATTCGAAGGATGAGGAGCGTGCTGCAGTATGGGCAGGGGCACTGCTGCCGTGAGGAGGAAACCTCCTGTCGGAGTGGGGCCAGCCCGCATGCTTCCACCTGCCGTTTCGCACGTGTGCGCGAGGTGATGAAGGGCTACACCTGCACCCGGAGAGGGAACCCAGCCGTCTGCGGGTCCCTCGTCGCGGACGTAGAGGAGGAGCTCGGCCTCGCCCTCGTTGACGCCTTCGCCAACGCTGATGGCGACGGTGACGCGGGTGGGTCCGGCGTGGCGCGCTGCGTTCTGCAGGCCGCAGTGAAGGGCTTCGACGAGCGGGGCGGGAAGGATGCGGGCTGAGGGCGCCGATCCGCCGTGCGTAATGGGCGAGGTGGCCTCGTCGCGTCCCATGAGCGCGGGCGACACAGAGTCCGTGAGCGCCAGGTACCCCGAGGGGTCATCAATATCGAGGACGAGGCCGGAGCGCCGTGCTCCGTCGATAATGGCGGCGACGTCGCGGGCGGGGGGAATAGCGGCCGATGCGTGCGGCGCGAGCGGAGGAGGAGTGCCGGGTGCAGGAGTGGAAGGCTCCGACACTGGGGGAGTGAGGGTGGGCGGGGTGTGAAGAATTTCGAGCATCTTGCGCAGCTGGTCAACGGTCTGCCGTGATGTCACGCTAATATCGTCCAGCGCCAGGCGAGCCTGCTCCAAACGGTCCAGGGCGGGCCCCTCGCGGCCACTTAGGCGGTGGGCGACGGTGGCTCGCACCGAGATCGTCCCAAGACCATCGGAAATAATGTCGTGCAGGTTCTGCGCGAGGCGTAGCCTCTCTTCGGCGATGGCCCGGTGAACCATCAATGCCTGGAGTTCTCGCCGGTGGGCGCGCCGATCGCTGCGCACACTCCAGATGGTGACCACAATGAGGGCAAGGACACCCAGGCGGATCCCCCACACGACCCAGGACGACACTCCTTCGATCCCCATGACCATGAAGACGGTCGACAGACACAGGCCCAGTGTCAGGTAGGTGCTGCGCTGAGAACGCCAGGAACGGGGTTCCACCGCCAGCCCGGAGCTGACGGAGCTGACGGAGCTGACGGGGTCGGCGGGCACAGCCCGCGAGGCAGTGCCATCAGGCGTGGCCGAGGCAAAAGAGGAAGAGACAGCGCCGGTCAGGGGATCGGTCGTGGACATAGTGCGAGTGTAGAGCCTGATGGGGGACTTGGCCTCAGCCTAGAGGCTGAGCTGATGCCTGAAAGATCGGCACAGGGGCTGATGTGGGGCCAGGGGAGTGGCGCAAGGATGGGGGTATGAGAGCAGAACCCGTCACAGTGACCATCACTCACCTGCATAAACAACGAGGGACGCGCGCCGTCCTCACCGACATTCACACGAGCATAGGCCCAGGGAAAGTCACCGGCCTGATCGGAGAAAACGGCGCGGGAAAATCCTCCCTTGTACGCTGCATTGTCGGCTTGGATCGCCCCACACAGGGGCAAGCCCTCGTTGGGGACCGACCCTACCGTCAGCTCAGCTCCCCCCTCGAAACAGTGGGAACCATGCTTGACGGCCCGGGCGCGCACCCGAAACGCAGCGCCCGCCAGCACCTCGCCTGGCTGTGCGCAGCGGCAGGTATTCCTGTTTCTCGCGCCGAGGAAATGCTTGAGCGCATGGGTCTGAGTGAGGCCGCCCGACAGCCTGTCGGAACCTTTTCTTTAGGGATGGGCCAGCGTCTATCCCTGGCTCAAGCCATGCTCGGTGACCCCGCCGTCCTCCTCCTTGATGAGCCTTTCAACGGTCTGGACCCTCAGGGCATCCGTCAACTCCGATCGGATTGCCGACAGTGGGCCCAAGAAGGTCGGACCGTCCTCGTTTCGAGTCACCTCATTGACGAACTTGAGGGCATTGCCGATGACGTCATCATGCTTGACCGGGGGCGCATCGTCGCAGCCGGCGCAGTGGCTGAGGTCCAAGGCAGACACCGCTCCCTCGAAGAGTCCTTCTTCGCGGCAACAGGGCGGGGGCAGTGATGCTGACACAGCTCCAGCTCCTGAGCCGCGCCACCTACGCAGAGTGGCGTAAAGCCTGGTCAACGATGGGTGTCCCCATTGCTCTTGCACTCAGTGCTCTGCCGGGTATTATCACGTTCATTGCTAACCGGCAGAGCAGTGACTGCGTCGAATGTGGGGCGTTGGATGTTGTGCCGCAAAATCTCGCGCTGCTCATTATCCCGGCAGTCACCATTGGGGCAGTGATTGCAAGCGGTGACTTCCTCACCGCCGACCCCACTCGACAACAGGCCACGGGGTGGGTGGTGAATCACGGGGCTTTTCCGCGTCGCTGGCCAACCCTGCTGGCGAAGTCCATTCTTGTGATTGTGCTGAGCCTTGCGGTGGCATTCTTCAGCTACGTCTTGATTGTGTTTCTGGGACGACCAGAGGGGGTAGGCGTCGTGCAGATGTGGTTACGTTACTTTGATCGTCTACCTGCTGTGTGCGGCTACTGGGTGTCGATGGCCCTCCTGTCCCACGCGCTGACACTGCTGGCAAGGTCGGCGACTTTTCCCTTGGCGTTGCTGATTGTCAATTCCTCTTTGGTGCCCCTGTCCTTGCAACTTTCGTCAATGACTACCCATGTCGCCCTTTTGCCGGATGTCGCTGCCTTTGGACTGATCATCCCCGAGCAACTGCCGCACAATACCTTCTTCTACCCGGAACTTTTAGAACGGGTTACGCGTTCTGATATGACCAATGCCGCAGTGCTGGTGGCGTGGGCAGTAATCCCACTTGTGGTGGCGTGGATGGTCATGATGCGGAGGGAGTGGAAATGATTCGCCGATATGCGGCCATGAGTCGGCGTCAGCTTGTGTGGCTACCCGGTGGGAACCTGTTCGTTCCTGCGTCGCTGCTGGTCTCAGTCGTTTTGGCGGTGGTGATGGTGCGTGGACGCCAGGGCAGCGCTGAAGGGGTGGGTGCAAGCGCCTTGGATGGTGTCACCCTCAGTGCTGCGGTGGTGGGGATGGCTCAGTTTGTTCCCGTCGCTGTGGGGGTGCTGGTCGTCTTGATTGACGAGGTCGGCCGCTCTTCGCGGACAGTGCGTTTGGTTGCACCCGCCCCGGCGCCCCTCCTTGGTGCGCGCATGGCATGGGTGGCGTTTCTGGCTGCTGCGTGGGGTGGTACAAGTTCGGGAGCGGCGCATCTTGTCGCCTGGATAATGGGATCTCCGGTTCTCTCGGGGTGGAAGGGGGTCGCAGTCCAGATGGGGGCGACCGCGCTCTATAGTGTGGGCTTGGCCCTGTGGAGTGCGGCTTGCGCGCGCATCATTGGGCGTCGAACGGCCGCTATGAGTGTGCTTGTTGCCGTTTCCTGCGTTCTTGCTCCTATTGCGGCCTCTATGGTCGAGGCCGCTGCTTTCCTTCCGGGTGTGGTGGGGCGCTGCCTTCTGCTTGCCACGGAGGCGGGGGATGCGTGTGGGGTGAATGGGCAGGGCGAGTGGGGACCATGTGTGCTTGCGGCGTGGTCGCTTACGGGCATGCTTGTCGCTTTTGGACTCCACATTCGTCAGGATGCGTAGAGGCGTGGCCTCTGAGTTGAACCCGTGAGAGGGGGGAAGAATGAGGCGCGCGCCCCGTCCAGTAATGGATGGGGCGCGCGCCTCGTGGTGTGGAGTAGGTGGAGCCTGTTTCAGGCCTTCACGTCCCACGCAGGGTCGCTGGTGACGCCCTTGGCAACGAGGCCAGGGTCGGCGGACAGTGGTGTACGGGGCTTGGGGTAGCGCTTGTCGGATGTCCACCAGGGCATCCAGCCAACGTAACCGTCGGCAGGGGGAGTTGCCGATTCGGGTTCAAAGCCAAGTTCGGCGGGAGTTTCGGGGACTATGTCAGTCTGGAAGTACTTGTCCTTATCGTCGAAGTGCTCGCGCACGATGGTGCGGAACTCGCCAAGCTCAAAGTAGAGGTTGTTGGTCAGCGGGTTGCGCTTGGTGGTGACGATCTTGTAGATCCAGTAGACGAACAGGCCCACGTTAAAGATGAGTGCGGCGGCGGCGCAGACAATATTGGCCACGGGGTTCATGGTCGCAAAGTTGTTCATGTGTGCCGGAGGAACCAGTAGTTCTGGCAGTAGGTTGTTGGCGGCGATCCAGAACATGAGGGTGAAGCAGCGGAACCAGATCCACTGGCCCTTTGCCCAAGTGAAGGCCGGGATAGTGCAGGCGAGCAGCAGGGCAAGCGTGCAGTACCAGGTGTAGTCTGCCAGGGCGTTGTAGAGGAAAGCGTGGTTCCACAGGTCGTAGGCGATGACCCAGGGCCACACCATATCGACCCAGATGAGGCCGCGAACCTTTTGCTTACCGGGCGAGGTAATGGCGATCTTGCCCAGGCCGGTGATGGTGATGATATTGAGCAGACCAGCAATGGCGGACATGATGTTCCAGTAGCCGCCGATGGTGCGGAATCCTGTGGCGGGGTCAATGCCCACGTGGTTGGCCTTGAAGTTGTCTGCGACGGCTTGGTACCACTCGGGGGAGTGGAGGGCTGCGGTGACGCCTCGTGTTTCGGGCAGGCCATTAATCATGTCGATGCCAACGCGGGCATCGTTAATGGATTGGAGGCATTCGGGTGAGGCGCCGCAGGCGTAGTAGGTGTCGGCCTCGAAGAAGATGGTGAGGTCGCGGATATTGGCTTCCATGATGTTGACGGCCAGACCAATCCACAGGGCGACGCCTAGCCAGATGGCGTAGCGGTGGGCTTTGACGGGATTGCGTTTGCCGTACACAAGGAGGGCGCCGGTCATGGTGGCGGTGGCGACCATGATGGCATATTTACCAAAGGGGAACCATCCGACCATGGGGGTGCCGTGGATGGCGGCGTAGGGCATGGCGGCCAGGCCACCGATGGTCCACAGGGCGAAGATCGTCCAGTTCCAGCGGCGGTTGATTTCAGCAATGATGATCTGGGCGGCAAAGACGACTACCCAGATGAGGTAGACCTTGGGAGTGCCAATTTCCCAGAGGAATAAGGACGACACTTCTTCACTCCTTCGTTGCAGTGCAGGACGTCAGCCGAACCCGGAATTTTCTGTGGTGAAGTACCGTGAAATGGGGGGTGCTTCGGTGGTCGGGAGAGGGGCCTCGTGCTACGTGGTGCGGGGATAATGAGCCGATGATACATCTATGTATCGGCGCAAAATTAGGCCCAAAAGACCTAGAAGTGCACGAATGATCGAATACAGTGAGAGTAAGTGCGATACACAGGTGTATGCACCTCTTGAATGAAGGAGTTTCCCATGTCCCGACACAAAGGTCTCTCACGTGGACTCCTTGCCGCTGGTGGACTAACGGCCGCCAGCGTGCTGGGAGGAATGGTGGTGTTTAGCCAATTTACGGGCAAGGCCACCAAGGAGGAACAGGAGTGGAAGTACCCCTCCGACGATATTGTTGATGCCAACTACGCCAATGCTTACTCATCAACGTATGCCATTGACATTGACGCTCCCGCCTATGTTGTGTGGCGTATCTTCAAGCAGATTGGTTGCGAAAAGTCTGGATCCTTCTCCTCGGAGTTCCTTGAGCGCACCTTCGCCCGCCTGCCTTTCTTCAACTCCTATGAAATCCAAGAAGAGTTCCAACAGCCCGACTCTCTGATGCCCGGCGACATTGCAGGTTTCGACTTCCAAGGCATGTCCATGGAATGGGCTGATGTTGTTCCCGGTAAGTACCTCACGCAGTGGGTGGATACGAAGAACCCTCCGGCTGCTCCCGGATCCTACGCATTCCGTTACCCCACGATGAAGCACTTTGCTGCAGCGTGGAGTTTCTACGTCATCCCCCTCAAGGGTGAGCGTTGCCGCCTGATTAACCACTGGCGCATTGGCTACGAGCCTGATACGCCGCTGCCCAAGCTCATCAACTGGATCAATATTGAGCTCATCGGTGGCTGCATGACCCACCTGCAGAACATTTACGTCAAGCGTCTGGCAGAGTTCCGCAAGCGCGAGCAGTGGATGGGTCGCTTTAAGCGTGGCGTTCTTGGCGGGCGTTTCTTTGGCTCATCCACTCCGGCTGGCCGCTGGGATGGCACCCCCTTGTTCGAGGACACCTACACCCAGTGGATGCGTTATGGACGTCAGAATCCTGCCGTCGCTGAAATCCGCCCGCCGGTAACGGATAACCCGAACTGGCCTCCGACCGGTCCTGGCACGCCGTGGGCCGAAACGGTTGATGAGGAATACTTCGACGGATGGGAAGAGCCCGCATTCTCGTGGGAGGAGCAGATCCGCCAGAAGATGGAGCGTACCTACCTGCCTGGCTGGGGTAAGAAGCGTGGCTAACGAGGCCGCCCGTTGACGTAGTCGTCATTCACCTGCAGTTGTGACGAGGGTGAGGAAAGGGGGCTGCGAACCGGAAGGTTCGCAGCCCCCTTGACTGTGGGTAATTGTGCTGTCTGCCCTGAGCTGGCACCGAATGGTTAGCGGGCAAAGAGATGCCCTCCCGTGAAACGGGAGGGCTGAGTGAAACCTTAGAGGGTCACTCCAGGGTTGCGCGACGCAATGTAGGCCTTTTCCTCGGGAGAGGCAAAGCTGTTGATCATCTCCTTGTAAGCGGGTGTATTGAGGTAGACCTCCTGGGTAAAGGGGTTGCGCTTCTCGCGCACGATAGTGCGGATGTGCCAGATGAATACGATGACATTGGCAATGAAGGCTGCCAGCGACAGAAGAAGCAGGGCGGTTGGGTTGTGGGAGGGGCGGTGCTCGAAGATGGAGTCGTGCATGAAGTGGGGGAAGGTGAGCACTACGGCTGACCAGAGGGTGAGGGTGTAGGCGCGGTATTGAATCCAGGAGCCTCGTCCGAAGGGGAGGAGTGCTGGAATGGTGCATGAGGCGAGCAGTGCGACGCCGGAGTACCAGGCGCGGTCGCCCAGGCAGTTGTACACGTAGGCGAGATTCCACAGGTCGTAGGCAATGATCCACCCAATGGTGAGGTCGCCCCAGATGATTGCCTTTGATTCGCCTTTGGCGACGAAGATACCGACCCAGCCTGAAATGGCAAGAAGGTTCAGGATGCCAGCAATGCCGTTGAGGATATTCCACGGCCCACCCCAGGTGAAGATGCCTTGGGAGGGGTCGAGGCCGTGGATGCCGTAGCACTGGAAGTCGCGGATGACGGCTTCAAGGATATTGATGGCGAGGATGAGTGGGGGAAGAAGCAGGTACCAGTTCTTGCGTCGCAACTTGGGGAAGTATTGAAGTGCG
Source organism: Schaalia canis (assembly GCF_003858455.1). Lineage (GTDB taxonomy): Bacteria > Actinomycetota > Actinomycetes > Actinomycetales > Actinomycetaceae > Pauljensenia > Pauljensenia canis. Next base: position 136,092 of record NZ_RQZF01000002.1, on the reverse strand, counting down.
ACAAGGGAGAGCGAGCCTAGAAGGGCTGAATACTGCTTGACAATGGGGAACCAGCCTGCGGATTTGGTTCCTGCGGTGGAGTAGGGCCACCAGAAGATCGTGAGCAGAATGGGGATGACGATGAAGAGTGCGATTACTGCCCACTTTGAGCGTTGGGCAAGCCATGCGCCGAAGGCAAGGCCGGCGGTGACGATGACGAGCATGAGATAGTCCCACCACTCGCCGGTTTCGAAAAAGAAAAGTGTGGGGTAATCGGGTACTGGGATCGCGGTTGCGCTTGTCAGGAACACGGAAAACACATCCTTCGACACTGAATGAATTAGTGCTATTCTTTCCGTTTTTTCCGCGAAATCATGGGACTTCAGACACGGATGCACATATGTATCCAAATGACCTGACGCCGCGTCACATCTGCTCATGTCGAAAGCCGCTATGGTGTCGGTTATGACACGCAAGAAAAATCTGTCACTTTCACAATCGGAGGACCGTGCAGTCCTGAGTGCTGATGTGCCGCAGAAGCCAGCGCTGCTCATCGTCAACCTTGGAACACCCGACGAAGCAACACCTTCGGCCGTGCGGCGATTCTTGCGGGCTTTCCTCACGGACCGCCGTGTTATCGAAACTCACCCAATCCTCTGGCGTCCCATTCTTGAGGGCATCATCTTACGGATCCGCCCTTCTCGCGTTGCTCATGCCTACCGCACGATTTGGAGCGAGGAGGGATCTCCTTTGCTCGTGGGAACGATGGCTCAGGTGGAAGGTCTGCGTCAGCGCCTCGGAAGCAGCGTCGAGGTGCGCCCCGCAATGTGTTACGGCAGTGGCAACATTCGTGAGGTTCTTGATGACCTGTACGCTGAAGGGTATCGACGCGTTGCTATCGTGCCCGCTTATCCGCAGTATTCAGCATCAACCGTGGGTGCTGTGTTTGACGAGGTCGCGCGTTGGGGGCTGGGCTCACGGGATCAGCTTTCCGTGCGCACCGTGCGTTCCTACGAGGGGGCACCGGCCTACATTGAAGCTCTTGCCACGGCGTTAGAAGAATCCTGGCAGAAAAACGGGCGACCTGATTTTGAGGCCGGTGATGTTGTCCTCGCCTCTTTCCACTCCATCCCACAGGCAATGGTAGATAAGGGGGACCCCTACCAGTTGGAATGTGAACGCACAGTGAAGCTTTTGCGTCAGCGACTGGGATGTAACGAGAAGGAACTCATCCTGACCTATCAATCGGTATTTGGGCCCGCGAAGTGGATTGGTCCAGCCACCATCGACACAGTGGAGAGTCTTGGGGCACAGGGGCGGCGTCGCGTGGATGTGATCTGTCCGGGCTTCGTCGCAGACTGCTTAGAAACACTTGAAGAAATTAACGTCTTGAACCGCCAGGTCTTCATTGATGCGGGCGGAAAGACCTTCAATTACATTCCGTGGGCGAATGGTTCTTCAGCATGTGTAGACATGCTTGAAGAACAGGCGAAGGAAGTGCTGGCCGGGTGGGTGAACGCCCCCGCTGCGGTGCGGGCGTAAAGCCGTGCACATTTGGGCCCGCAGTGTGGGGCTAGGATGCTAGCGCGCCCAAGATCATTGCGGGAGGTGAATTGTGGTGCCTGTCCCCCTCAAGGACATCCTGTATTGGGGGACAAGCCCAGACCGGAAGAAAGCGCCCGCTAAAAACCAGAGTGTCAACCTCAGTGCAGCGGTCAGGGCGCACTGAACCGAGCTGTGCAGAATCGGGGCCGCACAAAGTCACGCTCGGTAATTGAGTGATGCAACCTGCGACACAAACGATGGTTGTGTCACTCAACCATAGGACATGGCTGCACTGTCGATCTCGCGTGTTGCTCCCCTGCCGGGAGAGGCGTCACGTAGATCGGCGCTGGTGATCAGCCCAGGCGAGAGCGGATGCGCTCGAAGACGCGATCAAGAACGGCGGCCTCTTCCTCGGTGAGGTCATCCAGAACAGCAGAGCGCACAGTCGCGCGATGAATCTGCGATGCCTGATTGAAAAGCTTTTCGCCTTCCGGGGTGATAGAGATGATTCCGCCACGGCCGTCAGTGGCGCATTCTGCACGGCTGAGCAGGCCGCGGTCAATGAGGCGCTTGAGGGTGTGGGTCAGGCGCGAAGGGCTGAAAACTACTTCGCGTGCCAACTCTCGCGGGCGAATCCCGTCATTGCCTGCGCGCTGGGTGTGCAAAAGGACGTTGTACTCAGGAATGGTGAGCTGGCAGCTTGCCTTGAGGGGTGCCTCGATGTGGGTGGTGAGGCGGGTGATGGTGGTGAAGTAGCGCTCCCAGGAGTTGGCGCGCGATGCTGAGCTTGGCATGATGATCCTTCCAGTCAGATTTGAAGAATAGATAGAGAAAAAGAATAAGGGTGAAGAGCCCTTATTGCGACAGTTGCGTCAGAAACATGTCGACGAAAAGTGTCTCTGCGTTTGATGCAATCGATTGATATTCGCATTAACACAGCTCAGTTCTAGTGTTGAAAGGATTAAAATACCTCACCCGATCTCCCAGTGTGGGAGTGAGGTCACAGTGTCTGTCTCAGGCTGTGAGATGACTCTGTGGAGGTCTAAGGCATTTTTGCAACGCCTTAGTACTAAGGATAGACGGATTCTCTCAGTATTGCAGTATGTGCGGCTGGAAAGTTCCTTAAAGTGTCTATTTCGCCCAAAGGGGTGTAGACTATGTCTGATCCCTCGTGTGACGGCATCGTTCGAACCTCCCCAGGGCCGGAAGGCAGCAAGGATAAGGGCGCTCTGTCGGGTGCGCGAGGGATCCTTTGTTTCCTTTATTGACAATAGAAACTGGATGTTTTCACGCCCGATACTTTGACCATCGTGTCAGGGTTGCTCCCTGTGTGAGATGTAAGTACTGAGGCGTCTTAGGAGGTTCAAAGATGTGTGAACCTGTCTCAAATAGTGCACGGGTTTTGTCTCAGAGCATGAGAAAAATCAATCTGTCTGAAAGCGGGACTCCCGTCGCCAGATAAGGGGTTCACCCCGTAGAGTTCTAAGCGTGACCACAGCACTCTATCGCCGCTATCGCCCAGACTCTTTTTCGCATGTCATCGGTCAGGAACACGTCACTGACCCGCTGCGCGCTGCCCTGCGCGCAAATAAGGTGACTCATGCCTACCTCTTTTCTGGTCCACGAGGCTGTGGCAAGACCACCTCAGCTCGAATCCTGGCGCGCTGCCTGAACTGTGCTCAAGGGCCAACAGACACCCCATGCGGCGAATGTGACTCCTGCAAAGAACTCGCCACCGGAGGCCCTGGTTCTCTTGACGTTGTCGAAATTGACGCAGCCTCTCACGGCGGTGTTGATGACGCCCGTGAACTGCGTGAGCGAGCGACTTTTGCTCCCGTTCGCGATCGCTACAAAGTGTTCATCATCGATGAGGCTCATATGGTCACGCCTCAGGGATTCAATGCTCTTCTGAAACTCGTCGAAGAACCACCGGAGCACGTGAAATTCGTTTTTGCGACGACAGAACCCGATCGTGTCCTTGGCACCATTCGCTCGCGCACCCATCACTACCCCTTCCGCCTTGTTCCCCCCGACGCTCTTGAGCCCTATCTCGCTCAACTCAGCGCGGAAGAAGGCATTGAGATTGCACCTGGCGTTCTCGGCCTTGTCATTCGCGCAGGTGGCGGATCGGTGCGCGATACCCTCTCTGTTCTTGACCAGCTCATGGCTGGAACTATTGACGGAACCCTTGGCTATCACCAGGCAGTTTCGCTCTTGGGCTACACCGATGCCGCCCTTCTTGACGAAACCGTTGACGCTCTTGCAGGGGGCGATGGAGCGGCGGTTTATCGAGTGGTCGAACGCATGGTTGAGTCGGGGCATGACCCTCGTCGTTTCGTCGAAGACCTTCTTCAACGCCTGCGTGACCTCCTGATTATTTCCGTCGCAGGAGATGGTGCAGCCGACGTTCTTAGCGGAACCCCGGCTGACCAGCTTGACCGCATGATCACTCAAGCCCGCAACTGGGGGCCGCGTCATTTATCGCGGGCCGCTGACCTTACTGACCAGGCACTGCGTTCCATGGTCGGCGCAACCTCTCCGCGCCTGCAGCTCGAACTACTTATTGGCCGTATTCTCGTACCCGTCACCAGTGGCCACAGCAGTAATGATCCTGCTCTGCCAGGCGCTGTCGGCATGGCCGGAGGGGGGGCTCCCCACGAGGTCGACGCGCGTACTTCCTCAGCGCAGGAAAGTAGCGACGGACGTCGTTTCGGTGCAGCTCAGGCCCGTGAAGAGCTGCGCCGTAAGCGCCAGGCAGAAGGGGGAGCTCCCCCATCTGAACACCCCCACTCTTCTGCACAAGGGTCGCTGCCCGGGCAGCCCCAGGAAAAAACCACTCCACCAGCAGACACCTCGTCAGAGACTGTCGCAAGCGGCTGGACAGATGTTGCGGCCACCGTCCCCGGTAGCGGCACAGTAGGCCAGAGTGGAGCCCAGCCGGTAGTTGAACAAACGCGAGAGCCGCAACCGGCAGGCCCACTGGCCGACAGCGAATCTCCTCGGGAGGCAAGCGCGGCACAGGCTGAGTCACCTACTCAAAGGCAGAGTTTCTCCCACGACCAGGCTTCACAACAACACCCGATGCCGCAATCGCCTGCGCCCTCGGCAAGCCGAGACAGCGACATGCTGCGCCAGCGCTGGCCCGAGGTCATTGAACGCCTCTCCTCGATTAGTCGTGTGGCGTGGAGCCTGCTGAGAGGAAACGGACAGCTCGGCAGCGTCGATGAAACAACTGCGGTAGTCCTCCTTCCCACCGAAGGCATGGTTGACAACTTCATGCGAGGCAACCGCGGCGTTGACGTTGAGCGAGCCATCCACGAAGCAACGGGATTGACACTGACTGTGATCGCCCAGGTTGGCCAGGCAAGCGGGGGAGCTCAGGTGACAACCCCGACCGCTCAAGCTGCCCACCCCGCGCAGGGTGCGAACGCTCATGAGCGTCAGGAGGTCTCTGCTCCGGCAGACCCCTTTCGTGTAGAAGCCGCATACGGAGAGGTCTCAACCCCTCTTCCGTCAGACAACGGCCCAACAACGCCGAAAGCAGCGGGGCTAGGGGGAGAATGGCCTGAAACAGGCATGTCCCACACACAAGCCCCCGAGCCCACGTCGCCTGAATCAGTGAGGTTTGTACCTGAGCCATCCGCACCGGAGCTGTCCGAGCCGGTGCCCTCTGAGCCTGTGGTGTCCGACTCCACGGCGCGGGAATCGGAGATGCCGGAAATCAAGGCACCAGAAATGGGTGCCTCAGGGGATCTTGACTGGCCCACGCCCGTCATGCCTGCAGGAGCGCAGGTAGAGGAACCTTCAATCTCTGGAGACGCACACTCAAGCCCGGGAGCCAATTACACATGGCCTGCGGATCCACATGGATGGCCGGAGGCAGCAGTGCCTCCCACGGTCCCTCTGGAGGAGCGAGCCTCCGTCCTCGACCCCGCCGCACAAACCCCCGATCCTTTCGCTCCCCCCGCGCCACAGGCCCTTGCCGCCTGGTCCGCCGTTGCGCAGCCTTCCCCTGACACCGATACGCCAAATGTGCAGAGCGGACACGCATCTGAAACCGCCTCAACCCCGGTGTCAACGCACTTGGGAGCATCGTCAGTATTTGGCGACGACGTCTACGGTGATCGGGCAACGGGAAGAACCTCGGCAAATAGTGGACATGCGTCAAGCGCGGGATTCACCCGCCCCCGACTCACGCCAGTAGAGGGCGGCGCTGCAGCAGACTCTATCGGCTCACCCTCTATGGGCTCACCCGCCCCTTCTGAACGCCCCTCCTTCGGCGCTCAGGGGCCAAGGGCCAACACGACGCCAGCAGCAATGAGCGCTCCAAAGGTGTCGGCCGCAGAGGACGATTCAGCCTCAATAGACGACGTTGACGTAGAAAACTCACAATCTCACGGCCTACCTGCTGTCTTTGAAGTGCTCGGCGGTAAGGTAATCGAGGAAATCACGACGGAAGGAGGCTGGTGACCTGTGTTTGAAGGCGCGCTACAGAATCTCATCGACGAACTTGGACAATTACCTGGAGTTGGGCCCAAGTCTGCACAACGGATGGCCCTGCACCTCCTGGAGGCTGAAGCTGACGACGTGCAGCGCTTAATTGAGGCAATGAGTGCGGTACGTTCCCGCGTTCGTCACTGCGTCACCTGCGGAAATTTGACCGAAGCAGAAGAATGCATGATCTGTCGCGATCCGAGCCGCGATCCTGCGCTGATCTGCGTTGTGCAGGAAGCGAAGGATATTCACGCAATGGAAAACTCGCGTGTGTTCCGAGGTCGCTACCACGTTCTCGGTGGTGCAATCGATCCCATTCGAGGAATCGGCCCCGACCAACTGCGCATCCGCCAGCTCCTCACCCGCCTTCAAGACGACAGGATCACCGAGGTTATCCTCGCCACCAACCCCAACATTGAGGGCGAGGCTACCGCCTCTTACCTAGCGCGAACACTGCGAACAATCGGAGTGCCCACAACACGCCTGGCCATGGGCCTACCCGTTGGCGGAGACTTGGAATACGCCGATTCAGTCACCCTGGGGCGGGCTATGGAAGGGCGACAAGCGCTAGTCTGAGTCAGGCAGCGTGCTACCCGCCCCCTTCGCCTACCAGTCTCTTTGCTGCTTGGGCCCATCACTGCTTAGCCCTGGCGCTGGTGAGTCCTGTCGGTGACTCTCTCTACCGCTAGTTGCTCGGGGTGCTTTCCTCCGCCTTCGCATGACGCAGGACCAGGATCTCACGGGCAACAAGTCGTGCCTCGCCCTGATCGCGAGAAGCAAGCACAGCGGCGGCGGCCTCGCGGCATTGCTCCAGCGTGACGGTTTCAAGTAAAGCGCCGACACCTGGAATAGCAGAGGTTGCCATCGACAGACTGGTGACGCCCATTCCAACAAGAACTGCAGCCAGTAAAGAGTCAGCCGCAGCCTCGCCGCACACGCCCACAGGCTTACCTGCCCGCAAACCCGCAGCCGCAACCGAAGCAATCAACGCCAGGGGAGCCGGCTGCCACGGGTCAGTGTATTCAGCCAGGTCTGGTGACATGCGATCTGCCGCCAGGGTGTACTGAGTGAGGTCATTAGTGCCGATGGAAACGAAATCGACGTGCTCAAGGAAACGATCAATAAGGATTGCCGCAGCGGGTACCTCGATCATGATGCCAGCCTTCAAGCCGCGCTCACGCACCAGTCCAGCGAACCATTCGGCTTCGGGGACGGTCGAGATCATCGGTGCCATCACCCACACATCCGTCCCAGGTTCGCGCGCGGCAGCCGCAGCAATGGCATCAAGCTGACGAATCAGCAGGTCAGGGTTGTGGCCGGTGGTGCGAATACCGCGCACCCCCAACGCAGGGTTGAACTCCTGCATGAGCGTGGCGAAGGGGACGGGCTTATCCGAGCCAGCATCCAAGGTGCGCACGACAACCTTAGAAGCAGGGAAAGCTGAAAAGACAGGCGCGTAGGCGTCAGTTTGAGCCTCAACGCTGGGTTCGACAGCGGTGTCAAGGAACAGAAGCTCCGTACGGAAAAGGCCCACGCCCTCAGCGTAAGAGGTGGAGGCATGGCGGGCAGCCTCGCCGTCTTGCACATTGGCAAGTAGCTGCACGGGCACGCCGTCAGCGGTACGCGCAGGACCCTGCCACGCGGCGATGGCGGCGCGGCGCTTTTCGTCCTCAGCGACGCGCGCTTCAGCTTGGACCGGGTCAACACCCAGGGCTAAAGTGCCGTGGCGCCCGTCAACAAGAACCATGTCGCCTTCGTTAATCTGTGCCAGTTGGCGGGCAGCAACAATGCAGGGAATACCCAGTTGGCGGGCAATGATCGACGTGTGGGAGGTTGGGCCGCCCAACTCGGTGGCGATCGCAACGTACATGTCAGGGACGAGGCCGGCAGTGTCGGCGGGGGAGAGGTCATCGGCAAGAAGAACCACCGGGGAGTGCGCCACGGGAATACCTGGTTCGGGAATCCCCTGCAGGTGAGCGAGGACGCGGTCACGCACGTCACGCAGGTCAGAGGTGCGTTCAGCCATCAGGCCGCCCGCCTTTTCGAACATGGCAATGTACTTTTCGGTGGCGGCAATGGTGGCTTGGATGGCGGGCTTGCCCTCGCGGATGCGACGCGCGACATCCTTCTTCCAACTGCGGTCGGTGGCAAGGGATGCCGTCACGGTGAGTACTTCAGCGGCGTGGCCGGTCGCCTGGGAAGCGCGGGCGAAAAGGCCATCAGCGACGGCAACAGTGCAGCCGTTGAAACGCTCAACCTCAGCTTCGCGGGCGTCCTCGGGAAGGTCGGGAGCTTCTAAAGGAGGAAGTTCAGGGCGGCGCGCCCACACCGCTGGAGCGTAAGCAACGCCGGGGACGACTGGGGTGCCATGAACAACGATGGGCGAGTCGGACATTATTCCTCCTTGGTGAGCTGCCCACAGCCTAAACCTCGTTGACGTCACTTCTTTGGGACGGCTAAGTCGTTGTGGGGCATGCTCGGGTGTGTACTCGTGTATTTTACGAGGCCGGAGCCGAAACGACAGGGAAATGTGGGATTCCTTTCGTTCTTATTGGAATAATCTTCCACCTGCGTGATGTTTACGCGTGACCAAATGCTGGGCGAGCCTCGAAGAATCAACTATGCCTCCTAGGATGAAGAGACGAGTGAGAACATCGATACGAGGAATGAGGGGATAATCAGTGGCTCTGATCGTCCAAAAATACGGTGGCTCATCAGTGGCGGATGTCGAGGCCATGAAGCGTGTTGCGAAGCGCGTGGTCGACACTCACAATGCAGGACACCAAGTGGTGGTCGTTGTCTCCGCTATGGGTGACACCACCGATGAACTGCTCGATACCGCAGCAGAACTCACCGCAAACGCCCCCAAACGAGAGATGGATATTCTCCTGTCTGCCGGTGAGCGAATTTCCATGGCGCTACTGTCCATGGCCGTCAATGAACTGGGTGTGCCAGCCACCGCCTACACCGGCGCTCAAGCCGGTATTCACACTGACTCCCACCACGGCAAAGCGCAGATTATCGGCATGGTGCCAGAGCGTGTCGCCCGCGCCATTCAAGGAGGCGAAGTCGCTATCGTCGCAGGCTTCCAGGGAGCCTCTAAGGACGAAGACACCACCACTTTGGGCCGTGGCGGCTCCGACACCACCGCCGTCGCCCTCGCCGCAGCGCTTCACGCTGACGTGTGCGAAATCTATACCGACGTTGACGGCCTCTTCAGCGCTGATCCCCGAATCGTGCCTAAAGCTCACCGCCTGCGCACCATCAGCCAAGAAGAAACCCTAGAACTGGCCGCTCACGGAGCCAAGATTCTTCACCTGCGGGCCGTTGAGTTCGCCCGCCGATTCAATGTGCCCCTGCATGTGCGATCCTCCTTCTCCGAAAAGGAAGGAACGTGGATCTCGAACGCACCCGCCCACCCTGACCTCGCTGGTCTTGTCCCCGAAGCCGCTTTGGCCACCTCGAAGGAGGAAACAGTGGAAGAACCCATCATCTCTGGTATCGCACACGATCGTTCCCAGGACAAGATCACGGTTACGAACGTGCCCAACACTCCTGGCACCGCCGCCCGCGTCTTTGAGATTGCCGCTGAGGTGGGCGCAAACGTCGACATGATCGTGCAGAACACGCCCGTCGATAACCCCAGTCTGGCCAATATTTCTTTCACCCTGCCCGAGGCCGACGCCCGCCGTACCCTTGACGCCTTGGAAGCGCGCCGCGAGGAACTAGGCTTCCAAGAACTCCGATACAACCCCAATATCGGCAAGCTCTCCCTGGTGGGAGCCGGTATGCGCACCAATCCTGGTGTGTCCGCCAAGCTCTTCGGTGCCCTGTCGGCTGCGGGCATTAACATCGATCTTATTTCCACGTCGGAGATTCGCATTTCCGTTGTGACTGACCTTGAGGACCTGGACCGCGCTGTCCAGGCTGTCCACACCGCTTTTGGCCTGGACAGCACCGAATCTGAAGCCGTTGTGTATGGAGGTACCGGACGATGAACGTCGAAGCTGCTGCCGGTGTTGAAGGTGTGGCTGTGAAGGCCCCCGGCGAATTAACTGTTGCCGTTGTTGGCGCAACCGGCCAAGTCGGTCGCGTGATGCGTGCCCTGCTGGAAGAACGGAATTTCCCGGCAACACGCGTGCGTTTCTTCTCCTCCGCCCGTTCGGCGGGAACCGTCCTGCCCTGGAAGGGGGAGGAGATCGTTGTCGAGGATGTTGCTACCGCCGACCTGTCCGGCATTGATATTGCCGTATTCTCTGCCGGTGCCACGGCCTCACGCGAGTATGCTCCGCGTTTTGCTGCTGCAGGCGCCGTTGTGGTGGATAACTCCTCCGCATGGCGTAAAGACGAGGCTGTGCCGCTGGTTGTTTCTGAAGTCAATGGGCGAGATATTGCGATCCGCCCCAAGGGTATTATCGCTAACCCGAATTGCACGACCATGGCCGCTATGCCCGTCATTAAGCCCCTGGTTGATGCCGCAGGCGGCTTGGATCGTCTGACAGTTTCGTCCTACCAGGCTGTTTCAGGAACCGGTCTGAAGGGCGTGCAAGAACTTGTTGCCCAGGTTGAAGCAGGTGTCACTCAGGATCTTTCGGGCCTTTCCCTGGATGGTTCGGCCGTGGAACTGCCTGATAACGGTGTGTATGTCGCGCCTATCGCCTTCGATGTGGTGCCCCTGGCTGGTGGCCTCGTTGATGACGGCACGGGCGAGACTGACGAGGAACAAAAGCTCCGCAATGAATCCCGTCGAATCCTGCACCTTCCTGATTTGCGCGTGTCGGGGACTTGCGTGCGTGTTCCTGTCTTTACCGGTCACACTCTGACTATCCACGCTGAGTTCACTGACGCTGTGACGGTTGATCAGGCTGTGGCAATCCTTGAGCAAGCTCCGGGCGTGCGCGTGGTGGATGTTCCGACGCCACTGGAAGCCGCAGGCAAGGATGAGGTGCTGGTCGGGCGTATTCGCCAGGACCATGCAGTCCCCGACAATAAGGGGCTGGTGTTGGTGATCTCGGGCGATAACCTGCGTAAGGGCGCAGCGTTGAATGCCATTCAGATTGCCGAGCTGGTCGCTGCTGAATTGCAGTCCATCTGAGGCCTCATTGCCGAATTAAACAGGGCGGGGCTCACCTTCTGGTGAGCCCCGCCCTCAGTGCTTAAGGCAGCGATCGGATGTTGTTATCAGCCTTCAGCTTCGATCTCAGCGCGGACCTTGTCCATGTCCAGGGCGCGGATGTCAGCAATCAGTTCTTCCAGAGCGGGCGCGGGAAGAGCGCCGGACTGGCGGAAGATGGCGATGCCATCGCGGAAGGCCATGATGGTCGGGATCGAGGTGATCTGGGCGGCCATAGCAATCTGCTGCTCAGCATCGGTATCGACCTTGGCGAAGACGATATCCTCGTGCTTTTCCGAAGCGGCCTCGAAGATGGGGCCGAACTGACGGCAGGGACCGCACCAGGTGGCCCAGAAGTCAACGATGACGATCGGGCTATCGACAATCGTGGATTCAAAGTTCTCGTTCGTCAGGTTGATCGTGGCCATGGGGCCTCCTTCATCATGCCAACGCGCAACCTGTGCGCGCGGCGCTATATGGTGCAAATTGAGTGGCAGGGCATGAAAACCCTGCAACCGTTGACATGATCCTACGATGTTCACACTCTCTTAGCGCGCCAAGAGGAGGATTTTTGCCCTGTATGCGGTGAGTCCCACATTCAACAAGGCGAGGAACCGGAGAACTCAGCCGTGACTCACTGGGCAACGAAGGAACGCTTGAGCGTCATTACGCAAAGGAAGGTCGTCGTCAATGGGTCGGATGCGACTCGACGGGATCGGAGCTTTTTCTGGCGGCACCCCAATAGCGCGCAGGATAAAGGCCTGGACAGCGCGAATTGTGTGCTCACGTTCGGCGGGCGGTGCAGGAAGATTCTGTCCAGCCAATGCCGAATGAATCAGGCCGATCAGCATGTAAGGGTTCTGCATGGGAATCGCTTCAGCCCCCATTGCTGAACGCAAAATATTCAGAAGGACATCCTCAATCATGCCTGCGTGTTCGCGCAGGCGGGGGGTGGTCTGTATTGACACCTGGCCACGCAGATTCACCCCTGAAGCCAGGTGGTAGCGGTCCTTGAGTTCCAAATGTGCGCGCAGATAAATGCGCATCTGCTCAATGGGGTCAGACTGGCCTTCCAGAGCCGTCCGTAATACCTGTGTGAACTGCCCACTTGCGTAGTGCATGAACTCCAGGAGTAGCGTCTCTTTATCAGCGAAATGGTTGTACACCGCTGTTCGGCCTACGTCGGCTCGGGCAGCAATCTGCGACATGGTGATGCTGTCGAATGGCCCTTCAGACATGAGCTGTCCGAGTGCTTCGAAGAGGCGGTGGCGCGTCATCTGGCGATGGTCTGCCAGTGAGTCCCCAATGATTTTCGGCATAAATCTATTCTGACAGATTAAAGCCCTGTGTCCGAAAGCAGGAAGTGAGGTATACCTAACTTTTCCTCTTGTTTCGCAGGTCAGCGGCAAAAGCAACGATGCGCTCAACGATCGGTCGATCATGAACAATCCACGGCAGAGCATCCACAGTTGGCAGGCCATCAGCCGCTGTTGCGGGATCAAGAGCTGCCCAGACGAGTTCCAGGTGATTCTCCGACAGGGAGGGCTCGGGAGAATCCTGCGTGCGTTCTGCTAGCCAGACGCCCATCCTCCGCCCGGCGTGAATCGGCCACCACAGTCCATCCTGAGTGGTCACCTCATGGCCATATGTGAGCACGCACCCTAACTCCTCGCGGATCTCCCGAACGAGGGCGTCGCGGGGAGCCTCGCCAAGCTCCACCTTCCCTCCCGGCAACTCAAATTGGCCGCGTAATTCAGCAGGGTAGGCGCGCGAGGCGCAGAGTAAACGCGTGGGAAAGTCCAAAGAATCAACGATCGCCGCGGCGACAATCGGCCGAGGTGTGGACGTTTGTGAAGGGTCAGATGAAGGCGTTGATAGAGGTATCTGCGTGGAAGTCACCCTGCCATCCTAATGGCGAGGCTAGCTCATGGTGTCGCCCGGCTGGAGGGGGGAGGAATAGGCAAGGTGTGGTGGGGAGCGTTCGTTCTCGGTGTGGGTGTTTGGACGCAAGCGGCCAAGCTGAGTATCATGGGAGCGCTGCTACGGCAGACACTGCGGACGTAGTTTAATGGTAGAACTGCAGCTTCCCAAGCTGCTAGCGCGGGTTCGATTCCCGTCGTCCGCTCGACTACTACACCAACTACATCCAAGGCCGAGCCGACTGGGAGTTCGTTGGCATGTATGCCGATGAGGGGATTTCGGGGACATCAACGAAGCACCGGCAAGGCTTCCAAACCATGATCACCGACGCACTTGCCGGCCGTATCGATCTGATCGTGACCAAGAGCGTGTCCAGGTTTGCCCGTAACACCGTCGACTCACTCACCAGCGTGCGCTCCCTCAAAGAAGCCGGCGTGGAGGTCTACTTCGAGAAAGAAAACATCTGGACCCTGGACTCCAAAGGCGAACTACTCATCACCATCATGAGTAGCCTGGCCCAGGAAGAATCCCGCTCCATCTCCGAGAACGTCACCTGGGGACACCGCAGGCGTTTTGCGGAAGGCAAAGTCATGGTGCCCTACGCCTCCCTGTTGGGCTACAAGAAAGGCGACGACGGAGGCCTAGCTGTTGATGAAGACCAGGCCAGGATCGTACGACGCATCTACCGTGAATACCTGGCAGGACACTCACCCAAAACCATCGCCGCACACCTCACCAAGGATGGTATCCCTACGCCCTTGGGAAAGAAGACCTGGAACGTGTCCACCATCAACTCGATCCTGCGCAACGAAAAATACAAGGGCGACGCCCTGCTGCAGAAAAGCTTCACCGTGGACTTCCTGATGAAAACCACCAAACGCAACGAAGGAGAGATACCCCAGTACTACGTGACCGGTAACCACGAGGCCATCATCGCCCCAGCCGTATGGGACCAAGTCCAGCACGAACTAGCCAGGCGCTCTGGCAGGTCACGCTCCTTTAGCCACCCGTTCGCCTCGAAAATCGAGTGCGGGTGCTGTGGGGGATGGTACGGGCCGAAAACCTGGCACGCTGGCAGCCGCTACGAGCGGCGTATCTGGCGGTGCAACCGCAAATACGATCCCGCCGGCGATCAGTCGTGCGAGACCAAGCACGTAACCGAAGAGGAGCTGATCGCCGCGTTCGAGCAGGCCACCCGCCAGCTCGCACCACCACCCAGCCCCGAGGTACTCGAAGCAGTCCTCGATCAGCTCGGTAATCCTCACGAGCTCGAGGCCAAGCTCGCCCAGGCAATCACCGCACGCGACACAGTGGTGGACGAGATCAACGCCCTCATCCGCTCTGCAGCCAACACCGACTTCAACCCTGACGCCTTCGAGGCTGACCATGCACGGCTTGAAGCCGACTACCAGCACCACCTCGGCAAAGTCGAGGCTATCGAAAGGCAGCTACGCGAGTTCGAAGCCAAGCGTGCGGCCATCACCGCGTTCCACCAGCACCGCAGTGAACACCCCGCTATCAGCTACACGCCCGAAGCCTGGAGAGCCCTCGTTGACCACGCCACCATCCACCCCGACGGCACGATCACCATCACGTTCAACGACGGCACGACGATCTAGACCACCTTCATCCTCCACTCCAGACGCCACTGGCCTGGCGCTTCGTCGTTGTCGCTAATGCCCTGCACCCACCCGACTGCAACCTGCACCCACCCCGGCTCTTGTATCCATCGTGACCACCTTTGGTCCAATGTGATGTGGCAAGACATATGAGACAGTTCATAGGTCTTGCCACACGTTTATCTAGCCGGAGAAATGAGACACCCTTTCATGTGCTTTTTCCGGTGCATCTATCCGGACTTATGAGACAGTTATTGTTGCTTTCTTGCGTGGTAGTTCTTGTTGGGATCTAGGATGTATTCCCCGATTATTTCTCCGCTGCCTATCAGCATCACTGTGACTTCTTTTTCGGATATCAGCGCATAGACTCTTTTGTCCGCGTACCCTCTTCTGGGGTCTCGTTTGTTGTGCTAGATGTTTAGTTTGTTGTGTTGGTAGGGGTGTCTCATATGTGTTGCTTCTAGACAGGTCATGGGCGAGGAGACGACGAGGCGGCTGGAGCGGATCACGGCCCCGGCGTCGACCTCCTCGCCCTCCAGCGACGTGTCCGCGAGGATCGCGAGTATCGAGATCAGGCAGAACGAGATCGCGAGCACGCTCGGCGAGTTCGCGCAGAGTCTCAACGGCGAGAGCTTGAATGCCGCGTGGCGGAGCTTGGTTGCGGAGGCACAGAAGAATCGCGCGGCTACGGCCTCGGCGATTGAGGGGCTCAAGGCGCAGGCCGCGGCGAACCAGAAGCTCGTGAGCCAGGTCGGCGGGGTGGTTCAGCGGGTCGAGAAGGCTGTCGAGCAGGTCGCCGGGGAGGCCGCGGCCACGATGACCGCGAACCTCGACGCCTCGAACGAACGGGCCGAGCGAATCATCGCGGCGACGGCGAAGCTGGAAGCGCGTCAGCTCTGGTCGGCGGCCGCGGCAATGTGCCTCGCTCTCCTGCCGGTGGTCGTGGTCGTCGCCGGGCTCTGGATGGGTATCGTCGGGCTCATCACGGGCGCTCAGTGGGCGCTGGACGTGGATGGGAGCGTGTGGCTCGGCGTCGGGCGCTGGCTCGTGGTCATTGTGGGCCTCGCCGGGGCCGGCTACGGTCTCTTCGCGTCCGTCCGCTGGGTTGCGAGCTTGGTGGAGACGTGGCGCGGTCGCGGGATGTCGAAGTGGCCGAGGTGGCGGAAGAGGTGACCACGGTTCCCGAAGGCAGGCGCGCGGAGCGCGTGCGGCAGCCCTTACACCTGGACATTGGTCAGTGTGCACTGTATAGTTCAGTGCGTGCTGACTATTGATTCGCGCCTCGACGTCATGAACCGGCTCGGCCGGGCCATGGCCGACCCGACGCGCTCCAAGATACTCATGACCCTGCTCGACGGCCCGAGCTATCCGGCCGTGCTCTCGCGCGAGCTGAACCTGACCCGCTCGAACGTCTCGAACCACCTGACCTGCCTGCGCGACTGCGGGATCGTCATCGGCGAGCCCGAGGGGCGGCAGACCCGCTATGAGATCGCCGACCCGCACCTCGCGGCGGCGCTCGTCGCGCTGGTGGACGTGACGCTGGCTGTCGACGAGCATGCGCCGTGCGTGGACTCTGCGTGCACGGTGCCGGGCAGCTGCGGGACGGGGGTGGAGGCGTGAGCGAGGCCCTGACCACCGCGCGCCGCGCGACCCTGCACCGCCGCGTTCGCTTCATCGTCGGCTTCACGATCACCTACAACGTGATCGAGGCCATCGTCGCCGTCTGGGCGGGCGTCCTCGCCTCGTCGGCCGCGCTCATCGGCTTCGGGCTCGACTCAGTCGTCGAGGTGCTCTCGGCGGCCGCCATCGCCTGGCAGTTCACGCGCAAGGACCCCGAGCGGTGGGAGAAAGTCACCGTCAAGGCCATCGGCATCGCCTTCTTCGCGCTGGCCGCCTACGTCTCGATCGATGCGGTGCTCGCGCTGGTCGGCCAGGAGGGCCTCGACCACAGCCCGCTGGGCCTCGGCATCACCGCGCTGAGCCTGCTCGTCATGCCGCTGCTGGCGTGGTTCGAGGTCCGCACCGGGCGAGAGCTGGGCTCCAAGAGCGTGATGGCCGACGCCAAGCAGCTTATCCTCTGTGTCTATCTGTCCGGTACGGTGTTCGTCGGCCTGGTCCTCAACAGCCTGTTCGGCTGGTGGTGGGCCGATTCGGTCGCGGCGCTGGTCGTGGCGGTGCTCGCGGTGCGCGAGGGACTGGAGGCCTGGCGCGGCGACGTCGAGTCGCCGTTCGAGGTCCTGGAGGACCTCGACGACGACTGATTCCTACCCACGAGAGGATGGCGGAGACCCCCGGAGCGCTGCTTCTGGGGGTCTCAGTGTTTCCATCACACTTCACGAGTGTCATGACTCGGACATGTGCTAGCGCATATCAATCACACCGGTGCCGACCTCGATGTTTTTGGTGCGCGCACCCGCTGCTGCGAGCACGGGCACTGGAGAGGCGGCCTGGCGAGCCCAGTGGTGCACACGCCGCGCGGTCCGACTCCCACTTGGAGATCGCCTGACGCGACACCCCGAGCAGGACAGCCAAACGCTCCTGGGTGAGGCCACGACTGGACCTCAGGTACTGAAGGTTCGCACGAAAGGACATGGCAACTCCTGCACTTAGGCCGTAGGAGAGGCGGCTGACATCCGATTCCCCTGTGGCGGTTCCTCCTCCACTGTGCCAGTGAGGACGATGCACATCCACCACCCAACGGTTGCGATCCACAGAGCAACCACATGTCTCCCGCTACCACTGGTTGCATCCACCCGAACATCACGAGAGGTGATGTGCTCCGATCCCAAGGCACGTGTTCCAGCACAAACTTTCGTGTTGCGAAGGGTGTTCTGGATAAAAATGGCACCTGGAGGCCCGGAAAAACGGCTCCCGAGGGACACCTCGCACGGCGATTCCATACTTGTTGTCAGTTACTACCTCATAAATAAGTTCCTTTGGAGTCAGCAAGCCGACTCCACAATTTCTCATGACACCTCATCAATTTGACATCCGGTCCGTTGCGCCTCTGAATCGTTTTCGCGCGAAATGTGAACCAGTCCGCACCTAGCGGCGCGCCCACCAGGCCCGGCTTTGCACCCACCTGTACCCAGAGATGCACCCACCGGGCCTCGCAGTGCACCCACTTGGCTTGGTTATGCACCCACCCCGGCTCTTGTATCCATCGTGACCACCTTTGGTCCACGTCAACACCGCTTTGAAACGCCACTTTGGGTGCAGAATCTCGGTCTAACCGAGGTGCCTGGGTGGTGTTTTTGTTGGAATGGTGGCAGCTTCAGTCCTCGGTGAGGAAGCCGCGTAGCCCTTTCTTCTGAAGTGCTTCGCGGACTTCGGCAACAAGGGCACGCATTGCGCGCTCGGCTGCGTCGGCTGAGCCGTTGGCAATGGCGCGGGCTACTTCGTCGTGAAGGTCGAGGGCGACGGGTTCGGGGTGCGTGGGATAGAGGCCCAGGCGCGTGCGTCCTGCAAGGACTTCTGCGACAACCTCCCTCATGGCTAAGAAGGTGTCGTTGTGGCTCGCAGCAAGAATCTCAGAGTGAAACTCAATGTCGACTGCGAGGAAGTTACCGAGGTCCTCCTTTGCAGCTTCGATTCGTAACTGCGCTGCGAGTTTCAGGAGCTTCGTTCGCTGTTCTTCCGTTGCTCTGCGCGCAGCGGCTGCTGCTGCCACCGGTTCAATAGCCGCCCGTAACTCGTTGAGCGCCCCGAGTTTAGGGCCACGCGGGTCGGCATCAAGCTGCCAGCGGATGAGGGTGGGGGAGAGTGCTTCCCAATCGGAGACTGGGCGAATAAGAATGCCAGCACGTCGGCGTGACTCCACAAGCCTCATCGTTTCTAGTGCTCGCACGCAGTCCCGAGCAACTGTGCGTGACACTCCAAACTCTGTCTGAATCCACTGCAGTGTGAGGGATTCGCCTTCCGGTAGTTCTCCGGCGACGATGCGTCGGCCGAGCGCTTCAAAGACATCCGTGTGAAGAGAGGGAGGCACGGCGAAATCCTTTCGTGAGCCTGTGGTAATTATACGAGGGTGCTCAACATGAGAATTTCACTCCCCCTCTATAAGTAGTACCTTTTGTGTGCTATAAAAGCACTATACGGTCAATGATGACGTATCACCTGGAGGACTCATGCACAACACTCACGAATCAACAATCACCCACCTTGTCGTCATGGGCGTTGCCGGAAGTGGAAAAACAACCGCAGCCCTCTCGCTCGGAACGCTCACAGGCTGGCCAGTTGCCGAAGCCGACGACTTCCACCCCCACACAAATATCGACAAAATGTCAGCCGGAATCCCCCTCACTGATGAGGACCGCTGGCCATGGCTCGAAAGCCTGCGCGACTGGATGGGAGAGCAGACCATGCGTGGCACCTCGTCCATCGTCACCTGCTCCGCCCTCAAACGCTCCTACCGCGACCTGCTCTCCGCAGCACCCGGTCGAGTATTCTTCATCCACCTCGTCGCAGAACAAGACGCCCTCCGCGAAAGGATGGAACAGCGGGAAGGGCACTTCATGCCCCCCGAACTCCTCCCCTCCCAATTCGCAACCCTCGAAGACCTCTCAAAGGACGAGGACGGCATCGTCGTCGAATCTCGCGCCACCCCCGACGAAACACTCGCCGCCATTGTGAGCGCCCTCGCAAGCGAAGGCATCATCCTTCCCCGCTGAGGCGCGCCGCCCCACCCCCACAGCAATCACTATCATTCCAATGGAGGAACCCGTGTTGCCATCTCTCCCATACCCTGCCGCCGACGGCGTCGTGCACTCAGAGAATGAACTTCAGCTCGTCATCGCCGCCCTCGCAGGCATCGCCACGATTATCGTGCTCATCGTGTGGAAGAAAGTCCACCCATTCCTTGCCCTCACACTCGGTTCAGCAGTGCTCGCCCTCATTGCAGGAATACCACTGGCCGACACCTTCACCTCCTTCTCTAAAGGACTCGGCTCCACCGTCGGTAGCGTGGGCACACTCATCGCCTTCGGTGCGATTATCGGCAAACTCCTTATTGAATCCGGTGGTGCCGACCGCATTGTCGACACCATCCTCGACAAAACCCCAGCCGCACGCCTCCCCTGGGCAATGGCCATCATCGCCTTCGTCATCGGTATTCCACTTTTCTTTGAGGTAGGCGTGGTCCTTCTCATCCCTGTCGTGATGCTCGTGGCCCGCAAGGCCAACCTCCCCCTCGTCCTCGTCGGTATTCCTGCACTCGCTGGCCTGTCCGCCCTGCACGGCCTGGTTCCACCACACCCCGGCCCACTTATCGCCATTGATGCTCTGGGCGCAGACCTTGGTATCACTCTTGGCCTGGGCCTGCTGGTAGCAATCCCCACCGTCATCATCTCCGGCCCCCTCATTGCCCCAATGATGGCTCGCTGGGTGCCCATCGACGCCAAAGCGCCACTTGGCGAAGCAACCAACGAAGACTCCCTCAAACGCCCCTCCTTCGCCACCTCAATCTTCGTCGTGCTCCTTCCCGTGATCCTCATGCTGGGCCGCACACTCGTTGAAACCCTCATGGGCGAGCAGTCCAACTCCTGGGTCTACCAAGGTGCAGACTTCCTTGGCCAACCCATCGTCGCCCTGCTTATTACCGTCCTCGTCGCAATCCTTCTCTTTGGAGTGGTGCCCGGGCGCAGTGCTGATGAAATCTCCTCCATCGTTGGCGCCTCGCTGGGGCCAATCGCCGGTATCTTGCTCATCGTTGGTGCTGGCGGTGGTTTCAAGCAGACCCTTGTTGACTCTGGTATCGCCACCATCATTGCCTCATGGATTGAGCAGGCAGCCGTGCCCGCCCTCATTGCCGGTTGGCTTGTTGCCGTCGCGGTTCGCCTCGCAACCGGTTCCGCCACGGTCGCGACGATCACCGCCGCCGGCATTATGGCCCCCCTTGCCGGGCAGATGCCGCCCGTCGAGGCCGCCCTCCTTGTCCTCGCAATCGGAGCGGGCTCAGTGTTCCTCTCACACGTCAACGACGCCGGATTCTGGATGGTTAAGGAATACTTCGGTATGACAGTTGGGGAAACATTCAAGACCTGGTCCCTGATGGAAACAGTGCTCTCCGTCGTCGCCGGTGTCACCGTCGTCATCCTTGGGGCACTCTTTGGAGTCCTCTAGGCACCGCACTCATATCGTCCCTCCCCCGCCAGCTCTACTGGCAGGGGAGGGGCCGCTGCTGCCTGAGTAACCGGCCGTGAGCCCCTCTTTCCATGCCACTCTTCCTATACTGAGTGCACGGATGCCGGGCCCTCAACAGCCAAAGTCCCGCATCCTCAGGGAGGTTGTGAAGATCCGATGGAACAACGCAGACGATCAGCATTTGGTCAACTACGGCAAGCCGCGCCCTCACTGATCAAATATCAGATCGTCACCAAGGCCGTCCAAAGCCTTATCCTCTTTCCCCTCTTTTGGTTCACCACCCAACAGCTCCTAAACTGGCGGGGCTTGCCCTCACTCACCAACGCCAATATCGGCGCCTTCCTCCTGTCCATTCAAGGGGCTCTCTTTATTCTCCTTGTCCTGGTCATACTGCTGACAACATGGCTCATGGAAATCGGAGGATTCCTCACCCTTTCCGCACGCGCAATCAAAGGAAAGAAAGACACCTCCTACCATCACGTCCTCTGGGCAAACCTCAAAACGACCCCCGAACTGCTGGGGCCAGGCCTCGTGCTGATCGTCTTCATCGTCGGCGTTGCCCTCCCCCTCGCAGGAACTTCACTCAACATCAGTTTCCTAACGGATGTACGCATCCCCAACTTCATTACCTCCGTCATCTACTCCACCCCCCTCTACCTCGCCGCCTACTGGACCGTCCTTGCCCTGCTCCAAATCCTGGCCTTTTTTGCGGTCTTTACTTTCCACTTCATGATCTTGGGAGGCATGAAAACAGGACGAGCCCTTGCCTCATCCTTCCGCATGGTTGGCGAAAACTTCTGGCGATTTCTCGGCTTCATGCTGTGGGTCAACTTCGTTCTTTTCGCGCTCGCACTGGCAATAATCCTCGCGGCTATTACGAGCATCGTCGCCCTCAGTCAACTTCTGCCCGCAACGCCCTACTGGGAAGGCTTTGTGGGAATGCTCGCCGTCATCACACTCAGTGCACTCGTCACCCTGCTGCTTTTTATTGCAACCCCCTACGAACTCTTCTTCATCACCCAGCGTTACTACACCTACCTGGAACGCCAAGCGACAAAGAACGGCAACGAACTGGCCGCTTATCTGTCCCAACGACTACCTCACGCGCCCGAGAAAACCACGCCCAGCCTGCTTGACCGCATCCTGCGTAGGCGCCTCCTTTTAAGCGGACTGACCGCGGCCGCCCTCGTCGCAAGTGCGGCGGTCATGGCCTACGCGGCCTCCTTCGTCACCCAGGCACCCCAGATCGCGCTAGTAGGACACCGCGGTGGCCCAAGCGAGGCTGCCATCGAAAACAGCATGGAAGCCATCGAGTACTCCATCGATCAAGGCGCGCACTACGTTGAGGTTGACATCCAACGCACGAAGGATGGCCACTACATTCTCAACCATGACAATACCTTTGCCCGCCTCGCCGGAGACAAGCGAGCCTCCACCGACATGACCCTCCAGGAGACACAAAGCCTTGACCTCGGAGCAACCTCCAATGGGCGTTTCACCCAGGTGCGCGTGCCATCCCTTGACGAACTTCTCGACGCAACAAAGGGACGCATCGGTATCTTCCTCGAACTTAAGGGTGCTACCGCCGATCATCGCATGGTTGACGATGCGGTAGCCGCGATCAAAGCCCGCGACATGCTCTCCGACGTCGTCCTCATGTCACTGGACTACGACATCATCACCTACATTGAAAGCACCTACCCAGAAGTCACCAGCGGATACACCTACTTCCTAGCAGTCGGTAATACAGAAAGCCTTATCGGTGACTACCTGATCCTCGAAGAGGACGCAGCGTCACGCACACTCATCGACCGCATCCATGCCGCCGGGAAAAAAGCTGCAATCTGGACGCTCAACACCGAAGATTCCATGAGGAAGTTCGTGAACTGGCCCGTTGACGCCGTTATCACTGACTACCCCGAACAGTGGCAAGAAATTGCCCGCCAACGACAAGAAGCCAGCCCCGTCGACGTCATGATTGAGGAATTCTTAGAGTAGTCGCGCCTTACTCCAAACGATCGCCGCGCTTGCGAACCTTGCCCGAGCGGACACGAACACGCTCTCCCCGCTCAGGGACAATACCCATGAATCCATCGGCGGCAAGCAGCTCCGTCAACGCGGTTGCTGAATCGACCTCCCCATGCACGCAAAACACCTGCTGAGGCGGAGGATCAAGAGCCCTCACCCAATCCATCAGCTCTGAAGCATCCGCATGAACGGAGAACTCCTCATCCCTGACAACCTCGGCCCGCACTGCAACATACGCGCCATGCATCTTCAACTGGCGGGCACCGTCAGCAAGGGATCGCCCGCGCGTCCCAAGAGCCTGATAGCCCGTCAAAACGACAGTATGGCGCTCATCAGGCAGCATATGCTCCAGATGATGTAGGACTCGCCCGCCTGTGGCCATTCCCGAAGCCGAAATAATGATGCACGGCTGGTGAGGGCGGTTCAGACGCTCCGAGTCCTGAGCGTCACGAACCTCGCGAAGATCAAGCTGGGACAGGGACAGGCCCTCAACATCCTCGCGTAGTTCGCCGCGGTGCCGTGACGCCTGGTAAATCCGCAACGAGGCCAAAGCCATCGGCGAGTCCACATACACAGGAAGTGAGGGAATACGTCCCTCGTCCTGCATCTGCGCTAACACCTGCAGGACCAGCTCCGTACGGTCTACAGCGAAGGCCGGAATCAACACCGATCCGCCGCGCTTCACCGTCCGGCGAATCGCATCAGCAAGGGCCTCGTGCTCTGCGGCATCCGGTTCAAAATGCTCGCGATCACCATAGGTTGACTCAATAAGGACCACATCAGCGCCCGGCGGAATCTCCCGGGCGCGCAGCACCGGGTGAGTGTGACGGCCAAGATCGCCCGAAAAAAGGATCGTGCCCTCCTCAGTGGTGACATGAATCGAGGCCGACCCCAGAATGTGCCCGGCACGAACCCACTGGGCAATCACACCATCACCCAGGTCAAGAGGGGTATCAAAATCAATCACACGCAACAAAGGAAGTGTCTGTTCAACATCACTGACCCGGTAGAGCGGCTCGGGTCTGCGATGCTTGGAATAGCCTTGCGTCTGAGCAAACTCCGCATCGCGTTCTTGCAAATGAGCAGAATCCCGAAGAACAATCTCAGTGAGTTCAGCGGTGGCCTCGGTACACCAAATGGTTCCCTGGAAACCATGCTTCACCAAGCGCGGTAGCAGGCCAGTGTGATCCATGTGAGCGTGAGTCAACAAAATATCGCTGATCTGAGCGGGTGGGATTGGAAAATCCGCCCAGTTTAAGCGGCGCAATTCCTTAGATCCCTGATACATCCCGCAGTCAATGAGGATGTGGCGAGGTGAGGGCGTATGGGCATCAATCGTGAGCAAATGTTGTGATCCGGTGACAGTCCCGGCAGCGCCAATGAAAGAGAGCGTCGTTGTTCTCATGTCACCTAGCATCCCCCGAAAACGCCGGTTTCGCGCGCTGAAAAACAGTATCGACGAAGGTGAGGGAGTGTGATGGAGCCTCATCAGGGGCACCCTGAGTGCACCCTGAACAGTCACGGATTTTCACCGTTTTCAACCGGAATGACCTTCAAATGCTGACAGTGATGTCGGTAGGATTGCCTCATCTGATTTAGTTGCGTGATGCCCCATCACTTGCCCCTTCCAGTGCAAGGAGTCCCCGTGACCACTTACCGCTCTCGTGGCGCAGTCGCCATGTCGATCGTCAAAACCCTTCTTCTGTTCATCATTGCGATTGCCATGGTGAAGTTCGCTTTCTTCCCGGCACAATCCTCCAACGACGCAATGCCTCTTGAACCAATGGGCAACTACGGACAGATCACCATCACGCCTGAACGCGGCACGATCACCAATACGGTCACCCTTGAGGGCACCATCCAATCCGACCCCGCCCCAGCCGTGAAGGCCACTCTAGGCGGCGAGATCACCGAAATCTACGTCAACAATGGCGACCACGTCAGCGCCGGAGACACACTGCTGCTCATCCAAAAAGAAATGCAGGGCGATCCCGTTGAGCGCGTCGACGAAGAGGGCAACAAAATCGTCGAACCCGGTAAGACCTGGTGGAAGAACGAATGGATCACCGCGCCAGTGTCAGGCAAGTTGAATCTCACCGCCCTTCTTACCCAGCAGGTCAATGTGGGCGACTCCCTCGGCACGGTTCAACCCCCAACATTCTCTGCGGTTGCGACCCTGACCCCCGACCAGATGTACCGCGTACAAAACCTCCCGGATAAGGCCACCATCACCATTAAAAACGGGCCTGCTCCCTTCGAATGCAATGGCGTCCGCATCGAAACACCGCAGAATCGCCCCGCAAACAAGGAAGGCGACACTCAGGGCAACACTTCTTCGACCAGCATCGAAGCCCGCTGTGCCGTGCCTGATGGGCAAACAGTCTTCCCTGGCTTGCAAGTGACCATGGCTCTTGTCGCTGGCGAAGCCGCCGATGTGCTGACCGTTCCTATTTCCGCTGTTGAAGGCCGCTTCGAGCAAGGCACCGTCTATGGTCCTGCAGAACCCGGTGGCAAACCCGTGAAGATCCCCGTCAAGCTGGGCCTCACCGATGGCAAACGCGTCCAAATCATTGAAGGCCTCGCAGAAGACCAGGAGATCCTGGAGTTCGTTCCCGGCAAGATTGTTGAAGGCAAAGAATCCTCCATGTTTGGCCCTGAGGGCGAAGGCATGATGATGGAAGAAGGCGGGCCGGAGTCAGAAGGTGTACCTGCTGAGGAAATCCCCACCACTGAAGAGGCAAAGTAATGTCCTTCATTGAACTGAAAGAAATCACGCGCACCGTGGTTCTTCCAGATGGCTCTGACCTGCACATTCTGCGGGGAGTCAACCTAGAAGTTGAACCCGGCGAACGCGTCACAATCGTTGGCCGATCCGGTACCGGCAAATCGACACTGCTCAACACCATGGGAATGCTCGACAAGCCAAACTCCGGCACCTACACCATTGATGGCCAAGACGCTGTGAACCTCTCAGAAGGCCGCCGCGCCCGCATGCGAGGCGAACTCTTCGGCTTCGTCTTCCAGCAATTCAACATCTTCAACGCGCGAACCGCCCTCGAAAACGTTGAAGTGCCCCTCTTGTACGCCACCGGCATGCAATTCTGGCGCCGCAAAGAACTCGCCGCCGCCATGCTCGACCGCGTCGGCCTAGGGGATCGCCTCGACTCCTACCCCACCCAAATGTCCGGCGGTGAACAGCAACGTATCGCCATCGCGCGCGCCCTCGTCAGGCAACCAAAGATCCTACTGGCCGACGAACCCACCGGCGCGCTTGACCCAGACACGGGCAGCCTCGTCATGGGGCTACTTGAAGAGGTCGTGCGCGAACACAACGCCGCACTCATCACCATCACCCACGACATGAATGTGGCAGCGCGCGCCGACACCATCTACGAACTCTACGACGGAGTGCTCCACCCCTCGTCCTCACCATTCGTGAAGGAGGCATGATGCACGCCCTCAACCAAATCATCGGCGCCCTCGTGGAAGCCTGGGGCGAAGTCAAAGTCCAAAAAGCGCGCGTCATCCTCTCCCTCGTGGGTGTGGTCGCCGCCGTCGCGGCCATGTCCACCGTCATTGCCCTAGGGTCCCTGCTGTCCCAATCCCTCGACGAAATGCAAGAAGCCTCAGAGGGACGCTCAGTGACCCTCCACCTCAGCCTGTCGAAGAAGAGTGAGGAAGGAAAAGAACCCTCTGGCCCCGCTGGCGGTTTCGCATTCGAAGGCGGGCCGATGTTCGAATACGGACAGTTCAACCAGGAAAACAAGGACACTGCACCTGCTGGCCGCGGTGAAGACATCACAGGCAAGCCCCTTGACCCCTTCGGTGACGCCATGAAAACCGTGGCCGACCGCTTCGCAATTCCCTACTGGTCGCGCCTGGAACAAGGCAACATTTCAATCCGAGAGTTCACCGAAGCATCAAACACCGGTTCATACCGCGACAAGCCAATTATTCCGCCACTGTGGGGCTTCATGGACCCTTCAATTAAGGCGGTCGACCCCAACTACCAGGTGATCTTCCGCCTGCGTGTGCTCCAAGGCCGATGGCTGGAAGAATCCGACGTTGACCAGCGCGTAGCACCCGTTGTCATCAACTCCGTCATGTGGGACCAATTCGGTCAACCTGACCTGCGTGACCCCATGGTGATCTCAGCCAACGACGACACCGACCGAATGTTCCGCGTCGTCGGAGTCATCAAATCAAAGTCATCATGGGAAAGCCCAGAGATCTACACGCTCTACGACTCATGGCGCTACATGAACGTCGGGAAAAACTCCGCCGACAATCCCAACGTCAACATGCTCGTGTGGGTTGGTGAGGAACAAGCCGAAGAAGCGCGGCGTATCCTGCCCTCTGCCCTTGCCTCGGTCATGGGCCCAGGTTGGGAGGCAAATGCTCACGGCGGCGAAGGCTTCGACTTGGGGCAGGGGAACCTGCAGATGGTCAACAACGTCATTATGGGAATCGGTGCCATTGTTATCCTCCTTGGTGCTTTGGGGCTGCTCAATGTCGCCATCGTGACTGTGCGCCAGCGAATCCGAGAGATCGGTATTCGCCGCGCAATGGGAGCCTCAGCAAAGCGAGTCTTCTTCGCCGTCTTTATGGAATCAGTGGTTGCCACCTTCGTTGCCGGTGTCATCGGCGTCGGTATCGCCATCGTGATCCTGCGATTCTTGCCGCTGGAGTACATGGACATTGTTTTGCAAGACCGTCCGCCCTTCCCCTTCGGAGCTGCTGTCGCAGGCGTGAGTATTTCGACAAGCATCGGTGCCCTATGCGGGATTATCCCGGCGGTGGCGGCAGTACGCGTCAAACCTATTGACGCCATTCGCTACTGAGGACGACTGCACAGTCGACGAGGTCGGGCGCCTGTACCCACTCGCCTGAGCTGCGTATGCGAAAGTGGCGGCACGGCCCGCCCGCTCGCCCCTTACTAGGGGCAAGGGGCTCGGAGCCCGACCAGGCCCTGCCGTGCCGCCACCCTCGCACCTTGTGTGGGTGCCTCTATGGACTGCAAGCACTCCGCCACATTGCTCTTCTGCTAAACCGGTGGCTTGTTGTTATTCCGGTGACGTGTGTGCCACCGCTTTGTTGACAAGGCACCTATTTGAGAGGGGTATCCGTTTGATGCGGCCTGCTGGGCGGGTGCAGGTGCAGGTGCAGGCTGGCGCTCGGAAAGCCATGCGTGTTTCACGCGTGAAACACAGTGGAGGGTGTGGTGAAAAGCGCGAGACTTAAGACAGCAGCATGAGGAAACAGTATCGTAGGCTTAAGTAGGAACAAATAGTGAGTGATCGTAGTGGCGTGAGGCGTCACCGATAAAGCACGCAGTTTTCTAGCCAAGTTCTCTGACTGAGTTCTCTGGCCAAGCTCACCAGTGTCAAACACCCCCACCTTCGTCACCGCACCCCCATGGCACCGGGAACCGCCCTCGCCATTCAATGCCAGATGATGCGCTCAACCGCGCTGATCACGACATGGCGTTCAACGGGGGTGAGTAACACACCCGGAGGTGTAATGCCGGGATGGATGGCTGGAGCGAGGCAACTGCGTGAAAAAGAAAGAGGCACAATGGAACACCAGGACAGCGCTGCGTCCCCGCCCAATAAAGACGCTGCCCCTATGGAAGAGGGCACCCCTGTAGAACCGGTACCAACTAACGCCACCACTGACACCCAAGAAAGTGCCGATACCTCGCACCTTGCACACTGGAAACGGGCCGTCACACTCTTCCTTGTCGGTCAGAGTATCTCCATGTTCGGCTCGTCCATCGTCCAATTTGCCGTCATGTGGTACCTGACCCTCGAAACCCGCTCGGGCCTGGTGGTCATGCTCTACGCGGTTTTTGCCTTCGTCCCACAGGGCATGCTTTCCCTCTTCGGTGGCGCGCTGGCTGACCGCATGAATCGCAAACTGCTCATCATCATCCCTGACGCGATCATCGCGATCACCACCCTGGCCTTAGCGCTGATTATGGTCGCCGGTATCAACGACCTGTGGATCATCCTCGCAGCCGTGACCATCCGCTCCATCGGCTCAGGCTTCCAAAACCCGGCAGTGAGCGCTACGATCCCCTCGATCGTGCCTGCCGAACATCTGATGCGCGTTAATGGCATCAACGCTTCCATCCAAGGAGTTATGGCCCTCCTCGCCCCCGCAGCGGGCGGCGCAATTTACGGCCTGGGCGGTATCGTCCCTACCTTCTTCGTTGATGTCGTGACAGCTATCCTCGGTATTGGCGTCATGCTCTTTGTGCGCATCCCGAAGCTGCCCGATAATCCTGAGCCAAAGTCACTGATAGGGGATCTTGTCGCAGGCTTGCACTACACCTTCACCCACCGTTTTATTCGCTGGCTCCTGACCGTCTATGCCGTGGTGTTCGTGCTGATCGTGGCCCCAAGCTTCCTGGTGCCGCTGATGGTAACGCGTAGCTTCGGGGGCGAGGTGTGGATGCTCACCGGTGTTGAGGTGGCTTTCTCTTTGGGCATGGCTCTTGGCGGCATGGTCGTTGGCATGCTGGTCAGGCACTCAAAGATGCACCTGCTTTTGGTGTCCTCGGTTATTTTCGGCCTGCTGAGTGTGGCGATGGGCATTGCGCCCAATATTTATGTTGTGCTGGCCTTGAATGCCACCGTCGGCTTGCTCGTTCCTGTGTTCAGCACTCCCTCCACAACTGCCCTGCAAGAGAGTACCGACCCAGCTTTCATGGGACGCGTGTTTTCCCTTGTGAGCATTGTGTTCACCTTGGGAATGCCGATGGGTATGGCGGTCTTTGGTCCGCTGGCGGATGTTTTTTCTGTGGAGACTATTCTTATCGGCTCTGGAGTGGTGACAATCCTCTTCGTCCTTTTCTCCTTCTACGGTTTGGCTGATGGCCGTCATGCTCTGGCCGAAAGCCGCGCGCAGCAGGCGGCACTAGAAGTGCGCAAGTAGGCGTACAGGGAGGGGCGCGTTTTCATCAGGATTGACGAGAGACTCCCACGCGCTTCCTGTGAAGAGTCCGTGCACTTGGCGGGGCAGCTGAACGTCCGTCCTTGCCGTCGCCGAGGGAACAGAGTGCCTGTCCTGCTTCTTTTGGCGGCCCACGCTCTGCGGGCAATCCGCGGCAGGTGTGACACTGCCAGGTCCGCCACTCTCCTTAGGGCGATAGGTGCAGCCAGCCGTCCTCGCCTAGAGTAGCGAGGACGTCGCGAACCAATCCGTTAACCAGCCGCTAAGCATGCTGGGAGGCGTGTACTATTCCATAGCTGGCGCTGGTCGTAACTCTCAACGCGGCGCAACAATGTATGTCTCCCTCATGGGGGATCAGCTAATAAGCTCTGTATAGCGATCTCGAATCCACTGGGGGGTTGTGTTCCTGTTCAATCCATCAATGATGTGAGAACCGTAGATTCGTGATATCTCCCCATCGGAGGCAGAGCTGAATGCTTGTTTACCGAGGTCCCCATACGTCCAGTATTCATAAAGGATATTTACTCCGTGGAGAGTCTCGTGTGTAGGAAGTTCTGGAGCAAATCCATGGGCAATGAAGAGTACTTTAACGGTCCACGCTGTGGCGTCGTCGAGTGCAAGCCAAGAGTCTTCAAGACGTGTCATCAGAATGTTCTTGAGGGATTGGCGATGAGTGTCAAGGTATGCTGTGGTCACAGTGCCGCCGTGCGCTTCGATAGCGATTGCAAGACGATCGTCAACGTTCAGAAACTCGATATCTCCCAACTTTTTCCGGCTGGTATTAGATGCATTTACACTGTCCCCAATTCCGCGATGGCGCCAGGCAGGGCCAGAGAACGTAAGATCACTTAGCGCGTCAACAACTCGTTGTTCGATAACTCCTCTGGTGCCGGTCTGATTCGCATCAAGATACCGGATGAGTGTCTCAAGCTCTTGCTTAGGTTGAGAGGAGGTCACAGGCTTGTAATTGTCCGTTTGGAGTTCGATGAGGCGAAAAATCCAGGATCGAAGCACTTGCGAAGCACTCTTTCTTGCCATGAATGGTAGATTCTCAAGCATGCGAAGTATCCGAACAAGGGAATGAGCAGCCTCTGTCGGTCGGCTTCTACTCCAGGCTTCATCGAGTGTTGTCGCAGCCTTGGCGTTGTTTAAAACAGGGTTTCCTGTCGCGGTGCTGTATAGGCTAAAAAGTGAAGTAGCGACGTTACCCCTCGGAGAGAAGTCATAAACGTAGGTTGGTGGGTGGTCGTATAGTTCAACTGGGAGGAGGGCCCAATGGAGTATTTGAAGGTATGGCCAAGGATTCTTTTCTGCGGTGTTGAGATCCTGTGTTAGAGACTGAAGGTCGCTTAGTAGGAATAAGCTTCCGGTCCAAGTGAAGCAGAGTTCGGTCGCGAGTATCATTGACGACTCTAGGGATGAATCGGTGTACAGCATCCGTGCTCGTTCACGGTCTCTCGCACAGATTTCTTCGAGATCCCCTTTCTCGATGGTAGGAGAAATGTCGAGAACTGCTGCAACTGCTCTAATGGCTTTCGGGGTCGGGTTGCTCGATGGTTCGAGAGATTCAAGCACTCTGGATACTTGCGCTGTTGACATCTGCTCCGAAGTGATAAGTCGAAAAATCAACGTCGTTCGCGAGAGGAGTAGGCGAGCGCTTTGTGCTGTAAGTCCGCGCCAGTCTTTATTGCTTCCCTTTCGGAGACGTTCATAGGCGTCGAAGTACCTTAGTCCATCAAGGCCATAACGACCGGCTTCGCTAGTCGAGAGAGCTGTGTCGACAAAAGAATGTAGCGTGGGGTCAATGTAATCGCTTTCCTCCCAGGCCTGGAGCGACTGTTCCAATGCGTGTAGCTTTATCTCTCTTTCTGAAAGGTCATCCGGAAGGCTGTGCTCGATAGCCTCAACGGCGTGTTTGACTTCCTTATCTGAGAGGGGGAGGAGTATTCGTAGAAGTATGTCGTTGATGAGCATCCTTAAGCTTCCCTCCAAAGGCTGGCTGAGCGAGAGCCGTGCTTCTCCCATAGATTTGCGATTAGTTTGCCAGAAGTGGTGGGGTCCATGCCTACCGCTTCAAACCAGCGCATGGCGTCGCTAACAGTTATTCGCCGTTTTCCGTCCTCTATTCGGGAGATGTTTGACTGGTCCATCTCGAGTTCCTGTGCGAGAACGGACTGGGCAATGCTGGCCTGGTTGCGGCATTCCTGGAGGCAATGGGCCAAGGCGTCATCGAAGGCTAGTGCGCGTTCGAGGGATGTGGGCACTGTCTCTCATCCTTTCGGGAGTAGGAAGTGGGGTAGAATGGAGTTATGACAATATCGCATAGCTCTATCGGGGGCGGTCCTACCTTTGTATCCCTGTATTCAGGTGCTGGTGGGTTGGACCTCGGTTTTGCCGCCGCGGGATTCGTTCCTGTCTTTGCAAATGATATCGATCCCTGGGCGGTGCGTACACATAATTCAATAACGCAGGTTCGGGATTCTGAGTGGCGCGATGCTGCTCGGAGGTTTGAGTATTGCGAGGCGATTGCTGGCGATGTTCGAGATCTTGGGGATCATTTCGAAGAAGGGATGGCAGATGTTGTGATCGGAGGGCCGCCATGTCAAGGTTTTTCGGTTGCGGGAAGGATGGACCCGAATGATCCTCGCTCGAAGCACGTTTTCGATTTTTTGGGCATAGTTGCAAAAGTTCGTCCGAAGGCGTTCGTTATGGAGAATGTTGCTGCGCTCGCACGGAATTCGCGATGGGGCGATGTAATCGCTTCTCTCCGGGAAATTGCGTCCGTTGACTATGATGTTAATTTGATTGTGCTCAATGCCTCTCACTGGGGTGTTGCGCAGTCTCGAGAGCGCATGTTTCTTATAGGTACCCCTAGGCGGAGCAAGGTACCCAATTTTGAAGGTCCACCGACTCAGGATGCCCCGCCTACTGTGCGAAGTGTGCTTGAGAAGCTTCCCGAGCTGGGAATTTACGGAAATCATGGGGTTTGCACCGCCAAGATTACTCTTGCAAGACGGCCTGTGCTTAGAAGATCTCCATATGCGGGGATGCTCTTCAATGGGCAGGGTCGGGTAATGAATCTTGATGCTCCTGCGCCGACTCTCCCTGCATCTATGGGAGGAAACCGTACTCCGATAGTCGATCAAGAGAGTCTCAAGGACCCGCGGAAGACTCCTTGGATTGAGCTATATCATGATCGCCTTTTTGTAGAGAGGAAACCGCCTCTCTCTCACCTTCCCGAGGAAGCAAGATTGCGTCGAATTACTGTTCAGGAGGCTGCGGCGATTCAGAGCTTTCCTTCGGATATGGTTTGGACTGGAACTCAATCGGCTCAATACCGGCAGATTGGGAACGCGGTTCCTCCGCGCCTCGCTGCAGCTGTGGCCACGCGACTTAGAGAGGCGGTCTTCTAGGCGAGGAATACAAGGCGTTCGGCAAATATGCTAGGGATAGGTAACTATTAACTGCCTTAAAAATAGTCGTAGAGTCATAGCTGACGACAAGGCTGTCAGGGCTTCAAGATTGAGCGGACTCCTTCTCTGAAGCCGCTCTTTAGTGGGGCAGGTGCAGACAGCCGTCCTCGCTCAGACTGACGAGGCCATCGCGTAGCAAACCGTCGACAACGCGCTGAGCTTGAGCGGGGTCTGCGTCAGGTAGTGTCGCAGCCTTAAGCGCCTGAGCCATGGAGATGCCGGCAGCGGCCTCGTCCGATGCGCGAAGCACGCTGGGTGCCTGACCCTCCTGGTGAGCGGCACGCAAGGCGGCCATGACACGTCCCCTGGCTTGACGATCCGTTCCCGCCCACGCCTGCGTTTTCTTCTTCCCCGGTGCCGCTGGATATCCAGCGGCCCGCCAGGCACAAACCTCGCTCACTGGGCATGCCTGACACAGGGGCGAGCGCGCGGTGCACACCAGCGCACCGAGCTCCATCACCGACACATTCCACGCGGCAGCCTCGTCGCCATCAGAGGGAACTAGCGCGGTGGCGCGGGCAAGCTCTGTTCGGCTAGGAGTGGACGCGGCAGGCCTTTCCACCCCATCCACAATCCTGCCCAAAACGCGGCGAATATTCGTATCCAATACGGGAACGGGCAGGTGATAAGAAAAAGACGCGACAGCCGACGCCGTGTAAGGACCAATGCCCGGTAAAGCAAGCAACTCCTCATAGGAAGAGGGCACCACGCCACCATAAGAATCAGCGATTACCACGGCGCACTCGCGCAGCCGCAGTGCCCGGGAAGGATAGCCCAAGCGATCCCACGCCACCAGCACTTCCGCCGGTGAAGCCTTGGCGAGATCTGCTGGCGTTGGCCAACGATCCATCCACTGCAGCCAGATTGGCTGCACCCGCGGGATAGGTGTCTGATGGCTCATCACTTCAAACACCAGCGTCCCCCACGCCGACACGGAAGGGCTACGCATCGGCAGATCACGACCATTGTGGTCATACCAGCGGATAATCACCTCGCGGAGGAAGCCTGCGTGTTCGGACATGGGGGACAGGATACTGAAAACCACGGTCGGGGTGCTTCTTAGTGCACAGCTTGAAAGACGTTTCGACCCACACAAGCTGGGACCTGCGTGCGACAATAGCCACATGCTTCTTTCTGATCGCGACATTTTGCAGGGCCTGGACTCGGGACGAATCCAGCTTGACCCGCTGGATCGCAGCCTCGTGCAGCCCGCAAGCATTGACGTGCGCTTAGATCGATTCTTCCGACTCTTCGACAACCACCGCTACCCGGTGATTGACCCCGCCGCCGACCAGCATGATCTGACGCACCTTGTTGACGTCGGCCCCGATGAGCCCTTCGTGCTTCATCCCGGCGAGTTCGTCCTTGGCGCAACATACGAGTGCGTAACCCTGGCAGATGACATTGCCGCCCGCCTAGAAGGCAAGTCCTCTCTGGGGCGTCTTGGCCTGCTCACCCACTCGACTGCCGGTTTCATTGATCCCGGGTTCTCTGGCCACGTCACCCTTGAATTGTCGAATACAGCAACAATGCCGATTCTGCTCTACCCGGGCATGAAGGTCGGTCAATTGTGCTTCTTCAACCTTTCCTCCCCGTCTCAGCACCCTTACGGTTCCTCCGCTCTTGGTTCTCACTACCAGGGGCAGCGTGGCCCCACGGCTTCGCGCTCCCATGAGCGTTTCACTCGCACACGGATCGCCGATGGTAACTGAACGTCAGATTCCCGATTTCCCTTCGCGTCGTAGCTTGCACGCCAAGGGGGCCGACCCGCACGCACTTGACGAGGCCACCGCCATGGCGAGCCTGCCGTCACGCACTGACCTTCCCCCCGTGCCAGAAACACCGCCTGCGCCAGAAACACTCCCTGCAGCAGACACGCACTCTGCAGTGGATTCGGGCGTCGCAGTGAAAACAGGCGCTGTGGGAGGTACCGGCACTGGGGAAGTCTTCCCTGAAGCTGAGGCAAGCTCTGCGCGCGAGAATGAAGTTGCTGCCCCCATCCCTGAGCGGCGTTCCATGCGAGATCGCTTGGCAAACACGCCACCTGTCAACCTTGACCCGCCCTCTACGCCACTGCTGGGCGTGCCAGTTGGCCACGGAGCGGTCGCAGCCCCCGGCGACTCCTTCGTTGAAGGAATGACCGGAGCGTACACGATGCTCACAGAAGGTGTCTTTAACGATGAACTCGCCGGAACTGGCCTTGTCCCTGTCGTAGACGTTATTTCATCAGGTAGCCTCCTAGACGCTGAAAAGGCCACCACCCACCACCTCTTTGCTGTAAGCGAAGAGGTTGAAGGCGACGAACTCGAAGCCCTTGCTGTCTCCATCTGGGATGAAGCTCAATGGGTGGAACCGGGACGTTTAAAACTCACGGGAGACTCCTACCTGCAAGGCCCTTGGAGCATCGAAGGCGAACTGAGTGTGTCACTTGGGTTGCCTACTCACCTGAGTCGCATCTGGATCCTGGAATGCTCCACTTTGCGTGGGCGTGCGCCCTCACCAGAACTTATTGAAAGGGATGAGTGGGCCCGAGCCTTCCCCGATGGGCTTCCTCTTGGACTTGAACACAAGTCACTGCTTGCTCTGGCGCGAATGGCGCGCCGCCTTGCGGGGGCAGTACGCATTTTCGGGTCGGGCGTTGTCATGATGCCTGACCCTGAATCCGCAGTCCACATGGCTGTCTATTCGCCCAGATGGATTGACCCCGCTGAGCTCCTTGAGCGCCTGCTTCCCGATTTCCCCCAGATCGTGGACTCCCGTGACATTCCCGTCGAAGCGCGCGTTGCCGCTTCCCCGCGTGAGGTTCGTCGAATTGCCTCTGTCATGGCGGGCGTGAAACCCATGTCGGAAGAAGTAGCTGAAGTTCTCCAGAAGGCCCGTGAGGAAGCCGCACGTCAACCCCTAGTTGTTGACGGCTATGCGCTTGTTTCCCCCGTCGCTGGCGGAGGAAAACTCACCATTGAGGTACGCCGAGTCCCCAGCCCACCCCGCGTCCTGCGGTGGGAGCCATGGACCAGTGGGGTCATTGTTGAGTACCGTCTGCGCTGGATTCCCTCTGAGGGCGTCCAAGCAATCGCAGCCGCCCTCGACAAAGACATCACTGCCGAGTTCGCTTTTGAACGGACGGTAGCTGCTGTTGATGTTGAGA
Source organism: Schaalia canis (assembly GCF_003858455.1). GTDB lineage: Bacteria > Actinomycetota > Actinomycetes > Actinomycetales > Actinomycetaceae > Pauljensenia > Pauljensenia canis. The sequence continues at coordinate 99,678 of NZ_RQZF01000002.1, read as the reverse complement.
AAGCGGCCGTTGCTGTGGCAACGCTGACAGGTGGTTCACTCATTGACGAGGACGGTTTCCTCATCGCGACCTGAAGCATTGTCCTGGTGTGCTACTTAACGCATCATGTACTACATAGCGCTGAGTGTGCGTGGTGCAGCGGGTACATGAAGCCCTAACCTGTACATAAAGCACTGCCCCGTACATAAAGCGCATTGGTACCAAAGCTGTTTGCCAACCACCAAGCGGTACTCGACGGGGAGCTTCGGCAGCGATTTAGCCCCGATCCTGCCCGCGCCTGACAGCTTCGAGCATCATAATGGCAACGTCACGCACCTGTGGCAGTTCCACGCGCCCGCCGTCACCAGCCTCGCGTCCGTCAGCAGAAGCAACAGACCCAGGATCAGCAGAGCCAGGACCGGCAGAGCCAGTAGAGGAGGTCAGCCCCGCACTTGCCCCCGTTGCCGATCCAAGCATTTGCGAGCAGAAGGGGCAGGCGGTGGCCACAATGTCGGCACCCGTTGACGCTGCCTCCACCATACGAGCATCAGCAATGCGGATGCCTCGCGTTTCTTCCATCCACGCGCGTGCCCCACCCGCGCCACAGCACAGGGCGCGCTCGCGGTTGCGGGGCATCTCTACCAGGTCAACGCCCAAAGCTCCGAGCAATTCGCGGGGAGCTTCATAGACACGGTTGTGCCGACCCAGGTAGCAGGGGTCGTGGTAGGTGATTGTCGGCAAAGTAGTGGTAGTAGCGCCACCTTCGCCGTCACACCCAGCATTTCCAGCACTGTCAACACTTCCAGCGTTGGGAGCAACCGGAGTGAGCAGTCCCTCGCGCACAAGCCGGTTCAGCAATTGCGTGTGGTGGATGACGTCGAATCGGGCACCAAGCTGCGGGAACTCACCGGCAATAGTGTTGAAGCAGTGGGCGCAGGTGACGACAATGCGTTGGGCCTTGGCCTCCGTCAGGGCCTCAATCGCAGCCGAAGCCAGCATCTGGAAGAGCACCTCATTACCGGCGCGGCGAGCCGGATCACCCGTGCAGGATTCACCCGATCCCAGGACTGCAAAAGACACGCCTGCGGTGTGCAACAGCTCGGCAACGGCCGCAGTTGTGGCCTTGGCCTTGTCATCGTAGGCGCCCGCACAGCCCACCCAGAACAGGTAGTCGACCTCGGTAGCGTCCTCAAGATCTTCACCCACCACGGGCACCTCAAAGTCGAGGTTTTTCGCCCATTCCATGCGCTTGCGTGCGGGCTGATTGTAGGGGTTACCCTTGGACTCCATGCCGCGGAAGGCGCGGGATAGTTCGCGCGGGAAGGCACTCTCCATCAGCACCTGATGGCGCCGAAGGTCAAGAATGTGGTCAACGTGTTCAATATCCACCGGACATTGTTCAACGCAAGCACCGCAGATGGTGCAGTCCCATAGGACGCCCTCGTCAATGACGTCGGGGACAAGTGGTGCAGCCACGTCAGCAACACCAGCAGGCCCGGTTGCTCCCGAGGCTGATAGGGCGGTGAGCAGGTCAAAGGAGTGCGGGGAGGGCTCCATGCCCTTTTCGAGCAGCATCTCCTCGTCATCCAAATCAGCAACGCCGCGCTCGCCGGGGACCTCCGCGTCGGTGACCTCACGTTCACTGACCTCAAGGGCGGAGATGGAATGGACGTGGTCGCGCAGGGAAAGCACGAGCAGTTTGGGGGAGAGAGGTTTTTCTGTGTTCCATGCTGGGCAGAGTTCCTGGCAGCGGCCACATTCGGTACACGAGTACAGGTCCAGGCGGGCCTTCCAGGTGAGATCTTCAGCGGTGCCAACACCTAGAACCACCTCAGCATCCTCGTTGTCTGTCAGCGCATCAAGCACCTCAAGGTCGACCATGGGTTCGCCGTTGACAAGCATGGGGGCAGCCGGACCCAGCGACTTCGTGCCCTCAGCATTACGACGGAAGTACAGGTTCAGCACAGCCAGGAAGCGGTGCCACGCCACACCCATAGAGGTCTGCACGCCAACTACCGTCAGCCACAGCATGGAGACGAGGATCTTCACCAGTGACACAATGACAATAAGGTTCGCGGCAACATGCGCTGGCCCGCCAAGCTCGCCAGCGCTCCCGCCTGCTAAGCCTCCGCCAGAAAGCCACAGGGCCACGGGGTAGCCGAGCCACCACGTCAAGGGAAAACGCCACCACTCCAGGCCAGCCGTGCCCGCAAAATCACCAACCGCAGCAGGGCCAGCGATCGAGACGGGCACCTGAGCCACTGTCAACAGCGTGTGCGCGTACTCCAGGGCGCGCAGGGCAATGACCGCCCCGCAGACCAGCAGAATCACCCACTCAACAAAGAGGGCCTGCCAGTGAGTCGACCCCAAGAAACGTGAGGCCAAGCCTTCGGCCGACCCATCACGAGGACGAGGCCGACGCCCACGCAAGGCCTCAACGGCCACCTCGTCAGGGTCGCCTGCAGGAAGGTCGGCGGAGAGCGCGGCTTCAGCGCGGGAGCCTCGCCCTGCACGACGACGCACGATCATCAGCGCAATAATGCCCACAAAACCCGCCCAGGCGAAGAACTCCACCAGCCACAACCACGGCGGGAAGTGACCAATAAGCGGCAACGTCCAGGACTGATCACGCAGGTGCGCGTAGCCCGTAATGAGCGTGAGGAAGAGGACGGGGAAGGAGACCATGACCACCCAGTGGGCGATCTTCACCAGCGGACGACCCTTGAACTCCCTATGGGTCAGGGCGGCGGAGACAACACCCCAGGCACGCCTCCAAGGATGGTTAGTGCGCGTGTGGTCGGGCGCACCTGCGCGCATCTGACGAGTCAGGTGGGCAAGCCCTCGGCCAAAAGAGAGGAAGGCAATGGCGGTGCACAAAAGCGCAAATACCCAGCACACGGTAATGAGCAGGGGGGAAGCCATGAGCTGTACTCTCCTTTATTAGACGCTTGTGTCAGGCGCTGCACGAGTCGAATGCCCGCCGAGTTGCCTGCCTGAATGAGGGACGGCAGGCTGGGTAGGCAAAGCTGCTGATTCACCAGATCATGTCAACCTGGGACGTTCTATTATCCCGCTTTTGCGTGCAAATCATGAGTCAAGGCGCGCTGAGGGCGATCCTCGCCACCTCAGCACTCGTTCATTGCTCAACTTCGGTAGGCTAGAAAAAGAATCGCAAATGAGTGTTGAACATGACGCTAGGCCGTCGCCACTCATTGAGCGTTTGCCCTGATCACGCGCAGCGTTCCACTTTTTTGGTGCGCTGCTGACACCGAGGACACCCGAGCATGTTCGCTGTCATAGCCGCACACCTCTGTGTCGCCGTGTGCGCGCCATTCCTGGTCAGCCGCATCGGACGCCGCGCCCTCGCCCTTTTCGCAGTGGCCCCACTATCGGCTGTGGCCTACGCCCTGTCGACAACCCAGCACGTTTTTGCCGCCGCACACTCTCCATCGGCCGACTACCCCACGGAAACCCTAAGGTGGATCCCGGGCCTTGACCTGATTCTTGTGATGCGCCTGGATGTTCTCTCGTGGGTGATGACCCTCATCGTCGGTGGAGTCGGTGCTCTTGTCCTCATCTATGCCTCGGCCTACTTCAAAAAAACAGCCGTAGGCCTGGGACGTTTCGCCGCAGTCTTTGTTGCTTTTATCGCCGCCATGTTGGGCGTCGTGCAATCCGACCACACCATGGGGGTCTACGCCTTCTGGGAAGCAACCTCCTTACTGTCCTACCTGCTGATTGGCCACCACTTTGAACGCCGACCAGCTCGAACCGCAGCGCGCCAGGCCCTTTTGGTGACAACCAGTGGATCGCTGGCAATGTTCATGGGCTTTGTCATTCTTGGGCAGATGGAGGGCGGTTCCTACCTCCTGTCCGAACTGGTGACTCGCGCTCATGAAGGAACTCTTGGCCTGAGTATCACCGGTCCGACAGGCTCAGTCTCCACATCCGGCGTGCTTTTGAACGTTGCGGCTTTTCTTGTGCTCCTGGGTGCATTCTCAAAGTCGGCACTTGTGCCCACACACTTTTGGCTACCTGGCGCAATGGCGGCACCAACACCCGTGTCTGCCTACCTTCACGCTGCGGCAATGGTCAAAGCAGGCCTCTACCTTGTTGCCCGTCTGACCCCTGGGTTCACCGGAATCCTCCTATGGTCGCCGCTCATTGTCGCTGCCGGTCTGGTCACGATGTTCGTCGGCGGGTGGCGCGCCTTGCGTCAAAATGACCTCAAACTTGTGCTTGCTTACGGCACGGTCTCTCAACTCGGGCTGATTATGGCAGTGCTGGGAGCGGGCAGTGCCTCGTTGATGGCCGCAGGCGTGACCATGCTCCTGGCACATAGCCTCTTTAAATCCACACTTTTCCTGACGGTCGGTGCCGTCGAGAGCGCTTCCGGTACGCGAGATATTCAGCGTCTCAGCGGGATCGGGCGGGCAATGCCCTGGACTGCCGCTGCCGCAGCTCTGGCAGCCGCATCAATGGCAGGCCTGCCGTTGACCACCGGCTACCTGGGTAAGGAAGCGCTTCTGGCTGCCCTCATGCACGGCTCTGAAGCCCGATGGATGGCGCGAGGCGCTGCAGACGCTGGGGTAAGCGGAGCGGAACTGCTTGTCCTGGTCCTCGTGGCGCTGGGATCAATCCTGACAGCCGCCTACGCGTGGCGTTTCTGGTGGGGAGCTTTCGGGGTGCGCCCCCTTGACGAGGCCATCACCGTCAAACCATTGCCCATCACCTTGCGACTGCCCATCTACATCCTGTCCCTAGGGGCGCTGTTAGGCCTGGCGCCAGGTGCTCTGGAAGGAATCCTCGGCGCCTATGGGGCCCCCTTACCCGGGCACGCTCACCTGGCGTGGTGGTCGGGGCTTGATGTTTCGCTGGTAACCGCCGCCATCTTTGGGTGCGCAGCTCTGCTCGCACGGGGAGCGCGCCGCTTTGAAGCCTTCCAAGCTCGTCTTGCCTTCCCGCTGAACATTGTTGATCTGCACACGTGGACTTTGCGTGAGCTAGAGATTCTTGCTGCTCGCGTCACCCGCATGACCCAGCGCGGTTCTTTGCCCTTTGAACTGTCCACGATTATGGCGACACTGGTGGCTGCCGTCACCGCAGCCCTGCTGATTCGTCCTCCTTCGCAGCTTCAACTGCGCGTGTGGGACTCGCCCCTTCAGGTATTCATCGGAATCGTGATTACGATTGCGGCGATCATGACAGCCCGTGCTCGCCGTCGCATGAAGGCGGCATTCACCCTGGGGGCGGTGGGCTTAGGCGTTGCCGTGTTGTACGCCTCTTACGGGGCTCCCGATCTGGCATTGACACAGATCCTTGTTGAAGCCGTGGGTATGGTCATCTTCGTCCTTGTCCTGCGTCGCCTGCCCGCCCACTTCTCTGACCGCCCATTAGCGCGTTCGCGCTGGTGGAGACTCCTGCTGTCGCTGATCGTCTCCTACGGTGTGCTGGTCGTTGGCCTGTATGCGACGGCTGCGCGCACGCACGCGCCAGATTCTTCCCTCATGGCAGAGGAAGCCTATTTCTTTGGGCATGGCCGCAATATCGTCAACGTGATCCTTGTGGACATTCGAGCCTGGGACACGGTTGGTGAACTATCAGTGCTTCTTGTCATTGCTACTGGCGTGGCCTCGCTCATCCATGCTGGGTCGACAACTAAGCCCCGCTATCAAAGGATTTTGTCCCTCCTGCGTGGACGCGTATTCCGCTCCTCCGAGGCTCCCGCAGGCCCCCATAGTCGAGTGAGTTTCCTTCCGACTGTCGCCCACCTGGATGATCGGGAACGTTCGATCGTCATTGAGGTGACAACACGCCTGCTGTTCCCCACCATGATGATCCTGTCCTTGTGGCTGCTTTTCATCGGGCACAACAACCCTGGTGGAGGTTTTGCCGGAGGCGTGGTCGCGGGCCTTGCCTTCGTATTGCGCTACCTGGCGGGCGGAGCTGAAGAGCTTGAGCGAGCTATGCCCATTTCTCCGGGCCGCATCCTGGGTACGGGCCTGTTTATCGCAGGTGCAGGAGCTGTTGCACCTCTGGCATTTGGCCGATCGGTGCTGCAATCCACCGAGGTTGACTGGGACTTCGGCCTCTTGGGGCACCTGCATTTCACAACAGCAACCATTCTTGACATTGGCGTGTACGTCCTCGTTATTGGCCTCGTCCTTGACCTTGTGGCGGCGGCGGGGGCACAAATCGATCGCCACGGGGAAGAAAACGAGCAGGAAACCCCAGAGCCTGAGCGGATTGCGGGCATTGAGGGCTGCTCCGTTCCTCCCAATGCTCAGATGTCTGCTTCCACGGAGGTACCACGATGACTGCCCCTTCCGTCACTGTTCTTCTTATCGCAGCGGCGCTGGCCGGAACGGGCGTCTACCTCATGCTGGAACGTTCCCTGTCCCGCATCTTCATTGGCCTGGGGCTGATCACCCATGCCGTCAACGTCCTCTTGCTTGCAGCGGGAGGCGCCGCAGGACGCCCACCCCTGATCGGTGAGGAAACGGTGGAGAGTATGGGCGATCCTCTGCCGCAGGCAATGATGCTCACCTCTATCGTTCTCTCCCTTGGGACCACGGCCTTTGGTCTGGCCCTTGCCTATCGTTCGTGGCGTTTGACCGGCCACGACGAAGTGATCGACGACATTGAAGATCGGATTCTTTCACGTCGCGCAGACGATGAGGTTGTCTCCTACATCGACGAGGGGGCGACAGGTGATGAGGACGGCGACATCAACTACGACGACGGGGACGATCAGCCTCACAGTGAGGAGCCAGATAGCGAGGAACCTCGCAGCGGTGAGCCTGCCCCCGCGGAAGGAAACTCCGGCAGCGTGGACGAATCAGCGGTGGCCTCGTCAATCACTACCAACTCTGATAGGGGGCAGGCATGATCGCTGCCGCACACTACCTGCTGCCCATTCCGATTCTTCTTCCGCTTGTCAGCGCGGGCTTCGTCCTGTTCCTCGCGCGCGACCCGCGACTGCAACGCATGATTGCCTTGCTGACCCTGGCAACAACCACGGCCACTGCTTTTGCCCTGGCCGTCGCAGCCGACGCTGGGCCAGTTGTTTTGGACGTCGGCTCGTGGGCGGCCCCCATCGGCGTGACCCTGGTGGCAGACCGGCTTGCGTCGATCATGCTCGTTGTCAGCCAGATTGTCACCCTCGCCGTTCTTGTGTTTTCCCAGGCGCAAAATCTTGCGACTCAGGGGGCGCGCTCGCCTGTGACGATCTACTACCCGACGTACCTTATTTTGTCGGCTGGTGTGGCAAACGCTTTCCTGACAGGTGACCTATTCAACCTCTTTGTTGGCTTTGAAATCCTCCTTGCGGCCTCTTTCGTGCTCATCACCCTGGGGGGTACGCGAGGGCGAGTGCGCGCGGGCACGGTCTACGTTGTTGTCTCGCTTTTGTCCTCGTCAATCTTCCTTGCTGGCATTGCACTGACCTACGCGGCAACGGGCACGGTCAATATCGCTCAGCTCTCCATTCGCCTGCGTGAGATCGACCCGGGCGCAGCCCTGATGATCCAAGCGGTGCTGCTGGTGGCTTTTGGTATTAAGGCGGCCGTCGTCCCCTTGCAGGCTTGGCTGCCAGACTCCTACCCCACAGCGCCTGCCCCCGTGACCGCTGTCTTTGCTGGCCTGATGACCAAGGTCGGTGTCTATGCGATGATCCGCCTGCAGGTTTTCCTTTTCCCAGGTGATTCCATCGCGCCCATCCTGGGTGTTATTGCTTTGCTGACGATGATTATTGGCATCTTGGGTGCTGTCGCTCAAGATGACGTGAAACGTCTGCTGTCTTTCACGCTGGTATCACACATCGGCTATATGGCCTGGGGCCTGTCGTTGGTCACTGAAGCGGGTTTGGCTGCTGCCATCTACTACGCGGCTCACCATATCCTTGTTCAGACCACGCTTTTCCTTGTGGCAGGCTTGATAGAAAAACGCACCGGCACAACGTCTTTGGCGCGTCTGTCGGGCCTGGCTCGTAAAGCGCCGCTGGTGGCGATCCTGTTTTTCATCACTGGCATGAACCTGGTGGGTGTGCCGCCACTGACGGGTTTTGTCGGCAAACTTGGTTTGGCGCAGGCCTCGGTTAATGCCGCACAGATCAGTAGCGGTGTGCCTGCGCTCCAGGCGTGGCTACTCTTTGCCGGTGGTATCGTCACCAGTTTCCTCACCCTGTATGTGGTGGCGAAGTGGTGGAATATGGCCTTTTGGCAAAACCCGAAGGATGCTCCATCGGTTGTTGCCGAACCGATGCTGGGGCCGGATGTTTCCGAGGCGGTGCGTGAACGCGCAACCCGCCAGGTTGAGCGTGCGCGTAGTGCGTTGGCCCCTGTGGCGGAGCGTTCTCGTTTTTCTGCTCAGGCATCGCGCACTGAAAGTGAGAAGGTCATTGTTGAGCGCACTCCTGTGCTGATGACCGTCACGGTGGCGGCACTGGTGGCTGTGCAGGTTGCTATGGCGGCAGCATCGGGGCCGATTTGGACGTATGTGTCCTCAGCCGCCCGCGATCAAATGTTCCGTTATCCCTACATCACCGCTGTGCTTGGCGAGGACGGTCGCGGGTCGGGTAGCTCCTTGGACGAGGTGCCCGATGCGCCTTTGCCTGAGCCGGAGCAGGATCACCGAAGCCAGTCAGATTTTGGCCGTTCAGATGGGACCCCTGCGGATAAGACACCCGCAGATAAGGCCCCCGCGGATAAGGCGCCCTCGGGTGCGGCTGTCTCTGATGGGATGCTGTCAGGGGAGAGGAGGTAGTGATGTCGCAGGAGAAACATACCGGCCCTCTGCCGCGAAGATATCGAGTGTCGCTGACGTTGACGCTGTGGTTGACAGCAGTGTGGGTGCTGGTCTTTGCCAGTGTGGAGCCGATGATCCTCGTGTCGGGTGTTCTCTTGGCCATCCTGGTGCAGGGGGTCTTTCCTTTGCCGCATATTACTCACACGTGGCGGGTGCGCCCCGTAGCGCTGATTGTCTTGGTGGCGCGTTTCTTGTGGGATCTTTTGGTTGCCGGCATCCAAGTGTCGTGGGTGGTTCTTCGAGGTGGATGCGACCGGAATGGTCGGGTGCAGGTGACACTTCGCAGTGGCGACCCCGTCCACATGACAATCATTGCGGGGATGACCTCACTGGTTCCCGGCTCGGTAGTTCTTGATGTTGTGGTGCCTGAGCGTCGGCTTGATCTGCACATTCTTGATCTTGATGCTCAGGGCGGTGAAGCTGGGGTGGTGGCCTCTGTGCTTGCGCAAGAGAAACGCCTGTTGGCTGCTATCGCTCCGCACATGCTGTCGACGGTGGAAGGGAACGAGTCGTGACCCCTATTGAAATCCTTCACCTCATCATTGCGCTGCTGGCAACTGTGGCAGCTTTGCTGGCCTTCTATCGGATTGCGGCTGGTCCGAGCATTATGGATCGGACGGTGGCTTCCGATGTGTTGACGGCCTCTGCCTTTACGGTTGTGTGCGTCATGATCGTGTCCTGGAAACGTTCTGACCTGGGCGTATTGCTGATCATTTTGGCTTTGACGGCGTTCCTTACTGCCGTTGTTGTGGCGAGGTATATTCGCCGGGATGTCATTGATGATTCTGCGCGCGGGCGTCGACGTATTTTGACCGCCACCGAATACGCAGAACGCCAGCGCCGCCGTGAAGAAGATGAACTCCGCGCGGAGCTGGAAGAGATTGATTCCGAGGTTGATGCGGTTGCCGCCCAGGAACGCCGTCAGCGAGAGCGCCATGAGGAAGAGGGAACAGCATGACAGGGATAATTGCCGGCAGCCCATGGAATGAGTGGGTGGGTGCAGGGATGTTAATGATCGGCGCCCTGTTGACCGTGATTGCCGCCGTTGGTGTGGTGCGTCTACCTGATGTGTTCTCGCGTATGCACGCGGCATCAAAACCGCAGCTTCTTGGTGTGATCGTGCTGTGTGCGGGCGTGGCCGTGTCCATGTGGCAGTGGCGGTGGCTGGTGCTGGGGATGGCGGTTATTGTCCTGCAGGTGGTGACCGCATCAACGGGTTCGCATGTGTTAGCTCGTTCCGCTGCTGAGGTTGAGCATCCAGAGGTGAACTGATACTGCCGCATGGTGGACGCCACTACCGAGAGGGGAACCCCTGTGGCACAGTAGGAACGTGCAAACATGCTCCGTGAAATCCGGCCATGTACCTACTACTGAAATGCCATTCGGTGATCCTTTTGAGGATGACCGTCCCCACGACCACTGTGGAGTGTTTGGCGTCTGGGCGCCAGGTGAGGACGTTGCCCGCCTGACGTACTTTGGCTTGTATGCCCTTCAACACCGCGGACAGCAATCGTCAGGAATTGCCACTTCCGACGGGCAATCACTGCTTGTGTATAAAGACCAAGGTCTTGTCAATCAGGTGTTCTCTGAGGAGACCCTCCAGGGCTTGAAAGGTCACATTGCGCTGGGGCACGTTCGCTACGCAACGACGGGCGCTGACACCTGGCATAACGCTCAGCCCACTCTTGGCCCAACGCCAACTGGTGCGATGGCATTGGGGCACAACGGTAACCTCGTGAACACTGAGGAACTACGTGCCCTTGCGCACTCGGTTGCCCAAGGCGAGGACGTCCAACGTGGGGCGTCAACTGACACCTCAGTCCTCACAGCGCTGCTGGGCTTAGCTCAAAGCCTGCCAGGTCCTCTTCCCTTCGTTGCCCAGCCCCGCCCTGAAGGCGCTCACGCCACTTCTGCCGGCGGCCAAACGCTCGGCGTTCCCTCTGAAACGCCTTTGTCAACCGAGGACGCCGCACCTCTGGTACCCGCCGCCCTGAAGGTGCTGCCTCGTGTACGCGGCGCATTCTCCCTGGTGTTCATGGATGAAACGACGCTTTATGGCGCGCGCGACCCCCACGGTTACCGCCCTCTCGTATTGGGCCGCCTGACCAGCGGATGGGTTCTCGCTTCTGAAACGGCCGCCCTTGACCTGGTGGGCGCCTCCTTCGTGCGTGAAGTCGAACCCGGCGAACTCATTACGATTAACGCTTCTGGCGTCCACTCATGGCATTTTGCCCCGACCCGTGCCAACACCTGCGTCTTTGAATACGTTTACCTGGCCCGCCCAGACACCGTAGTGGGGGGACGCCAGATCGTCGCTGCCCGACGTGAAATGGGGGCAATCCTCGCCCGCGAATGTCCCGCCGAGGCTGACCTGGTCATGCCTACCCCCGATTCGGGCACCCCAGCGGCAATTGGTTACGCCCAAGAGTCGGGTATTCCTTTCGCGCAGGGCCTGGTGAAAAACGCCTACGTGGGTCGCACCTTCATTGAACCCACCCAGTCGCTGCGTCAGCTCGGCATTCGCCTCAAACTTAACCCCCTGCGTGAAGTGATTGAAGGCAAGCGATTGATTGTCATTGATGACTCCATCGTGCGTGGGAATACGCAGCGTGCGCTGGTGAAAATGCTGCGCGAGGCCGGAGCCGCCGAAGTCCATGTGCGCATCTCCTCTCCTCCGGTGGAATGGCCGTGCTTCTTTGGCATTGACTTCCCCACGCGTGCAGAACTCATTGCCTCTTCCATGAATACCGAGGAAATCCGCACTTGGATCGGTGCTGACTCCCTGGGCTACCTGTCCTTGGAAGGCATGGTTGAAGCCACGAAACAGGGTACAAGCCTGTGCCTGGGGTGCTTTACGGGCGAATACCCCGACCCGATCGACAAGGGCACGCCGATCCCCGGCACGCCCGGGGCGACCACCTGCTGATTAGCGACATCACCCTCCCCCCCGTCAAGAGAAAGCAGATCATCATGAGCGACGCACCTGTCCTGGATTACGCGGCCTCAGGCGTGGATACCGCCGCGGGAGACCGCGCTGTGGAGCTGATGAAAAGTGCCGTGACGCGCACGCACAATGCCACGGTCTTTGGCGGGACGGGTGGCTTTGCGGGGATGGTGGATGCTTCGGCACTGTTGGGCATGACACGTCCGCTGCTGGCCACGTCCACCGATGGCGTGGGCACGAAGATCGCGCTGGCTCAGGCCATGGATGTGCACGACACGATCGGCCAGGATCTGGTGGGCATGGTGGTTGATGACATTGTTGTTGTGGGGGCGCGCCCGCTTCTCATGACGGACTACATTGCCTGCGGCAAGGTCGTGCCTGAACGTATTGCTGCCATTGTCACAGGCGTTGCTCGCGCCTGCGCTGAGGTTGAGTGTCCCCTGGTGGGTGGTGAAACCGCTGAGCATCCCGGTGTCATGGCTGAGGATGATTACGACATTGCGGGGGCGGCTACGGGCGTTGTCGATGCTGAGCGCGTCCTTGGCCCCGCCCGCGTTGGCGAGGGCGATGTGCTGGTGGGTATTGCTTCTTCTGGCTTGCACTCGAATGGCTACTCGCTGGTGCGTAAGGTTCTTGAGGTGTCAGGACTGTCGCTGGATGCCCAGATGGAGGACTTCGGCCGCACCTTGGGTGAAGAACTTCTTGAGCCCACGCGCTTGTACACCAAACTCTGCCTAGACCTTATCGCCGCCGTGGGGGAGGGGGAACTCCTCGCGCCTTTGGAAGGTCCCGAGGCTGATGCGTCGCGCGCCCCCGGCATGCGCGGTGCGGCGACCGGTATTCACGCCCTCAGTCACGTCACCGGCGGTGGCCTGGGTGCAAACCTTTCGCGCGTGCTTCCTCGTGGAGTGGTTGCCGAGGTCAACCGTGGCGCATGGGCTGTGCCCGCCGTCTTTGACTGGGTGCGTCGCGAGGGCAATGTGTCTTGGGCGGCCCTGGAAGATTCTTTGAACCTCGGGGTGGGGATGGTGGCCGTTGTGGGCCATGACAGCGTCGATGCTGTTGTTGAGGCTGTGCGTGCGACCGGGGTGGAGGCCGGTGTTATTGGCCAGGTGCGTGCGCTCGCCGATGACGAGGCTGGAGCTTGTGGCCAGGGTGAGCGCTTGATTGCGGGAATGAAGGGCGTTGACGCGGGTGCTGTGCTGTTGCGTGGGCGTTACCTTGTGGAGTGAAATTCACCTATTAGCGTTGACAATAAATATTTCTTTTCTTTAAGCAGGCTGGAGAGGTGGAGAGTTCCGCTTCTCTTTTGGGTCGCCTGTGCTGGCAGAGATGCGTGTTTCTGCTTTCTGTTCTTTCTGGTGCAGACTGAAAAATGGGGCGAAAACTTGGCCTGCGGTCTTTGCGAATGCGATTGTGACTGTGTGCAATAGCTAAGGGTACTTGAAATGACGCCTTAATTCCGGTTAAGGTATCAGTTATCCCTTAACATAATTTGTTGCATAGAGTGTTTTATTTTCTCTGCAACCGATCAAGCGAGGTCACGTGTACCGAGGCAAGCATTCCATGCCCACAGAAGGGCATTGGGGGTATCGCAAGCTATGGCGGGCGATTGCGGTCTTTACCGTCCTTCCGCTGTGTGTATCTCTCGTTGTTATTGACGCATTAGCATTAGAATCGTCGGTTAGTGTGAATGGTGAAGAAGCCATTGCTGCAGGCGCTATTGCTATTCCTGACCAGGATGCAGATTCTGCAATGTCTGGTGCTAGGGAGAAAGAGGCCGAGAATCTTGGCGCCTTACCTGTGCCTGAGGACATGGAGGCTGCGGAGCAACCATCTGTCGATGACGATGAATCTTCAGTTGCGAGCCATCCTCAAGGTAGCGGGGAGCAGAATATGCTCGACAATCAGGCGAATGTCGGGGCTATGTCTGCCGAGAACGAAGTGACTCAAGAGGGGCCGGAGCAAGATCCTGCAAAAGATGAGGTGAATCTTTCTGGCGTGGAGGAGCCCGAAGAGGTTGTGAGTGATGTTGAGCCTTTGCCCACCGGCGCCTCATTTTTCAATGTCCCTGCGACGTGGAAACCCCTTACGTGTAACGCCGGATATGTGGTGACGGAAAATGGCCGTTTTATCCGAGATGGGGTGTCTGTTCTTGAAGTGGTGACAGAAAGAATCGCTCCTAATGCTACGAGAGTTGATGCGCTTGGCATTAGTCCTGGTGGAATGGAGGCTTTTGTTGTCGTAGAGCGCAGCCAGACATTCTCGATCTACCGATACACGGGAGCGAAAGGCTGGATGCCCTGGATCGAAAATCTTCGAAAGAGTGAGTATCTTCCGCGTTTCTCTTTCGGTATGGTGGATGTCCTCACTCAGGATTACTATTTCGGGGGCTATGATCCAAATCGCCAGAGCTTCCGTTTTTGGAAAATGGAGAATCGCACCAAGAAAATTACACAGGGAGGATCTTTCCGTCCGAATCAGGACCTTGTTAACGCTGCGCGAGCAGGACGTGCGGTAGATGCTGACATCGCCATGTACACCCGTGATGAGATTCAGCTATTCGCGGGTGTTGGAGCCGGAAACGGTGGCAGAGGTCTAGATGTTATCTATAGCATTCGCGTGAGCGATCTTTTCAATGGAAACCTTACAAGCACGCCGCATGTTGAGGTGCGAAATGAGCGATCTGCAGATTTGACACACGTGCCGTTGTCCGGTGTGGGATATTATGTCCGCAGTAAGGATGAATCGCGTGGGGAGGGTGCCGGGTATCGGCGGAATCGCCGAATAAGCATCTATTCTAATTTCTACGGTCCCCCCTATCAAGGTGAGCAGTTTAGTAACGATGTTGTGATTAGTGATGCCGCGAGCTGCGGGGACTTGCAAGTAGTGGGCCAGTTTTCAAATAAAATCTCCATGAATGTTGAGGAAATTGCGCCCGGCATATCTTCACAGTCAGCATTGAAACGTGCTCCGTTTACCTTCCGCTTCAAGGTCTTTCCAACCTCTTTGGATCCCCAGCGGCCGCTACCTTTAGAGTATGTCAATCGCTATACGCTTGATTTTGCTGACTGTGACGATATCTCATGCACAGATGGTGGCGATTACGACCCTCGACAGGGAATTGCATCAGTGTTACTGCCAGCCTTGCCACTCACTCCGGAAACGGAGCAAGGCGCCCATTACTGCGTTGCATACTATGACTACGATGTTAAGAATGCTTACAAGAAAAAAGATCAGATAGGTCCGTTCGAGAATGGTTTAAAAGCCGATAGGTGTTGGATCCTTAACAATAAAAACCTTCAAGCTGGCGTTCTGCAATTGGGTGACGTTCATTCCCTTAGGCCAAAGCTAAGTGATGTCTATTTTACTCTACTAGATAATGAGGAACAATCTATTCGACTTCCGGGAAGCGAGTGGCGGCTTGAAGGCGTAAATATTCCAAGCTATGGCTGGCCCTCCACCGTTAATATCGAAGTTCCTGACTGTGTTGCTGGTGAAGGCCGAGCATGTGGAAATGTCCTATTGAAGGATAGTGATGATGTCGCGGGTCAGTTTAGGCTCCATCATCTTCAGCCTGGAACCTATACGCTTACTCAGACAAAGGCCCCGCATGATTATATTCCTCTAGCCGCGCCGATTGTCTTCACGATCGATGCGGACGATGCCAACTATAGATACAATTCGGTTCGTCGCCTCATTAATCTCGATTCCCCTGTGAATCACTACAAGATATCGACCATTAAGGGCGTAGTGAATCTATATGAAGAAGATGGTTTTGCGCTTGTTAATGGTGAGAACAGGTCTGGAATTGAATGGAGTTTCGTTAGAGAAGGAGAGCCGCCTTATGCCGATATATCCCCTGCGGAAGTGGGAAGGCCGCAGGAGAGTGCTCTTTTAAGGAGTCGGAGTGACGGTACTTTTGGGGAAGGCTGGAAGCTCAGTCACCCCACTCCTGCGCATGTGCAAAGAATTTCTATGAGGACGGCTGCGCCGACGTCGCTCGGATATGAGGCGTTTAAGTATGATTGCTATAAGAAAGGGCGTTATAGAATCTCTACGGGTTATATTCAAAATAACCAGATATTCTCAATAGATGTCCCCCGAAATACGCAAGTCGATTGTGAGTTTAGTTACCGAAAAACCTCGGGAACCCTAAAGTGGGAAAAGGTTTCCTCTAATAGTGTTCATCTGAAGGGATCCTCGTGGAAAATTGAGGCACTCGATACCCCCGCAGCAAATGGCTTTTCTCTTACCATTGACGACTGTGCCGTACCAGTTGGACGCGAAGGTGCCTGCGTATATAAGTTGCGGGGTGATCGGGATCCGAGGGAAGGCTACTTTGAAGTAGCGGGTCTTCCCTATGGCCGTTACAGACTTATCGAGAGGCTGGCGCCGAAAGGCTATCAACGATCGCCGCTCTATCAAGAAGGCGGGCCAGCGCAAACACGGACCTTAACACCTGAGCAACGATCAGCAAGCTTCGGGTCAATCGTTAACCGCACCGTCGAAGAGAATGGACAGCTTCAGGTCAGTCTCACAGTGCAGGTCGAAGGTTCTGATACCTCCGATTTCACCTCGAACGGGAAGGTGTACAAGTCATGGATGGAAGCATCATCAACCGGGGCACCCGCGACCTTTACGGCGGGGGCCCTGTCGACAAATCCAAGTCGAACGCAGGAAAGGCAGATAGCGCTCGGGAGAACTGATTCAAAGACTATTCGCCTGGATAAGAAAAATGATCGGGTGGATGTTACTGCGCATGTGGAGGTGCAGCAGGCGCCCCCATTAGAGTTCCGATCCCTCTCGTGTGTCAGCGGTAAAGCAGATGGTGCGGCGAATCCTAAAGTCTATCTTGAGGGGAATGCTCAAAGTCTTAATCTCGTGCACCCAACCAGCTTCACGATTCGTAATCTACCTGATGCGGAAAGTGTTAACTGCACCCTGGTCTACCGCCCGGTGGCAATTACGTCGACGGTCACGGGAATTGTAAAGGTGGTCGACGATGGAGGAATTGTTATCTCTCAGGCGGGAGAAAACATCGACTTTGCAGTCGCGGTAGGGGAAGCGGAGAAGAAAGCACGTTTTAACTCAACAGGAGAGGCACAGCGTTCACTCACTCAACGTAGCGCAACAGGTGGAACCTTCGCGGATAAATGGACGCTGTTCCATTTGAATCCAAAGGTGCAGCCTCGCTTGCGCTTCGAGCAGAGAACGCCTGAGGGGGCAAACCTCACATTCACCTCACTCGTCTGTCGTAACACCATCACGAATGACGAAGTCTACCGTTCGACCGAGGCTTCGTTACCCGGAGAAAGCTCCGCGATTTCGCCAAACACGCCACTATCGTGCGAAATTACATACAAACGTCAGGTTTTTGGGAGCCTTGAGTGGTCAAAGGTTGACGCCGATGATCTCAGCAAAGTTCTGCCTGGATCGGGATGGAGGGTGAAACCCGTAGGGCCTTCGGTGATGGCCGCTCAAGGCATCGTTGTCAATGACTGTGTGGGCACAACAGCCGAAGCATGCAGCACGCAAGCGGACAAGGATCACCGTGAAGGCTACTTCAGAGTGTCTAACGTGCCTATCGGCACTTACGACCTTATTGAGGAACAATCGCCCGTTGGATACGCTGCGGGCCCGAAAAAGACCCTGAAACTTGAGGGTACTTCGCAACCTCTTAACCTTGGCCCGCAAAAAAATACGTCCACACTGCCAGAGATTACGGTGACTGCTGAAATCATTGAACTTGATGGAAACGGCGAGCGCGAGCGTGTACACAAACATGCGGGCTACACCGTTGATGTCACCGCAACCAAAGGTGTACAGCACATTTCGCCTAGCACTCCCAACAACCCCCTTGTCGGGAAGCAAGCCCTGAGCGGTGAGAATTGGGAAGTCGATACCTCGTGGAAACTCCGCTTAGATGAAGGGGGCACTGCTGCCAGCTTTGCGGTTGATTCTACTGTCTCACCGCGGGCATCTGGCTACCAACGAGTTCTGCTTCAATGTCAGCCAGATGTAGATCTACCCGACTTTAAGAATCGCGCTACCAGGTATACGGACGGAGAACTATCAGTTACCGACGTTCCGGCAGGGGCGAGGGTGCATTGCGTATTCGTCTATGCTCCCGAAGGCTATCAGCTTCCCGTAGATCTGAAGTGGCGGAAAACTGACGCTGAGGGGCAGGGGCTAACAGGCTCCGAATGGAGCCTCGAAGGGCGTGGCCAGCATCTTTCCATTGTCGACTGTGCAATCCCTGATCAGTGTGACGGCACTAACGACTCTGACCCTACCCCAGGTGTTCTACGTGTTCAGCACCTAAAGCCAGGGGAATACACCCTCGCTGAAACGAAAGCTCCCCTAGGCTACGCAGTCGGTGCACCGCGTCAGGTTCGCGTTGAAGCACAGCGTGAGTACACCGATTTAGGAGACATCGTCAATAGGGTGATAACTCCTCCCTCCTTGCCACTCACAGGCGGAATGTCCTCTGATGCTCTGATGTTCAGCGGAGCGGGCTTCCTCGCTCTCGCAGGAGCAGGGTGGCTGTTATCCCGACGTCGAGGAAAAGCTTAGGCTGCTCGACCATAAAGTGTGCTTTCCAATCGGAAAGATACATCCCAACAGTGCACATCTGGGGGCGCATCGCGCCCTCATGCTGAAAGGAAAAATCCCATGGCACTCAGAAAGAAAGCGCTTGTGCAGCGTCTGACTGCGGGGATGGGCGTACTTGCCCTCACCGCAGCCGGAGCTCTTAGCGCAGTAGGCTCAGCCTATGCCGCTCCGGGCAATCCTGAGTTCGATGCTAACGGCAATATCGATACGAGCAAGACGGGTTCCATCACCCTCGTAAAAAAGGCTGCCGGTGGCACCAGCGTTGGTACGGCTGATGGTGCGAGCGAAGCCGCAGGTGAAGGGTTGGCAGGTGCGGTATTCACCATTCACGAAGTTGAGGGGACGAACCTTGGAGTAGACGCCGGATGGAAGAAGTTCAGCGAGCTCCGCGCCAAGGATCTGAGTGGCGCATGCGCCAATCCTGATGCGCCCTCCTTGAGCGGTTTTACCTTCGTGAAGAAAGCTGAAACTCAGCCCACTGCAGCGACGGGGAAAGCCGAGGCAGTTACGGGACTACCTCTTCGTGCCTACCTGGTGTGTGAGAAAACCAAGCCGAGTAAGGCTTTGAAGCTTGCTGCTCCCTTCCTGGTAACGATCCCGACACCCTTCGAGAAGAACGGCAACAAGGGATGGCTCTACGACGTCACGGTCTACCCCAAGAGTGTAGTGTCTGACGCTCCATCAAAGACCCAGACTATCGGTGAACATGCAGTTGTTGCTGTAGCCGATAACGTCGCGTTCAGTATTAAGGCGGGGGTTCCTGCACTAGATGTACGTGAACACTTTAAGTACTTCATCATTGCTGACCCGATGGTGGAACAACTGACTGATCCGAAGATTGACTCAGTCACCCTTGCTGATGCTGACGGGCAGAATCCAGTTGCCATCGCCGTCAATGATCACTACATTAACGACATTCAAGCAGATAAGCACTGGGTTGCTGTGAAGTTTACGAAAAAGGGGCTGAGCACGCTAAAGGCAAACCCGGGAAAGGTCGTCACCGTCAATCTGAAGGCTACAGTTGCGTCGTTGCCAAATGCTGGGACGATCAAGAACGTCGGCTATTTGCTAACTGACACTGTGACACCTCCCCTTGAGCCGGGCGGCGGTACCGAGCAGCCTGAACCTGAAGATCCCTACGGCCCGCCGGAGACTCCCGGAAATCAGCCCAAGCCAAACGATCCAGTTGGCCCGAATCCACCCAAGGATCCGGTCCCTACAGCAGAAGAAGTTGTGTCCAATTGGGGTTCCTACACATTCTCCAAGGTAAACGGAGGCGATGAGAACCAAAAGCTCAAGGGCGCAGGTTTCAAGGTTTATGTCGCACAGAATCAGGGTGTGAACTCGTGTGACCCCAACCAGAAGGCCACCGCAGGTAACGCTCTGACTTTCGCTAGTGGCGATGAACTTTTCACTAACGATGAAGGTAAGCTGGTCATTCCTGGTGTTCTTATTGAACAGAAGAGTGTGCCTAAAGGTACCGCTGACCCTGGTTTCACCAAGAAGCATTTGTGTCTCGTGGTTGAAGAAACCACCGCTCCTGCTGGTTACACTCTGCCCACGGACGCTAAGACCGTCATTACTCTTGTGCCTGGGGTAACGGACGCTTCTGACACAACGAAGATTCCTAACACGAAGCAGAGCGTTCCTGAATTGCCCATGACAGGTGCTGCTGGTCAAGTCTTGCTTTTCGTGGGGGGTGCATCAATGCTTCTCTTCGCTGCGGGTGGCTACCTGCTTAATCGTCGACGCCACGCGCACGCTCGAGATATCTGATTGCGCTGTATAGCGAGCACCTGCGCACGAGTTATGCGTTGACAGGCTGATGCGGTGGCGGGAGGAGGGACCTCCTCTTCCTGCCACCGCATGTGCTGGTGCTGACGGATCAACGCCATTAGATCGCGAAGAAGAATCAAAGGAATGTGGGAAGATGCGTGTGGCTCACGGGCGGCATGTTGCACCTACAGCTCGTCAGGTGCCTAGGAAAGATGCGCAGTCTCGGCCAAATTTTTTGGCAATCGGGACAGGTATATGCGCATTGATCGGTATGATCCTAATGTCCTACTCGAATGCCGCTGCATGGCTGTCTCAATATAACCAGTCGCAGGTAATTTCGGGTTATGGCGAGCAACTGGTGCAAACGCAGCCAGATCCCCAGGTTCAGCTAGTCGCGGCTCGTCGTTATAACAGTGCACTAACAGCGGGAGCTTTGCTTGAAGCAAATACCAATGTTCCCACTGGTGATGGCCTCTCGCTTGATCCGATGCTTGACTACTCCAAACTACTATCGGTACGGAATGGGCCTCTAATGGCGCGAATTCGGATTCCAACCATTGATGTTGACCTTCCTGTTTACCACGGTACTAGTGACGACACCCTTTTGGCTGGTATCGGTCATTTGAGAGGCACCTCGTTACCGGTAGGCGGAACGAGCACGCGTTCGGTTCTGACGGGACATCGTGGTTTAGCAAGCGCAGAGATGTTCACGAATCTTGATCGGGTTAAAGAGGGGGATACTTTCTCGATTGATGTTTTTGGCGAGACATTGACCTACCGCGTCTATGACACCAAAGTCGTTGAGCCAGACCAAACCGAGGCAATCCGCGCTGAAGAAGGGCGTGATCTAGTCACTTTGGTGACATGCACGCCATTGGGAGTGAACAGTCACCGAATCCTGGTGACAGGGGAAAGAGTTTTTCCCACTCCGCAGAAAGAACTAGCGCGTGCGGCAGAGGCCCCCGAACTTCCTCGATTTCCATGGTGGATGGTATGGACAGCTACAGGCACCGTACTTATTGGCATTTACATTTGGCGTGCAGGGTTCCCCGATAGAAATGCAACAGCTCATGAGGTGCCCAGCAGGCAAGCGTCTTAGCGGCAGCGGAGCAGAGCAACGAAGCGGCGGCGTTCCTGCCTCCGTGCTGCTCTGAGCGAATCGATAACTTGCTGCTGAGAAGCAGCTTTATCCTCTTACTTCATTGATTGACCAAGTGGTCGTGATCTGCCATGAGATTTGCTTGTGCGAAAAGAATCACGCTAGATTTTGACGCAGGTAAACTCTCTTCCCATCAGCAATGATGCGTCCCTAGAGGGATTGCCGCCCCCTCTGTGGCATGTCGTAGATTTCTGACCAGAGGATCGAAAAGATTCACTGTAGTGCCGTGGAAGGGGTGCTGTCTCTTCACGGATTCTGTGGGTTGAGAGTGTGCGCAATGCTGCGCGCCACCTACACACAACCTGTCACCATCTGTGAAAGGACGCACCGATGCGCCTTGGCACTATGCATAGGCGGCGGCTTGCTGCGGCTACTGCTGTCTGCGGCCTCGCCCTCGCGGGTTTTATCCCACCCGCACAGGCCAACCCAGACGATACAGCGTCTGGAATCCCAGGACTCTCAGCGGTTACGGCACTGCCGCCCTCGAATATTTCCTTCCCAGGAAATGACGGACAGCCCCACACCGTCGGCTACGACAAGCACTCCTTCACCATCGACGGAGAACGCATCAATATCTGGTCAGGCGAGATCCACTACTGGCGAGCTCCCGATGTGAACTCGTGGCGCGACCTCTTCCAAAAGATGCGTGCCATGGGCTATAACGGCGTCTCACTCTACTTCTTCTGGGGCCTGCATCAGTCTGAAGAGGGTGCTCCTTTCGACTTCACTCCCGGCACCATTAAAGACCTCGACCTGCTGCTCACCCTCGCCAAGCAGGAAGGGCTGTACGTTATCGCCCGCCCCGGCCCCTACGTCAACGCTGAAATCTCCATGGGTGGCCTTCCCGCCTACATGACGAACTACTCGGCTGGGCTGCGCTCCACCGACCCCAAGGTTCTGAAAGCCTCAACCGAGTGGCTGGCAGCTTTCAACGAGATCGTCAAGAAGCACCTCATCACCGATGGCGGCGGCTCGGTCATCCTCTACCAGGTAGAAAATGAGCTCATTGCCGAGGACGCCAACAGGGGTGCTTTCCTCAAAGCTCTAGCAGACTTCGTCCGAAATGACGGCATCACAGTGCCCTTGTTCCACAATGACTATGGGCTGGGTGGGCGCTTCCACGATGTGAAGCGTTACGGGACGGACTTCTACGCCTATGACCGCTACCCCGTGGGCTTTAACTGCTCAGCGGGACGTAACACCATCCCCGACCTCGAAACACAATTCCGCACCTACGCGCCAGAAACGCCCCACTTCATTACCGAATCTCAGGGCGGCGCATTCACCCCCTGGGGAGCGCGCTACAACGCCTCCGACTGCTACACCTACACTGACGAGGCTTTCACCCGCCAGTGGGGTGTGAACAATATTGGCAACGGTGTGACCGCCTTTAATTTCTACATGGCTTTTGGTGGCACCAACTGGGGGTGGACGGGTTCGCCCTCCTCAGGCTTCACCTCCTACGACTACGGTGCTGGCATCACTGAGGATCGCCAGCTCACCCCTAAAGCCTCGGTGCAAAAGGAAATCGGCTACTACACCAAGGCCGTCCCCGAGTTGGCGTCGATGGATCCTGTGCGTGCGCCTCGCCCAACCATGAACGCTGGTGCGGAGATCAGCGCCTACCAGCGTCAGGCCACGGATAAGGCGAATTCTGCCACTGGCAACGGCGTGCAGGTGCTTGCCTTCCGCCACCGCAACTCCAACGATCAAACGAACTCCACCTTCACTGTCCCTCTCTCCCTGGGGAAGGCCGCAGCCGCTGAGGAAGCCAGCTTCTCTCACGATGACCGCCACGAAGACATCCACTACACGGGCAGCTGGGTTGACATCAACGAGGGCGGCGCCGCGAAGGGAACCTTGAAGCGGACCACAACAGTTGGCGATTCACTGACCTTTACCTTCACCGGCCCAGGCCTGCGCATTATTACCGGCACCGGCGTTGATCACGGCGCATTTAGCGTGCAGATTGACGACGAGCAGCCCGTCATGGTGAGCACGACAAAGGTCGATTCTGAACAGAACAAGCCCGAACAATTCGAGGCCTTCCGCGTAGAGAATCTCAGCAATACCCAACACACGCTGACGCTACGCAATGTTGGTACCGACCAAGCAACAACAGTCAGCATCGACGCCATTGATGTTTTTGCACCGGCAGCAACCGAGGCAGTCATCCACAATGATGCTGATGAGAGCTTCTTTACCTACACCGGGAACTGGACCCACGCGCGGGGCCAGAACTGGACTGCTGGTGATATTAACGGGGATGAATCCTTCTCGAATACTCAGGGCGATTCCTACTCCTTCACCTTCACCGGCGTTGGCTTTGACCTTGTCGCCCCCTGGTCAGAAAACCACGGTTCGGCAACGGTTCGCGTCGACGGTGACATCGTTGGTCAAACCCGCGAAGAAACCACGAATGGTGCAACCCCTCAAAAGGACATCTTCTCCTGGCGGGCAGAGGACACCAGCACTCCCGCTCAACACACGGTGACGGTCACCAACGACGGCCAGGCATTCCCTCGTTCGAGCGGAACCTACACCTCCATTGACGCCGTGAGGGTTTTCCCCGACGCAAGCGCCCTGCCCAAGGAGAATAACGGCTTTGAGGAAGGTGAAATCGCCTGGGCTCGCGTGCCACAAAAGGAGGGCAGCTTCTTGACCTTGCATGGCCGTGATGCTCTGCTGCTCACCGCCGACCGCAATATTGACGGCCACGCGCTTTACTACACGACCTCTCAGCTCTTCGGTGCTCCTTTGACGCTGAGGGAAGGTAGTATGCAATACCTCCTTGGCGTTGCTGGAGATGCCGGTGAAACGGTCCTGCATTACGCGGCCGAGCCAACGGTCGCCATGCCTGATGGTGTGGAGAAGCACTGGGATGGAGCACGCGGCGAACTGCGCCTGAACTACACCCACTCCGATACTCCGTTCTCCATCACCATTACCCCGGCCGGTGAGAATGCTCCTGCTCCTTTGACGCTACGTGTGATCGACCGAGTGAGCGCACAAACCACATGGCTGTTGGACTCACAAGATGCTGAGGGCAATCCCGCCACAACAGCCATTGAAGGCGCTGATCTTGCCCGAACCGTACGCTACTCCGGTGAAACGGTGGCACTGACTGGTTCGATGAACAGCGCCAAATCGGTGATGGCTTTCCTCCCAGCAGGTTACTCATCGGCAACCTGGAATGGACACGCCCTCGGTTCTGCTGACGGCAATATCGTCAGCGCTGAGGTGGCAGGTCCGCAGGAAGTGAGTGTTGCTCCACTGAGCTTCGTCAAAGCAAAGGATCACGCTGAAGCCGCAGTTGATTTCGATGATGCCGCATGGAAGACCATTACTGACACTGTCGCCGCCAACCCTCGTCACCAGGGCCCTGGCAGGGTTGCTGGCGTCGTGCTGGACTCCAACCACCACCGTTTCTACGAAGGTTCAGTCTGGTACAGGGCGCACTACACTGCCGCCAGCGATGATCCAACACTGACCTTTACCGGAAATGGCGGTTCAGGGGTTCCCAGCCAGGGTCGTAACCCTGCCTTCATGCAGGTGTGGGTCAATGGTGCCTACGCTGGAGCCCTACCGGCTGAAGGGCGCATCGCGCGTGTGGCAGCCCCCACGGGCAGCGTCAAAGCGGGGCAACCTGTGACCGTTGCCGTGCTCGTGCACAACCTCGGTCAAAACCTCGACTGGAGCGACAACGGTTTGTCCAAGCAAAACCGTGGTCTCTTTGATGCTGACCTGCGTGCTCAAGGTGGCGTTACGTGGAAGATTTCGGGTGCCACCTCCGCTGATGCTGCTGACCTTTCCCGCAATCCTTCAGGCACGCTGTACAACAATGGTGGTTTGGGTGGCGAAAAGGCTGGCTGGCACATGCCAGGCTTTGATGACTCCAGCTGGACTGCCGCTTCTGATCTGCATTCGCCCGCCGGTATCACCTGGTACCGGGCCAAGGTGAATCTGAACGTTCCGGCAACGCAGGACACGATCTTCCGACTGAATATCAACTCCTCGCGTTTTGAACAGCTTGCCGATCACTCTCAGGTGACAATCTTTGTCAACGGCTGGAACACGGGCGTCTACATTGGCAACCGTGGCCCGCAGACCTCCTTCGCTGTACCCACGGCCTTCCTTAACCTCAATGGTGAAAACACCATTGCCCTGGCCGTAGCCGCACAGTCTGACACCATGGGGCCCGAGTCGATGACTCTGAGCGCCGTGCACTCCTCAACCGTGCCCGATCGGAAGGCAAAGACAGATCCCGCTCCTGAGCCTCCAACACCGGATACTCCCGCTCCCGGTGGGCCAGATACTCCTGGACCTGGTGACCCCGGTGCTCCTGCACCTAGTGAACCCGGTACGCCTGGCGGACCCGACACGTCCACTCCTCAGCCCCCCAATGGCGGCAATGAGAATCCAGCACCTACGCCCGAAATCTCTGGCGTTGTTGCTGGACAGGAAATCCCACACAATGGCACACTCTCAGTCACGCTGAGCAAAGTGCCAGCACAGGCAGCGGTCACCATGGAACTGCGTCGTCCGAAAGTGAGCGGTGCAAGCCTTTTGCGGAGTGTGGCATCCTTCTTCGGATTCACTTCGGCTGAGGATGGGCTGCCCCTCTCGGCCAGCGCTGTTGCCAATGATGAGGGCGTGGCGACGCTGACGCTTACCGTGCCCGCCACTGTCGAGGCAGGTGCCGCTGAACTTGCGTTCACGGTCAATGGCAAGGAAGTGTCTACCCTTCCTGTCGCGATCGTCGCAGCTCAGGGGCAGGACAACGGTGGGGGACAGGTGCCTCCGCCCAACACGGGCGGTAGTACTCCGCCACCGAACACTGGTGATGGTCAAACACCACCTTCTACTAAGCCCGATACTGGGAACAACGGCCCAGGCACACCTGATACTCAGGGGCCAGGAAACTCCGGCACTAAGCCGAGTGATACGGCTACGCCTTCCGATCAGGCGAAGTCTGCTGATCCCAGCCAGACTGCAGGTGCCAAGCCCGCGCAAGACTCTGTGAAGAATGCGAAGGCTGGTAAGGGCACGCTGGCCTCAACAGGCGCGCAGACACTTGGCCTGAGCGTCCTCATTGTGGCAGCCCTCAGCGGCGGCGGCATGATGCTGGCCTTGCGCGCTCGTCAGCGCAAGAGCTGAGAAACAGCCTCATATGGCCTGTGGTGTGGATGTCGTCTATGCGCCCACACCACAGGCCATTGGCCGTCGTAGTGGCCCATTGTGAGTCCTGAACACTCATCGGCGAGTGCACGGAAGCAAAATGACTGTGAACTCAACTAGCGACAGTGACTGGGCGCAGTAGGGCCAAATCAGGTGTGTGCTGCGCCTCATGATTGGAAAGCACAAAGACCCCGTGTGTTCTACGAAGGGTAGAACACACGGGGTTAAGTGTGTGATGCGTTGAGTAGGGATCTACTCAGCGAGACTCAGAGGGCGACCAATAATCGTCCTCATCCTCGCCATTCTCGTCGTCGTCATCGAAGTCAGCGTACTTCGCGTACAGATCGTCCTCGGAGTCGTCATGCCCTGAGGCCAACTCGCGTTGGAGTGCATCTAGATCCGTATCGGGGCTGAAGTACTTCAGCTTGCGTGCGACTTTCGTCTGCTTAGCCTTCTGACGGCCGCGCCCCATTGGCGTCGACCCCCTCCACCTCGTGCGGGTCCGCCGAAGCGGTTCCCTGATCTGTCAAATTCTTTCCAGAGACATCATAGCGCGTATCGGCGCATAATTACGCCTCAGTGAGTACACAAAGATGAAAAAGTGTGCACTTCGGCTGCGTTGCCCCTGATATGCCAACAGAAAACTCCTGTGGCAATGCGCGAAAAAGTGTTCAGTCAGCGTGAACGAAAAACCTTACGCAGGGCGACTGCTCCAATCAGAGCAGCGACGCCGGCAACAACATAGCCCACCTTTTTCTGAGCCTCGGTGTCTCCAGCGCGGGCACTGTTGATCGTGTCAGCAACCTGCACCTTCACCTCTTCAGTCTTTCGCGCCAGAGACTCTTTGGAGACCTCAATAAGGTGTGCCGGTTGGAGCTGGGCAACCAACTCATCAACGGTGGCGGTCATTTGCTCGCGGGTAGCATCCAGATCTGCCTGAATGTCCTCGGGGCTACGAGAAGTCGTCTCACTCATGACGAAGTCCCTTCTTCAGTGCTTCGACGCTGGCTTCCAGTCCAGCTTTGGGGTCGGGGGTGGTCAGGCGAGCCTTGTCCACGGCCTTCTTACCGAGAAGAGCCAGCACCGCAATAATGATGAGCAGCAGCGCAACGACAATGAGCGAGGCGGCCCAGGCGGGAACAACAAGCGCCAAAGCCAGCTCAATCGTGTGGAAGATCCATCCCAGCAGGTACAGGCTCAGCAGAGCAGCTCCAGCCAGCAGCCCAATCCCCATACCCATACGGGAGGCATAGGCGCTGGCCTTCGCCTTCGTTAACTCAATTTCGCCGCGAATAAGGGAGGTGATCTGGGTGCTCAGCACGCCGAAAAGTTCCCCAATGCTGGCAGGCTTCTTCGCGGAGAAAGCCCCGGCAGGGGTCCCAAGATCAGCTGCCGCCATGTTCGCAGCTGCCGGCTTGACATGGTTGGGAACCCCTGGTTGCTGGGGCGCCGTCGAGTTCTCATTGGCCATGGGTGGCACTTCCCTTCTCGGCTGAGCAAAGCGTTGACTCCCCTAAGTGTGTCACGAAATGCGTCTCAGGCGGGCCTCAACATGAATCTTCGCGCATTGTTGCACGCAAAGAGACCTATTCCGAGAAGTCGTAAGTGCAGTTCGGAGGGGTGCGATCAGGCTTTTTCAGGTGTCCGAGCCTGCACTCTGCGCATTTTTATTGACGAGGGGAAGCACCGGGCCCGGAAGCTCCGTCAGGATCTGTTGAGCGCGGTTGAGAACCTCGGTGGAATCCTCAGAGAGAGGCCCCGTGGTCGGGCGAGGAATCTGAGGGAGCATCGTCGTTGAGGGGTAGAAGTGTTCGCCGTTGGATCCACGGTGTGTCGAGCTGGGGGTGCCCGGCGAAGCGGTATCAGGCTCTGATGCGCTCTCGGTCTCCTCAGCGTTGGGCTGCACAGGGAATATCTGCGTAGGCAGTGTCTGCGCGGGGACGGGACGCGCAACGTCGGTGTCCTTGGGCGAACTCTGAGGTGTGACGGCCGCTTCTTCTGCGGCAGCCCTCATTGTGTCTGCGGGAGAGTGCCCAGTGAAGGAAATGTCCTGCCCCGCGGGTTCCTCAGCAAAGTGACGAGAAGGCTGAGCCTGCACAAGTTCCTCAGGAGCATGGGCAACAGAATCGTCGGCACTGATCGGGTGAGCGTACACATCGCTAACGGGAGGGAAAAGGCGTGCCGATGGGCGCGCACTTGTCGAACCCGCAGCAGTCGAAGAAGCGGCAGTCGAGCGCCCAGTCGGGGAGGAATCCACTGCCTCACCCGCGCTGATTCCCGAAGCAGTTGGCGCAACGGATGCCGGGGACTCTGGCGGACGAGGCGCGGGCGAGGAAACAGCAGGCGAAGAAACGCTAGATGACGATGTAGAACGTGACACGCTCGAAGCGCTAAGCGACGCGTTTTGGCGGCCCGTGTCCTTCGCGGCGCCCTCGGTGGGGACACCCCCCGATGGTGTTGACGTTGCCACAGGAGGCAGGGCAAGGGGTATTGGACGCAGTTGGCGCTCGCGGGCCGTCGTAGGAACGACTGGCACCCATGTGGGGTGCAGTGAAGGAGCGTCCTCGTCGGAATCCTCATCATCCTCAAGGTCCATCAACTCATCGTCGTCAATAGTGACGATGCTGTCTCCCGGAGGGCTGACCCAGCTCATTGCAGGGCCAGACTGGGGGTTTTTCAAAGCCGTGGAGAAAGCGAGGTTAAGGGCGTGATAGTCGGGCTGGCTGATGTTACCGACAACCTCGCCATCAATGAGGATCAGCGCCTGGTCGCTCTGGGCTGCAACCTCTGGTGAGCGGGTTGCAATGATGATGGAGTATCCCATCTGCGCCAGCTCGTTGAGGTGCCCGAAAAGGTATTCGCTTTCTTCAGAACTGAGAAACTCAGTGGGTTCTTCAACAAGTAGAAGGGGAGTGCCAGTGACAAGGGCGCGAGCGACGGCGGTGCGTAGGCGCTCGAAGGGAGTCAAAAGAGCGACCTGTGCTTTAAGAAGTGGCGTGAGGACAAGAACACGGCAGAGGGCGAGCATCGTGTTCTGATCAGCGAAACGTCCTGTGGCAGCCAGCGCAAGCATAAGTTCTTGCTCAACCGTGAGCTCATCGTTGAGAGCGCAGCGGCGTGGCACGTAGCCAATCGGTTCCAGGTCACCGCGGAATCGCGCGGCAAGGGAACGAGGCCGAGGCCAGATAATCCGGCCACTCTCCACAGGGGTCAGACCAGCGCAGGCGAGAAGGAAAGGGGAGGGCTCTTGGGCGGGTGGCCAGGGAAGATCGCGGTAGCCGGTGAGGATGGCAGAAATAGTGCCTCGGACGAAGGACGCCGATACGGAGTTGAGCACCAGATGGTCATGCTGATTGCGTAGGTTGACATTACGCAGGCGAAGGATACGGCGACCCCTCTTCGGTTCGGAACGAGGTGCCCGGGCGCTCACAGGCTGTGAAGGTTCATCCTTCGAATGGGAACGTGCTGCCACAGTCATGCCCCCATTGTTCCACGGTCTTTGTGTACTCTTGCGTAACCACGTCAGGGGTGTGCCTGTTGCGAGGTGGAACTCACCGCAAGCTCCGCTGACAGCCTGAAGGTTTACTGTGAAATCATCTTGGAAATGGAGGCTTGTCGGCGTTCCACATAGAGACTGGCGCTGCCTGCCGGTAGCGTTGGCATCGTGGCACCATCTTTCTTCTCTCGCGCAGGCTCTTCGCAGGATTCTTCTGGCTCCTCAGGTAGTGAGCACGGTTCTGGAGCGCCTTTCGTTGATAACGGACACAGTGACGGTGCTGGAGCACCGTCTTCCCGTGGCACTGATAACGGCAGTGCCGGCGACCGGTCAGTACTGGATGTTGTTAACAGCGTAAATGCCTTTGATGCTGCCCTGGACACATGGCGCGACGAGCTCTCAGCCATTACGGCTCTTGGCGGGACAGAGAACGCCCCGCGCCTCAGCCTCGCGCAGTCCCACCCCGGCGGGCTGGCCCAACTCTACGCCGAACACACTACCCGACTGTCAAACCTGCTGCGCGAACCCAGTGCCTACGCGCGCGGCTTGGAACGCTGTCGCGAAATCCTCGCACGCTCGGCTGAACTCGCCAACCGGCACGGTATCGGCACTGTCCACCTGGCAATCGGCAACGCCTCGTGGACCCACAACGAAGCGCGACTCACCTCCCCAGCGCTCCTACGTCCCGTATTCCTCGAAGAACACGACGGTGACGTCCTCGTCACCCTCACGTCGGGCGCACAAGTTGCTCCCGCACTCGCACGGGCCTTCAACACGAAGGGCGTCACCATCGACATCGACAGTCTGATGAACGAGGCCCGTACCGTCCACGGTTTTGCACCCAGCCGCGCCCTCGCCCACATCCGAGCAATTGGCGGTGCCCTGCTTGGTTTTGACCTTCGTGACGACCTTGTCATCGGTATTTTCGAGCACCCCGCCGGACACCTCTTGCGAGAACTCGAAGCGGATGGTGCACTCGCCTCCTCCCCCATCGTGCGCGCACTGGCGGGCGATCAGAGCATTGCAGAAAAGTTACGCGCCGACCTGCCAGAACCTAATCCCACGGACCGCGATCCATGGAAGGAACGCGGCGTTGGTGATCTGACTCCACGCCAGCAAGACGTGCTGGACGCGCTGGCACAGGGGCGTTCGCTGCTGGTCAATGTTCCCCACGGCTCCGATGATGCGGGGATAACCGCAGCAATCATTGCTGAGGCCGGTATGCGTGGACGTTCGACCTTGCACATTGGCGGGGCACAAGCACGAACCGCGCGTCTTGAGGCCCGGATGCGTGCGCTCGGCATTGAAGAAATGACCCTACGAGTAGATGCAACGGCCGAGTCGGGCACTCAACTGTGCGAACGACTTGCCACCGCACTGTCGGAGACGAGTCCGCTTCAATCCCCTGAAGCTCTTGAGACGATGCGTTCTCAACTGCGCGGCACGCGCCAGACGCTGATGAACTACACCGCCACTTTGCACGCGCCCTTCCGTCAATTTGGTGTGAGCGCGTCGGACGCATTGCAGGTGCTCACCGACATCACAAGCGCGCGACCGGCCCCCCGAACGAAGGTTCGCCTTCGTGAAGAGGTACTCCTCAACATCGCCCGCGACCAGGGAGACCGGGCCCGTACTCTCCTGCATCGTGCTGCACAACTAGGGGTTTTCTCCCGCACGAGCAACCATGAGGCCTGGAACGGTGCGGTTATCAACTCCGCCGAACAAGTGCCTGAGATCCTTGAACGCATCCGACGCCTCTCTGCTGAGTCCCTCCCTGACCTGCAAGCTCGTATCGACGCCGTCATTGCAGAAACAGGTATTAGTACTCCGCAAAGCCTGAAGCACTGGGAGAGCCAACTTGAAATGCTCGCAGGCGTGCGGGCTGCACTCGATGTCTTCCGTCCGGCAATTTTCGAGCGTTCCGCTGCTGACATGGTGATCGCCACTGCTCCGAAGCAGTGGCGCAAGGATCACGGCATCACCATGAAGCGATCCCAACGCGTGCGCCTGGTCAAGCAGGCAAAAGACATGCTGCTGCCTGGCCGACACGTCGAGGACCTGCATCGCGAGCTCGTCCTCGTGCAAGAAAAACGCGAGGTATGGCGCCGCCACTGTGACGCTGACGGCTGGCCAACCCTGCCTTCTCGCATGGACGAGGCTATCGCACTGACAGCTTCTGTCCGTGCGGATCTGGAATGGATTGCGCCGATACTCGCAACCGGGCACCCCGATCTTATTGGCATGGGCCTGCCAACGCTGACGCGCCTGTGCGACCGCCTGGCGGCAGACCCTGAAGGTGCGGTTGAGCTGCCTAAACGGGTCGCAGCCTTGAAGGAACTCAATGGCATAGGCCTTGAGGATCTTGTCGCTGACCTGCGCGCGCGACATGTTGAACCTGAAATGCTTGATGCAGAACTTGATCTGGCGTGGTGGGCGTCCATCTTGGGTATCATGCTCGCCTCTGAACAGGGATTGGGCGGCCTTGAGCCAGCACATCTGGGTGAATTACTTGCCCAGGGGCGCGCCCTTGATGTTGAACAGGTGGAATCTCTTGCTCCGCAGGCTTTGGATAATCTGCATCGTTTGCGCCAGCACGCCCTGGCTACGCGGCCTGACCAGCACACCGATTTGCAGGCCGCGCTGAGTGCAGCACAGCAGTCCCCAGGAAGCGTCAACGCGCTTGAACTTTACGCCCTACACCCCTTGATTGGGCATCTGCTGCCGGTTGTCTTAACCCTGCCAACACTGGTGCCCTGGATTGTGCCGATCGGGCATCGTGTAGACCTTGTTGTCCTGGATGACATTGATGCTCTGCCTTTGTCGGAGCTGATTCCGATTATCGCCCGCGCCCGACAGGTGGTTGTGGTCGCTGACGTGGCTGCCGCCCGAGAAAACGGCCCGGTGGAACGCCTTGCAGAGATTCTGCCGA
Organism: Schaalia canis; assembly: GCF_003858455.1. Lineage (GTDB taxonomy): Bacteria > Actinomycetota > Actinomycetes > Actinomycetales > Actinomycetaceae > Pauljensenia > Pauljensenia canis. The sequence goes on along the minus strand of NZ_RQZF01000002.1, from coordinate 66,797 downwards.
CGATGACCCAAGAGATTCAGCCCACCCGCTTGAATGACCAGGCCGCGCGTCTGCTGAGCCACCACGGGATTGAACACACGGGCATCCCTGTGCCCTGGTCGTTCATGGAAGCGCCTGTGAATGCTGTCTGGTGTGAAGGCACGGGTATGCCCGCACCTGGGGCTCATTCCGTCGAATCAACCGCTGCTGAAGTTGCCGCGGTAGTGGAGCTCATTATCGCTCATGCGGTGGAAACCCCCGAGCGTTCTCTCGCTGTGATCGCCTTGAATGAGCGTCACGCAGAGCGGATCCGTGACGATGTGAAGCGTCATCTTGCGAACCAACCAGGCTTGGCGTCCTTCTTTGTCTCTGACGCTACTGAACCTTTCGTCGTTGTTGACCCCACGCAAGTGTCGGGACTCAGCCGTGATCGCATTATCATTGCCGTCGGTTTCGCAAAGACCCCACACGGCAGAGTCCTCCACGATTTTGGTGTCTTTTCCACACCAGAGGGCAAAGCCCTCATGGCCGATATTTTGCGTACGATTCGCGGGGACCTGACGGTCGTGTCGTGTATCCGCCACGATGAAATTGACCGCGACCGGCTTTCAGCTCAGGGCGCGCAGATGCTGGTTGATCTCCTGCAGGTTGCTGGCGGGCAGCAGGAGATCGCTCCCAATAGTTGGCCGATCCTTGAGTCTGAGCCGGATCGACTGCTCATTGACCTTGCAGATCGCCTTTACGGCATGGGTCTTGAGGTTGTGCCCAATATTGGTATCGCAGGCGGGATGCGTATTCCTCTGGCGATTGGCCACCCTGAAGTTCCGGGTCGCCTTCTGGTCGCTGTTCTTACAGATGATGCCACTTACGTTGCTGAACCATCCCTGCGAGTACGTGACCGCATCTGGCCAGCAATGCTTGAAGAGCAGGGGTGGAAGGTCTACACGGCACTGTCCATGGCAGTGTTTATCGACCCGACGAAGGTTGCTGAGGCGATTGTGCAGCTCGTGTTGGACGCTGTCGATGAGATCAACGGCCCAGCGCAGCCTGTGATGGTTGATATGCCGCGCGTTGAGATTGAGCCCGCTCAGCTTGATCCTGAGGAAGAAGCCGCTCTGCTGTCAACGAATGAGGCGCGTGCACGACATGATGAGTTGATGACCGGCATGGTGCACATTATTGGCACCGAGCAGGCTGACGCTGTTTTGCAGGGTGACGCGCAGGAAACGGGCGTGATGTTTGTCCAGCGTAGCGGGGCTGAGCAGCACACAGGTGAAGGGCGAGGGCCTCGTCCGGCAGTTGCTCGCGGCTTGCCGCTGTCTGCCTACGGTGATGACCAACTTGACGAGGTTGCAGCGTGGATTCGTTCCGACGGAATTGAGCGTTCTGTTGAGGAGATGGTTGAGGAGCTACGTACAGCCTTGGGTCTTGTGCGTCGTGGTGCTCAGACAGATGCGGTGCTGGCCAACGTCATTCGCCGGACAGAACCGGTGGTGCTTGAGCTCATTGAGGGCGGTTCTTCAGAATCTTCTACGGACTCTGAACTGTAAGCCCTCAGATGTGAGTTCGAGATTCTGACATGGCTGATGGTGAGCGCGACAGTGCAGGGACTGCGGAAAACCTTCCGAGGCGAAAGCGTCCTCGCCGCCGGGTTGTGGTGGTGAGCGAGGTTGATCAGCGCCTCATCGAGCGAGGTTTGCCGCCGTCGTGGGAGGAACGTGTCAGTGAGCATGATAGGGGGGATGGGCCAGTGCATGCGGACTCTAATGATGTGCGATTGTTGGAGAATGTGCCGCCGCACGCTCAGCCACGCTTATAGGGCGATCGTGAAATAAGTCCGCGCACAGCCCGGCGGCATTAACTGATGAGGCTCTCAAATATCAGTAAATGGGAAAACGTCTCGCATGTTGGATATTTGGGTGTGGTCTATTACTCGCAAAATGCTATTCGACTTGCGCATCTTATGTGGTGAGGGAAGATTTTATAGTCATTATTTGCCTCACTGAGTAGCAGAGGAAGAATCATGCTTCAAGGATTCAAGGACTTCATTTCGCGCGGTAACGTCATCGACCTGGCAGTCGGTGTTGTCATTGGTGGTGCGTTTGGCAAGATCGTTACCGCCCTGGTTGAAAACCTCATCAACCCCCTCATTGCAGGTCTGATCGGTCAGCCGAACTTCGACTCCGTCGGCGCCTTTATGCTGGGCGATTCTCTTGTTGAGCCCGGTAAGCTCCTGTCCGCAGTTGTTCAGTTCCTCCTGGTTGCCGCTGCCATCTACTTCACCGTCGTTGTTCCCATGAATAAGATGGCTGAAATCCGCCAGGCCAAGCTCAAGGAAGATGAAGCTGCTGCCGCCGCTGAAGAGCCTGCAGTGTCCGACGAAGCAAAGCTCCTGCTCGAGATCCGCGACCTGCTCGCCTCCAAGTGACTTGAGCTGAAGGGTTATAGCACATAGCCCTAATATGTCTTGGCCGGGTGGGCCTCATAATATGAGGCCCACCCGGCTTTTGCTTTTATTCAGCATTGCCTAAAAGAATTAGCCTAGAATAGGCTGAAAATATCCTGCTTATTTCATGGGCAACAAAAGAGTGTTAAACATCGGTGGGGATGAAACTACTCGGGCAGACAATCCCATCAATAAAACGATCATGAGGCTCTACCGGAATCAACCCCGGCTCCAGCACCTCATCATCAAAGACCACAGCCACCACGGGCACCCCCTCAGGCAAGGTAGCGAGCGCGCGATCATACCAACCGCCTCCCTGACCGACGCGCGCTCCGCCCCGATCAACAGCCAAAGCAGGAGCCAACACGATACTCACCTCATCCCATAAGGGCGCGTCAATCGGAGTGCGCGGTTGAGCGGGCCAGCGAGCATCCCCCACCCACAGGTCATCCTCGCCCACCACATGCAGCCCCCACTGCGGCCACGGCAGCGGCGCACCGGCCTCGTCACACACAATAGGAAGCACGCAACGAGGCGTACGCTCGACAATCCCCCTCACATCCGGCTCCGTAGGCAGGGGCATGAACAAAGCCGGAAAAGTGGAGGGAGCATATGGTGATACCCCAAAGAAAAGACAGGCATTCTCCCAACTTGCCCGCAAAGCATCACGCTCACGCGCACAAGCGTCAGAAGACGCACGATTGCGAGCCTCTTGACGACGCTCACGGCGACGCACACGAATACGCGAACGAAGCTCCGCCTTGGTTAGATCCCCCGCGAGTTCCACTGCGCCTGTCACCTCCGTTGCCGCGCACTACTGGGCTACGCTGGAACCATGGTAGAACGAGCATGCGACCTCCGACACGCAGTATCTCCTGGCGCACACCCAGGTTCCCAATTCCTGTCGGGCACCAAGGCGCGCTCCACAGCGATACCACGCGTTGCAGGTCTGCCCTCGATCGGTGCCAGCGGCCCGGTGGGCCACCTCACCACCACTACCGCAATCACCCACAAAGACGACAACAAAGCCGAAAGGCTCAGCGCCCTCATGATCCAGGAGATGGAAGCCTAATGCGTTCCGTTGCAGAGTTCTACCAGGACTGCCTAGCAGCCGTCGGCCAACAGCCACCCCTGGACGTCCAGCTCGCTGACGCCGTCACCTGCGTGCTTGCCGAGGACGTCGAAGCCCCCTTCAACCTGCCCGTGGCCGACCTTGCCGCATGCGACGGCTACGCCGTGCGCGCCCAAGACCTCGCGGGAGCCACACCGGATGCTCCAGTCACACTGCCAGTCACCGAAGAAGTACGTGCAGGCGACGTCAACCCCTCGGCGCTCCTTGCCGGTATGGCCATCCGCATTGCCTCTGGCGCGCCCATGCCTTCCGGTGCAGATGCCGTCATCGCCCTTGAGTTCACTGACCACGGCGTCGCCAAGGTAGCCGCCCGCACCCAGCCTGCAGTAGGGGAAAATATTCGCCGCAAGGCCGAAGACGTTAAGGAAGGCTCCGTTGTCCTACGCAAAGGCACCCGCCTGGGCGCCCGCCAAATTGCCCTGCTGGCAGGCGTGGGGCGTTCACGCGTCCTCGTCCACCCGCGCCCCCGCGTCGTGATCTTATCGATTGGCGACGAACTCGTAGAACCTGGCCGCCAGGCGCGACCCGGTACCGTTTTTGACGCCAATGGACATGCACTATCTTCGGCTATTGCCGACGCCGGTGCGCAGACCTTCCGCGTGGCAGCCGTACCCGACGAGCGCTTCGCCCTGTCTGAAACGATCGAGGATCAGCTTGTCCGCGCCGACCTCATCCTCACCACCGGCGGCATCTCCTACGGCTCAGGCGACACCGTCCGTGAAGTCCTCGGAGCCCTAGGAACCGTGCGCTTCGACAACGTGGCAGCCTGGCCAGGACACATCATGGGTGTGGGCACCGTCGGCGGAGACGATAACAACCCAGGTATTCCGATCTTCTGCCTGCCCGGTGATCCAGTCTCGGCTCAGGTTTGCTTCGAGGTCTACGTTCGTCCCGCCCTGCGTCACATGCAGGGATGGACCTCCGTCAACCGCCCCTCAGTAAGGGCCGCTGTGGACCGTTCCTGGTACTCCCCGCGAGGCCGTCGCGAGTTCGTGCGCGTACGACTCAGCGGCGACCCCCGCTCGGGTTATCAGGCGAAGGTCATGGGCGTACCGGCCTCGTTACTGCTCTCAGCGTTGTCAGATTCAAACGCCCTGGCTGTCGTCCCCGAGGACGTGACGAATGTGCGTGCGGGCGACATCTTGCAATGCATGGTGCTTGAGTAATGGCGTCTGTAGGAGGTTGGCGAGATGGTGCGCATGAGTTCCTCCGCGCCATATTGCCCGCATCTCCCGTGTGGGGGCGTCACCCCGACGAGCTGACCCTGCGTTTCGAGGAGCCTGTTGAGGCAGGCATTTTGCGCTCCATCCCCGGGCGTGAGGATCCTGCTTTGCTGGTGATCCGTCCGCTCGGTTTCCTCGACCACGACCGGGTGGCCGCCGCCCGCGAGGCAGACCGCGATTGGCTCCAACCCTGGGAGCCAACTCTGCCGCCCACCTCCACCGAATATGTGCAGACCGTCTCTGAATACCGGCGATCCTTGGAACGATCCCACCGAGAGGGAACGGCCCTGAGCATGCTCATGGAGATTGACGGCGAGGTTGCCGGCGTTGTTGCCGTCTCGCAGGTTCATCGAGGGGCGGCATTGTGCGCCTCCATCGGCTATTGGGTGGCGGCCCGGCATGCGCGGCGCGGGTTGGGGGCCTTCGCGGTAGCCTCGACAATTGACCTGGTGATCGGGGAACTTGGGCTGCATCGCGTAGAAATCAGCGTGCGGCCAGAAAATGTGGCCTCACTGGCGTTGTGCCGGAAGCTGGGTTTGCGGGAGGAAGGCTTCAAACCGCGTTACCTGCATATCAATGGCGAGTGGGCCGACCACGTGTGTTTCGGAATAGATGCTGAGAGTTTGCCGGAAGGGGGCTTGGCGCAATCGCTGATTGAGTGAAAAAGGTCGTCGAAAGTCGCACGAATGTCCAACACGCCCGCTAGACTACGCCAGTATTTTGGCGGTGCCTTCTAGCGTTGATTATGTGGAAATCGGTGGCATCGTATTGTTGGCGGCAGCTCTTGTCGTCCTCACAGTCGTGCCCTACGTCGTTGCGCGTCGCACAGCGATTACGCAATCACGAGAAATTGACCGTTTCTCACCACGAATGAGGATGCTCAGCGATACTAGTATTACTCCTGAACGACAAAGTGGTAGCCAGCCACAACGCCTCATTTCCACAAGCACACAGGTTCGACAGATCGAAGGAGGGCACATGGTGTCGCAACAGGGTCCGGCTCGCCGCCCCACCACTACTTCGCGCGCCGAAAAACAACGCCTCCGTGAGATCGCCCAACTGCGCGCCCGTCGCGCTGCTCGCCGCTCCACCGAGGTCGCCGCAGGTAAACGTCGCATGGTCCTCTCGGGATTCTTCGCCACCCTGACTGCTGTAGTGGGTGTCGCTGCTGCCGCCTCCACAGCTGTTTCATGGGTGTGGGTGCTGGTGCCCTTTGGGGCTTTGATTGTGTCCCTGGTGGTATCGCGCCGGGCAGCCATCCGATTTGAAGAAGTCAGTCGCGCTGAGCAAGCCCGCCTGGAAGAACTCATGGGTCTTGTCCCGATGGGCGAGGCCGATGCGGTCGATCGTCGCGTGGAAAGCGACGACGTCGCTGTTGGCGAGGCCAGCGTAGATGCGACTGGCGAAGGCGTGACCGAAACCCAGAACGAGGCCGACGTCTTTACGTCATCTGAGGATGAGCCTGTCGCAAAGGCCGAGGCAGATGTTGTTGCTGGCAAAACTGAGGTGCGTGACGGCTTCAGCGGGGCTATTGACGGTGTAGAGGCTCTTGAAGGTGCTGAGCCTGTTGAAGGGGCAGAGCCTGCTGAGGCCTCCGGTACTACGCGCGCCCCGTCAGCCTGGGTGCCCACCCCAATCCCCGCACCGATGTACGCCCAGCGCGCCCGCGTAGGCGGTCGCCTCGTCCACCCTGATACCGACCTGCGCGGTATTCCCAAGGTCGCCGCCAGCGTGCCCATGCGTCCCTCCGGCATGTCAGAAACTGCCGCGCCCCTGCGCTCCACTGAAGAAGTTGCGGCTGCTCAGCCCGTCTCCTTCGACCTCGACGCGATTCTGGAGTCACGCCGCGCGCTGTGAGTCGGATGCCTGCTGGGCGAGCGTGCATAGCAGAAGAGTTGGCGGTGCTAAAATAGGGGCATACCTTGGGGCTATGGCGCAGTTGGTAGCGCGTCTCGTTCGCAATGAGAAGGTCAGGGGTTCGAATCCCCTTAGCTCCACCACTGTGATGGGACATCAAACCCGTCGGAAGGAATCCTCCGGCGGGTTTTCCTATGCCCCGCTTTGCGCTTCTCGCTGCTGTCCGTCTAAATCTGCGTCTTGTTGTTAATTTTGCGTCGTGTGCGGGGCTGTTTTAACAACAAGACGCAGATTTGCTGGATGCTTCCCGGCATCTGGAAGGGAAGAGTGTGGAAAGTTGCGGGTTAGAAACGCCGAAAGTTGCGGGATAGATTCTCCGCAAACTGCGGGTTAGAATCGCCGAAAGTTGCGGGATGGGATGAGTTTTCCGCAGAATCTCAACAAAAGTGTTCCGGGGTGGGATGCCAGAGAACTGGCACCCCACCCCGGTGTCTCTTAGCTCTGCCTAGTGATCGGCGAAGCTTCCTGTCAGGACTGACGTACTGAGCGACGTGTCAGCACGCCAACGCCCAGGAGCAGAAGGCCAAGCAGTGCGATCGGCGCGGTCTCTGCACCGGTGCTTGCCAGGCGTGGAGAAGCCGACTTCCCCGACGGGCTTGCCTGCTGCGTGACCTTGGGCGTCGCAGAGTCAGAGGGCTTTGCAACAGACGGCTTATCAGTCGATGAAGGAGCCTGCACCTTGGGAGCATCGGCCTTGGGAGGTACGACAGTGGGCGGTACAACCGTGGGCGGTACCTTGCTTGGAGGGGTAACAGCCGGAGGCGTGGGCTTCTGAGGCTTCGCAGGCGCCTGAGAGACCTTCCACGGAAGGCGAATTTCCTTGGCAGTCTTATCGGAGACAGGGGTAATAACCAAGGTGTGATCGCCCGCAGTGAAGGTGGCCGCTACCGCCGCCGGAATCTTCAAAGTCGCCTTGCCGTTCTTCACGACAATGGTGCCAAGCTCTACCGGCGTGGAATGGAGGCTCACCTTCCACGTTGAGCCTTCCTTCGCCTGAGTGAAAACGAGGTCAACGTTCGCTTCTTCACCCATGACAAAAGAGTTCACTGTCGCACCATTTGTCATCACGTGAACCGAGGCATCCGGCGTTCCAGGTCCTGGCTTCGGGCTCGGCTGGGTTCCGGGTCCTGGTTGTGGCTGGGGTTTGGGATCGGGCCCGGGTTTCGGATTGGGGTTGGGGCCCGGTTGTGTTCCAGGTCCGGGCTGTGGCTCAGGCTGGGGTTCAGGCTTTGGCGCAGGAGCGGTCACAAAGCTAATTGCGGTACCGGCATCCATGCTGCGGTCGCTGATGGAGAGTTCATGGGCGGCCATGGTGCCAACAACGTAGGACTTCGCGCGATCGAAGGTCCCTGCAGGCACAGTGACGGTCGCCGTGAAGCTGCCGTCGCGGATCTCATGGGGCTTGACCCACGTGGCACCAGCGAAGGTAGCCAGAGCTGAGGTCGTGGGAGCCTTACCGGGAGTCCACACGCTCGGGTCGGCAACGACAACGTAAATGCCGCGGCTGGCAGAAGAACCCAGGTAACCGGTGGCGGTCACGGTGAAGGTGGTAGCAGCGGCCGGATCAATATTCTCAGTAGGAGTGACAGTGATCTGCGGATTTGGCACAACAGCGGGAGTGCCCACGGTGAAGTTATTGGATACGACCACGGCGCTTGAGCGTGCACCGTCGACCAGCTTCAGGGAAGCCTTGTACACGCCAGGACGCAGGTTATCGAGGACAACAAAATCCGTATCGGTGGGGGCATCCTTGATGAAGGACTTGAAGCCCGTGGGGCAGCTCGTGACACATTCGATGCGCACAAGCCAGCGCCCGTTCTTGGGCTCATAACCGCTGCGAATCCACTGGACGGTGGCCTTGCTTGTGTCCTTATCGACGCTTGCGAAAACCTCGCTGGGTGGGGTCATCGCGAAGTCGTCAAGGTTGGCGGGAATGGTGATGGGGTTTGACGGCTCTGACCAGGCAGACCAACCGTGGGCATTTTGAGCGCGCACTGTGAAGGTGTAGGTGACGCCAAGCTTGAGGTCCTTAATCGTCATGAACTCAGGCAGTGGGTCGTTCATATCCGCCTTGAGGGTGCGGACACTCTGGTCACTTCCGCGCAGTTCAATGTCGTAGTTGGTGACCTTCCCGCCAGGCTTGTGCGACGGCTCCAACCAGGATGCTTCAAGGGCCGTGGCATCCTTCAACGCGAGGCGCAGGTTCAGCCCCTTGGGTGCGGCCGGAACCATATCCGCATCAGGAGTAGAGGCAGTCTGGATCGTCACCTGCCCAGTGCGAACGAGGACGGAACGGAGCGGGGGAGCGAAGAAGCTGGAGGAGTCCTGGATCTCGGATTGTACGGTCGCAACGTAGACGCCGTCTTTGAGGCCGAAGAACTCAACAGCATTAAGGGCCTTACCGACCTCACGTTGATTGGCGTAGACCTCTTGCCCGTCAACGACGCGGTAGAGCTTAACGGAGTAGGAGGTGATCCGCGCATCAGTGGGGCGATCCCATACGATACGCACGCCGTTCTTTCCGCTGAGGCTCAGGACGGGGTTCTTGGGTGCGGCGGGCGCGAAGCTGAACTCGGTGCCTTCATCAAGGCGACGCTCAGAGAGTTGGGATGCTCCGGCTGCGAGAGTGCCGATCACATATTCGCGGCCGAGGTCGATTTTGTCGGTCGTCAGGTCCAGGGTGACTGTTGTCGAGAACGCGCCATTGACGATCTGTGCGGGCGCGATGTGAACCTGCTTGACGAACTCGGGAATGGGGAAGATTCCGGGGCGCCACAGTTCCGTGTCGGAAATGACGACATCAACGCCGTTTGTGCTGGCTGCTTCGCCGGTGTAGCCGGTGCCTGCAACGGTGAAGGTCGTCGGAGTCGATGGGTCGAGCGCGTCGATCTTCTGGCCGGTGGGCACAGAGACAGCGAGGGTGGTGTTGGGGGTGGGGGTGAGTGTGACTGTTTCGTAGTCGGGGGTGGCGAAGGGGCCGACCCCGGCATTGTTCTTTGCGGCGACCTCAACCTTGTAGGTCTTGCCGGGGATGAGGTTTTCGACGATCACGTACTTGCTGGCGAGTTCGTGGGCCTCGGATAGCGTTGTCTCGATTGAGGGGCTGTTGTCTGTTGGGGTGAGGCGCACGATGTAGGAGTGCACGGTCGAGTTGCCCGGGTTTTTCGGGGGAAGGAAGTTCACCCCAACGGAGGTGTCGGACAGGATGCCCGCGATAACGCCCTGAGGCGCTGACGGGACGCCGGTGGGTGCCGTTTCATTCCCCGACGAGGGGGGAGTGTGGGGTGAGTCGGGCGAAGTTGGTGGCTGATTGCCGGGAGGCGTTTGTTCGCCGCCCCCGTTAGCGCCGGGCGCTGGGGATTCACCAGGGGCGGGGGAGTCGCCGGGTTCAGAGGGGTCGTTTGGCGAGGGCGGTGCGGCTTCTGGCGTCAGGCTGAATGGGCTGGAGGTGATGGCGGTGCCGGCGATTGGGTCAATGTCCCAGGCATCTATAGCTTCGATAGTCACCGTGTACTCTGTGCCCGGCACCACCGTTGGGGCGCCAAGCTGCAGGGGGCCGCGCTTGAGGTAGCGGGCAATTGCGATGCGCGAATCCTGCTTAACAGTCACGCGGTAGTTGTGGGTGAATCCGGCAGCAGGCTCCCAGTTCACAGTCAAAGTTGTGTGATCGGCCGTAATGCTGACGTTTTGCGCAGCGAATTGATGTGTCGACTCCGTCCAAGTGATGCCGGTGTCAGTAGGGCCAGCGTCGGCAGCATGTGCTGGCATGACCGCTGATGTGAAAAGCAGTGCGCTGAGGGTGACTGTTGCCAGCCCTGCGCGTAGTGCTGATCGGCTTCGTGATGTGAGCCTGATCGCCATGAATCTCTCCTCGTAATAATGAAGCGGAGTTCTTCCTTAATTGAGAAAGGTTAGGCTAACCTTCGCTGCAACCATAGAGCTGTCGAGGATTAAAAATCAAGAACGAACAAGATTGAAATATTGAAGCGATCATGGCGAATGTCTGAAGGTGTGCAGAAAAAATGCGGGGGATCCTCCAGGGCTGTGAAGAAAACTCGGGAAAGTCCTGGCAAAGTCCTGAAGTGCAAATCTTTCAGTAGCGTCGCATGTCAGGATGGAAACAGGCAATGCCATGAAACCGACAAAAGCTCCCAAGCCGAGTGCCTTCCAGGCTGCTTTCGATCGGGGGTTTGTGGCGTCGAAGGAGGAATAATGCACTTAGGTACTTCCCGCCGTTTTGGCGCACTCGCGGTCATGGTGGCAGCATCTCTCGCGCTCGCGGCATGTGAAGACGGGCTGAAGTCCGGCGCTCCACAATCGGCCAATGTTGCCGATGGAGGTGCCATTGGTGTCCCGGCCTCGACAAGCGATGAGGCTGCTGACACCCCTGCTTCCACGCCCCAATCGGCAAACCCCGTGCCCGCTCCTGCGCCCACACCCCATGCCAACCCGACACAACCGAACGCCCCTCAATCGACACAGACGCCAACCCCTGCTCATCAAGCGGGCTCGGCTGATCCACTTACGGCCCTCTACCCCGCAGACTTCACCCTCACAGCCCTGTCGGCAGACCCTATCGCGGATGTTGCAAAGCCAGAGCGCGCTACCGGCCCCGACTCGGGCCTCGTTGATCCCACCTACGGCACACGCATTTATCGCGCCACCAGTGCCGACGAAGGCGAAGGGGGGCGCATGCGTCACGAATACTCGCGCCGTCAAGCCTTCAACGCCGACAACTCGCGCTACCTCGCCCAAGATACCGCCGGACACTGGCATCTCTACGACGGCGCCACTTTTGCTCACCTGACAGTGCTTCAAGGTCTTGCAGGGGACTGTGAACCTCTCTGGCACCCCAGTGACCCGAACACCCTCTACTTCACCTCCATCAACGGTGGCCGCATATGGTGGAGCTACAACGTGAACACCGGCGAGAAAACTGAACTCTTCGATTTCACCGGCAAAACCCCCTGGCCACAGGCCACCTCATTTTGGACAAAGGGGGAAGGCGCCCTCAGCGCCGACGGCCGCTACCTTGCCCTGATGGCCACGGCATACAACGAACAAACCCAGAAGAACACCATCTACGGCCTGCTCACCCTTGACCTGCAGAAAAAGGAAATCATCGGCACCCTTGACGCTGAGAAATTCCCCGTTCCTCACGCCTTCCCCGACCACATCAGCACCTCACCCAGCGGCGCATACGCCGTCCCTTCCTGGCTGAAAGAACACGGTGGAACCTGGGCCTACAGTCGCGACTTTTCCCAGTCATGGAAACTTGCGGAAGGCTCAGAGCATTCCGACCTTGCCTATGGCCCAAACCGTGAGGACTACCTGGTTTATGCCGACTACAGCCGCGGTGCCATTGTGGCGATCAACGTTGAAACGCGCGAAGTGACGGACCTGCACACGCTCTACCCCGCGTCCGGCGAGGCCTATGCCGTACATATCAGTGGACAGGCCTTCGATCGCCCCGGCTGGGTTGTCATCTCCACCTATGCCGACAGCGCCGACTATGGGAAGGCTTCTCCGTCGCCCACGGTGCGCCCTGAATATCGAAAGGTGTGGCTACAAGAGCTTGCGCCCGAGGGGCGTGCGCTCAATATTGCCCACATTCGCGCCAATGAACATGACGTGCAGGGGGATCCGTACTTCCTTGAACCTCAAGCCAGTGCGTCACGCGACCTCAGCCGCATTATCTTCGCTAGCAACTTTGGTGGTGGCCCGGTGGAGAGCTATGTGGTGGCCTTGCCAAACAGTGTTTTCAAAGATTAGGGCTCAGTGTTAACGAAGTACACAGGATGTAGGTGCTATCTCCAGCAAAGGCTTTCCGATCTGCCTGAGTGTTTCTCGCCCGTCCCAGTGTTTCCTAACGACGCAACACAGAGGATGTCGGGTGCTCACGAGATTGCATTAATGACATGTGAATGCTGGATGTGGATATGTGCCACCTGTATGGGACGCTGATATATCCCAGTGCATTGTCGTGTGACCCGAAGCGTTCTACGTTTATTTCAGGACGTTTGCCGCAGTGCCCTTTCTCGCAACGTCGCTGAAATTTCCGGGGGTTCTCATCTTTGTGTGAAAGAATGGGACATTGGTGGGCGTGTATCTTGATCGATAACGCCGGCGCGGATGAATGAGGGGGAGATTTCAGATGCCGCTGTTCGAGCTTGAAGGCGGACGCCTGGTGCCTGCGCAGTTTGGTCGGACTGTCGCTGAAGGGCTGACGGAGGACGTCCTCGAAACGGTGCGCAGCCAGGTTCTTGAGATTGTTGCCCGGCCTTTGTTCCCTATTACCTGGCGTGACATGTCGCGTGCGCATGAAGGTGTTGGAGATAGCCCGCGTCTGACAGCCTTGGATGCGACGGGCCAGGTTGTCGCCGTTGAGGTTCTGGCCCACTTGAACTCCGAGGCCCTCATCACCTCCCTGTCGCGCCTTGCTGATGCAGCTGCTCTTTCATGGACTGACCTCGCTAGCGAATATCCTGGCGGTATTCCGGCTTTCCGTGAAGGGTGGGCGAATTTCCGGGATTCGATGCCTCCTTCACCGGGCGCTGGCCCTCGCCTCATTATGGTGGTCGGCTCTATCGACCCGCAGGTGCGCCCCGCACTGGAGGTGCTCGCAGCCTCCGGCGTGGAAATCCACGAGATCTCCCTGCGTCGCATGTCAAGCGGCCGCGCATTCTTGGATGTCGCCCCCGTTGGCCCGCGCATCTACGCTCACGTTCCTCAGCTTTTGGGACAGGGGTCAACAGTCGAGGCCCTTCCCGTAGGGTCGTTTGGCGGAGGCCAGGCAGCTCAGCCGCAGGTGACCCAATCTCAAGCCGCCCACGAGCAAGCCCCCCAAGCCTCGCCCGCTGAGCATGCCTCATCGCATCCTGACGTCCCCCAGCCTGATGCCCTCCAGCCTGATGCGCCCCAGGCCGCTGTGGCGCAGCCTCAAGTGAACCAACCTGAGCCCGCCACGACGCCCTCCCAGGACGGGGACGCAACATCAGAAGGTCCTGCGAGTGCGCCGCAGCCGCAGGCATGGCCTCGCCCTGCAGAACCTGCACCCGCCCAAAGTGAGCGGCTTGAGGATACTCGCGACTCCGACCAGCCCACCCACACGGGCACATTCCCGCAGGCAGCAAGTGCTACCGCATTGGCTGACGAGGGCGTTCGCGCAGCGCAATCGCGCCCAACAGCTAAGGCCACAGAAAAGATGGATGCGGCCTCTCCCGCTCCGCTCGCTCCGGCCAAGCCCGCCCCCGTGGTTGAACCCAGCGTGTACGAGGAGCCCGCAATCGAGCGCACTCTCGAACGCACCTTGCGTCCTCGTCCTAGAGGCCGCCATGCCGCCACGGATGCACCTGTCACTCGCGAACGTGATCTGCCCTCACGCGGAGAACAGGCCCAAAGCCAGGCGGCTGCAGAGTCGGCAGCTCATTCGGCACTCTTCGCTTTGCATGAGCGTGAGATGAAGGTGAATCGCGCTCGCCAAGAGGGCGTGCCGGTGTATAACCGTGATGCTGAGGGACTGCGCGTGTTGGCAGGTCTTGTCGGGGAGCGCACGCCCCTGGGGGTGCGCCCGTCAATCACGGTACGTATGCCGATGTTCCTGACGGAAGAGGGAAGGATCCTCGTCGGCGGCTCTGGGTTTACTAACCCGACGGAGGCCCTGGCCTTCAACGGACACCAAGGGATGGACGGCTGGTTAGAGCTGCGCCTGGGCGATGCTCTTGGCCCCTCCTTGGCTGAGGCCCTTGACGAGGTGAACGCTGACATCCTTCGCGAGTACGAAGGAAACTGAGGCACCTGCCGGGTGGGTGCCCTGCGAGAAGAGCGCCTTAAACTGCCTAGATGAAGGCGCTGATCCAGCGTCGCATCGTCTCCCATACCTGGGCGCGCACCTGCGGTGAGGAGAGGAAAAGGTCGTGGACGCCAGCGAAGCGGGCGATAGTGACCTGCGGGCCAAGTCGGGCTGAACGGTCAACGATGGCTTCGACATCAAGGACAACGTCGGTGGAGAAGACCTCCTCGGTCCACTCCTCTCCGAAGTAAGTTGCGGTGGAGACCATCGACAGGATGGGCGCGTCGATGGATGCCTCTTTTTCGATTTGCCCGTGAGCGGCCATGATGGTGTCCATCCAGCCGACGGGCACGGGGTAGCTTTCAGGGCGTTTCCATTCGAGGGCGAACTCCCAGCCGGTGATGGCGGGATCGTCTTCGTAGCCTGTGAGTTCGTCGGGGAGGTCGAAGCCGGACTCTGCCCAGCCGCCGCCGAGGGATCTCGCGTAGTGGTCGGGGCCGGTTCCCATGGGGAGCTCCCAGTGGGGGTTGCGGTTGGCGATGCGTTCGAGGACGGGCTGGATGGTGGAGCGCATGGAGGCTGCCGACTGCATTTCGAGCCATGCGGAGTTAAGGATGAGGCCGGAGGCCACGCCGGGGTGGCGGTAGGTCCACATGGTCAAGATGAGTCCGCCGGTTGAGTGCCCGATCAGGATGAGGGGGAGGTTGGGGACTTCGCTGCGGATAAGGTCGAGGGCTTCGGAGACGTCCTCGTCGTAGTCAGCAAGGTCGGTGATGAAGCCGATGGTTTGGTGGGGGCGTAGGGAGCGCCCGTACTTGCGTAGGTCGAGGGCGTAGAAGGTGCCTCCCCATGCTGCGATATTGCGTGCGAGTTCGTGCTGGAAGAAGTAGTCGTTGCGTCCGTGGACGTAGAGGGCGACGAAGTGGGGGGTAGTGGTGGCGCCCTCGTAGGCGTGGGGGTCCTCGTGGGGGAGGTAGCGCACGAGGGTGGCGACGCATTCGCCTTCTTCATCGGGAAGAAGGGGGAGTGTGCGTGATTCGAAGCCGGGTCCCATAATGTCGGTTCGCCAGGCGTCGGCGGGGGGAGGGCCGTCTGCCCCCCAGGGGGCGAGGACATCAACGGTAGGGGTGTTGTCGACGTTGTCGGTTGTCACTTCTTCGTGGTCACTCATGTCATTAAGGGTACGTCTTGCGGTGTGGAGGGGGTGAAATCCGTGGCTGCCTCGAATATGTGTTCAAGCGCTTGTGGGGGGTGTGAACGAAGGTTTCAGAGGGGGAATTGCCTCTGAGCAGCGCACATATCTGAGATACGTGTTGCGAATGTTGCGATTGTTGCTAGTGTTGCGATTGTGACAACAGAGATTTCTGTTGCCATTGTGATAAATGTTGCAAATGGGGAATAGATCCGTTAGTCTGATGCGGAATGTAGTGCTGAACTATCCCGCAAAGGATTGGGCGGCACACATCCCCCATCAACATGACAATGACCTGAACAAGGAATCCATTGTGAGTATCTTCCGTTCCGGCGGACAGAGGCGTCGCTTCACAGCGGCCCTGAGCGCAGGTGCCGTCCTCGCTCTCTGCCTACCCTCCCTCGCCTGGGCTGCGCCCGGAGACGACGACATCGCTCGCGCTCGCGCCGAAGAAGAAGCAGCGCGGATGTCCGTGGCTCGCATCGAAGTTGAGCTCGCCACCGTTGCCACGCAAGCTCAACAGGCCCTGCAAGCCGCGCAGATAGCCGCCGAGCAGTTCAACGGGGCACGCGTTGCCCTTGACCAGGCCACCGCAGCAGCGAAAAAGGCTCAAAGCGAGGCCGACGCAGCCCAAGCCGAGTACGAGAAAGGCCGCCAGGAAGTCGCCTCCGTCGCGCAGGCTGCCTACCGCAATGGTGGCTCAGCCCTGGATTCACTTGCCCCTTATCTTGAAGCTGAAGGACTGCGCACAGTTGAAGCCCGCCAGGCCACACTGACCACCTTCGGCAATCAAGCCAATGTCAAGATGCAAAAGGTGGCGGCACTAGAGCAGGTTGCCGACGTCATGCAAAAGGCCGCCGACAAAGCCTTGGATCTGCAAAAGACCGCTACCGCTGAAGTAGAGGCGCGCTCGAAGGCTGCAGAAAAAGCGGCAAATGACGCGGCAGCCGTTCAAGCCGACACTGAGATGCGCCGCGATGTACTCCGACAAGAACTCGCGCGCAAACAGAACACCACCGTTGAACTCATTGAGGCAAAGGAACGGGCCGAGGCTGAAGCTCGCGCAGCCGCAGAAGCGGCTGCAGCACAGCGCGCCGCTGAAGAAGCAGCTCGCCGCCGTGAAGAGGCTCGACGCCGTGAGGCAGAAGAAGCTGCGCAGCGCGACGCTTACCGTCCAGCACCCGCACCCGATCCTGCACCCTACATCCCCCCGGCGCCGCCCTCGCGAGGCAATGTTGGCGCGGCCCAAGGCGCTATTGATGTGGCAAAGAGCCTGCTGGGATCCCCCTACGTCTGGGGTGGCGAAGGCGGAGCTGACGGAGGGTACGACTGCTCTGGTCTGGTCACTGTCGCCTACCGTTCCCAGGGTATCTACCTTGAACACTGGTCGGTTGCACAATACCGCTACGGCGCATCAGGCGGTGCTTATGTGCCCCTCAGCGAGGCCGAACCCGGCGATCTTGTCTTCTGGTCCTCGAATGGTTCTGCATCGGGTGTCTACCACGTTGCCATCTACCTCGGCGGTGGGCAGATCATTGAAGCAGCCACCTTTGGTGTTCCCCTGCGTATTACCGGCATGTACAACCGCGGCTCAATGATGCCCTACGCGGTACGCGTCGTCTGAGGGTCCAAGCGGATTCAGACGAGGCCGCCACATCGATCGCATCCCACGGGTGAGCGCTGTTGAAGATGCTCATTGAACGAAAGCCTGGGGCGTAAGGATAATCCTTACGCCCCAGGCTTTCTTGTGCAGGTGATCTGAGGGGTCAATCCTCCCCCAATACGCGCCCAGCGGCGCGTAAGTCTTAGTGTTGGTCGCCAGCATCCTTCAGGCGCTGGAAGGAACGGCGAATTTCTTCCTCAGCCGCTTCGCGCCCCACCCAGTGCGCGCCTTCAACAGACTTACCTGGTTCGAGATCCTTGTAGACCTCGAAGAAGTGCTGGATCTCTAGACGGTGGTATTCGGACACATCATCAATATCGGTGCGCCACGAGGCACGCTGATCTGCTGCTGGCACGCACAAGACCTTATCGTCACCACCCTTTTCATCGCGCATACGGAACATGCCAAGCGCGCGGCAACGAATCACGCAGCCGGGGAAGGTCGGCTCGTCCAGAAGAACGAGGGCGTCCAGCGGGTCGCCATCTTCACCGAGAGTGTCATCGATGAAACCGTAATCGTCGGGGTAGCGGGTCGAGGTGAAGAGCATGCGGTCCAGGCGGATGCGGCCGGTCTCGTGATCGATCTCGTACTTGTTGCGATTCCCCTTGGGGATCTCGATTGTGACGTCGAATTCCATGTCTGTCTCCATCCAACCTATGAGGTCGCCATCATTGGGAGAGGCCCCCAATTTTTGCCGTCTGCTCCGCCCAGTTTTCACCCGTGCGGCCTGTTTATTCGAGTCTGCTGCGCGCACCGTCTATTGTGAACGACGGAGAGGAACACCAAGGGGGTCACCTATGCGACGCAGAACTATTGCTGCGATTGTATGCTTAAGTTTCATTTTACTGGGCATCGGAGCCTACCTCGTGGCGAGTTTTTACCGCCCCTTTGCTTCGGCAGACACTGAGTTAGGACCTATTTCCGCTACCGAGGCCCCAGATCTAGAACCTCAGTCCCAGCCTTCGCTTCACAGCGGGCAGGTGCGTCAAGGCCAGGAAGTATCGGCCGCGCAGGTCGAAGAAGCCTTTGCTGACATCGCGCAATTAGACAGCGAGCAGTCCTGGAGTGCATGGGCGCATGTGGTAGATGCTCAGACAGGGCAGACACTTCTGGACGAAGGTGCACAGCAGCTACACACACCCGCATCGGTGACGAAAATCCTCACCGCCTACACGGCCTACACGCACTTGGATGAGAATGCGCGCCTCGCCACCGGGACATCCCTACATGGGACAGACCTGTTCCTGTGGGGGCAAGGCGATATCCTTCTGGCCCGTGGTGAAGGCAATCCGAACGCGGTTAATGGACATGCGGGCGTTGCTGACCTCGCAGCAGCAACTCTGGCTGCGCTCAAAGACCGCGAAATCGACACCGTCACCTTGCGCTGGCAGGGAAATCCCTTCGAGGGACCCTCGCATCTGGCTGCCTGGGACACTCAGGAAGTGGGGAACTACGAAGGGCATGTCGCAGCTTTCGCTATTGATGCGGGCCGAGTAGGAGTTGAAAGCAATGCGTTTCGTTCCGATCCTGAGATGGATGTCGCGCTGGAACTTGCCGCGCATCTTCGGAATGGGGGAGTGGAAGCAATCGTGACAGCAGAGGGCGATGCGCCTGAAGGAGCGCAGGAGATCGCCCGAGTTGAGTCAGCAACCCTAGGGCAACAGATTCGGCTTATGCTGCACGAATCCGATAACACCTTGGCCGATCAGCATTGCCGTCTCGCTGCCCAAGCGGCGGGCGTTGAACCCTCCTATTCGGGTGCAACAGCCAATATCACCAACACCATGCTCAGCGCCGGGGTGGAGGTCGCTGGCATGAAGCTGGAGGATTGCTCAGGCTTGTCAGCGAATGACCGCATCGCTCCTGAAGCGATGACGGGAGCCTTAATGAAGGCCATGAACTCTGAGCGCGCTGATCTGCGTGATCTGGTACGTGCTTTGCCGTGGGGAGCGTGGCAGGGAACAATGAAACGTCGCTACGAGGGCAATGAGGCTGCCGGTAATGTGCAGGCGAAAACAGGATCGCTCTCTCAGGTGACGTCATTGGCGGGCATAGTGCGGACCTCAACCGGCCGAGAGCTAGTCTTTGCTGTTGGTCTTGATGGCACGGCAGATGGGGAATCATATTTCCTTCGCTCGCATATTGATTCCTTCATTGAACGTTTGTCCGCCCTGTCATGACTGACCGGGTGAGGGGCGGATAGCGTCCACGCTCGGGCTAAACTGATGACCATGACCAGCAGTGAATACACTTCCGCATTGGGCCGCGTCGCTGCGGCGCTCACCGCAGCAGGCCCCTATGTTTCGGCAACCGGTGCTGCCGCAACCGTTGCACGTCTGCGCAAAGCAATCCACTGGTCAGATCCGTATTTGTCACGGCTTACAGGGCTGAATGAAGCCGCGGACCGTGTGCGCTCCACCCGCGCCGTGGTCGTTGACCGCCGCGCAGCCATCGACACTATGGAGGCAATGATCGCCCGCGCGCTCGGGGGCGCCGCCTCGCCATTATCGAGTGTCGCTCTTGCAATGGGGATTCGCGCGATGGCAGCTCAATCCATGGGAGTGTGGGATCCCTTCACCCAGCATCGCGTCCTGATCGCCCCGAATGTCCTGGCTGCCTCAGAAAAATACGCCCTCGATCAAAAAGACTATTGCCGCTGGAGTGCCCTTCGCACCGGGCTATGGGCGGTGCATTTAGAACATGCGCCACACCTCATCGCACATATGGGGAAGCTCGCTGCCGATCTGCCAGCACGTGCGGTGGAGTTCAAACAACTCATCATGCTGCTCGTGGCTCTCCCTGATGTGGAGATGGAGGCCCTGACTCCGCGTGATCTACCCTCAATTGGATGGATTCGTCGCCACAAGATGGATTCAGCAGGACTAGCTGGGCTGCACCTACTGCACAAGGCGGGTGTTCCCTCAGCACATCTGGAAGAGGAACAAGCAGCAGCACAAGCCTTCGCTCGAATGGTGATGGACAACGATGCTCTGCCGCTGCTCCTTGAGACAGTCGAGAATCTTCCCACAGTCGACGAGTTCTCCAACCCCTCCCTGTGGCGTCAGCGTGTCGGCATCTAAGAACCGCGTCACTGCCTCACAGCTCATTGGTTCCACTCCCGCAGCTGCAGTACGGGCCATCTCTTTACCTGTCCATCACTGCCTGGCGTCTTGGGCAGATCACAGCAAACCGGCCGCGCCCCCGATCGTCCTCGTTGCCTGTTCGGGCGGCGCGGATTCGATGGCACTGGCCGTTTCTGCTATCGATTCAGCTCACCGTTTGGGACTTCCCATCCACTCGGTGACCGTTGACCACGGCCTTCGCCCAGGCAGCGCCGACGAGGCCGCCACTGTCGCCGCATATTTGCAAGAAATGGGCGCCTGCGCGCACCGACGCGGCCCCCATCTAGAAGGCCCGTCTGGGACGTTCTTCGACGAGAAGCCCATCTTCCATCTATCGCCCGATCTTGAAGGTCACGGCCCAGAAGGAGATGCCCGCACCCTACGCTATGGCGCAATCGCGCGCCTCGCTCACGAGCTTTATGAGGACGCAGGCGGGCGCTCCACCGTCCTCATCCTCCTGGGGCACACGATGGATGATCAAGCTGAAACGGTCCTTTTGCGTCTGGCGCGAGGCTCCGGCGTGGGCTCCCTGCAATCCATGGCGCACACGCGACCATTCCCACTGACTGTCGCTCCGGGGCTGGTCAGCGCAGACAGCCCTGTAGAAGCAATGCTTCTCCGGCCCTTGCTGGGAGTGCGGCGCGCTCACACGCTTGCCTTCTGCCAAGAATTAGGCTGCCCCACTGTCGACGATCCGACCAATGCTATTGACGGGCCGTGGAAAAGTGCCGACGGAAGCCCGCTTCGACGTTCAGCCATCCGTCACAGGGTCCTCCCCGCCATTGGGGAAGCCCTCGCAATGGACCCCGTTCCTGCCCTTGCGCGAACTGCTGAACTTGCTCGTGACGACAACGAGGCCTTAGAGCATTACGCGAGCCATTCATTTGCTACCGCAGTGCGCCCACTGGTAAGCAACGAGGGAAACGAGGGCGCCGGCCTCGCCCTCGATATTGAGACTATTGCGTCTCTGCCGCGTGCACTGCGGCGTCGCGTGCTGCGTCACGCCTGCGTGGGGGCGGGGGTCAAGGCAGGGAACCTGAGTGCTGAACATCTCATGCGCGTCGATGAATTGATGACCGCATGGAAGGGGCAGGGGCCCATTCACCTTCCTCAACTGCAGGTATGGAGAACAAAAGATTCCGCAAATCGGCCCGTGCTCTGCTTCGCGCCGAAGGCCCCTGGTAGCTGAAAACTCGGCGTGCTCACTGTGAATTAGCTACGGAGAAGGGCAGTGGGGGTGCGTCTACGCTCTGGGCGAAGAAACGGGATGGAGGGGGCGTTCCCCAGGGAAATGTGGCACGCTTAAAGGTGCAGGTGTTTACCTGCCACCACGCAAACTGATGGAAGGGCCTGGAGTGGACGCGAAAGATATGGGAAGCGACCTCAAGGACATCTTGTTCACAGAGGAACAAATCCACGCGCGCCTGGAAGAAATGGCAGCCGAAATCGACCGCGACTACGAGGACAAGGATATTCTCCTCGTTGGTGTTTTACGCGGAGCCGTCATGGTGATGGCTGATCTTTCTCGTAAGATCCATGCTTCCCTGCAGATGGACTGGATGGCCGTATCCTCCTATGGATCTGGTACCAAATCCTCAGGGGTTGTCCGCATTCTCAAGGACCTCGACAATGATGTCCACGGCAGACATGTTCTCATCGTGGAAGACATTATCGACTCCGGTCTGACCCTTTCCTGGCTGAAAACTAATCTGGAGAATCGCGGTGCGGCGTCGGTCCGTATCGCCACCTTGCTGCGAAAGCCAGAGGCAGCGAAGGTTGATGTGGATGTCTCCTATGTTGGTTTTGATATTCCCAATGAGTTTGTCATTGGATACGGGCTCGACTACGCCGAACGCTATCGCCACCTGCCTTTCGTTGGCACCCTGGCATCTCATGTTTACGGCGGATAAGTAAAGAACAAAGGATTCTCGTGGCAGAGCGCACGAAAATGAAGCGGATTAATCTCGCGTTTATTCTCATCCCACTGTTGATTTTGATGATGGCGGGATGGTACCTGTGGCAGGTTTTCCAACCGCAAGAGGTCGACACCTCTGAAGGTCTCGAAATCCTTAAGAGCGACACCGTTGAGCGCGTTGTCATTAATGACGTGACCCAGCAGGTGAATCTCACGCTGACCAAGGATTGGGAACACAAGACAACCGGACTCGGTGACCCCTCCCGCAACCTGGGAACCTCCATTGTCTTTACCTATGCCGAGGTTCAGACCAAGGACATCATTGCAGCAGCGCAGAAAGCCGAACCGGCAAAGGGCTGGAACGCTCTGTATCCGCGTACCTCGGCACTGATGGCAATGCTGCAGATGGTTCTGCCTTTGCTGTTGGTGATGGGTCTGGCGTTCTGGTTCCTTAATTCACGGATGGGTGGGGGCAAGATGCTGGGTGGTTTCACCCAGTCTCAGGCGAAAGAATTTAACCAGGAACGCCCAGATGTTACCTTCGCTGATGTCGCAGGCGAGGACGAAGCAGTCGAAGAACTTGAGGAAATCCGCGAGTTCTTGGCCAGCCCTGAAAAGTTCCGTAAGGTTGGCGCGAAAATTCCCCGTGGCGTTCTGCTGTATGGTCCTCCCGGCACGGGTAAGACCCTGCTAGCGAAGGCAGTGGCTGGCGAAGCCCAGGTTCCTTTCTTCTCAATCTCCGGCTCAGAGTTCCTTGAGCTCTACGTCGGCGTTGGTGCCTCACGTGTGCGTGACCTTTTCGTGCGTGCCAAGAAGAACGCTCCTGCGATCGTCTTTATCGACGAGATTGATGCTGTTGGTCGACACCGTGGCTCCGGTATTGGTGGCGGCAATGACGAGCGTGAACAAACCCTTAACCAGCTTCTTGTGGAGCTTGACGGTTTCGATGATCGCGCCAATGTCATCCTCATTGCGGCAACCAACCGCCCCGACATTCTTGACCCTGCCCTGTTGCGTCCGGGCCGTTTTGATCGTCAGATCGCTGTGGATGCCCCTGACCTGAAGGGCCGTGAGGCCATCCTCAAGGTGCACGCCGCAGGTAAGCCTCTCACCGATGACGTGGATTTGCGTCAGATTGCGAAACGTACCCCCGGTTTCACCGGTGCGGATCTGGCTAATGTCCTTAACGAGGCAGCTTTGTTGACTGCGCGTTCCAACGCTGACCTCATTGATGATCGTGCTATTGATGAGGCTATTGACCGTGTGATCGCCGGTCCGCAAAAGCGCACCCGCGTCATGAATGATCACGATAAGGCTGTTACCGCCTACCACGAGGGCGGCCACGCACTGTGCGCTGCCGCATTGCGCTACACCGATCCGGTGACGAAGGTGACGATCCTGCCCCGTGGCCGCGCTTTGGGCTACACGATGGTGATGCCCACGGAAGACCGCTACTCCAAGACGCGCAATCAAATGCTCGATGACCTGGTGTATGCCATGGGTGGTCGCGTCGCTGAAGAACTGATCTTCCGAGATCCCTCCAGTGGCGCAGCCAATGACATTCAAAAAGCCACTCAGACCGCTCGGGCAATGGTTGTCGAATACGGCATGTCAGAACGGGTCGGTACCGTTAAGCTGGGTGGTTCCGACACGGAACCCTTCTCTCACACCGGGGGCGGACACGCCCAAGGTCCGGGATACTCGGGTGAAACTGCGGCCATCGTGGACGCAGAAGTGCGCACCTTGATGGATAACGCCGTGCGTGAAGCGTGGGAGATTCTCACTCGAAACCGCGCCGTCCTTGACACCCTTGCTGAGCGTCTTCTTGAGGAAGAAACTCTTGATGAGGCGCAGCTTGCCGAGATTTTCGCTGACATTGTCAAGCAGGATGAACGCCCCGTGTGGAACTACGGTGCCGATGCTGCCATCCCCGGAGCCGTGATGGGAAACCCTGTGGGCGTTAGCGATACGCCTGCCACAGGACCTGCCCTTGACCTCACCTCGCAGGTCAGCGCGGGAGAGAACACTGCCACTGACGGGACTCAGACGAGTGAGGAACGTAGCATCTGATGTATAACGAGGAAGCTGTTGTTGCCGCAGTAAAGGACTTACTCGTCGCGGTCGGTGAGGACCCAACCCGCGAAGGAATCCAAGATACGCCTGCTCGTATGGGGCGCGCGTGGAAGGAACTCCTGTCGGGGATGAATGAGGATCCCCGGGAACATCTACGTACGACGTTTGAGACGGGCACCGACGAGCTTGTGCTTGTCCGCGACATTGAGTTTCACTCGGTGTGCGAACACCACCTGCTTCCCTTTTACGGGCGGGCGCATGTGGGGTACATTCCCTCACAAGGCCGCGTGACCGGCCTGTCAAAGTTGGCTCGCGTTGTTGAAGGCTACGCGCGTCGGCCGCAGGTCCAAGAGCGACTGACTTCTCAGATCGCTGACGCTTTGCATGAAGTTCTTGCACCTCAAGGCACGATTGTGGTGATGGAAGCCGAGCACATGTGTATGACGATGCGCGGTATTCGTAAGCCAGGCGCATCAACGGTCACTTCAGCTCTGCGAGGCATTATGAACCACCCAGCGACCCGAGCCGAGATGATGGCCCTGGTGATGGGTGGGCCTCGGTGACTTTCCTTGCCTCTGCTGACAGTCGCCCTATGAGCGGGGCGAATGATGGTCACTCGCCCATTGCGCTGCCGTTGTCTCCGCAGCTACCCGCTGGGCGCGTGCTCCCTCAGGGGCGAACTCTGGTAATGGGTATTCTCAACATGACCCCCGATTCTTTCTCGGATGGGGGGCTGTGGGTGAATCCCGTAGACGCATTTGCTCATGCGGAGCAGATGCGTCTCCAGGGTGCTGACATCATTGACGTTGGCGGAGAATCGACCCGTCCGGGGTCGCGCCGTATTAGCTCCGAAGAGGAATGGTCTCGAATCGGGCAGGTGGTCGAGGCTCTTGCGGGGGCTGGTTTCCTTGTTTCTGTCGACACGATTCATGCTGACACTGCGCGGCGGGCTGCGGCGGTCGGGGCGAGCATTATTAATGACGTCTCTGGTGGCCGTCTCGATCCGGCGATGAACGAGGTTGTTGCGGGAACTGAGTGTGCCTATGTTGTTCAGCATTTCCGTGCTTTGCCGGGCACTCCAGAGGAACATTTTGACTATGGTGATGATCTGATTGCCACACTGTGTGAGCGTATTCAGGGGCAGGTGGATGATGCTCTGGCGGCGGGAGTAGCCCGTGAACGCATCATTATTGATCCTGGTCTTGGCTTCTCGCTCACTAATGAACAATGTTGGACTATTCTTGACTCACTCGAAGCCTTCAGGGCGCTAGGGTATCCTGTGCTCGTTGGAGCATCACGTAAACGTTTCCTGGCAACACGGGGAAATGACAAGGATGCTTTGACAGCCGAGGTCACTCGGATGCTTGCCCATCAGGGCATATGGGCAGTCCGAGTTCATAACATCGAAGCGAATGTGCGGGTGCTCCAGGAAATGGAGAGCCTCCGTCGACACGAGCCAGACGTAAAGAACCCAGATACAGAGAATCCAGATACAGAGAACAGCGGGAAGTGAGGTTGAGACAGTGAGCGCGAAGCTTGACATCATCACCCTCCGAGGGCTGACCGCCGAAGGCATCCACGGGGTGTTTGAGTTCGAGCATGCTGCCCCGCAACCTTTTGTCATCGACATCGCCCTGTGGGTTGACACAACAGACGCGATCAGCAGCGATGATATTGCCGACACTGTCTCTTACGCTGACGTTGCCAATGATGTCGTGGCAGTCGTTGAAGGTCCCCCCGCTCACCTGATTGAAACCCTCGCCCAGCGAATCTCGGACGTCCTCCTGGCCAACCCTCGCGTTGAAGGATTAGAGGTCACCGTTCACAAGCCGCAGGCGCCCCTCGAACAGGAGTTCACCGACGTGGCGGTCACCGTCCGCCGCGGGAATACGCCCGGAACAATCGCGCGAATCCGTGATATCACTGTTGTTGACGGCAAGGTCGCTCCAGAAGCAGACGAACCCCTGGTAGGGTTTGGCGGGCCTGACGAGGCTCCCGCTCTGCCGTCCTTAGTAGAGTCGCCACCTACGCCCGCCGCGCCGCTTACACCACAGACGCCTCTCCAAGAACCCCAGTCTCATCCTTTTGTGCTGGCTCTGGGCGGTAATGTCGGAGATGTACCCGTTACTCTTGCGGCTGCGGTCTCACACCTTATTGATATCCCCCGAATCCACATCCATGATGTCTCACCTTTGCTGCGCACCCACGCGGTGCTCGCACCCGGGCAGGCGCCCCAAGACGATCATTGGAATGCGGTCATTCTTGGCAGCACTACCTTGACTCCCCACGAGTTGCTGAATCACACTGCCGGTATTGAAGCAGCACTTGGCCGTGAGCGCCATGAGCACTGGGGGCCGCGCAGCATTGATATCGACATCATTTCGATGGGTGATCTTCATGTCAGCGACGCTACGCTCACTATTCCTCACCCGCGCGCTCACCTGCGTGCTTTCGTTCTTGCGCCCTGGCTCCTGATCGACCCAGAGGCTACGCTACCGGGCTTTGGCTCCATTGATGATCTTCTCAGTCGTACGGCTGACCTGAACGGCATTGTCGACGCAGTAGATGACTGGTTGGAGTCCCCAGAGGGGATCCAAGCGGAGTCCGATTCCCTGGTTGCTGCTGGTGGTCATACCCGTGAATCCTCACCCGGTGCCGAACCTCAGCCGGTGCTGAACGAGCCGTCCACTCTTGCAGAGATTCCCGGGATGTCCGATCCCGCCCGCCCTCTGGTTATACCCCCCATTGCGGTGCCAGAGATTGCCCAACCCCTAGCGCTGAGCCGCCTTGACAGACTTGATCCGAGCTCGAAAGCCTCCTTGCAGCCTGATCAAGGAGCTGACCTGCTGTGGCACAAGGTGTGGAATTCCTGGGCACAAACACCTATTGAACCCGAGGATATTCCTCAGCAGCCGACTGCCGAGAATGAGCCAGGCAACGTGACGCGTCAGAGGGAGACTCCCTCGGTTACTACCGCACAGGACCAGCCCCCTGTGCAGGCTCATGCGCCTCGCCCTGCCACTCCATCTTCTGCCCCCCCTTCGTCTCCTCCAGTTCCGGCTTCCCCGATAGCCGCGGTTTCTCCGGCAGTTTCGCTTCCTCGCCAGGCTCCCACCCCAACGCCCGCCGCCTCGGCCCAAGGTAATGGGCACCGTCTGGACTTTGTCGTTTCTCCTGGCAATCCTGCGACCTCACATGAAACCAGGCAGGGCGTTCCCTCCCGGACAGAAGCTCCCCACACGGAGGTAGCCTCCGCTGCGGAAGGGCCGGCCGTCGCCCAGCCTCTTCCCTTCCAGCAGGTTCTCGTGGATGATGCGGTTCTCGAAGAGAATCCGGGACACCGTCCCATGCGCTGGGCTCCATTACAACACTTTGATGCTGACCCTTCGGGTGCGGCAGGTTCTGGACATGCTTTTAGTGGGCGCACGGTGAATCATCCGAGTGTGCCCGGTAGCAGAGCAGAGAGCGCAGTCGCTGACGAGGCACGAGCCCGCGCCGAGCTGGAACGCATCGAGGCCCAACGCGCCGAAGAAGCTCGCCGCCGTGCCCTCCGCCAGGAGGAAGAACGACGTGAACGTGAGCGCTTGGCGCAAGAAGAGTTCGAGCGTGAGCGTCGAGCACAGGAACAGTACCAGCGTGAACGTCTGGCACGCGAACAACGTGAAATTGCCGCTCGTGAAGCTACGCGACTTCAAGAAGAAGCCGTCCGCGCTGAAACAGCTCGCATTGAGGCCGAGCGGATTGCCGCCCAAGCGCGTGCCGCCGCAGAGCGTGAAGCTACGCGGCGACCTCTGCCGAAGAGGACGGCCCAGTATGCGCCGCTTCCTGAAGACGGGCCGCGTGCCTCTTCTGAGAACCTCACGCGAGGCCACGGCGTTGACGGCGCAGATTATGGCTCCGCCGCTGAAATGGGTGAGCGTCCCCTACCACAATGGGATTTTTCGAGTGCGAAGGTCACCATCGTTGACGATTCCTCCGAAGGCGGGCGCAACGCGACTCCCCGAGCTTCACTGCTTGCACCCGACCTTCCTGAAGGGACATTGACCGGAGCAGTCACCGATCTTCCGAGCGCAACGGGAATGTTGGATCGTGTGACAATGCGTCCGACGGCAACCGGCATGATTCCGGTTGTGAAGCGGGATACGCAGCACCCATGAAGCCTCTTGCCGTGCTGCCTCTTGTCGGCTTCGGCCTGCTGGGTGCGGCGTTAACTGCGGGAGTGAACTTTGTGCTGCTCACGCTGGGATACAGTCCTTTTGTTGTCAGCCCACTGGGGGCGCTCGCCTCGGTGCTGATAGCAATCATCTTGTTGATTGCCGGTCAGGGCGTACGACGTTTACGCGAGGGAAAGCCAACTCGGATGACCCCTCTGTGGGCTTTCCGAATTGCCTTGCTGGCACGGGCATCGGCCGGAGTCAACATCTTTCTTGTCGGTTGCTGGTTGGGCCTATCCGTGTCTTACCTTCCCTGGGTTGAAGCTGTGGGGGTTCGCCAGGCTTTACTGTGGGCTCTTTTTGCTGCCCTGTGCTCAATGTCGTGGGCGCTTTCCGGTATCGTCGTTGAACGCTGGTGCCAGATTGATTCGGACGATTCAGAGAATAATCGCGGCGGCAGTGACTCTCGTTCCTTGACGCGTCACACTCCGTTGACGGGCGGCGTGTAGGCTCTCGGGATTGCTCTGGGCGCGCTAGCGTTCCTCCTATGCCGAACTCTTCTCGTCCTTCAGGATCTTCGCAGGGGGAACGCCCTCGTCGGGGTGCTACACGCTCTGGAAGTGGAACATCCACGTCTGCGAGCGGACGGGCTCGGCCTCGTCAGGCCTCTTTAGCGGGATCGCCGTCGGGGATTCGCCGTCAGGCGGGTCGGAGGAAAGGACGCCCGAACCTGTGGCCGCGCCGCATTATTACGGGCACGGGCTTGCTTCTTGTTGTTGGACTTATCCTGTGGGCTGTTTTTAACGCGGTAGCGTGGGTCTTTTCTGATTCTGATGAGTCCGTGGTGCAAAGCGGTGCGCAGTCCGGCGCGGTTGAGGATAGTGACTCACCCCGGATGACCGCAGATGGGATTCTCTATCCCAATGACGCGGTGCGTATCCCCGAATGTACTTCAGAGATGCTCGCCCTAAACTCGACGACCGGCAGCATCCATGTTGGGCAAGCTCTGACGGCCTCACTTTCAGTGGCCACGCAGGCCAATACAGCATGCTCCACCCGTGCCGACCTCTTCGGGTTGGTGATTACCAGCGGTGATGAGGTGTACTACGACTCGCGTCAATGCGAGGGCGGTGAAGGGAGTGCTCCGCTGCTTTTATCCCCAACGGCGTCCTGGACGGGAGAGCTGACATGGGATGGGCGTCGTCACAGGGGCTGTGCGCCCGTTGATAGTGACGGGGATGGCGCGACCGACCTCGCCCAGCCGGGCACCTATAAGGTGCGCGTCATGTACGGCGACCAAAACACCAGCAGCGAGCACGTCATTGAGGTCCTGCCCTAGGTACGCCGCTTGATTCCCCATGGGGCTGGAGTCTATTCAGGGGTGGTGGCAGGCAGTGCTCGCGGCGCGGATGAGCCCATGAGCCGGACGAAGCATGGCTCATATGGGTACGAGCCGCTGCGTGTCCCCAGCTCAGGGGACGAGGGGCTTGCGGCGTGCGCTTACCAGCCGACGATGCCCGAGTCTGCCATCTCTTGCTGGCGCAGCAGGCTATCCCGGATGAGCTTGGCTCGGTAGGGGCCAATCGCTTCGATCTCTTGGAGTTCTTCAACGGTTGCTTCGCGCAAGTCAGACAGAGAGTTCCAATGCTGGGCGATATCCTTAATGACCGACCAGGGTAGGCGGGGCACCAGGGAGAGCGCGCGGTAGCCTCGCGGTTGGACGAGGCGGTCGAGGTCAGCGACGTCAAAGACACCCAGGGACAGCACATTCGCCACGGCCATGAGGTCAACGAGTTTCTCGCCAGAAAGCTCAGACAGGAGCGTTTCAGCGGTAGGAATAGAATCCTGGTCGCGGATGTAGTCGCGCATAATGAGCGCACGCTGCGAAGCTGAACCGTGCAAAAGGTCATCCATCTGCAGGGCAAGCAGACGACCCTCAGAACCCAGCTCATCAAGGAAACCGTTGATTTCTGTGGTGATACGGCGGATCATCTCCATGCGCTGCATGACGGTCGCAACGTCACGAATGGTTGCCGAATCCCGCATTTCCAGAACCGTCAGTGACTGCAAGACCTCATCCAGGCGTTGACTGTACCGGTCAAGGGTGTCAACAGCAAGGTTCGCACGCGATAGCAGTGCTTCAGGCTCTTCAACGGTCTGGTGAAGTTCTCCAACGTAAATGGAAATCATCCGCATGGAGGCTGACAGGGAAAGCACAGGTAAACGAGTCTGACGGGCCACTCGCTGAGCTGTGCGATGACGCATACCGGACTCGGTGGTGGGGATTGACGGGTCGGGCAGGAGTTGCACATTCGCCAGGCGGATTCGCCAATGCTCAGGGTCAATGACAACCGCACCATCCATCTTGCACAGCTCTCGCAGACGCGAGGCAGTGAAGGGAACATCAAGTTCGAAGCCGCCTGAGCAGAGGCTTGTCACCTCTTCGTTGTATCCCAGCACAATCAGAGCGCCCGTGTGTGAACGCTGAATACGGCCCAGTCCTTCACGCAGGGCAGTGCCAGGGGCAACTGCTTGGAGGGCTCGCCTCATCCGGGAAGCATCTGAGCTCATCGGCGTTCCTTAATCACTCGAAGCGTTCACAAGGTACTGGTGCATTCAAACAGTGTTATCACCTAGTAAGGATTCTACGGCAGGGCAACGCGAACAGCGGTTGCGAGATCCGACACGGGCAAAACCGTCAGACCATCAACGGCCTGTAAGTCTTCCGAACCCTGTGCGGGCACAATCGCGCGAGTAAAGCCAAGCCGTGCGGCTTCCTGCAGGCGGCGTTGAACACTGAGACAGGAGCGAATCTCTCCGGTCAGCCCAACTTCGCCAATGACAACCAGGCCCGTAGCGGTCGCTTGGTTGCGTGCAGCAGAGACAACAGCGATAGCCGTGGCCAGGTCAACAGCGGATTCGCTGGTGCGCGCCCCGCCCACTGTCGATACATACACATCCAACGTGGACGTGTCCGCCCCCAGGCGCGCCTGCAGCACGGCCAGAACCATCGCTACCCGAGAATGGTCCACCCCCGAGGTCGTGCGCCGAGGCGAGCCCGACGACGTAGCAGCTACAAGAGCTTGCACTTCAGTGGGCATAGGGCGGCGTCCCTCCATCGAGACAGTGACGCACGAGCCTGGCACGGAGGATAAAGACTGCGACAAGAACAAGCCTGAAGGGTCTGGCAGACCGCGAATACCGGTGTCGGTCAGTTCAAAACAGCCCACCTCATCGGTGGGGCCGTAGCGGTTTTTCACGGCGCGCAGCAGGCGCAGGCGGCCGTGGCGTTCACCCTCGAACTGGCAGACCACATCAACGAGGTGCTCAAGCACACGAGGCCCAGCAATACCGCCGTCCTTGGTGACATGACCGACCAGAAGAACAGGGAGATTGCGTTCTTTGGCGACACGAATGAGCCCTGCGGCCACCGCACGCACCTGCGCCACACCACCGGCACCACCCTCAACCTGCGCAGACTGGATAGTTTGCACGGAATCAACGATCAGGAGCGAGGGTGAGGCCGCCTCCACGTGTCCAAGAAGCACCGCAAGGTCATTATCGTCGGCCAGAAGAAGATGATCATCAATAGCGCCAATACGTTCAGCGCGGGCTTTGACCTGAGCGGAGGATTCCTCGCCAGTCACGTAGAGCACCGGGCCAGTGCCAGCACCTTCAGCGCTGCGCGCCTGACGAGCAGCGCGGGCGGCCACATCCAGCAGCAAGGTGGACTTACCAACCCCCGGCTCCCCAGCCATAAGTACCACGGCACCAGGCACAATACCCCCGCCAAGGACACGGTCCAGCTCGCTCACACCCGTTGGGCGGCGGCGGGCCTGCTCGCCATCAACCTGACCGATGGGGAGAGCAGGGGAGCGCGGCGTGGTGGCCGCAACGGAGGTGGGGGAGGCGGCTCCGGCCTCGTCAATCGTGCCCCAGGCCTGACATTCCCGACACTGCCCGACCCACTTGGGGGAGGACCAGCCGCACTCACTACAACGGTAGGTCACCTTCTCTTTTGCCATGCCACCACGCTACACACTCCACCCCGAATCTGAGGTCAAGCGCTCAAGAGCGGGCCACGCTGCCCTGGGGGTGTGCCTTATGGGCGTGCAGCGAAGTGCTCAAGCAGGCTCGTATCACCCGAGACGATAATGACATCCTCGGGATTAATACGCGTCTGCGCGCTGGCGTACTCAAAGGGCTTATCGGGAGAGATCACACCCAACACATTCACCCCGTAGCGGCCACGCAAATCCAACTCGCCGATCGTGAAGCCCTGAATCTCCTTCGGCGGGTGCAGTTTCATTACAGCAAAGCCGTAGCGGTCCATCTTGAGGTAATCGATCATGCGGCCCGACACCAGGTGGGCGGCGCGAATACCCGCGTCGAACTCGGGGTAGACAACGTGGTGGGCGCCAATACGCTTCAGGATTCGTCCATGCTCACGAGAGGTCGCCTTCGCCCAAATATTGGGCACCTCTAATTCGACAAGATTGGCAGTAATGAGCACTGATGCCTCTAAAGATGAGCCCACGCCCACAACAGCGGATGAAAACTCGCGTGCGCCTAACTGCTCAAGGGCCTCGTTCGTAGTGGCGTCGGCTTCAACCAGAGGGAAACGTCCGGTGAACTGCTGGACACGGCGGGGGTCCTTCTCCACCGCCAAAATCTCGTGGCCAAGGGACTCCATCGTGGTGGCCACGGCTGAACCAAAGCGTCCCAGACCAATGACGAGGGTGCCGGAAGTACGCTGCCTATCATCTGCCATAGCTCGTATTCTCTCATCTTCCGAGGCGTTTCCGCCGACCTCTTTCGATACGCGCCACCGTGCGCCCAGCATTAACGAGGGGAAACACTGAGTTTTAGCCGATAATCGGACGTTCCTCGGGCATGCGGATCACGCGGCGACGCTCACGCAATGCCAGGGCAGCCGCCAGCGTCATCGTGCCGGTGCGCCCCGCGAACATCAAAGCGACCAGCACATACTTTGCCAGGGGCGGCAAAGTCGGCGTGATACCCGTAGAAAGACCTACTGTGGCGAAGGCAGAAATCGTCTCAAAAAGAATGACGTCAAGGGAATACTGCGTCAGGGTCAATAAGAACACCACCGACACCGCCACCATTGCCGACCCAATGAGTGCCACGGACACCGCCACGCGCACCACCGGGATAGGGATGCGACGCCCGAATGACTCAATGTCGCGGTCGCCTCGTGCCTCAGCGATCACTGCAAGCACAAGGACGGCAAAAGTCGTGACCTTAATACCGCCGGCGGTGGATGCCGGACCGCCGCCAATCATCATAAGGATGTCTTGGACGAAGTGGGTTTGCGGGCGCATGACACCAACGTCAAGGGCCGACAGTCCAGAAGAACGCGCATTAACACCGGCTAAGAGGACGTTGAGCATTTTTGAGGAGGTATCGAGTTCCCCCAAAGTTTCTGGATTTGTCCACTCTGTCAGGGCCATCATGACTGCGCCGATGGCGGCAAGAATCAGGTAGGTCGACAGTGTCAGCTTCGTGTGAAGTGTCCACTTAGAAGGGGTGCGCCAGCGGGCGGCGAGGTCAGAGACGACAGGGAAGCCAATGGCACCCACAAAGGTTCCCACGATAATCGGGGTGAGCATCCACCAGTCGGAAATGTGGGGGGCTAAGCCGCCGACAATCACCACAAATCCCGCGTTGTTAAAGACAGAGATCGCCATGAAAAGCCCATGCCATGCGGCAGGCAAGACGGACTCTCCCAAGGCAAGGAAACGCGGAAAGAAAGCGAGGAAAAGAACACCTTGAGCGATAACGGATGTCCCAATCACCGCGCGAATTAGGGTGGTGATGCGTCCCATTTGCTCGGTTTTTGTTTCCGCTGCCGTGAGAAGGCGCTGCGTGAGCCCCAGATGGTGAGAGACTGCGAACCCCAGAATCGAAGCCAAAGTCATGACACCCAAGCCGCCAATGAATATCCCTAGGGCAATGACAGCCTGACCGAAAGGGGACCAGTAGGTCGCGGTATCAACGGTTGTAAGGCCGGTGACGCAGACAGCCGACACCGCCGTAAAAAGGATGTCAACGAAGGGTGCGGGGCGATCTGAAGCGGTTGAGATCGGGAGTGCTAAAAGGGCTGTGATGACGACGATAATGGAGGTAAAGACAACCAAAGCCAGGCGTGCGGGGGCAATGCGTGCCTGGTCTTCTGCCCATTCGCGTACTTTACGCAGGCGCGTCTTTTTCAAGATGGAATGTTGGCGGGCCTCTTCCATGCGCAGTACGGGCAGGGGCATGGCGGCGTCAAGCAGAGTTTCGGCGTCGAAATGGTGACTGTTCGAGGGCGGAGCCGGGCGCGTGGGGCGTCGCCGGAAGAAGGTGCGCCCCGCGCGGGGTTCTTCAGGACGACGTTCCATGTGTGCGGAGCTTTCTTGCGTCTGGGGAGCCTTCTGGGGCAGGTCATGTGGTGCGGTTGGCACCGGATTTCAGCGTCACTGATGGACACAATTTGCCTCCATCGTAGGGGCCAAGACGAGAGTGTGGGAACTGGCACGGCGATAAAAGAAAAATTCGTCGCTCATTTGGTCGCTGAGTGTGACGATGAGTCTGTAATATATCTTCAGAGGCGTCACAAGTGCGGATAAAGGATCCGCTGCCTGTACCACTGGGAGACCTGGTAATGACTGAGCATTCCGCCCCCCGTTTTATGACGGTGACAGAGGTGGCGGAGCTTATGCGCGTCTCGAAAATGACCGTTTATCGGCTGATTCACGGTGGGGAGATCCCCGCTATTCGTGTTGGTAAGAGCTTCCGTGTTCCTGAAGTTGCCGTGCGCCAACTCATCGATGCCCAAATGTCACAGTGGTCCGATGATCGACTTACCGGAATTGGCGGGTAGTATTACTTCTGTTGCGTTCTTGGCACCCCTGAGAGCGCGGTAACAGCAACGACTCTGAAAGAGGGAGGAACCCGATGGGCTCCGTCATTAAGAAGCGCCGCAAGCGCATGGCAAAGAAGAAGCACCGCAAGCTCCTGCGCAAGACGCGCCACCAGCGTCGCAACAAGAAGTGACGTATTGAGGGGACTTGGCTGAAGCCAGGTCCCCTCTTTCCTTCTCCGCCTAAAGCCCTGAATCAAGGCAAGAACAATCACCTATCCTATGGTGGTGTCTTTCGAGTTTCCCCCGATTATGAGGCGGCAAAAGCCCGAGGTGCTTGCGCCAGCGGGCAGCCTCGCCACCGTGAAAACCGCTATCGACTTTGGTGCTGACGCCGTCTACTGCGGCGGTAAAGCTTTTGGTATGCGAAGTGCGCCTCGAAATCTCTCGATGGAAGATTTCGAGGAGGCTGTCGCCTACGCTCACGCTCGGAATGCGCGTCTCTTCGTGACCTGCAATATTTTGCCGACAAACGACGAAATTGACGCAATGAATACCTATATGGGTGAGCTTGGGGAGATCGGCGTGGACGCGCTGATCGTCTCTGACATTGGCGTCTTGATGGCGGCCCGCCAGGTGGCGCCCCACGTAGAGGTGCATGTGTCTACCCAGGCTGGTATCACGAACTATCAGGCGGCCAACGCTTTTGCCGCCATGGGGGCCAGCCGTGTCGTCCTGGCCAGAGAACTTGACCTTGAGGCAATTCGAGGTATTCGCGCTCAGGTGCCCGCAGACCTTGAGATTGAAGCCTTCGTGCACGGCTCCATGTGCATGGCTTTTTCAGGCCGATGCCTGATCTCTCAGCATCTGACCGGCAGGGATGCAAACCACGGCGACTGTGCTCAATCCTGCCGATGGAAATACCATGTTGTTGAAGAAAAACGCCCCGGACAATTCATCCCGGTGGAGGTCACTGACGGCGGGACCTTCTTGTTCAACTCCCATGACATGAACGTTCTGGCTCATGTTGATGAGATTCTTGATGCTGGCGTGACGAGCCTGAAGATTGAAGGCCGTGCCAAGAGCGCCTATTACGTGGCGGCTATGGCGAATGCGTACAAGACTGCCGTCAATGAGTACATGATCCAACGCGGCTACGAGGACGAGGACGGGCGTTCTCTACGACCCTTCACCCACCAGCTTTCCGCCGCCGAAGGATACACCCCCCATGAGGGCCAGCAGAACGGGCCGGTGGTCCTGCCAGAGTGGCTTCTTGAGGAACCCATGAAGGTCACTCACCGTGAATACTCCACCGGGTTCTACTACCCGGATCACCCAGCGGGAGAGAATATCGTGGTTGGCGGTTATATGAACGACTGGCGGTGGCTGGGTAACGTGCTCCGCTTTGACGAGGCCGAAGGGCGTCTTCACATTTACGCCAAGAATAAGATCAGTCCCGGGATGGATATTGAGTTCCTGTTCCCCGGACACGCCCCTGTTGTCTACCGTGTCCCTGCCGAAGGGCTGCGTGATGAGAATGGGGACCCTGTTGGGCAGATCAACCACCCAGCTCACGAGTTCTCCCTGCCGTGCGACAGGGCAATCCCTACGGGCGCGATGATCCGTGCTCAGGTGCGTGCCCGCTCTCTACCTCTCGCGCCACCCGCTGCGGCGGCCTCGTAAGAGGCCGTCTGGCTGACACTGTGGGAGACTAGGGGCATGGTTGCCACGGTTATTCATGTTATGCGTCACGGAGAGGTCGATAACCCAGAGGGGCTTCTCTATGGGCGACTCCCCGGTTTTGGTCTGACCGAGCGCGGCCACGCTATGGCCCAGTGCGTCGCGGATGCTTTCGTTCAACGCGGGGCTGATATTACTGCGGTTATTGCTTCGCCACTTAAGCGCGCTCAGCAGACCGCTGCGCCGACAGCGCAGGCTTTCGGCTTGCCACTGGAATCTGACTCACGCCTTATCGAGGCGGCGAGTGCCTTGGAAGGTATGCCTGTCAACGCGAATCGTGCTGCCCTGGCTCATCCTCGCTACTGGAAGTATTACCGCGCGCCGCTTCGCCCTTCGTGGGGAGAGCCCTATGTTGAGGTCGCCTCCCGGATGAGTGCTGCACTTTCACACGCCCTGAAGGTGGCGAAGGGGCATGAGGCCGTGCTGGTATCCCATCAGATGCCGATCGTGACCCTCACCCGCTTTGCGCGTGGACTCAGGTTGGCGCACAATCCGCTCTCACGGGAATGTTCCCTGGCTTCGGTGACGTCGTTCATCTTTGATGGGAACACCCTGGTTGGAATCTCCTACGATGAACCCGCAGGGCATCTTCTTGATGGGGCTCTTGATATGACTCCCGGAAACTCGGCGGCCTCCCTTAAACGCTAGCGGGCGGTTGAGTGTCGCCTTCCTCGGGAGTATCGGCCTCGACCGAGTGATTACCTGGCTGGGTGTCGTTAGCCGCGGCAGGGTCGGCTTCGCCTGTGGTGTGCTCTGAGGGGCTCGCTGCGCGCCTGTCTTCACGTTCGCGGGCTTGGCGCTCGCGTTCTGCTTTCTCCTCGGCAGCGCGTTCCTCGGCTCTTTTCCGCGCTAAATCACGTTCAAGGCGGAAAAGAAACTCTGGATCGTCGTCGGGAGCGACAGGAGCTGGTGCAGAAGGCGCAGCAGTGGGAGTCATACGTTCGCGCATGTTACTGAACAACCCTTCATCGTCGATGATCTCGCCGCGTTGGCGTGCTTCAGCGCGGGCAACGGCACGCAGGATGACCCAGGCAATGGAGCCAATGGAAAACGAGGGGATTGTCAAAAGAATGAGAAGTAGCCACAGGGCCTTAGGGATGCGGCCGGGGCAGCGCTCCTCGGGCGTGCGCCACCAGTCGGCAATGGCATAGACCGTCACGGCAATCCACAGCAGGACAAGAACTACTCTCAGCATCCTTCGAGCATAGTCAGTCTGTGGAGGCTTCGGGGTGTGAGGAGGTGCGCATCACCCGCGCCGATAGGGTGGGAGTGTCAGCGTGAACGCGCAGCGAGTAGGGCCGGTGCCCACGGTGGCGGCCGGTGGCGAAGCCCCCTTCACGAGCTGAAAAGTACCCACAGTAAGCCACATGCTGCGACAAACGCCCACAGCAGGGTATGCAGGCCAGTGTTGCGCAGCAGGGCAAGGAACTGCGTGCGTTCCTTTGCCTGAGCAATGCCATAAACGAGGGCGCCGCTCGTGGGAACAGCAAGGGCAGCAAGCAGAGGCTGAGCGCCGGGTGCCAACACGAGGGCGCCTCCCAAACAGAAGAAGGCAGCGAGGACACTCAGCACATATACCCAGCGTGAGATGCGATCCCCCAAGCGGACGGCCAGAGTCACCTTCCCACATTCACGGTCGGTGGGAATATCACGAATGTTATTGACCATCAGCAGCGCCACCGACAGTAGGCCCATTCCACAGGCCAAAAGCCACACCCAGGCGGGTAAAGCCGCGTCCTCTCCGGGCATGAGCTGAGTGTAGGTGGTGCCAGCAGTGGCCATAAGGCCAAAGAAAACGAATACCATCAGCTCTGACAGGCCAATGCCCATGTAGCCATAAGGGGTGCGACCCCCCGTGTAGAACCATGCGGCAATAATGGCGGCAATTCCAGCGAGGATTAGCCACCAGGTGCCGGAGAGGACAACCAAGACCAGTCCGGCTGCCCCAGCGGCAGCAAAGCACGCCAGAGCCGCAAAAAGGACAGTGCGAGGGCTAACCGTCCCCGAGGCTGTCAGACGCGGCGGACCTACCCGGTGGTCGTCAGTACCGCGAATCCCATCGGAATAGTCGTTGGAAAAGTTCACGCCAACCTGCAATAGCAGCGCAACTACAAGAGCGAGAAAAGCCCGCAGAGGTTCCCACACACCCATGTTGATCGCTGCGGCAGTACCGACAATGACGGGAGCCACAGCTGCCGGCAGAGTCCGAAGACGTGCCCCTTCTAACCAGTGAGCGGCCGTTGCCATACTTATTTCCTCCACGCTAATCCGCGCTCAACCAATGTGTTGAGAATACGCGCAGCCTCGCGACCATCCACTTTCCCACTGCCAGCGAGCGGCAACGCGTCGGTCACAGCAATCACGCGCGGGACATGATGGCGGTCAATGTGGGCTGCGCACTCACGACGCAAGGCCTCACACCACTGATCGGAGGGAGGCTGAGCCAACGCTGGCCCCTCTCCGTGAGCCCCCGTCACCTGAGGCAAAGCGGAGGGCACAACAAGTGCCGCCACAATATGCCCCCACTGCTCGTCGGGCAGAGCCCCCACCCAGGCATCCTCAATATCGGGGAGGTGCGTCAGAGCCTGCTCAACTTCACGCGGCGAGATCGACAGGCCTCCCGAGACAATGACGTCATCAGCGCGGCCAGTGACGTGCACGCGACCGTCCTCGCCAATCCTGCCGGTATCACCGGTCAGAAGCCAGCGCTGCCCGTCTATCTCGACAAAAGGCGAATCCCCATCAAGATAACGTGTCATCAGCATAGGGCCACGGATTGCCAAACGAGATGCTCCGCTTTCCTCAAGCAGACGCACTTCAACGCCATCTAAGGGCATGCCGTCATACACGCAGCCCCCGCTGGTTTCCGTCATACCGTAGGTGGTGTGAACACGGATCCCGCGCTCGCGGGCCGCATCCAGGAGTGCCGGGGAGATCCCCTGCCCGCCAACCAAAACCGCAGACAGGGTTGCCAGGGCTGCGCTGACCTCGTCGTCATGAAGGCATTCGCGTAACTGGGCCGGAACGAGCGAGAGGTATGCGGGCACGCCCTCTTGCGAGGTGGCCCCACGAATCGCGGGAAGAAGTGCTGCGGGGGTGAAACCTGCAGAGGTGTCGACGATACGCGGAGGGAAATCGTGCGCTGTGGATCGCAGGAGAACCTGGGCGCCCGCAATGTGATGTGTTGGCAGGGCAAGAATCCAGATTCCTGGCCCGTCGAGGGCAGCGTGGGTGGCAGCGGCAGAAGCAAGGAGAGCCTCGGTGGAGATGCCCACCAGATGCGGCGTGCCAGTTGAGGAACCCGAGGTTTCGATCACGAGGTCAATGCCATCAAAAAAGTGCGGATCGGCGGCGATTCTCTCAGCTAATTCGGGAAAGACACTGTGAGGGTCTGCTGCGGCGGTCCGAAGCGTTGAGGGGGGGACACGCTCGGGGGAGCGAATAACCACAACCGTGTGTGGAGCGGGATGTTCAGGGTCAGCCTGACGTTCCTCGTAGAGTTCGACCAGCTTATGAATCCCCGCGTGGGCCAGGGCGACGGCACCAATGGCCGTACCGCCGGGAACAAGGAGGATGCGGGTAGACATCAGCGGTGCCTTTCTACAGTGCGGACGGGGAGGCCGATCTTGAGCATAGCCTGCGCTGCTGCTGAGGAGCGGAAAGAAGTGACAGGCGTGAGCTGAGTTACTGGCAGTGAAGCAGAAAAAGGGGACGCAGTGATTTAGGATCAGAAGTAATGAAACTCAATCTGTCTGCGCCTTCAACGCGCGCGAAGTGGCTTATCGCTCTCGCCCTTATCGTGCTTACTGCCTGTGCTGCTGCACTGACAGCAGCCCACATGTATTACCGGACCCATGCGGTCCCCGGAATTACTGTGCTGGGCGAAAATATTTCCGGCCTTAATCGTCAGGCTGTCACTGATCGCCTCAACGCCCGCGTGGAAGCTGCGACATTGACCCTTGACGTCGAGGGGGCAACGCGGACAGCCTCTACCGGTGACCTTGGTGTGACAGTTGACGTTGAAAAAACGGTCAATGATGTTTTTGCTCTGTCCTCTAGCCTGAGCGGCCAGATGAAGGCGGCCTTTAGTGGGGTGGATCTGCGTCCTGACTATGCCCTGGATGAGGCTGTCGTGTCAGATTTTGCTCTCCATTTGGTTGAAGACGCCTCTGGTCGGGTGGAGAATGCGGCTGTCACCTTTAATGCCGATTCAGCGAAGTTTGTTGCCTCGCCTGCGCGCGAAGGGAAGAAGGTTGATGTCGAGCAGGTCAAAAAGGCTGTTCAGACTCTTGCTTCGACCTTGAGCCCGACGAATGCTCGCGTTACCGTCGATCATGAGAAGCCGACTGTCACCACAGAGATGGCCGAGGAATCCGCTGCGGCTGCCAATCGTCTGATCGGCACGGAGGTGTCCGTTACCGATGGCATCACTGTCTACCAGGCGAGCCTTGCAGATAAGGCCGCTTGGGTGTCCTTGCGGGTTGATGCTGCGGGCATGAAGGGACCCGAGGTTGACGCTGCGAAGGTTGCCGAGTGGGTGAAGAAGACGGCAGATGCCACCAATGAAGAGCCTGTGAAGGGCGTCAAGAATGTCAACTCTCGCGGTGATGAGGTGTCGATTCACTCCGCTGGAAAATCGGGATGGAAGGTGAAGAACGCCGAGGAAGTCATCAAGGAGGTGACCGCCGCCTTTGGCTCTGCCACTCCCTATGCGGGCGACTTTGACTATGACGAGGCCAAGCCCGAGTTTGAGACGCGACTGATCGCTGACGGGGCTGGTTCCTTGGTCTACCACGCGGTACCTGGCGAGAAGTGGATTGATATTAATCTGTCGACCAATACCGTGAGCGCCTATGAGGGAGCAACAATTGTTCAAGGGCCGGTGTACATGGTTCCCGGTGCCCCCGAGACGCCGACTATCACGGGCACCTTCAAGGTGTGGCATCAAAACCCGCTGCAGACCATGCGTGGTTTGAACGCTGATGGCACCCCGTATGAGACCCCTAATGTTCCGTGGGCAACATACTTCCATGGTGACTTCGCTTTGCATGGGGCTCCCTGGCGCTCCTCCTTCGGGTGGAATGGTCCGGGTGGATCTCATGGCTGTGTGAATATGCCGGTGGATTCGGCTCGTTGGATCTACGAGTGGGCTGATATCGGGACCACGGTTGTGAGCCACTACTGACCTTTGTCATGTGAGGCCTCCAGTTCGCAGCATGGTGATGCTGCGTGCTGGAGGCTTTGCTGCAGGCAGTGGGATGTTTGTTGGAGGGTGAAGGACACTATGCTGCACATCAGTATTTTCCTGAGTGCAAGCTGAAAACGTGTGCAATCGCATTGTGTGAATGCTGATTAGCTCTTCGGAAACTGAAGCTTTACCCACTATGATCAGGTTCCATGACAGACCATCCCTCACGTCGGCGTTTGTGGATCGCCGGTGGTGTGCTTGCAAGCCTGGTTCTGATTGGTGGAGCATCAGGCTCCTACGCCTATGCCGCTCACTATGACACCCGAGCTCTTCCGGGGGTGAGTGTTGCGGGGCAGCAGGTCACAGGAATGGACGTTGCCGCTATTGCTGCCATGGTTGAACAGCGCGTCAAGGACGTTAGCGTTGAGGTGTCCGTGGAGGGTGAGACCGTAGCTGCCTCCCTGGGGGATTTGGGGGTGACGGTGGACGCCCAGGCAACCGCTGAACAGGCAATGGAGGGGAATCGCTCGTTCGCCTCGAAGTTGGGGGCTCTCTTCTCTTCGCGTGAGGTGACGCCTGTGGTGACTGTGAATCGCGAGAAACTACAGTCCTTCGCTGATGCTTTGGCGCGGAAGGCGGGCCCGGTAGTGGTGAACGCGACGGTGGCTCTTGATTCTGAGAGCAACACTTTCCGGGCAACTGAGGCGAAGTCGGGGACGGGCCTGGATGTCGATGCTTTGAGTAAGGTCGCTGAACAGGCTGCGGGCAGCCTGTCGAATGTGTCCACAACTGCCGTTGTGCAGGAAGTAAAGCCTGAAATCACTACCGAGGAAGCTGAGCAGATGGTTGCTGCTGCTCAGGCATTGGCGGGGCTTGAGGTTTCTATTTCCGATGGCATTGATGACTTCACAGCGGACGCTGCTACGCGTGCGTCGTGGGTGAAGGTTCCTCTATCGCCTGATGGCAAGAGCCTTGAAAAGCCTATTGTTGATGAGGCGAAGGTGCGTTCGTGGGTGGAAAAGACTGCTGAAGAGACAAATGTCGCCCCGAAGCCTGGCATCAACAATGTCAATGCCAGCGGGAAGGTCTTGGTAGAGGCGCGCAAGGGCGTGAAGGGCTTTAAAGTCAACAACGCTGCTGCCGTGGCTCAAGGAGTCTTGACCTCCTTGAGCGATGGCAAGAGCTTCACCGGCGATTTTGACTACGACGAGGTTGAAGCCCCTTACGAGAGCCGACCGGCATTGCCAGGTGCTGAGAACGCCCTTTACCCCGCTGCCGAGGGGGAGAAGTGGTTGGAGATCAACCTGGGGAACAACTCGGTGTCAGCCTATGTGGGGCTTTCCCGGGTTCATGGTCCTGTGCCGATCGTGCCAGGTTCGCCAGGTAATGAAACGGTCACTGGTCTGTTCCACATTTACCTCAAGTACGACAAGCAGGACATGGGGTGTACGCCGGAGTGGCCTTACTGCGCCAAGGATGTTCCCTGGGTGTCCTACTTCCATGGTTCCTATGCTTTCCATGGGGCGCCCTGGCAGGATTCCTTCGGCTGGAGTGGTCCGGGCGGTTCACATGGCTGTGTGAATATGCCCGTTCATGAGGCGAAATGGGTGCATCAGTGGTCTGAAATGGGTACACCTGTTGTCAGCCATTACTGATTGATAGTCCGCTTGTTGGGGGATATTCCGTAGAGGAATATCCCCCAATTTTCTTAATCTGATGACTCTTTCCGCTGGGCGATACAGCCCCGTATTTTGGCGGAATCTCAACAAAATGACGCCTGGAATTGACGAGATCTATAACAGTTCAATAACAGCGTCTGGATCGGTTTTGTCGTAGAGCACAATCTGCCCTACGATGGGTGTCACACCAAAGAGGGTGCCTCCTCTATTCGGTTTCGTTAGCGTTAACGAAGAGGGGTTTTCAGCCCGACCACAGAGATGTGATTGGCACGAAGGGGTGAGAAGTGACGAACTTACTCGAATTAAAGGGGATCTCCAAGACGTTCCCCGGCGTGAAGGCGTT
This sequence comes from Schaalia canis, assembly GCF_003858455.1. Classification (GTDB taxonomy): domain Bacteria; phylum Actinomycetota; class Actinomycetes; order Actinomycetales; family Actinomycetaceae; genus Pauljensenia; species Pauljensenia canis. The sequence continues at coordinate 22,377 of NZ_RQZF01000002.1, read as the reverse complement.
GTCCAACGTCAACATTGACCTGCGCGCTGGTGAGGTTTTGGGCCTGTGTGGCGAAAATGGTGCTGGTAAGTCCACACTGATGAAGATCCTCACGGGTATTTACACCGCCGATCCAGGCGGCGAAATTTGGCTCGAAGGGCAGAAGGTCGCGGTTCGCGATCCCAACCATGCTCGCGACCTAGGCCTGAGCATCATCCACCAGGAACTCAACATCATTCCTGACCTTACTGTTGCCCAGAACCTCTACATTGGTCGCCCAGGCTCGACCAATAAGGGCTACATCAAGGACGCACAGCTTGAAAAGCAGGCTCGTGAACTCTTTGACCGCCTGGGTATGGACATCGACCCATCGGCGTACTGCCGTGATCTGACTGTTGCCCGCCTGCAGATGGTGGAAATTGCTCGCGCACTGTCCTACGACGCACGCATCCTCGTCATGGATGAGCCCACCGCGGCACTCACCACCCAGGAAACTGAAACTCTCTTCGGACTGATCCGCGACTTCGTTTCCCCCACGACGGGCCTGATCTACATCTCGCACCGCATGCCGGAAATCGAAGAGATCACCGACCGCGTCTCCGTTCTGCGTGACGGCCAGTATGTTGGCACCGTCACCACCAAGGACGTTGAGATGCGTGAAATCATCTCGATGATGGTGGGCCGCGAGGTTGCAGCAGATGCTCGCCCCACGAACCCTCGCGTTTCAGATGACGTTGTTCTCTCCGTTAAGGGTCTGTCCACCACCAAGCTTCTCAAGGATGTTTCCTTTGAGGTGCGCAAGGGTGAAATCCTTGGCTTCGCAGGCCTTATGGGCGCAGGCCGCACTGAGGTCGCACGCTGCGTCTTTGGTGCCGACCCCCGCGTGACAGGCGAGATTGCCGTCAATGGCAAGACCGTGAACGTGCACAGCTGCCGCGATGCAGTCAAGGCAGGTATCGGTTACCTTTCCGAAGACCGCAAGCGATTCGGCCTCCTGCTTGAACAAGACATCAAGTTCAACACCATCTTGTCCACCATGGAAGCCTTCACCTCGCTGGGCGTCATCAAAGATGCCAAGGTGGGTTCTGTCACCCAGGAATACACCGACAAGCTGCGCACCCGTACCCCCTCGATCAACCAGCTTCTGCGCAACCTCTCCGGTGGCAACCAGCAGAAGGTTGTTATCGCCAAGTGGCTGATCCGAGACTCTGATGTGCTGATCTTCGACGAACCAACCCGCGGTATCGACGTTGGTGCAAAGGAAGAGATCTACCAGCTTCTCGAAGCCCTCGCCGCCCAGGGCAAGGCAATCATCATGATCTCCTCTGAACTGCCCGAGGTTTTGCGCCTGTCCCACCGTATCGCGGTGATGGCACACGGTCGTATCATCGGCACCCTCGACAATGAGGAAGCCACCCAAGAAAACATTATGGAACTGGCCACCGTCGGTCAGGAAGAAGCGAATGGAGTAGTCGCGTGAGCAACGCTAAAGCCCTCGATGCCAAGACGCCGAACCGCGTTCTCGCGTCGATTAAGTCCCAGATGCAGCTTGTCTTCGTCATGCTGGCGTTGATCGTCGTCTACATCTTCTTCATGTTCGCAGCACCGAAGTTCGCGCAGTTCAGCATCTTCACCGATATTCTGCTGCAGGCAGCCTACATGGGCGTGATGGCCCTGGGCGCAACATTTATTATCGCCACCTCCGGCATTGACCTCTCGGTCGGTACAGGTATGACCCTCGTTGCCGTCGGTGCTGGTGTCTTCCTCTCCGCCGACTGGCTTAACCTGCCCCTAGCTGCCGGCCTCGTCCTGACCATCGCTTTGGGTGCCCTCATGGGTGTTATTAACGGTGTGAATGTCTCAATCCTGGGACTTCCACCCTTCATTGCCACCCTGGCCATGATGATGGTCGCCCGCGGTCTGGCCCTCATCATCTCCGGCACCGCAACCATCTCGATTGCTAACCCCGGCTACATCTTCCTCTCCACCGGCAATATCATTCCCGGCCTGTCCAACGCAGCACTCTTCTTCATCATCGCCACCATCATCGCAGCCTTCCTGATGAACAAGACCGTCCTGGGACGCTACGCTCTGGCCATCGGCTCCAACGAAGAAGCAACCCGCCTCTCCGGTGTGGATGTGCGCAAGTGGAAGATCATCATTTACATGGTCGCGGGCATCTTCATGGCTTTCGGCGCCATCCTCTACTCGGCACGTTTCGGCTTCGTTCAGCCCGCTGAAGGCGTCGGCTTCGAGCTCAACGTCATCGCCGCAGTCGTGATCGGTGGCACCTCCCTGGCCGGTGGCCGCGCCTCGATCTTCGGTACCCTCATCGGTGCCCTCCTCATGGAAACCCTCAAGAAGGGCCTGACCATGATGGGTGTCGCCGCCGAATGGCAGCTCGTCGTCACCGGTATCGTCGTCCTCCTGGCCGTCTTCGTTGACAACATCCGCCGCGCTCGCGCTGCCGCAGTGTGAGCCCCCTAAACAACAGATGAGAACGGGCCTCGCGCCCACCCCCAAGCACGAGAAACGCCGGCGTTTCTCGTCCCCAAGAAAGGAAAATCAATGCGCTCCATCGGACGTATGACCACAGTTGCCGCCGCATGCGTGATGGCCCTCGGCCTGGCCGCCTGCTCCGGCTCCACCGCCCCCGCAGCAGATGCACCTGCATCTGAAGCCCCTGCAACCGAGGCTCCCGCAACGGAAGAAGGCGGCACCATTTACCTGGTGTCCAAGGGCTTCCAGCACCGCTTCTGGCAGGCAGTGAATGAAGGCGCTCAAGAGGCTGGCAAGGAACTCGGCTACACCGTTGAGTTCGTCGGTCCTCAGGATGAAACCAAGGTCACCGAGCAGCTCGACCAGCTCAAGACCGCCCTCGCCTCCGGCCCCAAGGCTATCGGCTTCGCCGCTCTTGACTCCAAGGCTGCAGCCCCCGTCCTTGAAGAGATCAAGGCCGCTGGCATCCCCGTTATCGCCTTCGACTCCGGCGTTGAGTCCGACATTCCTCTGACCACCGTTCAGACCGACAACAAGGCTGCTGCTGCTGAAGCTGCAAAGCACATGGTCGAACTCATCGGCGGCAAGGGCACCGTTGGTCTCATCTGCCACGACCAGACCTCCCAGACCGGCAAGCAGCGTTGCGAAGGCTTCCAGGAATACATCAAGACCAACGCTCCTGACGTGACCCTCCTCGATCCCCAGTACGCAGGTGAGGTCGGCAAGGCTGCAGACACCGCCAAGGCTCTCATCCAGGCTAACCCCGAACTCGTTGGCCTCTACGGCTCCAACGAAGCTGCCGCTACCGGCGCCATCCAGGGTGCCACCGAAGCGGGCAAGGCTGAGCTGAAGGTTGTCGGCTTCGACTCCGGCAAGACCCAGATTGCCGCCATCAAGGAAGGCAAGCAGGCTGGCGCCATCACCCAGGCCCCCAAGAAGATGGGACGCATGACCGTTGAGGCCGCCGTCAAGGCCATCAAGGGTGAAAAGCTCGAGAAGATCATTGACTCCGGCTTCTACTGGTACGACAAGGCCAACATCGAAGACGACGAGATCAAGCCCAACCTCTACGAGTGAGGTTTCTCAGTCCCTCAATGAGTGACTGAAACCGACAGTGGGGCGGTGCGCGCTGCGCCCCGCCCCACTGTCACACCACCGGTAATCAAGGAAAATCACAGATTTCAGGGGTGCGCGACTCCCGGGCAGTGAAGCCGCAGAGATACACCCACCACCTCCACACACAAAGGACAAGGGAACAACATGACAGACCATCCCCGCATTGGTATCCGCCCCACCATCGACGGTCGTCGCCGCGGAGTCCGTGAAAGCCTCGAAGATCAGACCATGAACATGGCCAAGCGCGTCGCGGCACTCTTCACCGAGAACCTCCGTTACGTCGACGGCACCCCCGTTGAGGTCGTCATCGCAGACACCACCATCGGCGGCGTCGCTGAAGCGCAAGCATGCGCCGAGAAGTTCGCCCGCAATGGTGTCGGCCTGACCCTCTCAGTCACCCCCTGCTGGTGCTACGGCACCGAAACCGTGGACATGGATCCCACCATGCCCCACGCCATCTGGGGCTTCAATGGCACTGAACGTCCCGGCGCCGTCTACCTCGCAGCCGCCCTCGCCGGACACGCACAGCTAGGTATCCCAGCCTTTGGCATCTACGGCAAGGAAGTTCAGGATTCCGACGACGAATCCATCCCCGCAGACGTGCGCGGCCGACTCCTTGATTACGCCAAGGCCGGTCTGGCTGTCGCCCAGATGAAGGGCAAGTCCTACCTGTCCATGGGCTCAGTCTCCATGGGTATTGCCGGCTCGGTCGTCAAGGACGAATTCTTCGGCCCCTACCTGGGCATGCGCAACGAATACATCGACATGACCGAGTTCATCCGCCGCATGGATGAAAAGATCTACGACGAAGAAGAATACGAAGCCGCCCTCAAGTGGATGCGTGAAAACCTCACCCAGGGCGAAGACTTCAACCCCGACTTCAACCAGCACCCCGAACTCCATGACGAGTGGTGGGAGATCTGCGCCAAGATGACCATTATTGGTCGTGACCTCATGCGCGGTAACCCCAAGCTCGCTGAAATTGGCTGGGGTGAAGAAGCCCTCGGTCACGGTGCCCTCGCCGGTGGCTTCCAGGGACAGCGCCAGTGGACCGACCACATGCCCAACGGTGACGTCCTCGAAACGATCCTCAACACCAACTTCGACTGGACGGGCATCCGCCAGCCCTACATCCTCGCCACCGAGAATGACTCCCTCAACGGCGCCTCCATGCTCTTCGGCCACCTCCTGACCGGCACGCCGCAGATCTTCTCCGACGTGCGCACCTACTGGAGCCCCGAATCCATCGAACGCGTCACCGGCTGGAAGCCCGAAGGCCGCGCTGCCGTTGGTCTGCTTGACCTGCGCAACTCCGGCTCGACCTCGATGGACGGCGCTGGCAAGTCCGTACGTGACGGCGAGAACGTCATCAAGCCCTGGTGGGAGATGACCGAGGAAGACTGCCAGGCAGCACTGGATGCCACCACCTTCCACCCTGCCACCTACGAGTACTTCCCCGGCGGCGGCTTCTCCACCCACTTCCGCACCTCCGGCGAAATGCCCGTGACCATGAGCCGCATCAACCTCGTTGCTGGCCTTGGCCCCGTCCTGCAGATCGCTGAAGGCTGGACCGTGGAGCTGCCCGACGAAGTAGCCACCACCATCGAAAACCGCACCGACCGCGCATGGCCCACCACCTGGTTCGTCCCGAACCTCACCGGTGAAGGCGCCTTCGCTTCGGTCTACGACGTGATGAACAACTGGGGTGCCAACCACGGTGCGATCTCCTACGGTCACATCGGCGCTCAGCTCATCACCCTGGCTTCGATGCTGCGCATCCCCGTGAACATGCACAATGTCTCCGAGGATCGCATCTTCCGCCCGAAGTCCTGGTCGCTCTTTGGCACCGCAGATCTGGAAAGCGCCGACTACCGCGCCTGCCAGACCTACGGTCCCATGTACCGCTGACGCTCGTTAGCAACTGAGTGCCTCCACGTTGGGCGCTCACCGCGAGAAAGGAACGCATTGACGCGTTACTCTCGTGAATAAGCACAGGTGGCTGTGGGGTGGATACTCCGGGTATTCACCCCACAGCACACCCCACCACCTAGGCTTTTGGGCCGCAAAGATGCGGCCGATTCTGCTTCGACTCTCCTCTCACTGCCCAGGAAGGGCCACGCTATGACTACCGCACTTGCCGTTGATCTTGGCTCCTCGTCCGGTCGCGTTCTTGCCGGCACTCTTGTTGATGGACATCTTGAGATCACGAAGGTTCACCGCTTTTACCATGAGGCGCGCCGCGACGGTGACGACCTGGTGTGGGACCTGGACACCATGTGGACAGAACTTGTCGCTGGCCTGAAAAAGGCTGCGGAACAGTTCCCCGACGCCGTCTCTATCTCTGTTGACACCTGGGGCGTTGACTTCGTTCCCCTGAACAGCAATGACGAAATTGTTGGTAAGTCGCTTGCCTACCGTGACGAGCGCACCGTCCGCACCCACGATGCCTTCCGCGCCCGCATTGGTGATGAGGAGTTCTTTGAACTGACCGGAAACGCTCCGGCAACCATTAACTCCGCTAATCAACTCTTTGCCCTCACCCAGGAACACCCCGAACAGGTTGACGAGATCGCAACCTTCCTGTTCCTTCCTGACTATTTCGCTTGGAAACTCACCGGCGTGAAGGGCTGGTCCCGCACGATTGCTTCCACCTCGGGCCTGTGTGGCCCGGGCGCGCGTGAATGGTCTGACGAGGTCTTCACCCGCCTTGGCCTGAAGAAGGAGTGGGCCGGGGAACTCAACAAGGACCTCACTGTCGTTGGCCCGTGCACTGTGCCTGGCCTTGAACATCTCACTGTTGTCCGCGCAGGAGCCCATGACACCGCCTGTGCTGTCCACGGCCTGCCTATTGAAGACAGCGTGAAGAAGGCATTCTTCCTGTCGGCTGGCTCCTGGTCGGTTTTGGGCGCCATGGAAGATGAGCCGTTGATCAGCCCCGAAGCCTACGCCATCGGCCTGACAAATGAAGGCCGCACTGATGGTGGCGTGCGCCCTCTGTTTAATATCACCGGCATGTGGATTCTGCAGGAACTCCAGCGCCAGTGGGAACGTGAGGGAACCCCCACTGATACTGATGAGCTTGTCGCTCAGGCCCGCGAGTGTGCACCGTGCGAGGCCGTTTTCGATCCCGACGATCCGCGTTTTGCCGAACCTGGCGGCATGGTCGAAAAAATTGACGAGGCAATGGCTGAGCAAGGTGTCGCAGCGCCGACCTCCATGCCGGAATACGTCCGCCTTGTTATTGAGTCCTTCGCTCGCCGCTATGCGCGCGCCATTGATGACTTGGCGGCGATTGTGGGGGAGCGCCCCGAGCAGCTTAACCTCGTCGGCGGCGGTGCACGCAACCACCTGCTGTCGGATCTGACCGCTCGCCTGGCGAATGTGCGCGTGGTCGCCGGGCCTATCGAGGCCTCGATCCTCGGTGGCTTGCTGGCGCAGCTTGAGATCATGGGACACCTCGACCCAGCAGATCGTCCCGCTGTTATCGCTGAGACGGCTCAGACTCGTGTCCACAACCCGTGAACGGCGAAGGCGCGTCTCGCTAGCCGACGTTGCGCGGCTAGCGGGCGTGTCCTCTAACACTGTGTCCCGCGTGGTGCGGGGCGATGGCGAAGTTGCTGATTCTACGCGACGCAGGATTGCGGAGATCATTGACGAAGTTGGCTATCGTCCCAACTACGCTGCCCGTGCCCTGGCGGGAAATAAAACCGGCGTGCTCCATGTGGTTCTGGCTGCGCCAATGTTCCACGGTCACGGCCAGACTCTGTTGGCTGTGATGGACGAGGCCGGTGGGGCAGATTACACGGTGAGTGTGACGAACGCTTATCTCGGTGCGGGAAGAATCGACAATGGTGCCCCTCCTTTCCAAGTGGATGGTGTCATTATTCTGGGCGGCCAGCAGCCAACAGTTGAGTTGGCGATGGAGATGGCTACGCATACGCCGACGGTTCTTCTTCTAGCGAATGAGACGAACCTGCCGGGAGTATCGACTGTGTCAGTGGATAATGCCCACGGTACCGAGGTGGCAACCCGGCACCTGTGCCAGGCAGGAGTGCGTAGCCTCACCCATCTGGCTGGCCCGGATAGTTGGAGCGATGCCGACCGACGTCGCGAAGGTTTTGTGACAGCTTGCGAAGCCGCAGGCGTCAACTACGACATCGTGACGAATCCGTCGTGGAACGCAGAGGACGGCTATCGCACGGTGAAAGCTATGGCGACTCTCCCTGAAGGTTTCGTGGCGGCTAACGATCAGCTTGCTCTTGGTGCGATGCGTGCTCTTCATGAGCGCGGGGTGGACATTCCCCACGAGGTGAAGATCGTCGGCTTTGACGACAACGATGGGGCAGAATGTTATCTACCTCCCCTGACCACGATTCGTCAGCGCTTTGACCTGGTGGGACGGGCGGCTATCAACCAAATGGCTTCCCTGCTTGAGGGTGAAGCTCCCACAGATGTTCTGATTGAACCTGAGCTGGTCATCCGGAACAGCTCGCTTGTATGAAAGGACCCGACAATGCTGTACGGACCCATGACCCATCCCCAACTTCTGCGTGCTCTGGCTGCGGCAGGCCACGGTTCGAAGATCCTTATTGCTGACGGCAACTACCCCCACACCACTGGCGTCAACGAACTGTGTGAGCTTGTTTCACTCAACCTTGCCCCCGGCCTGCTGGATGTCAATCAGGTGCTTGACGTTCTCAAGCGAACCATTCCGATTGAGAAGGCCGAAATTATGGTGCCTGAGGATGACAATGACCCCATCGTCATTGATGCCCACGACGATTACCGCGCTGCTTTGCCTGATGTCGAGTTCGGCGAGATTAAGCGCTGGGCATTCTATGATGCTGCCCGCAGCGGGGATGTCGGCATTATCATTGCCACCGGCGATCAGCGCTTGTACGCGAATCTGCTGCTGACAGTGGGAGTGCGTCAGCCGGGTGAATGAATCCCCGAGCCTGTGAAGGACCTTAGTCCTTTCATTTGCCTTGCAAAGGTGAAACTCTGATCGAGAGGGTCTGTCGTTTGTCGTGGTGGGACGAAACGGCAGGCCCTCCCGCATATTCTGCCGACTTATCAAGGGAAAGTCCTACTCAAGAGGCTGTCGTCAGAGGTATCTTCTCAGTGGAATGTGACCTTGCTGTCTTTCGTTTTATCGATTATTATGGCCACAAGAGAAAGATAAACGGAAGGGCTTGCCCTTCGGACATCACGAGGAAGTGACCGCAATGAGCATGGATCGCGTTGAACGCGCGAACCACATCCTTGACCGCCTCGCCATGAATGGCGAGGTCAGCGTCAACGTGCTCTCCGAAGAACTTGGCGTCTCCCCAGTCACCATCCGCTCCACACTCAAAGGCCTCGAAGAAGACGGCTACCTTGTGCGCACCCACGGCGGCGCACGCCCCACCGCCTATCGCAACATCCACCTGCGTCAAAGCGACCGCGTCGAAGAAAAAGAACGCATCGCAGCTGCGGCCGCCGCCCTCGTGCGCGACGATGACCGCATCATGATCGAAGCAGGCACCACCTGCGCCATGATGGTCCGCTACCTTTTTGGACGTCGAGGGGTGCAAATCGTCACCAACTCCGTCCTCGTATTCGCCAACGCGCGAAACAACCCCCAACTGAGCATCACGCTGACAGGCGGCCAATTCCGGCCCGAATCGGAATCACTCGTCGGCCCCGTCGCTGAACGCTCCATTAACGCCTTCAACGCCCGCATTGCATTCCTGGGCACCGACGGATTCACCATCGACCGTGGCCTCACCACGCAACTTGTCGAAGGTGGACAAGTCGGATCCCTCATGCGAGCCCGCGCTGAGGAGACCTGGCTGCTCGCAGACTCGTCAAAGTACGGTCGCAGCGGATTTGTCAGCTATATGGACATCGGAGAGGTCACCGGCATCATCACCGATGACGCCCTCACCGCTGAATCGGTCAAGGAATTGGAAGAGCACACGCAACTGCGTGTCGTCTAGGAGGAACACATGGCCACCATCGTGGTGATGCCCCAGCTCGGCAACTCGGTCGAGTCGTGCCTGATCATGTCGTGGGAGGTCGCCGTTGGCGACACCGTCGCCGTCGACCAGGTTCTGTGCTCGGTTGAGACAGATAAGTCCACCATGGAGGTGCAAAGCACTGACGCTGGCACCGTCCTGAAACTCCTGTGGGAAGAAGGCGACGAAGTCCCCGTCAAGGATCCCCTCATCATCCTCGGTGAGCCCGGCGAAGACATCTCCTCCCTCGTGCCCGGCGGCAGCACCGACGCTGCCCCCGCAGCATCCAACGACGAGGCTCCCGCCGAGGCCGCCCCCGCAGCCGAAGCTCCCGCTCCCTCCTTTGCGACCTCCGCCTCCGGCGGCGCCATCTCCCCGCGCGCACGCAGCCTCGCTGAAGGCCATGGTCTTGACGCCTCCGCCGTCACCGAAGGTTCTGGCCCTGGCGGACGCGTCATCGAACGCGACGTTCAAGCTCACCTGGCCGCCAACCCCGCCACCTCCGCCGCCCGCGCAGAAGGCGCAAGTGGCTCTGGAACCGGCCTCGGCGGACGCGTCTCCACCGCTGACCTTGCTGCAGGTGCAGCCGCAGCGCCAGCACCTGCTGCTGCCAGTGCTGCTGCCCCTGTTTCCGCAGGCGAATACCCCGGTGCCACCGAATCAGCACCCCTCAAGGGTATTCGCAAGGTCGTTGCAGAACGCATGGTCGCCTCCCTGGCAGAGGCCGCGCAACTGTCCTACACCGTCTCAGCTAAGGCTGACGGTCTGCTCGCTATGCGTAAGAAGCTCAAGAATGCTGACGAGTCCCTGGGGCTGAACGCCATCACCATCGGTGACCTCGTGGGCTACGCCGTTGTTAAGACCCTCACCAAGTACCCCGTCTTTAACGCCACCCTGGCTGACGGCGTGCTCACCACCTTCGAAAACGTCCACCTCGGCTTCGCAGCAGATACCCCCCGTGGCCTGCTCGTCCCCGTGGTTCGCGGCGCATCGGCCATGACCCTCAAGCAGTTCTCCGCCGCCTCCAAGCAGCTTGCTGCCGACGCCATCGCTGGAACCATCAGCCCCGATCTGCTCTCGGGCGGCACCTTCACCGTGTCCAACCTGGGCTCTTTCGGCGTGGAAACCTTCACCCCGATCATCAACCGCCCCCAGACCGCCATTCTGGGCGTGGCTGCCATTACTCCTCGCGCGGTCGTCCTTGCAGACGGCAGCGTGGGCGTGGAACAGCGCATCGGCTTCTCCCTCACCGCTGACCACCAGGTCATCGACGGTGCGGATGCCGCTCGCTTCCTGCGCGACCTCGTCGCCGCCATTGAAAACATCGACGTCACTGTTCTGGGATGAGAGATATGACTACTGAATTCGACGTTATCGTCCTCGGTGGTGGCCCCGGCGGCTACCTCGCTGCTGAACGCCTCGGCCACGCAGGCAAGAAGGTCCTCCTCGTTGAAGAAGTCGCCCTTGGCGGCACCTGCCTCAACGTGGGCTGCATCCCCACCAAGACCCTGCTGAACTCCGTCAAGACCTACACCCACGCTCTTGAAGGCGACCAGTTTGGCGTTCATGCCGAGGGCGTCTCCTACAGTTGGGAGCGCATGCAGGCCTGGAAAGCCGAGGTCGTTAAGGGCCTCGTCGCCGGTGTGGGCATGGCAGAAAAGAAGGCTGGCGTCACCGTCCTCAACGCCCGCGGCATCTTTGAAGGCCCCGGACGTGTGACGGTTGAGGGCACCACCTACACCGCCGAACACGTCATCCTCGCCACCGGCTCCGTGCCCGTCATGCCCCCAATCCCGGGCGCAGCCGACAACCCCAAGGTTGTTGACTCCACGGGCATCCTCTCCCTCGAAACCGTTCCCTCCCGTCTGACTGTTGTCGGCGGCGGCGTGATCGGCGTTGAGTTCGCAGCACTCTACGCTGCGCTGGGCACGACGGTCACCGTCATTGAAATGGCCGCCGAGATCACTCCCTTTGCTGATGCCGAGGTTGCTTCCGCGCTGCGCAAGGCCCTCAAAAACGTCACCTTCGAAATGGGATGCAAGGTCGAGTCCATCTCCGATGGCACTATCACCTACTCCAAGGATGGGGTTGCCCAGACCGTTGACGCCGACGTCATCCTCATGGCCGTTGGCCGCCGCCCCGCACTGCAGGGCTGGGGCGCAGAAAACACCGGCCTGGAGATGACTCCTCGCGGTATCGTTGTCGACGATCGTATGCGCACGAACCTGCCCAACGTGTGGGCAGTGGGTGACTGCAACGGTCGCTCCCCGCTGGCACACTCCGCCTACCGTATGGGCGAGGTTGCCGCCGCCAATATCCTTGACCCCGAGGCCTACCGCCGCGGTGAAGTCATGCGCTGGAACACCGTCCCGTGGGTGGTGTACACGGCCCCCGAAATGGCCGGCGTTGGCATGACCGAAGCCTCCGCTATTGAGGCTGGACACGAGATCATCACCGCCAAGGCACCTGCCCTCATGTCGGGCCGTTTCATCGCAGAAAACGGCTTCCGCGCACCGGGCTTTGCCAAGGTCATCGCTGACAAGCACACCCGCCAGATCCTGGGCGTTCACGTCCTGGGTGCCTACGCCTCCGAAATGATCTGGGGCGCACAGGCCATGCTGGAAACCGAGCTGACCATTGAGGACGCTCGCCAGCTTGTATTCCCGCACCCGACGGTGTCCGAAGTCATCCGCGAAGCTCTCTGGGCTTTCTGATTCCTCTCCTCCAAACCGCCAAAGTAGGCAGAAAAGAAACACGACAATGACTAAGTCTCTTATCGTTGATCCCTCGGTGGTGCGCGCTCCCGGCAAACTCACCATCCCGGAGATCCCCCTCAACACCTACACCTTCAACCTCGACACCGAACTTGCCCGCTACGGCAAGGACGGCATGGTACGCATGCTCCACGACATGATCGTTGTGCGCACCTTCGAGTCAATGCTGGACTCCATTAAGAAGACCGGCTCGTGGGAAGGTATCGAATACAACCACGCTGGCCCCGCCCACCTTGGTATTGGCCAGGAAGCCGCCTACGTTGGCCAGTCCTTCGTTCTCACCCCCGACGATCAGCTCTTCGGCTCCCACCGTTCCCACGGTGAAATCCTCGCCAAGTGCTACTCGGCAATGCGTCAGATCGACAACAGCCAGCTTGAGACGATCATGAAGGACTTCCTTGACGGAGAAACCCTGTCCTTCGCTGAGCAGATCGACTACACCGACACCAAGGACCTCACCGAAAACTTCATCCTCTTCGGTGCCCTGGCTGAAATCTTCGCCCGCAAGTCAGGCTTCAACCGAGGCCTGGGCGGCTCCATGCACACCTTCTTCCTGCCCTTCGGCTCCTACCCGAACAACGCCATCGTTGGCGGTTCGGCCCCCGTCGCCAACGGTGCAGCACTGTTCAAGCGCATCAACCGCAAGCCCGGTATCGTCATCTCCAATATTGGTGACGCCTCCATGGCCTGCGGCCCCGTGTGGGAAGCCATGAACTTCGCCACCATGGACCAGTTCGCCACCCTGTGGCGTGAAGAGGACGGCGGCTACCCGCCCATCCTGTTCAACTTCTTCAACAACTTCTATGGTATGGGTGGCCAGACCTTCGGTGAAACCATGGGCTACGAGGTCCTCGCCCGCGTCGGCGCAGGCCTCAACCCGGAGGCTATGCACGCCGAACGCGTCGACGGCATCAACCCCCTCGCCGTTGCAGACGCCACCACCCGCAAGAAGGCCATCCTCGAAGCAGGCAAGGGCCCCGTCCTCATGGACACCCTCACCTACCGCTTCTCCGGCCACTCGCCCTCGGACGCCTCCTCCTACCGCAATGCCGACGAAGTCGAGCTGTGGCAGAACGTGGACTGCATCAAGTCCTACTCCGAGCTCCTCATCGCCAATGGCCTCACCACCCAGAGCGACATTGATGCCTACACCGCAGCCTTCACCGAAAAGCTCACCAAGGTTTTGCGCCTGGCCACTGACGAAGATAAGTGCCCCCGTATCGCCGACGGCTACATCGAAACCGTCATGTTCTCCAACACGCCCACCGAGGCAATGGAGGAAGGCGAGCCTGAGATCACCCTCGAAGGCAACCCCCGCGTGGCCGCCCTCGAAAAGAAGATCCGCACCGCATTCGACGAGAACGGTAAGCCCGTCTCGAAGATGAAGATGTTCCAGTTCCGCGACGCTCTCTTTGAAGCGATGCTCCACCGCTTCTCCATCGATCCCACGATGGCAGCATGGGGTGAAGAAAACCGCGACTGGGGCGGCGCCTTCGCCGTCTACCGCGGCCTGACCGAGGCCCTGCCCTACCGTCGCCTCTTCAACTCGCCCATCGCGGAAGCCTCGATTGTTGGCGCCGGTGTTGGCTACGCCATGGCCGGCGGCCGCGCGGTTATCGAGCTCATGTACTGTGACTTCCTGGGCCGCTCCGGTGACGAGGTATTCAACCAGATGGCCAAGTGGCAGTCCATGTCCGCTGGCCTACTGAAGATGCCCCTGGTCCTGCGCGTGTCCGTGGGTAACAAGTACGGCGCTCAGCACTCCCAGGACTGGTCGGCACTGACCGCCCACATCCCTGGTCTGAAGGTGTTCTTCCCCGCCACCCCAACCGACGCTAAGGGCATGCTCAACCTGGCCCTGCGAGGCACCGACCCCGTGGTCTTCTTCGAATCCCAGCTCCTGTACGACAAGGGCGAAGAGTTCGAAAAGGACGGTGTCCCCACTGGCTACTACGAGACGCCCGAAGGCGAGCCCGCCGTGCGCCGCGAAGGCACCGACGTCACCATCGCCACCTACGGTGCAACCCTGTACCGCGCGATGGAAGCAGCAAAGATCCTCGAAGAAAAGTACGGCATGTCCGCTGAGGTCATTGACCTGCGCTTCGTGGCTCCTTTGAACTACGAGAAGCTCCTGGCTTCCGTGAAGAAGACCGGCCGCCTGGTTCTGGCCTCCGACGCTGTCGAACGTGGATCCTTCCTCCACACCGTGGCCTCAACAGTCCAGACCCTTGCCTTCGACGATCTTGACGCCCCCGTCGCCGTCGTCGGCTCGCGCAACGGCATTACCCCCGGCCCCGAGCTCGAATCGATCTTCTTCCCGCAGCCCGAGTGGATCATCGACACCATTCACGAGCGCGTTGTGCCGATCCCCGGCCACGTGCCCACCTCGAACCAGACCGAAGGCGAAATCATCCGTCGCAACCGTCTGGGCATCTGAGGTCCCAGCTTCACTCAGGAGACGGCATCTCACGCCGCGCCACTGAGAAAGCACACGGGCTGGGGTGAGGAGAACACCCTCCCCACCCCAGCCCGCACACACTTCACACCAAAAACCTTCCTATCGTCGCCGCTGATGTGAGGAACCCATGCACACCACTCATGACGCCACCAATGATGTGACAGTCACCCCCGAGGAACGCCTCGCCGCCCTGCGCGAGCTCGCCTCCACTGAAACCTTCCCCGCATGGGAGGTCGAGTCCAACAACCACATTCACACCTGCTACTCCTTCAGCCCGTACACGCCCGCCGCCGCCGCCCTTGGAGGCCGCCGCGCGGGACTACGTGTTGTTGGCTCCGTCGACCACGACTCCATCGCCGCCGCCGATGAAATGACCCAAGCCTGCCGCATCCTCGGCATGGGTTCAGTGACGGGCTTTGAATGCCGCGCCTTCTTCGAAGAAGGTAACGACGGCCCCTTCGCCAGCCGTAAGCTCAACAACCCCGACTCCTACGGCATTGCTTACCTCACCGTGCAGGGTGTGCCCGCTTGGGCGCGCGAGACAGTCGCCCAGTGGCTCGCCCCCAAGCGTGAGGCTCGCCTGCGCCGCACCCTGGCTATGGCTGAAGCCGCCAATGCAATCCTGGTCGACCTGGGCCTTGAGCCCTTCGACCCACAAAAGGACATGGTGGACATTTCCCAGTACGCCAACGGTGGCGGCATTACCGAGCGTCACCTCCTCGCGGCCATGGCTGACGCCCTCATCGCAGGCTTTGGACGCGGCGCCGCCCTCGTCGAAGGACTAACCGGCATGGGCGTCACCATTCCACCCGCCCTCGCTGATGCGCTGGGGGATGCGGACAATCCGCACCTCATGTACGACCTGCTGGGCGTCCTCAAGTCCGAATACCTCGACCGCATCTACATCCAGCCCACCGACGAACTCCCCACAGCCGCCGAGGTCGTCGCCTTCGCTGACTCCATCGGCGCGATCGCCGCCTACGCCTACCTTGGTGACGTGGCCGCCTCGCCCACGGGTGACAAGAAGGCAGAAAAGTTCGAGGATGAATTCCTTGATGAGCTTTTCGAAGCCCTTGAAGAACGAGGCTTCCGCGCTGTCACCTACATGCCGCCGCGCAACACCCCTGAGCAGCTTGCACGTATCCACGAGCTCGCCCTGCGCCACGGCATGCTGGAGATCTCCGGCGTTGACATTAACCAGCCGCGACAGTCCTTCAACTGCCCGGAGCTGCGTCGCCCTGAATTCGCTGATCTTAACGAGGCCACCTGGGCGATGGTCGCGCACGAGGCGCTGTCCACCGTTGACCCCGAGCTCCACATCCTCGGCTCTGGACGCCTCACCCCCGAGCGCCTTGCCGAACGCATTGCCGAATACGCGCCCCTGGGTCGCGCTTTTGCTGATGGTGCGGATGTCAGCGAGCTCGCGCAGTCGGCAAGTCGCGCATAAGTGTCCACTTTTTCACTCCCCAACGATGGGGCCTAACCCTCGTAAAACTCTATGGAGGAACACATGACCGTCGCACCTCTCGTGAGAGGACTCTTCCTCTCAGCACTGGAACGTCCAGTGATCGTGCGCCCCACCACGGCTGAGGCCACCCTGGCTCTTCCCGTCACTGAAGAAGAACTTATCGGCTACTCGCTGGGCGAGGTCGAACTGCCTGTCGTCGTTTCCGTCGGCGAGGAGCGTTTCGAGGTCGTCGCCACCGAACGTGGCGAGCGCGAAATCTCCGGCCGCGTGGCCGTCGTGACTGGCGGCGCCCAGGGTTTTGGCGCTGAAATCGCTAAGGGCCTGGTGGATCAGGGCTGCTTCGTGTTCATTGCGGACCTGAACGGCGAAGGCGCCAAAGCCAAGTGTGCTGAGCTTGGCCCCAATACCCATCCCATTACCGTCAACGTCGGCGACGAAGATTCCGTTGCTGCTATGGCTGATGAGATCGCCCGCGTCACCGGAGGCCTGGACCTGCTCGTGTCCAATGCCGGCATTGTGCGTGCAGGCTCGGTGCTGGAGCAGAACCTCTCTGACTTTAAGCTCTCCACCGACATCAACTACGTGGCATTCTTCCTTGTCACCAAGCATGTGGGAGCCCTGCTGGCCCGCCAGCACCTCACCGCACCCGCATGGCTGACCGACATTATCCAGATCAACTCCAAGTCCGGCCTGGCGGGCTCCAATAAGAACGCCGCCTACGCTGGCTCAAAGTTTGGCGGTATTGGCCTGGTCCAGTCCTTCGCCCTGGAAATGGTCGAGCACGGTGTGAAGGTCAACGCCATCTGCCCCGGCAACTTCTACGACGGCCCCCTGTGGTCCGACCCGGAGAAGGGCCTCTTCGTCCAATACCTGGCATCTGGAAAGGTGCCCGGTGCGACAACCGTTGCTGAAGTCAAGGAGTTCTACGAATCCAAGGTGCCGATGCGCCGCGGTGCAACAGGCATCGACGTCCTGCGCGCGATCTACTACATCGTCGAGCAGGCATACGAAACCGGCCAGGCTGTTCCCGTCACGGGCGGCCAGGTCATGATGAACTAACCCCCAACGATCTATCCCCGGCGGCAAGATCCCGTCCTACTGAAGGAAAGAAGTCATGAGCGAGATCCCTACCACTCAGCACGCGATCCAGATCGTTGGCGCAGATGAGGTGATCGTCAACCCCAACAAGTCTGTCGATCCTGTTGGCCCCCACCAAATGATGCTTCAGGTCGAAGCCTGCGGCATTTGCTTCTCCGACACCAAGCTACTGCACGCATTCGACAACCACCCCCGTAAGTCTGAGGTAATTGCCGGCATCGATCTGGATGCCCTGGCAGAAATCCCCTCCTACAAGCCCGGTTCAGCCCCCGTCGTTCCCGGCCACGAACCCGTCTGCCGCGTCATCGAAGTTGGCGACAAGGTCACCCACTTCAAGGTGGGTGATCGCGTGCTCGTTCAGGCCGACTGGAAGCACCTGCGCACCGCCAAGTCCAACGGCGCTTTCGGCTACAACTTCGACGGAGCCCTTCAGGAATACGTTGTTGTCGACGAACGCTGCGTTGTGAACCCCGCTGACGGCGAAGAATTCCTTATCCACGTTTCCGACGCTCCCTCAGCTGCCGCTGTTGGTCTGATCGAACCCTGGGCGACGGTGGAAGGCTCCTACGCCTGGGCAGAGCGCAACCACGTTGCTGACGGTGGTCGCCTCCTCGTTATTGGTGAAGGCTCTGTTGATGAGCTGACCGCCGAGCATGTCCCCGGCGAGGTCGTGCGTATCTCCGCCGCCGAGGTGTCCACCGTTGAAGGCCAAGAGTTTGATGACATCGTCTACTTCGGAGCCTCAGCCGAGGTCATCGAGGCCCTCTCCCTGCTGCTCGGCACCCGCGGCACCTTCTGCGTGGTCCTGGGTGGGGAGCGTATCGAACGCAAGGTGAGCCTGGATATCGGTCGCGTCCACTACGACTTCATCCGCTTCTGCGGCACCACAGGCTCTGATCCTCGTGACGGCTACGCCTGGATTCCCGCTAATGGCGATCTGCGTGAAAACGACCGTATCGCCATCATCGGTGCGGCTGGGCCCATGGGCCAGATGCACACCATGCGCGCTGTCACCTCAGGCGTTCCTGGCATCACCGTTGCTGGCACAGACCTGTCTGACGAGCGTCTTGAAGGCCTGCGCAGCGTGGTTGGCCCCGTCGCCCAAGCCCGCAATGTGCCTCTGGAGATCATCAACACCTCCACAACGCCCCTGGAATACGGCTACACCCACGTGTCCTGCATGGTTCCCGTGCCCGCACTGGTGTCGCAGGCCATTGACCTGGCAGCAGAAGACTCCATCGTCAACGCCTTCGCCGGTATTCCCGCAGGCACCTTCGGTGAGTTCGACTTGCAGGGCATTATTGAGCGTCGCATCTTCGTTCTGGGCACCTCCGGTTCGGATGTCTCCGACATGCGCACCGTTTTGCGTAAGATCGAAGAAGGCATCATCGACACCACCATCTCCCTGTACGCCGTAACCGGCATGGCTGGCTTCGTCGATGCCATCAACGCGGTCATGAACCGCACCTCCGGCGGCAAGATCATGGTCTTCCCCATGCTCCACGACCTGGGCCTGACCCCGCTGTCAGAGATGGGCGAGAAGCTGCCTGAGGTTGCTGCCAAGCTCGATAACGGCCTGTGGACCAAGGCTGCCGAAGAGGCTCTGCTAGCGACAGCCAAGTGAAGCTGCCTGAGCTGAAAGGCTTGTGTAGCGTTCACTGCTGAATGTGCTGAGGCCCCGCCTGGAATACCAGGCGGGGCCTTGGTGTTTGCACTCTCATGCCGGAACGGCGGCACGGCCCGCCCGCTCGCCCCTTGCGCGGCAAGGGGCTCGAAGCCCGACCAGGCCCTGCCGTGCCGCCGCTAGCGGCATTCCTGCTGAAGGTCCTATGCCCGTCCGCGCTGCAAGCACCGCACGCCGCCAGCATGTGTTGCTTCATGGCCTGCCGTGCCGCCGCTTGCGGTATTCCTGCTTAAGGTCCTATGCCCATCCGCGCCGCCGCTCGCGGCATTCCTACTTAAGCCCCTGTGCCCGTCCGCGCCGCAAGCGTCGCACGCCCTCTGCTTTGCTTGCCTGTTTGTAAACCGGTGGCTCGTCAACACACCGGTGACGTGTACGTCACCGGAATAACAACAAGCCACCGTTTTGCTGAGCAGTCAGTCTTTGTCGACGCAGCAATAGCGTGGGGGCGCAGCCTAGATGAACCAGTGAGGACAGACCCTGCCACGTCGGCGCAGGGCTTGGGGGTGAGCCTTTAGGACAGTGAAAGGAAGAGTTTTTCCAGGCGGGCGAGGTCCTCTTCACTGTGGTTGGGGTCGATGGTGCAATCTCGCATGGCACCTGCAACAACGACGAAGGCCGTGCGGCGCACAGCAGAGTGTGCGGCAGAGAGCTGGGTAATGATTTCCTCGCAGGGGGCACCATTCTCGATGGCGGAAATGACAGCGTCGAGTTGCCCGCGGGCACGCTTGAGGCGATTGAGCACTTTCTTTGGTTCGCTGACCGGCACTGGTGTTGACGCGGAAATGTTGCTCACGGTGTCCGTCCTCGTTTGTTCTTCGCTGCGTGTACGCGGTGTGTACTCACGCATCCTAAAGGACAGGCAAGAAACTCTGGAAGTGTCCTCGATGGTGAGACAATACCTAGCCACAAATATACCCCAGGGGGTATTATGTGTACATGTTTGGCACTCCTGAGGAAGGGACACAAATATGAGGATCGTTGTCGTTGGTGGTGTGGGTGGCGGCATGAGCTGCGCCGCTCGTATGCGACGCCACATGGAAGACGCCGAGGTCATCGTTTTAGAAAAGGACCCAGATGTATCGGTTGCAACCTGTGGTCTGCCCTACTTTGTTGGCGGAGAGATCGAGGAAGAATCCGCCCTCACGGTTCAGACCCCCGCCAAACTGAAAGCATGGCTGAACCTCGATGTGCGTACCAACCACGAGGCGATTCGCATTGACGTTGAACGCCGCGCCGTCCTCGTCAAAAATGAACGTGGCGAGGAATGGCTCGAATACGACGCCCTTGTTCTTTCCCCAGGTGGAGAAGCCGTTCGTCTTCCCATCCCCGGTATTGACCGCCCCGAGGTGCGGACGCTTCGTTCCATCGAAGACGCACGTTTCCTTAAGGCGGCCGTGAACGGTGGCGCTAAGCGCGCTGTCGTCATTGGTGCAGGCTTCATCGGCGTCGAAGCTGCTGAAAACCTTGCCGAAGCGGGGCTGGAGGTGGCACTCGTTGAAGGTGCTCCCCACATCCTGATGCCCTTCGATCAGGAGATCGTGCATCCTCTGCGTGTTGAAATGCGACGCCTGGGTGTGACCCTTCACGAGGGCGTCTCCGTTGCTGCTATTCACGAGGCCGAGCACGGAGTGATCGTTGAACTCACTGACGGGACCCAAATCCCCGCCGATATTGTTGTCTCGTCTGCGGGGGTGCGCGCCAACACCGAGCTTGCTGAAAGTGCTGGTATCGAGTGTGAGAACGGTGCATTCAACGTTGACCATCACGGTCGAACAAATATCCCAGGCATTTGGGCAATCGGTGATGCCGTCAACTCTGTGCATGCCGTAACCGGCAGTGTCCGCCCCGTTCAGCTTGCAGGCCCAGCCAACCGTGGCGGGCGCCTCGCCGCAGATGACATCGCCGCCTCTTTTGGAGCGACTGGCAACGCGCGACCTATGCCGCAGCCGCTGGCAACAGCTATCGTGCGCGTAGGAAAGCTAATGGCTGCTACCACTGGCGCAAACCGCTCAATGCTTGACAGCGCGGGTATTGACTACCGTGCCCTGCATGTCATGGCAAACAATCATGTCGGTTACTTCCCGGGTGCCGTGCAGATGTTCCTCGTTCTCTACGTCGATCTCAACGGCGAGCTACTGGGTGCGCAAGGTGTTGGCGAGGACGGTATCGATCGACGCATTGATGTCATCGCGACCGCAATGCGTGGTGGGCTGACCGTCGAAGATCTGATGGATCTTGACCTTTGTTACGCGCCTCCCTTTGGCGCTGCGAAGGACGCGGTCAATCTGCTTGGCATGGTGGGCGAAAACGTTGCCCAGGGTTTCCTTGACCTCTGGTATCCCTGGCAGCTTGAGGATATGCAAGAAAATGCGCTGATTCTTGACGTGCGTACGCCTGCCGAAGCTGAGCAGGTTCACATTGAGGGTGCACTAGTTATTCCGCACACCGAGCTACGTGAACGAATGGAGGAGGTGCGAGAGGCCGCACAGGGGCGTTTTGTCGCCGTCCACTGTCGCTCGGGCATGCGTTCCTACCTGTCGCATCGCATGCTTAAGGCTGCGGGTATTCCCTCGGCATCCCTCTCTGCGGGGATGCTGGGCTTGGAAGCCTATCTGGGTGACTCTGCCCCCGAAGTCTTGGTCTATGGAGACTGATTTTCTACGTTGTGCCGAGGGTATTCCGCTTCTCGGGAACCTCTGGCGTTCATTAGTCAATGAAAGGAGAACACCATGTGTCGTGCAGTGACATGCAAGGTATGCGGTAAGACCACGTGGGCTGGCTGCGGACAGCACATCGCTTCGGTGAAGGCTGGTGTGCCACGTAACCAATGGTGCGATGGCAAGCACACAGCTGAAGAACGGGCCCAAGTTCCCGGGTTCTTTGCGCGCCTTTTCGGCGCGAAGAAGAAGTAGGGCACACACGTTATTCAGACGCTTCAACGAGTAAAGAGGAGAGGACTATGTGCCAACCTGTTCCCTGTAGCTGCGGCAAGATCACCTGGAGTGGCTGCGGTCAGCACATTGATTCCGTGAAGGAGATCGTGCCCCCGGCAAAATGGTGTGATGGAGACCATGAAGCCGCAAAGTAGGCCGTGAAACGGGCCTGATGCGCTATTCAGGTGAAGGCCTGAGGCCGATGCCGACCA
Organism: Schaalia canis; assembly: GCF_003858455.1. Lineage (GTDB taxonomy): Bacteria > Actinomycetota > Actinomycetes > Actinomycetales > Actinomycetaceae > Pauljensenia > Pauljensenia canis. The sequence continues at coordinate 160 of NZ_RQZF01000002.1, read as the reverse complement.
GACGCACCCGGTGTTTTCCGCAGGAATCTGCGAAAAACACCGGGTGTGTTCACGCTCACAGCAAAATGGTTTGACGTGTTGGTGTGGGGGTGTGTAGATTATTTACTCGTTGCGCCGGACGGTGTGGGTCGCTGAGTGAGCGGTTTTCATTGGTTTGGGC
>NZ_RQZF01000001.1 GCF_003858455.1 Schaalia canis | reverse complement strand
AGCAGTTGTCATATACGGGCCAACGCGCCACCGTCCACAACCTCCACATCAAGAACTACAACAACTACCACGTCCACACCAATACTGGCACACCTGTCCTGGTCCACAACAACGGAACAGACAAATGCGGAGACGCTCTGGCGCCTCTCCCTGATAACCCGGCAGGCGAAATCCAACAGATCGCGCGTGAGGAAGCGGCAAAGGGACGTCAAGCATGGCTTAATTCACTTAGCCCCAGACAGCTAGCGGCTATTAAAGAAAGCGGCGCTTACTGGAGAGCCCCCATGTTTATCGGCACAGCGATCCATGAAACCGTAGCTAAGCGTCTCGAAAGAGAGTTTGGTCGGGATGTATTTAAGTACAACCGTGTGGGGCCGGACTTTAGTTATGTCGACGCCGCCGGCAACACGAAGTATGTTGAGCTGACAACACCAGGTCAAGTCGCCAGTCATAAACGCAGGCCAGACCCACGATACGCTAGCGCCGACTACGCGACATACGATATGCCACAGTAAAGACTGTGGCACACGAGAGGAGAATTTTATGATCCGCTTGGAAGAGGCTGGTGTTAACCGGTCGGGGAAGATGACCTATCACGGGTATCTGTCTCATCTGCGTGTGGAGGGGGTGGACTTTTCTGGTCAGACTTTCAATAATTTTGGTCTCACTGATGTTGTGCTCACTAATTGTGATTTTAGTCGGGTGAAGGCTGACTTTTTCATTCCAGGTAGTGGTCCGTTTCCGTGTGAGTTTATTGATTGTTCTTTTGACCGGGTGAACTTTAGGCAGGTGCTTTCTCTTTCGAATCGCTTTGTGGGGTGTTCCTTTAAGGGGGCAAGGCTTTCACGGTGGAAACTTGAAGAGACTGATTTGGTTGATTGTGATTTTGATGGGGCGACCCTACGTGATGTGATGCTGTGGGGGAGTATGGATGATCCTGGGACTCCCAGTTATCCGGCGCGCTCATGGGTGAATGAGATTCGGGGGAATGACTTCTCTGGCGCAAAATTGATTGATGTGGACTTCCGTACAGGTGTGGATTTAACACTGCAGAAACTACCTGTAGGACCGGACTACATTTATGCCGAAGACGTTCCCGCTGCTCTCACCAGAGGAGAAGAAGTGTTGGATAGTCTTAGCCCTGAGGACAAGAAACGAGCTGCTATTCTTCTTGAGATACTCCGTAATGAGTATGAAAGAGGGCAAAAGCAGTTGTTTCTGGTTCGCTTCAAGTCTCATTCGGATTCGATGTGGTTTCCGATGCGTGAAGCTATGAATGAGGCCTGAGGGTCGTTCTTGTGGGTTGTGGGCGTGTGGAGTAGGGAGGGTTGATGATTGAGTTGAAGGAGGCTGGTGTTAACCGGTCGGGGAAGATGACCTATCACGGTGTCTTGCATCGCCTGCGGGTAGAGGGAATTGATTTTTCAGGATTAGCATTAGATAACTTTCACGTGGCGGACGTAGTTTTGAGGAACTGTGATTTCAGTCGAGCAAAGGTTGAGGTATTTTCCCCTGGGCGCCCACACTTTCCGTGTGAGTTTATTGATTGCTCTTTTGACCGGGTGAACTTTAGGCAGGTGTTTGGTCTACCGAATCGGTTTGTGGGGTGTTCCTTTAAGGGGGCGCGGCTTTCGAGGTGGAAACTTGAAGAGACTGATTTGGTTGATTGTGATTTTGATGGGGCGACGCTGCGTCAGGTGATTGTGTGGGGGAGTATGGAGGAGAGGGAGACTCCGACTCGACCAGCGCGGTCGTGGGTGAATGAGATTCGTGGGAATGATTTTTCTGGCGCGAGGTTTATTGATAGTGACTTCCGTTGTGGTGTGGATTTGACGCTGCAGAAGCTTCCTGTAGGACCGGATTATATTTATGCCGAAGACGTTCCCGCTGCTCTCGCCAGGGGGGAAGAGGTGTTGGAAGGTCTTGATCCTGCGGATCGCAAGCGTGCTGCTTTTCTTCTTCGAATGATTCAAGATGAGTTGGATAATGGGCAGAAGCAGTTGTTTTTTGCGAGGTTTAGGGATCATTCGGATTCGATGTGGTTTCCGATGCGTGAAGCTATGAACCAGGAGTGAATCTGCCTTGCATGGTGTGAGGTGGTAGGAAAGGAGAATATTATGGGGTTGCTGTCGGTGTATTTCACGGCGCCTGATGATCAGGCGGCAAAGGCCACCATTGATTGGGTGGGTGGGCCTGATGTCACAGACGAGCAGGCGGGGGTAGAACCCTACCAGTCGGCTGAGATTCCTTTTGACCCAGCAGAGCAGATGCCCTGGGTTGCGGATATGAAGGATGACCCGACAGGTGCTTGTGCTCCTGAGGATTGCGGGCGTTTGATTGCTGTACGTGACGAGGGCGAGCGTGTTGTGCTTCGCCTGTCAAAGGCAGCGCGTGACGCGTTGGCTCTAGCTGCTGTTGATCCTGAAGCCGCCCAAGACACTGGCGTGTTTGAGGGTTTTGTTGACGTTGAAGAACTATGCGAAGAAGGCGAGTCTTTGATTGAGCTTGCCCAGGCCGCGCAGGAAAATGACTGGCCGTTGTACTTGTGGTTGTGCGTGTGAGGCCAAAGATCAACCCCGCGCCCCTTGCATGCCTGATGGCGAGTGGACGTAGCCGTTAAACCAGGTGGGTTTGTTCTGTCTCAGTAGAGGCGGAACAAACCCACCTCGCATAGAACAAGCAGTACTTGTCAAGGGTGGAATCATGGTGATGACGCGTCAAGAGGTGCGGGGATTGTCTGCACGAGGGTGAACTGTCCTGGGTTTTGTTCCGGGGGCGGCATGAAAGGATTGCCTCATGCCCAAAGAGTATCCGGCGGACTTTGAAGCCCGTGCTGTGCGCTTAGTGAGGGATCGTTGAGCGAGCGATGAGAGACTCTCTCATCGGGCTGCCATGAGTGAAGCTGGCAGCAAGCATGGGATCTCGAATGAAACTGTGAGGCGTTGCTTCAACGATTCACAGGTGAATGAGGGACTTGAGTCTGAGTCGCTTTTTTGCAGAGTCCATCCCCTAAAATATGCAGTGATATTACGGTCGAAACCGTATGGTCAGAACCGCAGACTCATCGAAGAGGGGAAGCAAGCATGTCTCAGCAAGGTCTCGAGGCCGCACGACTGAAGATGCGTGACGCAGGAGTGAACGCATCAGCCATTGAAGTGTTCTCTCATTACTATGGACTTCTCGAGTCCGGCGAGACCGGCCTGATCCGAGAAGACACCATCACCCCACTGCTTGATGTTCCGATGCTTGACGAGGTAGAGGTCAGCGACGAACAAGCGAAGGAGGCAATTGGCGCCACCGTCATCATTAAACTCAACGGTGGCCTGGGCACCTCTATGGGCCTGGACAAGGCGAAAAACCTGCTCGAAGTGCGCGACGGTCTGAACTTCCTTGACCTGATCGTGCGTCAGGTTCGCGCAGCCCGACGCGACTATGGGGCTCGTCTTCCTCTGGTGTTCATGAACTCCTTCCGCACCGAGGCCGATACCCTCGAACACTTGGCACGCTACGACGACCTCGTTGTTGACGGACTGCCACTGTCATTCCTGCAAAACCAAGAACCCAAGCTCCGAGCCGACGACCTCACCCCCGTCGAGTGGCCTGCCGACCCCACCCTCGAATGGTGTCCTCCCGGACACGGTGACCTCTACACCGCACTGTATGGGTCCGGTCTGCTCCAAAAGCTCCTTGACGCAGGCTTCCGCTACGCGTGCATCTCCAACGGCGATAACCTCGGCGCAGCCCCCAACGCGCGCCTGGCAGGCTGGTTCGCCGCCTCGGGCGCACCCTACGCGGCAGAACTGTGCCGACGCACCATCAACGATCGCAAGGGCGGGCACCTCGCCATCCGTACACACGATGGCCAGCTCATTCTGCGCGACACCGCACAGACGGCGCCCGAAGAAATGGACTTCTTCACCGACGAGCACCGGCACCCCTACTTCCACACCAATAACCTGTGGTTCGACCTGCAGCGCCTCATGGACACCCTCGTTGAACGCAACGCCGTGCTTGGCCTGCCCATGATCCGCAACGAAAAGACGGTTGATCCTGCCGACCCAACCTCCACCCCGGTCATCCAAGTCGAATCAGCAATGGGCGCAGCCATCGAGGTATTCCCCGGTGCGACGGCAATTTGCGTGGGCCGAGATCGCTTCCAGCCCGTCAAAACCACCAATGAACTGCTTCTGTTGCGCTCGGATGTCTACACCCTTGACGATGACGGCCACCTCATTGCGCAAACCGTCACCCCTGAGGTCAGCCTCGATAAGCACTACAAGACCATCCAGGATTTCGAGGCGCGTATTCCACACGTACCGTCCCTGAAAGACGCTACGGCCCTTCGCGTCAGCGGCGACTGGACCTTTGGCCCCGACGTGCGGATCGTCGGCGAGGTGACTTTGAATGACGAGGGCGGCGCCCAGGTCGTCCCAGAAGGCACAGTGCTGGGCGAGTGACACCCTGCTGAATGGGCGGCACCTCGTGCCCAACCAGTAGAGCTCTCGGCTGAGATCACATTGACGAATCGACGTGGTCTCCGCCGAGAGCTTTTACATAGGTACACGTCGTTTCAGTAAACCTTCCGACGCTGAGATTCTAAGCCCCAAGAAATGCACGCTGCTAAGCCTCGTTGCTACGGAAGGCGCAATTGGGCACAGAAGGGCCCCAGAATATGGCACGGTCAAGGGATTACGACTACGCTCAGATACGTCTGTGAACGTACACCTGATAACAAAGCCTGTAGCACGAAGGAACCTGATCCCTGGCCTATGAGTGAGCCAATCGCCCCGGTGGTGACAACCAGCCGCCGTATCTCTATTCCCACTACCCTTGAGCCGCTCGCGGTGCTGGGCACCGCCGATCAGGTGCTGCGCGCCATTGAACGAGGCTTCCCCCACCTGCGTTTCATCGTCATGGGCCGCGACATCACCATCAGCGGCCCCAACACTGATATTGACCTTGCTATTGGGCTCATTGAAGAGCTCATTGACCTGGCACATAAGGGCACCCACCTGGACGCCGTAGCCGTGGACCACGCGGTTTCTCTGCTGACCTCGGCCGCCCTGGCTGGACGCGCTCCCGAAGAAATCCTCACCTCGCGCGGTAAAGCGATCCGCCCGAAGTCTCCTGGACAGCAGGCCTACGTGGAGGCCATTAACCGCGTGCCCGTGGTTTTTGGCATTGGCCCCGCCGGTACGGGCAAGACCTACCTGGCAATGGCTCAGGCCGTGTCGCGCCTGCTTTCTGGCCAGGTGCGTCGTATTGTTCTCACCCGCCCAGCGGTCGAGGCAGGCGAAAATCTTGGCTTCCTCCCCGGCTCCCTTACCGACAAAATCGACCCTTACCTGCGTCCCCTCTACGACGCGCTAGGGGACATGCTCGACCCCGAGGTGCTACCAAAGCTCATGGCTGCTGGCACCATCGAGGTTGCGCCCCTGGCGTACATGCGAGGTCGTACCCTCAATGACTCATTCATCATTCTTGACGAAGCACAAAACACCACCGTCTCTCAGATGAAAATGTTCCTCACCCGCTTGGGCTTTAACTCCCAGGTGGTGATTACGGGCGATACCTCGCAAATCGACCTGCCCGGCAACCAACGGTCAGGCCTGGCCGTCGTCCAAGAGATCCTGCGCGGTATTGACGACATTGAGTTCTGCTACCTCACCAGTGCTGACGTTGTACGCCACAAGCTTGTGGCCGAGATTATTGACGCCTACTCGCGCTGGGATGAGCAGCAAGCTCGCCACCATGACAGAGGCAGGGACTACGAGCGCGGCCGCACGAATGACCGAGATGCCACCCGCACGGGGCGACCTCGCTCCCACTACCGAACCCCTGGCACTTCAAGGAGGAGCCGCTGATGACCGAGGTCATTAACGAAACCGAGTACGTCATCGACGAGGCAGAGTTCGTTGCCCTTGCCGACTATGTGCTCACTCAAATGCACGTTTCCACAGCGGCCGAACTCAATATTCTCTTCATCGAACCCGGCCCCATGGAAGACCTTCACATCCGCTGGCTGGACCTGCCCGGCCCCACAGACGTGATGAGTTTCCCAATGGACGAGCTGCGCCCCGGCACCGCCGACCACCCCACAGCGGAAGGCACTCTGGGCGATATTTGCATCTGCCCGCAGGTAGCCGAACAGCAAGCACGCGAAGCCGGACACTCCCTGGCCGAGGAAATGCTCATGCTCGCCACCCACGGCATGCTGCACCTGCTGGGATACGACCACGCAGAAGAGGCTGAGAAGGAAGAGATGTTCTCCCTCCAGCGCAAGCTCCTCCTGACCTTCCTAGCCACCCGCTAAAACAGCCGCCCGACTCTTCAGAGTCCCCATTGCCTCAAGGAGGCGAACCCACCACCGCCATGACCGACACCCTCATCACCGGCACACCCGTCGCGGGCCTCGTCATTGTCGCCGCCATCGCCCTACTGATGGCAGGCGCGGTCGCGGCTATTGAGGTGGCGCTGAGCTACCTGTCGCGCGCAACCGCGCAGGACTTGGTTGACGAGGGCGCCCGCCGCGCCGACCTTGTTCACGAGTTGCTATCCCAGCGGAGCCGTACCTTGCTGGTCCTACGCGGAGTGCGCACCGCATGGCAGGTTATCGGCGCTGTTTCAGTGACGATTGCCCTGGCAGGTTTGCCGCTGCCGTGGTGGGCAGTAGGTCTGATTGCCATTGTGACTGTCGGAACCCTGCAATTCCTGACCGTATCCGGCCTGGCAGTGCGTGTGGGGCGGCGTAACCCTGAGAAGGTCGCGCAGTGGGGGGCACAAATGACGATGCGTGCGGTACGCATCTCACGCCTGTTTGACCCGGCGGTTGATAGCGTCCGCGAGAAACTGCCGCAGAGCGCCCAGACCGAGGCCGAAGCCCGCGCCGAGGTCGCTGAAGACCTGCGTGAGATGGTCGACCAGGTGGGTGAAACCGAGGGGCTGGAGGACGAGGACCGCGAGATGCTCCTGTCCGTCTTTGAACTGGGGCACACGCTAGTCCGCGAAATCATGGTCCCCCGCACCGATATGGTGACGATCGAGGCAGAAATGAATGCTCGCGAGGCACTGCGCGTCTTTGTACGTTCGGGCTTTTCGCGCGTGCCGGTCATTGGAGAATCGGCTGACGACGTGCGCGGCATCCTCTACTTCAAGGACGTGGTACACCGCCTGGAAACCTACGGTGTTGACACGGATCTGACAGCCGAGCAGATGATGCGTCCAGCCGAATACACCATTGAGATGAAGGCCGCTGACGACCTTTTACGCATCATGCAAGCCGAGCACTTCCATATGGCCCTGGTGGTCGACGAATACGGTGGTATCTCGGGCCTGGTGACAATGGAAGACCTCATTGAGGAACTCGTGGGTGAAGTAACCGACGAACACGACCGCAATGTCATTGAACCCGAAGAACTTGCCGACGGCGTGTGGCGGGTTCCCTCACGCTTCTCCATCGATGACCTGGGCGACCTGCTGGGCATGGAACTTGAAGATGACGACGTGGACTCTGTGGGTGGCCTACTGGCAAAGGCCATCGGGCAGGTGCCCCTGCCCGGTGCTGAAGGGGAGCTGCTGGGCGTCCATATGATGGCAGAAGAGGCGCGCGGGCGCCGCCGACAAGTCGGTACCATTGTGTGTTCACGAATTGACCAGGGCGCTGCCGAAGGCGAGCCGGATCAGGAGCAGGAGACGGGCGATGCACTTTCCAAGTGACGACGAATTAATGGCGGGCCCCAATGCCCTTGAGGGTTTTGATCTTGAGGGATTGGAGGGCCTCTCTGAGGAGGAAGTAGAGGCTGCCCTCGTCCTCGACGCTGAACGGGGCGATGACGTGGACGCTGAGCTTGGCGATGAAAACTTTGACGAGGACGCCCTCGCCTCCCAAACTGAGGCAGAATTGGCTGACCTGCGCGCCCTGCGCGCCGAAGCCGCAGAATACGTTGAGGCGAAGGCCAGCGCACACGATGACACCAACGCCGGCACTGGCCTCGTCATGCCTGAGTTCCCTGAAGATTTCCGCGCGGGCTTCGTATCCATTGTGGGCCGCCCCAACGTCGGCAAATCTACCCTGACAAACGCCCTCGTCGGACAGAAGGTGGCGATCACCTCGGGACGCCCTGAAACGACCCGCCACAATATCCGCGGTATCGTCCACCGACCCAACGCGCAGGTCGTCCTCGTGGACACGCCCGGCTACCACCGGCCCCGCACTCTGCTGGGGAAGCGCCTCAACGACATGGTGCGTGAAGCCTTGGCCGAGGTCGACTGCGTGGTCTTTTGCCTGCCCGCCGACCAAAAGATCGGCCCTGGCGACCGTTTTATTGCCCGCGAGCTGCGTGACGTTCGCCGCACCATTATTGCCGTGGCCACCAAGTGTGATCTGGTCTCTCGCGAGCGCCTTATGCGTCACCTCATCGATATTGACAAACTCGGTGAATGGGCGGCAATCGTGCCCGTGTCGGCTATGGCAGGCGAACGCATCGACATGCTCACCGACGTGCTCATCGACCACCTGCCGCCCTCGCCGCCGCTCTACCCCTCTGATGACGTCACCGATGAATCACGCGATACCCTCATTGCTGAGTTCATCCGTGAAGCAGCGTTAGAAGGCGTCCGTGAAGAGCTGCCCCACTCCCTGGCGGTGCAGGTTGAAGAGATTATTGAACGCGAACCTCGCCCCGGCCAAAAGGGTAAGCCCCTGCTGGATGTGCACGTCAATGTCTACGTCGAACGCGACTCCCAAAAGGCCATCATTATCGGTAAGGGAGGATCACGCTTGAAAGAGATCGGGACGAAAGCGCGTGCCGAGATCGAGCAGCTTCTTGGCCGACGCATTTACCTGGATCTGCATGTGCGCACCGCGAAGGACTGGCAATCTGATCCCAAGATGCTGGGGCGCCTGGGCTTCTAGCGCCTACCTGGCCGTGCCGTGATGAAGCAATCTTTGGCTGGAGCGGAGTTCCCCTCACAATGACGACAACACCTGGCCTCGCTGCCCAGTCCCAGCGCCCCCGACTGACATACCTGCTGGCCGCGCTAGGGATCGTGCTGGCCTTGGCAGTGCTTCGCATCGCCACCAGCGGAATCGGAGCTCTGCCGTGGCAGGCCCTTCGAGACGCCGTCACCCTGTCATCCTCGGTCCTACTCGAATCCTTCCCCTTCGTCGTGGTGGGTATCGCGATTTCGGTGCTGGTCCGCGTGTGGGTATCCTCGGCACTCTTCGAGCGGGTGATTCCCACAAACCGAGTGCTGCGACGCATCATGATGTCCCTGGTGGGAACCTTCTTGCCCGTGTGCGAATGCGGGAACGTGCCACTGGCCCGCGGGTTCTTGTCGCGAGGCATGTCTGTGGGCGACGTCGTGGCTTTCACCCTGGCAGCACCCCTGCTCAACCCCGTCACCATCATCACCACCTACCAGGCTTTCGGGACGAACAATGGGATCTTGTGGGGTCGCGTACTCGGAGGATTCGTTATCGCTCAGATCGCCGCCCTCATAGTGATGTGGCGGATTCGCGAGGCCGCACTGCTGGCACCGCGCTTCGCACAAGCATGCCAGACGCAAGGGCCAGAAAACGCTGACGGGGACCGCATTGGCCGTTCCCTGGCGATCTTTGCCCGCGAGAGCGCCACCCTTCTGCCTGCCCTTGTGCTGGGATCAATGGTGGCCGGACTCATCCAGGTGGGGGTGCGCCGCGACGTGTTGACCACCGTGGGCATGGACCCTGTACTGTCGGTGCTGGCCATTGTGGCGTTGGCTTTCATCGTCTCGATTTGTTCCAGCGTGGACGCCTTCTTCGCCCTAGCCCTGGCCTCGGTATTCCTACCGGGCGCGCTTACGGCCTTCCTGGTTTTTGGGGCGATGGTAGACATCAAAATGATTGCCCTGCTGCGCACCACGTTGAGTGGGCGCGCGGTGGCACGAATCGTTGCCGTTGTCACCCTGTGCTGTGTGATTCTCGGAGTGGGGGTGAACTACGGTGTTGCCTGAGAATACTGACCTGACTGCAGTTGATGCCGTCGAAGATTCCGGCACGCGGCCTATAAAGCGGGCCGATTTGCGGCGGCCTTCCGTATGGGAGCACATCAATCGATGTCGAGGCGTCGCCCTGTCAATGATCCTGGCAGTCGCGACACTGTGGCTGGCATGGTCAAACCTACTGACCTTCTTCATCCACCCGCGCTACGTGTTCTTCACCGTCGAAATGGCCCTGCTTGCGCTCCTGGCCTCCGTGTGGGCGATCTGGCGAGGAATCCATGAGGAAGACGAGGAACACGGACACGATCACTCGCATCATGACCACGCACATCACCATGGGCCATTCCAGAACGACGCCGGGCAAGAAAATACGCACGGGCCCGACTCTCCACTTGCGCCTCCCCTAGAGGCTCCCCTTACGCCGAGGGCGGGGCGGCGGGAACCTCGTCAATTCCCAACCTGGCTTGCGGGAGCCTCCAGCGCGCTTGTCATTGCGGCAGTGGCCGGCATGGTTCTTGTCGCACCCCCAGCGCCCCTGAGCGCCACCCTTGCTTCTGAACGCGCGCTCGCGGGCGGGGGAGTGGGGGAGCGCTCCACCGGGAAGGCCGTCATTACAACGCTCGCGCAGTTGCCCGACGAGGCCACCGTGGGCGACTGGGCGCAGTTGCTGGCCAACGCGCCTGCAGAAGAAGTGCTCGGACAAAAGCCCGTGTTGGACGGCTTCATTATTGCCCCAGAAGAGATTGCCGACCACGGCTACTACCTGGTGCGCTTCCAGATTGCCTGCTGCGCGGTGGACGCTTTGCCGGTGGGCATACCCGTTGTGGACCCGGCATGGCGTGACAAGTACGCCGAAGGCCAATGGCTGCGGGTTTCAGGCGAGTTCACGCCAAACCCCGGCATGCCCTTCCCCGAAGAGGCTGTACTGACTCCCAGCGCGGTGGAGACAATCGACGAGCCCGAACAGCCGTACCTGTTCTAGGCGGTTGTGGCTTAACTGTGGACGGTAGGTTCGGAGGATCAGGAAGTTGTGCGAGCTTCGAGTCTGAGCCCGAGGGCGGAGAGGACTTTGCTGAGTGGCATCCATGACGGATTGCCATCGGCACTGAGTGACTTGTATGGCGATTCGCGTCCCACTCCAGCTTCGCGGGCGATTGACGTCATTCCTCGAGCTTTGGCAATGTCGCCAAGGGCTCCTCGAACGGCACGCAGCCCTGCTCCAGCAGATCCAAAGCAAAAACGAGCGCCTCGCCGCCTACTACTACAAACAAGAGATCGGACATCTAGACGCAGAAACACGCGAGTTCAGTCCGTATCTGTGTGGTACATTTCTAGAGTTTGGAAAGATGGGGCGTAATGGGTTGGAAGTGTTCACCTTTCACGAGAAGACAGGGTAGGTGCTACTGAGCAATCGGATGTAGTTGACAAAGCGTTAGTTTAGAGGCGCTAGTCTCTCCTCAATTGCCTCTCGCAGGTAACGAACCTCTGCAATAAGCTGTCTATTCAATGTTGTATTTTTTGTATCAATGTTCTCAGACGACAGCCAAACTGGCAGCGCAAGAAGCGCGTAAAAGGGGCTGATTAAGATTGCAATCACGGCCATGAGTGGTGGAAGAAAAAACTCCCTCTTAAAACCACGGTTTCGGTAAGCAATTATTGCAATAGCTATTAGTAAAATATTAGTGTGCAGGCCTCCAAAAGCCTGATCGTAGAAGAGATCTGCTAATAGACACCAGAAAAACGCTGCGGCGATTGCAGATCGAGGAAGTATGTCCGCGCTAGGACCTTCAGAATAAGCTCCAATCAGCTGTAGGAGCGATACTATAAGCCAGACTAGCAGAAGGGTTTGTACGAAATAGTTTGTCCCCTCTGTTCCTTCCGGATTGAGTTTAGTTATCTGCATAGCCAGGTAATCAGAGATTCCGTTTAGCCTCACCTCCTCCAAGAAATTAAGAACCAAGGTGTAGCCTTGCGTGTTACCCTGATAAATCGCCCAGAATGTACAGGCAACATACGAGGAAGCTACTAGAATGACCAAACTGTGCAGCCTCGTAGCAAAGGCTGCTAGAAAACCATCAAGTGTCATGGTGTGTCCTATCTTGAACCAAGCAAGTGGCTAAAACCCGCTCGGCACGCGTTTGTAGCCAACGTGGCCGGATAGTTTCAATGTAGATCATCTGATCTGGCCAAAGTAGTGGCGCTGTAAGACCTTGAGGACTTCCAGGTTGTCGCTCTCGATCACCACATTCTGAGTGGTATCCCAGTCGCGGGAATTCTCCCGATCGGGCTCAAGTGTTGCCGTGGTGGGAGTCTGCGCCAAGAGCTGAGCCTCACGCTTACCTGGCAACACCAGGCCATAACGCTCCATCGGGCCAGCCGTGTCATCGTCAAGCAGACCGCGTAGCACCTCGAAATCAATCTTTCCGTCGGCCATTACCTTTTTGGGGGGCAGCCGCAGCAATTTGCGCGGCAAGTACAGTTTGGAAATTGGGGGAGGCAGGGTGAACTCCCGCGGTGCCGTCAACGTTGGTGGCGGGAGCCTCGCCAATGAGAGAAGAATGCGTCCCCTGAACGTCAGTCAGGTCAAGCGGAGCCCTATGTTGTTTGTCAAGCGGCGGTGGCGAGTTTTTCTGATGGGTGTGGGTCGTAGAGGGTGGCATCGCGGAGCATAGCGTACAGGGTGAGGATGCGGCGGTGTGCGAGGGTGAGGATGGCTTGGTTGTGTCGTTTTCCTTGCTCGCGTTTCTTGTCGTAGTAGGCCCGGGAGATGGGGTCTGTGCGTAGTGCGGCGAAGGCTGAGAGGAACATGGCGCGTTTGAGGCGTTTATTGCCTGTTCGTGAAACGTGTTCACCTCGAATAGACGTGCCTGATCTTCGGGTCACTGGTGTGAGGCCAGCGTAGGAGGCGAGGTGTGCTCCGGAGGCGAATTCTTTGCCGAGGGTTTCTGCCAAGAAGATCGCTGCTGTCCGAGGCCGATGCCGGGCATTGAGGTCAGGACTGGGTAAAGAGGGTGGGCCTGCACTAGGGCTTCGACTTGTTGGGCTACGTCTTTGCGTTGGGCGTGAAACGCTTGGAGTTGACGAGCCAAGTGGGGTAGGACTAAGGTTGCTGCGTCTGTGCCAGTAACGGTCACTGTTTGCTGGCTGAGTGCCTCCGTGATGTCGTGAGCCCAGGCAAGGTGGCGGCGTGAGCCGTGTGCTTTGAGCGTGTTAGCGATCCGTTTCTTTCCGGCTTTCTTTAACGCTGCTGGGGTTGGCCATGAGGCGATGGCCTCCAAGACGCAGTCATGTTCTAGGCGTGGGCCAAGGACTGCTTCAAGGGCGGGGTGAATCTGGGTGTACAAGCCTCGGATTCGGTTTGCTGTTTGGTTGACTTGGCGTGCTAAATCTAAGTCAAACCCGGTCAGCATGGTTAGTGTTGCTCCGTCCTGGTCAGCAACACTGATGCTGCGGAGTGTGTGAGGCATTGACCGTGCTGCCTGGGCTATGACAACAGCGTCGCGTTGATCAGTTTTGGCATTCCCCGGGGTTAGGTCTGCAATGCGGCGCATCGACAGGCCTGGTAGGTAAGCCACGCGTACTCCCATGTCTTGAGCGACAGCGACAGCAAGAGCTCCGATGGTTGCTGGTTGGTCAACAACGATCAGGACGTGTCCGCGTGTGCCAAGCTCTTGGTAGAGGGAGCGGAGCTTGGCTTCGTTGTTGGGCAAGGCTTTATTCCATAAGACTTGCCCAGTAGTTGATAGCGCATGAGCCCAGTGCTCACTTTTACCCACATCAATGCCGACAAAGACACCGATGTCATCGACTGTGATCATGATGGTGGCCCCCTTCCAAGCAGGAAATCTGTTGAACCAGTCCCACGGCAGCTGACCCCACACCCACGTTACGAAAGACCTCACACGCTCGGGTCGTTCCCCTCATCAGTGGTCACCAACTGCCAACAGTCCCCGGTGACAACACCCCCCGGATCATTCAAAGACAGGGGCAAGACATCATGCCGGGAACCACTGGCCCACTCCCAGAAAAACACAACTGGAAGTCAACAAACAAGGTAACGGGGGTGCTGTTTTCGCGATGATCCTCCACGGAAGGCTCCTTGCGCTCCGAGTCTATGTAGTTCGATCCATGGCCTACTACCTCATACGGTGTTTACTTAAAATCGTGATCTCTTCATCGAGGGGGAAGGGCTCTTGAGCTGTTAAGAGGCGTAGGTGTTGTGAACCATAAGGAAAGAGGGTTCACTAACTGTTACCATATTGGTAACTCGAACGATTGGGGGGGAGGGTGAGTGGAAGTTCGATACGCAACCAAGAAGCTGGAACAACAGTGCACGGTTGAGCGCTTAATGAAGAAAACGTTCGACATGCGCGTTGTGAAAGCTCTCAAACTGCGTATTAACGAACTTCATTCCGTTGAGTCTTTCGCTGACCTATTCCACACCACAGGCCGTTGGGAGCAACTCAGCGGCGACCTAGCAGGAAAATGGTCTGCTCGACTCTCAGCAAACTACAGACTCATTGTTGAACCTATCGGAGACGGAAAAGACCCGACAGCTCTTCGTGTTGTCGAAGTCCTAGATATTCGCGACTACCACTAGCCGCCGCAAGAGAGATGCGAGAGGAGGAAAAATGTCTGCCGAACCCGATTACATTGTGACAACCGGTGACTACCTGGCCGAATGGCTCGAAAACCAGGGGATGACTCAGGCAGAGCTTGCCCGACGGGTAGGAGTGACTAAGAAGCACATCAGTGAGCTTATTGCAGGAAACTCTGCCCTCACCCAAACGGTGGCACTGAATCTTGAGATGGCAACGGGTATTCCTGCGCGCATATGGATGGCGTACGAGACTCGCTATCAGCAACTTCTCGCCCGAAAGCGTAAAGAGCAGGAACTCGCAGAAGAGATTGGCATGCTTGATGCCTTTCCGCTCACGTACATGCGAAAGTACGGCCTCGTCACAGCAACAAAACGACAAGCAAGTGCTCTCGTAGCTCAGGTTGCCGCATTCTTTCGGACGAGTAGTCTGAGTGCGCACCAGAATACCTGGGAAGCGCGAGCTGTCGCCTTCCGGAAGAGTGCCTACGCTGACAAGAAGCCAATGGGTCTGGCTGTGTGGTTGAGGGCGGGGGAGCTTCAGCACGAAAAGGCGGACCCCATCCCTTCCTTTGACCGTGAAGGACTCTTAAGGCTTCTACCGCGTTTCAAGTCCTACACACTCGAAGACCCTGAAGAGGGGATTGCGAAGGCAATCAGGGAATGCGAGCGGGTAGGAGTGCGTGTGTGCCTCACTCCAAAGGTCCCCGGTGTTGGAGTGCACGGCGTGACCCGTTGGTTGAATGGCACGCCTTTGGTGCAACTGTCTTTGCTGTGGAAAACCGATGATCAGATGTGGTTCACGCTCATGCATGAGCTTGCCCATGTGCTTCTTCATAAGGACACCACGGTCTACTTCGATGGTAGTAACGATGAATGTGAGAGGGAAGCTGATCGTTTCGCAGCGGAGTTTTTTGTTCCTCACGACATGAGGGAATATTTACCCCTCACTAGGGATATTGCTGCTGTCACTGCCCTCGCGGAACAACTGGAGGTTGCTCCTGGCATTATTCTTGGACAGGCACAACGTGTTACCAAGGATTATCAGTGGGGCAACAGTTTGAAACGGCACCTTCCAGACCTGACGCCGATGCCCCCCATCCCACAGATGGTGTGACGTGCCCGTTACTGTGGCAGTACCTGGTGGTAAAAACGAGGCTTTTTCGACCTTCCTCTGCCGCCAGGTGCGAGCAAATTGTCTCAGATCGTTACTTCTGCGCGTAGAGGCGGAAACGCTTTTGTGTCACCGTTAGTTCTTCGCGTTGGCTGAGTTCAATGAGGCGCTGAGCGTGACCATGCACATCAAAGTCGGGCACCTCCCAGGGAACCAGCGCTAAGTAGCTAACGAGAGCGCGCAAGTCAGTAAAGGTCATGGAACCTGCCCACTCCTGCGCGCAGGTGACAGTCAAGCCCGCGGCCTCGCATTGGCTGACATAGGAGTCCAGCGTGACATTGGGGTAAGCGAAGTCGACCTCAAACCAGTCGTGTAGCTCCGGGGCGTTGAAGCCATCAACCTGCTGAGTGAGCAGCACCCCGTTCTCGGTCAGGATCCTGGTAGTATCCGCAAAGTCGATCCCCTCGTGGGAGGACATGACGCAGTCGACGCTTGCGTCTGAGAAAGGGCTGCGCGGGTCCGACTCAGGATCGTATTCTTCCACCCGAATCCCCCACGGGGCGAGGTTGGCGCGGGCAACAGGAACGTTGGGAACCCATCCTTCCGTCGCAATAATCTCATTACCCTCAGCTTGCGGGCCAAGGGTAGAGATCAGTTCAATGAGGCGTTCACCTCCACCTGTCCCCAGATCGACAATTCTTTTCCCCGAACGCATGGCGGCAAGGCAGTCGGCCCGGAAATCCCAGGTTGGTTGAGACTCATGGACGCGGCCCCGCAGGACGGAAAAATCCCAGCCCTCCATCTGAGTGGAAGTGTGGAGGGACGCTAGGTCGTCAATAAGTGCCTGGTGAATCACTTGATTGGCCTTTCCTGTTGCACAGATCCTGTCTGGGCAGCGTAGATGCGGAGAAACCTCTGCGTCGAACTATACCGGCATGAACTCGCTCCCCACAGTATTGATGAGCCTTTCCTCATTCGCTTCCAACCGGAGGGCAGAAGTGCGAAGTGGCCCTGTTTCTTGGGCAACACAATGCCTGTGGGGCAGGAAACGGAAAAGTTTCCTGCCCCACAGGCACAGTTGATGCCAGACTCTCGTGCAGCTAATCAGCGTGGCTGGTCAAGAGTTTGGCGCGGATCAGGCGCTCAGTCCAGAGTTGGAAGAGACGAGGCCTCGCCGCCGATCTGTTGGTCCAGCTCCCTGACCTTCGCGACAGAAGCGTTGAACTCCTGTTCAAGCTGGGTCAGAGCCTCTGTCTTGGCATGCAGAGCGTTCCGCACTTCGTCAGCTTGCGCGTTCAGAGTGGACAACTGAGCAGAGAGGGACTCTTCCTGGGGACTAAATAGAACCAATTCATCTCGGGCAATCTCCAGCTCAACGGCGAATTCGCCATCAGGATCTTGACCGCTATTGATCTTCTCCTCGAAGTTCACGATGTCTTCACGAATACGTTGGATCGTTGAACGTGTTTGTTCCAGAGAGGTGCTGGCAGCATTGACCTGCGCGGTGAGCGCCTTGAGCGTTTCCTCTTGTTGAGGCAACTCTGCACGTGCGGCAGTGATTTTTTCATACGCGGCATTCACAGCGGCGATAGTAGTTTCGCGTTCCTGCGTGAGAGTAGCTATGCGCTCGGCTTCCTCACGCTGCTTTTGCGCCTCCACTTCAGCTTGACGCTGGCGTTCCTTTTCTTCTTCCGAGGTTTCACCTGTGGCGTTGCTGTCTGACGCGTCAGCGTTGGAAGAACCTTCGGACGCTGAACCCTCAGAGTCGTGATTGTCAGTCGAGGGAGGAACATCGGAAGTTCCAGCATCATTACCGGTGCCAGCATCATGACCAGTGCCAGCATCATGACCAGTGCCAGCGTCATTCGATGAAGCAGAGTCTGACGGGCCTGAGTTCGATGCGTCAGGAGACGAGGGCGGAGTATCCGTGCCGTCACCTTCGGGTGCCGTCTGGGAGGCAGAATCCTTGGGGTCCGCAGATGAGGAATCCTGGCCGCCAGCGTGCCCCTGTGAATCGGAGGTGCCGGACTCATCCGTGTCCGGCTGGGCATTACCAGACGGAGCATCGCCCGGCTGAACCTCGTCAGACTGAGTATCGCCAGGCTGAGCGTTCCCAGACTGAGTATCCCCGGCCTGAGGGTTGCCGGACTCATCGGCGCCCGGCTGGGCATTACCAGACGGAGCGTCGCCCGGCTGCGAATCGCCTGACTGGGCGTCACCAGACTCGGCGTTGCCAGAGTCTCCCTCGCCGGAAGGCTGCTCGCTAGAGTCCTGTTCGCCAGAGGGCTGGCCATCCGGGGCGGAGCCATTGGGCTCTGCCGGAGCTTCAGGCTTCTTCCCATCCGAACCAAGCAGGTCAGAGACAGAGGGAAGGGTGTTCTTTCCTTCGTTGAGCTTCTTATCAAGCTCAGCAACTTCTGCCACCTGGGCGGCGTAACGCTCAGCCAAGGCAGCGAGTTCGGCCTTCTTGGTGTCAACTACTGCTGACTTTTCTTCCACCTGAGCGGCAAGGGCAGTGATGGCGTTGATCTCCTGCAGTAGCTGGTTGACCTTCTCATCAAGCGTTGGGAGTTCTGCTTCAAGAGCGGCCAGGGTTTCCTTTTCCTGCTCCGTCAAGGCAGGCGAGGCAGCGAGGGCTTCAGAGGCGACGTTCAAAGCTTCGTAGCCGTCGGCGCTATCGGCTTCGGCTTCCAGCTTGGCGGCCGTGGCTTGCAAAAGAGCGGCCACTGCATCGTTGAGGGCGTCTTGGGCCTCTTCAACGCGCTGATCCCGCTCGGGTCCTTGTAGGGCTTTTGCCTGTTCCACTGCACGGCGCTTTTCTTCCACAACGGCTGTGGCCTGGTCAATCTTTGCTACAGCAGCATCGATGCGGTCTTCAGCCTCCGTGATTCGGCGTGTGGCAGCGCGACTAGCTTCCTTTGCCTTGTTGTAGGCAGCCTGACGGGCCGTGAGGTCCGCGTGCTGGGCTTTCTTCACGCCGGCGGCCTTAATGGCGGCTTCCTTGGCCGGAATGGTGGCGCGCTGCTCGGCCTCGTGCTTCTTCAGATCGTCAAGTTCTGCGCTGGCGGAGTCGAGTGAGGTCTTAGCAGCCGTGATCTTCTCGACGGACTCCTGAGCGATGCCAATAAGCGCCTGACGCTCAAGACGCAGGGCAGCCTTTGCTGCGTCCTCTCCCTTTGGCGTGTCAGAGGGAGGCGCAGGGGGTGTATCGGGGGACGAGGGCGGCTGCGGTGTGGGCGCGTGGGGAGCAGGCACCTCACTCTTGGGTGCTTCCTTCTTGGGAGTCTCAACCCGAGGTGCTGCGGGACCCTCAGGTTTCTTGGGCCCTGCAGGCCCCTGGGGCTTCTTTGGCGTCTCGGGTGTTGCCGGGCTGGAGGGGGCAGGGCGCTGGGAGGGAGCAGTGCCGTTGGATGGAGCAGGCTGTGTGGACGGACGAGAGGCCGGCGCTGATGCGCGAGGGGCCTCAGAGGCGACCGAGGAAGAAGCTGCCGAGGAAGGAGCGGCTGAGGAAGGAGTGGCTGAAGAACCTTGGGAAGAAGTTGAGGCGCCGGCCGTTCCCTCGGTGCTTGCGGAGGGGGCGCCAGAGGATGTGGTTCCGGTAGGGGAGTTTGCGGTGGAAGCCTTGTCTGCGGGTGTCGACTGGGGCTTGTCCTGTTCCTGTGGGGCCTTTACTTGCGGCGCAGGTGCGGTGGCCACGCCGTCAGGCGTAGTGCTCTGAGGCGCATCGCCTGACTGGGAAGGGGCAGAGCAGGCAGTCGCCGTCAAGGCAACGGCTGCAAGCACTGACAGGTAACGAGTCGAGCGAATCGAACGCATCGTCTGTCCTCTTTTACTTCTTGAGTTCTAACTGTGTTGCGATGGAGATGCACGAGAATAGGAAAGTTCTTTAAAGAACTCGCCAATGGTGCATGGGAATAATTTTAGGTACGTCTTAACAAGTGGTCGAATATCTGTTGGTGAGAAGCCGCGCACTGCTATCTACTGGAATCTTCCACTAGGGGCAACTGAGCGCCGTCGGCTTCTGTCGTATTCAGCGGATTTTCAGTAGTTTTCCGACGACGTGCACTTGCTGGAGCGCTGAAAAACGAAAGCGAATGAGGGAAGTGACAAGCACTTGAGGTGAGGAAAATCATTTGCCCTACTTTTACCGTTCGCTCAAGAAAAGGATGCGAGATGCCCTCACCGACCGTGCTTGGCCGACAGTGATCGTCAACGAGGGGTGAAAACTGCTGTCCACATCACGAAACGCTCCGCAGCTCAACTGTGACCTGGCCTACGGTGAAGACTATGCATTCGCGGAACCTGCTTCATTGCCGCGGCGAGGCTTCACCAGGCTGACCTCCTCGTCGCGGAGTTTCCTGCGCCCCGCACACGCAGACGACGTCGAGCCCTCCGCACCGTCCTACACACAGTCCATGCAGACCGTAGGCCCGTATGAGAAGAGGATTCCAATGCAGACCACCTCCCGTATCCCCACGCCCGCAGCCTCAGGCATGCCCGTCGGCAAATACCGCGCCTTCCTCGATACCAACCCCGTTGACCTCCCTGACCGCGCATGGCCGACCCGCCGCATCACGCGCGCGCCTCGCTGGATGAGCACCGACCTGCGCGACGGCAACCAATCCCTCATTGAGCCGATGGATCCTGCCCGCAAACGGCGCATGTTCGACCTGCTGGTCAGCATGGGATACAAGGAAATTGAGATCGGCTTCCCTGCCGCCTCTCAAACCGACTTTGACTTCGTACGTTCCCTCGTTGACGATGACGCCGTGCCCGAGGACGTCACACTCTCGGTCCTCACACAATCACGCCCCGAACTCATTGAACGCACTGTGGATGCCCTTGTTGGTCTACCGCGCGCCACCGTCCACCTCTACAACGCGACCTCGCCACTGTTCCGCCAGCTTGTCTTCCGCAATGACAAGCCCCAAACCGTAGACCTCGCTGTCTCTGGTACACGGGAGGTCATCGCCCAGGCAGAAAAACGACTGCCAGAAGACACGATCTTTGGCTTCGAATACTCGCCTGAAATCTTCGTCGACACTGAACTCGACTTCGCCCTGGAGGTCTGCGAATCCGTGATGGATATTTGGCAGCCAGAAGATGGACGCGAAATTATCCTCAACCTGCCAGCCACCATTGAGCGCGCCACTCCCAACGTGTATGCCGATCAGATCGAATACATGAGCCGAAACCTCTCGCGGCGTGAGCATATTGCCCTGTCTGTTCACCCCCACAATGACCGTGGAACAGGCGTCGCCGCAGCGGAGCTGGCCATCCTCGCAGGCGCCGACCGCGTTGAAGGCTGCCTGCTTGGCCAAGGGGAACGCACCGGCAACGTTGACCTGGTCACCCTGGGCCTGAACCTCTTCACCCAAGGCGTTGATCCGGGCATCGATTTTTCCAACCTTGACGAGGTCCGCCGTGTCGTCGAATACTGCACCTCCATGCCCACCCCGCCGCGCGCACCCTACGTTGGCGACCTGGTCTACACTTCGTTCTCTGGATCCCACCAGGACGCCATCAAAAAGGGTTTCAGCGCCCGTAAAGCCAAGGTGGCAGAAGCTGGCAGTGAAGACGCCGTCGTGTGGGAGCTGCCCTACCTGCCTATCGACCCACACGACGTGGGCCGCTCCTACGAGGCCGTCGTGCGCGTCAACTCCCAGTCGGGTAAGGGCGGCATCGCTTACCTCATGTCCTCCTGCCACAATCTGGAACTACCACGCCGCCTGCAGATCGAGTTCTCTCGCGTAGTGCAGCGCCACACCGACACCTACGGTGGAGAGATCGACGCCGACTCGCTGTGGGCGATCTTCGCTGCAGAGTACCTGCCCACCGCAGCCGTCAACGCCAGTGGTGATGTGGCACCGTGGGGCCGCTTTGAACTGCTCAAAGCAAAGATCACCTCGGGTGAAGACGACCGGGTTTACCTCGTTGCCACGCTGTTGGATAACGGCCAAGAATGTGTCATTACCGGCGAGGGCGGTGGCCCCATTGAAGCCTTCGTGCACGGCTTGCGCAGCCTGGACGTTGACTTGCGCATCTTGGACTACTCCGAGCATGCAATGAGTCAAGGCGGTGACGCTCACGCAGCCGCCTACGTCGAAGCGGCCGTTGAAGGCCAGGTCGTGTGGGGCGTGGGCATGTCCTCGTCTATCACGCGAGCTACCTACAGGGCGGTACTCTCAGCAGTTAATCGGGCTCTGCGCTAGTTTTTCTCCAGCGAGCACCCTTGGAGAGTGTTCAAGGGGGCTTCCTGCGCTAGATTTAGGGGCGTGACCCGTTCCTACCGTGACGAAGCAATCGTCCTCCAAACCCACAAGCTGGGGGAGGCCGATCGCATCATCACATTGCTCACCCGAGAACACGGGCAGGTGCGCGCCGTTGCAAAGGGAGTGCGCAAAACGACCTCCCGCTTCGGAGCCCACCTGGAGCCTTTCGGCGTTGTTGACGTCTTACTTCATAAAGGACGTAGTCTCGATATTGTCACGCAGGTGACTACGATCGCCGCCCATGGGCGGGCCCTAGCTGCCGACTATGAGCTCTTCACCAGTGCCTCGGTCATGGTTGAAAGCGCCCAGCGTCTCACCGCCGACTCCACCGACGGTGCGCACGCCCAATATCTGCTGCTCATGGGTGCTCTACACGCCCTAGCACACCGTCGGCACGACCCGACGCTCACACTGAACTCCTACCTCTTGCGCGCACTCGCCATTGCAGGCTGGGCGCCCTCGTGTTTCGACTGTGCCTCCTGCGGCGCTGAAGGCCCGCACAGCGCCTTCTCGATTCCCGAGGGCGGCGCCCTGTGCGACATTTGTCGTCCACCGGGAGCCGCCGCCCCCTCCCCGGACGCTATGAAGCTCCTGGGGGACCTCCTCTCAGGAGATTGGGCGGCAGCCGATGTGGCCGAACATTACGCGCGTGGCGAGGTTGCCCAGCTCGTGACCTCCTACACGCAATGGCACCTTGAGCGGCGCCTACGTTCCCTGCAACTCTTGGAGAGGACCCGACTCGCATGACGCACCTGACCCCCATGGATCGCGCCCCCCAGGACCGCACCGCGCCTGTCGCGGGGCCAGGGGAGTGGCACGCACCCTGCCCGACCTTCCACGCAGGCGAGGTTCCCGCACACGTTGCCCTCATTATGGATGGAAACGGGCGCTGGGCGAACTCACGCGGTCTCACTCGTACCGAAGGACACCGCGCGGGTGAGTATGCGCTGATGGATACCATCGCTGGGGCGATTGACGCTGGTGTGCGCTACCTGTCGGTCTATACCTTCTCGACGGAGAACTGGAAGCGGTCCCCCGCAGAAATTAACTTCATCATGAACTATGCCTCCGACGTTTTGGCTCGCCGCACCGGCCAACTCAACGAGTGGGGCGTGCGCGTGCGCTGGTCAGGACGGGAGCCGCGACTGTGGAAAAGCGTCATCCGTGCCCTGAGCGAGGCTGGTGAAGTGACGAAGAAAAACACCACCCTCGACCTTGTCATGTGCGTCAATTATGGCGGTCGCGCTGAGATTGCCGACGCAGCTCGAAAGATTGCTGCCGAGGCTGCCGCCGGGAAGCTTTCCCCCCGAGGGGTGACGGAAAAGTCTTTCGCCCGACATCTGTACCTACCGGATGTGCCCGACGTTGATGTGATGATCCGAACCTCGGGTGAACAAAGGATCTCGAATTACTTGCTGTGGCAGCTTGCCTACGCAGAAATGATGTTTGTTGACACCCCTTGGCCGGCTTTCGACCGTGAAGCTCTCTGGGATTGCTTGCTGGCCTACGCAGGGCGGGACCGTCGTTTTGGTGGGGCTATCGACAAGATCTAAAACGCGCGGAAACGTTGTAGCGAGTCTTAGCCAACCAGAACCTCGTCCTCGCTGGGGGCAGAGTGCTCAGCGTTGACATTCAAGGGACATTTCGACTGTTCGCGGCGTCGGCGCAAGTAGATCGTTAGTGCTGCAACGCCACACATACCAGCCAGCGCAATCCAGGCGATGGGATTACCCGCGATACTGCCGATAGCAGCCAGCCACAGTGCGAGTAGCCCCAAGGCGTACAGGCCCGCCCACACGATGCATCCGGGAATCATCGCCAGAGTGTAGGTGCGCCACTTCATGCGTACCAGGCCCGCGCCCGCATTGACAGCCGTTTGCACACCGACCGTGAGGAAACACAGGGGAATGATGATAATGCCCCACTTTTCGAGCATGCGTGCGCCTCGGCGTGGAACCGGCCCGTCAAACCAGCGGGCGAGGGCGCCACGCAGGCCGTCAGCGTTCTCTCCGGCAAGTACGCCTGCAGCAGCAGCGCGTCCCAACCAGTAGGTGCCTTGAGCTCGGCAGAAAATGACGAAAAGCAGGAAAGCGTATAAGGCGGGGCCTGATGAGGCCCATTCGGGGATTCCACTCATGCGTTAAAGTCCTGACCGAGTTCTTCAGCCTCACGGGTGCAATCAGCGCACAATCCGAAAAGCTCCATAGAATGTTCGACGGCGCTATAGCCGTATGCGGAGGCAACCTCATTCACCCACGATTCAATGTCCGTCTGCGCAATCTCAACCGCTTGGCCGCAATTTCGACACACCAGGTGATGGTGGTGTCCATGGTTGTCGCACAGGCGGTAGAGGGCTTCTCCATCAGAGGAGCGCAGCACATCTACCTCGCCAGCATCGGCAAGGGATTGAAGGTTTCGGTAGACAGTTGCCAAGCCCACGCGCTGGCCTTGCGTGTGCAGATGTTCGAAAATCTGCTGCGCTGAACGGAAATCGTTGACGCGTTCGAGTTCCTCAAACACCGCTTGGCGTTGTTTGGTCATTCTCTGCACGAGATCTCCTTAGCGTGGATGACGAAAAATACTAGTGGGGCTTATGGGATTTTTACCGTGCATGCGGCGCCAGATTGTGCGGAGGCCGCTGCGGCCTGCCGCTGGCGCTGAATACGACGCTGACGATCTACGAGGGTCCTGCCCGTGAAGGACAGGGCGTAGAGGCCAATGGCTAACATAACGATCATCGCGCCTGGGGACAGGTCAACGAAGTAGGTAATGATAAGGCCACTGAGGCATACCATAGCTCCAATTGTGGCTGAGTACATCATGGTGGACATAAAGGACTTCGCCCACAGTTGAGCAATAGCAACCGGAATCACCATGACCGCTGACACGAGCAATGCGCCCACAACCCGCATTGAAACGGCAACAGTCAATGCTGACATCACAGCAATGAGCATTGACAGTGCACGGACAGGGAGGCCGGTCGAACGGGCAAATTCCTCATCATTCGACACAGAGTACAGTGCGGGTGCCAGTCCCACGCCAACGGCCAGGATACCGACAGCAAGCACGCTTGTGATGGTGATGTCAGACCAGGTTACCGTCGAAATAGAGCCAAAAAGGTACGAGGTGAGCTGGGCAGACGTTCCCCCTGCCAAGCCAATAAGAAGTACACCACCGGCAATGCCGCCGTAAAACAGCATCGCCAGGGCAACGTCAGCAGAGGTTCGGCCCGACGAGCGGACAACCTCGATGGACACCGCACCGAGGAGCGAAACAAGAAGCGCTCCTGGGATGGCGTATTGATCGGCGGAGGCAGCATTCGCTGCCGTTCCTGCCAGCCATCCCAAAGCAACACCGGTCAGGGCAATGTGTCCAATCCCATCCCCAAGCATGGCAAGCCGCCGGTGGACAAGGTAGGTGCCAACGATCGGGGCACTCAGGCCAACAAGAAGAGCGATCAGAAGAGAGCGCTGCATCAAAGGTGAGGACAAGAGCAGCATGAAGTGTTCACTCATGGATGCCTCCGGCAATGTCACTGCGCCCTAAAATGTCGCTCAGGGTCGCTGCCGAGTAGGAATGGCTGCGTTCGGCCTCGCCGTGGTGGTGATGGGTGAGCGCGTGAGGCCCCTCAGTACTGTCAAGGTGAGCCGGGCCGTCATAGGAAATATGTCCCGAGGCCAGGTGCAACTCTCGGTCCAAGAGAGGGCCAAGCTCTCCGAGCTCATGGAGGACCACAAGGATCGTCGTTCCCTGAGTCTTGGCTTCCCCGACTACCTCGGCTAGGCGTTCACGAGAGTGAGCGTCGATTCCGGCCAGTGGTTCGTCCATGACAAGAAGGTCAGGGTTGCGCACCAGAGCCCGAGCAATGAGGGCACGCTGCTGCTGGCCTCCAGAAAGAATCTGCATCGGGTCTTTGGCCCGGTGAGTGAGTCCTACGCGTTCAAGCGCTTCAAGAGCGCGCCCTCGATCACCTGGGCGTGCCCAGAGCCTGCGCGGGCCGAGTAATCCTGAACGTACTACTTCCTCCACCGACGAGGCGATGCCGCCACCGGAGTTGAAGCGTTGAGGGACGTATCCCACGCGGTGCCAGGGCACTGAACGAGGTTGACTGACATCAGCGCCAAAGAGGTAGGCGGCGCCTCCTGTGATCGGTGCAGTGCCCATGAGGGTGCGCATGAGTGTGGACTTGCCTGAGCCATTCGCACCCGTCACAGCGATGGCTTGGCCAGCGGGAACGTCGGTGTTGATGCCATGCAAAATGAGCTGTGTGTCCCAGGCAACGTGAAGATTCTCGCAACGCACGACGGCCGCAGCGGGCGAGGGATTGCCCGCTGCGGCCTGAACGTGTTCAGTCAGTGCCCTGCTCACTTGCAGGTCAGTGCCTTGCGCAGCGCAGCAATATTGTCACGCATGACATCGGCGTAGTCCTTGGAAGCATCGGCTTGGCTTTCAAGCGGGTCAAGGACAGCAGTGGTGATGCCAAGATCAGCGGCGAGGGTTTCAGAAACCTTCGGATCAATGAGTGTTTCGGTGAAGATCGTGGTGAGTCCCTGATCCTTGACGACCTTTGCAACCTCTGCCAGACGAGCGGGGGAGGGGGAAGAATCGGGATCTAGACCAGAAATGCCCACTTGGGTGAGGCCGGTACGGTCTGCCAGGTATCCGAAAGCATCGTGGGCAGTGACAAAGGTTGTGTGTTCGCAGCTCTTCGTGCCTTCAACGAGTTCGGTGGAGAGCTCATTCATGGCCTTAGCAACACTTGCTGCACTGGTGGTGTAAGTTTGAGCGTTTTCCGGGTCAGCCTTGGCAAATGCCTGGCCAATGGCGGTAGCAGCCTGGGCCATGCGCTGGGGATCCAACCAGAAATGGGGATCCTGGTCGCCGTGGTCATGATCGTGGCCAGCATGGTCATGATCGGCGTGTTCTCCTGAAGCCATGTGGTCGTCGTGGGTGTGGCTGTCGTGGTCATGACCGTGATCGTGTCCATCATGACCGGATTGACTGTGGTCGTGATCGGATTGGCTGTTGTCGTGGTCGTGTCCATGATCGTGGTCGTGTTCCCCGGCGATCAACTGGACGGCAGGTGCAACGTCAATGATGTGCTCAGGGCCATTGTGGGCAATGGCCTCGTCAACGGCACTCTGGAAGCCGGAAAGGAACACGACGGCATCAGCTTGTGCCAGTTGGGCAACTTTGGCGGGGGAGAGCTCAAGATCATGAGGCTCAGCGCCAGGAGGGGTCAGGGTATCCACAGTGACCAAGTCCCCGCCTACCTGCTCTACCAGGTACTGCAGGGGGTAGAAGGAAGCGTAGACGGTCAGTTTCTCGGTGCCTGCGGCGTCATAGGGGACGGCGCTTTGTGGTGCAGGGTCGGCTGAACAAGAGGCCAGCGCCAGTGCAGTTACAGCAAGAAAAGCAGGGAGAATACGTCGCTGAGTCATAGAACCATCGTCACGTTAATGAGAACCGTTGTCAATCGGAAGTGGGGTATCTCCCGCGCCTTATCGTGGGCAGGCCCCGGTGGATGCTCGCACGATCAGATCGGGGGTGTAGATGAAGGCCCCCCGATGCACCGTCGAATTATGAAGCTGGGCGAAAAGGGCTTGGACGGCCGCGTTTGTGATAGCGGCAACGGGTTGGCGCACGGTTGTGAGCGGCGGATCCAAGTGAGTCATCAACATTGAATCATCAAAACCGACAACAGAAATGTCCCCCGGAACCTCAAGGCCACGGTTCTTAATCGTGCGAATCGCCCCAAGCGCCTGAAGGTCTGACCCTGTGACGATTGCCGTAATCCCTTGGTCGATCAAGGTTTCGGTTGCAGTTGCGGCAGCTTCGTAGGTGTAGAAGGTTTCGATGACAATGGGATCTTTCTCGCCAAAAAGTTGCTCCATCACATGCCGGAAGGCTTCGACCTTGCGGGCCGCAGGAACCATGTGGGACTGTCCACCAAGGAGGGCAATGCGAGAGTGGCCAAGCTCGCGTAGGTGGTGAACCGCTGCTTCGATGCCCATGCCGTCACCGGTTGAAAAGTCTGGGGCAGGAACTTCGTCTCGAGCGCCGTTGATTGTAACGAAGGGAATACCTTTGTCGTGCAGTCGCTGATAGCGGCTGAGATCGCCACGGTAGTCGGCATGACGGCCTGAAACGAAGATGATGCCTGAGACGCCTTGGTCGAGGAGCTTTTCAACGTGATCGCCTTCTGAGGTGGCGCCAGGGGTTTGAGAACAGATCACCGGTAGAGCGTCTGCCCGCGCAACCTCGCTTTGGATGGCGTGGGCGTAGGTAGCGAAGATCGGGTTAATCAGCTCTGGGGTGATAATCCCAATCAGGGTTGCAGCCCCTGAGCGCTCGCTGGCTGGGCGTTCATATCCGAGCCTGTCGATCGCAGTGAGGACACGATGGCGCGTGTCTGCTGACACCGGGCCGGTGCGGTTAATGACACGTGAAACGGTGGCGGTAGATACGCCCGCGTGTTGGGCAATATCCATGAGTCTTGTGCGTGGTTTCGCCATTGAACTGTCCTCGTGTCGTCAGAACTATGTCAGCACTGTGTCAGCGCGTGCGTGACGTATATCAAATGTAACAAATGAATGACGTTGCAGAAAGTTGTTGCAGAAACAATTGTTCGCGCTTACAGTTTCTTTCAAGGCCGCATGCACCTATCCGCAGGCGGCAACGATATACAGGAGTTGTAACATGCGACGTGGCATTGCAGCGCTGGGTGCTATCGCCCTCACCGCTACCCTTGCAGCCTGCGGCGGTACCACCGCTCCCGCAGCCGATACCGCAGAGTCCTCTGCACCTGCAACCGAGGCCGAAGCCAAGGTGGGCGCCCTCACCATCTGGGCAGACGACACCCGCTACAGCCAGATCCAGGAACTGTCTGAGAACTTCACCGCAGCAACCCAGGTTGAGGTGAACGTTGTGCAGAAGTCCGTTGACGACATGGTCGACGAGTTCATCGCCCAGGTTCCCACCGGCAAGGGCCCGGACATCATCATCACCGCTCACGACAAGCTTGGCCAGATGGTTTCCAACGGCGTCGTGGGCCCCGCTGACATTTCCGGCATCAAGGGCAAGCTCGCCCCCTCGGCTGTTCAGGCTGTCACCTACGAAGGCCAGACCTACGGCGTTCCCTACGCCCTTGAGTCCATCGCGCTCATCCGCAACAACGCCCTGACCAAGGCTGAGCCCGCAACCTTCGACGAAATGATCGAAGCTGGCAAGGCTGCTGGTAAGGAATACCCCTTCATCATGCAGGTTGCTGCAGAAGGCGATCCCTACCACATGTACCCCTTCCAGACCTCCTTCGGCGCCCCTGTCTTCAAGCAGGAAGCTGACGGCTCCTACATCTCCGAGCTTGGCTTCGCAGGCGAAGAGGGCACCAAGTTCGCTGAATGGCTCAAGGCTCAGGGTGAAGCCAAGGTCTTCGATACCGCTATCACCGGCGACATCGCCAAGCAGTCCTTCATCGACGGCAAGGCCGCCTTCACCGTGACCGGCCCCTGGAACGTCGGCCCCTTCCGTGAGGCTGGCATGGACATCTCCATCCTCCCCATCCCCTCCGCTGGTGGCCAGCCCGCACAGCCCTTCGTTGGCGTTCAGGCATTCTTCGCTTCCGCCAAGACCCAGAACCAGCTCCTGGTGAACAAGTACTTCGAGTTCCTGGGCACCGATGAGGCTCAGACCAAGCTCTACGAGCTTGGCAAGCGCATCCCCGCCATGCCTTCCGTGGCCACCAAGGTTGACGATGCCGACATCAAGGCCTTCGCTGAGGTTGCAGGCTCGGGTGTTCCCATGCCCGCCATCCCCGCCATGGACGCTGTCTGGGGCTTCTGGGGTGTCACCGAAGCAAACATCATCACCGGCAAGGAAGCTCCTGCTGAAGGCTGGATGAAGATGGCTGAAAACATCACCAACGCCATCAAGAAGTGATCGCGTGACCATGTGACTGTGGAGGCCCTGGGCTCCCTAAGGACGTCCAGGGCCTCCCTGTTGCTTGGGCTACCATGTAACAAAAGCCGGCCCGGCAGCGCCTCAAAGAGGAGACGTTTAGCCCAAAAAGCCTGACCAGGCCGCACCCATACATCCGCGCAGTTGTCCACAGGAGAGCAGCAATGAGCGCCCCCACTGCCACCCCCGCCCCTGCGGAGGAGACACCTACCTATCGGCCATCCCACGCCAGAGACGTGCGACGCCCCGGCTTCTTCGTCAAGCTCATCTTGATGATGCTGATTAACGCACTTGGACTCTACGGCATCATTACCGCATTCTTTGTTGACGCCTGGCTGATCGTCGGCATCCTTGCGATCATGCTTGTCGCCGTCAACTTCTTCTACTTCTCCAGCAAGATGATCCCCGCCAAGTACCTTGTACCCGGCATGATCTTCTTGCTCATCTACCAGGTCTTTGTCATGGGCTACACCGGTTATGTGTCGCTCACCAACTACGGCCAGGGACACAACTCCACCAAGGAAGACGCCATCGCTGCGATTCTCGGTCAAAATGAGCGTCGCGTCGAAGGAGCTCCCAATGTCCAAACTGCCGTCGTCGAAGACGGCGCAGGCCTTGCCCTGGTTGTCGCAGACCCGACAACTCATGAACTCATCATCGGTGCAGCCGGAGATGAACCCACCCCCATTAAAGGCACCGTAACCGCAGCAGGCATCACCGAGGTCGAAGGAAAGACCATCCTCGGCTTCGCTGAGCTCGTTCAACGCCAAGACCAACTCTCAGGACTACGTCTTCAGGCTACCGACGACCCCAACGACGGCTTCTACGTCACCACAGACGGCACCTCTGGGTACCTCGCTAAGTCCTTCTTCACCTACGACGAAGCAACCGACACGCTCACTAACACCGAAACCGGAACCACCTACACCGACTCAGGTAAGGGCTCCTTCGTGGACGCTCAGGGCAGTGAAATCAGCCCCGGCTGGCGCGTCTTTGTTGGCTTTGAGAACTACCTCAATATCTTCTCTGGCCCTGACCTGGGCGGCCCCTTCCTCAAGGCTCTCCTGTGGTCCTTCGTCTTCTCTATCGTCTCGGTCATCTCAACCTTCGCCTTCGGACTTTTCTTGGCGCTGGTCTTTGCTGACACTCGCGTGAAGGGTCGCCGAGTTTTCCAGTCGCTGCTGATCCTGCCCTACGCCTTCCCTGCCTTCCTGGCAACCCTGGTGTGGCGCGGCATGCTCAACCACAAGTTCGGCTTTATTAACCAAGTGTTCTTCGGTGGCGCCGAGATTCCGTGGCTGACTGACGGACTCCTGGCCAAGATTTCGATCCTCGGCGTGAACCTGTGGCTGGGCTTCCCCTACATGTTCCTTGTGGCACTGGGCGCTCTCCAATCCCTGCCATCGGATGTGATGGAAGCAGCCAAGATGGACGGCGCAGGCCCTCTGCGCACCGTATTCTCGGTCAAACTTCCACTGGTGCTCCAGTCCACCGTTCCCCTGTTGATCGCCTCCTTTGCCTTCAACTTCAACAACTTTGCGCTGATCTACATGCTGACCGGCGGCGGACCGAACTACCCAGGCCTGTCCGTGCCCTTGGGTGAGACAGACATTCTCATCTCCATGGTCTACAAGATCGCCTTCGAATCCGGCACCAAGGACTACGGCCTAGCATCAGCCATGTCCATCGTGATCTTCATCGTGGTGGGCGTGATTGCCTGGCTTGGCTTCCGTCAGACGAAGACATTGGAGGAACTGTGATGGCAAAGAAACAAGAACTCCACACCGCAGTCACCGGCACGCGCTGGTGGGCCGAAGTGGGCTGGCGCTACATCGTCGGCGTCCTCGTGGTCATCTACTGCATTGTGCCCCTGCTCTACATCCTGTCGGTATCCCTGGTGCCTGGCGCCACCCTGACGGGCTCCAACGAGCTGTTCCGCACGATCTCCTTCCAGAACTACGTCGACCTGTTCAATCACCCCGACTACAAGCACTGGGTGGTCAACTCCCTGATCGTCTCGTCGATCACCGCCATTGGCACCGTCCTCATGGGCGCGGCAGCGGCATATGCCTTCTCGCGTTTCCGCTTCAAGGGTCGCCGTGGCACCCTGACCTTCCTGCTCCTTGTCCAGATGTTCCCTCAGATGCTGGCCTTCGTTGCACTCTTCCTGCTGCTCCTTGGCATTCAGGAAGTATTCCCCGGCCTCGGTCTGAACTCCCACTTTGGTCTGATCGCCGTCTACCTGGGTGGCGCGCTGGGGTCCAACACCTTCCTCCTCTATGGCTTCTTCAATTCCGTTCCCCGTGAACTCGACGAAGCTGCCGAGATTGACGGTGCCACCCACGCTCAGACCTTCTGGACCATCATCATGCCGCTGGTGCTCCCAGTGCTTGCTGTCGTATCGCTGCTGTCCTTCATCTCCAGCTTCGGTGACTTCGTCATTGCCAAGGTCGTTCTCCAGACCCCTGACAAGTTCACCCTCGCTGTCGGCATGTACCAGTGGGCAGCCGATGACCGTATCGCTCCCTGGGGCCTCTTCGCCGCAGGTGCAGTGGTAGCCGCTGTGCCGGTCATCCTGCTCTTCCAGTACCTACAGCGCTACATTGTCTCCGGCCTGACAGCCGGTGCAGTGAAGGGATAATCGGCCATTGCCCACACTGCGCAGTGGGGGCGGGTGTTCGTACCAACCGAGTACGGGCACCCGCCCTCGCTGTTTGTCCAAGAACATATGAGGGCGAATCGCTTTTGCCGACCCGCCCTGGCTACACTTGGATGGTCAACCGCCGCGCCAGCCAGGTGCGGTGCGCACACTCAAAGGAGCAATACAGTGGTGAAGGGACCCTCCCGCCTCGATTCCGTCATTAGCCTGGCCAAGCGTCGTGGCTTCGTCTTCCCCTCCGGTGAAATCTACGGAGGAACCCGCTCAGCATGGGATTACGGGCCGCTGGGCGTTGAACTCAAGGAGAACATCAAGCGTCAGTGGTGGAACCGCGTCGTACGCTCCCGCGAAGACGTCGTGGGCCTGGATTCTTCAGTGATTCTCCCCAAGCGCGTGTGGGAAACCTCCGGCCACGTCCAAGCCTTCACCGACCCCCTCGTTGAGTGCCTGAGCTGCCACAAGCGACTGCGTGAAGACCAGCTCATTGAGGCCTACGCTGAAAAGCATGACGTAGCTGAATCTGAGGTCACCCTGGCGATCGTCGCCTGCCCCAACTGCGGCACCCGCGGCCAATTCACCGAACCTCGCGCATTCTCTGGCCTGCTCAAGACCTTCCTGGGCCCCGTTGACGACGAGGCCGGCCTGCACTTCCTTCGCCCTGAAACCGCCCAGGGTATCTTCACCCAGTTCGCCAATGTCATGGCCTCTGCTCGTAAGAAGCCTCCCTTTGGCATCGGCCAGATCGGTAAGTCTTTCCGCAACGAAATCACCCCCGGTAACTTCATCTTCCGTACTCGCGAGTTCGAGCAGATGGAGCTGGAGTTCTTCGTGGCCCCCGGCACCGACGAAGAATGGCACCAGTACTGGATCGACGAGCGTTTGGCATGGTATGTCGACCTGGGTATTAAGCGCGAGAACCTGCGCCTGTACGAACACCCCCAAGAAAAGCTCTCCCACTACTCCAAGCGGACCGTGGACATCGAATACACCTTCGGTTTCCAGGGCAGTGAATGGGGCGAACTCGAAGGCATCGCCAACCGTACCGACTATGACCTGTCGGTCCATGCCGAGGCCTCGGGTGAAAAGCTCGACTACTTCGACCAGACCACAAACGAGCGCTGGACGCCGTACGTCATCGAGCCCTCTGCTGGCTTGACCCGCTCTCTCATGGCCTTCCTCATTGAGGCCTACACCGAGGACGAAGCCCCCAACGCTAAGGGCGGCGTCGACAAGCGCGTCGTGCTTAAGCTTGATCCTCGTTTGGCTCCAGTGAAGGTCGCTGTCCTTCCCCTGTCCCGCAAGGAAGAACTCACCGGCCCCGCCCGCGAGCTCGCTCAAGAGCTGCGCGCCCTGTGGAATGTCGAGTACGACGATGCTGGCGCTGTTGGTCGCCGCTACCGCCGTCAGGACGAGATCGGCACCCCCTACTGCGTGACCTTCGACTTCGATTCCCTTGAGGATGGTGCTGTGACCATCCGTGAGCGTGACACGATGGTTCAAGAACGCATCCCCCTCACCGATGTCAAGGCCTGGCTGGCCGCACACCTGGTGGGTTGCTGAGTGAGCTCCACAGCTTCGAGCAATCGCAGCGGCCCGGCCCCCACGGTGGAGGTCGGGCCGCTGCGTCTGTGGTCTCCGGTTATTCTCGCTCCGATGGCCGGCGTGACTGACGCGCCCTTTCGTCGACTGTGCCGACTTTATGGAGAAGAAGGACTGCCAGCGGAACTGACCCCTGACAGTGCTCATCACGCGCAGCGCGGTGTTGACGCGCCCGCAGGCCTGTATGTCACAGAAATGGTGACCTCCCGCGCCCTTGTGGAGGGCCGGGAACGCACTCGCGATATGGTGCGCCCTGACCCCACCGAACGCGTCCGCTCGATTCAGCTTTACGGGGTTGACCCCGCAATTATGGGGGCAGCCGCTCGTGTGCTCGTCGAAGAGGATCTGGCTGACCATATTGACATTAATTTTGGCTGCCCTGTTCCGAAGGTGACGCGAAAGGGCGGGGGAGCAGCCCTACCGTGGAAGCGGGACCTCTTCTCTGACATTGTTGCCTCGGTTGTGTCATGCGCTGAGGACTCAGGTCGGAAGATGGGACGTGACGTGCCCGTGACCGTCAAGATGCGCGTGGGTATCGACGACGATCATGTGACTTTCGTTGATGCTGCTCAGATTGCTCAGAGCAAGGGGGCTGCTGCCGTGGCCCTGCATGCGCGGACGCAAACGCAGCACTATTCTGGCCAGGCTGACTGGACTCAGATTGCGCGTTTGAAGGATCTGCTGACCATCCCCGTTTTCGGTAATGGTGACATTTTCGAGGGCGAGGACGCGGTGCGGATGATGGAACAGACCGGCTGTGACGCGGTGGTTATTGGCCGCGGATGCCAAGGCCGCCCCTGGCTGTTCCGTGACATTGTCGCTGCTGTCCACGGTCGAGAGATTCCCACGCAACCGAACCTGCGCGAGATCGCCGACATTATCCTGCGCCACGCTCAGTGGGTGGTGGAGGACCAGGGTGATGAGCTTCGCGCTCTGCGGGAGATGCGCAAACATGTCGGCTGGTACATGCGCGGTTTTTCCGTAGGCGGACCTGCTCGTGCGGCGTTGAACCTCGTGTCGTCCTTGGATGAGCTGCGTGAGCGTTTGGCGGAGTTGGATCTTGATCAGCCTTTCCCGCAGGCTGCTCAAGGACCACGAGGCCGGGCGGGCGGCGAGAAAACGCCGCATCTTCCTGACGGGTGGTTGGATTCGCCCTACCTGACTGAGGGGGAAAGAGTTCAACTACATATGGCTGAGGATGGTGTATCTGGTGGTTGATATGGCGCAGGCTTCTCGCCGTCGGGTGACGATCGGACGAGGTCCTCGCGGTAGGCGCATCATGGGGGAAAGAGCCCTCATTATTGTGCCCGTCACCGGACAGCCTGGAACATCTGCTAATGGCGTGATTGGGGAGTTTCCGCCAGGAGCCGAACACGATCCACTGGAGGACCTGGCGCTGGAATGTGCACGAGTGGCCTCCCACCCGGCAGACCTGATTGAGTGGCGTGTCGACATGTTCGCCCCCTTCCAGCGGGCGCGCACCCTCAGCGCTCGCCTTTCTGCCCTTGAACAGGGGTGGACGGCTGTTGAGTCAGCGTCAGTACCTGTTCTTGCCACGATCCGCACCTCTGACGAGGGCGGTGCTGTCACCCTAACGTCGCAGGAATATCGGGCTTGTGTGAAAGCTTTGGCGCAGTGGGCTGATGCGGTTGACGTGCAGGTGGGTGCTGAAGGCGCGGTGGAACTCCTTGAGGAACTGGCGCCTACATCAGCGGTGGTAGTGGCGTCGAACCATGATTTTGCGGCGACTCCTCCCGAGGATGAAGTGTTCGGCACCCTGCAACAAATGCAGATATTGGGCGCTGATATTGCCAAGGTTGCCTACGCTGCACGAGGCCCTGTCGACCTCTTGGCTGTTATGAATGCTCAGATGCGCGCCAAGGACGCTTTGGATGTGCCGGTGATTGCTATTGCAATGGGTATTCCAGGGGCAATGAGCCGCATTGCGGGTATGGCTGTGGGCAGTGCTGCAACTTTTGCCACGGTGGGAGCTGCAAGTGCTCCGGGGCAATTCAGCGCCCGTCAAGTGCGTGAGGCTCTTGACCTGATGGAAGCCGAACTTGCTCACTAAACATTGAGCGCCGACGCTGCATGGCGGGGGCGACAAGTGAGTGAATGAATACAGCCGGTGGGGAGAAAGCCATGCTTTCTCCCCACCGGCTTCTCTGTTCGGCTATGGGGCTCGCAGAGGTGAAGAAAAGATAACCGGAGCTATCACACAGAAATTTGGCCCTCTAAAACTCCCAGGTCACAGGAGAAACAGATTCTGAGAGTTCTCTCATTTTCCTTTCATCCCCTTCTGGGATGCTGCGGGCAATGTTAGTCCATGAAAAAGAGCCCCAGCGGACTGAATGGAACGGCCATGAGTGAAGAGCCCATTAAGGTCGTGCTCTACAGCCACGACTCCCAAGGTCTCGGACACGTGCGCCGTAACCTTGCCATCGCCCACCACCTCGCCACAGGGCTGCCCGCCCTGACCGGACGCCCGGTGAGCGGCCTCCTCGTCTCCGGGATCGCCCCCACCATGCGATTCCCCTTGCCTGAAGGCTTCGACTGGGTGACTATTCCCGGCATTTCCAAAGGAAAGCACGGATACCAGGCTCGCAGCCTCGGCTCAAAGACCGGGAGCCTCATCCACCTGCGTTCCCAACTGATCGAAGCAACCCTCCTCAGCTTCGCCCCTGACATTGTCATCGTTGACCGTCACATCTACGGTGTGTGGAACGAGCTACGCGGCCCTCTCGAAAAACTACGCGCCACCCACCCTCACAGCCGTGTTGTTCTGGGCCTGCGCGAAATCCTCGACGAACCACATATCGCCGCCGCCGAATGGGAAACACTCGGCGATCCCGACCTCATGCGCGGCCTCGTTGACCAAGTATGGGCCTACGGCGACCCCGCAGTGCACAGCCTCATCACCAGCGGCGAAGCCCCCGAAGCCCTCCAAGACCGTATCCGTTTCACCGGATACCTCGCTCACGGACGCCGTGTTACGGACTCGGTTCACGCTCACCTTGACGGGCCCTACATCCTCACCACAGCGGGAGGCGGCTCCGACGGGCTCGCTCTCCTCACCGCAGCCGTACAAGCCCACGTTCCTGCCCCCTACCACCACCTGGTCGTGACCGGCCCACAGATGAGCGATGAAGACTACGAACAAATCCTGGCCGTCGCATCTCCTCGGACGGAAATCCTACGCTCCCTGCCGGGCCTTGGCCTGCACATCAGCCACGCCTCAGCCGTTATCGCCATGGGCGGGTACAACACCGCCTGCGAAATCCTGGCCACCGACACCCCAGCCCTCATCGTGCCTCGTGAAGAGCCACGAAAGGAGCAGCTCATCCGAGCCAAAGCCCTGCACGCTGTTGGCGGCGTTGACTACCTGCGCACCAAAGACCTTACGCCCCAAGCCCTCAGTGAGTGGATGAACCGGGTCGCAGGACACAGCATCGACCGCTCATCCATCGACCGCGACGGACTTGAGACTGTGCCCCGCCTGGCATGCGCCCTCATCTCCCAAGCCCACGCCCGTGACACCGCACCTTGCGATCGTGATACTCATACCCCAGCCCTGGCAACCATCGGAGGTGCCCTGTGACCCGCATCGGATACGTTCTCAAGGTCTACCCGCGCTTTTCAGAGACCTTCATCGTCACCGAAATCCTTGCCCGTGAAGCCCACGGTGACGACCTGACGATCTTCGCACTGCGCCCCACCACCGACGCGCGTTTCCACCCCGAAATCGCCCGCGTTCAAGCACCCGTCAAATGGGTACCTCGCCCCCTCAAACCCTCAGAACTATGGGCACAACTGACATCCACCCTCCTTGAAGCTGACCTGGCCGAAGCCTTCGCAGCGCTCCTACCAGAAATTGCCGACCTGCCCGGTGACGAGGTCGCCCAAGGCATCGCCCTAGCAAAGATGGCGCGTGAAGAAGGCATCACCCACCTGCACGCACACTTCGCCTCCCTGGCAGGGCGCACCGCGTGGATGGCCTCGCGCCTCACAGGTATTCCCTACACCGTCACCACCCACGCCAAGGACATCTACCACAAGTCCGTCGACCGCCACTGGCTGCGCACAGTCTGTGGCGAGGCCGCCCGCGTCATCGCCATCAGCCGCTTCAACTACTCCTTCCTGGAAGAAGCACTCGCTGGAACCGGAGCCAATATCTCCCTTCAATACAACGCTCTGGAACTCGAACGCTTCCCAATGCGCGACAACGACACACTGACCCCAGACACCAGTGCTACCGCACAAGGCCGCCCTCTCAAGGTCCTCGCTGTGGGACGCCTGGTACCCAAGAAGGGTTTCCATGACCTCATCACAGCCGCTGACCTCGCACGCAAAGAAGGCGTCAACCTTGAAGTGACAATCGCCGGCGATGGGGAACTACGCGATGCATTGAACGCACAAATCCGAGAACTCAACCTGTCCGACAGCGTGCGTCTGATTGGCCCTCAAACCCAAGCAGAAATCCGGCATCTCCTGGGTGAAGCAGACCTCTCCGTCACCCCCTGCATCCCCGCAGATGACGGCAATATCGACGGGCTCCCCACCGTCATTCTCGAAGCCATGGCCTGCGGTACCCCCGTCATCGCCACCGCTGTTTCCGGCCTGCCGGAGGTAGTCATCCACGACCACACGGGCATTCTCCTCCAACCTGGCCAGCCCCACTCCCTCGCCAGCGCTTTAGGTGCTGTCGCTCGCGGCGAAGTCAACACCGCCGAGCTGGCAAGCCACGCCCGTGAACTCATCAATGACTCGTTTGACTCTCGCCGTCAGGCAGCAACGCTGTCGGCATGGCAGAGCGCTCCTACAACGGAAAGGAACGCATAATGCGCATCGCCTACGTCTGCGTTGACCCCGGCATCCCGGTTTTTGGCACCAAGGGTGCCTCCGTCCACATCCAAGAAGTCGTGCGCCAAATGCGCGCCCGTGGACACGAGGTGACCGTCTACGCCGTCCGGCGCGGCAGTGATGTTCCCGCCGACTTAGCTGACCTGAAAGTCATTGACTACCCGATCCGCGCAAAGGACCCTGAAGAGCGTGAGCGCGCCCAGCAGGATGCCTCGCGAGCAATCGCTGACACGCTGATTGTTGACGCCCCTGACGCCATCTACGAACGCTACTCGTTGTTCTCCACCGTCCTGGCTGATGTGCGCGCGGCCGCACTGTCACACAGCGGGAACAGCGGCGAGAAGCCCGCTGCCATCCTGGAAGTGAACGCGCCTCTCATAGAAGAACAGGCAGCCCATCGTATTCTCGTCCACGAGGACGAAGCCTGGTCTGCCCTGCGCGCACAGGTCGAGGCAGCCAACGCCACCATCTGCGTGTCCGACCCCGTCAGCGATTGGGTGCGCGAACACACGGGATCTGGGCGTGTCCACACGGTCGCCAATGGTGTGAACGTGGACCGTATCCACCCTCAGCCTGAGGACGCCTCCTCCGTTGTTGTCACCTTCGTGGGGACTCTCAAGCCCTGGCATGGAGTGCCTGATCTGCTCGAAGCCGCATCCTTGGCCAAGCGCCCGTGGACACTACGTATCCTTGGCGACGGCCCCGAACGCGCTGCCCTTGAAGAGCGCGCTCGCGAGTTGGGTGTTAATGCTGATTTTCGCGGGGCGATTCCGCCGGCCGATATGCCTGCCCATCTGGCAGGATCAGCGATTGCTGTCGCCCCCTACCCGGCGCCAGACAGCGAGGATGCCCACTACTTCTCTCCCCTGAAGGTCTACGAGTACATGGCTGCAGGTTTACCAGTAGTGGCCACTTCAATCGGTCAGATTCCTCAGGTGCTCAACGGCGCGGGCATGCTCGTGACCCCATCAGCTCCGGCCGAACTTGCCGCCGCGATTGACGCCCTCGCAGCGGACCCCAAGCGGCGCGCAGAACTGGGTGCAAAGGGACGTGAATTAGCCCAAA
The DNA here is from genome assembly GCF_003858455.1 of Schaalia canis. Taxonomy (GTDB): domain Bacteria; phylum Actinomycetota; class Actinomycetes; order Actinomycetales; family Actinomycetaceae; genus Pauljensenia; species Pauljensenia canis. The sequence continues at coordinate 546,889 of NZ_RQZF01000001.1, read as the reverse complement.
CACAGCATTCCTGGGCCGGGGTTGTCGCCCGTATTTTCCAGTGTGCTGGTATTGACGATAAGGATGTGGAGGAGTCGTGAGCTCTCGAAGGAAACCTCAGGCAACCCGGCGCACCTTGGCGCTGGTACGTCCCGAGATCAAGCCACAATGGCCGATGATCTCCGTGGGCGTGCTTGCCCTCATGCTTGAGGTTGCCTTCCGTGTTCTTGAACCCTGGCCGCTGAAGATCGTCATTGACGACGCGCTCACTCCCACGCCTGGCGAGGGCGCAGCCGCAACCTTTGACCCGCTGACACTGCTCTTCGTCTGTGGTGCCCTTCTTGTCAGCACCGTCGCATTGCGGGCTGCAGCAAACTATCTGGCAACGGTTTGTTTCGCCATTGTGGGTTCTCGCGTAGCTGCTTCTCTACGAGCCCGCGTTTTCCGGCATGTGCAAAGCCTTGATCAGCAGTTCCATGCGCAAAACCGCAGTGCTGACACCGTTCAGCGCATTGTTTCTGACGTGGCTCGCCTCCAGGAAGTTGCGATCACTGCGGGGCTTCCTCTCCTGGCGAATATCGCAACCTTGATTGTCATGCTCGTGGTCATGTTCATTCTTGACCCGTTGCTGGCGTGCGTTGTCGTCATTGCTATCGTGGTCTTTTTCCTTGGCTCTCGCGGGACTTCCTCGCGTATCACCACCGCATCGCGCAAGAGCCGCAAGGGTGAGGGTCAGTTGGCGAACACGGCACAAGAATCCCTGGCGTCCATTAAGGTCGTGCAAACCTACGGCCTGGAGTCCCTCATTGAAAAGCGTTTCATTGGTGCCAATCAGGCGTCACTTATTGAAGGCGTGAAAACCCTTCGTTTGTCGGCTCGTCTGGAGCGCAGCACCGACGTCATCGTTGGTTTAGCAACGGCAGCGGTTCTTATCGGCGGCGGTTGGCGCGTCCTCAATGGCGGTATGACCGTCGGGGAACTTGTCCTCTTCACCACGTATCTGCGTACCACCATGAAGCCCCTGCGTGACATGGCAAAGTACACCGGTCGTATTGCCAAGGCGTCGGCCTCGGGTGAACGCGTTGCGGACCTCATGGCGATCCAGCCTGAGATCGTCACCCCTGAAGATCCGGTGCGGCCCGAAGCTTTCCGCGGCTGGTTGCACTTCGAGGAGGTCTACACCCAGTACGAAGGTCGAACGATCCTCAAGGGAGTTGACCTGCGGGTACGCCCAGGTGAATACGTTGCCATTATTGGCCCCTCCGGGGCGGGTAAATCCACGCTTGTTTCCCTCCTCACCCGCGCGCAGGACCCCACTTCGGGTCAGGTTTTCCTTGACGAGTACCCCCTGCCGGACCTTGATTTGACCCAGTTGCGCGCCAATATTTCCACCCTTCACCAGGAGGCCGTTCTTTTCGCCGGTACCATCCGCGAAAACATTCGCATGGGTCGCATGGACGCCACCGACGCTGAGGTGGAGGCGGCTGCTCGCGCGGCCAACGCTGAACCGTTCATCCTCGCCCAACCGCAGGGCTACGAAACGGTGGTGGGGGAGCGTGGCGGGACCTTATCGGGTGGTCAGCGTCAACGTATTGCGATTGCCCGCGCCCTCTTGCGTGATGCGCCCGTCGTCATCCTTGACGAGGCCACCACCGGCCTCGATCCCGAAGCAGCCTCCCAAGTGCTTGACGCCATTGACAGTCTCGTGAAGGGCCGCACCACCCTGGCAGTCACTCACGATGTCGAAGTTGTGCTGCGCGCCAGCCGTGTCCTGTGGCTCCAAGATGGGCAGGTCCTTCTGGACGCGCCTCCCGCAAAACTCCTTGAAGAGTCCGAAACCTTCCGGCAATGGGTGTCCACTTCTGGACGCTCCGCTGACGATATCCGAGTGGAGAACGCATGAACACCCTTGAAGCTCTCAACCTCCTACTTGACGGCCCGAAGCTGAGTGAACTTTACGGCCGCGAGGTGCGGGTAAATCGCCTGCGCATCAAGCCGGAGGTTTCGATCATCGCCTCCATCAAGGACGCACACACTCACGCTGAACTTGGCTGGCTGCGCCTGCTGTGGCCTATCAGCCACTCCAAAGCGCGAAAAGCAAGCCAGCAGGCCGAAGCAAAGGGATACTCCACCGTCATCCGTGAAATGCCCGACGGTCTGCTCTGCGACAGTGGACCTATTGCGGCTGATCCTGCTCTGCTGCCCTACTTCGCGGAGCTTGGATCCATTTATCCCTCCCTTCCCTTTCACCCCCTGGGCAGTGGGAATTCGCAGATTCTGCGCTATAACCCACTGCGTCGCCTGGTGGTACGCAATGATCTTGGGGTTGTTCGCGTGCAGGCTAATCCCTCGGTTCTTACCCACGACCTCTACACCTTCCTTGAAGGCATTGTTCCTCTGCCTGAACGGATGGACACTCCCATCCGAAGCCAGAGCGGAGCTACCCGCGACACGCAGATGCCCAGCGCCTACGCTTACGCAGAAGTGACCCCCATGCCCGCAGAAAGTGCAGGTAAGTATGGGGTTATTGCCGGTCAACACGCCAGCTTTCTTGCCTACTGCGGTACCTCGGATCTCAAAGCATGCGAGGACGTTCTTGACCGCGACAGCCAATGCTTGGTCTACCACTACGATGCGGGCCGCCTTTTCGCAGCCCTTCACCTTGGCATCGCGGTCATGCCTCCGCGCCTGGCATCATCAGTAACTGGACGCGCATCAAATCCCAAGCGTCAAGCATTGGCACACGCTGGAATCCTTGAATACCTCAGCGCCTCGACGGCGCGACGCCTACGCGACCTTGCCAGCGCCCTCGCCCTTCCTTCAGGTAGCCCCTTGATGCTCAGTCACGGCGATGCCTCTCCTGATCAAGTTCTTATTGACGGGGTCAGCGGGCGGTTGTGGCTGACCGATTTTGATCGCGTCTGTCTTGCCCCCGCAACGAAAGATATCGGCTCCTACCTGGCTGAATGTGATGAGGAGCAGGCAGAAGCTTTCCTTGCTGGTTACGCCGCGGGTGGGGCGTACATTCCCGCTCGATCCGATATTCATCTGGCCCAGGCGGCGTCACTGCTGGAACGCGCTGTTGAACCTCTACGCGCCGGCGACCCCCTGTGGCATCACAGCATCAACACCCGTCTTGATCGCATTGAGGAGTTGATCCGATGAACGCGCACACCACGACAATCACAGGCCCCGCATGGGGGGAACACCACAGCCCTGCATTGGCTCGCCTCTACAGCCTGCACGCCGACATCGATATCGTGAAAGACCGCGACGGTGGCAGTGAAGTTGATCTTGCCCACCCGTTACTTACCTCGATTCGTCGGGCGTGGCCCGCTGCCGATGGTGGCCTGATCTGTGAAGGTCGCGATGCGGAAGGGCTCTTACGTGCGGGCAGTATTGATGCTCACGGCAGCGCATGGGTTGCGCCCTACGCAACTGATGCAAAACTTCCGGCCCTACTCCCACCCTATGACGCGACCCTTGCCGTACACCGTCTTGGAAAACGTGCGGTTGTTATTGGACGTGACGAGGTCACCAAGTATCTTCGTCGCGGGAAGGCTCAAGGGATTGCCGATGCTACCGCCGCCGTGAACACCTTATGCGAACGTGCTGGCCTGGGCAGTGCGCCTGTGACAGAAATCGGGGAGGCCCACCTGAAGTTCCCCCTTTTGCCGGGCACGACTCTTCATGCTCTGGCTGACGATGGGCTGGATGGCTGGAAAGCCCTTGAGGAACACTGGCCTGCATTGGCTCAGCAGGATGCTGATCTTCCTGTGCACACTCCAGAGAAAGAAGCCCATGTGCTGCGCACCTGGCACAAGCATGCGCTTCGCCATGACTCAGTTCCCTCACTTGGCATGTTGGGCATCGCTGTTGACGAGGTGTGTGCCGACCTGGCTGCTGCCGATCAACAAAGCCCTCATGCGCAGTGGGTGAGTGCCCACCGGGATCTGCATGATAAGCAGTTACTTTGGGACGGTCAGACTCTGAATGTTTTGGATCTTGACACGGCGGCGCGCGCCGAGGCGGCCTTGGATCTGGGGAACCTCCTGGCTCACGTGGAACTGCGTATCGTGCAGGGGCACTTCCCAGCAGCGATGCGCCCAGCCTTGACAGAGACGATCAGCACCATTGCCGACGCTCTTGGTGTTTCCGCCCAGCGATTGTCCACCTACGAGAAGGCAAGCCGCCTGCGTTTGTCCTTCGTTTACTCCTTCCGACCATCGGCTCAATCGTGGCTAGCTGAATGGGTGGATGCCACCCTTGCCGCACGTTGATCCACACAATTGACGACTCACCACTACCCTCCCACAGCGAAAGAAGACAACAATGCGTATTTCAGTAATTGGTTGCGGATACCTGGGTGCTGTTCATGCTGCGTGCATGGCTCAACTCGGCCACGACGTTATTGGCCTTGACGTTGATCCCATCAAGATCGAGCGACTTTCCCGCGGAGAGGCACCCTTCTACGAGCCAGGATTTGAAGAGGTGTTGATTCCCGCACTTGAAAGCGGTCGCCTGCGTTTCACCGCTGACCCAACACAGGCTCAGCTTGACGAGGTTGACGTGCATTTCATTGCCGTTGGTACACCCCAGTCAAAGGACGCTAAGGCTGCTGACATGCGCTTTGTGTGGTCGGCTGTTGACACGATCATGGAGCATGTTCCCGCTAATGCCGAGCATCGCCCAATCGTAGTTGGTAAGTCCACAGTTCCTGTCGGTACCGCACAGCTGATTGCCGACCGCCTTGCCGAATCAGGGATTCCCCTGCTGTGGAATCCTGAGTTCCTCCGTGAAGGATTTGCCGTCCAAGACACTCTCCACCCCGACCGCATCGTCTACGGCCTGGAAAAGGATGCCGCCACCCACAGCTATACCGTGAACGGTGAATATGCTAAGGAACAGCTTGATAGGGTCTACGCTGCGCTACTCGAAGAAGGCATTGAACGCCTCATTGCCGACTATCCCACAGCCGAGCTGGTAAAGGTGGCCGCCAATTCCTTCCTCGCCACCAAGATCAGCTTCATTAACGCCATGGCTGAGCTCTGTGAAGCCACCGGAGGTGACGTCACTGTTCTGGCTGACGCTATTGGCCGAGACCCGCGCATTGGGCGCCGTTTCCTTGGGGCCGGTATTGGCTTTGGAGGCGGCTGCCTGCCCAAGGATATTCGCGCCTTCATGGCACGCGCAGAAGAACTAGGCGTTGAGGATGCCGTATCCTTCCTTCGCGATATTGACGCCATCAACCAGCGTCGTCGTCAACGCGTTATTGACTTCGCTGTTGGCCGACTGGGTGGCGACCTCAAGGGAGCAAAGATCACCGTCCTCGGGGCAGCATTCAAACCCAATAGCGACGACATCCGTGATTCGCCTGCCCTTGATGTGGCCCGCCGACTGCATGAGCTCGGTGCTCAGGTTGTCGTCACTGATCCCAAGGCACTGCCTCTCGTCCGCGCCGCCGCACCTGAGCTCCGTACCGAGGAACGCACCGAGGACGCCCTGGCTGATGCCCGCCTGGTCATCCTGGCAACAGAATGGGCCGACTTCACCGGCTTGGATCCGCAGCGTTGCGCGGAACTTGTGGACACCCCCATCATGATGGATGCGCGTAACGCTCTTGACCCCGTGCAATGGCGTGAAGCAGGCTGGGAATACCACGGCCTTGGCCGCTAAGCCACCTCCACTATGACTGTGGAGGCGTGAATGATACTGCTGCGTGAAGGTGATAGCACCCTGGATAATGGGGACATGCGTGTCCTTCCGGCTCTGAGAACCACCTCGATCCACACCCGCCTCATGTGGGCGATGGTACTGATCGCAGGTATTGCCGTCGCAATCTCAGGCACCCTGTTATCGACGCTTCAAGAGCGCAGCATTCACGCCTCTACACAGGCCCACCTTGAGCGCGTCCGAGACGAACTCATCGACCTTGCCTACAAAGGTGTTGACCGCAAAACTCAACGCCCCTTCGCAACCCCTCAGGATCTGCTCTACCAGCATCTGCAAACGCAGGTTCTTGGGCACACCGAAGGGGCAGTTGGCTTCGTGAACGGGACTCCGAAGTTCGTGCCGCCCTCGACGGATATTCATCCCGAAAAAGACGATGAACTGATGGCCTATGTGAGGCCACTGGTTACCGGAGAAAACATCATCATCGAGACAGTGAGCACCTCGACTACCACCTACAAGCTCCTCATCGCTCCGATCCGTAAAGCCGACCAGCAGGGAGCACTGCTGTATGTGGTGGACTTTGGGCAGGCCACCCGCGACCTGCGTCGAGCAATGATGCTCTACGCCGCTGCTGCGGCAATCACCCTTGCGCTTGTGGTCGCTGCCGCATGGCCTCTGGTGCGCCGGCTGCTTCACCCAATTGAGGAATTGCGTGAAGCAGCAGAAAGCATTGACGAGCGAGATCTCACGAGCCGCGTGCCCGTCCGAAGCGCTGACGACTTGGGGGCACTGGCCGCAGCCTTCAATAAGATGTTGGATCGAGTTGAAAACTCCGTGCGCGCCCAACGCGATCTCCTGAACGACGTGGGGCATGAACTTCGCACCCCCATCACCGTGGTCCGTGGGCACCTTGAACTGCTCGATATTTATGACAGCAGCGACGTTGAGGAAGTTCGGGAACTATCAATCGATGAGCTTGATCGAATGGCTGGACTTGTCAACGACATTTTGATGCTCGCAAAGTCCGGGCAAAGCGATTTTGTCTCGCCAGTATTGAGCGACGTTGCCGGTTTAACAGAGCAGGTGTTTTCCAAGGCGCGTGCACTGGGGGAGCGGCAATGGTTCCTCGAAGGTATCGCAGAAGGCGAGCAGGTCCTTGACGCTGCACGGATCACCCAGGCCTGGCTACAGCTAGCAAACAATGCGGTGAAATACTCCCGCAAAGGCTCGATCATTGTCCTTGGCTCAGCACTGAGCGAGGATACCCTCAAAATGTGGGTCACTGACGAAGGCGTGGGGATTGCCCCTGGAGATATTGACAAAGTTCGACAGCGTTTCTCCCGCGGAACTAACGCCCACCACCACGCGCAGGGCTCAGGCATTGGTTTGAATATTGTCGAGAGCATTCTGAGTGCCCATGGGGGAGAATTAGAGATCGAATCAGTTCTGGGCGAAGGATCAACTTTCACCATGTGTATCCCCGTGAAGAACAGCGTTGAGGAGAGGACTCAAGCATGAGCACTATCTTGGTGATTGAGGACGAACACAGGATCGCTGCCTTCATTGCAAAAGGCCTCAAAGCTGCGGGTTTCACCCCCCGCACCACAGGATCGGGAGAAGAAGGCATTTTTATGGCTGTCGAGGAAGGAGTTGACCTCATCGTCCTTGACGTCGGACTTCCAGACATTGACGGCTTTGAAGTATTGGAACGTTTACGAGGGCAAGGCGTGAACACCCCAGTCATCATGCTCACAGCTCGAACCTCGGTAGCTGACCGCGTGGCCAGCCTTGAGGGGGGAGCCGACGACTACATGCCTAAACCCTTCTCCTTTGAAGAACTCCTTGTGCGTATTCGTCTGCGTCTACGGTCAGAATCGCCGGCCAGTGCGGCGACCCAGCTCACCCACAATGGCCTCACCCTGGATCTGAGAACGCGACGAGCTGAGGTTGATGGACGATGGGTGGACTTGTCCGCCCGCGAGTTCACTTTGGCCGAAACTTTCTTGCGTAACCCCGGACAGGTGTTGAGTCGTGAACAGTTGCTCAATACGGTGTGGGGCTTCGATTTTGACCCAGGTTCCAATGTGGTGGACGTGTACGTCTCTTACTTGCGTAACAAGCTGGGTAAGAAACGTTTTGAGACGGTGCGAGGAATGGGATACCGCCTCACTTAGGAGATGCGTGTAAATACGCTTGTGCCCTCTGTTCTGCGTGAAGTCGAATCAGAGGGCACAAGTGTGAGCGGCGAGAGAAACGATGTCAGTCGTCGATGCCGTCATCAAGGTCGTCGTTGTCGTAATCGTCGTCATCATTGTCATCGTCGAGATCAACGGGGGGAGCCGGTTGGACGACAACAGGTGCAGGAGTTGACACAGCAGGCGGTGCAGGAGCGGGAGTTATTTCCTGCTCAGCGGGTGCCGTAGGTGCAGGAGCTGGCTCCACTGCGGGGGTGTTGGTATCCGAGGGCGGTGCGGGAGCTGCAGGCTTCTGCGCTGCCGTAGCTGCTGGAGCCGCCGGAGTGGACTGCTGAGTGTCTGTTCCCGATTGGGAAGCGTCAAGGTTGATGCCAGATTGTTCCGAGCGAGCCTGGGGCGTGGTGGCCAGTGCGTGGAAACCCGCGAAGAGGGCAATAGCGCACAGGGCAATCACGATCAGTAGCGATACGAGTCGGAAACCTTCGGTTCGAGTAGTCATGGTGTTTCCTCACCTCCTGACATCTAGTAAAGCGAGGGTGGATGAGATGGGTGTCAACCGCCGATGAGAGAGTTCTTATCTTTCCTATCGGCGGGTTCTTTCTTATCGTAGCGATTTTGCGAGCCACACAGTCATGACGTAGCTCTCCTAGGAGCGGCGTTAGCCGGGAGTCCCGCTAGTCATTGAGGAAAACTGGGCGGCGTTGGATCCTCGCCGTTTCAAACCATGCGCAACTGTTGCCCGGCAGAGTTGTTGGTTGCCCCTCAGTGGCGGTAACAGGTGTCGAGCACACTAACAGTCGATGTTCAGCGGGGACTTCAACCGCCTGGTCTGAGGTGTTGAGGACGACAAGCACCCCTGCTGACAGATGGACGTTTACCCCTTCATGTGCCCACGCCAGTCCATCTACCCACGCCAGGGAGCCTGTGCCCATGGCTCGTTCTTCACGAACGCGTAGAACTTCACGCAAGGTTCGTGCCTCGGTGGCCGAGTCCCGATCGCCCTCCCAGACGCGGCGCAGCATATTGGATGATGCCACGAGGCGTCCGCCCATGAATGCGAAGGGAATGTAGGCAGCCCCGGGAAGGGAGAGGGCATAAAGATTCATGGCCGTGCGGCGCTCGGGATGCGATCCATACTCCCACGACGAGGTGGGAATCCCCTGCATGTCAAAGACATCGCCGGGTTTTTCGACATGCCGTGTACGCGACCAATGCCAGGCTGCAACATGGCCCAGGTAGTCACGTTGCGCTAAGGCTCGTTCGACGTTGTCGCGTAGGGTTGTCGCCCGCCAAGACGCGTCAAGAAGAGCCCTATCGCGCAGGTGGTGGAGCCATTCCTCTTCGAGGTGATAGACCAGGGTGTGCTCATCGTCGCTCATCGATTCGGCGCAGATGATCGCAGAGGAATTGACGTCAGCTAATTCGCTTTGCACCTGACGGATCAGGGCAGCGAGGCGCTCGCGCTGTTCCTGGGGGACAACGGCACGTGCAGAGTCCAACAGAGCCAAGTCAATACCATCGGCTCCCGCGCTTATAGCAACTCCCACCTGAGTACACAGGGGGGTTGCCTCGTCCGCATTCGTAAGAGGCGAGGCAGTGGGCTCCTCGTTGAGCTCCGTTAGTGCTGTTGGGAGAGGAATCCGCAGGAGGACCTTCACCCCCGCGCGATGGGCCGTGGCGCACAGGTCATTCAGTTCGGGGGAGGGGGCGTCAAGGAAAGCTGCTGAGGGGCGTATGGCAATGGCTCGGAAACCCACGCGCGCAAGATCAATAACGAGGCTTTTAATGTTTTCCAACTCAGCGCTGTGGGCAACGCCCACGAAGTCGCACACCACCGACTGATGCCACCATTGGACGGGAGCGTGGGCGCTGCGGTGGATAAGGGTGGTTGTCACCGGGCGTTCAAGCTGAGCAGGAGTCACAGTCCCATTCTTGCAAATCCGCGCGCTTTTGGTCGGATTAGTTCCAGAAAAGATACGCTTAGGGGGTGAGTTTGGGTTTCAGTGGACTAACAGACGAAGGCGCGATGTTTGAGTTACCGCGCCGATCCAGCATGCCAGCATCGACCTCGCCCTACCGCGATGTCGACGCTCAACGCTTTGTTGGTGAACCACCCAAGAGTTCCGATCGCACCGATTTTGAACGCGACCGGGCGCGTATCTTGCACTCATCGGCGCTACGACGCCTCGGCGCGAAAACCCAGGTACTTGGACCCGTATCGGATGATTTCGTGCGCACGCGACTCACCCACTCCCTTGAGGTCGCGCAGGTCGGCCGGGAAATTGGCAAAAAACTTGGTGCCGATCCCGATGTGGTCGATGCTGCCTGCCTCTCCCATGATCTTGGCCACCCGCCCTTTGGTCATAATGGTGAACGCATCCTTAACGACCTCGCTCAAGATGCGGGGGGCTTTGAGGGCAACGCTCAGAGCCTTCGCATTGTTGCCCGCCTCGAACCAAAAATCCTCGGGGCTGACGGCCGTGAAGTGGGCTTGAACCTTACGCGCGCCACCCTCGACGCAATTTCTAAATATCCGTGGAAACGAGGCGAAGGGCCCGACCCAGAAAAGTCGCAAAGGAAATTCTCGGTCTACGAAGACGACGCCGATATTTTCCAATGGATGCGTCAGGGAGCCCCCACCGGTCGGCGTTGTCTTGAAGCCCAGATCATGGACCTTTCAGACGATATTGGCTACTCCGTCCACGACGTTGAAGATGCCATCGCCACAGGAAAACTGCGCCCCGAATGTTTACTGGACTCCGAACAGGTTGAGGCCATCATCGCCTCAACCATCCAATGGTACGGCGAGGCCATCACCCCAGATGAGCTTGGAAATGCTCTTGACCGTTTGAGGCACATGCCCGAATGGCTCACTACCTTTGAAGGCCGCTACCAAGACCTTGCCGCCCTCAAAGACCTCACCAGCGGCCTGATTGGACGCTTCATCAACGCCAGCGCACATGCCACCCGAGCTGAATACGGGGAAGGCCGTCTTGGACGTTACCGGGCTGACCTTGTTGTCACGCCCGAGACACGCGCTGAGATTCAACTCCTCAAAGGCATGGCAGTTCACTATGTCATGAGCCCGCGCGAATCAGAACCCGTCTACTACCAGCAACGCACCCTTCTGGCTGACCTCGTTGAAACCCTGTGGGAAGCAGGCCCCCAAGAACTGGAACCCTCCTACGCCCTGGCCTGGCGCAACGCAGAAACAGAGGCTCAACGCCTGCGCGCTGTCATTGACCAGGTTGCCTCCCTAACTGATATTTCCGCTTCACGCTGGCACGCCAGGCTCTGCGGGATGCTTTCGACCCAACTGTGAGCAGCCCGTCCGCACTCGTTCTTCGTGAGGTTGTTGACGAGTGGGCGCGTGCGCTTGTGATCCGTGAGCGCTGGGCTGAATGAGCATGGTGCGCGCGATAGACTAACCCCCATGGCAGGGATGATCCGACGCGAGGACATCGCCGCGGTGCGTGAAGCCTCACGGATTGAGGACATCGTTGGCGAGCACGTCACCCTACGCAGCGCCGGAATGGACTCCCTTAAAGGCCTGTGCCCCTTCCACGATGAGCGCACTCCTTCCTTCCATGTTCGCCCTTCCATGGGCATGTGGCATTGCTTCGGCTGCGGTGAAGGTGGCGACATTATTAGCTTCGTCCAGCGCATCAACCACATGTCCTTCACCGAAGCAGTGGAGATGCTTGCCCAAAAAACGGGCATCACCTTGCACTATGAGGAAGGCGGGGCACACACTCGCAGTGAGGAGCCCGGGAAACGTCAACGCCTCTTAGACGCTCACCGCGTTGCTGAAGAGTTCTATCAGAACCAGCTCGGATCCCCTGAAGCTCACGCTGCCCGCACTTTCTTGGCTCAACGTGGGTTCACCCGCGACATGAGCCTTCATTTCGGCGTCGGCTACTCGCCGCAATCGTGGGATGCGCTCACCAAGCACCTGCGGTCACGAGGCTTCACCGATGCTGAGATTCAGGCAGCGGGCCTGGCCTCGCAGGGGAATCGCGGTCTTTACGATCGTTTCCGGGGACGCCTCATGTGGCCAATCCGCGACATTACGGGCGCAACCGTAGGCTTTGGCGCGCGTCGACTGGACGATTCCGACAAAGAATCCCCCAAGTACCTCAACACCCCCGAAACAGCGATCTACAAGAAATCGCAGGTGCTTTACGGGCTGGATCTGGCGAAAAAGGCTATCGCGGCGGACCGAAAGATCGTCATTGTTGAGGGCTACACCGACGTTATGGCTGCTCATGTGGCGGGAGTTCCTTACGCGGTGGCAACCTGTGGCACGGCGTTTGGCTCTGAGCATGTAAAGATCGTGCGCCGTCTGCTGGGGGACGTTGCTGACCCGGCTGCCGGCGTGGTGCTGTCTTCTGGGCGGGCTCGTGGCGGTGAAGTTATTTTTACTTTTGACGGCGACGCTGCCGGGCAAAAGGCTGCGTTGCGCGCCTTCCATGAGGACCAGAACTTTGCTTCCCAGACCTTTGTGGCGGTGGAAAAGTCCGGTATGGACCCCTGCGACTTGCGTTTAGCGCGGGGGGATCAAGCGGTGAAAGCATTGGTGGAGTCGCGTATTCCCCTGTTTGAGTTCGTGATCCGCTCGGTTATTGATCACGTTGATCTTCGCACGGTTGAGGGGCGCGTGAGCGCGCTGCGCCAGTGCGCGCCAATCGTGGCTGGAATCAAGGATCGGGCCTTGCGCCGTGAGTACACGCGCGAGTTGGCCGGTTGGCTGGGCATGGTGCCTAGCGAGGTTGCCGCGCAGGTGCGCTATGCCCTGCAAGCCCAGCGTCAGGCCGAACGCCTTCCCGCTGATGGGAGGGGGGCCGGTGCTGGTGGAGGCGGTAGCGCAGGGGCTCCCGGCGCCGATATGGCGCATGCTGGTCGCCTCGGCCCGACGACGAGGCCCTCTGCTGGGCCGCGTCAGGGACCTGAAGATCCCGTGACCCGCGTGGAGCGGCAGGCTTTAGAGGTATTGCTTCAACGCCCCGCTGATCTTATTGGTTCGGGCTTTGAGGATCTGGACGGGAATGCTTTTAGTGTGCCCACGCACCGCGCGGTTCATGACGCCGTGCGGGCCGTGGGAGGTCTGGACGCCTTCGCGCAGATGCTCACTCAGGCTGAGTCCACGTTGGGAGTGGGGGAGGGGGCCGTTGTGGCCGCGACCCGCCATTTTGACGAGGCCGTGCGTGAAATGGCCGGTGACGTTGTTGGCGCAGTCGTGACGGAACTAGCTGTTGCTCCCTTGCCTCAACATGCGGGCGGGGATGTTCGCGCCTATAGCCGAGGCATGATGGCTGCCATGGTGCGTATGGATCTGACTCGCCGCACTGCTGACCTGCGCGCCCAGCTTCAGCGCTTGTCTCCTGATGATGAGAAGTACGACGAGGTTTTCCGTCAGCTCATGGTCACTGAGCAGCGTCGCCAGCGGTATTCGGGCTATGAGCGGGGCTGAAGGTTCCATTCGTCGTATTTCGCTATGGGGTACCCCATAGGGTACCGTCAGCGATTTTTGGTCAACACCAACAGCTAGTTGTGGTTGGAATCGTGCGGTGCCCCCAGCGGGGCTCGAACCCGCGACCCACGGATTATGAGTCCGCTGCTCTAACCGACTGAGCTATGAGGGCCGTACTAGCGTACCGTGCGCAGGGGCGGATAGGGAAAACCAGAGTGCGTGGCGGGATGATTGGGCCAAACGGGTTGCTTATTCGTTAGGTGCGTGCGGGGTTGTCCGTGCTGGTCATGGTCTTCGGGGGTAACCTGTTCGCATGAAGGCATCTTCCGTACCGTCAGCTATTTCTCAGCATCTTCCGTCTTTTGATCGTTCCGCCCCTGCCGCTGAAGTTGAGGGCGGGCGCTGGGTGGTTGCGGGCCGCCATGCGCTCATTCTTGTGTCAGAGGAGGCCGTGCAGGATTCTGGCATGTGGTACGAGGTGCAGGCGGCGCGTTGGAATGCAGAGGACGCTACCTTGCATGTGCTGTGGGTTGACCCCCAGCGCCCGGAGTGGCACTTCGTTACCACTGTCGAAGACCCCTCAGATTTCATGCGGGCGATGACAGAAGCTGTCGATCATTCCATGGTGATGCATAAGCAGATCACTGTGGAGAATGGCACGAAGGTGGTTGCACAGATTCGCCGCCGTGAAGATGGTCACCTTTTCTCTATTCTTGTGGCGGATGGAGTTCTCAGCGAGGAAGGTCAAGCGCAGGCTGATGCGCTTGAGCGACGTCTGCGCGAGGGCGTTGGCCTCGATTAAGCAGTCAAGAAACGGCCTGTTCGCAAGGGAAAGTGGCGAGTGAGGCAAGCGCCACATTTATGGATTTGCGTTGCCTGACGAAAACTCGCTATATTCATTCCTGCGATCCTGCGTAGCTCAATGGCAGAGCATCCGACTGTTAATCGGACGGTTGTTGGTTCGAGTCCAACCGCAGGAGCCATAAAAACCCTCGACCTAATGGCCGGGGGTTTTGTTGTGCCCGCTACCCTCCTTTCTCTGTGGCCCCTAAATTGCGTCGTGTTGTTAATCTTGCGTCGTGTGCGGGGCTGTTTTAGCAATACAACGCTGTTTTGCGGGGTGTCTGCGCGTCTGAGGGTGCGTCTGAAGTGCGAGGGCGGGGGATGCGGGAAATCTGTGTAAGAATCCTGGATAAACCCTGATAAAATCTGGGTATTCCATCAATATTCTGCTCCCATGCCGGAGGCTCCTGTGGGCTCATTCTTAGGCCAAAAGATGCTGACCATTCGGTCAGAACATCGTCGTTCTCATGTCACCCGTTGGGCTGTGCTGCTCCTCCTCGTGAGCCTCTTAGCGCCGCTGACAACTATCGTCATCGCTCCGCAGGCCTCGGCTGCGGTTACGCCCAGCCCGCAAGCCCAGGCTTTGTGGGAACAGGTGAAAGACGAATACAACGCGCTGACCTACAGTGATGCCGTCAATGCGAAAAATACATACATTGGTGGGCAAGCCAAACGCGATGCCACAGCGGCATTGCAAGCAGAAGGCATTGCATCTCCCTCTGAAGATCAGATCCGCGCCAAGTTCTACGAGCACCTGCAGCACAGGCTTGCCCTGAAAGACTCTTTCGACACGGTGAAGGCCCAGTTCACTAGCCTGATGCCTCGTCTGATTGAAGCCTCAAACCCTGCCCTCATCACTGCTCAAGAACTGCGGGACAATAAGGCTGCCATTGCCCTAGGCATTGCGTACATGAATCACTACTACGGCTTTTCTGTTGGGGGAGAGCGCGTGGTCGATCGCCTTTTTGAGAAGGCACCTGAATACCGTTTCCAGCGCCTCACCCCGCTGGCATTGGTAAAAAATGTCGGCAAGCAGGAGCCAACGGCGTTACTCGCCTTTAAAACTGCCGATCTTTATGGACAGCAGCTCAAGGCAGTGACCGGCCAAGAAACGATTACCGCCTTCATCAAGCATCTGCTTGCCACTCGTGGGAACAATATGGATCCCAATGAATGGCTCCGTACTCAAACTCCCGCTGTCATCGACGAAGTGGGATCGACTCCACTCTTCGCGAAGTTCGACAATCCCTCCGCCCCATACCGTTACCTACGAAACTACCTCTTGCCCTTGATGGCTCTGAAGAGCAGCAGTGTTTACGTTGGCAATACGGATCACACCGTCCAATTTGGCCTCACCAGCACCTACGGCGGAGTAGACGGTTCACGATTGCGTCCCCTCTTGCGGGCCACACTCACTGAACAGCAGGCCTTTTGGGATTTCTGGTCACGCATCTCCACCACTTTTGATCAGGTCGACCAGCAGGGCCGCGGGCATGTGATCGTCATCGATACGATGAAAACCGGCGCAAATCCGAGCGCAGAACCGCGCGCTCGCTGGTCACCTCAATACGGTGCTACTGCTGACGAGGGCGTCCGCGACTTCTTCACCCCGCTTGCCCTGTACAGCGGATACAAGGCTGTTCAGGCCTATGCAACGGGTAAGACGGGCATGAACTACTACATGCAAGACGCTCTCGGTCAGCCCGGTGTCAACACCTACACTCACGAGCTCACGCATATCTACGACGAAACCATCTGGTTTAACGGGCACGGGCGCCGTCCCAGCACCGGGCCGGAGGATTTTGCCCGCGGCCTGTATGAAACCGAGAACAACACGCCCGGTGCAAAAGAGGGGTACTACACGCCCTACTTCAGCCTCAACACTGCCTATGAACTGGGGGAGGGCCGTATTCAGAACGCCTCGCCTACGCGCTTCCAGCAGCCCAGTGATATTCAAGAGTACATGCGTGGCCTTATGGACGTGCTTTACTCCCTTGACGCTATGGAAGCACGAAGCATCCTCAAGCAGTCCTCCGAGAAACGTGCAATTGCCCTGAATAAGGTCACCTTGAGCCCTGATTCGGCCTACCCAGGTGCGTCCTTTGATACCTTCGCTCGGATAAGCGTGGATGAAGCTGCTCGTCTGACAAGCATTGACGACCTGATTGACCTCGGTGCGGTGTCAGGACGTTTGCTGCCCAAGGGGCGTGCAAGTGCGACAGTCTCGGTGGGACGCAATGACTATGTGGTTGTCCCTCTTTTTGAACCGGTGTACGCGGGGCTTCAAAACGATGCGGGTAATGTTGGGGGATTCCTTCTGCGCCGCTATGCTCATGAGCTCTTGGCCGAATATGGCTGGGAAAAGGGTCTTATTGGTTACGTCTCTGACCAGTATCAGAACGACGGCAACGCTTTGGCTGCGATCCTGAGCGAACACGGTGGTTCGCTGGCGACTTTCAAGAAGGCCATGTTTGAGCGTCGCGTGAACAAACTCAACCAGATGGCACCGATCCCCGGATTTGCCGATGCTCAGGCAATGCAGGCTGCCATGGATGAGGCTGTAGCCGCCGACATCGCACAGATGGAGCACAACATCGCCCATCCCCGTGCGCACACTGCCTTCGCAGCAGACGTCCTGACCACTCGCGCACTCAAGCAGAAAATCTTGCAGGCCTACGTCGCTCAAACCAAGGATTTCCAGACCTCTATCTACTCTGATCGCAGCGTGTGGGAAACACCGATAGCCGGTACTGTGACCCTGCATGAGGCCACCGTTGCCCGTCCCTTCAGTGGCGAGGATTTCACGGTACAGATCACGGAGCGCCCCGATAACACAGAGGGTGTCTACTCTGGCGTGCCCGAGACTGTCGTGAAGGTCGCCAACGACGGACGTTTCGACCTGGGAACGTGGACCTTCACCCAACCTGGACGCTACGAGTTCACGCTGAGACAGGTTCCCGGGAAACGAGCAGATGTCACCCACGACCCTGAAGCGGTCACCATCGTCGTTCACGCCACCGCTCCAACAGCGGGGGAGGCACTTCCTCCCGCTGAGAACGGCATTATCCGCCTGAAGCCCACGCTTACCTTCTTCAAGAACAATGTCGAGGTTGACGCTCTGAGTTTCGTCAATACCATCAAGGAGCGTCGCGCTGTGCACGCTCCTGAGGTGAGCGTGACCTATCAGGACGAGGCCGGAGCCTCGCTGTCTAGCGACGCTCAAAGCTTTGCTTTCACGGTCGCAGGCGATCCTGCCAATGACACCGCGGGCCATACGGCATTGCCGAATGAGCAGATCCCCTTCGTTCAAGGTCGCGCTCAACTGCCTGCCATCACCTTCACAAAGGCGGGAACCTACGTATTCCGTTACACCCAGGTTGCCGGTAATAAGAAGGGCGTCACCTACGACACCACTCCCATTGTGGAGCGCCTGGAGGTTACGCCTTCAGATATCGACCCTGCGGCCTTCACCGTGACCAGAAGCCTGACTCGCGAGGACGCAGCGGTGGAACGTATTGAGTTCCACAACCGCTACACTGCGCCGACTCCGCCGCCGCATGTGCCAGTGGAAGGGGAGATGCGCACAACGACGGAGGTTGCGATCCCGATTGAGGATGAGTTCATTGACGATCCGGAAATGTTTGTCAACACTACGAAGGAGATCTTTGCTGGTATTGAAGGCCGAAAGACCGTGACCACCGTCCAGCGCACTCGCGATGGCGTGCCCTACGGTGAGGCTCAGGTAAGTGAAACGGTGACTGTCCCGATGCAAAAGCGCCAGATTGCTCGGGGTATTAAGCCGATTCCGGTACCCGGTGAAGAGCGCACGGTTCGCACTGAAGCCATTCCAGTCGCGAACGAGGTGATCCTCGATCCGCAGATGCTTGTTGGCACGGAAGAAGTCGTGCGCGAAGGGGAAGCCGGAGAAGTTCGCATCACCACGATCCAACCCACCCTTGATGGCAAGCCGGTGGGGGAGGCTCGCGAGGAGCGTGAAGAGCTTCGTCCGATGCAGACTCGCCAGATTAAGCGTGGCACGAAGGCGCTGCTGCTGGTGCCTGCTCCGAAGAAGTCGGCAGAACCGGTTGTGCCAACGCCTCCGGTAAGTCCGACTGTTCCAACGCCTCCGGTAAGTCCGATTGCTCCAACACCTCCGGCGGTCACGCACGACCCTGAGAAGCCTGGGGAATCCTCGCCTGGAAAACCAGGCGAAAAACTCCCTCATGCCACAGTGGCTCCGCAGTCTTCCAACAAGACTGATGGACAAACACATGCGCAAGCGCCGACAGAGGCGAAAGCAGAAGTGAAGGCCGAGGCAGTTTCGGAAGGTCTTGGTGTGTCGAGAGGGAAACTGGCTTCAACGGGTGCGTCGATACCGTTGGCGGTGGCCCTTGGTGTGATCTTTGTTGCTTGTGGCGTAGCGCTTAGGTCGCGTAGTCGCTTGTGACCAGGTGGTGCACTCAGCGCCATCTATAGGAGCACACACGTTGGGGTGCCTCAACCGCAAGGTCGAGGCACCCCAACGTGTGCAGCACGTAAGAACTAGCCTTGACGTGCCTTCAGTCGCGGGTTCTTTTTATTGATGACGTAGGTGTGGCCACGACGGCGCACGACCATGGAGCCTGGCTGTTTGGCCAGAGAACGGATGGAGGCTCGAACCTTCATATCGGTGTCCTTCGTATCGTTGGTGTGTTTAGTGCCGTTGTCCGTAGCGGGCGTAGAACTTCTCCACGCGACCTTCGGTGTCGATCAGACGTTGGCGTCCGGTCCAGAAGGGGTGGGATGCGGAGGAGATTTCAATGTCGACAACGGGGTAGGTGTTGCCGTCTTCCCATTCGATGTGCTGATCGGAGGTCATTGTGGAGCGCGTGAGGAACTGGAAGTTTGCCTGGCGGTCCCGAAAGACGATGGGGTGGTAGTCGGGGTGGATATCGGGCTTCATGGTTCTCTTTCGATACGAGGTAGGGGAGTGGTTACCAGGAGGACTTGGTGACTCCGGGGAGCTCACCACGCAGGGCGGCCTCGCGGAATTGAACGCGTGAGAGGCCGAACTTTCGGAGGAATCCGCGAGGGCGGCCGTCGCTGGCTCCTCGGTTGCGCAGGCGGGTAGGCGACGCATCGCGAGGGAGGGCGTGCAGGGCGGCCATGGCGGCTGCGCGATCTTCGGGGGAGAGGTGAGGGTTCACGCTCTCACGTTTGAGCTGTGTGCGGCGTTCAGCGTAGCGCTCGACAATGGCAGCACGCTGCGCGTTGCGGGCGATCTTGGATTTCTTGGCCATTATCGGGTCTCCACGAATTCAACGTGACGGCGGACAACGGGGTCATATTTACGGATACGCATGCGGTCGGGGTTATTACGCCGATTCTTTCGCGTGACGTAGCGGTATCCGGTTCCCGCTGTGGATTCCAGGGTGATGACAGGGCGTAAGACGGTGGCTTTTTGTGCCATTAGAATCGTTCTCCTCGTGCGCGCATCTGGGCGACAACGGTGTCAATACCGAGCTTGTCGATGGTTTTGATGCCTCGGGCGCTCACGCGAATGGTGATGTGTCGGCCCAGGGATGGAACCCAGTAGCGCTTGCGTTGGACATTGACATCCCAGCGGCGGCGGGTGCGCCGTTGGGAGTGTGAGACGTTGTTGCCAAAGGAGGGCTGCGCTCCGGTGACTTGGCAGTAGTTACTCATAGTGGCCTTTCTGGTGTTGGCGTTTTCGCCCCACCTCTGTTTTACTAATGATAATCATTATCATCAAGTCAGGAAAGTGAGAGCTTGACCGCATATGCGCCTCAGTATCCTCAGCAGCCTTCACCCCCTCATGCGCGACATCGTCACCTTCGCCCTCCAGGACACCTGCCACACGCTCAGCGTTGAAGTGACAGCCACCAGTGTGCGCCTCAGTCTCACAACCCCCGAGGGCGAGTCAGAATACAACGAAATCCCCCTGGCACACCCCTGTATCACCTGCAGCATGAGGGAAGGCATTCTGCCCGCCATCATTGAACAAGCCGAACTTGGCTGTGAACGCCTCCTCCTGGCCCTACCCGCAGCCATTGATGCACTCAGTGTCGTGCCCACCATGGCCGACATCATTGACGCCGAAATGCTGCCTATTCACCCCAGTGCAGTCGCCCACTGCGTCGACATCAACACCGCCTGCGACGACCTCCTCTCACACACGCCACTGCGCGACAAAGGCCTCGCCGTCATTGACGAGGACGAACGTTGCACCGGAGAAATCCTCATGGTTTCCCTCGGATACGCCGACGTCCTCATCGCCCTCGGAGAGGACCCTGCCGGCTCCGACCTCGTCGAACACCTACGTCCCCTCGACACCCTGCGCATCAACAGCCTGGAGGAACTCACCGCCAACCTCCTCTTTGATCACCCCCACGACACGGACGATGCCATTGGACGCGTCCATCCCGTCACCACCCAAGCCTGGGGTGGCCCCACCGACCACGGTGTGTGGACCCTTGACCTGCACTCCGAGCGTCCCTTCCACCCCGAAAGGCTCGCCCAATGGGCTCAAGAACTCAGCGCAGCCAATATTTGCGCTCGCGGCTGCTTTTGGCTGCCTTCTCGGCCTCGTCACATCTGCACATGGGAGGCAAACGGCCCCTCAGCCTCCGTCGGTCAAGCCGGAATCTGGACAGAGGATCCCTTCACCCATCTGGTACTGACCGGGAATGCCTCATCCCAGCAACAAGAGGCAATCGCTGCAGTCTTCCAACGCATCCTCATGACTGATGAAGAAATGGCTCATGCCCTCGATTGGGTGGGGGTAGCAGACGGCCTGGATGAATGGTTCCCGGCTGATGAATGAGAGTTGATGAATAAAAAGCGAAGGTAATCCGTGCGCTCCCTACTCGGAAAGCAACTCTACTGAGAAAGTAGCGAAAGCACATCAGCCGATGAGATCACCCCACGCCACTGGTTAGCGTCTGTGAGAAGCAACTCGACACCAAGGGCGCTGACCTCAGGTGAAGGAGACAGCGCCACAGCAAGATCAGCGGCCAGCACCTGCTGAGCAAGCTGAGAAGCCGTTGAAGCCTCAAGCTCGCAGCGCAAGTGGCGTTCATCGGAGGCACCCTTGGCGAGCATGTCGGTCGAGCGTGTCAGCAGAGCGTCAGCGTACTGCCGTGCATTCGACAAAGGCTCGACAGCGATATCCAGGTGCGGCAGGGTCTGCGCCACACAATCCCAGGTGCGTACCGCCTGAGCAGCCTGTGAGGACTCGCTCAAAGCCTCCCGTAGAGCCTTATCAAAAGCCTCGGGGTCAGAAGAGGATGTGGGGGAGAGGTCCTCGGGGGTAAGCACCCACTGAGTATGAACACTTCCTTCGGCACCCTGCGCCATCTGGGAGGCCCTCTCAAGAAGCGCGCCAAGTTGGGGGGCATCAGCATTCAAATCAACACCGTATACCTGGGCAAGATCCCAAGCTTCAATAGCGCGAGCAGTAGCCAGGGTGAGGACGGGAACAGCGTGCTCCGTTGTCACTACCTCAGGAGAACCACGGTGAGCGATCAGAGCATGGGTCATATCGTGGCGGGCCGTCGCCTCAAGCCACTGCGCGAAAGCCGCGGGTGACAAAGGCGCTTCCGCTACCGGCGTAGGCTGCTCAACAAGGGATTGAGGAGCATCAGCAGGCCAGGGATCCCACAGGCCACCAATGGTCTCCAAACGCTGAGTCGCTCCCTGAGCAAGGCCAGTGGCCACGCTATGGCAGTCACCGCAGGCGCTGGCCTTCGTTGCGAGCTCAGTCGCGCGCTCCACACTGGCTGCCTCATGCCGTGCCACTTGGTCGCGCAAGGCGGCGGCCTCGTTCAAGTCGGGCAAGGGAAGGGGAGCAGGGGCAAGAGTCGCGCAGGCACTCAGAGCAGTGACACAGGCCAGGGCCGCTAGCGTGCGGCCAAACAGACGTCCAACAGACAGAGTTGTTGACTGTGGAGGAACTGCCTGACAAGAAGGACGACGATTCACTGTTCGAAAAGGGGATGCTGAGACACTCACCCGTCGATCATCCCACGCCGCAGCCGAGTACCATGGGAAGTTAGCGTGTGTCGTTAACGAATATTGAGGAGCATCCCATGGCTCGCAGCCATCAATCCGACAAACTTGAAGCCCTGCTGGCCGGGGTCGTGGCAGAAAACGGGCTCGAACTGGACGCAGTCATCGACACAAAACAGGGCTCGATGGCCCTTGTGCGTGTCATTGTCGATGCCCCCGAGGGACAAAGCGGTGTGGATTCGGACCAACTTGCCGATGTTTCCCGCGCAGTGTCAAAGGCTTTGGATGTGGCCGATCCCATTGAGGGCGAATATCTCCTGGAAGTCTCCACCCCTGGCGCAGACCGTGAATTGACTCTTCCTCGCCACTGGCGCAAGCAGATTGGCCGCCTCATTCGCGCCAAGATGCGTGACGGCGCGACCCTCCAAGGACGCCTCCTAGACGCCGATGAGGAACAGGCAACACTTGATGTTGACGGTGTTTCGACTACTATTTCCTACGCAAACGTGAAGAAGGCGCGTCCGCGCGTCGAATTGAACTCGGAGGAGTGAGGCGACCGTGGAAATCGATATGACAGCACTGCGCATGGTCGAGCAGGAAAAGGGTGTATCCCTCGAAACCCTGGTTGACGCGATTGAAGAAGCGCTGCTCAAGGCCTATCACAATATCCCTGGCGCTATCAGCCAGGCCCGCATTGAAATCGACAAGCGCACCGGCCGTGTCACCGTCATGGCCACCGAAGAAGACGATGACGGTAATCCTATCGGCGAATTTGACGACACCCCCCGTAACTTCGGGCGCATCGCCCAGGCCACCGCGCGCTCAGTCATTATGCAGCGCCTGCGCGACGCAGATGATGCCCGCGTACTTGGCTCCTTCGCGGACCGCACCGGCCAGATCGTCACCGGCGTTGTGCAGCAAAGCCGCGCTGGCGGCCTGACCATGGTCAAACTCTCCGAGGACGTTGAGGGCGTACTGCCCGACCAGGAGAAGGTGCCCGGCGAAACCTACCGCCACGGCGATCGAATCCGCGCCTACGTCGTTTCGGTTGAACGCACCGACCGAGGCGCTCGTATCACCCTCTCGCGCACGCACCATGGCCTTGTCCTTGGCCTCTTCCAGCGCGAAGTGCCAGAAATCCAAGAAGGCCTGGTTGCGATCAAAGCCATCGCCCGCGAGGCAGGCCACCGAACGAAGATTGCCGTCGCCGCACAGCGCGAGGGCGTCAACGCCAAGGGAGCCTGCATTGGCCCCATGGGTGCTCGTGTGCGTACCGTGATGAATGAACTTGGTGGCGAAAAGATCGACATCGTTGACTGGTCGGCTGACCCGGCACGATTCGTCGCGAACTCACTGTCGCCTGCCCGCGTCACCCGTGTGGTTGTCCACTCCGTTGAAAATCAGACGGCGACGGCTATCGTGCCTGACTTCCAGCTTTCCCTGGCCATCGGCAAGGAAGGTCAGAATGCTCGCCTTGCTGCACGTCTGACCGGCTACCACATTGATATCCACTCCGACACGGAGAACGGCGAAGAAATGGCCGCGTCACGCACGTCAATGCCCGATGACGTGACCAGTCGCTCACAGTCGATGAGTGAGATGCCTGAGGACCTGGGCTAAACTAAGGAAATTGTGCGCCCACATCATGTGAAGAATCCTTCAACGAGCCTCGCAGAGCAGGGCGAAGGCGAAGGAGACGCTGAAGGCCACCCGCGGGTGGCACCGCAGCGAACCTGCGCAGGATGTGGAGGCAAAGCCTCGCGAAACACGCTGATTCGCGTGGTTGCCAACGCTGACCTTCACCTCGTGGTGGATTCTCAGCGCGCATTGCCCGGCCGAGGCGCATGGGTGCATCCCGCACCCGAGTGTGTGGCCGGAGCACAGCAACGACGGGCACTGCCTCGTTTGCTGAAACTCCCCGGAGCCGCTCCCGTGCCCTCCGAAGAGTTTTGGCGCGAGCTCGCCCTCGCGGCACTGTCAGAGGCGCCAACGGCGTCTACGCATGAGTAATGGAAGCGGGTTGGAAGCTGATGGGCACCCGATGAGTACCCAGCGATGAGCTGCCAGCAATATCAGTGACGCGTCTCCTGTTTGGAGGGAGACGCCCCCGAACAGGAGAAAAGTGGCAAAAACGCGTGTCCACGAGCTCGCTAAGGAGCTCGGAATCACCAGCAAGGAACTCCTTGCACACCTCGAACAAGCAGGCGAGTACGTCAAGGCGGCCTCATCTGCTCTCGAACCCCCCGTAGAACGAGCAGTGCGCGAGCACTACGCAGCGCAGGCTCCCAAGGCTGAGGCTGCTCAGGAAGAAGCGAAGCCCGCCAAGAAGGCGGCCGCCCCCAAGCCCGCTCCGGCAAAGAAGGCCGAAGCAAAGGCGCAGACCGAGGCGACCGAGGCTTCCGCACAAAAGGCTGAGGCAGACAAGACAGAGGCGGAAAAGCCTGCTGCCCCCGCAGCAGAAGCCGCTCCCGCAGCGCCCGCTGAAAAGAAGCCCGCTGCTCCCAAGCCTGCGCCGCGCGCAGCAGCCAAGAAGCCTGAAGCTCCAGAGGCTCCCGCCCCTGCTGCTCCTAAGCCTGCTGCCGGTCGCGCTCCCGCTCCCGGCCCGCGTCCAGGCGCACGCCCCGCAGGCCCCCGTCCGGGTAACAATCCCTACGCTTCCTCCCAGGGCATGCCTCGCCCGGGTGGCTCCGGTGGTCCTCGCCCCGGTCCCCGCCCAGGTGGTTCCGGTGGCCCTCGTCCTGGTGGCGCAGGCGGTCCTCGCCCTGGTCAGGGTGAACGCCCGGCACGTCCCGGCGGTTCCGGTGGCGCTCCCCGTCCCGGTGGTGGCCGCTCCTCTGGCCCCCGCCCGAATCCGGGCATGATGCCCGGTCAGGCAAACTTTGCTCGCCCCGGTGGTGACCGTCCGGCACGCCCCGGTGGCGGTGCAGGTGGCGGACGAGGCCGTGGCGGCGCTCCTCGCCCCGGTGCGGGTGGCCCCGGTGCCCACGCAGGTGCTGGTGCAGGCGGCGGCTTTGGTGCTCCCCGCTCGGGTGGCCCTGGTGGTCCCGGAGGCGGCCCCGGTGGCGGCGGTCGCGGTGGACGCGGCTCCACCCCCGGCGCATTCGGACGTGGCGGCGGTGGCCGCAGCCAGCGCGGACGCAAGTCGAAGCGCGCGAAGCGTCAAGAGTTCGAACAGCAGAATGCACCCACCATTGGTGGCGTGTCGATTCCTCGCGGCAACGGCCAGGAAATCCGTATCCGCCAGGGTGCTTCCCTTGCTGACCTCGCTGAGAAGATCAACGTCAATCCCGCAGCACTGGTGACTGTCCTCTTCCACCTGGGCGAAATGGCAACCGCCACCCAGTCTCTGGATCAGGACACCTTCGAGGCCCTTGGTGCTGAACTCGGCTACGACGTCAAGGTTGTGTCCCCTGAAGATGAGGACCGTGAACTCCTCGAAACCTTCGACATCAACCTTGAAGCTGAAGAACTCGACGATATCGAGAACATGCAGCCTCGCCCGCCGGTTGTTACCGTCATGGGTCACGTCGACCACGGTAAGACCAAGCTGCTTGACGCGATCCGTCACACCGACGTGGTCGATACCGAGCACGGCGGCATCACCCAGCACATTGGTGCCTACCAGGTCACCGTCAATGTCGAAGGCAAGCCCCGTCCCATTACCTTCATTGACACCCCCGGTCACGAAGCCTTCACCGCTATGCGTGCCCGTGGCGCGAAGGTCACCGACATCGCCATCCTTGTGGTTGCCGCTGATGACGGCGTCATGCCGCAGACCGTGGAAGCAATTAACCACGCTCAGGCAGCCGAGGTGCCCATCGTTGTGGCCGTCAACAAGGTCGATAAGGAAGAAGCCAACCCCGACAAGATCCGCGCACAGCTCACCGAGTACGGCCTCGTGGCCGAAGAATACGGCGGCGACGTCATGTTCGTTGACGTGTCGGCGAAGCAACGCAAGGGTATTCACGACCTCCTTGAGGCCGTGCTGCTCACCGCTGACGCCTCTCTCGAACTGTCGGCCAACCCCGACACTGACGCCCGTGGTGTAGCCATTGAAGCCAACCTCGACAAGGGTCGCGGCGCTGTGGCAACCATGCTTGTGCAGCGCGGTACCCTCAGCGTTGGTGACGCCATCGTCGTGGGCTCATCCTACGGCCGTGTCCGCGCCATGTTCGATGACGACGGCCAGGCCGTTGAGCAGGCTGGCCCCTCCTGCCCCGTGCAGGTGCTCGGCCTGACCTCTGTGCCTCGCGCAGGTGACTCCTTCCTGGTTGCCCCCGATGATCGCACCGCACGCCAGATCGCTGACAAGCGTGAAGCCGCCGAGCGTCAGGCTCTGCTGGCTAAGCGTCGCAAGCGCGTCTCCCTTGAGGACTTCGACAAGGTCCTCAAGGAAGGCGAGGTTGACACCCTCAACCTCATCATCAAGGGTGACGTTTCCGGTGCTGTGGAAGCCCTGGAAGACTCCCTGCTGCGCATCGAGGTCGGCGACGAGGTCGCACTGCGTATCATCCACCGCGGTGTGGGCGCTATTACGCAAAACGACGTCAACCTGGCAACCGTTGATAACGCCGTGATCATCGCCTTCAACGTCCGCCCGGCCGAGCGCGTTCAGGAACTCGCCGACGCCGAGGGCGTGGAGATCAAGTACTACAACGTGATCTACTCCGCTCTGGACGACGTGGAAGCCGCGATGAAGGGCATGCTCAAGCCGATCTACGAAGAGGTCGCACTGGGCAGCGCCGAGATTCGTCAGGTCTTCCGCTCCGGCAAGTTCGGCAACATCGCGGGCTCTATCGTTCGCTCGGGCACCATCAAGCGCGGCACCAAGGCCCGCCTGGTGCGCGACGGTGTTGTGGTGGCAGAGAACCTCTCTATCGAGTCCCTGCGCCGCGAGAAGGACGACGTCACCGAGGTCCGCGAAGGCTACGAGTGCGGTATCACCCTGGGCTACAAGGACATCGCCGAAGGCGACGTCATTGAAACCTGGGAGATGCGCGAAAAGGCTCGCGACTGATCACGGTTATCAACCGATCACTGAAAGCAGGCACTAAAAGCCTGTAGCAGCAGGTGCCCCGCCAGGCTGGATTTCCAGACTGGCGGGGCACTGCACCAATGAAACACCGCAGATGGATGTGAGCTTGTCTGCGGTACTGAGACGAAAGGAGGCACTCGTGGCTGATGAATCGCGCGTGCGCAAGGTTCAAGATCGTATTCACCAGACCGTGGCCGGTATGCTGGGCCGCCGCATTAAAGATCCCCGCCTGGGCTTTGTCACCATTACTGATGTGCGCGTCACCGGCGACCTCCAGCACGCCTCTATCTTCTACACCGTCTTTGGTGACGAGGAGGACCGCAAGGGGACAGCTCGCGCTTTTGAGTCCGCGAAGGGCATTATCCGCTCCGAGGTGGGCAAGGCCTTGGGTATTCGCTTGACCCCCACCCTGGAGTTCATCCTTGATGCCCTTCCTGAAACGGCAGCGTCCCTTGAGGATGCGCTGGTGGCCGCCCGCATGAAGGACGCTCAGATCGCTGAGCTTGCTGAGGGCGCATCTTATGCTGGCGACGAAGATCCCTACCGCCATCCTGAAGAGGATGAGGACTGGGATGATGACGAGTGGGATGACGAGGACGACGCCCTTGAGGAAGATGGGCTTGAGGATGACGTCATTGATGCTGGTGAGACCGAAGCTGACGAGGACGATGCTGGCGAGGATGACTGAAACCGAAGGCTTCGACTGAGCGCCTTTTCGTTTAGTGAGGCAACCACCTCATCCTCAATACTCTTTCAACGAGCATCTGCCGTGCTTCCCAGAATCGGGAACGCGGCAGATTCTCGTTGTGCGACAAGTAGAGACACCACAGAAGGAAGCTGAGCTGATAGCCTCAGTACATCGCCTTTTATTGAAAGACTCGTAAGGATACTCGTGGTTCCGATTCTTGACTCACTGAAAAACTTTTTCTCCCGTTCCGTGCGAGGCATTCCCCCAACCCCAGAAGAACGTGCCGCTGAGGAAACATCCACCCGCACGCAAGGGATGGAAAACCTCACGTCTGTCGGAAGCCCTGCCCATTCGGAAAGCGCGCGCGTCAACGCGGGTGCGGATGTGGCACCCGTGGGAGGCCTTCCGGCAGATGCCCTTGTCGGCATGACACTCAAGGACGCGGGTGAGAATCCTGTGAAGGTTGTCGAGGTCATCACGGCTGCTTCAGGCATGAGTATGGCCGAAGCGCAGGCCTGCGTGGACAACACCCCCTCTGTTGTTCTTCGCTCCGTCAGGGCGGATGTAGGACGTCAGTTTGCGCGTGACGTGTCCATGGCCGGAGGAACGACCATACTGGCTCCTGCTGAAAGTCTTTCCTTAGGTCACGTACCTGCGACATCCGATGCCGCTGTGCCCGATGCTGTGGCTGATCTTCCTGCAGATGCCGTTGCAGACCTGGTGCTGCACGCGGTGGGCGCCCAGCCTGTGGCTGTTGTGAAGGCCTTATATGCCCATTGCGGCTGTGACTTGAAGGGGGCAAAGGACCTTGCCGATCAGGCTCCTGTTACCGTCATGGAGGGGGCCTCGCGCGAGGCGATCGCGTCTGCTTACGCTGCGCTTCGGGAGGCGGGTGCCGAGGTAGAGGTCATCATCCGCTAATGCCTCCTGGTGGCATGCTGCCACCTGGGCTTAGATGTTTCCGAGCGACCATGCGCCACCGGTGCAACGTGGATCCTGGTGTCACCGACGGTCACCCAACCACCTGAGGGTTCCCTCGTCTCCCTTGCTACAATCGCTCAGGTAGCTAACCCTAAGAACCTGAACTGAGAACCCTCACTTATGGCGCGTAAAGCCGACCCGACTGCTCCCTCGGGCATCCTCATCATTGACAAGCCTGCTGGCATGACCAGCCATGATGTCGTGGCGCGCGTGCGCCGCCTGGCACGTACCCGCAAGGTTGGCCACGCCGGTACCCTCGACCCGATGGCAACGGGTGTCCTTGTTTGTGGATTAGGGAAAGCAACGCGATTGCTCACCTGGATTACGGGGGACACTAAAGCCTACCTGGCCACGATGCGTCTGGGTGCCACCACCTCCACCGAGGACGCCGAAGGGCAGATTACCTCCGCACGAGGATGCAGTGGCCTCACTGACGCCGAGCTTGAAGCAGCACTGGCTCCCTTGCGCGGCGACATTATGCAAGTCCCTTCCAGCGTGTCGGCTATTAAGGTTGACGGCAAACGTGCCCACGCCCTTGTGCGTGAAGGGGTGGAAGTGGAACTGCCCGCCCGCCCGGTGCACATTGGCTGCCTGGCCAGCGCCGGGGAGCCTCGCCCAGCAACGATGCCTATTGACGAGGCCACCACCGCACCCCAGAACGTGGACGCAGCGGACTGCGAGGGAGGCGCGAGCAGCCCTACCCAGGATGTGCCAGTCGTTGACTGTGACCTGGTGGTGGATTGTTCCTCGGGGACTTACGTGCGTGCTCTGGCCCGTGATATTGGTGAGCACCTGGGGGTTGGCGCCCACCTGACTTTCCTGCGCCGTATTCGTGTGGGGCCTTTTACTCTGAACGATGCCCACCCGCTGGCCGAACTTGAACAGATTGCTCGCCAGCATGAAGAAGCAGGTGGTGAGGGCCGTCCGCCTCTGCCGCTGATGTCCCTTGATGATGCCGTGCGCACTATGTTCTCTGAGATGGTTCTCAACGAGCGTGAGACGGAGCTTTTTGCTCATGGGCAGGCTCCACGCCGCCAGGGGGATGAACTCGATGCCTTGCGAGAGATAGCGGGGGAGGACCCCATCGCTGTTATCGCTGCTGACGGGCAAACGGTGATGGGCTTGGCCCATATTGTCAATAATGCCGTGAAAACTATTTTGGTCTTTTCCTAAGAGACGAAACCGTCACTTGGGACAGATGAAGGAGCACTTGTGCAGGTTTGGACCTCGCTAGCCGATATTCCCGCTGGCACGCAGTCGGTGGTCACCATCGGCAATTTTGATGGAATGCACCGCGGTCACCGCCGCGTCATCGCTACCTGTCGTGATCGTGCGCGCCGTCGCGAGGTTCAGGCGGTGGCGTGCACTTTTGATCCTCACCCCGCAAGTATTCACCGCCCTGAGTCTGGCCTGACTCTCATTAACCCCCTGCAGGATCGTCTGGATGCGATTGCTGCGACCGGCGTGGATGCTGCCTTCGTCATCCACTACGACCAGAGTGTGTATTCTCTGACGGCCGAGGAATTCGCGCTGACGTACTTGGTGGACACACTGGGGGCA
The DNA here is from genome assembly GCF_003858455.1 of Schaalia canis. GTDB lineage: Bacteria > Actinomycetota > Actinomycetes > Actinomycetales > Actinomycetaceae > Pauljensenia > Pauljensenia canis. The sequence goes on along the minus strand of NZ_RQZF01000001.1, from coordinate 516,458 downwards.
GTGGAGATCGTTGTCGGTGAGGACTTCCGTTTTGGCTGCGGTAATAGTGGTGATATTGACACCCTGCGTGAGCTAGGACGCGAGCACGGCTTTGACGTGGTGATGGTGGCTGATATTGAGGCTCCCGAGGGGCGGCGCTGGTCCTCTTCGTGGGTGCGTGAGCTCTTGGCAGAGGGTGATGTCGCAGGGGCAGCCCGCGTGCTTGGCCACATGCATCGGATTCGCGGCACCGTGGAGCATGGGTTTAAGCGGGGCCGTGAGCTGGGATTCCCCACGGCTAACCTCAGTGAGGACGTCGAAGGCGTGATCCCAGGCGATGGCGTCTATGCGGGATGGCTGGTGCGTCAGGTGCCTGGTACGACGGCGGGGGAGTTCCTTCCGGCGGCAATCTCGGTAGGGACAAACCCCCAGTTTGATGGTGAGAAACGCACCGTTGAGGCTCATGTGTTGGGGCGTTCGGATTTGAACCTGTACGGCGAGCGGGTGGCTGTGACCTTCGTGTCGAAGATTCGCCCGATGATGACCTTCGATTCCCTTGATGACCTGTTGTGTCAGATGGATGATGATCTGCGTGTGACGGCTTTTGTCCTGGGTGTGGGCGTGTCGGGCCGTGTGGATCCTGCGGCTGTGACAGCTCACTAAGGGGCGTTACTTCTTTGGCGTGACGTGGCGGTGGCGTCTTTATTAATGGGGTGGCGGGTAGGATGCGGCTCGAATCTTGTAGAATGGTCAAATACGTGTAGGCTGTGAGGTACAGAGTTTGAATGGCCGACGTTGGCCGTTGACGCATGGGGGCTCGTTATGGCGATGGCAAGGACGCATCGGACACGCGCGGTTTCACGAGGACGGTGGCGCCCTCTTGTTGCGCTGTGCGCGTTGGCAATAGGTGCATCTGGGTGTGCCTCTGCTGGTAGTGGTGAGGGGGTAGCGGACAATGCGGGTGCAGATTTGGCTGCGCTTAATCCGTCTGCCCATGACCACACTGGTGGGAGCCAGTCGGGAAGCACGCACTCTGACGATGGCCAGGCAGCATTCGAAGAAGGCCAGCTGATTCCTCCTGATATCTTGGGCACCGACAATGTCGGCGAGGCAGTGGATTCTTTCGAGGCCTACTACCGTGCCCAGAGTGATTATTACTTTCAACTGGCCACCTGCATGGAGGATAAGGGCTGGCCGCGTTTCCATGTAGAGGATTCGAACACCCCTAATGTCGGGGTGGTGTTTGTCGGACATGACGCTGATCCGAAGCGTTACACCGAAGATTTTGAACACTGCCAGGCTCATGGCCCTGGAATGCCAATGCCGCCAGAGGTGAGTGTTGAAGTGGCTGAGAAAGAATACGAAAAGGCCAAGTCTGCTCATGCATGTTTGGTGGCGCATGGGGCAAACTTGCCGGAGTTTCCTTCCAAGCAGACCTTCTTTGATTACTTTATCGGCAAGCAATACATGTGGGATCCTGCGCACAATTTTGGTCTCGGGGAATTTGATCACAGCAATGATCCTGTGTTTGGCACAAAGCCGTTTAAGGCCATCTACGAGATGTGCCCGTGGTGACACGGGGAGGGAAGGCGCAGGTGTTTCCATTTTCTAGACGACAAGGCTTCCTGTCACTCGTTTTTGTGTTCGCCGCCCTCGCAGTGTTGACGGCAGGCTGTTCCGGCGGTGAAGATAACGACGAGCAGTCACAGTCCTTACGAAGCTATAGCGATACTTCATCAAGCGCGGCCGATGCTGGACCAGAGGGGGCGGAATCCTTACTGACTCTCGATATATTGGATGGCGATAGGACAGCCGAACCGTCTGAGAATTTCGCCGCTTATTACAAAGCAAATGGCGACTACTATCTGGAGCTCTCTCATTGTATGGAAGATAAAGGCTGGCCTGCCATTGAGCTCCCAGGGATCTATACCCCTCAAATGGGGATCCAAACGGCGGGGAGTGAAGTGGATCCCCAGCGATACGCGCGAGACTTCGATGCCTGTCAGGCCAGTGCTCCGCCGATCCCCATGCCGCCCGTTGCTACGCCCGAACTTGCTGAGGAAGAATACGCAAAGGCCAAGTCTGCTCACGAATGTTTAGTGGCGCATGGGGCGCGCATGCCAGAGTTCCCGTCCAAGCAAAAGTTTTTTGATGACTTCCTTGTTCACCACGCCATGTGGAATCCGATGGTCGGTCTTGAAGGCGTCAAGATCGACGAGGAAACCGACCCTCTGTTTAGCCAAAAATCTTCACAACAGATCTATGAGCTGTGCCCCTGGTGAACCAGATCAGAGGAAGGTTCACGAGGCGGTTGTTCGCTTTTCTACTTGCGTGACAGCCGAAACGCTGCAAGTCCAGCAAACAGTGCAACAGGCAGGGAGAGGGTGAAGAGAACGGCAACCCAGGAGCTCATCGCTTCTGGTGCGCCCATCTCAACAGAGAAGGCCACCACCCAGAAGAGGGCTAATGCGATTGCTGGTAGCGCGAGTAGTAGGCTGAAGATCGTGCGCTGCTTTCCGGTGAAGAGCTTGAAGGCAAAAGCCCCGCTAACGACGTAAATGGCGACAACAAGCGGTGCCAGGATGGTGACCAGGGCGATATTGGACCATAGGAAATATTCGCCTGCGTAGGCAGGAGGGTTTCCCAGCCAGGACTGTAGCCATGCCCATGCTGTTATGCAGAGGAGCGCTGCGGGGATGATGAGGGGCAAAAGGAAAACCCAGCGCATTCGGACAGGCGTAGCAGTAGCATCTTGGGTGCTTATGCGTGTGTTCATAGCAAGCTCCTTTGCTGTCATCTCCAGCGTAGCGCGATTGGGCAGATGTGGGTTGCTGGAATGTTGGTGTGAAAAAATGGATTATGTCCTAAAAACTATTGACTACAGGTATAGTGGGTGTTTAGCGTGCTTCTATCGCAGTAATGAGGCTGTGATGAACCAGGAAGGAAACGAAGATGTTGACCAAGAAATCCCGTATGACCTCGTTGGTGGCAATCGCTGCAACTGTCATGCTTGTGCTGTCGACAAACGTTGCAAATGCGTCCATCCGAGAGGGCTATAAGTGGTGTCTCGCAAGGCAGGTTGGCGGCATTGATGCGTTGGTCTGGGGATCCGGATATCTGCGTGCTCCTGGAGCCATGTGGCAGCATGTCGAGTATTTCTCTTATCAGGGATACTACGGCTGGGCTGACGCAGGCCAAAGGGGTCGTGGAGGTGGCCCTTGGACGGCTGAAGCATCAGTTGGCATCCGTTGGGTGAAGCCGCACTGCATTAACGGCAATTTCTGACGTCATTCGCTGGTGGGAGTTCGTGTGCTCTCACCAGCGAAGCGGTGAAGTCATTGAGGAAAAGATGAAAAAGGCTCTCCCTGTCCTGGTGTTGTCTCTCGCTCTTGCTTTAGGTGCCTGCACCTCCACTACAGAGGAAAGCGCACAAAGCGTTGCTCTTGGAGCTTATGGTTCTGACCAAAACCAGAGTGTCGGCACAGCTCCTGCGGGCGAACTTGAGGAATCTGGCGAGGGGCTGCCCATTGATCTGTTGGATCCTACGGTAGTCGCTGATCCGTCAATCGATATGGTGACCTATTACCGCGAAAAAACTGAGCATTGGAATCGTTTCTCGTCGTGTATGGAAGGGCGGGAATGGCCTGCTCCTATCCTTGTTAATCCCTACACGGCTCATGTTTCCTTACGGCTTGAGGGGTGGTGGGATGATCGCGATCGCTATGTTGCAGATGCTAAAGAATGCCTCATTGAAGCTGGCCCCAATCCGCTCCCTCCCGTGTTTACCCGCGAACTTGCGTTAAAGGAATATGTGCGTGCCCGAAAGGCTCATGCCTGTTTGATAGAACTTGGTGCTCCGTTGCCTGAGTTCCCATCAGAACAACGCTATGTCGATTCTTTTGTCATCGAAAAAACTCCATGGACGCCCCTTTTCTACCTGAATAAGGATGACCTTCCGCAGGATATGACGATCGCAGAGCTGTATGAACGGTGTCCTTGGTGACTCACCATGTTTCAAGAACTATTCCTCGTTGCCTTGGAATGCTCCAGTGGCAACAGGTGATTTTTCACGGTGTGGTACTGACCTCCCTATGCCTCATCTCGTCTTGTGCAGTGACGCCCAGCGTCGAGCTATCTGACGATGATGGGCTATCTCAATACCAGGCAGTAACTCCTCAGTCGAATGTGCCGCTGCCCGAGAGTGTCAATGGGGAAGAAGACTTACCTCTCGATATTTTGGATAACCCGTTGAAGGCCGAACCTTCTGCCAGCTATGCGCAGTTTAATCACGATTTGACGGAGTATTGGCTGAAATATAGTGGGTGTATGGAGGATCGAGGTTGGCCTGAACAAGAGGTCGAGGATCCCTTTACTCCCTTTGTTATGATTCGTCTGGATGGTTGGTTTGGGCGGGTTGAGGCTTTCAGCGCAGATACGCGTGCGTGTTTTGAACAGCTCGGTCCTGAACCGCAGGGGCCGGAACCTTCGGTAAAAAGCGCAGACGAGCTTTACGACAGCTATGTGGCATTCCATCAGTGCTTTACGGCTAAAGGCTACTCTTTGAGTGATCCGCCTTCGCGAACCGTCTTTCGAGATGATGTTCTATCCGCTCAAGTTCCATGGATTCCTTACGCCGAGGCTATGAAAGTCTTTGAAGCCCCAACCAACAGAATGAGGGCATTGTATGAGATGTGCCCATGGTGAGCGGAGAAAGGTGGAGATGGATGACAAGGATTTCTATGGGTAGGGCGACTGTGCGTCGAATGTCTGTATTCGCCGTGACTGTTCTGTCGGTGGCGGGCTGCTCTCAAGGGCTTCCGAGCGCTCAACAGGACGCAGGTGAAAGTCTGCGCCCTCTGGATGCTGCTCAGTCACTTGCACAGAGCGACGCTGATGAAGTGGACGAAACTTTCGAGGTTTTCTTCACCAACGCTCAGCGTGAAGCGCCGAGTGCCTCGTTGAAAGAGTATTACGAGGGGTTAACCAATTATTGGTCAGAAATCCTTGTGTGCATGGAAGAAAAAGGGTGGCAGGGGCACGCGATTGAGGATCCGAATACCCCGGCGGTTGCTGTCACAACGCCTGACTATGCCGGTCAGGAAACGTCCTATGTGAAGGACGGACGTGAGTGTGCGCAAAAGGCTGGCCCGATGCCGACAATGCCGGCACTCACGCGAGAATCAGCAGCCCAGGACTACGAGGCACAAGTTGAATTCGCCCGATGCGCTGAGAGCCAGGGTTTTGATCTCTCGGACCCGCCTTCGTTGCAGCAATACACCGAAGAGTATCTTTCTGGCCCAGTGAAGTGGAATCCGCAGGTGGAACTCGTTGACACTGCTCAAATGAACCCCCGTGAGGTTTTTGAGTTTCGTGCGATCTGCCCCTATTGGTGAAGAAAAGACCTGTCGAGTTGTTACCGTTTGACCGCACAGGCAAAGACAACTACCGCGCTCACGAAGAATCTCTTATCGTGGCCGCTGCCCTGTTCTCTCATTTTCATTCACTATGGTTGCCTCTCAGGATAAGGAGGTTGTGATGACGGAACCTACCCCGCCAACGCTCCGCGAGGCTCACCAACCCGAGCCCGCCGCTCGCAGCACTGTCCGTGGGCGCAAACGCTTTCCTGCAGGCATTCTGGCACTGGTTGCCGTCCTCGTCCTTGCAGGCGTGGGCCTTGGATGGGCAGGACGCACCCTCCTGCTGCCACCCCAGGAAGAACACACCGCCCGCACCTACGCCATCGCCACCACCAACGAAGGAAGCCTAGGCCGCACGCTGAAGATGGCGGTTGCTGCACAATGGCAAAGCACCTCACGCCTCGTCGCTAAACGTGCGGGCACACTGACCTCCATCGACAGTGGGCGTTCAGGCAGGATCGGCGCAGGCGACGTGCTCTACACCGTTGACCTCAGCCCCGTGTACGTTCTGCCCGGCACCGTGCCCGCCTTCCGCGACCTCGCAAAGGATGTTGAGGGTGAGGACGTTGCCCAACTGCAGGCCTACCTTTTCGACTACTGGGGATGGGGTCTGATCCCAGACGGTAAATTCGGTAACGCCACCGAACGCGCCCTCAAAGCCTGGCAAAAAGATCAGGACCTCGAAGAAACAGGCATGATCCCCCTGGGACAGGTGCTTTTCACCCCGGAACTTCCCGTGGGATTCGCCTGGGAGGACGAGGTTCAGGTGGGTTCTGAACTCCAAGCCGGTACCGCCCTTGTCAAGGTCTATGGAGCTTCTCCCAGTTTTTCCATGAAAATCGCCGACACGCAGCTTGGGGCAATCCGCGAAGGCCTCACCCTGACGCTCAATCACGACGGACACCAGTGGCCCGCCCGCATCGGCACCATCACCAAGGATGAAGAAACCAGCGAACTTATCGCTGAAATCCTCCCCCCTGAAGGCTCTGCAAGTATCTGCGCCCCCGACTGCCACCTCATTCCCGCCCAAGGCATGCGAGGAATCGAAGCAAGCATCGTCGTCATCCCAGAGGCTACCGGCACGGTTGTGCCCATCAACGCCCTGCGCGTGGATGCTGGCGGACAGCCGGTGATCGTGCGCGAGGACGGTACTCAAGTGCCCGTTCACGTGCTCACCACCGTCGGCGGACAGGCAGTTGTCGACGGTATCGAGGCCGACGCGCGCGTGCGAGTCTGGGGCGAAAGTGGCACTTCCGGTAGTGGCGGCGCTCCAGCCGAGACTCCCTCTGACGGGCAAGGAAGCACTGGCACACCTGATGATGCTGGAACCTCGGGCGGCAATGACGATCCCGGTACTGGCGGCACTGAGGGCAGCACGCCCCAATCGACCCACTCCTAGGGGCACCATGGCGACCTTGCAAGCCCACGAGGTGCACTTCACCTATCCCGGCAGCTCCGAAGAAGTCGTGACGAATTGGAGTCACACCTTCAACGCCGGGCAGATCACCGCCATGACCGGAGAATCCGGCTGCGGAAAATCCACCAGGCTCTTCCTTGCAGCTCTCCTGATCCGCCCACGTTCAGGTGAGATTCTTCTTGACGGCGAGCGCGTCGATAATCTCTCAGACGCGCAGCGCTCCCACATCCGCGCCCACAATTTCGGCTTCGTCTTTCAAGATAGCGCCCTGGACACCACCCGCACGGTGTTGGACAACGTCCTCGAATCCTGCCTGTATCGGGGGCAGGCTGCGAAGGAACACGCCGCCTACGCGCGCGAACTACTGGCAACAATGAACGTCGATGTTCCCCTTGATAGGCGTCCCGGCCAGATCTCAGGCGGTCAAGCTCAACGCATCGCCTTGTGTCGGGCCCTTCTCGGACGCCCGCGCGTCATCTTCGCTGACGAACCCACAGGAAACCTCGACCCCGATAGTGGGCAGGCTGTGATGAATATGCTGCGACGAGCTGCCAACGAGGGCGCCAGCGTTATTGTCGTCACTCACGACCCGCAGGTTGCAGCATTCTCTGACCAGCACGTTCACATTCCTGCACCGACGCGCGCCGCTACAAGCGCCCAGATGCCAGAAATACGGGGTGCCCGATGAGAACGCAGCGCCCCCGGGTACTCTGGCCCTTTCTTCGCGAAATCATCCTGTCGTGCCGAGCTCAACTCGTCACCTCCCTGGTGGTGCTTCTTATCGCAGGCGGAGCAGTTGGCGCGGTCCTTGGCACCGCTGGGCTATCAGCCGCAGCCCAATCGAAGGTGCTCTCCACCGTGGATAATGTGGGCACGCGCTCCATCAGTATTTACTCCACAAACCCCACTGTTCCTCTGGAACCGAGCATCCTTGATGCCCTTGAACGCCTTGACATTGTCGAATCAGCGATCGGTTTTAGTGTGACCGTGGACGTGGTTAACGCTGAAGTGAACGCGGGTAAACGGGTTGGCGCGCGCCTTGTTTATGGTGGTTTCGCGCGGGAATTGCTTGAGCGCGCCTCCACTCATGCTGCCTCCCACTATGGGGATGGTTTGGCGGGCTTTGCCACCCCTGACGCCTATGACCTTTTAGGCCTGCCTGCCGAGGGTGGGGGAGTGCGCGTGGCTCACGACGGCAAGGAAATCACCGTTATCGGGGACATCACACTGCCCGAACACTTGGCGGAACTCAGCCCAACAATCCTTGTCCCCGTTGAACGCCCTGAAGGGCTGAGCGCGATCTTCCTTGCCGCTCGCTCTGCCGACGAGCTCCCACTTCTCACCGAATTGGTGCGCGGCCAGATGCGCGGCTACACCAGCCAGGAATACAATCTGGCAACCTCCCAAGCCTACGCCTCACTACGGGCAGCCATTGACGGGGAACTCACTGCAAGCTCTCATTCCCTCATCGTCGGCGTGCTAGGCGCAGGAGCTGGAGCCACCATGCTGGTGGTGTGGGCAGTAGTCCTGCTGCGCCGCAAAGACCTGGGCCGCAGGCGTGCCCTCGGCGCAAGCCGACTCATGATTATTGGCCTGACCGTGGGACAGGTTGCCGTTCTCACACTGCTGGGGGCAGGCATTGGAGCAGGGGTGGCCTCAGCCATTATGGTGGCGCTGGGCCAGCCCGTTCCTCCGTGGGATTTTCACGTGGCGGTATCAGTGGCGCTCGTATCAGCCAGCACCCTGCTGTGCATCGTGCCTGCCTTGTGGGCCGCTCAGCGTGATCCTCTAACAGAACTGCGCGTTCCCTGAATCCTGGCGCACCAGTGACACGGAGTAAGTCGGCAATCACGGAACATCAACATATGGATGGGGGGTGAAGAAGCACTGCTTCTTCACCCCCCATCCGCTCAATCCCCCTACTTGAGCAAGTCTGCCATCGGGAGGAAATCCTCCAGGTCAGGGCGCAGGCGCCCTGCCGTACCGTCAGACTTCAGCAGTTTGGCCACTGCCTGCGGGCCAGGTGTCCCTACCGGATCATCGTCCTGAGCAGGGGCAGCACCCAGGCGAGCCAATGCCAAGTTAATGAGTTCCTTGGACGCCCGAGCAATACGCGGAGCCAGGCCAGAGGCGTTCTGTCCCTTCCAGGAGGAACCGAAATCCTCAGTTGCAGCGAACACGCCCGTTGCCGTCACCTGTGCATGCAAGGTCGCAAAGAGCGGACGCAGTGCGTGATCCACAGCCAGGGAGTGGCGGACAGAACCGCCGGTTGCCCCGAGGAACACAGGGGTGCCATCCAGGCGCTGGGTGCCCACCAGGTCCATGAAGGACTTAAAGACACCGGCGTAGGATCCGGCAAACACGGGGGTCACAGCGATCACAGCGTCTGCAGCTTCAAGCGCATCAAGCGCTGCCTCCACACGGTTTTGAGGCATTCCCGTCACCATGACCTGAGCAACATCCATTGCCAAGTCACGCAGTTCGATGACCTCTACCTCAACCTCGTGACCAAGGGAGCGAGCGTAGTCGCTGGCCGACTCGACGGCAGCATCAACCAACATGCGGGTTGATGATGGGACCGACAGTCCCGAGGAGACGGCGACAAGTCGCAACGTCGTCATGATCAGCGCATTCCCTTCGCGTTCTCAGCTGAGCGCTCTTCAGCGCGCAGGCCAGTCCAGTTGTCACCAGTTTCGAAACGGTACTCAGCATCCCAGTCGGCCTCGCCAGCGGCGCGCAGAGCCTCGTCACGAGCGGCAACGCGAGAAGCGTGAGTAGGAGCGTCGGGCACATCGGCCGGACGGGCCGAATCGTACGCCTCGCGCAGAGCAGGAGCAACCTCGGTACCAAGCATGTGAACCTGCTCAAGAACCATATCCAGGGGCAGGCCAGCGTGGTCAATGAGGAACATGATGCGCTGCAGGTTGCCGTACTCGTCGCGCATAGCGGCGTAGCGGTCGATCACCTGCTGAGGCGAACCCACGGTCAGCGGGGTGTCAGTGGTGAAGTCCTCCAGCGAGGGGCCGTGGCCGTACACGGGAGCGTTATCGAAGTAGGGGCGGAAGATGTTGACGGCATCCTGGGAGTTCTTCGCCATGAATGCCTGGCCGCCAATACCCACGATTGCCTGGTCAGCGCGGCCGTGGCCGTAGTGCTCGTAGCGCTCGCGGTACAGGTCGATCATGGCCTTGGTGTGCTCGGACTTCCAGAAGATGTTGTTGTGGAAGAAGCCATCGCCATAGTAGGCAGCCTGCTCAGCAATCTGAGGCGAACGGATGGAGCCGTGCCAGACGAAGGGAGCCACGCCATCAAGAGGACGGGGGGTGGAGGTGAAGGAACGCAGCGGAGTGCGGAACTGGCCTTCCCAGTTCACCACGTCTTCGGTCCACAGGCGGTGCAGCAGGTGGTAGTTTTCCACAGCCAAGGAAATACCTTCGCGGATGTCCTTGCCGAACCAGGGGTAGACGGGGCCGGTGTTGCCGCGGCCCATCGTCAGGTCGACGCGGCCCTCAGCCAGGTGCTGGAGCATGGCGTAGTCTTCAGCGATCTTCACCGGGTCGTTGGTGGTGATCAGCGTGGTTGCGGTGGTGAGCTGAAGGGTCTTTGTCTGAGCCGCAATGTAGGCCAGGGTGGTGGTGGGGGAGGAGGAGTAGAAGGGTGGGTTGTGGTGTTCGCCCAGGCCAAAGACGTCGAGGCCGGATTCCTCGGCGGCCTTTGCGATGGCCACGCCAGCCTTGATGCGGTCGTTCTCGGTGGGAGTGCGGCCGGTGGTGGGGTCGGTGGTGATGTCAGAAACGGTGAAAACGCCGATTTGCATGGGAGTGTCCTTTTTGTTCAGTGGGGTTAAGAGTTCTCAGAGAGCAGGTGATCGCTCAGGTGCGTGAGGGCGAGGCCGAGCGCGCGTTGATCCTTGGCGCTAAGGGCTTCGAAAAATCGTTCACGCACGTAGGAGTAGTGGATGGGTTGGATCTCTAACAGTGCGTGTTTGCCCTCAGGGGTGAGGGTGACAGTGATTTGTCGTTTGTCATGGGGTGCACTTTCTTTGAGGAGCCATCCACGGCTGTGGAGTCTGCTCACGGATCGGGACAGTCCTGAGGTGGTGACGAGCACGGTTTCCTTCAGGCAAGACATTGAGAGTGAGTGGTCAGGTGCGCTGTGCAGCGTGACGAGCACATCAAAGTCTGAGAGGCTGATGTTTGCTTCAGCCTGCAATTGGGTTTCTGCTCCCGCAAGTATTCGGGAAGCAGTGAAGAGGTAACTCTTCCATGTTTCCCAGTCCTCGTTGGTTGCCATGCATTGAGTATAGACCCAACATTAGTTGCGCGCGCAAGTAATTTGAGGGTGGTGTGCGCAACATTCCTCGATATGTAGAAAAGTTCAAGCAGGTGGGGTGGGTGAAATCACCCGTCTATACATCGATATCACTCATGTGCGAGGAAGGGGAAAGGAAGAGGGCGTGATAAGCTAGCGAAGCCGTCATATCGGCCACGGAACGTATGCCCCACAGAAAAGCTGTGGAGCTCCGTGCAACGACATTAAGGAGAAGCCTGTGCCGCTGAGCAAGGACGTCAAGGACCAGATCATCGCCGAGTACGCTACCCACGAGGGCGACACCGGCTCCCCCGAGGTTCAGGTTGCGCTGCTGACCCGCCGCATCAAGGACCTCACCGAGCACTTCAAGACCCACAAGCACGATCACCACTCCCGTCGTGGCCTGCTCCTGCTGGTTGGTCGCCGCAAGCGCCTGCTGGGCTACCTGGCCGACATCGACATTGAGCGCTACCGCTCCCTCATCGAACGTCTCGGCCTGCGCCGCTGATTTGTCACCGGCCCGGATCCATCTGGAACCGGGCCGGTTCACTACGTAGAGGACAACGCCGCAGCCGACCCGGTTTTCGACAGTGGCTCACGGACCGCTCACACTGCGAACGGCAGATGCGCCGATGCCGTGGGCTTCGATCGAAGGCCGACTCGGGGCGTGACCTCTCTCCACTGATTTCCATAGAAGTAACACCAAGGAGAATTCCCCCATGATGGAAGGCCCCGAGATCGTCGCAGCAGAAGCGATTATCGACAATGGCCGTTTCGGCAAGCGCGTCGTGCGCTTCGAAACTGGCCGACTGGCCAAGCAAGCCGCAGGTAGCGCCATGGCCTACCTCGACGATGAAACCGCGATCCTGTCCGCTACCACCGTTGGTAAGCACCCCAAGGATCAATTCGACTTCTTCCCCCTGACCGTCGACGTTGAAGAACGCTCCTACGCAGCAGGCCGCATCCCCGGCTCCTTCTTCCGCCGTGAAGGCCGCCCCGGCACCGAGGCCATCCTCGCTGCCCGCCTCATCGACCGCCCCCTGCGCCCCGGCTTCGTCAAGGGCCTGCGCAACGAGGTTCAGGTCGTCGAAACTGTTCTGGCCGCACACCCCGATGACGCCTACGACGTCCTCGCGATCAACGCTGCCTCCATGTCCACCCAGATCGCCGGCCTGCCCTTCTCGGGACCCATCGGTGGTACCCGCCTGGCCCTCATTGACGGTCAGTGGGTGGCCTTCCCCCGCTGGTCTGAGCTGGAACGCTCCGTCTTCAACATCGTCGTCGCAGGCCGCATTGTGGTCGCTGAAGACGGCAGTGAAGACGTTGCCATCATGATGGTTGAAGCCGGTGGCGGCGACAACCAGTGGGAGCTGATCGCCGCTGGCGCCCCCGCTCCCACCGAAGAGGTTGTCGCTGACGGCCTCGAAGCGGCAAAGCCCTTCATCCGCGCCCTGTGCGAAGCCCAGATTGAAGTCGCCAAGACCGCATCGAAGGAAACCGCAGAGTTCCCCCTCTTCCTTGACTACACCGACGAGCAGTACGCCGCCGTTGAGAAGTGGGTAGGCGACAAGCTCGCTGCCGCTCTGCTGACCGAGGGCAAGAAGGCTCGTGAAGAAGCTGTTGACGCTGTTCGCGCCGACATGCTTGACGCCCTCGCAGAGGAATGGCCCGAGGACGAAAAGGAACTCAAGGCAGCATTCCGCTCCCTTGAGAAGTACACCATCCGTCAGCGCACCCTGCGTGAAGGTGTCCGCATGGACGGCCGTACCCCCACCCAGATCCGCTCCCTGGGTGCCGAGGTTGAAGTTCTGCCCCGCGTTCACGGCTCGGCCATTTTCGAGCGTGGCGAAACCCAGATTATGGGTGTCACTACCCTGGCAATGCTGCGCATGGAGCAGCAGCTTGACAACCTTTCGCCGGTGACCGCCAAGCGCTACATGCACCAGTACAACTTCCCGCCCTTCTCCACCGGTGAAACCGGTCGTGTGGGATCCCCCAAGCGCCGCGAGATCGGCCACGGCGACCTGGCAGAGCGCGCCCTCAAGCCCGTCCTGCCTAGCCGCGAAGAGTTCCCCTACGCTATCCGTCAGGTCTCTGAGGCTCTGGGCTCCAACGGCTCGACCTCCATGGGCTCGGTCTGCGCCTCCACCCTGTCCCTGCTGCAGGCCGGCGTCCCCCTGCGCGCACCCGTGGCCGGTATTGCCATGGGCCTGATGACTGGCGAGGTCGACGGCGAAACCAAGTCCGTGACCCTCACCGACATCCTCGGCGCAGAAGACGGCTTCGGTGACATGGACTTCAAGGTTGCGGGCACCGCTGACTTCATCACCGCCCTGCAGCTTGACACCAAGCTTGACGGCATTGACTCCCAGCTTCTGCGTGCGGCACTGGCTCAAGCCCGCGACGCTCGCCTGGCCATCCTCAATGTCATCAACGACGCAATCGACGGCCCCGATGAGATGAGCCCCCATGCTCCTCGCATCATCACCGTCCAGGTTCCCGTTGACAAGATTGGTGAGGTCATCGGCCCCAAGGGCAAGATGATCAACCAGATTCAGGATGAGACTGGCGCTGACCTGACCATTGAGGATGACGGCACTGTCTACATTGCCGCCACCGATGGCACCGCCGCTGAAGCCGCCCGCGCAATGGTGAACCAGATTGCTAACCCCCAGATGCCTGAGGTTGGCGAGCGTTTCGTTGGTACGGTTGTTAAGACGACCTCCTTCGGTGCTTTCGTCTCCCTGACCCCCGGCAAGGATGGCCTGCTCCACATTTCGCAGGTTCGCCGCCTCGTTGGTGGTAAGCGCGTTGAATCGGTCGAGGACGTCCTTGCTGTCGGCCAGCAGGTCGAGGTCGAGATCGCTGAGATCGGTGACCGCGGCAAGCTCTCCTTGCATGCTGTTGTTTCCGAAGAAATGGAAGCAGCCGCTCAGGAAGCCGCTGGCGAGGACGCTCCCCGTGAGCGCGCTGAGCGCGGTGAACGAAGCGAAGGCCGCCGTGACCGCGGTGAACGTCGTGAGCGTCGTCCCCGCACCCGCACTCGCCGCAAGCGTGAAGACTCTGACAGCGAAAACGCTGAATGAGTCTGACGGACTGAAACAGTCCTAGCAGCACCTCTTGACTGTGCCCGCAGCCCAATGATGTTGGGATGCGGGCACAGTTTTTCTCATGGAAACACCCACAGGGATCACCCTGAGCTGACCCTGAATTGGCCCCTAAAGTCCACGTCAGAGGCATTTTCAGCCCAAAAGCGGGGTTAAGGTAGAAGTCGTCAAAGAAAAAGTGCTCCCGATGCACTCGTCTACCACTGAGGAGAGAACAATGAGTGATTCACGCAATGGTCTTGTTACCACTGTCGCTGTCTGCGCAGCAGTGCTGGGACTGATCGTCGGAGGCTTGGGCGTCTTTTTCTTCGTCCCTGCACGCCAAGCTGCTGACATGCCAGCAAGCGAACCCTCGCAGGATTGCACGCTCATTGGCGCTGAAGGTGGGGTCAACATTGGTATTCCCACCGCCTCTGTGAAAGCTGGTAGCGAGATCGTTGTCAGCATCAATGACGGTAGCGAGACGGCCATCAGCTCCCGCACCACCGTCGACGATGCAGTGGAGGAGCAATTCGTGCGAATCCCCGTCGAGTACGACAAGGACACCGAACTGACCATCACTCTGACCTACACCGACGCCTCAGGCGCGGAAAAGACCGTGACGACAAAGGCGAACTCCGTCCTCGTTGAGCCCAACGGCCCCAATTGCGGACCGAGCGTTTACCAGGTCAACCTTGACCTCCAGGGAGATACACTCGTCGCTGTCAAAGGCGAGTGACACTCAACGAGCCAGCACCTGATGCCCGTGGTTTCCGCCCCGCAGCGAAAACCACGGGCATCAGACCTATTCCGCCGTCATTCGCTTTGAGAGGCAAAGACCGTATCAGCAGGTCTAGTAACAGTCCTGCACGCGGCCTGCAATGGCGTTGACCTGCACAGACAACTAGGCTGAAAGAAAAGCCGACAAAGAAGAGGCACAGGCATGGCAGAAGAACACAGCGCCCCCACAGCAGTAGTCGCAGTTCTCAGCGTCATTCTCGGTATTGCAATCGGAGCCGTTGGCACCTACCTCGTCCTAATCCCCCGAGCCTATCCCGGTCCCTCAAATAACAACGCGAACATGGATACTCCCACCATCGCCTGCACTGAAATCGGTGCTCAGGGTGGCATCACTATTGTTCTACCAGCTTCAGAAGCAACACCCGGCAGTAAAGCACGTCTGAGTGTTGACGACGGCAGCGGCAGCGTTCTCTCTGCAGAGATAACCACGAGCCCCACTGACAGTGGGGAGGACTACATCACCTTGCCCATTGACTACGGTTCAGACGACACCCTCTCAATCGCCCTCACCTACACCAACACTCAAGGCCACGAAAACACCCTTCAGACTCAAGGTCGGCCCGTCCTCGTCGAACCGAACGGACCCCAATGCCCGCCTCACGTCTACCAGCTCAACCTTGCACTGACAGGCGGCGCCCTCGTTCCGCAAAGCGATAGCTGAAGCCACCACAGAGAAAAGCGCAGTAGACTCGTGGAGAACGTCCCCACGCCCCATGAGGAACCTCCATTGAGCTCACCCTTCATTGAACTGCCGCTTTTCGACGAAACCCCAGCCTCTCCTAGCGGCACCACCCACCCCGCAGCAATGAGCTTCTCCGACGGTGACACCACCGTCACCCGCACCATCCTCCCCTCTGGAGTGCGCATCATCAGCCAAGATGTCCCCGCCACACGTTCAGTGGGCGTGAGTATGTGGGTCCCTGTAGGCTCCCGAGATGAACTCCCCGAACACGCGGGCTCAACACACTTCCTCGAACACCTCCTCTTCAAAGGAACAGCCGCTCGTAGCGCCCTTGACATCGCCTCAGCCTTCGACGGAGTCGGCGGAGAATCAAACGCGGGAACAGGAAAAGAAACCACCGACTACTGGGCGCGCGTCCTCGACGCAGACCTTCCAATGGCCGTTGAAACCCTCACCGATATGGTGACCGGGTCCCTGTTGACCCCCGAAGCCTTTGAAACAGAACGCGGCGTGATCCTTGACGAACTCGCCATGTCAGAAGACAGCCCCACCGAAGTCGTCCACGAAGCCTTCCAACTCGCGATCCACGGCGACACACCTCTGGGCCGACCCATTGGCGGCACCAGTGAAATCATCCAAGCCGTCCAACGTGACGACGTCTGGGCCCACTACCAGACCCACTACGCACCCAATAACCTTGTGGTGGCCGCAGCGGGCAATGTCAACCATGATGCCCTCGTTGAAAAAGTCATCGAGGAACTTGAGAAATCCTCCTGGGCAGACGCCATGACAGACTACTCAGTCCCGCGCCCCAGGCGCAGCACCGACAGCGCCAACGCCACCTACCGCAACCCCAGCGAAGGCCCAGACGCTGGCGACATCATCCGATACCGTGACGTCGAACAAGCACACATCGTCATCGGCACCCCCTCCATGCGTGTGGGCGACGAGCGCCGCCCCGTCATGTCCGTGCTGCTGTCAGTCTTGGGAGGGTCCATGTCCTCGCGCCTCTTCCAAGAAGTGCGCGAAAAGCGTGGCCTGGCCTACTCCACCTACGCCTTCGACTCGGCATACTCCGAAGCCGGCGCTTTCGGCATGTACGCCGGAACCTCGCCATCGAAACTCGCAGAAGTCGAACGCATTATGACCGATCAACTCCACCTGCTCGCCGCAGATGGCCCCACCGAAGAAGAACTCGTGCGTGTGCGCGGCCAGCTCCGTGGCGGCCTTGCCCTCGGTCTGGAGGACAACTGGTCGCGCATGTCGCGCGTCGGACGCTCCGAAATCCAGGGACGATACCTGACAGTCAGTGCAGCCCTGCAACGCCTTGAAGCCGTCACCGCCGAACAGGTACGTGAGCTGGCCACCGAACTGGCCTCCCACCCTCTACGCCGCGCGGTCGTCATGCCGAAAAACCGCTGAGCGCGCTACCCGACAGGAGACACCAATGATTCGAGTCGCTGTGATTGGCGCCAGTGGGCGCATGGGATCCACCGTTGTCGAGGCCCTCGCGGCCGCCCCCGACATGGAATGTGTCGCTCAGTGTGACGCTGACACTCCCATCGCCTCAGAAAATCTTGCCGGTGCGAGCATTGCCGTAGACTTCACAACCCCCTCTGCCACCGAAGGCAATGTGCACGCCCTCCTTGACGCCGGTCTGCACGTCGTCGTTGGCACCACCGGATGGGACGAGTCCTCCCTTTCCCGCGTCCGCGAACAGGCAACGCTAACGGGCCGCAACGTCATCATCGCACCCAACTTTGCGATCTCGGCCGTCCTCGCCATGCACTTTGCCGCCCTCGCCGCCCCATACTTTGAAAGCGCCGAAGTCATCGAACTCCATCACCCCAACAAAGTCGACGCCCCATCCGGCACGGCGCTCGCCACCGCGCAAAAAATCGCTCACGCCCGAGGCGCAGCAGAATGCGCGCCCATGCCTGACGCCACCACCTCCGACCCGCTGGGCGCGCGCGGCGGCCTCGTTGAGGGTGTCCCCGTCCACTCCGTGCGCCTGCGCGGCCTGGTCGCTCACGAAGAAATCCTGCTCGGTAACGCAGGGGAACAACTGAGCATCCGCACCGACTGCTTCGACCGTGTCTCCTTCATGCCAGGCGTCCTCCTTGCCGTGCGCTCCATTGAACGCCTGCCCGGCTTGACTGTCGGCCTCGATACTGTGATGGGACTCGTATGAGCGAGAACTGCTGCGACACTCACGCCGCCGGAGACCACCCCAGCGATTCTGTTACCACGGCATCTGCGGGCACCGACCGCACCGTGCGCGTAGCCCGCCCAGAAGATGCGCAAGCTATCGCCCAAATCCAACGCGCCGCACTACAGACACACATTGAAACAACGCTCACAGCGAAGAAAGCTACCGAGCAGGTCGAGAGCATCATTGCCGCACTGCCCGAAACGGAGGCATTCCACGCGCACTGGGCGCAAACCCTGAGCGAACCCGCCCCCGATGGATGCCACACCCTTGTTGCCATCCACGGACAGTCCGTTGGTGGATTCATCTGCGCAATCCCCGGCGAAGAACTGCCTGAAATCCCGCAAAAGCGTGCAGCCATCCCGGCAGGTACAGAGATCGTTGCCCTCGAAGTGAACGCGCATTTCCAGCGCTCAGGTCACGGGTCGCGCCTGCTCAACGCCTTGGCTGAAACCTGCAAAACCGCAAACCTGCGTATCTGGGTGGGTGCCGAGGACGAGGCGCGCGTGCGCTTCCTTCAAAGTGCGGGGTTTACTCCCTCGGGGTTGAGACGCCACCTGCAGATGCCCGGAGCTGTCGCGGACGAGCACCTGTGGTGGACGAGTCTGAGCTGAGCTAAGAAGGGCCAGTTCAGCGTTGTCTGGATCATAGGTCCCAGAGTGAGCGTTGCCGGTGGGGAGCGAGGCCGAAGAAGCAGGCTACATTGTGGACACCTGTGATGCGGCTCATGTGGGGGGCCTAGGGTGGGGGCATGACAACACAAGCGACACGCACATTTGGTTCCTTCGCTCCCGCAATGGTCACCCCATTTACCGAAGACGGCGCACTGGATGTTGAATCAGCCGTGCGTCTCGCCCGGAAGCTCGTCGATGACGGTTGCGACGCTATCCTCCTGTCGGGGACAACCGGTGAATCACCCACCACGCACCAGCCGGAAAAGAACGAACTCACTGCAGCGGTTGTCGAAGCTGTGGGCCGTGAGGTGTTTGTTTTCTGCGGAGCCGGATCAAACGACACCGCTCACGCTGTCCGAATCGCCCAAGGAGCCCAAGAACACGGTGCTCATGGCCTGCTTGTCGTCACCCCCTACTACAATCGCCCCTCTCAGGAGGGTGTCCAAGCCCACGTCCGCGCCATCGCTGACGCCGTTGACCTGCCGATCATGCTCTACGATATCCCCGGACGCACAGGCCTGGCGCTCAGCGATGAAACCATTGACTTGCTTGCGCACCACCCGCGCATCCACGCCCTGAAGGACGCCACCGGTAATGTTGCCCAGGGTGGCGAACGCCTGCGCCGCACAGGACTTGAATGGTACTCCGGCGATGACGCCCTCAATCTCGATTTCCTTGAAGCAGGCGGCTCTGGATCCGTCTCCGTTGTTGGGCACGTTGCCGCTCCCTACTACCGACGCATGACCGATGCTTTCGATCGTGGCGACCTGGAAGAAGCTCGCGACATCGTTCGCCAAGTTCAGCCTCTTGTTGACGCCATTATGGGTGGGGGACAGGGGGCCGTCATGGCCAAGTGGGCCGTGTACCTGCAGGGGACTATTGCCTCGCCCACTGTTCGCCTACCTTTGGTTGCCCCGCATGATGAGGAGATCGACCGACTCTCAACTGCAATGAAGGCATTGGGGCTGCTGTAGGTGTGTGTCGCACGTTTTAGTGCGTTATGTACGGCTTAGTGCGCAATGTACGTGGTGTGCCGCGTACATTGCGCACTATTGCGTACACAAGCCTCAGAGTGTAGAGCGCTTTTCCTGCGCTAAGGAAAAGTCGAATGAAATATTGCGTGCTGAACACTTTTTCTCTTAATTCAGCCCATAATAATGACCATCTGGTCACTTTGTAATGGAGAAAAAGTAAGTTGTGGGGGCTATTTTGTCAGACATCTGAGAAGTTGTGTGGCCGATTTTTTGAGAACTTTTGGCGAGTTTTATTTTGGGATAAATGGACTTAAATCGTCCAAAATGATGACGCGAGTGTCGTAATCCGCATCGCCGTGCGGAGAAGGCATTTTTGGACGCGAACTGTCCAAAATGCCTGATAAGAGCCTCGGGACCAAGGTCTAGGAGCCACCAAGGAAGGGTGGATAGGCTTTCTTCAAGACGTTCCACGGTGCTGACAAATGATCATGCTTCAACGATCAATGTCGATCTGAGTAAAGCCTCAATTTGTCGCTATTAAAGTATTTCATCTCTTTTTGGGGATGGTGTTAAAAAGCGAAGCATAGTGGGCGCCTAAAAGAAGCTCAATACCCCTGCCCTCACTGAAAGAAAGGTGGCCACAGTGCTGAGTCTGCTTACTCAGGAACGCCATGCGGATGACCTCTCACGCTTCCACCGCATCTTCTTGCTCATTCTGGTCTCCATCGGCAGCTCCATCATCTATACGCCCGCCTACCTCCAATACGTCTTTGACGAACCCCTCGGCAAAGCACTCATCGCATCAGGAGCAGCCAGCCAAGAAAACGTCGCCACCACCCTTGGTACGCTCCTGGCCGCCTACTCATGGACGGCACTGGTGTGCTACCTGCCCTCCGGCATCGTCGCTGACCGCGTCCGCGTCCGCACCCTGGCCTGGGTAGGCTTTGGCAGCACCGCACTGCTCACCTACTGGTACGCATTCTTCCCCTCCTACACCACCCTCATCGGCCTCTTCGTCGCCATGGGTATCACCACCATCCTCATCTGGTGGGGCATCCGCTTTAAGCTTGTGCGCCTCATCTCCGAAGAAGAAGGCTATTCGCGGAACATTGGCCTCTCCTACGGCTTCTACGGCCTGGCAGGTCTCATCCTCGGCTTCGTCAACGCCGCCATCGTCTCGAACCTGACCGACCAGGGAGACATTATCCCCATGCGCACCCTGCTCATCGTCCTGGGCAGCGTCATCATGGCCCTCGCCATCCTCTCCTTCCTTTTCATCCCGAAGTTCGAAGGTGAAATCGGCTCATCCGAAGGCGGATTCAACTTCACACAGCTCGGCCAAGTCCTCTCCAACCCCGTTGTCTGGCTGGCCGCACTCACCCTCTTCTTCGTCTACTTCTTCTACACCGGCGTCAACCAGACCACCGGCTACATGAATAACGTCATGAACATTGCCCCCGGCATCGTTCTTGTGGTCGGTACCGTCCGTACCTATGGCGTCTCCCTGATCTCGGCCCCCTTCTTCGGTGCAATCGCCGGAAAACTCGGCTCACCCTCGAAGGTCATCGGCGCAGGCTCCGTCGTTGTCATGATCGGCCTGATTATCTTCGCCTTCCTGCCCGCGCAAGCCTCCCTGGCCTACGTCGCAGTTGCCATGGCTATCCTCCTGGCCTTCATCGCCAACGGTGTCTTTGGCATCTGCTCCAGCCAGCTCACAGAAGGTAAGGTTCCTGTCAGTGTCTTTGGCACCGCCACAGGCCTGCTCTCAGTTATTGGATTCCTGCCCGACACTTTCTCCTACATCTGGTTCGGCTCCATCCGTGACGCCCACCAAGACAACCCCGCAGTGGCATACAACCAGATCTTCCTCATCCTGGCAGCAGCCGCCGCCATTGCTGCAGTCTGCGCCTTCGCCCTCGTCGTTGTTGCCCGCAAGCGCAACGCCGAAATCGACGCCGAACCCAACGCCTAAGGAACACTCATGGGGCACAAGTACGACGTTCCTCGCCTGTGGACCGAACAAATGGGCCGCGTGGTCGACACACAAAATGAGCTCGCAAAAGACGCCTACGTCACCGGCCAAAGCCTGGAAGACATGCGCCAGGCCTATCGGACAGAGCGCGCCTTCTGGAACGAGGGCGGCCCCAGCGTTGCCGTTGTCACCGACTACAACGCTCCTACTCGCTACGGGCAGGTGCGCGTACGCTACTACCGCCCAACTGCCGAGGACACCCTGCCCCTCATCGTCTACATGCATGGCGGCGGCTGGGTCATCGGGGACGTTGATACTCACGACCGCATTGCCCGCACCCTCTGCCACCTCACAGGAGCAGCGGTTGTGAGTATCGACTACACCCTGGCTCCCGACGCTCAGTTCCCTCGGCAGATTCACGAATGTGTCGACGTCGTGACGCACATTCGCGACAACGCAGAAAAATGGAGTATTGACCCCGAGGATATCTCCTTTGCAGGAGACTCCGCCGGAGCAAATATGGCCGTAGCAACCATGCTCATGATGCGTGACGAAGGCACTCTGAGCAGCGTTCGGACCATGCTGCTTTTCTACGGCGCCTACGGCCTGAAAGACTCCATGTCAATGCGCCTGCTGGGCGGAAGTTGGGATGGTCTGACCGAGGAGGACTACGCCTACTATCTTGGCCAGTATCTTCCCGATCTGGCCGACGTTGACGATCCCTACTTCAATATCCTCCGCAACGACTTCAGCCACGGCATCCCGCCAAGCTACGTCGTCGCCGCAGGCCTTGACCCCCTTCGGGACGATTCACGCACACTGGCAGAAATCCTCACCCTCTGCAGCGTTCCTCATCTCTTCCACGAGGTTGATGGCGTCATCCATGGCTTCTTGCACCACTCAAAGATGCTTGACCAGACCATGGAGGTTCTCAGCGAGGCCGCCAACTTCTACACCGACCACCCTCTTCACCCGTAACCCTTTGACTGGCGAGCGACGGCGCTCCTACACAGAAAGTGACTGGACATGGATTTTTCACTGTCTGAAGACCAACAACTCATGGTCGATGCCTTCACCGAACTCATGCGCTCACGCAACTGGGACAAATACTTCCACGAGTGCGACGTCAAACACGAATACCCCATCGAATGGACCGAAGCGATCTGCGAACTCGGCTTTGATCGCATCCTCCTGCCCGAAGAACACGACGGGCTTGGTGCCGACTGGGTGACCCTCACCGCAGCTTACGAAGCACTTGGCCGTGAAGGTGGCCCCACCTACGTCCTCTACCAGATGCCTTGCTGGGACACCGTCCTGCGCGAAGGCACTGAGGAACAACAAGAAAAGATCCTCTCCTTCGTCGGAACCGGCAAGCAGATGATCAACTACGCCATGACTGAGCCCTCGGCAGGCTCATCCTGGGACGACATGCGCACCACCTACACGCGTAAGGACGGCAAGGTCTACCTCAACGGACACAAGACCTTCATCACCTCATCCCTCCACGTCCCCTACCTGGTGGTCATGGCCCGCGACAGCGACAACATGGACACCTACACCGAATGGTTTGTTGACATGAGCCTGCCGGGCATCACCAAGGAACCCCTTGACAAGCTGGGGTTGCGCATGGACTCGTGCTGTGACGTCTACTTCGACAATGTCGAACTCGAAGAAAAAGACCTCTTCGGCACTGAAGGCAACGGCTTCCGCCGCGGCGTGGCGGACTTTGATCTTGAGCGTTTCCTTGTGGCACTCACCAACTACGGCCAGGCCTACTGCGCCTTCGAGGACGCCGCCAAGTACGCCAACCAGCGCGTCCAGGGCGGTCAGGCCATCGCCCGCCACCAGCTCATTCAACTGAAATTCGCTGAGATGAAGATTCGCCTGACGAACATGCGCAACATGCTCTACGAGATTGCGTGGAAGCACAGCCAGGGCCTGCTCTCACGCGGCGATTGCTCAATGGCGAAGTACTACTGCTCGCAGGCATCCTTCGAGGTCGTTGACCACGCCCTCCAGGTTCTCGCAGGCGTAGGCATCACCGGCGAGCATCGCGTCCAGCGCTTCTACCGTGATCTTCGCGTCGACCGCGTCTCAGGTGGCACCGACGAAATGATGATCCTCGCTGCAGGACGCTCCGCCCTGTACGACTACCGCTGACCGACACCACGAAAGGACTGTTTCACCATGGCACTGCCTACCGAAAAGCCATCATTTGGCGTCCTTGACGGCGTCAAGGTTGTCTATTCTGCTGTTGAAATCGCCGCCCCCACTGCTGCGGCCATCATGGCCGAATGGGGTGCGGACGTCACCTGGATCGAAAACGTGTGGACGGGTGACTCCATGCGCGACACCGCCTGGGTCAAGGAAATGGAACGGCGCAATATGCGTTCCATCTCGATGAATCCTTTTACCGATGAAGGCAAGGAAGCCCTGCGCGCCATCGTCAAGGACGCGGATATCTTCATCGAATCCTCTAAAGGCCCCATGTACGCTCGTAAGGGCATCACTGACGAGTTCTTGTGGGAGATCAACCCCAAACTCGTTATCGTCCACGTCTCGGGCTTTGGCCAGTGGGGTGATGACGTTCAGGTCAACTCAGCCGCCTACGATCTGACGGTTGCCGCCTACGCGGGTATCGTCGCCCAGAACGGCACCGTCGACCAGCCGATGAATATCTCCCCTTATCTGGGTGATTACATCAATTCCCTCATGATTATCTCCTCCTCCCTGGCTGCCCTGCATCGCGTGGGCGTCACCGGCGAGGGTGAGAGCATCGACATGGCCATGTATGAAACCCTCCTGCGTGTCGGCACCTACTACATGATGGACTTCATGAACGCGGGGATCACCTACCCGCGTCCTGGCGCTCGCCATCAGAACCTCTGCGGCATCGGCATCTATGAATGCAAGGACGGCTACATTGGCCTGTGCCTGTATGGGGTGTCGCAGAATAAGTATCTGCTGGAAACCATCGGCCTTGGTCACCTGTGGGGCACCGAGGAATACCCCGAGGACACCTCGGCACTGTGGCTTAATGGCCCCAAGGCTGATCTCATCCAGGAGACTCTGGAGGCCTATCTCAAGACTCAGTCCAAATACGATGTGCAGCGCGACTTCGTTGACCACCGCATTGCCGCTCAGGTGGTGAACGAATTCCCCGACATTCTGGCTGCCGACCACGTTAAACAGCGTGAATGCTTCATCGAATGGGAAAACGCCGAGGGCGCAACCGTCATGGGCCTCAATACTTTCCCGAAGTTCTCACGCAATCCAGGTTCGTTCTGGCGTCCTATGCCAGCCCTGGGCGAGGACACGCGCGATGTCCTACGACGCGCGGGATATTCCGACGAGGAAATCGCCCGCCTGATCGAACTCGGCACCGTCAAGACTGCCGATAAGGACTGATTGATCGTGACCCACTCGGAGTTCGCGCCGGAGACCACCACACTGCCCCAACTGTGGCAGCGGCAGGTTGAGGACAGGGGAGAGCACGAGTTCCTCGTGTTCGAGGATGCGCATACGCATGACACCCGTCGTTTCACCTACCGTCAGTTTGACGCGCTGGTTAACCAGTGCGCCAACGCCCTCGTTGCTCGTGGCATTGGTGAGAAAGACCAGGTGGCACTCTACCTTGACAATTGTGTCGAGTTTGTCGAATGCCTGCTGGCTTTGGCGAAAATCGGGGCTGTGGCCGTCCCCGTTGACGCTTCTTCGGCGCCCTTCGAGTTGGGTCGCATCTTGCGCCTGTGCCAGGCACGCACGGTCGTGGCCTGCATGAGTAACCTCAGCCAAGTGCGCTCCCACCTGCCCACCACCGTCAAGGACATTATTGTGGTCGGGCAGGGAGACGCCGAGGACGAGGACGCTGCCGCTGGCCTACCCCACCTGCGTGAACTCACCTGGCATGAGGCAGACACCTTCACTCCTCCAGCGAGTATCGACCCCTTTGACCTGTGCGAAATCCTTTTCACCTCGGGCACCACTTCCGAACCCAAAGGCGTGATGATTACGCACGCGAATGTTGTCTTCTCCGGCAATTTCGTCAACTGGGAACTGGGAATGACCCCCGAGGATCGCTACATGACCTCCATGGTGGCCACCCGAGTCAACTACCAACTTTCTGCCCTCGCGCCGGTGCTGACTCTGGGGGCGACACTCATCATGCTCTCCCACTATCGGGCGACCTTTTTCTGGCGTCAGGCGCGTGTCCACCGTGCCACCCTCGTTCAGGGGATGGCAATGATCGTGGCAACGATGCTGCGCCAACCCGTCGACCCGCATGAGCGCGACCACCAGGTGCGCGAAATGCACTACTTCCTGCCACTAAGCACGCAGGATAAGGAAGCCTTTGAGGAACGCTTCGGCGTGCCGCTGCTGAACAACTATGGCTCAACCGAGTGCCTCATTGGCGCTGTAACAGACCCACCCCACGGGGAGCGGCGCTGGCCTTCCATCGGCCAGGCAGGGCCCGGATACCAGGTCTGCGTCATTGACGAGGACGGACGCGCTCTCCCTGACGGTGAAGTGGGGGAATTAGCCCTTCACGGTATCCCAGGAGTGAGCCTGATGGCGGGCTACTGGGATAACCCGGAAGCTACCGAGGAGGTTCTCGATAAGGACGGCTGGTACTACACCCGTGACTACGCCTACGTCGAGGACGGGTGGGTCTACTTCGTAGATCGGCGCGTTGACCTCATTAAACGTTCGGGCGAATCGGTGTCCTCGGCTGAGGTCGAAGGCGTTATTGACGACTTCCCCGGCGTGCGTGAGGTGGCCGTTATTGGCGTGCCAGACAGCGTGCGCGGTCAAGCTGTCAAAGCATTCATCGTGCCCGACCCGGATGTAGAGCTCAATGTCTGCGCGATTATCGACCACTGTGCCCGCCACCTTGCTGCCTTCAAGGTGCCGAGCTTCGTGGAGTTCGTTGAAGAACTCCCGCGCGGCACCTACGGGAAAGTACAAAAACATCTTCTTGCCACCCAGTAACACCACTTCCAATAACACCATTTCCATGAAAGGACACTGACCAATGGCGATCAATACCGACATGGTGGGCCAGACTTTCGGCCCCTTCGTCCGTGACTACACCTTCCGCGACCTGGAGCTTTTCGCCCTCGGCTGCGGTGCGGGCATTGATGGTAAAGACGGCCTTGAATACCTCAACGAGCATGACGAACGCGACCCCAAACTCAAGGTGCTCCCCATGTTTGGCGCCATGCTCATCGTCGATTCAGAGGTTACGCGCACTATCGACTACGGCTACAACTACGCCGGCTCCCTGCACTGGGGTTTTGACATCACCTTCCATCGCCCCATGACGAAGATGAGCGACCACCTGGAAACGATGGTGCGCCTGGAAGGCCTCTATGACCGTGGTGAAGGACGGGGCCTCCTCGCCCAACACATTGGTGACACCTACGATTCTGACGGCAACCTCCTGTTCACCAATGAATCCTGGGACTGCCTGATCTACGACGGTGGCTGGGGCGGACCCACGCCCCCCAAGGACATTGTCGACATGCCCGACCGCCCCGCAGACGTTGAAGTGGTCGAGACCATTCCTGAGAATCAGGCGCTTATCTACCGTCTCTCGGGTGACTACCATCCCCAGCACATTGACTGGGACTACGCCGCAGAAAACGGCGAACCGCGCCCCATCCTGCACGCCATCTCTTACGCCGGTGTTGTCATGCGCCATGCGATCAACGCCTTTGTTCCGGGCGAGCCCGAGCGCATCACGCGTTTCAAGACGCGCATCACCTCACCCGTTCACCCAGGATCCACCCTCAAGACACAACTGTGGAAGGTGGGCGAGGGCGAACTGCGTTTCGCACTCGTTGATGTTGACGCGGAGGAAACCGGTGCCAAGCCCCATCTGAACTGGGGCATCATCGAATACCGCTGACGCGAGCGTAGGGGAATCATGCGCCTGAAACTCTGCAGTCCCTGATTCCCGCATGCGGCGTGGGAGAGGCAACGCCACCATCGCCTCTCCCACGCTACACACGCCCACACGATACTGACCAGCCCCTCAGCAGATAGAAGGGAGAACACCATGAGCAACGATGAGCCCATCATTGACCTCGAAGACTTAGAAATGACGCCCCTCCTCAAACGTGTCATTGTCTTTTCCTCGGGTGGCCCCTTCCTTGAAGGCTATGTGCTTTCAATCATTGGCGTAGCTTTGGGGGCAATGGGCACGGATCTCGTCCTCGATGCCCACTGGAATGGTCTGCTTGGCGTTGCCGCCCTCGTGGGACTCTTCCTGGGGGCTTCTGTTGGCGGATGGGTGACTGACCTGATCGGGCGACGCAAAATGTTCGTCATCGACCTTGTCGTCATCGCCGTCCTATCGATCCTGTGTGCCCTAGTCAACGGCCCCCTGATGCTAGTGGTCCTGCGTTTCCTCATTGGTGTGGCTGTCGGCGCCGACTATCCGATCGCCACCTCCATGATCACCGAGTTCTCGCCTCGTAAATACCGCGCTGCAGCGATGGGCATTATTGCCGCAGCCTGGTACCTGGGCGCTAACGTCGCCGCCCTGGTGGGTTTCGTCCTCATCAACACATCCCACGGCTGGCGCTACATGCTCGCCTCCTCCGCCGTTCCCTGCATCGCCATCCTCGTAGGCCGATGGAATATCCCAGAATCTCCACGCTGGCTCGTCTCCAAGGGGCGCGCAGAAGAAGCTCAACGTATCGTGCACGAGACTCTGGGAGCCAATGTCCGCCTGCCCGAGGCAGAGGACGCTGCGAAAACCTCGGTCCGTAAAGTCCTCCAAGGCGTGTACCTGCAGCGCGTGATTTTCGTGGGCGTCATCTGGCTCTGCCAAGCCATCCCCATGTTTGCCCTCTACACCTACGGGCCTCAGATCATCAGCGCCGTTGGACTGGGAGAGGGCCGCAATGTCCTCCTTGGGGAACTGTTGATTGGCACATTCTTCATGCTGGGCACCTTCCCCGCCATGTACCTGTGCGAAAAGATCGGCCGCAGGCCACTCATCATTGGCTGCTTCGGTGGAATGACCATTGCCCTGGCTATTATCGGGTTCTTCCCCGGCGCTGGCATCGGCCTGATCATGGGATGCTTCATTGCCTACGCGATCCTTTCTGGTGGGCCCGGCAACCTCGAATGGCTCTACCCCAACGAACTCTTCCCCACAGAAATCCGGGCAACCGCCATGGGCTTCGCCATGGCCTTCAGCCGCATCGGCACCGTCGTGTCCATCTACATCCTGCCCGCATTCATCATCGATCACGGCATCGGCATGACAATGCTCGCAGGCGCAGCAATCTCTGCCCTAGGTCTTATCGTCTCCATCATCTGGGCCCCCGAGACGCGCGGCTACACCCTTGCTGAAACCGGATCACCCGACTTTAGGGGGCGCTAAGAATGTTCACCATCGAACAGATCACCGTCGGCTCCTGGAAAGCAGTGTGCTACGCGCTGACAAACAGTGCAGGAACTATCGTCATTGATCCTGGTGCACAACCTGAGGTGCTCCTGCGTTGGCTGGGAGACAAAAACATCGAGGGGATCATCCTCACCCACTGCCACTGTGACCACATTGGAGCCGTCAACGAACTCGTCGACGCCTACGGATGCTGGGTAGGGTGCGGCCACGACGATGTTGATGGCGTCGCTGACGTACACAGGTCTGGCTTTGACGAAGAGGGCATTGACTACACCGTTGACCACATCGACCGGCCCCTTCACGAGGGCGACACCATCACCTGGGGAGGCGACCACCTCACCGTCCTTCACACGCCCGGTCACACCCCCGGCAGCATCTGCCTACTTAACGAGGCTCAACGTGTCCTTTTCACAGGTGACATGCTCTTTGCCGGTGCCATTGGTTCCACTGCCTTCGTTATGGGCAACCCCGTTGACATGATGAAATCCTGCGCACGCCTGGCACAGATGGACAAAGATCTTACCGTCTACCCCGGACACGGGCGCCCCACCAACTTAGGAATCGAACAGCCCTTGCTGCGGATCATGGCTGGACCCGCACAACGAGGTGGCACTCAGATCTCCAACTGGCGCGAAGGCTCATGGTGATGAAGTTGATCGTCAACCAGATCGGCAACGTAGGCCGGAACCTTCTCCAAGAAGCACTCAATGACATCTTCAGGCAAACAGAAGGTGCGCATCAGCACGCTTCCTTCAATCGCATCCAGCAGACGCACCACCGAGGTATTACGCGGCAACTCTCCATTGAGCTTGAAATCCCACAACCTAGCGTGAATAGCCGACAGGGGAGTGACGAACACATCCCTGTAGATCTCGCAGATCACAGGATCAACCTCGTTGCCTGCTTCAACAAAAAGACGTCGCACAGCGGAACGGTTGGGCCCCAGGTATTCCCTCAAGCGAAAGTCGGCCTCGTTCACAAGGATCTCACGCGGGGAATCCCCAACCGGTCCCGGGCAGGTCACCAACGCGGTGAACGCACAGTGGAGCAAATCATCGCGGTCAATCCACCGCGAATACAAGCTCGACTTACCTACGCCCGCTTCGGCTGCAAGCTTCGTCAGATTAAAACCCGCCCAGCCGGCCTCGCCATAGAGGTCCAAGGCAGCGCGAAACACACGTTCCTCCAACTGGGCGTCACGAGGACGTCCCGGTTTTGGAGGGTGAAGAACCGCCGACTGTGTCACCGCACACGCACCTTTCATGAGGGAGGTCACATATCTCTATCTTAACGACCCTTCCTCAAAGCTTTCAGGGTTTCCACACCCGATATACCGCCAACCGCACCTTCAACAGAAAGAGCAGACGATGAGCATCGTTGTCGCGTACAAGTACGCCGCTAACCCACAAGACACCACCGTTGATGCCTCCGGCGTGGTCGACTGGTCGCGCGCCAAGGCCGCAATCTCCGAATACGATCCCGTCGCCGTGCAGGTCGGACGCACCCTCGCAGACTCCCTCGGAACCGACGTCGTCGGCATCTCAGTCGGAAGCAGCGCAGTAGCCTCGTCCATGGCAAAGAAAGGCGCCCTCTCACGAGGCATGGACCGCGCACTCGTCGTCGCAGACGACACCACCTCCACCTGGAACGCCACCACCGTCGCCAGCGGGCTCGCGGGCCTTGTTGGAAAGATTGACGGAGCCACCCTGGTCCTTGCAGGCGACTCCTCCATCGACGAATCAGCCAAGATCGTCCCCACCCTCATCGCAGGGTTCCTCGGCTGGCCGTGCTTCCAGGAAGTCACCGCCATTGAAGCCGCAGGACAGGGATGGGCCCTCACTCAATCCACCGCTGGTGGCACCCGCACCATCACCGTGGACGGCCCCGTCGTCGCAGCGGTCGCCACTGACGCTGCGCCCGTCAAGGTTCCCGGCATGAAGGACATCCTCGCCGCCGGAAAGAAACCCCTTGACGAGGTCTCCGCAGGCGACCTGACGCTCACAGACGTCACCCTTGAGGTCACCGGCCGAGCCAAGCCCGTTGCGAAGGCTCGCCGCAATGAAATGTTCACCGGAGACGACGCTGCCGCACAGCTCGTCGCAGCTCTGCGCAACGCCGGCGCGCTCTGAGAAAGGACAGCAGAACAATGACGAACACCTGGATTCTTACCACCAACGAGCACGTCACCAACCTCGTTGACACCGCCAAAGCCATTGGCGGCACCGCCACTGTCATCGCCGTTGCCCCCACCGCGCCCAGTATCGCAGGCGTTGATCGTGTCATTCACGTCCCGACTGCCGATAATGTGCCCGCCGAAGCATACGCTGGCGTCGTTGCAGGGCTACTCGCTGAGGCTGCTGGCGACGTTATTCTTGCCGCTAACCGTCCTGCTGAGCGCTCCTTTGCTGGAGCTGCGGCAGCCGCCCTCGCCCTTCCTGTCATTGTTGGTGCCACCAACGTGAGTGCCACCGGTGCCGAGGTCGCCCGCTACGGTGGCCTGACCAACGAGACCGTCAGCTTCAACGGAGCTGTACTCGTCCTCGAAGGCGGCGCTCCCGCAGACGCCGACGGCCCAGCAGCGGAAACGCACGAGGCCACCCCCATGGGTGCCAGCGTTGTCTCCGTCCAACCCGCAAGCTCAGGACCGGCCAACCTTGCCGCAGCACGCAGGATTGTCGCCTGCGGACGTGGCTTCAAAACTGAGGACGATCTCGCTATCGCTCAGGGCCTGGCAGATGCCCTCGGCGCTGAGATGGCCTGCTCGCGCCCACTTGCAGAAGGCACCGCGTGGATGAGCAAGGACCGTTACATCGGCGTCTCAGGTATGCACGTTTCACCTGACATCTACGTCGCTCTGGGTATTTCCGGCCAGGTGCAGCACACCTCCGGCATGGCTGACACCAAGATCGTCGTGGCCGTCAACAATGACGCCAATGCCCCCATTTTCCAGATCGCTGACTACGGCATTGTGGGAGACATTTACGAGGTCGTGCCCGCACTGACCGCAGCCCTGTCCTGATCAGCGCTGTCCTGAAACGAGAACACCATGTCTGAAGAAGTCGACGTCGACTTCGACGTCATTGTCATCGGCGGCGGAGTGGCGGGCGCAGTTTGCGCCTACACCCTCGCCCAGCAAGGCCGGGAGGTCCTGCTCATTGAGCGTGGCGCCGAACCAGGCTCAAAGAACCTCTCCGGTGGCGTGTTCTACTGCCGCATTATGGAAAAAGTCTTTCCCGACTTCGTCAATATTGCGCCCGTTGAACGTCGCATCACACGCAACTGCGTGAGCCTGATCAACCAGAGCTCCTTCGTCAACATCGACTACTGGGATCAGCGCCTGACCGAACCGGCAAACGCCGTGACCGTCCTACGCGTCAAACTTGACGCGTGGCTCCTTGAACAATGCGAGGAAGCAGGCGTGACCGTTATGCCTGGCGTGAAGGTTGATTCCCTCATCACTGAGGGCACCCAGATCGTTGGCGTTCGAGCTGGAGAAGACGAACTGCGTTGCCATGTGGTGGTCGCAGCAGACGGCGTTAACTCCTTCATTGCCCAAGACGCCGGTATTCGCGCTAAGGAGCCCATGAAGCACCTCGCCGTCGGGGTGAAGTCCGTTATCGGCCTGCCTCGTAAGGTTCTTGAGGACCGCTTCAATGTTCGCGGCAACGAGGGCGTCGCCTACGCCATGGTGGGGGACTGCACGCAGGGGGTGGCTGGTGGTGGTTTCCTCTACACCAATGAAGAATCCGTCTCCATCGGTGTGGTGATGAGGCTCGATGACCTCGAAGCCTCGGGGCTGTCCTCCTCAGACATTCACGACCACCTGCTGCAACACCCCGCTATCGCCCCCTTACTCGAAGATGGGCAGCTTCTTGAATACGGGTGCCACCTCACCATTGAGGACGGCTCAGCAATGAGCTCCCATGACCTGACCAGACCGGGGCTCATCATCATCGGAGATGCCGCGGGCTTCACCCTGAACACAGGGTTGACCATTCGCGGCATGGACCTGGCTGCAGGGTCAGCGTTGGCAGCGGCCGGTGCTATCCAGAAGGCCTTCGGGGTGATGGATTTCAGTCAGGAATCGATGGATGTTTACCGGAGCCTGCTGGATGCCAGCTTCGTTGGCAAAGACATGGCAACCTACGCCAAAGCACCAGCCTTCCTGGAGCGCCCCCGCATGTACAGCGACTACGGCAAGCTCGCCGCCGACGTGTTCTACGGCGTTTTCAACCACGACTTGACCCCCAGGCGTCACCTGCGGGCAGTCGGACTCGATGCCCTCAAAGCATCAGGTGTGAAGATGACGCAGATCATGGGCGATGTCTTTGCCGGCATCCGAGCCCTGTAACCCTCACCTTCTGAAAGGAGGAACACGCAATGGCACAACTCGTCATTGAGAGCGTTCCGGCCCGACTGGCTGGGAATACCTACAACCTCGATGAGGAAGAATCCCACATTGAGGTGAACCAGGAACTCGCTCGCACACTCGGGGTGGGCCCTCTGCTTGAACGCATCTGCCCAGCGCATGTGTATTCGGTCGAAGCCGATGGCAGCGTGGGCGTCGAGTATGCCGCTTGCCTGGAGTGTGGCACCTGCCTGGCAATGGCTCCTGCGGGAGTGCTCAAGTGGCACTATCCGCGAGGAAGCTTTGGGATTATGTTCCGCGAGGGGTAGGACACTGTCGTCCCTGGTGGGATGGTTGCATGTGAACTCCTGGGCACATGCGACGCCGGTGGGGGGAACCAGAAGGTTCCCTCCACCGGCGTTTTATAGCGGAGAACATGACCCTCCAAAGACCTGGAACAAAAGAGCAAGTAGAATCAGCACTATGAAGCCTCTGTACGAGAACCTCGCTGAACCCGCTCCTCTCGAAGAGGGCGCCCTCCGTGTTATCCCGTTGGGAGGTTTGGGCGAAGTTGGACGCAATATGAACGTCCTCGAATACGCAGGCAAACTCCTCGTCGTTGACTGCGGCGTTCTCTTCCCTGAAGAAACCCAACCCGGTGTCGACCTGATCCTTCCCGACTTCTCCTGGATCGAAGACCGCCTTGATGATGTCGTGGGAATGATCCTCACCCACGGACATGAAGACCACATCGGAGCCGTCCCCTACCTGCTGAAACTACGTGCGGACATCCCCATTTACGGCTCGGACTTGACCTTGGCCTTCGTTGAACCCAAGATCCGCGAGCATCGCCTCCCCAGCCCTGACCTCGTCGTTGTCGCTGAAGGCGACCGCATCAACATTGGCCCTTTCAACTGTGAATTCGTTGCCGTCACGCACTCTATCCCAGATGCGCTGGCTGTCTTTGTCCGCACCGACGCCGGTAAGGTTCTTATTACCGGCGACTTCAAAATGGATCAGCTTCCTCTTGACGGCCGCCTGACCGACCTTCGAGCCTTTGCCCGTTTTGGGGAAGAAGGCGTGGACCTGTTCATGGTGGATTCCACCAACGCTGAGGTTCCAGGATTCGTCACCCCTGAATGTGAGATCGGCCCCGTCCTCGACCGAGTATTCGCCGAGGCCACCGGCCAGATCGTCGTCGCTTCCTTCGCCTCCCATGTCCACCGTGTCCAACAGGTCATGAACGCTGCTCACCGTAATGGGCGCCGCGTCGCACTGGTGGGACGCTCAATGGAACGCAATATGCGTATCGCAGAGGAAAAGGGCTACCTCACTGTCCCACCGGATGTCATTGTCGATTCAGCCACCATCGCTGATCTTCCTCCGCACCAGCGCGTCTACATGGCCACAGGCTCCCAGGGCGAACCCATGGCCGCCCTGTCACGCATGGCAGCAGGCTCCCACAAGTTCGTCACCTTGGAACCTGACGATATGGTCGTCTTCGCCTCGTCGCTGATCCCCGGTAACGAAAACTCCGTTTACCGCCTCATCAACGGGCTCATGCGCCTAGGCGCCCGCGTTGTCCACCAGTCCAACACCAAGGTCCATGTCTCTGGCCATGCCTCTGCTGGCGAGCTGCTCTACTGCTACAACATCATCCAGCCGACAAATGTCATGCCCATCCACGGTGAAATCCGACATCTCATCGCTAATGGTCAGCTCGCGGTCAAGACCGGTGTCCCGGTGGAGAATGTCGTACTCGCAGAAGACGGCGTTGTCGTTGACCTCAAGGACGGAAAGACTCGAATCGCAGGAGCTGTCCCCTGCGAATACGTCTACGTTGATGGACGCTCCATTGGAGAAATCTCTGAAGAGGAGCTCGCAGCCCGCCGCACCCTTGGCGCTGAAGGTTTTGTCAGCGTCTACGCCGTTGTTGAACGAGACTCAGGCATGGTACTGGCCTCGCCAACCATTCGCGCTATTGGCATGGCCGAAGATGACGCTGTCTTTGAAGAGATCCTGCCCGAGGTCGATGCCGCCCTGCGCGAGGCCGCTGCCCCCGGCGGCGTTGACCCCTACGTTTTGCAGCAGGTCATGCGCCGCGTTATCGGACGCTGGGTGGCTCGTCGCCTGCGTCGCCGTCCCATGATCGTTCCCGTGGTCGTGGAACAGTAGGAGCTTCATGCCTGGTCGTTTTATTTCCACCCACTCGATGGTGCTGGCGCTTCCCCTCCACGTTGATCATCTGCCCGAACGGGGAGCTGCTGTCGAAGCTGAAACTGCCGCTGCCCGACCTGGCGGTGGCTATGTCACCCTGGCTGCCGCAGCAGCACAGGGGGTGAAGGCCTCTATGGCATCCCCTCTGGGAACTGGCCCGAACTCATATACGGTGCGCCAGCACTTAGAAGAAGCCGATGTGGAGATCCTCACCACCGAATTGGTGGGCGATATTGGTATCGCCATCCAGCTTGTCGAGGCTGACGGTTCAACAACCTCAGTGGTGACAGCAGGCGTGGAGTCAGAGCCCTCGCGTGCTGCGCTGGATCGGATTACTCTTCACGACGGCGACCTGGTCCATATTTCTGGTGTTGACCTGACGAATCGTATTGGTGCTGAGACGCTCACCGGATGGGGCGCCTCGCTACCTGAGAGTGTCATGCTGGTGGTGTCTATTTCGCCAGCGGTGGAGGAAGTACCTGTTAGCGCGTGGCGTCGCCTGCTGAGCCGTGCTGACGTTGTGACGATGAATATTCGTGAGAAAGCCGCTCTGGATGCCATTCTCACTCGCGTTGAGCCGGGGCTCTCAATCCGACACATTATGCGTCCACATGCTGCGGTGGTGCGACGCCTGGGTGTGATGGGGTGCGAGCTGCAGGTCAATGAGTCGGCACCGCGTATTCACCTTCCGGCTTTTGATGCGTTCACGGTTGACACTGCGGGCGTTGGGGACACGCATATTGCGACAATGTGTGCTTCGCTTCTCAAGGGTGCCTCCCTGGAGGACGCTTGTCGCGCTGCTAACGCGGCGGCGGCCTTTACGATCGCACACGAGTCGGCTTTGCCGGTTCCGACTCTGGCCGATATTGAGCAGATTCTTGAGCAGGGCGGCCTGATCTACTCTTCCTGAGCTGGCACGCTTGGGGAGTGGTGGGGATTGCTGGCATGGTGAAGATGGCGCGATCTTCTTCCCTCAACCCTGAAAAAGTGGTGATGTTTGGCCGCTAATAGGGCCATGCGGCGCGCCGATGATGCGCGAGGCTCTGGGGGCCGGTAGCGTCTGTAGCACCATGGCAAACACATCATCGTCTTCGAAGAGTTCACGACAGCGCACGTCAGCAAGGAATACGCCTGCGCCGCGCTCCCAGGGTGCCCTTTCGCGCTTCTTTTCTGCATGCGGGCGTGGTATCGCTGGGGCTTTCGCGCTGTGGCGGGCCACGGACGCTCAGGTTAAACGCGATGCCTTGGCTTTCGTCATGCTCGCGCTGGCCGTTGTCGTTGCTTTGCGTGAGTGGTTTAAAGTCTCAGGCCAGGCGGGGGATTTTATCCATCATGGTTCAGCGGGGCTGGTAGGGATTTTCTCCGTTGTCCTTCCCGTGGTGTTCGTTGCTGTTGCCATTGACCTTTTTAAGGCACGTTCTTTGAACTCAGCGCTGCCGCACCATCTTGCTGGCGGTATGGGAGTTGTCTTTGCGTTGACGGGTCTTGTACACGTCACCAGTGGCAATCCTTCCGCATCGCCTATTGAGGGGATTGAAGCGGCTGGAGGCATTATTGGCTGGTTCGTTGCTAGCCCTCTTGTAACCCTCCTGTCAGCCTGGGGTGCGGGCGCTTTGCTGTTTTTACTGCTGGTGTATTCGATTCTTCTGGCGACCCGCACCCGAGTTGCCGACGTTCCTCAGCGCCTGCGTGACTTCCGCGACCGTTTCATTCTCCGTTCCGCAAAGGGAGCCGGTGAGTCTTCGGTTGAAGGGGAGGACGAGGTCAGTGCTGCGCGCCGTCGCTCGCGTGACCACTTGGCCGCCGGGGATGATCCTTTCCTTGACCAATACGATGCTGACGAGGCTTTCCGCCGCGCTGCTGAGGCTGACGCGCCACCCCATGTGGATCTTGTTGAAGGTGGCTATGATCCCGCGTACGGTGACGCGGACTACGAGCAGGGCGGAGACTACTACGCTGCCGGTGAAGGGGAGTATGACCCCTCTGAGCTTGCTCCGATTGATGCCACCATGGTGATGCCGACCTCGCCGCATGCTGGGGAGCCAGTCGATGCTGATGCTCCTACGGAAGTGTTTGCGATCCCTGCGGATTCGCAGCAGGCGGGGCAGACCGTAGATAGTGCGGGCGCTACCACAGAAGAGAGTGGCACCGACGCTGGGTTTACTCCACAGGCTGCTGCCCCTGTCGAGTACCATCTGCCCACCGAAGACTTGCTCATCCGTGGTACCCCGCATAAAACGCGATCTGCGGTCAACGATCAGGTCGTTCAGGCGTTGCAGCAGGTGTTGGCTGAGTTCAAGGTTGACGCTACTGTCACAGGCTTTTCTCGAGGCCCGACAGTGACCCGTTATGAAGTGACGCTTGGGCCGGGTGTGAAGGTCGATCGCATTACGAACCTGTCGAAGAATATTGCCTACGCTGTGGCCAGCGCGGATGTGCGCATCCTGTCGCCAATTCCGGGTAAGAGCGCTATCGGCGTGGAAATTCCCAACGCTGACCGAGAGACGGTTGCCCTCGGCGACGTGCTTCGTTCAGGGGCGGCCAAACGCAACCAGCACCCGCTGGTTGTCGGTGTAGGTAAGGACGTCGAGGGCGGCTACGTCGTGACGAATCTGGCCAAGACTCCCCACCTGCTGGTGGCAGGCCAGACCGGCTCGGGTAAGTCCAGTTTCGTCAACTCCATGATTACCTCCATCATGATGCGCGCTACCCCCGAGCAGGTACGTATGATCCTCGTCGATCCCAAGCGCGTGGAGCTGACGATCTACGAGGGCATCCCGCACCTGATTTCTCCGATTATCACCGATCCGAAGAAGGCCGCTGAAGCACTTGAATGGGTGGTCCGAGAGATGGACGCCCGTTACGACGACTTGGCTGCCTTCGGCTTCAAGCACGTTGATGACTTCAATCAAGCTGTTCGCGCTGGACAGGTGCAAGTACCTCTTGGGCTGGAACGCAAACTTCAGCCCTACCCCTATCTCTTGGTCGTCGTTGACGAGCTCGCTGACCTCATGATGGTGGCGCCGCGTGACGTGGAAGCCTCTGTTCAACGTATTACTCAGCTTGCACGTGCTGCGGGTATTCACCTGGTGCTTGCCACCCAACGCCCATCAGCAGATGTGGTCACGGGTCTGATTAAAGCCAATGTGCCTTCCCGCTTGGCCTTTGCGACCTCCTCACTGGTGGATTCTCGCGTGATCCTTGACCAGCCCGGCGCTGAAAAGCTGATTGGCCAAGGTGATGCGCTCTACCTGCCAGCCGGCGCGCCCAAGCCTATGCGCGTGCAGGGCGCGTGGGTGACAGAGTCCGAGATTCACTCTGTGGTTGCTCATGTGAAGTCTCAGATGCAGGCCCAGTACCG
Source organism: Schaalia canis (assembly GCF_003858455.1). GTDB lineage: Bacteria > Actinomycetota > Actinomycetes > Actinomycetales > Actinomycetaceae > Pauljensenia > Pauljensenia canis. Next base: position 477,593 of record NZ_RQZF01000001.1, on the reverse strand, counting down.
ACCAGACGTTGTCGCACCTGCCAAGACCGCGAAGGTAGCCGAGGATATTGGTGATGATCTTGATGACCTGCTCCAAGCGGCTGAACTGGTGATCTCCACCCGTCTGGGCTCAACCTCAATGCTGCAGCGTAAGCTCCGCGTAGGCTTTGCCCGCGCTGGCCGTCTGATGGATTTGCTGGAGTCCCGCGAGATCGTTGGTCCCTCGGAAGGGTCAAAGGCTCGCGAGGTTCTTGTTGAGCCTGAGCAGCTTCCTGAAATCCTGGCCATGCTGCGTGGAGAGACTAGCGCCACCCCTGAACCGGAGGTGCCCGCCCTCGCCGCTCCTGCGCCTGTGAGCCCCGCCGTTGCCGCTGCCTCCCTCGTTGAAGATGAGCTGGGGCACTCTGAGGACGAGGCTGAGGCGGAAGAAAGTACCTTCTACGCGGTCCAGGTGCCGCCGGGGGCGGGTGGCACGCACGCGACCGTCACCTCTGAAACCACAGTCGAGGAAGTACCCTCGCCACAGGCTGTGACGCCGCCTTCCTTCGCCCCTCAGGCCAGTGCTGATCCCTACGCGGGGCACGATTTTGGAGGACGCGTGGACTGGGAGGATGAAGAACCTGATGAGAATGAGGATGCCTGGCAACTGACAGGCAGATAAGAGAGGGTAATATTTGAGGTATGGAACAGAACGTCTCGACGATCGATCGATCGAAAAAGGTGCCCGTGCTCAACGTGCCGAACACGTTGACGGTGCTGCGTATTGTTCTTGTTCCTATCTTTATCGCCCTTCTGTTCCAACAGACCCTGACAGCTCAGTGGTGGGCGGTCGCAGTATTTGTGATTGCCTCTCTGTCGGATCATCTTGATGGCGAAATCGCGCGACGAAACGGGTGGATTACGGACTTTGGCCGGATCGCTGATCCGATTGCCGACAAAGCATTGACGTTAGGTGCTTTTGTTGCGCTGTCGTGGATGGGAAGCCTGCCGTGGTTTTTCACGATTCTGGTGGCTATCCGCGAGCTGGGCATTACCTGGTGGCGTAGCGTGCTTTTACGTCAGGGCATCGTGGTTGCGGCCAATATGGGAGGGAAACTCAAAACAGTTCTTCAGTTGCTGCTGATCTTCCTCATGATTCTTCCCTGGGAGAGCATGTTGAATCCAGATTCTGTGGCAATGACTATTGCTGCCTACTCTGTGGTGGTAACCATGTGGGCTGCGTTAATTGTCACAGTCTGGTCTGGTGTTGATTACATCCTTGATGGACGTCGCATGGCAAAGGAACTCGCTCAAGAAGGTGTGTAGGTCTCGAAGGCGACGTTCCCTGCAGTGAAAGAGCGCTAACCCTATCTGACAGGGCGGGAGCTTCCCCAGGACGGGAAGCTCCCTTTTTCTTGCCTGGAAGGGCGTGTGGACATCCTTTTTTCCTGACACCGGTGGTCGTTCACGCAAATACGGGGTGGCACTGACACACTCAGAAATGCCACACCAGCGCTGAAATAGGAGGAAAGGAGACGCCGTGGAGACATGTGAGCAACGGCCCCCGCCCGTTGGATGTTCCCCTGAAATCACCCCCGAAAGATCCCTGAATGGTGCCAATAATCCGAAACGAAGGTGCGCATGTACACCGATTCGCGCTACAGTCAGAGCATGATCTCAACAACTACCTCCCCGTTACTGCGAGTTGAACTTGGCGCAGTCTTGCGTCAGCTTCGCAACGCGCGAGGATGGACGCTGCGCGAGGTAGCTCAGGAAAGCCAGGTTGCTCTTGGCTACCTGTCAGAGATTGAACGAGGCCGTAAAGAGGCTTCCTCTGAACTGCTCAACGCAATCTGCGAGGCTTTGGGTGTGCCTCTGTGGTTTGTGCTGCGTGAGGTGTCAGATCGCATGGCGATTCTTGACGGAACCGTGGCACCCGAACGTGTTTCCGAACCGGCTGTTCCTGTCACCCTCATTAGCTGAGTGAAGCTCACAGTTAAAGGCATCCGAGTGTGCCCGAGTAATTGTGAATTGTCGGCACGGGATCGGTGATACGAGGGTGAAACGATCAGAGTTTTGGGACGCGGTTGACGCCGTCTATGGCCCCTCCCTTGGACGTTCTCTCGTTGTTGACCTCTATCTTCCCTCCTGCCTAGGAACCGCCCAAGAAGCCCTTGACCGAGGCGCTGAGCCTGATGAGGTGTGGGCGGCGCTCATTGAGGAAACCGGACAGAGTGAGGATGCACGATGGGTGCACCGCATCGATCCGAAGAAACGTCGGCGCTGAAGGGCGACCTTTCACAAGTGATGTGACATAGCGGGCATCTTCATTTCCTGCGTGTCGCCACCATCGAACACATGTTCCATCTATGCTGTGGATATACACGGCATGAAAAGTGTTATCCACAGTGATAACCGATCCTCATGTTCATGTCTCATGGTCGGACATAACGTGTGTGGTGACCCCGGAGAGGGGAGAACACCACTGACAGACCAGCCCCTATCAATGGCCGGAGAGGCCTCAACCGGAAGGATGATTCCATGGCAGCACGAAAGAGCGCCACCACTGCAGCCCCCGCAGGTAACGACCGCAACAAGGCACTAGAAGTTGCCCTCGCGCAGATCGACAAGCAATTCGGTAAAGGCTCCATCATGCGCCTTGGCGATGACACCCGTCCTCCGGTTCAAGTCATCCCCACAGGTTCTCTCGCCCTTGACGTCGCCCTCGGTATCGGCGGTCTTCCTCGTGGCCGCGTCATTGAAGTCTACGGCCCTGAATCCTCCGGTAAGACCACTGTTGCTCTCCATGCGGTTGCTAACGCCCAGCGTGCCGGTGGCAACGCTGCATTCATTGACGCCGAACACGCCCTTGATCCGGTATACGCGCGAGCTCTTGGCGTAGATACGGACTCTCTGCTTGTCTCCCAGCCAGACACTGGCGAACAAGCCCTTGAAATTGCTGACATGCTGATCCGCTCGGGCGGCATCGACATTATTGTCATTGACTCAGTAGCTGCCCTTGTTCCCAAAGCGGAAATCGAAGGCGAAATGGGAGACTCCCACGTGGGCCTTCAAGCGCGCCTGATGAGCCAGGCCCTGCGTAAGATCACGGGTGCGCTCTCAGCCACCGGCACCACCGCCATCTTCATCAACCAGTTGCGTGAAAAGATCGGTGTGTTCTTTGGCTCGCCTGAAACCACCACTGGTGGTAAGGCTTTGAAGTTCTACGCCTCCGTTCGTATTGATGTGCGCCGAATCGAAACCCTAAAGGAAGCTGGCGCTCCTGTCGGCAACCGCACACGCGCCAAGATCGTCAAGAACAAGATGGCCCCGCCTTTCAAGCAGGCCGAGTTCGACATTCTCTACGGTCGCGGCATCTCCCGTGAAGGCTCCATCATTGACATGGGGGTTGAATACGGTGTGATCCGAAAGTCCGGCTCGTGGTTCACCTACGGGGATGACCAGTTAGGGCAGGGCAAGGAGAACGTTCGCCAATTCCTGGCAGATAATCCTGAGCTTGCCACCGAGATCGAGAATAAGATCCTCGCTGAACTAGGGATTGGCGTAGCAGCCGATGACGCTTCCAGCGCCAAGACCACCGCATCTGACGAAGAAGACGCTGGATTCTAAGACTCTCCGCCTCGCCCGAACCCTTGGGTTCGGGCGAGGCGTACATCAGGCGAGCATGTGAGGTAAAGAATGGTTCGCTATCTCGATCCCGAGCACTATCCAGAACTCGGTGAAAACAACGATTTCGTCGATATCCCAGTTTTTGGAGCCTCCCAGGCTTGTGACGCAGATGTCAGTGATGCGGATGCCACAGAGGGTGCCATCACTGCCTCCAGGCGTCAGGGGAAAAAGACCCGTTCCACGAAACAGCTCTCTCCTGCAGAACGTATGGCCGCTATGCGGGAAAAGAATGCTGCTCTGACCGGTGTCGAAGCTATCGAGGCTGCTCGTGAGGTTGCCCTACGCCAGCTTGACACGCGGTCTCGTTCCCGAGCTGAACTACATGCAGCAATCACTCACCGTGGTTTTAGTGAGGAAATTGCTCAAGAGGTTCTTGATCGTTTGAGCGCTGTTGGCCTCATTGATGACGCGGCTTTTGCTGCCATGATTGTGCGTGAACGCTTTGCTTTGCGAGGGGCGACTGGGCGTGCTCTGCGGGAAGAACTCAAACGCAAGGGCATTGATAGCGCCCTTATTGCCCAAGCTATGAGTCAAATCAGTGATGATGACGCGTATGAGCGTGCGCGTGAACTTGCCCAGCGCAAAGCGCGGAGTATGCGTGGTGTTGACCGGCGTAAAGCCTGGGGACGTCTTTCGGGCATGTTGGCCCGAAAAGGCTACTCGCCTTCTACCTGCCAGCGCGTCATTGCCGAAGTGCTGGAACACTGGGGTGAGGACGGGCAAGAGGAGGAATTGTGACAGCGTCAGACACCACCACTTCTACACATGCCGTAGCGTTTGTCATTGATGCTCTGCGTGAGGCAGGCCTGCACGTTGCAACCGCTGAATCTCTCACAGGTGGGGGAGTGTGCGCCCGCCTCGTGAATATTCCGGGCGCCTCTGACGTTGTTCAAGGCGGCGTATGCACCTACACCTGTGACCTGAAGCGGCACATCCTTGGCGTTGACGGGGAAATCCTCAGCGAACGAGGCCCCGTTGACGGTGAGGTCGCCGCCCAAATGGCTCAGGGGGCGCGTCAATTATTCAACGCCGACTATGCGATTTCTACTACCGGCGTCGCTGGCCCTGGCCCCGCGGATGAGCACCCCGCTGGCACTGTTTATATGGCTCTCGCCATGCCCGCAGGCACCTCGATCCACCGCTATTCTTTTGCGGGTGGTCGTAACGAAGTGCGAGAACAGGCTATTTCTCAAGCAATCGCCCTCCTTGGCCAGGCGCTCAGCGGAAAGGACCTCTCGGCTTTGGCCTCGTTCACAGGCGAGGGCGAAAACCCAGGTGCGCGCTGACCCCGCTACACTGTCCAGACGATGAGCACTACACCAACTTCTTCCACGCCCCGCACCTACGCTGTGCGCACCCTGGGCTGCCAGATGAACGAGCATGACTCCGAACGCATGGCTGGCCTGCTTGAAGCAGAAGGCCTCGTTCCCGTCTCCCAGGTTCCCGAGGCCGCCGCGCGCGCCACCGACGCTGGCGACATGGGCGCTGACGTCATCGTCATCAACACCTGCTCCGTGCGTGAAAATGCCGCCACCCGACTTTTTGGCAACCTCGGTCAGCTTGCCGCTGTCAAGCGTGAACGTCCGGGCATGCAGATCGCTGTGGGCGGCTGCCTTGCCCAGCAGATGCGCGATGGCATTATCGAAAAGGCACCGTGGGTGGATGCCGTGTTCGGCACCCACAATATTGACGTGCTCCCTGCTCTGCTGCGCCGCGCCGAACATAACCGCGAGGCCGCTGTGGAGATTGAAGAAGCCCTCAAGGTCTTCCCCTCCACACTGCCCACCCACCGTGAATCCGCTTTTGCGGCCTGGGTGTCAATCTCTGTGGGCTGCAATAACACCTGCACCTTCTGCATCGTGCCTCACCTGCGCGGAAAGGAACGCGACCGCCGTCCCGGCGACATCCTTTCTGAAGTGCAGGCTGTCGTCGATCAGGGGGCCATCGAAGTGACCCTGCTGGGGCAGAACGTGAACTCCTATGGTGTGGGTTTTGGTGACCGTGGTGCTTTTGCCAAGCTTCTGCGCGCAGTAGGTGAGATTGAGGGCTTGGAACGTGTGCGCTTCACCTCGCCCCACCCGGCTGCTTTCACCGACGATGTTATTGCCGCGATGGCCGAAACGCCCACTGTCATGCCCAGCTTGCATATGCCTCTGCAGTCAGGTTCGGATGCGGTGCTGCGCCAGATGCGCCGCTCCTACCGGCGCGAGCGCTTCATGGGCATCCTGGAGCGTGTGCGTGCCGCCATCCCCGACGCGGCTATCACCACTGACATTATTGTGGGTTTCCCCGGCGAGACCGAAGAGGACTTCCAGCAGACGCTGGAGGTTGTGGAAGAGGTTCGCTTCTCGTCGGCCTTCACCTTCCTCTACTCGCCGCGCCCTGGCACCCCTGCTGCTGACCGTGAAGATCAGGTGCCCGATGATGTTGCCTTGGAGCGCTATAAGCGTCTGATTGCCCTGCAAGAGCGCATCTGCGCCGAGGATAACGCCGCTTTGGCTGGTACCACCGTTGAGGTCCTGATCGGTGAGGGTGAAGGCCGTAAGGACGGTGCAACTCAGCGTATCTCGGGCCGCGCCCGTGATAACCGCCTGGTTCACGTGGCCCTGCCAGAGGGTATGGCCGAGGAGGACCGCCCTCGTCCTGGTGACATGGTGCGTGCGACCGTCACTTACGGCGCTCCCCACCACCTGCTGGCTGATTCTGCGTTGGAGGGTGGCCTTTTCGAGCTGCGTCGTACTCGCGCGGGGGATGCCTGGCAGGCGCGTCAGAAGAAGGAAGAGGACAACCGCGTGGGCCTGGGGATTCCCACCCTGCGTGTTGGGCCGCCGAGCGCCTGAGCTGCGTGTTGCGCGCGTTGAGAAGATGATGACCGCTACTGAAATCCGCCCGCATGAGCTGATTGTGGCCGTGGTTGGGCCAACTGCTTCAGGGAAATCCGACCTTGCTCTTGACCTGTGCGAATCCCTGCCTGCGATCATGGGAGCAGAGGCAGGTGAACTCGTGAGCGCTGATGCGCTGCAGTTCTACCAAGGCATGGACATTGGCACAGCTAAGACGCCCGTGGAGGAACGCCGCGGTATCCCGCATCACCAGATTGACGTGCTGGACGTGCGCCAGGAGGCCTCGGTAGCGGCCTATCAGCAGGCGGCCAGGGCTGATATTGCGGCTATTCATGCGCGTGGGAATGTGGCTGTTGTGGCCGGTGGATCTGGCTTGTATCAGCGGGCTTTGCTCGATGTTATTGATTTCCCGGGGACTGATCCGGCGGTGCGCGCTCGACTGGAGGCCGAAGCGCAGGGGCCATTAGGGTCGCGTGGTTTGCATGAGCGCCTACGTGAACGTGATCCCGTTGCTGCCGAGCGGATTGATCCGCACAATGCCCGCAGGATTGTGCGCGCTCTTGAGGTAATCGAGCTGACCGGAAAGCCCTTTTCGGCCAATATGCCGCGCCATGAGTTCATTCACCCGGCGGTTATGGTCGCTATCCGCTGGGATATGGCGGATCTGGATGCGCGTATTGCTGTGCGTACGCGGCTAATGTTTGAGCAGGGGTTGATTGAGGAAACCCGTGCCCTGCTTGATGAGGGGTTGCGCGAGGCAAAGACGGCTTCTCGCGCCACAGGTTATGCTCAGGCGATCGCCGTCATTGATGGTGAGATGAGTGTTCCCGAGGCGATCGAGTCGGTGGCGTTGGCGACGCGCCAGTTGGCTCGACGCCAGGTGAAGTGGCTGCGCCCTGATCCGCGCGTCGTGTGGATTGACGCCGATGCTGTCCGAGGTGGGGGAGCGCCCTTCCCCACCTGTGATGGGGAGCGTTTGCGTCGGGCGGCCGAGGGGATTGTCGAGGCCGAGCTCGCCCGCCTGGGGTGGGAGTAGTCGCAAAACTTCAATGGTGGCGGAATAATTTTTCCGTTTTCTTTCTTTCTTGGCTCTAGGGGGCATTTGACGACTGCTTTCGGAATAATAATTCCGAAACTCTTGTTTCTGACTAGCTAAGTCCGCTATTCTCCATGTAGCGGAAGTATTTTTCCGAAGACTTTCTTCAGGAGGGAGGGGAATCGTGACTGTAAAACCCGCTCAGCATGAGGCATTCGCCCAGCACGTTGGTTCGGCAATCCGTGCTGCCCGCCGCCACCTGGGGATGACACAGGAGGAACTCGCCGAACTCATTGGCGTTTCAGACCGCACGATGCGCAGCATTGAGCAGGGGAAAACAGGGGTTTCCTTTGACTCTGTTCTTCGCTCTGCCCAAGCAGTAGGGGTGCGTTGGGAAGTGCATACACCATGAGCATCACACCCGCAGCCGATGTCTACAAGGCAGGACAGCTTGCTGCCCACATCACCCGTACTGTTGCAGGGGATACGATCTTTCGCTACGTACGCGACTATGACGGTCCTCCTATTGCAACCACTCTTCCAGTAAATGACAGCGACATCCTCTCGCCTCATGGAGCCCTCCCCGTCTTCTTCACAGGACTCCTCCCTGAAGGAGCGCGTCTAGAACGCCTCAAGCAGCATTCCAAACAGAGTCTGAGTAATGAACTCGGACTCCTCCTTGAGGTTGGCGCAGATGTGCCGGGCGACGTGCAGGTCGTGCCTCATGGCCACAACCTGCACAATGTGGAACCTCTGGTGCATGAGAGCCTGAGCGAGATGGTCTTTGATGATCTGCTGACACAGGTTGATCGTCGTTCGCTTCCTGGAGTGCAAGAGAAGGCATCGGCATCCATGATCTCTGTTCCGGCCCGCGTGCGCAGGAAAGACGCATCTCAGACAGCGCAGTGCCCTCGGGAAGGCATTATTAAGCTCGATCCACCGCGCTACATGGCCCTCACTGCTAACGAGTTTCAGCATCTCCAGGCCGCACGTAAACTCGGTATACCTGTCGCTCGGGCGGAAATCGTGCACGATTCACGGGGGGAAAGTGCCCTCTTCGTTGAGCGTTTCGACCGTGCCTGCGTGGACGGTCAGGTAATGAAAATTGCTTGCGAGGACGCCGCTCAGGTCATGGATATTGCACCAGCGATGAAGTACGAGGTGACGAGTGAGGATGTGAGTGAGGCGCTATCGCACCTGTGCGCTGGCCAAGCTGCAGCCCGACGTAACCTCTATCTGCAATTCCTCTACGCCTGGCTGACCGGTAATGGCGACGTGCATGCCAAAAACCTCTCCATTCTTCACGGGCGGAGCGGGTGGGAGATTGCGCCTATGTATGACCTGCCGTGCACCCTTGTCTATGGTGATGATGAGATGGCACTAAGTATTCAGGGGCGAAGAAAGAAGCTCAAACTCGACCATTGGCGAGGTTTCGCTGACACCCTTGGGCTACCCGAAAAATCCCTTCCAAAGATCTTTGCCCGCGCCCTTCGCGCAGCGTCGTCAGTCGACTGGGAGCAGCTTCCATTCACCGGCTCCGTGCTTCGCGCTGTTCAACGAGAACTGGTTTCTCGGCGTTGGCAGCTCGAACGGCTACTTAACGGTGAGGACTCACTCCATCAATCCAGGTCATTACGGTCGATCTGATCGACTGCGTGAACCTTCGGAATCGCCGCAAGGGAGGACATGAGTTGGCGCTGCGGGTGGGGGCCGTCAAACTTCATGACCACCCTCATGCCTCGACCTTCCTCAGTCTCAATATGAGCTGTGGAGGTGACAACCGCGGTGTAGCCCTGCTCGGAGGCCGTCGCCAAAATGCGGTGCATGACACCATGCCCTGATTCGTATTCAATGACGGTGCGCATATTCCGGTTGGCGCTGGGGAGGCGATTCATCAACGGACCAATAGCGAATACCACCAGGTAGTGCAGGAACAACGCATAAAAGGCAATGTGGAACATGCCAGCACCGCAGGCCATGCCGAGCGCAGCCGAGAGCCACACGGTAGCGGCGGTGGTCAACCCTCGCACCGCATCATTGTTGACGAAAATCACGCCAGCGCCAATAAAACCGATACCTGAGACAATCTGGGCGGCAATACGCGCAGGATCAGTGGCCATCGCGCCGCCTTGAAGGGGCGCAAAACCGTAGGCGGAAATCAGCGTGAACACGCAAGCTCCCATACCCACCAGCACATGCGTTTTCACGCCCGCGTTCTTGTGGTGGAACTGGCGCTCCACGCCCAGTAGCGTGCACAGCAGGAAGCACACCGTTAAGGCAAGGAGCTGCTGCGCAATGGGCGAAAGCTCAGCTAAAACCGGCATGGTGACATCCTTCATCACGAGGCACGAAAACCGCGCCACCATATCGAGGACGGCACGGAAGGTCGTATAGCCAAGGATACGTCACTGCTCATAGGTGCGAGCAGAAGCGACAGCGCCGTCCGCCCAACTCTCTGCGCTCCCTATTCCTCCATTCCGCTCATCCCTCCACGCTCGCCATTCCAGCCACTGCGCGAACGTCCTCGCCAGCCGCGGCATATCTGCACTAGCGTGGTTGCATGGAACATGAACCCGCACGGCCTCGCATGTGGAAGGCCCACGGTACTGGCAACCACTTCATCCTTATTGATGACCCTGAAGGAGCACTTGACCTGACAGCTCAGATGGTGGCGCGCCTTTGCGACGTGCGCACAGGAATCGGTGCCGATGGCGTTATCCGCGTCATGCAGCGCGAGGGTGTGTGGTTCATGGATTACCGTAATGCGGACGGCTCCATCGCTGAAATGTGCGGTAATGGGGTGCGCGTGTTTGTTGATCACCTGCGCCGACGCGGCTTCGTTGACCTGCAGGTGGGGGAGAGCCTCACGATCGACACCCGTGGTGGCACGCGTAAGGTGGACGTGATTTCCGCCCCCGCCTTTGGTGACGATGCAGAGTCCGGCGTGTGGTATCGCGTGAATATGGGGCCAGCCGTTTTGAGCGGCCTTGGCGACATGAATGTACAGGTAGTGGGAGTACCCGGCACTTTCAGCGCAACGCGCATTGCCATGCCTAACCCGCATGCGGTGATCGTCCTGGACAGCGCAGAAACACTGCGCGGGGCAATCCTGCCGACTGTTGACAATGACGAGGCTCCCGCGCCCATCCGCGCGACCTACACGCCCGCGCCCGAGGCGGGGGTGAACCTGGAAATGATTGTTCGCGAAGCCAATATGCCCGAACCGGCCGACGCCTCTCAGCCTTCGGTGCTGTCGCAGGATGGCGGCGAGGCCGGGACTGCGCGCGGGCACCTGCTCATGCGTGTCCTTGAGCGTGGGGTAGGGGAAACGGCCTCCTGTGGCACGGGGTGCTGCGCTGCCGCCGTGGCCGCCACCATGGCAGCCAGCGCATCAGGCGACGAGGCCGATGCCGTACCGACCTCGTGGGTCATCGACATTCCCGGTGGGCGAGTCGTTGTGGACTGTGAAGGAGTTGTCGAACGCGACGCGGATGGACATATTCGGCTCTCGCCGGACACTCCTGTCTACCTGTCGGGCCCGGCCACACCGGTGGCTGAGATTATCCTCAGCGCGCTCTGAAACAGCCTATTCTGGGGCCACCACCCCAGGTGCAGTAGTCCCGGGAGCTGTGTCATTCCCCGGAGCTGGGTCGCTCTGCCGCAGGCATCGTGAAGGGATCTGTATCTGTAGAGCGCGTTAGTGCGTCGGCGGAGGACAACGAGTTTGACGCGCGTGTCACAGGCCAGGCTACCGATTTAGCGGCGCGCCTTGACCTCGATAATGCGATACCCCTTCTTGGAGGCAATCTTTGCTGAAGGGAAGCCCTGCTCATTGAGCCAAGCAATGAGCGAATCAGCGCCAAGATTGCGCTGGACAACCAGGTAGGCGCGGCCATCCTCGGCCAAGAGGCTCAGCCAATCGGTGAGCATCGCATGCATGGCTTCCTTCCCGACACGAACCGGAGGGTTTGACCAGATGAGGTCAAAACGCGTGCCCTCAGCACGAGCCTTCTCCAATGCGTCAGGAGCAGGGATCACGTGAATATTCGCACCGCCGTTGACCGCGGCATTACGGATGGTCAGATCCATGGCACGGGTATTGACATCGACGGCCCAGATTTCAGCATCGGGAGACTCACAGGCCAAGGTCACAGCAATCGGACCCCACCCGCAGCCCAGGTCAAGGAAACGGCCAGATGCGGGAGGCTCGGGAGCCTCAGCCAGAAGCTGACGAGTGCCCAAGTCCAGACGCGAGCCTGAAAAAACCTTGTCGGACACCCACATTTGTAGGTCATGTCCGCGGGCGGTAAAGGTCAGGAGGCGAAGGTCATCCTCGTTGGCGGGGGTGTGATCCGAAAAATACTGCTGTTCCACGTCCCTAAGCCTACTTCACTGTGAGTTTTTCCTTCACGGGGAGTTTTTCCTTGACCGTGCCCTTTCCTTCGCCGTGCCTTCTGTACCTTCCTTTCTCTAACCACCCCTTCTCGCTGTCCTTGCCTCCCTTTCGACGTGTCGCTACCAGCCAGCGCGGGACAACCTCGTCCCGAAGATGCAGGACTCAGCATATTTCTGCCTACCTACTCCACGCCTTGCGCTCCCGCCTGTGCATCCAGGGGCGTATCAACCCGCTTTGCGCAGTTTCTCTGCTGATCTCACACCGGGTGGATCACTCAAATGCGGGGCACCCATGCGACACTAGAGGACGTGTTTGCGACACAACAACGCGGGCACACCACACGCTGTACACGACGAGCACGCCCACACATGTCCGGCACCTGACCAGCATGCACCTGGAGAGCGGCTCACTATTGGAGGAAATGCATGTCCCACACCACCCCCACCACCGGTGACGACGCACGCAACGCCGCCACCCTCGACGAGTCCGCCCGCCAGGCGGGTGCAGGTGGCGACGGTGTGGACCACATCCAACGCGCTGAGGATGTTGTCGCCCGCGTCCTCGCCCGTCAAGGCACGGCACTTGCCTCCACTGTGGACCACAATCGCGAACAAGACGCTGGCGCTCTCGAACGCGAGGCCCGCGCCGGCACGCGACGTACCCGATCTGGTTCCACCGAACTCGAAGACATTTCCGAGGTCGAATACCGTCAAATCCGACTTGAACGCGTGGTCCTGGTGGGCCTGCGTACCACAGGCACCCAAGAGGAAGCCGAGGTATCCCTGCGTGAGCTCGCAGCCCTGGCTGAAACCGCAGGCTCGGAAGTCCTTGATGCCCTCATCCAACGCCGCCCTCATCCTGACCCTGCGACCTTCCTGGGCAAAGGTAAGGCCCATGACCTGGCGGATATCGTCAAAGACACCGGCGCTGACACGGTCATTGTTGACGGCGAGCTTGCCCCCTCCCAACGCCGTGGTTTAGAAGACGTCGTGAAGGTCAAGGTCGTTGACCGCACCGCACTGATCCTGGACATCTTTGCTCAGCACGCCAAGTCGCGTGAAGGTAAGGCCCAGGTTGAACTGGCTCAACTTGAATACCTCCTGCCACGCCTGCGCGGTTGGGGTGAATCCATGTCACGTCAGGCTGGTGGCCGAGTCGCCGGCGGTGAAGGTATCGGCTCGCGTGGTCCCGGTGAAACCAAGATCGAACTTGATCGCCGCCGTATCCGCACCCGTATGGCTAAACTACGCCAGCAAATTCGTGAAATGGAGCCCTCCCGTCGCACCCAGCGGGCCTCCCGTCGGAAGGGAGGCGTTCCTTCGGTCGCAATCGCCGGCTATACGAATGCTGGAAAATCCACCCTGCTTAACCGCATTACCGGCGCTGAAGTGCTGGTTGAAGATGCACTCTTTGCCACCCTTGATCCCACCGTACGTCGCTCCACTACCCCTGATGGGCGCGTCTACACCCTGTCAGACACCGTCGGTTTCGTCCGCCACCTGCCCACCCAACTTGTCGAGGCTTTCCGCTCCACCCTGGAAGAGGTCGCTGAGGCTGACCTTATCCTCCACGTCGTGGACGCCGCTCACCCTGATCCTGTTGGTCAGGTCGCCGCCGTGCACCTCGTCTTTGACACGATCGAAGGCGCGCGTGACATTCCTGAGCTCATTGTGCTCAACAAAGCTGACCTGGCAACACCTGAACAACTGGCACTACTGCGCACCACCTTCCCAGAATCTGTCGCTGTCTCGGCATACACGGGCCTAGGAATCGAGGGACTGCAGCTACGCATCCAAGACCTCCTGCCGCAACCTCGCGTGACCGTTGACCTTGTCATTCCCTACTCTTACGGTGCACTCATCCACGAGGCGCACGAAGATGGCGAGATTGTCAGTGAAGAATACGTGGGAGAGGGCACGCATATCGTCGCCCGCGTCGATGAGGCCCTGGCCGCGCGGTTGAAGGAAGCTGCCGTGCATGGCTGAGGACACACTCACGCCATCAGATACTGCTCCGCCAGCGCACAATGCTGTGACAGCAGATGCAGAAGCAGGTGCTCCAGGACAGGAGGCTGCTCCTGGTGGCGAAGCCGCGCCTGCGAGTGAAAGCATCGCTGATGCAGACGAGGAAACCCACGACACTGAGCTGACGCGCATTGCCCTGGCTACCCTCACCCGGGTGGTGGAGTCGATGGGAGGCTCCACCCGCGCGGGGCAGATCGAGATGGTTACCCAAAGCTGCGCGGCTATAGAAAAGGCTGAGCATCTGCTCGTTCAGGCAGGAACAGGAACAGGTAAATCCCTCGGATACCTCGTTCCAGCACTGACCTACAGTGCGCTCGATCATAAGCGTGCGCTCATCTCGACAGCGACCCTGGCATTGCAACGCCAGATCCTCGTCAAAGATGCCCCCACGGTGGTCGACGCTATTGCTCACACCACCGGGCGAACGATGGACGTCGCCCTCCTCAAAGGCTGGGCGAACTACCTGTGCCTCCACAAACTCACAGGTGGCTACCCCGGTGAAGAAGGCACGCTCTTTGACGGCGCCGACGCCATCTTTGATCAGCCGTCCTCGCCCCTGGGCCGCGAAATCATGCGGATTCGACAGTGGGCGAAAACCACCGAAACAGGCGATCGCGATGACCTCGTCCCAGGCGTGTCCGATCGGGCCTGGCGGCACGTCTCCTTGCAACGTCGCGAGTGCCTGGGCAAGTCATGCCCCATGCTCGATGAATGTTTCCCCCAGGCAGCCCGCGACCATGCCCAAGAAGCCGATCTCATCATCACGAACCACTCACTGCTTGGAATCCACGCCACCAGTGAGGGAGATATTTTCCCTGAGATTGATCTGATGATTGTCGACGAGGCGCATGAACTCGCCGAGCGCGTGCGCGACCAGGCCAGCCAGGAAATCTCCTTGGGTTCCCTCATGCGGGTTGCTCGCACCGCTCGCACGCAGGTCAAAGCCGACGTGCAAGCTCTCGAAGAAGCGGCCACCGCTATCGGTGCCATCCTTGAAACCCTTGACGATGGTCTGATTCTCAACCGTCCCGATAATCTCGACGCCGCCATGCACGCCCTGGACGGAGCTGTACGGGACTGCCTCTCGCAGGTGAGCAAAGGCGGGGGAGAGGCTGCCGCCAAGCAGCTTGCGCGGGCTGCCCTCGAAGAACTCCTGGGCGTCCTGGACGCATGGTCACGGCCCGCTGAGCATTCCATCACCTGGGTGAATCGGCCATGGAGAGATGGCGAGATCGGAGCGCCTCAGCTCATTATCGCCCCCCTGGATGTGGCCTTCCCCCTGGGAACGGTTGCCCTGGGAGATCGGCCAGCAATCCTGACCTCCGCCACGCTGTCCCTGGGGAACTCCTTTGAGACAATCGCCTACCAAACGGGATTAAAGGTGTCCTCTCGCCCCTGGCGAGGCATTGACGTGGGAACCCCCTTTGAGCCCGACAAGCAGGGCATTATGTACCTGCCCACCCATCTGCCAGAGCCCGGCCCACAGGGGCCCTCCGAGGCTGCCCTACGTGAGCTCGTTGATCTGGCCAATGCCAGTGGGGGTGGCGTCCTCGCACTCTTTTCTTCGTGGCGAGGGGTTGAAGCTGGTGCGGCAGCATTGAGGGAGAACACCGACTTTGAGATCCTCGTCCACGGGGAGGAAAGCGTTGCCGCCCTCGTTCAGCGTTTCCGCGACAACCGTGATTCCTGTCTGGTGGGCACCATGACCTTCTGGCAAGGCGTGGACGTGGTCGGACCTGCTTGCCGCCTGGTGGTTATTGATCGTATTCCCTTCCCTCGTCCCGATGATCCGGTTGCTCAGGCGCGCGCACGCGACGCTGAGCGGCGCGGTCAGTCAGGCTTCTACGCCGTGAGTCTGACTCACGCCGCGCTGATGATGGCGCAGGCATCAGGACGTCTCCTGCGCTCTCACGAGGACCGGGGAATGGTCGCTGTACTGGATCGACGTCTCACTGAAAAGAAATACGGCTCCTATATCCGCGCCTCTATGCCGCCAATGTGGCCAACACAGAATAAAGACACAGCATTGGGAGCGCTGGCGCGACTAAGAGAAGGCCTCGACTGAGGGGAGCGTCATCCTGGCGTTCGGATAGCTCTAGCACCAGCGCCTACGACGCTTTCTTGACGTCGGCGCCGGCGTTGGCGTTGGCATTGGCGTCTGTGGTGCTCTTTCAAGCCCAGCGCCTGCAGCGCTACCTCGCGCGCTACTCAAGCAAGCGGCATAAGGCGGAGCGAAAGGCGGTCCTACAGCGAGCGCAACACGGTGACGACGCGGCCAAGGATGGTTGCCTCATCACCAAGGATCGGCGCGTAATCCTCGTTACGAGGCAGCAGCCAGACGTGTCCATCAGCCCGCGACAAAACCTTCACGGTTGCCTCGCCGTCGATCATGGCAGCGACAATTTCCCCTTCATGGGCGGTGGCCTGAGAGCGGACGACGACGAAGTCACCGTCAAGAATGCCCGCATCCACCATGGAGTCGCCGCTGACTTCAAGCATGAACAGTGTGCCCGAGCCGGTCAGGCGTGTGGGGAGTTCAAAGACATCTTCGACGTATTGTTCTGCGGTAATAGGTGAGCCTGCTGCGATGCGCCCTACAAGGGGAACCGCTGATGCGTCACCGTCAGCGTGGGTCGCAGGAAGCTCTATAGTGACGACCTTCGCTAAAGGCGCATCGGTGTTGTGGGCTGGCGCGCTTGGAGGGGGAGGGGTTTCAAAGCCGAGCAGTGCCTTTGCCTGCTCGGATAGTTCCATTGCGCGAGGGCGGCCAGGGACTCGTTGCAGGTAGCCACCTTCTTCTAAGGCATCAAGGTGGTGTTTTACCGTCGAAGGAGATGCCAACCCCACAGCGGTAGCGATTTCGCGTACGGAGGGTGGGAATCCTTGGGAGGACACAGCTTCGTGGACGACCGTCAGGATGGAGAGCTGACGGGGTGTGAGCTCTGGTGTTGAGGTCATATCCGCTCCTTAACGGTGAGAGAGGCAAGCCTGCTGATGTCGGTCCGTATATGTGCTCCGACCTGGGTATTCACGCAAATACGGGGTGGTCTTGGTGTAGTAGAGACATCCGCCGAGGCTCCGTCCTTGAGATACAGCCTACGGCACAAAAGCCGAGAAGTGAAACATATGTTCGAGAGGTTCTCGACATCGGATCATTCGCATGTTATCGTACATGTGTTCGACGAACAGGTGTTCGATTGATAGGAAAGGGGCTCGTCATGAGCAACGCAACCGCACAGCGTCACATGATGCAAGGTCAGCAGGCACAGTCTCAGGTTGCTCCACTACGCATCGTGGGTGGTACACACGCCTCCCCAACACTTGCCACCGTCACCCCGATCTCTCAGGCACCCTCAGCACGCCTGCGTCGAGCCCGACTACTCGCTGAAGATCCGGCAATGCGCCGTCGCCCGGTGCTCGCTTCTTCTCGCATGCGCGCCCGCTCTGCGGCCGTAGCAGCACAGCCTGCCACTGCTCAGGCTCATCGCCCGGCATCTTTCTTGCGCTCCATGACATACGGCGTTCTCTTCGCTGCTTCCATCGTAGGTGCCGCCGCTTTGGGGCTTTCCCTTCAGCCAGCGCCCTATGCTGGTCCCACCATCGAACACAGTGTTGTGGCAGGGGATTCGGTGTGGTCTTTGGCGGCTGCGGTTGCTTCAGAGCGTCCCCTCGAAGAGGTCGTTTTGGATATTGAACGCATGAACGATCTCGATGCCGGACTTGTGCCCGGACAATCGCTGATTCTCCCCACACGCTAAAAAGGGCGTAAAAGCGCCATAAACTCGCGCACCACTGTTAATGGTGCGTGGGCAATGTTGCATCTCGCGCACGCGAACCGTAGCGTATTCCTGAACAGTGTCAGGAGGCCCCGCGTGCATTGCCCGTTTTGCCAGAGTCCCGATTCGCGTGTTGTGGATACCCGAATCGCTGATGATGGTGCCTCCATTCGTCGGCGCCGTGAATGTACGGCCTGCAAGCACCGCTTCACCACCTTGGAAACATCCTCTTTCCAAGTGGTGAAGCGTTCGGGTGTGGTTGAGCCCTTCTCACGCAATAAGGTGGTCCAAGGCGTCATGAAAGCCTGCCAAGGGCGCCCCGTTGACGAGCATGACCTTGCACGCCTTGCCCAGCAAGTCGAAGAAAAACTCCGCACATCGGGCGTGATTAACGTCAGCTCGGATGAAGTTGGTAGAGCCATTTTGCCCTTCCTTGCTGAGCTTGATGAGATCGCCTACCTTCGCTTCGCTTCCGTCTACCTGAGCTTTAACGATCTTGATGATTTCGAAGCTGCGATCACAGAACTCCGAAAGACCTCGAAAGCACCACGATCATCTGCTTCCAAAGAGATCCAAGACGATAACAACCAGACAAACGCTCACAAGCCCGTAGACAGCGTTAATCAGGCAGGCTCTGGTGCCTTGGCTGACGCGCAAGCCTCCTCCAGCACGGCTCCCGCGACACGCTCTGCAAGAAAGACCACAAAAGCAGGTGCGAAGGGGACAGCGAAAGGCCGCAGCAAGTCAACTACGCCGAAAACTGCAGAAGGAAAAAGCGACGCGCAGGCAAGCGCGGCCAAAACTCCCCGAAAGAGGCGCGCGCCTCGTAAGAAAACAGACCAGGATTCGATGCCGAGTTTGCTTGATTCCTAGAGGCCTTCGCTCGCCCCAGCCCAATCACGTCGGCCCAGTGATATGACCAGCTTTGCAGCAAGAAGGGGCGCTCTTACGGTACATGCCGGGGCGCCCCTTCTTGCGTTCAACGTGCCTTAGCGTTGCCCGCAGGGGGTGGGCACAGAACCATCCAGAGCGGAAATATCCAGACGCACGGTGTCCTCCAGCAAGCGAATGGCTTCAATGGCCTCGCAGGGAATCTCGGAGGAAATATCAGTCAGCACATAGCCGATAGCATCAGCCGTTGCCAAGATCTGGCCGTCAATATTGGCGCCCGACTCCGCAAAAATACGGTTAATCGTTGCGAGCACACCGGGAGTGTTGTTGTGAACAAGACGAATACGGTAGCGGCTAGAAGCACTGGGCTGGAGCTGTAGATTCGGCAGATTCACGCTCATATCTGTTGAACCCGTGCGCATAAAGTCGCACATTTTAGCCGCCACAAAACGGCCAATGTCACGCTGGGCTTCTTCTGTGGAACCACCAACGTGTGGGGTCAAAATGACATTGTCCAGACCAGCTAAAGGCGACTCGAAAGGATCGCCATTAGCCTTGGGCTCTTCCGGGAAAACATCCACGGCCGCACCAGCCAGGTGCTTATTCACGAGATTCTCCCGCAAAGAATCCAGATCCACCACGAAACCGCGCGACAGGTTAATGAACAATGCGCCGGGCTTCATCTGAGCAAACTGGGCGGCACCAAAGAGATTCGCATTTGCTGCGCCGCCATCAACATGGATGGACACAATGTCAGCTTCACGTAAAACCGCCTCCATTGTTGGCATCTGGGTGGCATTCCCCAGGGCTAGGCGTTCAGCGGTGTCGTAGAAGATGACATTGAGGCCCATAGCTTCAGCCAACACAGACAACTGTTTACCGATATTGCCGTAGCCAATAATGCCCAGAGTCTGCCCGCGAACCTCGTGCGCGCCGTCTGCGGACTTATCCCAAATGCCTCGGTGTAGACGGGAGTTCTTCACGGTGATCCGGCGAGTGAGCGCAATAATCTCACCCACGGCTAGCTCCACCACTGAACGGGTGTTGGAATACGGCGCATTGAACACGGCGATACCAAGCTCCGTGGCAGCAGCCAAATCAATCTGATTGGTGCCAATGCAGAAAGCGCCGATAGCCCGCAACTGAGGATGAGCTTCCAGCACGCGGCGCGTGACATCGGTTTTGGAGCGGATACCCAGATAGTGAACGCCCTTGAGGGCCTCGATCAGCTCGTCTTCGTCGAGGGCACCGGTGTAGCGGATGACCTCCACCCCTGCGGCTTCATAGATCGAGTCAGCAACTGAGTGAGGATTCTCAAGAAGGAGCACACGCGTCATGTCAACAGAATGCCAGAGACGCACCTCTTCGCGCCCGGTCCACCATTAGGTGGACTGCGGTTTGCTTCACTATCCCGCACACTCCATGCCCGCAGGCAGTGGCGCGGAGTGAACCACATGCATGGATTGGGTGGCGCGTGTAAGAGCCACGAAAAGATCACCTGGCCCGTCAGCAAGGATTTCACCGGGCTCAACAACGATGACATGGTCGAACTCAAGGCCCTTGACGCCCACAGCGCCAAGAAGACTCACGCGCTGCTCAAGCCCGGTGTATCCCTCAACATCGGCTTTCCACAGGGCAGCACGTTCCTGTCCAACCACGACAGCTACGCGGCCCATCCCCGCTCCCACCTGATCGTCCAGCCGGGCACACACCTGGGCAACGGCCTGCTCGACTGCCGGCCACAGGGCATCAACATCCGTGGGGGCAAGGGCGGCCCCCTCGATGCGCGTCACGCGATAGGCTTCGTCCACCTCGCGCACGGCAACCAGCTCGTGCAGCAAGGGAGCCCCCGCTTTCTCCATAACGGAAGCCGCTAAACGAGTGAGGGCGCCGGGGGTGCGGTAGGAAACAGTGAGGATATGTTCCCCCGTGTAGGCGCGAGCGGCGGGCCCCAGAGCATCAGGCCAGGAGGTTGGCCGGTGGTGGCCTCGGCGCTGATCAAGGTCGCCCACCACGGTAAATGAGCGTGAGGGGCAGCGACGGAGCAGGGCACGCCACGCAAGGGGAGAAAGATCCTGGGCTTCATCGACAACGATGTGACCGTAGGTCCAGGAACGGTCCGAGGCGGCCCTTTCTGCGAGAGGTGCGACCTCGGTGTAGCCTCGGGCGGAGGCGGCAAGCATTTCGGCAGTGACGATCCCCCCACCTAAGCCCTGGGCGCTCAAAGCCTCTTGGGCGCGGGCAAGCTCCTCAGCCTCCTCGGCGGCGCGTTGAGCGCTCGAATGATGCTCAAAGGGAGCGAAAGTGCCCAGATGTTCTTCCAACTCATCAAGGATCGGCACATCCGACACTGTGAGCGCTGCCCCCTTGTCGCGGCGTAGGAGCGCACAATCGTGGGCGCTCAGGGGCGAACCTGCGCGGCGGTTCACCTCGGCAAGGAAATCAGGTCGTGCCCATAAGCGCTCCAGGAGCGTTACTGACGAGGTCGGCATCCATGCGAGGTTGATGGCGCGGCGCGCATCCATACTGGCGCGCACCTCGTTGCGCCACATGCGAAGGTCATCGGGGTCGATACTGTCCTCATCGCGAGCTTCTTTGGCTTCGAGGATGATGCGGGTGGCGAGGACGTCAATAAGCTCAAGGGCGAATCCCTCGCGCGCGACGTTATGAGGTTTCCCGCTACGGCGTGCCCGGGTGCGAGCGGCAGCAATATCCGACTTCTTCAGCGTGACAGTTCGGCTCCACACCGTGAGCTGCTGGTCGGTATCAGGAACGCGTTCAATAGCGCGTACCGCGAGGCGGGCGAGTTCGGCCCACACCTCGCGGCCCTTGACCTCGGCGGTGGCCTCGTTATCAAAAGTGCGAGCTTTCACGCCCGGAATCAAATCGCCCATCGTGAGGGATACCACTCCAGATTCACCGAGTGAGGGGAGGACCTGTTCGATGTAGCGTAAGAAAACTCGGGACGGGCCAATGATGAGGACACCCGAACGTTCCAGGCGCTCGCGCTGGGCGTAGAGCAGATAGGCGGCGCGGTGGAGGGCAACAGCGGTCTTGCCTGTACCAGGGCCACCTTGAAGGACCAATAGGCCATCATCGTCAGCGCGAATAACGGCGTCCTGCTCGGCTTGGATTGTCGCGACGATGTCGCCCATGCGTCCGTCGCGAGCCTTGCCTAGTGCAGACATGAGGGCGCCTTCCCCTTGAAGGGAAGAAGCATCAAGGGCTGAGGAATCAGATACAAGGAGATCATCTTCAAGGGAGATCACGCGCCGGGCGCGAGTTTGAATATGGCGACGGCGCACAATTCCCAGCGGGTCTTTCCCGGTTGCCTGATAGAAAGGCCGAGCAGCAGGCGCGCGCCAGTCCACAAGAAGCGTGGTTGCGTCCTCATTCGACAGCGCTGTACGGCCGATGTAGCGGGCCTCTCCCTCGTCGGTATCGA
Source organism: Schaalia canis (assembly GCF_003858455.1). Lineage (GTDB taxonomy): Bacteria > Actinomycetota > Actinomycetes > Actinomycetales > Actinomycetaceae > Pauljensenia > Pauljensenia canis. The sequence goes on along the minus strand of NZ_RQZF01000001.1, from coordinate 455,534 downwards.
GGCGTCCGAAGACAAGACGGTCTTCGACATGCTCTAAACGGGCGGCAACATCGCCCAAGTGGGCGGCAATCGCATCACGTTCGGTCCATCCCTGGGCGTTGCCGACACCGTGGTTAGCGTGGACTGACTTCTGGGTGGAGCGATAGGCGGCACGCAGGGCATCGAGTCGCGCATAGGCGCGGTCAACGAATCCCTGTTCAATGGCGAACTCTGCCTGCGTAGCGTCGGCAGATTCGTGAGGTGCCATATTCGTCCTTCCCTAGTCCACCGTGGTGGGCTTCGTGTGTGCGCTCAAAAGGCCGACTGTCTATTTTTCCTTATCTGAGGCGTGCGCGCCGCGTGCAACTCCTCACGTCGTCTGTCATGTGGTGTTCCTTCGGCAATGTGGTGTTGGCCCGCTAAAGTGTGGACAACACGCTAAGCAGGTAGTTTGGAGGTAGGGGAGTGCCCCATCTCGACTCTCTCCATGACCGCCAGTAGGATGAAAGGAGGCGTCATGACTGATTCACCGAGCCCCAGCACTGACCTCTTTTCCTTCGGACCTGCCATGGGAAGTCAATCGCCGATCCTGCTCACGCATTTTGATGGTGCAATGGATTCAGGCATGGCTGGACGTCTAGCTGTCGTCCAAATGTTGCGATCCCTCCCTGCTGAGCGCCTGGCAACTTTCGACTCTGACCAGCTCATTGATTACCGTGCGCATCGTCCGATTGTTACTGTCGACGATTGGGTGACAACCGGCATGGATGTGCCAACGATCGCCTTGGATCTTCTGCACGACGATACGGGCGCACCTATTTTGCTCCTGCACGGGCCGGAGCCTGATTTGCGCTGGGAAGCTTTCTCCCAAGCTGTTGCTGATCTTGCACGCGAGGCCGGGGTTGAACTGACCGTGTCGCTACACGGGCTGCCCTCCGGCGTGCCACACACTCGCCCCGTTCAGGTGCATGTGCACGCCACTGACGGCTCCTTGGTTCCTGATCAGGCCCAAATGGTCACGCCTTTGCAGTTCCCGTCACCGCTATCGATCTTCCTGCAGACACGCCTGAGTACCGTGGGCATCGACGGTGTTGCATTGCTGGCGTCAGTGCCGTACTACATGACCGATAACGCTTTCCCTGCGGCGTCGTCGGCCATGCTCAAACACCTGGCGGAGATGACCGGGCTGGCCTTGCCGGTGGGTGATTTGGAACGCGGCGCTGCTGACGACATGGCTGCGATTAGTGCGTTGGTGGAGTCTAATCCTGAGATTGCTCAGACGGTGCGCTCTCTTGAAAAGACTTTTGATGCTGTGGATTTGACCTCCCGTGCTGCGGACTTGTCATTGGACGAGGCCATTGCGGCTACGTCCTCCGCGGATTTTGATGCCGCTTTGGGTGAGGATGTGACAGCCTCTGTTGAGGCATTCCTTGCTACCGTTGAGCGCTTCGAGCAAAAGAAAGCGAAGAGCGTTGAAGACGTCATGCGGGTGGTGTCTTTGCTGAGTGAGGCAGTAGAGCTTGCTCCAAAGAGCGAGGTCGACCTGCCAGAGCCCGTTTCGGACGCAGTAGAGCTCAACCATGACGCAGAGGACTCCGCTGCCGACGCGGTGCCGTTTGAGACTGATGCAGAGGATTGCGATGCCGATTCCGATGCTGATTCCGGTACTGAGCGTAGCGGTGATGACACTGCAGGTGATGACAGTGCGGAGCATGACGCTGCGGACGATGCCGCCGACAGCGGGGATGCAGACAGCAACACTGCAAGCACTGCGGGCAATGAGACTGCGGCTACTGCAAGTACTGTCACCGCTGCAATGAGCCCCGAGTCTGAGACGCTCGCAGAGCCTGAAGATGACCTTACCCGCGACATTCCCGTCATTCGCCCCTGGCAGCGGATATCAGGGTTAGGTCAACTCCCTGTTGATACCCAATCCCCACTGGCTCACCGCGCAATGGCAGCAGGCGCAGAAGAACCCCCGCAGGAACAACGTCAAGAACAGCCCCAGGAACAATCGCAGGCGCCCGCCTCTGATGCCAGCACTGAGTCCACGACTCCCCAACGCCAGGTGCCCGCAGAGATTGAAGAAGTGCTCCGACGCATCGCTGAACGCGAGGCGCGCAAACAACAGGGCCTCCCGCCGCTACCGACTGAACCCCGTCATAACGGAGACTCGGGCGACAGCGACGAGACCACCTCCTACTGAAGCCGCAGCCTTTACTGAGAACCCCAACCCACCTGGGCATCTCGCAAAGACTTCGCTCCTGCCCGCCATTTACTCATCTCCTGCCCACGCATAATCCTCGCGGGCAGGGGCAAACGACGAAGGCGCCGATCAACCTCGTCACAGAGCTCATCAGGGGATAAACCAACGAACTGGCCAGCCTCGTCGCGCACAGGAGAAAAAGCGCATAACACGACATTGCCGCGCCTCCCACTGCGCCCCACCTTCGGGTCAGCGATAGCAAACACCACCTCGAAAGCCTCAGTGAGCGCTTCAACCTCCCTGCGCGCATCCGCCCCACCCCCATGTGCGGCATTCAAAGCATAAAAACCCCCGGGGCGAAGAGCGCGAGCAGCAGCCTTTGCCGCTTCCACCGTTGCCAAATGCGAAGGAACAATGCCGTGATCAAAAGCATCGCGGACAATCACATCCCAACTACCTTCACGCGTCGTATCAAGCACGCGACGCCCGTCCTCGACACGAATCTTCAACTCAGGAGCACGCGGCAGATCAAACCAGTCACGCACACACTCAACTAACTGCGCATCCACCTCGATAGCAGTCTGTCGAGAACCCGGACGACGCCTCGCCCACGCCCACGGCAAAGCACACGCCGCGCCACCCACATGCAAAGCCCGCACAGGACGATCAGAGCCATAAAACACCTGAGCCAGCACATCAATATGCTGCATGTACTCAAACTCCAGATGCTCAGGATGCTCCACATCCACACAGGATGACTCCACTGACCCCAAAAACACAGTCGCCCGCGATCCATCCCAACTCAGCGTTACCTGCCCTGAACCAACCTGGCGCTGCTGCGTGCCGCGTGCTGAACGATGTGATGCCATGAAAGCCAGCCTACCGGCCCGCCACACACGGCAGCACCCGGCGCTCCCACCGTCGCGCTGCGTAGGATAGAACGCACACCACGCCAACACTGAAAGGGGAGAGGACCCATGTCGAATGCGCCACGCTCTCCCCACGCACGACGCAACTGGGGCGAGGACGACACCGGAGCAGACATCCTCCACGTCGACATGGATTCTTTCTATGCTCAGGTCGAACTCAAAGAAAATCCCTCACTCGCAGGCCGCCCCGTCATCGTGGCTGGCAGCAGCGCTCGCGGGGTGGTTACTTCCGCCACCTACGAGGCCAGAGCCCTTGGCATCCGAGCCGGCATGCCCACCATGCAGGCCCGCTCCCTCTGCCCCAATGCACACTTCGTCCACTCACCTATGAGCCTTTACCGGACGTACTCGGCCCGAGTCATGAGCATCATCGCCGAATACACTCCTGTCGTCGAACAGCTTTCCATTGACGAAGCCTTTATGGACGTCGCCGGATCCCACCGCAGGCTCGGCTCATCACTCCACATCGCCCGCAGCCTCAGAGAACGCATCCGCAACGAGGTCGGACTGCCCGCCTCCGTTGGCATCTCCAGCGTCAAATCCGTTGCCAAGATCGCCTCCGCACACGCCAAACCCGACGGACTACTCCTCATCCCTCAAGCCGCAACAGTTGACTTCCTCCACTCCCTACCCGTGGGCGCACTCTGGGGAGTCGGAGCCAAAACCGAAAAAATCCTGCGCCAGCGCGGCATCGACACCGTCGCACAACTCGCCCACACACCCCTGAACGACCTCCATCGATGGATCGGCGCAGCCTCAGCCCACCACCTGCACAACCTCGCCTGGGGAATCGACCCCAGAAACGTCGCCCCCCGACCCGTCGAAAAATCCATCGGCACCGAACGCACCTTCGAACGCGACATCCGAAACGCACAAGAAATTGATGCTTTCCTTCTAGAAGCCGCCCATGACTGCGCCCGGCGCCTACGCAAAGCACAGATGGTTGCCTGGACTGTCAGCATCAAAATCAGAGACGCCAACCGTCGCACCATCACACGCTCAGCAACCCTGAGCATCCCCACCGATCTGGGACGCACTATCGCTGAGCACGCCCAGATACTCTTTCACGCCGAAGGAGTCCCAACCGCAGGAGTCAGACTCCTTGGAGTGCGGGCCGAATCACTCCAATCTCGCCAGGACGGAGTGGCTGTTGCCCTCGATGACGACGGCAGACCACGGGCCACCGAAGAAGCCATGGATACCATCGCCCAAAGGTTTGGACGCACTGCACTTACACCAGCGTCACTGCTAGGAACAACAAAACTTCGCACTCAGGTAACACCCAGCCAAGGGGAGTTCCAGGACTGAAATAGGCCCTGGCAGCGTTTACCGGTACACTGCAATGACACGACGAATCACGCAGCAAGGAGGTGCGAGATGGCCCTGTCAGAATACGAGAAGCAAGTTCTTCAAGAACTTGAGGCAGAGTTTTCCCGTGATAGCTCGGAAGCTGCAACCTCGGCATCAAAACTCGCCGAACAAATGGGCAAAACCGAAACGGAGCGCGCTCGCGGGCACTTCATCCCTCGATATGTCGCTGCAGGCTCTGTCCTTGCTGTGATTGGTTTGGGAATCCTTTTGGCTGCTGTGACCCTTGGCTACAGTCTGTGGTCAATCCTGCTTGGCGTCCTCGGATTCGGTTCCATGCTGGGCGGCATCATGCTGGCCCTCCACACCCAGCCCTCCGCAGGGAAGAAGCCTGCGAAGAGAGGGAAAGCTCCGCGTGGGCGTTCCTGGCAGACATTCATTGACCGGCAAGAGCGCCGCTGGGATGATCGTCGCCACGGGTGAGTGTTCCTGATTTGGACTGTTTCTCAGCGAGAGTATGAGTATAGGGGTTGCGCATTATGCGCAGCCCCTCTTCTCTGTTTGACGCGCTTGATCCAGCTCTTCACGGGCTGTGTACGACTTAACGGGCTGTGTACGACTTAACGCAAAAAGTTCGCGGTGCACCACGTACATATAGCGCTAAGTCGTACACAAGCACACTCAGGGGTGTGCCCACTCGCCTGCGCGTCGCTCCGGCTCCTATGCCCAACCGCGCCGCAAGCTGCGCACCTCCCCAGCCTCTGCTGCTAGGGATTCCCCGCTGTCGTCCCGCACCAGCATTGAGCATTATGCTTCGTGCGCGGCGGAGAGCTTGATGCTTGGTGTGTACATGCCCCTCCATACCCTTCCACCACTTTGCTCCCCACCCTCCGCCCTGGGTTCCCCCACTTCCCACCACCATGCCCCGTTATGGCGACAGTCCCTCTGGAGCTAGTGTGGCTTGCTGTGGAGGCTGAAACCTGCATTTTCCTGCGAAAACATTGGGGGAAGTGGGGAATGTTCCCGGGGGTGGTGAGTGTGGGAGGGGTGAGTGAAGCAGTGGGGTGAGGTGGGTGTCCTTCTTAATCAGCGGGTGGTGAAGGAATGGAATTCGACGCGCCGCAGAAAAATCCCTCCACTATGCTCCACTGCCTCTTTGGGCTGAAATTTAGCCAATTTTATCTCCCAAAAGCCTGAAAAAATCGCTTGAGGGTGTTAAAGGTGGTGGAAGGTGGGGTAAAGTGGGGGCTAATGTCACACGATGGGGAAGGGGGTGGCGCATGTTTCTCGGTACGTACGAGCCCAAGCTCGATGACAAAGGCCGCGTAATCTTGCCTGCTCGCTTCCGCGATGACATGGAGGGCGGCATCGTCCTCACCCGAGGACAAGAGCGCTGCATCTACGCCTTCCCCGCGCATGAGTTTGAGGTCATGACCCAAGAACTCCGCCGTGCTCCACTGTCCTCAAAGCAAGCGCGTGACTGGATTCGCGTCATGCTTTCGGGCGCTTACAAGGAAGTGCCCGATAAGCAAGGTCGTATTACGGTCCCCGCAGATTTGCGTACCTACGCAGGTCTTGGTCGTGAACTAGCCGTCATTGGCGCTGGGTCGCGAGCCGAAATCTGGGATGCCTCCGCCTGGAAGGACTACCTGTCCGTACAGGAAGAGGTCTTCTCTAATACAGCTGAAGAAATTATCCCGGGCATGTTCTGACTCGTTGAGTGAGGTCTCCGCCCGCTGTTCTGTCTCTTCTTCCCCTTTGACAGAGCACGGTGGGGGACCTCGCCCAACGAAGCGAACAAGGCCCACATTCGAGGCACCTGCCTCGTAACGATTGTGAAGGGGGTGACCCATGGCAGAAGAATCACACGCTGGCCTGCCCGAGCGCGACGCCGCACAACTACATATTCCTGTGCTGCTCAATGAGTGTTTGGACATGCTTGAGCCTGCCATTGCTCACCCCGGCGCAATTCTCATCGACTGCACCCTGGGAATGGGCGGACACACTGAAGGTGCGCTACAACGTTTCCCGGAACTCACGGTCATCGGCATTGATCGTGACCCGGAAGCAATCGCCCTTGCCTCCCGTCGCCTCGAACCCTTCGGCGAGAGATTCCAGGCGGTCAACACCACCTACGACCATGTTGATGAGGTCGCTAAGGAATACGGTATTGACGAAAAAGTAGACGGAATCCTTATGGATTTGGGCGTCTCTAGCTTGCAACTTGACGAGGTAGAACGCGGCTTCTCCTACTCCAAAGATGCGCCCCTTGACATGCGGATGAACCCGTCGAAGGGTGTTAGCGCCGCTGAACTGCTCGCGACTGCGACGGAGCGCGAGTTGGCGCGCATCCTCAAGGTCTACGGGGAAGAAAAGTTTGCTTCCCGTATTGCCCGGATGATTGTCGAACGTCGCCAGAATGCGCCACTACAGCGCACGGGAGAACTCGCTGATCTTGTCCGTGATGCCATCCCGGCACCCGCTAGACGCACGGGAGGAAATCCCGCGAAGCGGACCTTCCAGGCTTTGCGTATCGCTGTCAATGACGAACTGACAATCCTCGAAGATGCTCTGCCTCGCGCGTTGTCGCATCTGCGTGTGGGTGGGCGCCTGGTGGTGGAGTCCTACCAATCCCTTGAGGATCGCATTGTCAAAACGATCTTCCGTGAAGGAAGTGAAGATCGCACTCCGCCGGGCTTGCCTTTCGTGCCGCCCGACTTGAAACCTAGCCTTCGTTTGCTCACCCGCGGTGCGGGGCGGGCTGACGAGGCCGAACTTGCCCGCAACCCCCGATCTGCTCCCGTGCGTTTGCGGGGGGCCGAACTGATAGAACCATGGAGGAATAGAGCATGAGCGCAGCAAGTGCCGCACGCACGCGTCCAGCATCCCGTCCCGATTTCCTCCACGAGGTTTCCACCCCTCAGCTTCGCGTTGTTGAGGGCGTGAGCCAGCGTCGTCGCCTTTTCCCGATTATTGCTGTCATCATGCTGGTGCTGGTGACTGCGATTGTGGTGCCGATGGTGCTGAATACTCGGATGGCGCAAACAGCATTCGCAATTCGTGAGCAACAACTCGAATTGAATCGTCTGCAAGCCGAGGAGTGGACAGCTCACACTAAGCTTCGTGAAGTATCCTCACCGGGGAACCTCGAACAGGCCGCTAAGAAGATGGGGATGGTTCCGGCTGCGAAAACAGGGATTATTACCCTGTCGAGTGGAACCATCGAAGGCGGTAATACGGCTCGATAACCGAGAAGGGAAGACCACATGTTGTCACGCTCAAGGCCACGCTGGCTCCACATCGGATTCAGCGTGGCCTTGTGTCTGTGTGCGGCGAATCTCTTTTGGATTCAGGTCATTCAAGGCCCGGTACTGGCTGCTGAAGGGCAGGAGTTACGCACTTCCGCAAGTGAGATCCCACCTCGTCGAGGGGCAATCGTTGACGCCAAGGGGATGATTCTTGCCGACTCGGTGCAGACGTACCACATTGCCGTTAATCAAAAGAACATTCTCAACTACGTGCACTGGGAGAAGATCACTGGTCCTGACGGCAAGGAAGACTGGGTTGTCCGAGGCCGTGGTCCGGCGGAGGCTGCCCGTCAGTTGTCACCACTATTGGGAATGGACGAGGCAGAGCTTGGCGGCAAGATGGTGGGGACATCGCCGTATTCCTATCTCAAGAAGAATGTTGATGCTGTCACCTATAGGAAGATTCGCGCCCTCGATATTCACGGTATCGAGTGGGAGTCAGTGTTTGAACGGATCTATCCCAATGGTGCGACGGCTGCCCCGCTGCTGGGCAAGTTGGGTAACCGTGACGAGAAGTCGGTCAAGCCTGAGGGAGTGTCGGGCTTGGAGCTTACTTTCGAGGAGCTGCTGCGCGGCACGCCGGGCAAGGAAGCCTACGAGATCGCTCCTAATGGGGCGATTATGCCCGGCGGAAAGCAAGTGAGCGAGGAACCTTTAGACGGGGCGACGCTGACAACGACTCTTCACGGCGACTTACAGCACCTCATCCAAGACGCACTTAATGCGCGTGTGGCTAAGCACCAGGCTGACTGGGGAGCTGTTGTCGTGCAGGAGGTGTCAACCGGCAGAATCTTGGTCATGGCTGATTCACAGTCGAAGGCGCCTGCGTCGAATGACGTTCAGCCGGTCGCTTCTGTCCAATACGCGGTCGAACCGGGTTCAGTTGGCAAGGTTGTCACAATCGCAACAGCCCTCGATAAGGGAACAGTCGAGCCGACAACAGTCTTTACGGTTCCCTATTCCATCGACCCTCCCGACGCTGGCGGGCCGATCAGTGACTTCCACTTCCATGAGACGATGCCGATGACAACGACGGGCATCCTGGCTGAGTCGTCCAATACGGGCACAGTCGCTGTGGGTGAGACTGTCACGGACGAAGAACGCTACGACATGATGAAGCGTCTGGGTTTTGGTGCGGCAACCGGAGTGGAACTGCCGGGTGAGTCTTCGGGCGTTGTCCGTCCTGCCTCCGAGTGGGTGGGCCGTGACCGCTACGTCACGATGTTCGGGCAGGCCTATTCCGTGACGGTTTTGCAGGAAGCATCGCTGATGGCCACTATTGGCAATGGCGGGGTACGAATGCCCCCACGGATCGTTGACTCGTGGACCATGCCGGATCAGACGGTTCATACGCCTGAGCCGGTCAAGCCTGTTGAGGTGATGAAACCTGAGACTGCACGCACCCTGATTACCATGATGGAGTCCTCCGTGCATGAGCCTCTTGGTACGGGCCAGCCGGCGAAGGTTGAAGGCTACCGCGTGGCGGTGAAGACCGGTACTGCAGATATCTTTGTTGATGGGGTTCCCGCCGTCGTTTCGACAACGGCAGGAGTGGTTCCCGCAGAGGCTCCCAGGTTGGCAGTGGCTGTTGTGCTCTACAATCCGAAGGTTGGACTTTTGTCATCGGAGTCGGCTGCACCGCTCTTTAGTGAGGTCGTCACCCAGGCGGTCAGGAATCTTTCGATTCCCGCCTCGGCCACGCCGCCGACTCTGTACGACAGCTACCCGAGGTAGTCATGCGCCTGCTTGGTCATGGCTTCGCTCCAGGAAGGACATACGATGCGTAGATCGGTGGATTGGATTGCCACTGCTGTCGACGGACACCTCATTGGCAGCGCCGCTGTCGAGGTGAACGCGGTGGTCACAGATTCGCGCGAGGCTTCCCCCGGAGCGTTGTATGTTGCTCGCCGTGGCGAGAACTCTGATGGCCATGACTACATTGATGCTGCGATCGCCAACGGCGCGGTGGCGGTGCTGGTTGAGGCCCCACAGGATGGCTGCGCCGTGCCGCAGATTGTTGTCGAAGAGTCGACGATGGCGTTGGGCCGTCTTGCCCACGCTCATCTGGAGGATCTTCGAGCAACGGGCAGCATCGAGGTTGTTGCCGTGACGGGCTCTGCCGGTAAGACGACGACGAAGGACCTCCTCGCCCAGATTCTGGGTTCGAAGGCACCAACGGTCGCACCGAAGCTGTCTTTCAATAACGAAGTGGGCCTGCCGTTAACTGTGCTGAAGGCTGCCGATGCCACCCGCTACCTTGTCCTTGAAATGGGGGCTTCAGGCCCAGGGCATCTGCGTTACCTGACGGATATTGCCGCCCCCGACCTCGCAATTGAATTGATGGTTGGTCACGCCCACCTTGGTGGCTTCGGCTCAGTTGAAGGGATCGCTCAGGCAAAGGCCGAACTCGTCGAGGGGTTGCGTCCGCAGGGCACGGCGATTCTCAACGCCGATGATCCCCATGTGCGGGCAATGGCTGACCTTGCCCCGGCTGCAGTTCGCTTCTTTAGCACCCACACTGCCCCCGATGCTCATTACCGTGCTGAGAACATCACGATTGATGAACACGATCGCGCATCCTTCGATCTTTATGCTGGGCAGCGTCGCGCCTCGGTGGCCCTTAAGCTGGTGGGACCGCATCATGCTCACAATGCTGTGGCAGCGGCGGCTGCGTGTTGCGAGCTGGGACTGAGCGTTGACGAGGTTGCCGCAGCGCTGAATACGGCTCGCCCTTTGTCCCCCCACCGCATGGACGTTCAGGACATGACCCTCAACGGGCACAGAATCGTCCTCATTGATGACTCATACAACGCCAATGTTGATTCCATGCGTGCCGCACTGTCATCACTGGGACGACTGGGGTCAGACCGGCTCACCATTGCCGTGCTGGGTGAAATGCTTGAACTGGGCGAAGCCAGCGAGGCCACCCACCGTGAGGTTGGGCGCATGGCCCGAGAAGTTGGAACGTCGCTCATCGTTGCTCTTGGACAGGAGGCTGTCCACTATTGCGAGGGCCATGATTCAGACACGCGGGTAGTACATGTGTCCTCTCCTGAGGAAGCCTGCGATGCTGTGGTAGAGGCCTTAGCCGAAGATGCAGTTATTGTGGTGAAGGGTTCCTTCGGATCAGGAGCCTGGCGTGTTGCTGATGCCCTGAAAGAAAGGGGAGTGGCCCTGTGATTGGGTTGATTGTTGCCTTCATTTTGGGCATCGGACTGTCGATTACCCTCACCCCGGTCTTCATTCGATTCCTCATTCGTAATGAGTTTGGGCAATTCATCCGCCAAGATGGACCAACCGGGCACCTCACAAAGCGAGGCACTCCGACGATGGGTGGCGTTGTCTTCATCTTCGCCACGGTCGTTGCCTGGTTTGTCGGATCGCTCATCAACGGCGGTGTTGATTGGTCCTCCTTCCTGCTGGTCTTTCTCTTCGTTGGGCTGGGCGTCATTGGTCTGCTCGATGACAGCATTAAGATCCGCAAGCAGCGATCACTCGGATTGCACGCTGGTGCGAAGGTCATTGGACAGCTTGCTGTTGCCTCACTTTTTGCTATTGGAGCGCTCTATAATCCCGGAGATCACGGGCCGGGTGCCGCATCGACAACGATTTCCTTTGCTCGACCAAGCAGCCTTGACCTGATGTATTTAGGGGTCGGAGTCGGTGTTGTCCTCTTCCTGTTGTGGGTGAACTTCCTGATCGCCGCATGGTCCAATGCCGTGAATCTCACCGATGGCCTTGATGGCCTCGCAACAGGATCGTCCATCTTTGCTTTCGGCGCCTACATGGTCATTTCATACTTCCAGCGCATCCAGGCATGTGGAGGAACGCTCAATGTGTCAGCCTGCTATGACACGCGCGACCCGCTGGCCCTAGCTGTATTCTGCGCGGCATTAGTGGGTGCTCTTGCGGGCTTCCTGTGGTGGAATGCCTCCCCGGCGCAGATCTTCATGGGCGACACCGGCGCGTTGGCGTTGGGCGGCGCGCTGGCAGGGCTATCCATCCTGACAAATACCCAGTTCCTTGCCGTCATTATTGGTGGTCTTTTCGTTGCGGTCACCATTTCGGATGTCATCCAGATTGGCGTGTTCAAAGCAACGGGTAAGCGCGTGTTCCGAATGGCGCCGCTGCACCATCACTTTGAACTTTTAGGCTGGAAGGAAGTGACGATTGTTGTCCGCTTCTGGCTGGTTGCCGCCCTTTTCGCCGCTGTTGGCGTGGGCGTTTTTTACGCTGAATGGGTGTCGAAGCTGTGAGCGAGAAAACCCCGGATGTGCTCTCTGAGCTACCGCCAGAGCGTCAAATCACTGGCCTTCCTGGTGGTGCGGGAACTGAGTCTGTCATCGCCATTATCGGATGGGGAAGGTCAGGGCAGGCATGCGCACGAGTCCTGAGTGCACGAGGTCTGCGCGTCGCCGCTTGGGATCAAAAATCCTCCGACGTGATCGTCGACGGTGTAGAGCTCACCGTTGAACCAGATCTGCAACTCCTTGCAGACTCGGTGATGGCCGCCGAGCCTGGCCTCATTGTTGTCTCTCCAGGGATCCCCCAGCACACGCCAATTTTCGAGGCTGCAAGCGCCGCCTCCATTCCTCTTATCGGTGAGGTTGAGCTGGCTTGGCGCCTGCAAGAGGCGGGCGAACACGCCGGGCGCCCGTGGCTGTGCGTCACGGGCACGAATGGAAAGACCACAACCGTTGGAATGTTAGGGTCGATTTTGCGTGCGGCTGGCGAGAATGTCCTTGAGGTCGGGAATATTGGAACCCCGATCGTTGAAGCCGTTAATTCTGACGCCACGGTCTTTGCCGTTGAGCTGTCCTCCTTCCAGCTCTACACGACCTCGACACTGAGCCCTGAGGCGTCGGTGTGCCTCAATGTTGACGCCGATCATGTGGATTGGCACGGGAGCGTGTCTGCCTACGCGGCGGCAAAAGCTCGGATTTATGAAAATACCCAGATCGCATGCGTGTATCCCAGTGAGGATCGCGCAGTAGAACGCATGGTTGCCAACGCAGACGTTATCGAGGGTGCGCGTGCAATCGGCATCACCCTGGGAACCCCTGCGGTGTCGCAAATCGGTCTGGTGGAGGGCGCCCTCGTGGATCGGGCGTTTGTCCCGAATCGTCAGAAGGAAGCGGCTTTCCTCGCTGATCTTACTGACCTCACCGTCGGATTTGGCCCACAACTGACACCGGCTGTTGTCGCGGATGCCTTAGCTGCGGCCGCCCTTGCCCGGGCTCATGGCGTTGAAGCAGAAGCCGTCGCTCAGGGGCTGCGAAACTATCAGCCGGCAGGACACAGGCGTGCGCTTGTCGCCTATGCGGCAGACATGGCGTGGATTAATGATTCGAAGGCGACTAACGCTCATGCGGCGGTGGCCTCGCTTGTTGGTATTCCCAAGGGGACCGCAATCTGGATTGCCGGTGGCGACACTAAAGGGCAAGACCTCAATGAATGTGTCGCACAAGTGGCCGACCGCCTGCGTGGGGTTGTCCTCATTGGTGAGGACCGCAGTGTCCTCCGTGATGCTCTGACCTCCCAGGCTCCCCACATCCCTGTCGTTGAGGTCGACGGACACGAGGACTGGATGTTTTCAGTCGTGAACGAGGCCGTTGCCCTCTCCCGCCCCGGCGATACCGTGGTGCTTGCTCCCGCTGCCGCCTCGTGGGATCAGTTTGCGAGCTACAGTGAGCGCGGTGAGGCTTTCGTTGATGCTGTCCGCCGGCTTGCTGAACAGTGGCAGGAGACGCAGACCACCCAGCATGATTTACCTGACGGTGAGCCAGGTGGGGGACAGGACTCCTAATGGGAGCAAGGATCCAGTCTTTGATGGCGCGGCTGCGTCTGCCTCGTATTGAGTTTGAACGCCCAGGACACACCCAAAGGGAATACTCGGCGGTCACTACCTTCTACCTCATTGTCGTGCCTGCACTGCTCCTGATTGCTATCGGTTTGATGATGGCCTTCTCCTCGCAGGCGGTCATGAATATTGCTGCCGAAAAGGATCCCTACAAGGCTTTTCTTAAGCCTGTCATGCTGGTTCTTGCTGCTCTGGTGGCAATGGGGATCGTTCAGCTTTTTCGACCGCATTGGTGGAGAACCCTCGCGTGGGTTGCTTTCCTGGGCTCCCTCGTTGCCCAGACCCTTGTGCTTTCACCTCTGGGCGCGTCCGAGGGTGGTAACACGAACTGGATCCGCATCCCGGGCCTTCCCTTTCTTTTGCAGCCTTCCGAAATCCTTAAACTTGGGATCATTCTTTTTCTTGCGTGGGTCCTGAGCAGGCCCGGTACGCGCTTGAAGGATCCTGCCCAGATCATGGTGCTGGCCGGTGTCCCCATTGGCTTGGCACTGCTGGCCGTCATGCTTGGTCGAGATTTGGGAACCGCTATGGTGATGGCCCTTGCCTGTGTGGGTGCACTGTGGGTTGCTGACCTTCCCAAGAAATGGTTCGCCGTGTTGTTCGCGGCTCTTATTCCCGTCAGCGTCCTGCTCGTGCTGAGCAACCCGACCCGCATCAAGCGCGTCATGGAGATCCTCCCCTGGGCTAAACCTGAGCGCAGCCTGTCGGCGCCAACACAGATTGACCACGCGATGTGGGCGTTTGGAACGGGGGGACTTTTTGGCGTCGGACCGGGAGCCTCGCGCGAGAAATGGAACTACCTGCAAGAGGCTGATACGGACTTCATCTTGGCCATCATTGGTGAAGAGTTTGGTTTCTTCGGTTCCACCGTCGTTCTCTTGTGTATTGGTTTGCTCCTGTGGGGATTGTTGCGTTTATGTGCCCACACCCCGCAGCTTTTTGACCGCGTTGTTGTGGGTGGGGTGGCGACATGGATCGGTGTGCAAGCCCTTATCAATATCACCTCTGTGAGCAATATTGGCCCGGTTATTGGCGTCCCACTTCCCTTCGTTTCTTCAGGCGGCTCCTCGCTGCTTTTCACGAGTATTGCTCTGGGAGTGGTTTTGTCGATTGCGCGAAATGATGCGGGGATGCGGCAAGTTGGCCGACCGGACGAGGCCTCGGCGGGCCGTGATCCTCGGGTCGCGCGTCCGCGTCGCTCGGCCACCGCCGTGAAATTCGTCTGAAAGCCTTAGCGTTGGTCGTGATTACGGCCAAGGCGAGTGAGAAGTGTTGTACTGTCTCAGACAGAAGTGAAGTGTTGAGACGCATGCACAAGGAGGCCGCGGAATGACCCCTCGGATTGTCATGGCAGGCGGAGGAACCGCTGGTCACGTTAACCCTTTGCTGGCGACAGCGCATGTTCTGCGTGAACGCGGATGTGAGGTGTCCGTACTTGGAACTGCAGAGGGCTTGGAAGCCACGTTAGTCCCGGACGCGGGGCTGCCCTTCTCGGTCATTCCTCGTGTGCCCTTCCCTCGTCGCCCGAATACGGCGCTCCTGACCTTCCCCGCCCGTTTCCACGAGGCCACCCGCAAGGCTGAGCAGGAGATTCGTGGCGCCGATGTTGTCGTTGGCTTTGGCGGTTATGTGTCTACGCCTGCCTACCGGGCAGCGAAGAAACTTGGCGTGCCGATTGTTGTTCATGAACAGAATGCTCGCCCGGGCCTGGCGAATAAGGTGGGCGCAGCCAACGCCAAGGTGGTTGCTTTAACCTTCGCTTCGACTCCACTATCAGCAAAGAATGGCACAACGATTGTCACCGGTTTACCTTTGCGTCCTGTGATGGCCGATTTAGCTCAGAAGCGCCTAACTCCCGAAGGCGCCGACGCTGCTCGGGTTGCGGCCGCTGAGCGGCTGGGACTTCGTCCAGATCTGGCGACCATCGTCATTACGGGAGGTTCCCTGGGTGCCCAGCATGTCAACGAAGTCATGGTGGGGGAGGCTCCTTCTCTTCCTGATGACGTCCAGGTGCTGCATTTGACAGGTAAAGGCAAAGACGCCGCTGTACGTGAGGCATTGAAGGGAACCGGCGTTGAGGATCGTTGGGTGGTGTTGGACTACCTGACCACAATGGAGGACGCGCTGGCTGTTGCTGATCTTGTGGTCTGCCGTTCAGGTGCGGGCACAGTTGCTGAGCTGACGGCTCTGGGTATTCCTGCCGTGTATGTGCCCCTCCCCATCGGCAATGGTGAGCAGCGCCTTAACGCCGCGGATCATGTGGCGGCTGGTGGTGCGCTGATGGTTGCTGACGCTCAACTTGATGGCGCATATGTGCGCACAACGATCTTCCCTCTCATTACCAGTGGGGAGTATCGACAGATGCGTGAGGCAACTGCCGGTTTAGGCATTGTGGATGCTGCGCAGCGGCTTGCCGAAGCGATTATCGAAGAGGTGCAGGAATGAGCGATATCGGGCAGGTGCGGGATCTTTCCGGGCGTCATTTTCATCTTATTGGCATGGGTGGCGCTGGAATGTCAGTAGTTGCTGAGCTGCTTGCGGCTCGGGGGGCCCAGGTCAGCGGCTCTGACCAGGCAGATTCACCCGCTCTTGAACATTTGCGTTCATTGGGAGTGGCGGCTTTTGTCGGTCACGCGCCCGAACATCTTGCTTCTGGGGCAACTGTGGTGGTTTCCTCTGCTATTCGCCCGAATAATCCTGAATATGCATTGGCGGTCGAGCGCGGGCAGGAGGTGATCCACCGTTCTGAAGCCTTGGCTTTGGCATCGGAGGGTATGCGTTTCGTCGCGGTAGCGGGGGCGCATGGAAAGACCACCACTTCAGGCATGCTTACCGTGGCATTGCGCCATGTGGGGGCTGATCCGTCTGCTGCTGTTGGTTCTGTTCTGCCGGGGATTGGCTCGGGTGCGGTAGTGGGCTCAGGCGATATTTTCGTGGCCGAAGCTGATGAGTCAGATGGCTCTTTTTTGAACTATGCTCCAAGCGTCGAGTTGGTCACCAATATTGAGCCTGACCACCTGGATCGCTACGGGTCAACAGAGGCTTTCGAGCAGGTCTTTAGGGATTTTCTGGCACGCCTTATCCCCGGGGGCGTTCTTGTTACCTGCACTGAGGATGCAGGGGCTATGCGTTTGGCTGACTACGCTCGTCAAAACGGCTATGAGGTCATCCGTTATGGTCGTCCTGAACTCAGTCTGAGCGCGCCTGAGGTGACGATTGAGGTGCTCTCGAACAGCGCTGATAGCGCGAGTGCCCTGTTGAGTTGGGTGCGAGACGGAGAGCGCCTCTCTCATGAGCTTCGTCTTGCGGTGCCAGGCGAACATAACATCCTCAATGCGGCTGGGGCATGGACAACAGGCGTTTGGCTGGGAATGAATCCCGTCGCAATGGCGGAAGGACTCACTGCCTTCCGAGGCACTGCGCGCCGGTTTGAACTGCGCGGCCAGTGCGCTGGCAGGCGCGTCATTGACGACTACGCTCATCATCCAACCGAGGTTGCTGCCGCGCTTGCCCAGGCGCGCACCGTCGCTGGGGATGGACATGTCACGGTTGTGTTCCAACCCCATTTGTTCTCGCGCACTCTCTCTTTTGCTGAGCGCTTCGCGCAGGCGTTAAGTGCGGCAGACACCGTCATTGTTTGCGATATTTATGCCGCTCGTGAAGATCCCGTTGAGGGCGTGGATTCGAGGGTGATTACCCGTCATTTGCCTGGAGCACACTTCATCCCTGACATGTGTGATGCTGCCCGCTATGCCGCCGAGAACACCCCTGAAGGAGGCATTGTGATGACGATGGGCGCAGGCTCTATCACACAGGTTGCCCCAATCCTTGTGGAGGCATGGGGCTGTGGGAATGCCGCTGAAGCCTCTGCGACAGACGAAAGCGCCGATGCCTCGTGAAAAATCCGCCTCGCCCGCGTCGCCAGCGACGCCCTGAAATGCCATCGGGACAGGCACCTGTGGGCCCTCGATCCTCAACAAGTGAGCAGCGGGATCACTCTGGTACCGCTGACTCTGGCCGCCAGCACGGAGTAGGAAACAAACAGGGAGAGAGAAACACAGCGGAGTCTAGGTCTCCGGCGCCCCCACCACCTGCGACAGGCGCACGTGAACGCCATCGTCGTGAGCGCTATGCCGGTCAAGGAGCGCAGCTCGCACGGCAGGCGCGTGAACGAAAAGCTCGCGGTACGTCAACCAGCGCCGCAGCACTCTCACAAAAGCTCCCTGCCTCGCAGATGAGAGACTCAGAGCAGACGCCGCGCACGCCAACTACTCCTCAGGCGCAGGATGCCACCCCAACGGTACTCACCGAGCCGCTGGAACAGCCTCGTAGCCGCACAAAGGAGCAGGGCCAAGCAATTCGTCGAATGCGAACCCCGTTGGGTGCAGACGACGCTGCAGAAATTCTTGGCCCCAGGGAGGAATCCCCTCAGGAAGCCAGCGTTGAACGTATTGAGGAGCGGCTACGCGCGCGCAAGCGCCTGACCTCAGTCCATATTGCGAGTGCCGTAGGCGCTGTTCTTTGCGTTCTTGCCGGCGTGTGGGCTGTCTTTTTCTCCGCTCTCTTTGCTTTGAGTGGTGAGAAGATTCAGGTCGTGACCTCAGAACCGAGCGTGCCGGCCGAGGAAGTGCACGCTCGGGTCGCTCCCTATATCGGGACGCCTCTTACTCGCTTGAGTTCTGCAGCCGTGGAAGAAAGCATCGAGGGGATTCCCCAGGTGAAAGAAGCCACCGTTGTGAAGCACTGGCCAAATGGCGTTGAGGTGACCTACACCTTGCGCACGCCAGTGTTGGTTACTCAGGTGGAGGGAGCTTTGTTGACGCTCGATGAGGATGGTGTTGAACTCTCCAGGGTCGAGCAGCGCCCAGCAGAACTTCCACTCGTGCTTTTCCCTGATGGTGTGCCGTCGCGTGAGCAGAATGCGCGTGGCGTCAGTGCCGCGTGGAATGCACTTACTGAGGATATGCGCAGTCGTGTGGAGTCCCTGACTGTGGCCAATCATCAGTTAACGATTGCCTTACAGGGAGGGCGTCAGGTGAGGTGGGGAACACTGACTGACCATGAGTTGAAGGCCAGGGTTCTTCAGGTTCTCGTCACGCAACGCGAGGCGAAGATGTATGACGTGTCCTCTCCGACTTCGCCGGTGACCGCTGGCTAATCCCGCCTACTTTAGGCGGAGTGCTTCGTGTGAAGTATTGACAGTGACACCTGTTTAGCTGGGGAAACTCTGAGGGGCTGCGACACGCGCAGCAATGTCCTTGCTGTATCCCGTGTCGGCGCATACCTTTGCCGCGGCAGACAGACAAGCAAACGTCAACCTTCAACTTGAGGTTGAGGGTTGAGGTAATGAGGGAGGCGCGATGGCCCAGTATCAGGGACATGCAGTTATCAAGGTTGTCGGTGTCGGTGGCGGCGGTGTGAACGCCGTGAACCGCATGATCGAGATCAACCTCAAAGGAGTCGAGTTCGTAGCCGTCAACACAGACGCGCAGGCACTCATTCTTTCCGAGGCTGAAACTAAGCTCGACATCGGCCGCGACCTCACGCACGGCCTCGGTGCGGGGGCTGATCCTTCCGTGGGCCGTCAGGCTGCCGAAGACCACGCTGACGAGATTGCCGACGCCCTCGAAGGCGCTGACATGGTCTTTGTTACCGCAGGTGAAGGCGGTGGCACAGGCACAGGGGCGGCACCCGTCGTCGCTCGTCTGGCTCGCCATGCTGGTGCGCTAACCGTTGGCGTCGTCACCCGCCCCTTCTCTTTCGAGGGTAACCGCCGCGCCGTTCAGGCCGACCAGGGCGTTGAAGCACTGCGTGCGGAGGTCGACACTCTTATCGTCATTCCCAACGATCGTCTGCTTGATATCTCCGACAAGAACATCTCTGTCCTTGACGCCTTCAAGGCCGCAGACCAGGTGCTCCTTTCGGGTGTCCAAGGCATCACCGAATTGATCACCACGCCAGGTCTGATCAATGTGGACTTCAATGATGTGAAGTCAGTGATGAAGGACGCTGGCTCTGCGATCATGGGCATTGGCGCGGCATCGGGTGAAGACCGCGCCGTTCGCGCCGTCGAAATGGCTATTTCCTCCCCGCTGCTGGAGGCCTCCATTGATGGTGCTCATGGTGTTCTCATGTTCTTCCAGGGTGGTTCTGACCTGGGCCTGCAGGAGATCTACCAATCCTCCTTGCTTGTGCGCGAGGCTGTCCACCCCGAAGCAAACATCATTTTCGGTAACGTCATTGACGATGCTCTTGGTGATGAAATCCGAGTAACTGTCATTGCTGCTGGTTTTGACGCTCCGCTCGATCAGACCGCGCAGGCGAACGCTGCTGCATCAATGCGGCCCGCTCCTCCTGCAGTGCCATCTGTTCCTGCTCCGGCACCCGTTCAGTCTGCTCCGGTGGTGCCGCCCGCACCTCCCTACCCGGCTGCCACTGCCCAGTCTGCAAACCCGGCTCAGGTTGCCGCTTCAGCCCAGCCTGCCAGCCCGACCCCCGCTCCGGTGCGAAGCCTGGGAACCCTGCCGGTTGCCGAAGCTCCGGCCACCCCCGTTGCTCAGCATCGCGCCGAGGTGAACGTGCCTTCCCGACAGACCTTCCCTGCAGCGGCGCAACCCGTGCGCCAGCAAGCAGACCCGAACGCTTTTGAGGACGGGTCGCTTGAAGTGCCGCGCATCTTCGACGAGGACGATCACACGCCTGACCTCGATCTGCCTGACTTCCTCCGATGATCGAACAACTGTCTGTCGGGGATGCCTCGCTCTATCTCACCCAGGTGGAGCGGGGCATTTCCCCTTTACGCGACAACTATG
Source organism: Schaalia canis (assembly GCF_003858455.1). Classification (GTDB taxonomy): domain Bacteria; phylum Actinomycetota; class Actinomycetes; order Actinomycetales; family Actinomycetaceae; genus Pauljensenia; species Pauljensenia canis. The sequence goes on along the minus strand of NZ_RQZF01000001.1, from coordinate 435,132 downwards.
GCCTGCATGTGGGAGACGACGCCACCCTTGTCCTTGAGCGTCGCCACGCACTTGCGAAGCATATTGGACGACCAATTGTATGGATGGATCAAACCCACTCTGCTGATGTCGCCCTCGTGCGTCATGACGGAGGGAATACGCCAGCAGTGCGAAGTAGGGTACAGGTGACCCTTGGCCAGACGGATTCTTTCCTGAGTGAGCGCGATCCTCATCTTTGGCCTCAGCTTCCCTGTGACGGGGTGGTTGTTGACGCACGCTCTTGGCCTCAGGCGCCAGCCGTGGCTGTGATGACGGCAGATTGCATGCCGATTATTTTTTCTGCTGACAAAGGGCGGGTAGTTGCGGGCATCCACGCAGGACGCATTGGGTTCACTACAGGCATTATCCTGCACACGCTCGAAATCTTTGCTTCACTTGGACTTTCAGCACGCGAGATCAGCGTCTATATCGCTCCTGCTATCTGCGGGCAATGCTACGAAGTTCCCGTTGAGATGCAACGTGAGCTTGCCCAGTTGATGCCCAAGATTGCGGGGGCCACACGCTGGGGGACGCCCTCTCTTGATCTTCCGAAAGCTGCCGCTGCGCAGCTCCATGCCGCCGGGTGCGAGCACGTGACCATTGATGCCCGCTGCACGCTAGAAGATCAGCAATGGCATTCCCATCGCAGGGATCCGCGCAGTGGACGTTATGTTTCCCTTGTTGTGCCGACCTGGGAAAACGCTTGAGGCACGCAGAGGACTTCGCGCTTTGCGGAGTGTCTTACCTGGCGGATAGGAAAAGAGCATTACCGTGTGGACACAGAGGTCTTTTGGCTTGAGGAGAATGTAATGGCTGGTTTTGGTGCTAAAGCTCGTGAATTCCTTGGATGGTACACCCCCGAGGATTACGACACTGAGTTTTTTATCGACGAATATGAAGCAGATCTGGTGGACTTTCCGACGCCCGAGGAGCCTGTCGAACCGTTGGCGCCGATCCACCGCGAGGCCGCTCCGGTGCGACGTGCTGATCTGAGCCGTATTGTCACCGTCCACCCGACCTCGTACAACGATGCTCTGAGTATTGGTGAAGCCTTCCGTGATGGACTGCCAGTGATCGTTAACCTTTCAGATATGCCTGAGGATGAGGCTCGTCGAATCATTGACTTCATTGCGGGGTTGACTTTCGCGCTGCATGGTTTTGCTGAACGTGTCACGAACCGCGTGTTCCTCCTGTCGCCTCAGAGCATTGAGGTGACGAGTGATGCTGCTAACCTGCGCCGTTCTCGTACTTTCGATCAGGACTGACGTGATCGCATATCTTCTGGGCAGTGTGCTCTATTGGCTCATTAGCCTTTACCTCACGGTCATGATCGTGCGCATGATTCTTGACTGGGCGCAGTTTTTCGCTCCTCAGTGGCGCCCGCAAGGGGTTGTGTTGGTTGCGGCTAATGTCATCTACGCTTTGACCGATCCGCCTCTACTTTTTCTGCGTAAAAAGATTCCCGCTCTACGTCTAGGAAACGGACTATCTCTTGACGTAGGCTTTATGGTTCTTTTTATTGGGCTTATCCTTGCCCGCAGAATTGCCATCATGATCTTGTCGCTTGGTCTGTGATCAGGCAAAAGGAATGCTGAGATTTGACCCTCATCACTAGGGACACCTGGTGCTGTCGTGACAAAATAGAGTTACAGTGAACGCAAGTCTCGGATATGATGCAAGTGTTGTAATCCAGTTCTCCGCTTCGGTGATGGAGCTGGAAGGCCCGCATAGGAAGCTCCGCGGCCTCAACCTAACCACAACCGAAAGGTGAGCAAATGACTCTTCTGACGACTGAGGACGTTCTGAGTAAGAAGTTCCAGTATGTGAAGTTCCGCGAAGGCTATGACCAGGTTGAGGTTGACGAGTTCCTCGATCAGGTTGTCAAGACGATCTACACCCTGAACGTCGAGAACGCCGAACTGAAGGAACAGCTCGAAGCTGCTGAGCGTCGTATCGCTGAACTCTCGGCTGCCCCCGCAGTCACCGAGGTTCCCGCGCCTGCTCCCGTTGAAGAGGCTGCCCCCGCAGCATTCCAGGAGCCTGCTTCTGTTCCTGCCGATGACGCGTCCTCCGCATCCTCCATGCTCGCCCTGGCCCAGCGCGTCCACGACGAATACGTGCGCGATGGCCGCAAGGAATCCGAACAGATCATTGCCGAGGCTCGCGCCAAGGGCGACGAAATCGTTGCAGATGCGCAGCGTCAGCACGAAACAATCCTCACCAAGCTCGAACAGGATCGCTCCCTCCTGGAAGCCAAGATCAACGAGCTGCGCAATTTCGAGTCCGACTACCGCACCCAGTTGCGCGGACACCTCGAAAGCCTACTCAGCGAAGTTATCGGCGAACAGGCCTGATTTCTTCCCAATCCCGACACTAACGGCGGCGGCGCATCAGGTGCCACCGCCGTTAGTGCGGTTAAGAGCTGCCAGCTCACCAACAACGCCGCAATAAGCGGCACTCACCAGTGCGGATCCTACGCTGCACCGACAGGAGTTCTCGTCGTGACCACACCAGCCCCCACGCCTCGTCCCGCGATTCTCACCGTTGGCGCCATCAGCGCAGCCGTAGCCCTCGCAACGGACCTGGCGAGTAAATGGTGGGCACTGGACGTCCTTTCTGACGGGCAACGCCTGCCCATCATTGGACGCTGGCTTTCCCTCCGACTGGTTTTCAACCCGGGTGCAGCCTTCTCGCTTGGAGACAACTTCACCCTGGTCCTCACCGGCCTTGCCGCCATCATCTCACTGGTCATCATCATCGCCATCTGGCGAGCGCGATCACGCCTGAACTCCGCGATCCTTGGTCTACTCCTGGGCGGAGCCCTCGGGAACCTCTACGACCGCCTCACCCAACCTCCCGGCGTCGGCCGCGGCCACGTCGTTGACTTCATCGACTACAACGGATGGTTCGTGGGGAATGTCGCAGATATTTGGATCGTTCTTGCCGCAGCGGGTCTTGTCCTCATTGCATCACGCGGAAGCACTTTGAACAGAGGAGAAACTCCCGCTTCACACGAGGGGAACAGCCGTGCCTGACACTCGTTTTCTGCCCGTCCCCGATGCTCTTGTTGGCGACCGCGTAGATGCCGCACTATCGCGGCTCCTGGGCTTTTCGCGGACTCGATGTGCAGAACTCGCCGCTGAAGGCAACGTCCTTGTTAATGGCATGCCAGCATCAAAATCTGACCGTCTAAGCGCTACCGACATCATCGAAGTCACCATCCCTGACCCGCCGTCAACCCCCACACCTGTCACCGGCATGGACATCCTCTACGACGATGATGACATTGTTGTTGTGGACAAGCCCGTCGGCGTGGCCGCGCATACTGGACCTGGATGGACCGGCCCCACGGTTTTGGGCAATCTTGAAGCGGCAGGCTACCGCATTACCACCCACGGCCCGCCAGAACGTCAAGGTATCGTGCATCGCCTGGACGTGGGCACCTCTGGGGCAATGATGGTCGCTAAATCGGACCGCGCCTACTCCGTCATGAAACGCGCCTTTAAAGAGCGCACCGTGCGCAAGATCTACCACACCGTCGTTGCCGGACACCCTGACCCTGACTCAGGCACCATTGATGCTCCGATCGGTCGCCACCCCAGCAGGGACTGGCGTATGGCCGTCATTGAAGGCGGCAAACACGCCATCACCCACTATGACACCCTGGAACTCATGCCCGGCGCGGCACTGCTTGAAATTCATCTTGAAACGGGTCGCACTCATCAGATTCGCGTGCACATGTCAGCCATTAAACATCCCTGCGTAGGGGACACTTTCTACGGCGCCGACCCGGTACAGGCCGCAGCATTAGGGTTGGAACGCCAATGGCTCCACGCCGTCGAATTGGGTTTCGCTCACCCGATTACAGGCATACCCACCCTTGTTCGTTCCCCCTACCCGGCTGACCTGCAGGCCGCCCTCGACATTTTGCGAGGCTGAATATGTGTCCTACTCGCACACACCATGAAGGCCAGGAAAACTCGCGGATTCGGATTGAAGCTGCCACCACTGACGAGCTGCGTCGAGGCATGGTCAATGTCCGCTGGGAGGTCTTCGTCGATGAACAAAACGTGCCGATGGTCCTTGAAATTGACGCCCGCGACTATCGCAGCGATGTCACTCATCTTGTGGCGATCGACGAAGGCTCAACCGACACATTCCCGCAAGCTGCCTGCGTATGCCAATCCGACCTGGTTGTCGGGACCGTTCGCATCATCCCTGACGGAGCGCACCACTACCACCTTGGTCGTTTAGCCGTGTTGGCGAGGGCGCGAGGGCAGTCCGTGGGCGCGGCGTTAGTTGAGGCCGTCCATGACTATGTGCGGATGCTCACTCCCGCCGGGCTTCACGCGCGGATCGTCCTTGACGCTCAGCTTCAGGCGCGTGGATTTTACGAGCGTTTAGGCTATCGGGTCACCTCTGAACAGACCTTCTGGGACGCCGGTATCGAACACTGCGAGATGGACATCAATATTGACGGTGGGTCACTAGGGGAGCGATCGGACTAGGATCAGATCATGGCCTCAAATAGTTCCTTCGTGCACCTGCATAACCACTCTGAGTACTCCATGCTCGATGGGGCCGCCAAGACGGCGGCAATGGCGGCAGAAGCGGCGCGATTGGGACAGCCCGCCCTGGGAATCACCGATCATGGCTACCTATTTGGTGCCTACGAGTTTTACAAGTCCTGCAAGGCTGAGGGCATCAAACCCATTATCGGTTTGGAAGCCTACGTCACTCCGGGCACCTCACGTTTTGACCGCCATAAGGTGACGTGGGGCGAGCCATGGCAGCGTTCCGATGACGTGTCGGCGGGCGGCTCCTACAACCACCTCACATTGCTGGCCTACAACACCACCGGCATGCACAACCTCTTCCGCATGGGCTCGCGCGCCTCCACCGAAGGCCAATTCGGCAAGTGGCCACGCATCGACCGCCAACTCCTTGAGGAATACCACGAAGGCCTCATTGTCTTTACCGGTTGCCCCTCGGGCGCTGTGCAGACACGCATGCGTCTCGGCCAATGGGACGAGGCCGTACGCGAAGCCGCCGAACTGCGCGACATTTTTGGACCGGAAAACTTCTACGTCGAGATCATGGATCACGGCATTGAATTCGAGCGGCGCACCCAAAAACAGCTCCTTGAGCTTGCCAAACTTATGAATGCGCCGCTGGTTGCCACGAACGACTCCCACTACGTCAAACACGAAGACCGCGTTATCCAAGATGCCCTGCTGTGCATTAACTCCGGCTCGCGCCTAGCTGACCCTGATCGCTTCAAATTCGACGGGGATGGCTACTACATTCGTCCCAGCGAAGAAATGCGCGACATCTGGAAGGAACTCCCGCAGGCATGCGACGCCACCCTCGATATTGCCGAGCGCTGCGACGTCGTCTTCCACACGACCTCTGACGGCGCGAACTACATGCCGCGCTTTGACGTGCCAGACGGTGAAGATGAAACCTCGTGGTTCATTAAAGAGGTTGAACGCGGCCTTCAAGAGCGTTTCCCCAATGGCATTCCCGACCATGTACGTAAGCAAGCCGAATACGAAGAAGACGTCATCGTCTCCATGGGCTTCCCCGGCTACTTCCTGACCGTCTCTGACTACATTCGTTGGGCGAAGGATCAGGGCATCCGCGTCGGCCCCGGTCGAGGCTCCGGTGCAGGCTCGATGGTGGCTTATGCCATGAGCATTACCGAACTCAACCCCCTTGAGCACGGCCTGATCTTCGAACGCTTCCTCAACCCTGAGCGCGTGTCGATGCCTGATTTCGATGTTGACTTCGACGAGCGTCGTCGTGATGAAGTCATCGAATACGTCAAACGCAAGTACGGCGAGGAACGCATCAGCCAGGTTGTCACCTTCGGCACGATTAAGACCAAGCAAGCCCTGAAGGACTCTGCTCGTATTCTGGGGCGTGACTTCAAGACCTCCGACCAGTTGACAAAGGCCTTGCCGCCATCAGTCATGGGCAAAGATATTTCAGTGAAGGGCATCTTTGACCCTGACGACAAGCGCTACGCTGAAGCCACTGAGTTCCGCAAATACTACGAGGAAAACCCCGATATTCACGAAGTCGTCGACTACGCGAAAGGTTTGGAAGGCCTCACGCGACAGTGGGGCGTGCATGCCTGTGCGGTCATCATGTCCTCGCATACGCTAACCGACATTATTCCCGTGATGAAACGCCCTCAAGACGGGGCAATCATCACCCAGTTCGACTACCCAACCTGTGAGAGCCTGGGCCTGCTGAAGATGGACTTCCTTGGCCTGCGTAACCTCACGGTCATTTCAGATGCGTTGGAAAATATCGCACTCAATGGCAAGGAAGTGCCCGATATTGACCACATGACCTTGGATGATCCGGCAACCTACGAACTGCTCTCTCGGGGTGAAACGCTGGGCGTCTTCCAGCTTGATGGTGGTGGCATGCGAGAATTGCTCAAGCTCATGCGCCCCGACAACTTTGAAGATATCTCCGCTGTGGGCGCTCTGTATCGACCTGGCCCCATGGGCGCAAACTCTCACACGAACTACGCCCTGCGTAAGAACGGCCGCCAGGAGATTACGCCGATTCACCCGGAGTTGGCTGAACCTCTCAAAGACATTCTGGGAACCACCTTCGGTCTGATCGTCTATCAAGAGCAGGTCATGCAGATCGCCCAGAAACTTGCGGGTTATTCGCTGGGCGGTGCAGATATGCTGCGCCGTGCAATGGGTAAGAAGAAGAAGGAAATCCTCGACAAGGAATTCCAACCCTTCTCCGAAGGCATGTTAGCTAACGGCTACTCCATGGAGGCCATTCAGACCCTGTGGGATATTCTCGTTCCCTTCTCTAACTACGCCTTCAATAAAGCTCACTCTGCCGCCTACGGCCTGGTGTCCTATTGGACGGCCTACCTTAAGGCGAACTATCCCACTGAATACATGGCTGCCCTCTTGACTTCCACGAAGGACAATAAGGACCGCCGCGCCCTCTACCTGGCAGAGTGCCGCCACATGGGCATTACGGTATTGCCCCCCGACGTCAATGCCTCAATGGGTACCTTTGCCCCTGATGGCGAGGCTATCCGCTTTGGCCTGTCAGCGATTCAAAACGTTGGTGGGCCCGTGGTGGATGCCATTGTTGAGACGCGCAAGGAAAAGGGTACTTCTGCTACCTTCCATGAGTTCCTCAATAAGGTGCCTGCGGTGGTGTGCAATAAGCGCACTATCCAGTCCCTCATTAAGGCTGGCGCTTTTGATTCTCTGGGGCACACGCGCCGTGCTCTCCTGGCCCGATGCGACGAGGCCGTGGATGCTGTGACCGACCTGAAGCGTAACGAGGCGATCGGCCAGTTTGACCTCTTCGGAGGCCTGGGAATGGAGGAAGAATCAACTCCGACTTTCGCGGTGGAGATTCCTGATATTCCTGAGTTCGACAAACGCCAAAAGCTTGCTGAAGAGCGCGAAATGCTGGGCCTTTATGTCTCTGACCACCCCCTGCGCGGTGTGGATGCGGCCTTGGCTCGCCATCAGGATCATGAGATCGCGCAGGTGGTGAGCAACGCTGAAGGAATGAGCGACCAGAATGTGAAGATCGCAGGTCTGGTTTCGAGCGTGCAAACAAAGGTGACGAAGCAGGGCAATGCCTGGGCGATTGCCACTGTGGAAGATTTGTCCGGTTCGGTGGAGGTGTTGTTCTTCCCGCGCTCCTACGAGACGATTCAGTCCTTCCTTGTGCCTGACATTATTGTGCAGGTCGAGGGCAAGGTGAATATTCGCGACGATCAGCTTTCTTTGTATGGCCAATCCATGACGATCCTGGATTTGCGTGAGGACGCAGATGATCCTGTGGAGTTAGAGATGCCTCTGTCGCGTTGTACCCACGCGGTGCTTCAAGAACTTCGTGAGTGCCTGGAGGCTTTCCCTGGTGGATCGCCTGTTCGCCTTCATCTGAAGGAGCCTGGCCGCACGACGGTTGTTGAACTGGATCCGAAACTTCGCGTCGCGCAGTCATCTGCTTTCTTTAGCCAGATCAAGGCTGTGGTGGGCGTTGGGGGAGTGATTACCTCGTAATACCGGGCTGATGTAACAGTGGGGGCCAGGCTCCTGCAGGAACCTGGCCCCCACTGTGCGAGTTTGTGCCGTGCCGCTGTACCGCTGTGCCTTTGTGCCGCTGCGACTTGTGATCTTTCCTTTTCAGTGCGGGAAGAAGATCACTGCTGGGAGAGCAGATCTTCTAAGGGCTGGTAGTGGGCGTTCACAGCATCGAGGTAGGCGTTGACGTTCCCGGCTTCGATAGCGAGCAGCATCGCGCGGTGGGCGAGCGCCGTATCGAGCATGTCGCCTGGAGATTGGTGAAGGGAGGGGAGTGCTTCCATGTGGATCCTCCACATCGCGCCAACGAGTTGTCCCATGAGGAGGTTGTCGAGGGGGCGGAGAAGCCCAGAGTGGAAGGCAATATCTTCCTCGACGAAGGATTCATTGCGGCGGGCTTTTTCCTCCATGGCATTGACGAGATCGTGGAGGTCATCGTTGCGGGTGTCGGCAAAGACAGCAACGACATCTTGGGCGATGCCGCGGTCTAGGACGCGACGCAGAACAATAACTTGGCGCAGAGCTTCAATGGAGTCAGGGGAGACCGAGCAGCGCAGGAGGACAGATTTGACGAAGGGGCGCAGGGTCATTTCGCCGACGAAAGCGCCGCGTCCTTGGTGGACAGAGACAATTTCAAGGGCTTGGAGTTGGCGGATTGCCTCTCTGACGGAGGAGCGTGAAACCCCGAGGAAGGTGCAGAACTCTGACTCTGTGGGCAGAGGGTCGCCCGGTTGGAGGCGGTGTTGGGCAATGTAACGCTCGATCGCCTCCATCGTTGCCTCGGCGCGCGAAGGGGCGGAGACCTTCTGGGTGCCCTGGCTAGGCAAATCAAGGGAAGAACGAAGGGAGTCCATTAAACGTGCACCTCCAGTGGTTGCATGTCCAGACACAAGATTTTATAACAGTTCGGTCACGTCTTTGGCTGAACTGGCACAGACGCTGTGATCTATCGTATCGTGAACCTATCAGAAATTGTCTGATGTCTGACATCTAGGGTGATGTTGGACTGATCGGTACTCAAAGGGGAGGAAGCAATGCGCTCCACTCGAAGCAAGTTCACGGGCCTGATCGCCCTGACCGCTGCTGCAGCCCTCGGTCTTTCAGCCTGCGGTGGTGGCACCCCCGCTGCAGAGAAGCCCGCTTCGGGCGAAGCTGAAGCACCCGCTGCAGCCGCTGGTCCCGTTGGTGAAATCACCGCTGGTGTCGCCTACGAAACCACCAACTACCATCCCTCCAACACGACCTCCGCACTGGCAATGGGCACCAACTGGCACGTTGTCGAAGGCCTGTACGAAATGAACATGGCCACCGGCGAGGTTTACGCAGCACTGGCGGCAGGCGACCCCACCAAGGTCTCCGACACCGAATACGAAGTGACCCTGCGTGAGGGCGCCAAGTTCTCCGACGGCAAGGACGTCACCGTTGAGGACGTCGTTAAGTCCTTCGAACGCACCATGGCTGAAGGTAACCTCTACGCAGGCTTCCTCGGCTTCGTTGACGCCGTCAAGGCAAAGGACGATAAGACCGTCACCGTCACCCTGAAGCAGCCCTTCACCCTGGTCAAGGAGCGCCTGGCCGTTGCCAAGGTCGTTCCCGCCGCCGCATCCGACGATGATCTGACCAAGATGCCCGTTGGCTCTGGCCCCTACAAGTACGAGAAGATCACCGAATCTGAGCTCTCCGCAGTGCCCAACGAGCACTACAACGGCCCCCGCCCGGCCACCGTTGAGCGCCTCAAGTGGTCCGTCCTCAAGGACGACACCGCTCGTACCACCGCCGCTCAGGACGGCTCCATCGACATTATGGAATCCGTTCCCGCCGACAACATCGCCCTGCTCGAAGGCGCCGGCTGGACCGTGGACAAGGTTCCCGGCTTCAACCTGCCCTTCATGCTCTTCAACACCAACAAGGCTCCCTTCAACAACGCTAAGGTGCGCCAGGCATTCCTCTACGCCGTTGACGTTGACAAGCTCATCGCCAACAACATGAGCGGCGAAGCCACCGCAGCAACCTCCTTCCTGCCCAAGGCTCACCCCAACTACAAGGAAGCTGAAGTTCAGTACCCCCACGACGTTGAAAAGGCCAAGGCACTCCTGGCTGAAGCTGGCGTCGCTGACCTGAGCATCACCCTTCTCACCACCGACCACACCTGGATCGCGAACCTCGCACCCCAGATCAAGAACGACCTCGAAGCCGCTGGCGTGAAGGTCAACCTGCAGTCGATGGCCTCCTCGGCACTGTACAAGGACAACCTCGACATTGAAGAGCCCACCTTCGACGTAGCCGTCGCCCCCGGTGACCCCTCCGTCTTCGGCTCTGACCCCGCTCTGCTCATGAACTGGTGGTACGGCCCCGGCAAGTGGACCGACTACCGCACCTTCTGGGCAAAGGGCGACAACGCGAAGTTCACCGAACTGCAGAACATCATCAACGAGGCCGTGACCCTCGAAGGCGCTGACCAGCAGAAGAAGTGGGACGAAGCTCAAGACTTCATCTCCCGTGAGGTTCCCCTCTACCCCCTCTTCCACCGCAACATCATCACCGCCTACAACGGTGAAAAGGTCAACGGTTTCACCCCGATTGCGACCACCGGCCTGAGCCTGCTCGATGCCACTGTCAAGCAGTGACACTGAGTTGGCCTAACGCCTAACTCATCCGAAAGGAGGGGCGGGACACCGTGCCCGTCCCTCCTTTCGTGTCAACAATCAGGTCCGCTCATAGGAGTAACCCCCGTGAACACCCTTCTTCGGCTCGTTGGAAGACGTTTACTCGTCCTGCCAGTGATGGTTGTGGGCGTGTCTTTCCTCGTCTTCATCATCATGTCTTTCTCACCCATTGATCCCGCCTACTCGGCACTGGGTGAAACCGCCTCCTTCGAACAGATCGAGGCATACCGTGAACAACACGGCCTCAACGACCCCTGGTTCGTCCAATTCGCGAACTACCTCTGGGGTATGCTCCACGGACACCTCGGCGTCTACGGACAATCCAATCTTTCTGTGGCAGATAAGGTCTTCGAAGCCCTGCCCGTGACCATGCAGCTCACCTTCCTGGGCCTGATCCTCGCTGTTGCCGTCGCCTTCCCCCTTGGCATCATCGCCGCCATCTACCGCGACAAGGCAGCCGACCAGATCATCCGCGTCATCTCCGTTGCCTGCATCGCCACCCCCTCCTTCTGGCTGGCTATCCTCCTCGTCCTTCTCTTCCTGGGAACCCTGCCCGTTTCAGGGGCCACGCCATTCTTCACCGAAGACCCCTCCGGCTGGTTCCTCCGCATGCTCCTGCCCGCCCTCGCCCTCGCCGTTCCCGTCATCGGCCAGCTCACCCGCGTCGTGCGCACATCCATGGTCGAAGAACTCGACCGCGACTACGTGCGCACCGCCCTGGGCGCCGGCATCCCCAAGCACATCGTCATCGGACGCAATGTCTTGCGCAACGCCCTCATCACCCCCGTGACCGTTCTGGGCCTGCGCATCGGCTACCTCATGGGTGGTGCCGTCGTCATCGAAATCATCTTCAACCTCAAGGGTATGGGCCGCGTCCTTATTGAAGGCATCCAACAAAACTGGGTGACTGTCGTTCAGGGAGCAACCCTGGTGGTCGCCATCTCCTTCATCATCATCAACATCATCGTGGACCTCCTCTACGTCCTCATCAACCCGCGTATTAGGGCGGTGTGATCATGCGAAAGAAACTCACCACAGCTATGGAACGCCCCGGAGTGCGACTCAACCGCTTCTCCGCAATGAGCTGGGGCGCTCGCCTGTCCCTCATCTTCCTGGTCATCATCGCGCTCACCGCGATCTTTGCCCCCCTGCTGGCCACCCACGATCCCGAATTCATCGACATCAAGGGCCAGCCCCCCAGCGCCGAATACTTCTTCGGCACCGATAACCTCGGCCGCGATGTCTACTCGCGTCTGCTCTACGGTGGCCGCTACTCGCTGGCCGTCGGCCTCCTATCCACCGGCATGGCCCTCGTCCTTGGTGCCATCATCGGCTCCATCGCAGCAGTGGCACGCAAGTCCATCGCTGAAGTCATCATGCGAGTCCTCGACATCGTCATGTCGATTCCCGGTATCGCCCTGGCAGCCGTCCTCGTCCTGGTCCTGCGCGACCCGGAAAATCCCTCCGGCTCCATCTTCATCATCATCATGGCCATCGGCTTCGTGTACGTCCCTCAACTGTCGCGAATCGTTCGCGCCAACGTGATCGCCGCATACGGTGAGGATTACGTCAACGCCGTCATCGTCTCAGGCGCTCGCGCACCCTGGATCCTCGTCAAGCACGTCGCTCGTAACACAGCAGCTCCCGTGCTCGTGTTCGCCACTGTCCTAGTGGCTGACGCGATCATCCTGGAAGCCTCACTCACCTTCATCGGTGCTGGCCTCCAAGAACCCATCGCCACATGGGGCAACATCCTCTCAGGCGCTCAAGCTGGCGTCTTGCGTGGCGAGTGGTGGCAGGCCCTCTTCCCCGGTATCGCCATCATGCTGACCGTCCTGTGCCTCAACATCCTGTCCGAAGGCATCACCGACGCTATGGTTGCTGCCCCCTCCGGTGAGGTCAAGGACGTTCCCCGCAGCGACACGGAACGCGAAGCTGACCGACTCCTCATTGATCCTGTCGCCTCCTACGCTGCCCAGCGTGAGACCCTCCAGGGACGCCTCGACGCGCTCAAGTCTGTGGAAAGCCAACGTAGCGATCGTTTCGTGCCTGCAAGCACTGAAGCCCCGCTCCTTGAGGTCCGCGACCTGTGCATCAAGTTCCCCCGCCACGGAGACGTCAACGTCGTTGATCACGTCAACTTCGCGGTGCGTCCGGGCGAGACCATGGGCCTTGTGGGCGAATCGGGCTGTGGCAAGTCCATCACCTCACTGACCATCATGGGCCTCATTGACCCCCGCGCTGAGATCAGCGGTCAGGTGCTCTACGAGGGTAAGGACCTGCTCACCATGTCCGTGAAGGAACGTCAGGCACTCCTCGGCCACGAAATGGCCATGGTCTACCAGGATGCCCTGTCCTCCCTCAACCCCTCCATGCTTATCCGCACCCAGATGAAGCAGCTCACCAGCCGTGGTGGAACCCGCAGCGCTGAAGAACTGCTCGAACTGGTGGGCCTTGACCCCAAGCGAACCCTGGAGTCCTACCCCCACGAGCTCTCCGGTGGCCAGCGTCAGCGCGTCCTCATCGCCATGGCTCTGACCCGCGACCCCAAGCTCGTCATCGCTGACGAACCCACCACGGCCCTTGACGTGACGGTTCAAAAGCAGGTCATTGAGCTACTCAACAACCTGCGCGACCAACTTGGCTTCGCAATGATCTTCGTCAGCCATGACCTTGCCCTCGTCGCTGAAGTCGCCCACTCGGTGACCGTCATGTACGCAGGCCAGGTTGTCGAGCAGGCTCCCACCGCGGAGCTACTGTCCAACCCCATTCACGAGTACACCCGTGGTCTGCTGGGTTCGGTTCTGTCCATCGAAGCCGGATCGGGCCGCCTGCACCAGGTGCCCGGCACCGTGCCCTCGCCCAAGGACTTCCCCGTGGGCGACCGCTTCGCACCGCGTTCCTCCCACCCGGACTTCGGCCTGGATGTGGCCCCGTTGCGTGCGAAGGTTGCCGGCAAGGATCACTACGTCGCCGTCGCCGTCAACACTGCAGGTGAAACCCTGCTGCCTGACGCCGCGCACGGCCAAGAGATCGAGTTGACCCACGACACAGACAAGGTAGGGCGCTGATCATGACTGAACCAATCATCGAATTGCGGGACGTTCACGTCATCTTCCGCTCACGCACCGGCGGCATCTTCCGCCCCAACCTCGTTCACGCGGTCGACGGCGTCTCCTTGGCACTTATGCCCGGCGAAACTATCGGCATCGTGGGGGAGTCCGGCTGCGGAAAGTCCACCACCGCCAACGTCATGTGCGGCCTACAAGCCCCCACCGGCGGTCAGGTGTTCTTCAAGGGCGAGGAAGTCACGAAGCGCACCCCCGCTGACCGCCGCCGTATGGGGCGCGTGGTGTCCGTCGTCTTCCAGTCCCCAGCCACAGCGCTCAACGCGCGCATGATGGTCAAGGACCAACTGATGGACCCGCTGCTCGTCCACAAGATCGGCACCCCCGCTGAGCGCGAGCAGCGCGTGCGTGAACTCATCGCCATGGTGGGTCTGCCCGACTCATCACTCAACGCCTTGCCCGGTCAGCTCTCCGGCGGCCAGCGACAGCGTGTGGCCATCGCCCGCGCGCTCTCACTGAACCCCGATGTCATCATTGCCGACGAGCCGACCTCAGCACTGGACGTGTCGGTGCGCGCACAGATCCTGAACCTTCTGACCGACCTGAAGGATCAACTCGGCCTGGCCATGGTCTTTATCAGCCATGACATCCAGACCGTGCGCTACGTATCCGACCGTATCGTCGTGATGAACAAGGGCAAAATCGTCGAGGAAGGCCCCGCACGCCAAATCCTCGAAAATCCGACGGACGCCTACACCAAGACCCTTCTTGGCGCTGCGCCCTCGCTCCTGCATCCCGCCCTCTAAACCGGGGCACCCTGCCAACGACTATCGGCCAAGCCCCCTTGGCCAACCACTGACGGCCGCAGAGCGGCCATGTGAAAAGGAAACACCAACACTATGACTACTCAATTCCGCGGCGTTGTTCCCCCGGTTGTCACCCCCCTGCGCGAGGATCGTACCTTCGACGAGGCATCCTTCGACAAGCAGATCAACAGGATGATCGACGCCGGTGTGCACGGCCTGTTCGTTCTGGGATCCTCCGGCGAGGTCGCCTTCTCGACCGACGCCCGCCGCCGCGAGGTTCTGGCCGCCACCCAGCGCGTTGTCCAGGGGCGCGTGCCCGTTCTCGCTGGCGTGATCGACACGCAAACCGAGCGCGTCATTGAGCACATTCGCGTGTGCGAGGAGTACGGCGTTGACGGCATCGTCGCCACCGCCCCCTTCTACGCTCTGGGTGGTGAAGCCCAGGTGGAGCGCCACTTCCGCGCCCTACGTGAAGCCACCGACCTGCCGATTTTCGCCTACGACATTCCCGTGTGCGTCCACACCAAGCTCAGCGTTGATCTGCTCATTCGCCTGGGCAAGGATGGCGTGATCCAGGGGGTGAAGGACTCATCCGGTGACGATGTCTCCTTCCGCCTGCTGTGCCTGCGCAATAAGGAAGAAGGCCACCCCCTGGCTCTCTTCACTGGCCACGAGGTCGTCGTTGACGGCGCCTACATGTCCGGCGCTGACGGTTCCGTCCCCGGCTTGGGCAACGTCGACCCCGACGGCTACGTCCGCCAGTGGAACGCCTACGAGGCCGGAGACTGGGAGGCTGTTCGCGCTGAACAAGATCGCCTCGCCGACGTGATGAAGGTGGCCATGAGCGCCAAGGGCATCTCCGGCTACGGCGCTGGCGTGGGTGGTTTTAAGACCGCCCTGCAGCTCATGGGCGTCTTTGAGTCAAACCAGATGCCCGAGCCCGTGTCGGCACTCACCGGCGAGAACGTTGAGGCCGTGCGCGCCGTCCTCGTCCGCAACGGTCTGCTGGAGGGCTGATGTCCATCCTGACGGTCGATATCGGCGGAACGAAGATCCGCGTCGGCCTCGTGGAGGGCGATCGGGTCACCCGATCCGTCTCCGCCCCCACGCCAGCATCAGAAGGCGGCGTCCGCCTGCTTGAGGTCATCTGCGAACTCGCCGCTGACTTTGAGGGATACCGTGGGGTGGGCGTTGCCGCTGCGGGCGTCATCGACAAGGGCACAGTTGTCTCTGCAACCGACCTGATCAAGGGGTGGGCGGGAACCGACATCGCTGGCGAGCTCAGCGCCCGATTGGGCGTGCCAGTGTCGGTTCTTGGTGACGTCCACGCCCATGGCATGGGGGAGGCCACCATCGGTGCGGGTGCCAACTACCCGAGCTGCCTGACGGTGGCCGTTGGCACCGGCATTGGTGGCGCCCTCGTTGAAGACGGGCAGGTGCACAGGGGCGCCCACAGTCTGGGTGGACACATCGGACACATGGACGCTGTCGAGGCCGCCGGCCTGGCGTGCTCCTGCGGGCGAGAGGGACACATTGAGCCCCTCGCCTCGGGTTCCGGTGTCGCCGCCTGCTACGAGGCACTGACTGGCGAGGCCGTCTCCGGCCGTGAGATCGACGCGCGTGCCCGCGCAGGTGAAGCTGCCGCTCAGCAGGTGCTCTACGGTTCTGCCCGAGCCCTGGGGCGCCTGCTGGGATCGGTGGCCAATATGGTGGACCCTGGCGTTATCGTCCTGTCCGGGTCCATGACACGATCCGGCGACGCCTGGTGGGAGGCCCTTCGTGAAGGCTACGCTGCCAGTGCCATGAACCTCGCGCAGGCAACCCCGCTGCGTGAAGGCGTGCTGGGGGATGACGCGCCGCTCCTTGGCGCTGCGGTTCAGTTCAGAAAGGAACACGACTGATGACACACCCATTGATCGACAGCATGAAGGGCCGCCTGGTTGTCTCCGTTCAGGCCTACCCCGGCGAGCCCATGCGTGATCCCCAGACCATGGCCCGCATTGCTAAGGCTGCTGAAATCGGCGGTGCCGCAGCAATCCGCTGCCAGGGCCTGGCTGATATTTCCGCCATTAAAGGCCAGGTAGATGTGCCGGTGATCGGCCTGTGGAAGGAAGGGCACGAAGGCATCTACATCACCCCCACACTGCGTCACGCCCGCGCCTGCTCCCTGGCAGGCGCTGACATCGTCGCTATTGACGCCACCCGCCGCCCACGCCCCGACGGCCTGACCTACGCTGAGGTTGTCGAAGCCTGCCACGCCGAGGGCATCCTCGTCATGGCTGACTGCGGTTCCATTGAGGACGCCCGCATGGCCGCTGAAGCCGGGTCAGATATCCTCTCCACCACGCTGGCCGGCTACTCCGGTGAACGCGAGAAGACCCACGGCCCCGACCTGGAACTCCTGCGTGAGATGGTGGCTGAGTTCGACCTGCCCGTCATCTGCGAAGGCCGCGTGCACACGCCAGCCGATGCGAAGGCCGCCATGGAGGCTGGTGCATGGTGCGTCATCGTCGGAACGGCTATCACGCACCCGACCTCCATTACCGGCTGGTTTGCTGAGGCTGTGGCTTCGGCTGAGGTTGGCTGATTTCTTCCTTCACCTGAACACCGTAGGGGTGCACCGCTCGTGCCCATGAGCCCTGCTTCGCAGAGCTCATATGCCCATCCGCGCCGCGAGCAGTGCACCCCTGCGGTGTTGTGCTTGATCTTGCTCTTAGCTAACGAGGCGCACTGTCCCTCCTTCCGCTGATGCTTTGTTGGCTAATTGGGGCGGCGTAGCAGTAGGAGTCCTCCTCCGAGTGCGATTCCGGATGCTACCAATGTGCCGATTATTGCGGCATTGTTGCCGGACTTGGTATCCGTATCAGTGACGCTTGTGGTGTGAGTGGTAGTGATTAAAGCGTGTTGTCGGAGGTCAATAGGTCTGGAGGGGGAGCCTTCATCATCACCGATTAACGGACCACGGATGCCAGGGATGTCGGGTCTGAACGGTGGAATGCCGGGGAATGACTGGTCGGGCGGACTATCAGTTGCAGGAATATAGATGTTTCTAAACCACGCCCGTGCCATGGCCGTGCTTGAGTCAAGGACAATGGTTCGAGGCCCTGAATCCTGTAGGACATAACCATTGATGTGTGCCTTATCAAGGTCTTGAGTGACCGTGCACACCGTTCCGACGGGCATAACCGGGCTCTGTCCAGAAGGGATGGTGTTTCCGGTTGCGTGCAAGACGGTGGGCCAGTCCTTTCCGTGTAGTGGAAGGCCATCAATGGAGCATTCATAGGTGAAGGAATAGACCTTCCACTTGGCCTGACGAGGACCGCGAGTCCTCATTGAGACGTCGAACATGGAAGGCTCCATGGTGTAGTGATAAGAGAAGTCAGCCCGAATGATGTAGGCCTTATCGATGTCAACGGTGATGGACTCGTGGGGAATGTGACTGTAGTGCTCAATACCGACGCTTGATTCGCGCGGCGTGACGGTACAGATGTAGGCAACAGGAAACTCCATGTCGATGACAACGGGTTTGCCATCACCTTTTGTCGTGACGATTCCTGTCTCTCGGGGAGTGGTATCGGCTTCAAATCCGCAACTGTAGTCGTAGACGTATTCATGCGAGGCAAAGTCGGGACCGTCGTTGAGGGGAAAATTCGCGGTGGCCTTGGTGATGACAGCAAAGGTACCGGTGGCGAAGTTCTCGGGATCGCCAGCGCCGGGAGAGGTAATGTCGTCGTCGGGGTCATCAGACGGAAGCAGAACGGGGACTAAATGGGGCTCAGGGGCTTGGGTGGTGAGGGAAGAGAATGCAGTGTTGCTGGTAGAGGCATGGGAGGTGGCGGTGTTGATAGCCTGCGCAGGGAGGGCGAGGGCGAGAGTAAGGGCGAGGGCGATGGGGGACGATCCGAGAAGGTAGATTGTGTGACGGACTCGTGTAGGCCGCCCCTGCTGGTCGGGGGTTGTGGTTGTGAGTGTCATGGTTCGATCCTTCTGTGGGGAGGGCACCTGGATGTGCTGACACCTCCGGGGATGTGCCCCGAGGATAGTCCCGCGTGAAGCGGTACGGAAGGATCGGAGAAAAGTGGGCGAAAGTGAGGAAAAAGGGATGTTCATCCCTAAAGTAAGCCGGTGAAATAGTGTCTGACCTGCACAAATGCTCAATTGTGGGTGAATATTATATGTGCACGCTCTCATATTGTCTAGCGATATGGTGAAAATGTGAGCCGAATTACTCTCCTGGTCATAGGGGAAAGAAGGTCTTTTGTCCCATCTTTGCTGTCGCGTCCATGACGTGATCCCGGACGTCGTGCCTCGGCCGATAGAAGCGTGTGTGGAAGGCATCCAGGCTGCGGGAGGCGCTGAGATGATAATGTCGTTCGCGTGACTGACGCATTGAGCATTGAGGCCTTCTGGGAGCAGGCAAGGTTCCAACACCCCGAGCTCCCGCAGGAGCCAGTGGATGCGTGGGCTTTTGGTGCAACCTCCGAAATTGCAGATGAACTGCTCGCCCTCGTCCTTGAGGGCACCAAGACTGCCACCGCATCCTCCCTATGGGACTATCAGGCTGAAGGCGAGGAACTCCCACGGGTCGGACAGTTCGACATAGTCCTTGATGGGGCAGGCTCGCCCGCGGCCATCATTGAAACCATCGCCGTTGACATTGTTCCTTTCAACGAGGTTTCGGCTGAGCATGCCTTCGAAGAAGGCGAAGGTGACCGATCGCTCGCATATTGGCGTGAAGTGCACGAGAGTTTCTGGCGGACCTACGGGGCGCCACCGCCGCAATCGGTGGAATCGAGTGAAATCGCTAGAGTTTTAGGGCAATCATCCTCTGTGGAGCAAGCACCATCTTCTGTGCTCCATATGGAGAGAGTAGGCGAGGCGAACTCGATCAGGCAGGATACCGACGCATCGATACCCTGCGGCTTTGCTGAGAATATGCCTGTTGTCTGTGAGCGTTTCCGTCTGCTCTACTTTTAGGTGAGAGTCAGCCTGAGCTGGAAAACGGCCTTAGCTAAATATCGGCCCTTTCTGAAACAATGCCCTACAGGATCTCGCTTTATCTGAGATGTGGGCGCGCCCTATCATTGCGCACCCCACTGCTGCGCTTATCGAAAGGGCATCCATGAGCGTCCGTTATGACTTAGCGGCTGCACCTTCTGTGGTTTCGGTGATCAATGGCGTCGCTGCCTTTGATCCAGTCACTTTAAAGATTGCGGCTGAAGCAGTGGATCAGGTGGGTATCCCCATATCTGCTCGACCAGAATTGGATGCGAGTCTGCCCCGTTGAATTATCCAATCTGGCCGATATCGCACTGAATTGTCGTGATGGGCGCTTCCATGGCGTAAAAGTAAGGATCGACACGGGGCATATGACCTGGGATGATGACTTCACCCCCGAGCGAGATTGTCTACAGGACTACCGTGGTCGCTGAGACGATGATCTGCGCAGGGCTTCCTTTTGATTCACGCCACCGCCCGTCCATGAGTTCGGCGCACACGGCCCGGTGCGCCTGTGGTTTAGCGAGGACGGAGCCGGCCTGCCCTTCAGCATTATGTACACCTCCAGTGAAGCGTGGGAAGAAAGCGATCCTGACGATCTCTGGTTCCGCGTGTGATGTGACGGGGGAGTGCTGTAAGTATTACAATATTGTATGTGTAATGGGTTTTGCAAAGGATAACGCCAGTGACGGCGTGAATCTCAGGGCGAAAAGTGCTCAGCACTACCGAGAACCGTGCAGAGCGCGGGGGAGTACTGCTAAAAAGAAGGAGGACACAACATGTCAGCATCCCAAATCCGACACCGCATCATCGTGGCGTGGGTTGTGGTCCTCGTTGTGGCCTATACGGGCTTATTCGGAGATGGACTCACTATGGTTGTCACCTCATTGGGATGGACGCTCCTCATCCACGTCTTGTTCGGCAAAAAGCTCTTCGATCCCTTTGGCTCCAAGCTGCAGCATCCCAATGATCGCCCTGCTGAGCGGGCTGAAAACAGGCAGTACTAGTTCGTAGGATTGTAGGGATAAGCGTCAGGTTTTGATCATGCCGAATAGAGGCTACTCCCAGGCGAAACTCCTTGAGGCACAGCAGCCATCGCAGACGAGCTGCAGGTGGAAGAAAAGGACTACACTTCCCTCACCATCACGCGACTGCCTTCACTCTCCTCAACCCACCTCACCCCGCGCCCCGCACCACGGCCAACCGCCGCTGCAGGGGAGCGGTGGAGAGCTTCTCAATGATCAGTGCCAGGGTTGCCAGAATCAGGGCGTAGGCAAAGACCTGCGGGGTCTCAATATTGATCTGCGCCAGACGAATTGCCCCGCCCAGGCCGCTGGCCGTGGCCAGAAGTTCCGCCATCACCGCAACCCGAAGCGATTGCCCCATGGCCACCGTCGTTGCCGCAAGGAAGGGCGGTAGTACCAGGGGAACGATAATGTGCCAGGCCCGCTCAGACCGGCTCAACCCAAAGACCTGCCCCATCTCCGACAAAGACGGGTCAATACCGCGCATAGCCGTGGCGGTGGTGCGCACTAACAGGGGCGTTGCCACCAGGGCAACCACCAGCATGACGGCCTCGCTACTCGAACCCAACCACACCAGCGCCAAGATGACGAACACGACGGCGGGCGTGGCCAGCAGGATCTGAATCATGGGCTGGCAGAAGGCCTCGAAAGCAGGCCAACGCCCCATGGCGCTACCCCACAGCGCGCCAACGGCTATCGCCAGGCCCAGCCCAATACCGCCGCGCATAACGGTTAACCCCAGCGCGTGCCAGAACTGCCCGTGGGCGACGATCTCACTGAGCGCCTGGAAGGTCGATAGGGGAGAGGGCAGCACGTACTCGTGCTGGCCACGAGCCACCCAAGCCCAGGCCAGCACGAGGACAATGCAACCGGCAGTGGTGTACCACCAGCGGCGGGCGGCACCCAACTCAGCCCGCGTAGAAGCGGTCATCAGGCAGCTTTCCACCGTAAATATCGGGGTTGACCTCACCCAAACGGGTCAGGAAATCCTCATAAGCCTCACGCGCCTCCGAGGCGGGAACCATATTCAACTGCAGGCGAGGGATAACCTTTTCCACCACCGGCAGGGGAAGGTCGTAGTGCTGAGCGATCTTTTCCAAGGTCGCCTTATCGCCAGCATTCGCTTTCTCCACACCGGCCTTTACCTCGGCAATCACGGCCTCCACCAGCTCGGGATGTTCATCCACCAGTGCACCGGGCATGACCAGGCCGGCCATGGGGAAGCGGGCTTCCTTACCCGTCACTTTCGCCCACTCTTGTTGCAGGTCCAGGGCGCGCGTCATCTTCTTGCCCTCTTCGGCGGCCTTCGCTTGGGCGATGGTGGCGGCGTGTTCAGGCAGGACAATCCAGTCGACCTCGCCCTTCATCAGCAGGGCAATGGCTTGCTGGCCATCTTCAGCGTAGACGGGGTCGATGTCGTCTTTCGTCAGGTTGTTCTTGCTCAGGAGGTAGCTGAACACCAGGTCGGGCATGTTTCCGGGCAGCGGGATGGCGACCTTTTGGCCGCGCATGGCCTCCCAGTTTCCCTCAGCGGTTCCCTCTGGAGCGAGGACGTAGAGCATCCCCCAGACGACTGGTCCCACTAGACGCACGTCAATGCCCTTGTTGTACAGGTTGGCGGCAACGTAGGCGGGGGTGGCGGCCAGCTCTGCCTCGCCATTCATCAGGTGGGATTTGAGCTGTTCGACTCCGTCCCAGTTGGTCACGCTATGCGCCTTCGCCACACTATCGAGGTTGCCGTGGTCGCCGAAGGTTGCCATTGGCGCGCCGAAAGCCATGGTTTGGGGGACGATGGCGCGCACCTGGTCGAGTTTGTGGTCGTGCGCGTCGGCCGCTGGCGTGGCCTGTGCGGATTGGGTGGCCTCGTGTGACGAGGCCGAGGCGGGGGCATCTGTTGGCGTGGAGGCGCAGGCTGTGAGGGCCAGGGCGCCGACACAGAGGAGGGCGAGAGCACGGATTCTCATGGGAGTCCTTTCGAGAGTGGAGGGTCGGAGGTTGTCACTGTTGGGTCAGTGTGGGTCAGCACTGAGCGTCCAAGAACCAGGCGGTCCGTTGAGGTGAAGGTGTTGGGTAGATACGGCACGGATTTCCTCCATGTCGTGGGACACCCACACGGTGGTGAATTGTTTGTCGCTGACTAACTCAGCAAGCATGTCGCGAAGGTCGCGGGCCAGGGGAGCGTCCAGGGCAGAGAAAGGCTCGTCCACCAGTAGGAGTGTGGGCTCGGTGGCTAGCGCTCGGGCGATGGCTACGCGTTGACGCATACCGCCTGATAGTTGTGCGGGGTAAAGGTCCATGGCGTCAGCTAGGTGCAGTCGTTCAAGCCATTCTTCAGCGCGGAAGAACGCATCTGCAGTGCGTAGGGGCAGCATGACGTTGGAGCGCACGCTGCGCCATGGGAGAAGTCGGGGTTCTTGGAAGACCATGGCGAGCGGTCCTTCGGGCACGGTGATGCTGCCCGTGTAGTGGCTGCTGAGGCTGGCAATGCAACGCAAAAGTGTTGTTTTTCCACAGCCTGAAGGGCCAGAAACGCCCAGCACTTGGCCTGGTGTGACGGTGAAGGACAGATCATCAATGAGGCGAAGGCCGCGGCGCGAGACACTCACACCTGTCAGGCTCAGGCCATCGTGGGCTCGCGTACCAGGGAGTATGGGGGTCTGTGAGCTGACTTGCCTGCGCACGCTCAGAAGGCTCATGCCTCGTGGGGTTTGACTGCGACGAAAGCGAAAGCACAGAGGTGCTCGTGGTGGGCACGGAAGACCTTACGCATGGCGAGAAGGCGTTCTCGTGCGCGTGGATTTCGGGCTACATTGCTGAAGAATCGGAGAGCGCCGGCAAGGCCTTCGTCAGCGATAATGCGCCCGGGTTCGAGTAAAGCCATGGGGTTGGTGTCCTCGTAGCGGATGATGAAACCTTCTTCTTCGAGGAGGGTTTTCCACTGAGCGGCGGTGAGCGGGCGGGCGTTGACGTTGATAGTGCGTGAGAGTGCGCGGCGGATTTCTTCTTCGACAGCATCGGGTACGTCGTCGGGTCGGAGGCCAAGTTCGTGGATGGCGTAGCGTCCTCCGGGGGCGAGCAGTCGGAATGCTTCAGCGATGATGGCACGTTTAGCCTTTTCACCCTGCATGGTGAGCATGGCTTCGCCGACGACAAGGTCAGCACAGCCCGCGTCGAGGCCAGTATTTTGAGCGTCTGCGATAACGAGTTGAGCGAAATCGAGCCCCGAAATAATGGCGTGGACGGCTTCGCTGCCTTCTGGATGAGGGTCGATACCGGTATAGCTGCGAGGTTGGCCGGCGAGGAGGATTTTTGCGGTGGTTCCAACTCCAGGGCCAAACTCAACGACTCTGTCTGTCGAGGAGGGGGTGGCTGCTCGAAGGAGGCGCTGGGTGAGGGCAAGGCCACCTGGACGAAGAACTTTTTTGCCGAGTTTTGCCAGAAGCCAGTGTCCGGGTGTTGGCTTGTTGTCACCGTTGTTCAAGGCGCTCTCCTTCAGATGCTCCCGTTGTTCGGGTGAATGGCGGCGCAGCATGCGCCTGAATTACGTTATGCAAACGTTTCTATTTTAGGTGAGGCTGACCTTATAAGGAAGGGAAAAAGAAACCCCGCTCACCTCAGGAGCGGGGTTATGGTGCAAAAAGACTTATTCGTCATCCTCGACTAGGACCAAGGTCAGCGCCATGTGGCACGCCTCCAACGCTTCCAGTGCGTGGCGTTCATTGGGAGCCAAATAGATGACATCTCCTGCCCTTAGCTCATGTGGTTCACCGGCAACAGAGAATGACATGCGCCCCGATAGGAGCTGGACAATAACCGCGCGTGGCGAGGCGTGTTCGGTGAGCACCTGGCCGGCATCCATGCTGAATAGCACCTGGCGTAGCACGGAATTATTGACCACCACGCGTGAGGTTGTGGCCTCGGTAATGATGGGAAGCTGTTCCAGTAGGCCAGTGTGGACGATGGATTCGGAAACGGGTGTGGAAGGCATGAGTGCTCCAATCAGAGATGTTCGGGGCGTCACCGAAAGAGGGGACTAAGGTTAGCCTTACATGCTTCGAGGCCGTACGCATGGCAACTACAGGGAGCACTGAGCGCAGCTACGTGACAGTTGCGACCTTTTGCGACAGCTATAGCTGTCACACCATGCAATAAATAAGACCCAGCGCAGCACATGTAACCCAGCGCAACAACTGTCACGTCACTGTAGGGGAAACCGTCGTTCGAGCCGCACACAATAGACAGCCCTCACAGTGACGGGATATGTTCAGCGCAGCTGTGCCAGACCTGCCGCAAAGCTGGCCGACAGGGGTAGCGTGCCAATAATCATGGTCTGGAAGGCGTGGTAAATATCCGGCTTACCTGCCCATGTGCCCTGCGCGGGTGTGTTGAGAGGATCCAGTTCGTGGCGCCACTGGCCGGGTGCCTCAATGAGGTAGCGGCGCGCGTACTCCCAGAACAGAGCCACGTCGTGACCATACGAGGCATCGCCTGTCGTCAGTTTCAGCGTCTGCGCCGTCGCGATGGCCTCGCAGAGCACCCAGTGCATCCGCTGGGCGACCACCGGGTGTCCCTCAAAGTCTGTGGTGTAGACAAAACCAGGCTGCCCATCAACACCCCATCCCTCCAGGAGCGCCAGACGGTACATAAACGGCGGGATAGCATCCAAGCGCTCGTCGCGCGCCACCCCGGCCTCGTCACAGGCATACGCAAGTTGTGCGAACAAACGCGCCCACTCCAACCAATGGCCAGGCGTCGAACCAAAGGGGCGGAACTTATCGGCAGGAATGTCGCGGTTGTAATCCAGTAAAGGCTCCCACGCCTCATTGAAATGTTCAGGCAGGCGGAAGGCGTGATCGGTGAACATTGATGCCACGCGAGCCGCAATACGCGAGGCGCGCTCCAGATGCTCACGCTCACCCGTCGCACCCCACGCTCCCAGCAGGGCCTCCACCCAGTGCATATTGGCGTTCACGCCACGGTAGGGATCAACCTCCAGGGTCTGCGGGTCGCGAGCATCCACGACCATACCCGCAGCCTCGTCCCACCACAGGCGCTCAAAAGACTCAATCGCCTCCCGCAGCAGCTCATCGGCCTGCTCTACCCCGGCCAGACGAGCCGAGGAGGCAGCCAGCACAACAAAGGCATGATCGTAGGAGGTGCGAAGCCCCGGAGCGACGCTCCCATCCATCTCCACACGCGAATACCACCCGCCATCAGACTCAGCCCGCAATGCGCCCGAACGTAAGGCGGCAATGCCGTGAGTGGCCAGGGGAGCATACTGCGACAGTCCCATCAAAGCCGCAAGAGAAAAGCAATGAGTCATGCGCCCCGTGATCCACAGTTGCACGCCCTGAGCGTCATCAACCGTGCCCTCATCAGAAAGCCACCCAAAGCCATGCTCGGTGCGAGACTGTGCCCCAAAATCAAGAAGGCGTAAAGCCTCGTCACTCATGGCGGCCTGAATATCCGTGGGGACTAGGGGGTTCACGATATCTCCTTTGATGCGTGTGGCAGTGGCCGCTCGCAAGTGCAGCTCGCCTTGATGCTAGTAGGTGCTCCACAGGTCTACAAGGGGACGGCGGTTCAAGGTGCACGAAGCGACAAGAAGAACTAAACGCGTTTAGCGCCCTCTTTTCTTCCTGCGGCCATGCCCTCCCGCCCTAGTCTCTATTCCCCGCAGACGAGGCCCGCACAATCAAATGCGGCACCCCCTCTTGCAAGGTGTAAGGTGTGGCCCCTTCCAACATGTCAATCATCACCTGCGCCGCATGCTGGCCCAAGGTTGAAGGATCACGGTCAATCGCTGAAATCGCAGGGGTGACAATTCGGCAAATCGCCGAATCCTCGCAGGACACGACAAACACATCCCTGCCGGGCTTCATGTCATTATCGGCAAGTGCTTGGATCCCACCCAAAGCCAGAATCTCATTTTCAAAAATTAGAGCCTGCGGCACAACCTGCGAAGCTAAGAGCCGATTCGTCTCGATATACCCCGAATGCTCCGTGAACTCCGTTTCGGCCACAACCTGCAGGTGCACACCATGGGCCTGAGCGTAAGCCGTCAACGCCTCTACACGCAGACGAATATGCGTCTTTGACGTGCGCCCACAGATATACGCCCACGAGGTTTTGCCGCGCTCTCGCAGATGCTCCGCAATGACACGCATCATGCCAGCGTCTTGAGCAAGTACCGCCCCTGAGTGTGCCTGCACGTCGCCCACGAAAACTGCCGGCATCCCAATATCGTGTAGCAACGAGTCGCGAGGGTCGTCCTGGCGTGGATCGAGCACAAACACCCCGTCCACGCGACGTTGTGCCCACCATTTGCGGTAGGCCTCCAGCTCATCGTCTTCGCTGGTGGACATATGCGTCATGAGCCCAAGATCTGCGCCCGCAAGCGTGCTTTGTAAGCCGAGCATGAAGTGAAAGAAGAAGCGCTCGGACGAGTGTGCACTCTTGGGCCGTGGAATGACGAGGCCAACCGCGTGGGATCGTGAGATCGAGAGTGCTCGGGCTACGGGGTTGGGAGCCCAACCCATGGCGTTTGCAGCGTTGAGGATGCGCTCGCGGGTGGCCTCGGAAATCCCGTTTTTTCCGTTGAGTGCGAAGGAGACGGCGGTGGGGGAGACGCCTGCGGCGCGTGCGATGTCGCGGATGGTGGGGCGCTTCATTGGGCCGGTGCCTCCTGGAAACTGTGATGAGATCTTTATCGTTCCCGATATTACTAAACCGGATTAGTTACTACACTCCAAATCACATCTCAACAGCGCGCACAAGGCAGTGCGGCTCATGGGAAGCAACAACGACAACTCATCGAACGCACATGACGAAGGAGCTGTGGTGCACGACAACAGGAGCATCCTCGAACAGCGCATTCAACGCACCCTCATCGAGCGCATCCTGCCCGCCCAAACCACCACCATCGGTGCTATTAACCTGGAGGCTTGGCGCATTCCCCTCGACACTATTGACGGTCGTCCAGTCGTTGCCGAACCCGTCCCCTTTGAGGTTGCGAGCAAGTCCCCTTTCGTGCCCGTCACTGTCGGTACCTCATGGGGAGCTCCCTGGCAGACCACCTGGTTCCGCGCCACGGTCACTATTCCCGAACTCACCCTCAATGGCCAGGACCGTCTCGAAGCCGTCATTGACCTGGGCTGGGACGATCACTCTGTTGGCTTCCAATGTGAAGCCCAGGTGCGTGACATGGATGGTCGCGCCATTAAAGCGCTTAATCCTAAAAACCGCTGGATTCCTCTCCCTGCGACAGGGACTCAGTCAACGCCAGGCAGCGTCCAGTTCATGATCGAGGCCGCCGCCAACCCGCTGCTTCTGGCTGTCCCTCCCTTCCAGGTCACTGCCGACGGCGATAAACTCACCTCCAGTCAGGACGACCTCTATACCCTGCGTCAGGCGGATCTTGTCATCGTCCACCACGAGGTCGAAGCCCTCGCCCTCGATATTGCGGTCCTACGCGAAATGATTGCCGAGGTCAACACCTTCGGGGATGCCCAGTGGCGTATTCTCTTTGCCCTCAACGATGCTTTGGACGCGCTGGACCTCGATGATGTTCCTGGTAGCGCGGATCGAGCCCGCGCCCATCTTGCGCCTTTCCTTTCTCGCCCTGCCCTGCCCGGCGCCCACACTCTTAGCGCTGTGGGGCACGCCCACATTGACACCGCCTGGCTGTGGCCGTTGCGCGAAACCCGTCGCAAGGTTGTGCGCACGCTATCCAACGTCGTCAACCTCATCGAGGGCGGCTCAGGACTGATCTTTGCCCTGCCTGCCGCGCAACACATGGCGTGGATCCAAGAAGATGACCCGGAGCTTTTTGACCGTATCCGCGCCTGCGTGGCCGATGGGTCGATTGTGCCCGTGGGTGGCATGTGGGTTGAGCCTGATGCCGTTTTGCCTGGCAGCGAGGCCATGTGCCGACAGCTCGTTGAAGGCATGGGATGGATTGAGGACAACCTCGACTATTCCTGCACAGAGATTTGGCTACCGGACTCTTTCGGTTACTCCGCGGCGCTGCCACAGATTGCCCGCGAGGCAGGTATTCACCGCTTCCTGACCCAGAAGATTTCGTGGAACCAGGTCAATGTGTTTCCCCATCACACCCTGTTGTGGGAGGGCATTGACGGCTCACGCATCTTCACTCACTTCCCACCCGTCGACACCTACGGCGCTGAAGTGACGGGCGCGAACCTGGCTCACGCCGTCGATAACTTTAAGAACAAGGGGCGCGCCAGCGTCTCCATGTTGCCCTTCGGCTACGGGGATGGCGGGGGCGGTCCTACTCGTGAGATGTTGGGCCGTATCGAGCGTTTTTCTAACCTGGAGGGCGCGCCGAAGGTCGTCATTGAATCGCCCACTGCTTTCTTCGATAAGGCCGAGGCCGACCAGCCTAACCCGCCTGTGTGGGTGGGTGAGCTCTACCTGGAGCTTCATCGCGGCACCCTGACCAGCCAGATCACAACCAAGCAGGGCAATCGCCGCAGCGAGGCCCTGCTGCGCGAGGCTGAGCTCTGGGCGACCATTGCCGCCCTCAACACCGACTTCGTCTACCCGCACGCAGAGCTCCAAGATGCCTGGCGTACGGTGTTACTCTGCCAATTCCACGACATCCTGCCCGGCACCTCCATCGCCTGGGTCTACCGAGAGGTCGATGAGCTCTACGCCGCAGTGCGAGAGAAACTGACCGCCATTATTGAGGATGCCCTTAAGAGCCTGTGCGCCAGCGCTACGGCAGAACCCGGTGTACTAGGCCCCAGTGCCGCGGCTGCGATCGACACCGCTGCGACCAACACCGTTGCGACCGATGCTGCCAGCGCGCCCGTCCTCGCCAATGCCACCTCCTTCCCGCTCCACGGCGTTCCTCCCTTCTCCATCGCTCCTGCCCGCATGGACGAGGCTCCCGCCGTCACCCTTGACCTGGAATCGCGCACCTTGGACAACGGACTGGTTCGCGCCCGCTTCGACGAGGAGGGCGCTTGCGTGTCCTTCATCGACCTGGAGAGTGGCCGCGACTACATTCCTGCAGGAGCACGTGCCGGGGAGTTCCACCTCCACCAGGATTTCCCGAATATGTGGGACGCCTGGGATATTGACCCCTTCTACCGTGGCTCTCAGAGCACCATCACCGGCATGACCTTTGACGGTCTACGCCTCGATCATGGTGAAGGCAGCGTGCGAGCCCAGGTGCGTTTTGGCTCCCGTCAGGAGTCCTCACTCCACATCGAGTGGCGTCTACGTCCCGGCGAAAAAGCCTTGGACCTTCATGTTGAGGTCGATTGGCATGAGACGGAAAAACTCCTCAAACTGGCGCTACCCGCCGATATTCACACTGATCACGCCCAGTATGAAACCCAGATGGGCCACACTGTGCGCGCCACCCACGAAAACACTTCGTGGGACGCCTACAAGTTTGAGGTTGGCGCCCATCGCTGGCTGCGCCTGGCCAACGCTGGGGCGAGCCTAGCGATCGCCAATGATGCGACTTATGGCTGGGACATTACTCGCAGGCCCCACGAAGCCCGAGGTACCTGGGCGGCTGTGCGCGCCACGCTGGTGAAATCCGCCCAATACCCCGATCCCCACCAAGACCAGGGCCATCATGAGTGGAACTTCCGGCTTCTTCCCGGTGCCAGCGTGAGCGAGGCTATTGCAGCAGCCCAGGATATAAACCTTGGCCGCCGTGTGCTTACTCACCCGCTTCCTCGCGCACTGAATATTTCAGCTCCCTTTACGTGTGAAGGCGCTGTCGTCGAGTCCGTTTCTCTGGCAGGTGATGGCAGCGGTGACATCCTCGTTCGCGCCTACGAAGCTGAAGGTGGCCCACGCACTGTCACCCTCACCACGGAAGGGCTCGCCCGCCTGACGGATTTGCGCTACCGGCCTCGACGCGATGACCTCGCCCTTCAACGTGATGGCAACAGGTACACGCTCGAAGCCAGCCCCTTCCAGATCCTCACCTTCAGAATCACGCCCGCCCCACGCGATGCGCGCTGACGGCGGACTTGGCAGAACACGTACAACCACACAGGAAAGACGAAACGATGAAGTTTGGTGTTAACTACACTCCACGCGGTGGGTGGTTCCACTCCTGGCTTGACTTCGACCCTGGCCGCGTGGCCGAGGACATGCACACCATTGCTGCCCTCGGTGCCGATCATGTCCGTATCTTCCCCCTGTGGCCCATCCTCCAGCCCAACCGCACGCTCATCCGCACCCAAGCTATTGACGACGTGGCAACGGTGGTACGCCTCGCTCATGAGGCGGGCCTCAACTCCAGCGTGGACGTCCTTCAAGGGCACCTGTCGTCTTTTGATTTCCTGCCCTCGTGGGTGTCCACATGGCACCGCCGAAACCTCTTCACCGACCCCGACGTTGTGGCCGGTGAAGTGGCCCTCGTTAAAGCCCTAGCCAGCGCTATCAAAGACCAGCCCGGCGCCACCGGCCTGACGGTGGGCAATGAATTCATCCAATTTGCTGCACTGCGCCACCCCGACGCTGACCTCATCACCCCCGCAGAGGCTGGCCAATGGCTGGCTACCCTGCTGAGCGCGGCACGGGAGGTCTGGCCAGAAGGCACACACGTCCACTGCCATGACGACGACCTCTGGTTCGACAACACCCACCCTTTCACCCCCTCCTCAGCCGTCACCTACGGGGATCTCACGACCGTCCACAGTTGGGTGTTTGGCCGCGTCGGGCCCCGTTTTGGTGCGGGAACCCCACAACTGACCTACTTCGCCCGCTACCTGTGTGAGCTGGCCTCTGCTTGGTCACCTGACCCAACGCGCGGACTGTGGCTCCAAGAAATCGGCAGCCCCGACAACTATGTCGCAGCAGAGGACGGGCCTGCCTTCCTCCTCGACACCGTTGACATCCTCATGGGCGCCAAGGGTGGGGGAGTGAGCCCTAACCTTGAGGCCATCACATGGTGGTGCTCCCACGACGTGTCCCGCGCCCTGGCCGACTTCCCCAACCTTGAGTATTCCCTGGGCCTTATTGACGAGGGTGGCGCAATTAAGCCCATTGGCGAGGCCTTCTCCGAGGCCGCCCGCCGCTACCGAGACACTCATTACACGGCGCCAGAGGGGGCCGAGGACACCGGGCAAGGACACACTCGCGACAGCCTCGTCTTTGACCTGCCTCAATGGGAACGTTCAGCAACGGATGCTACCCATACATTCTTCGATCAATGGGTGGAGTACGCCCTAGCAGGGGATGTGCGCGCCATTGAACTCAGCACCGACGGTTACGTCGAAGAAACAGGGAAAGCGGGCGAAGTCGCCCCCTTCCTTTCAACCCGGGACTAAGCAGTTCCATAAAAGTAAAGAACCTGGATCATCCAATGAAGGAGGAGACCATGCGCACCATGCGTACACTCACCGCTGCAGTTGCTCTAACTGCCGCGTTTAGCCTGGCTGCCTGCACAGGCGGCACTGTCACCGGTGGGGGCGAAAGCGCCACTCCAGCCAGCGGCGACATCGCCGTTGAAGGTGGCGAAATCACCTTCCAGACCTGGTCACTGAAGAATGACCGTTTCAGCCCGTACTTTGAAGGCGTCATTGCCGCTTTCGAAAAGGAAAACCCCGGCGTGAAGGTGAACTGGATTGACCAGCCTGGCGACGGCTACGAGGACAAGATCCTCCAGCAGGCAAACTCCGGTGAACTTCCCGATGTCATCAACCTCCCCCCGGAGTTCGCCTACAAGCTTGCCCAGGTAGATCAGCTTGTCGACCTCAAGGCCGCCGATAGCGCCAAGGTTGGTGAGTACGTTGAGGGTGCCACTAATGCCTACGTCTACCCCAATATCGAGGGCGTCTACGGCTACCCGTGGTACCTGGGCACCGACTTGAACTGGTACAACACCAAGATGCTCAGCGAAGCCGGTGTGGACGCTACCAAGCTCCCCACCGACCTTGACGCCCTCTTCGCTATGGCTTCCGAGGTCGCTAAGGCCAGCAACGGCAATATCAAGATGATCTCTGACGTGCCTCGCACAGGAACCCTGTCTGCTGCTGGCGTGGAGATCTTCAAGGACGGCCAGTTTGTCTTTAACACTCCCGAAGCTGTGAAGGTTGTCGAACGCTACAAGAAGGCTTACGAGGACGGCGCCATGCCTGCCGAGGCCCTCAACGCCGACTACCTGGGCAATAAGACCCTCTACTTCCAAGGCAAGACGGCGTGGACCACTGGTGCTGCCGGTTTCGCATCCGACCTCGCGAAGGAAGCCCCCACGCTGGTGCCCGACACGGTGGTCACTCCACGTATCGGCCATCCGCCGTTGTTCATTCAGGGTATCTCCGTGTCAAAGACCTCCAAGTATCCTGAACTGGCACTCAAGTTCGCCCAGTACGTCACCAATACCGACAACCAGGTCGAGTTCGTCAAGATTGCTCAGGGCTTCTTCCCCGGCACCAAGGCCGCTAACGAGAACCCGGACGCCTTCACTTCCGTCATCGAGTCCGATCTGCAAAAGGTAGCCACCGAAGCCGCTGCTGCAGCTCTGGGCGATGCCACCCCCGAGTACCCGATCCAATTCACCTACGACATGGACACCTACCTTAAGCAGCAGATGGCTCTGGCTGTTAAGGGTGAGATCGGTATTCAAGAGGCCCTCGACAAGGCTGTCGAGTACGCCAATAAGAATCTCGTGAAGTGACTGGCTGCGAAAGACCGAGATCCACAGGGAGGGGACTATGAAGTCTTACCGCTGGTACACGCCGTACCTGCTGCTGGCACCCGCAGTGCTCTGGGTGGTGGTGTTCTCTATTTGGCCGTTCCTCAATACGGTCTACCTTGCGTTCACCGATGCCCGCCCGCTGCGCACCCCGAACTTTATTGGGATGCAGAACTTCATTGACCTTCTTGCCGACGAGCGTTTCACCTATGCGATGGTGACCAGCTTCGTTTACGTGATCGTCTGTGTGCCTCTACTGACTTTCCTGCCGCTTCTCTTGGCCCTTTTGGTCCAAAAGAAGCTCCCTGGGATCTCGGTCTTTCGCACCACCTACTACTTCCCCGTTATTGCCTCGGTCGTGGTCGTCGGCATTATCTGGGCATGGCTGTTTGACTCCAAGGGCATCATCAACGAATCCCTCATGTTCACTGGCCTCATTGACCAGCCCATCACCTTCCTCATTGACCGGTGGCTGATTCTGCTCTCCGCGATCTCCCTGACCGTCTGGAAGGGCTTGGGCTATTACATGGTGGTCTACCTCGCCGCCCTGACCAACGTTTCCAAGGAACTTCACGAGGCAGCCGCCCTCGACGGGGCAGGCTCATGGCGACGTTTCTGGTCGGTGACGGTTCCTGCCGTGAAGCCCGCCATGCTGCTCATTTCGGCACTCATTACGGTGGCCGCCATGCGAATCTTCTCCGAAATCTACGTGCTGACGAACGGCTCGGGTGGCCCGGGCGGTCAGGCTCAATCTTTGGTCATGCTCATCCAGCAAACCGGCAAGGGGCTCAACGGCAATCTTGGCTACGCCTCGGCCATCTCTGTTGTCCTCTTCCTACTGACCATTGGCCCTCTGTTGGTGGTGGGCTGGATTAACCAGGGCGCCGAGATTCGCGAGGCATGGTCGCATCGGACGATCCGCCGTCGCGTTGAGCGTCAGGCAAAGGAAAGGGGCGCCCTCGCGCACGCTAGTGTTGCTCCCCACAGCACTCCGCTTGGCGAAGGAGGAGCACAGTCATGAGTGTTCACACCGCACGTTCTGCCCACGACTCCCAGAACACGAATGCTCCCGCAATGCGAAGCGCTGCCGCCGGGGAAGGCGCGCCCAGAGGGGAAGATGCGCCCAGAAAAGAACGCCCCTGGCGTCGCAAGGGTGAAGCTAACTTCGACAAGCCCACCCTGCCGGGCATGATCGCCCGCTACACCCTGATGATCCTCATTATGTTCATCACTGTTGGCCCTTTTATCTGGCAGCTCTCGACCTCGCTGAAAGGGCCAATGGAGGACATCTACACCTTCCCGCCCAACCTCATCCCACTCGAACCAACCCTGGCCAACTATGGCGAGGTCACGCGCACGATCCCTGTTGTCTCCTACGCGTGGCACTCCCTGCTGGTGTCGGTGGCAACGGTCATCACCAATGTCATCTTCGCGACGGTAGCGGGCTACGCCTTGGCAAGTATGCGTTTTCGAGGCAAAGCCCTCATTATGGGCCTGATTCTGTCGACCCTACTCCTGCCCGCTGAAGTCACGCTGACCTCGCAGTACCTGACTATTAAGTCGCTGGGTTTGGCCAACACTTTGGCAGGCGTATTCCTGCCCACCGCCGTGACCGCCATTAACGTCCTGCTCATGACCACGGCTGCGGCCTCGGTGCCCCCATCGATTATGGACGCCGCAGCAATTGACGGGGCTTCCACCTTCCAACGTATCCGCCACATTCTGTGGCCCAATGTCAAGGGTATGGCCTCGGTGGTTGCTCTCATGTCCTTCATTCAGGCCTGGGATGACTTCCTATGGCCCCTGGTGGTGCTCTCTGACCCGGCCAAGTACACGCTGACCGTGGGCATGCAGTACCTGAACTCTACCTTTGGGTCGAATCCGCGAGTGGTGGCGGCAGGAACCATGATTGCCCTGCTCCCGATCATCCTGCTGTTTATCTCCACGCAGAAGCAATTCTTCCGTGGCGTTGAGGCAGGAGGCGTGAAGGGGTAGCGCCTATATTCTGGGTCCCAGGTCGTGCCGGAGGCGAGGCCGACGCCTCCGGCTCATCTTTCACCCACCATGCCCTTCGGGTGGGCGCTCTCCATATGTGGGGCACCCACCCGAAGGGTTTGGCATGTCTCAGGGTTTTTCGCAGGCGGCGGTTTTTAGCGGGAGCGGATAAACGACCACACGGGGCGGAGCCTGTCGAAGTACCACCGCATGGTGTAGACGTAGCCGACAAGAAGCGCAATCGTTAAAGGAATAATGAAGGTAAGAGAATAGCCTGCGCTGTAGACAACAAAAGGAAAGAGCGCCACCACAATCGTTCCCAGCACAGCAACGAGGGGCGCGAAGACGACGATGGCCACGATCCCGATAAAAATAGCAATGTTTTGCAGGCGCTCGACAGTTGCTTTCTTCGTGGATGCCAGCGAAGGCGAGCGGTACTTCCCTAAAATGCTCTGGGCACGAATGGGGCGGCGTAGGCGCACGTCAAGGTGGTCATCTGTGGTGGTGACGGTAATGCGGTAAAGACCATCAGAAGATATCCATGTGCTGACCGCCTGACCATCCGCATTGTGCCGACGACGGGCAGGACCGAAGAGGTCGGTAAGATCGGCGCTCACGATTTCAGCGTAGCTGCCTATGCTCCAGACCTGAGCGCTGCCAGAATCGAGTTGTGGTGCCAGAGGGAAGGTGACTTCACAGACCCCCTCGGGTGTGAGGCGAATAGTCGCATCTGGCCGCCATCCGAAGGCTAAAGGCGTGTGGAAAGCGCCGGGTATACGCTCGTCAGGCCTCCAGCCGAGCAGTTGCGTAACCCGTTCGATTTTTCCGTTGGCCAGTGAGTTTGCCGGATCAAGCCAGGTCAGAAGAAGGTCCTGGGTAGGGGATAAAGAAAAGGAAATCATCTTGGCCCCCTGTATTCCTTCATCACACTGCTCACCCTGGTCACCCTGTTCACCCTGGTCACTCTGGTCACCCTGTTCGCCCTGTTCACTTTGTTTGCTCTGGGCATTTCACCCTGGGTGTTTCACTCTGTTTACTCTGGGCGTTGCGCGACCTGAGCGGTGAAGCTACCCATGGGGGAGTGCACGACCACGACGTCGCCATCAGCGAGTTGGCGTCCTCGTCGGAGTTCGACCTCGCCATTGACGGTCACGTCACCGTCAGTGATGAGCTCTCGTGCCATTGCACCGTCCTCAACAAGGCCGGCGAGCTTGAGGAACTGGCCCAGACGGATCGTTCCTGTGACTGTGATGATGGGGGTGGTCATGAGGATGCCTTTCCAGACAGTTGTGCGGGCTCAACGGGGATCTCTTGCTGCGTGGGCCGAGGGCGCAACAGGGGATAAAGCTCAGTGGTGAGCATCGCGCCGACGATCAGCAGACCTCCGCCGACCATACGGGTAGTAACGATTTCGCCTCCGAATAGCACGGCGAAGACGGCAGCAAACACGGGCTCACCGGTAAGGATAATGGCGGTCTTGGCAGCAGAGATCCGCGATTGAGCCCATGTCTGCACAGCGAGAGCCAGCAGTCCGGCGATCAGCGCCATATAGATCATCTGCGCCCATTCGCTGACTCCTGACGGTAGCGCGACCCCACCAGGTAGAGCGCCAATAATAAATACCGCGCCGAGCGTCATCATCTGAATAGTTGTCAGTTCAACCTGATTCGTCGGCGTGCTCCACTGCCCAAGCAAGACAATGTGGACGGCGTAGAGCAGTGCCGCCAGCAAAGTGATTGCCTCACCATAACCGACAGACCAGGCATCAAGTTTGAGTACCGCCATGCCAAGTGTCGCTACGGCGATTGCGAGCCAGGTGATTGCGGGAACGCGCACGCGGAAGGCGACAAGGAGCACTACGGGGGTGAGCACAACGTACATGCCGGTGATAAACCCCGCGATCGAGGCGTTCGTATGTGCCAGTCCAACGGTTTGGGCGTATTGGGCGCAGGCGAAGACTCCGCCGAGAATGATTCCTCGACTCCAGACGTAACGCGGTACTTCGCGCAGCGCACGCCATCGCATGAGTCCGATGAGCGCGCCTGCTATTCCAAAGCGAACACCAAGGAAATCAATGGGAGGGATGCGTTCGACAAGGTCGTGAATGATGACAAATGATGAGCCCCACACGGCGGTAATCGCAACAAGTGCCATGACGGGGATCAGCGTTGAAACGTGGGGATGAGCGGGTTCGTGAGTGGCGTTTGAGGAGGCGTTGGTTGGCAGTGAGGGCGAGGCCATAGAGGTGCCTCCTTTCAACACAAAGATGGTGTGCTCAGATGTTCGTGGGGAGTTGCAGCAGGCCCATAGTATCGCCGCCGTCGCACTCAGGGAAATGGGCCTCATTGGCCTGCTTTTGTGAGCTCTGAGGTGTGGCTGTGGGATATTGGGAAGAGTGGAGACGGTGCGTTGGGGTGTGGGGCGGTAGCATTATGGTGCTGGCAGCGTGTGGCTGCCCTCGTAGTGTGTGAGGAGGTTCAGCGGTGGCCGAGAACCGTGACGATTTCGATGCCGAGTTCTTAGACCTGGTGGCGTCAATGGATGCCGACCCGTCTACCGCAGTGGATGAGCCTCTTCATTTAGAGGGGGGTTCACTGTCTGTTGCGCTGGTCCTTGCGCCGATCCCTTCTGCCGAAGCCTTACACGCTTTACTGTCCTTGAGTGGCTATTCCTTGGATATTGTGCGAATGCGTCCCTGGAGCGCCGTGTGGATTCAGGTGGAGAACGCCTCCGCTGACGAGGATGAGTTTGCTTCTTTGCTCGCTGAAGAGCGGGATATGCCTGAGATTGTTGACGAGGTTGCCCGCGCCGTCTCGCGCCTGTCGAAGTACGGCTCGGTGGCAGTGATGTCATGGCTGGTTGATGGTGAGGGCGCAGAGGTGGGAGTCTCCGGTCAGTTGACTGCCCGCCGCTATGTCAGTGGGGAACCCGAAGACGCTATCCCTGCAGGTGTGCTGTTGGGATGTATTCCTGAGGCTGCTGAGGATTTACTGTTGGGACGGACGCATCCTCATGACTACGACGATTCAGTCTCCTCGGATGGTACGACGAGGCGCCCGCGTGGCCCGCTCGGTTGGTTCCGCCGTAGGTAAGCCTCAGAGTGAGTGTGAGACAAACGTCCAGAGAACATGTGATGTCAAGTAAGAACGGTCGTGAGCCTCTCCTGACTTCGGGTGAAGCTGTCGAGAGGCCCACGAGGGCGGTGGCGATTTTCGATGCGGGCCTGGTGGATTACGCTCCTTTGCGTGCCGCCCTCGCGGAGTGCGGGGCGCCCTCTTTTGTGACCTCACATCGTATTGAGATGTTGGATGCTGCCGCACTGATCATCCCAGATGGGCCATCTTTTGCCGACTACAGGCGGGTTTTCGCCCAGAAGCGTCTGGCGCAGATCATTGAGCTTCGTATTGCGGGCGGGCGGCCTGTGCTGGTGTGTGGCAGTGGGATGCATATGCTGTGCGACGGTGTCGACATCAACGGCGAGTTTCTTGCCAGCCCTGCTCCACAGTGGGAAGGCACAGTTGTGCACATGCCTGCGCAAAGAGGGACAGCAACGCTACATGTTCCTATTCCCACCCCAT
Organism: Schaalia canis; assembly: GCF_003858455.1. Taxonomy (GTDB): domain Bacteria; phylum Actinomycetota; class Actinomycetes; order Actinomycetales; family Actinomycetaceae; genus Pauljensenia; species Pauljensenia canis. Next base: position 396,209 of record NZ_RQZF01000001.1, on the reverse strand, counting down.
TCCTTGCAGGCATCGACACGATGAACTGCGAGGTCAAGCCAGACTTTGCTTTGCGGACCAACCCGGCTGAGGGAATGGATGATGGTCCCCTCACTCCGCCGCGTATTGCCTGGGCGGGGCCGCCCGCCCCGTATATTGCCGCGATTGATAACGGCGCATTGTGCGCATGCGCGTGGGCTCCAGAAGAAGCCGGTAATCTGGGGCTTCGCCTGCTACGCAACTGGGTCCAACATGCCAAAATCACCGCTGATCTGTCCATGGGAGGAGTGCAGTGAAGGACTTGACCGAAGCCCAACGGCATAAGCTTGCGGCGCGTTTGGCGATGAAGGTTGACCGGGAGGATTCTGGTCAGCTTCTTCCTGCAACCGCCGCAGCCCTCGCACTCGGTGCCACTGAAGGAGCAGTAGCGCGCCTGGAAGCGTTGGCGCAGGCACTGCGCCATGAGCGCGTCATTGTGCCCATCAATGTTGAGGCTGACCCGCGCGAAACAGGTGTGCACGCCAATGTCGATCCGGGCAGTTGCGACGCCGCAGATTTTGCGCGCGTGACGGTCGGTGGCCGTGAGGCCCTCGTCGCATATTCGAGTTCTATCGAACTGGAAACGAGTCGGCCTGGTGCCCGCCCCATGACCTTGCCTTTCCACAAGGTTGCGTTGACGGCACTGGTAGAGACAGGTGGCCGCGTGGTTCTTAACCCCGGCCCTGATGCGGTACTTATGCCTCGCTCATGTGTGGCTGCCCTTGCTCAGGGCGATCAGTGGTTGCCGGCCTGGCGCGATGAGGAACTTCTTTTACAGCTTCATGAGCAGTATCAGGATGTGCCTGGGGCTCAGGCAGTCCACGAGCTGCGTATCGTTCCCGCTGAGGAGGGAATGGTCGTTCGTGTTGAGCTGTATGTCGACCGCCAGATGTTGAGCGCTGTGGGGGATCCTCGTGAGGTGCTCACTGGATTGTTCGCGGCATTGCAGACAGCTCAGCGTCTCCAGGCAGCGGGGGATCGCATCGAGTTTGTGCCCCTGCCCGTCTAAGGGGCCTCCAACGGGAAAGTCGTGTCGTATCCGGGTGCGGACGATCACGCAAGTAGAAATGTGGCTGAGTCCACGTTGGCTGGCATGGCGCACGTGTTCGTGTCCTCAAGGTATTCCTGCTAAAGTGGATGCGACCGACCGGGTAAACACCCGGAACGCAAGCGGAGTTACTCCCACCTAGATGCCCGCCAGAATCCTCACGGATGACGGTTGCGCCGCTAAGAGCGCCAAGGGAATCGGGTCGAATGGTTCACGGCAATAGCCGTGTCCTTTGAGAGCCTTCGTGCGCGTTTGGGCACGAAGGCTTTTTCGTGTCTGAGGAACAATCCGTGGAAGGAGCGTCTCATCAGCGAGCCGCGCATTAACGACCGTATCCGAGTCCCTGAGGTACGCCTTGTGGGCCCCGGCGGTGAGCAGGTTGGCGTCGTCCGTTTGGAGGACGCACTACGTCTGGCAGAAGAGGCTGGGCTTGACCTCGTTGAGGTTGCCCCTGAAGCAAAGCCTCCGGTTGCCAAGCTCATGGATTATGGCAAGTACAAGTACGAAGCAGCCCAAAAGGCTCGCGACGCACGCCGTAATCAAGCAAACACGCAGCTCAAGGAGATTCGTTTCCGTCTCAAGATTGACGATCACGACTTCGGAGTGAAGAAGGGACACGTCGAACGTTTCTTGAGCCAGGGCGACAAGGTCAAGGTCATGATCATGTTCCGCGGCCGTGAGCAGTCCCGTCCTGAAGCAGGCGTCCGCCTTCTTCAGCGTCTGGCTGATGAGGTGGGAGAACTCGCAACTGTCGAGTCCATGCCTCGCCAGGACGGCCGCAATATGACCATGGTGCTTGCACCTACCAAGCGCAAGGCTGATGCGATGAACGAACAGCGTAAGCGTCGCGAAGCCGAACGTGAAGCACGCCGCGACAAGCAGGCAGAGCGCTCCTCAAAGGGGAGGGCTCGCACCGCGTCGGCCACGGAAGAAGACTGAGGACAAGGGCCTGGCCCAACTGTTCGTCACAGAAGAAGGAATAGAAGACATGCCGAAGAATAAGACTCATTCTGGAGCCAAGAAGCGCTTCCGCGTGACCGGCTCAGGCAAGATCATGCGCGAGCAGGCAGGCGCCCGCCACCTCCTTGAGCACAAGTCCAGCCGCAAGACCCGTCGTCTTGCCTCCGACCAGGTTGTCGCACGTGCGGACGTCAAGGCTGTCCGTACCATGCTCGGCAAGTGACCGGCACGTCTGACAAGGAGAATCGTTAGAAATGGCACGTGTCAAGCGTTCTGTTAACGCCAAGAAGAAGCGTCGTACCGTACTTGAGCAGGCTTCGGGCTACCGTGGCCAGCGCTCCCGCATGTACCGCAAGGCCAAGGAGCAGGTAACCCACTCCTTCGTCTACTCCTACCGCGACCGCAAGGCCCGCAAGGGTGACTTCCGTCGTCTGTGGATTCAGCGTATCAACGCTGCAGCCCGCGCCCAGGGCATGACCTACGCCCGCTTCATTCAGGGCCTGTCCCTGGCTGGCGTTGAGGTTGACCGTCGCATGCTCGCTGAGCTGGCCGTCAACGAGCCGGCAGCTTTCACCCGCCTCGTTGAGGTGGCTAAGGAAGCCCTGCCTGCAGACGTCAACGCTCCCAAGGCATCCTGAGCTGCGTCCACATCGTCTGAATTAGACCTTCCAGTCTGATAGAGACCGTGTCCGACACTTTCAGCACCGAGCGCCCAACCATTCTGAGTAACCCTCACGCGGATCGCGTGAAGAAGGTTGCCAGACTGGTTGGGCGCTCAGCGCGTTCACGTAGTGGCCACATGCTCGTTGAAGGCCCTCAGGCTGTGCGTGAATTGCTTATTCACCGTCCACGTTCCGTCGTGGACGTTTACCTGACCACCAGTGCCACCTCCGCTCACCCCGAGATCGGCGAGCTCGCCCATGTGGCCACCCGCTGGGTGCATGAAGTGACTGACGAGGTCGCCGCCGCCATGTCGGGTGACGCTCAGGGGATCCTCGCAGTCGCCAGGCTTGACGCAATCGACGAAGATTCGTCGAGCGACGCCCGCACGGTAATTAGTGAGGGAAGTAGCGCAGATGGGGCGACGGAGCTGCCCGTGACCTTCGTATGCGTCACTCAGGGGCGTGACCCGGGTAATCTCGGGACAATTATTCGTACTGCAGACGCTATGGGTGCCAGCGCTGTTGTGCTGTGTGCGGGTAGCGTTGATGTTCGCAATCCTAAGGTCGTGCGATCTTCTGCAGGTTCTGTTTTCCATCTTCCCGTGATTCCTATGCGCTCTTTTGACGCGGCTGTGGAGTATCTGCGTGGTAGGGGAGCGGCATTATTGGGTACCTCGGGCAGTTGTGAAGCCGAGGACTTGTCAGAACTTATTGCCCTTTCGATGCACGGTGTGCCTACCGTCTTGACGCGCTCTCATGCCTGGTTGATGGGCAATGAGGCAAAGGGCTTGAGCGAGGAGGAACTCGCCGCCTGCGACAGCCTCATCACGATTCCTATGACCGGACAGTCTGAATCGCTCAACGTGGCCTCAGCGGCGTCAATTTGCTTGTACGCCTCTCAGTTGTTGCGTGGGCGTTAAAGCACTTCGCGTGTCCTCAATGTAGTGGTACCACTTCATTATCTGCAATGAAGTGTTTTGGCTTCATTTATCAGGATGAAGTGATTATACTTAATTGTAGCTGTGATCTGACGATGATGCGTCCAGGCAGAAGAACACGGAGGGCACGATGTTTGTACTCACGATCGACCAGGTGAAATCACGCGAAAACGATGACCGTGTGCCGCACCTACTCAGCCTCTTGGCAGATATACCTACCCTTGCCCCTTTCGAACGAACTGTCGGAGATGAAATTCAAGGTGTCCCACAGGACGCTGTCGGCGCACTTGAGGCTATTCGCCGCTGCGTTCGTGACGGGCACTGGCATTGCGGCCTGGGCGTCGGGAATGGCGAATTTCCGACCATGAAAATGCCGCGCACTGTAGAAGGCGGCGGTAAAGCCTTTTATGCTGCCCGGCAAGCGGTTGATGCCTCAAAAAATCTTTCCCCCTCTGTGGCCCTTAAGATTCCTGAGCATCCGACGGCAGAAACAGAAGCCGGCGCATTGCTCACACTAAAAATGCATGTTGCCGCCCAACGTACGCAGCGCCAGTGGGAAGTCATTGATGCTGTCGTGCAGGCGAAAAGCCGTGCAGATGCCGCCCAACTTCTTGGCATTAGTCCTTCAGCAGTTTCTCAGTCCCTCAACGCCTCCGCATGGGACACTGAAAGAGCAACGGATGCTTTACTCATACGACTACTCGAACAGGCCAATACCTCGGAGGAATAATGCCGATCACTCGTGATTTCCTGCTTGACATCAGTGTTGAACTCCTGATGTGGGTTATTGTCCTGCTCGGCGCTATCTTCATCGGGAAAGCAATCACTCTTAAAGTGCTCGAATGGGCGAAAGTACCCGCTCCACTCAGGCATATCTCCACCGGTGCAGAATCTGCCACCCTTTTGCCTGCAACGGATCAGGAACGCCAGGTTCTTCGAGGAGGCCTATGGATCGGGATCCTGGAGCGTATTGCGGTTGCCGCATGCATGATGGGAGGGCATCCTGCTCTCATTAGCCTGATCCTCGGTGTCAAAGGCCTTGGCCGCTATCCTGAACTGAAGGATAATCCCGAAGCCTCTGAACGATTCCTTATCGGTACGGGCGCGTCGATACTCTCAGCAATTGCCATCGGAGCGGCAGGAAATGCTGCCCTGTCTGCACTGATGACAGTGATTGCCCAATAATTGCTCTGGTTGATAATTTATAGGCGATAGGCTACCGCCATGCGTGTTCATGAAATTGACGAGTTTGAACTTATCCGTCGCTTCAAAGAAGTCCTACCGTCTAGCCCGCGAGCAACCCTGGGCTCTGGTGACGACTGCGCTGTTATCGCTGCCCCCGAAGGACATTTCATCGTCAGCACAGACATTGTCATGGAACACTGCGACTTCAAACGTGAGTGGTCAACGGCTCGGGAAATCGGCAGACGGGCCGCTGCTCAAAATCTCGCTGATATTGCGGCGATGGGCGGTAGAGTCTCCACTGCTGTTGTCTCCATGACCGTTCCCAAAGATGAGGACGTCGATTGGCTCGTCGACCTCGTTGCGGGATTTGGTGAAGAAATTGCCGCAGCAGGGGGTGGCGTTGATGGCGGCGACCTCTCCGCAGGTGACAGTGTCATCATCGCCGTTACCGTGATGGGCTGGTGCGAAGGGAACCCCATTACCCGCGCAGGAGCTCAAGACGGAAACCTCGTTGCTGTGGCAGGAACCCTGGGCCGTTCTGCGGCTGGTCTTGACCTTCTCCTCGGCGGGTATGTTCACCCCTCCCTGCGCAGCTCTGAAGACCTCGGTGAGCTCCACGAGGCTGTGAACATCTTCCGTACCCCTCAACCGCCCCTTGAAGCTGGGCCACGCGCATTGGGCGCAGGGGCAACAGCCATGATGGATCTTTCCGATGGTCTCGCCAAGGACGCGGGGCGGATCGCCCGTGCCTCTGGCGTCATCATTGATATTGATCGCGAGGCCTTGCGTGCTGATGAAGACGCCCTTGCCGCCGCCTCGCAGCTCGCAGGCACTCCCGCCCTTGAATGGATCATTACTGGTGGTGAAGACCACGCACTCTTTGCTACCTTCCCTGCCGATACCCCCCTTCCTGAGGGCTTCCGGCCGATCGGCTCCGTCCGTGCTTGCACAGAGGGCGAAACGCCCGGTGCGTTTATGAGTGGGGCAGAGTTGCACGGCGGGTGGGATCACTTCAGGCAAGACTAAGGACGCCATCCAGGTAGCCGCCCACAGAAAAACGTGTCAGGCTAGTTCCTACGGAGAAAACACGCAAGGGGTGGGAATAATCATGACGGAAAGACGTTTAACCGAGCGGCCACTGGTTGTGCTCGCAGGGGCTTCTGGTTTCATTGGTTCTCACTTGCTTGACGCTCTTGTGACACTCGGATTCGAGGTGCGCCGACTGCAGCGTAGCGCGCCTGAGCGCATTGAGGATAATCCAACTGCACAGAACTCAGGTGTCGCCTACTGGAATCCCAGTGAGGGAATCTGCGATGAAGAACATCTGGCGGATGCTGCAGCGGTAATCTGCCTCAACGGGGCAAATCTCATTGGACGCCCGTGGACTGATAGCTATAAGACGACACTACTTCGCTCCCGCATTGATTCCGTGAACACCATTGTGGATGCCATCGGACGCCTACCGAAGAGTCGCCGCCCCAGAGCTTTTCTGTCAGGATCGGCGGTCGGTATTTACGGCTTTGACAGGGGAGATGAGAAACTCACCGAAGAATCGTCCTATGGTGAAGGATTTCTTGCTGACCTGTGTATTCAGTGGGAGGCTGCAGCGCAGCGCGCGCAGGATGACTATGGCGTGCGGACAGTCCTGTTACGCACCGGCCTCGTGCTGGGTCCAGAAGCGGGCCTACTGCCGATGATGGTGATCCCCTACAGGCTCGGTTTAGGTGCCCAGTTAGGTAGCGGTCAGTCCTGGATGCCTGTGATCTCGGTTGTTGACCATGTGCGCGCGATGGTCTTTTGTCTCACGACCCCCAGTATTGAGGGGCCTGTGAATCTAGTGTGCCCGGAGCCTCTTCGCAATGAAGAGTTCCATGAGAATCTTTCGCACTATCTCGCACGTCCTGCTTTCCTCAAAGCGCCTGAAGTGCTCTTGCGAACTCTTGGCGGTCAAATGGCTCAAGAGGTTATCCTCGCTTCACAGCGGGCCCTGCCCCATAAGCTTCTGGCGGAAGGCTTCATGTTCACCGCTCCCACCGCCTTTGAGATTCTTGGTCAGGTGCTGCCTGCACGCCACCGACGCTGACAAAGTCAGATAGTGACTTAGCCTTCGTTACGGCCTTTACCTGCCTGAATGAGGTCAATGACGAGGCCGAGCATGGCCGCTGCAGCTACGGGGACAACCCACCCCAGGCTCATCTCATGCAGGGGCACAGTGTGGAGAACAGGGGTGAGCCAGTCGGTGCCAAACCCAAGGCCCGCGAGGGTGGTCGCTGCCGACCACACGACAGCAACGCCAACTGCCATGCGGAATGTGACGGGCAGTTTTGTCCAGCGATTCACAACAGCACCAACCAGCGCGACAGTGATCAGAGTGATCGCGATGGGGTAGAGGAAACCAATGAGTGGCCCAGCGATAGAGAGCAAGGTGGGCAGGCCGTGGATCGAGAATGAAAAGGCGACAACGGCAAAGCCCACAAGCCACACATGGTAGCCAATAACGGGCAACATGCGGTGGAAGAACTCTGAGCATGCAGCGAGCAGGCCAACGGCAGTGGTGAGACATGCCGCTAATACGGTCATTGAAAAGACGAAAGCGCCGGTAGGGCCCAGGGACTGTGCGGCTGCATCAATAAGTAGCGCTGCACCGTCGGTGTAGTGTGAAGAGTTGGGGATAGAACGTCCGATCAGCCCGAGGCCGATGTAGACGACCGACAGGAAAGCCCCAGCAATGAAAGCGGCCGTAATGGTTTGGGGGATGAGGTGGCGTCGACGGACAGCACCATTAGCGCGAAGGGTGTCGACAACGATGATGCCAAAGGCCAACGCCGCCACTGAATCCATCGTCAAGTAGCCGGAAAGAATACCGGCTGAGATTGGGCGGATGGCGTAATCATCCTGGGCAGCGGAGGGAGTCCCATTGAGGACCTGTACGGATCGGACAATGAGGATAGCCAGGAAGATGAGAAGCGTGGGAGTGAGCACCTTCCCTAGTGACTGGATGATGGTGCGAGGATTCCACGCGAGCGCCACCGAGACGGAAAAGAAGACGGCACTAAAAATGACGGCTGAAAGCAGAGAATCATGTGAGGTCAATGGGACGAAAGACGTCGAATAGGCGACGGCTCCCATACGCGGCAGACCAAAGAAAGGCCCGATCGCTAGGTAGATAGCTACGGGGAAAAGGACGCCGAATAGTCGTCCAGCTCTGCGTGAGAGGTCGGAAAGATCGGATCCAGAAAAGGCGATCGCCACAATCGCCACGATGGGGAGAGCCACGCCACCCACGAGGAAACCTGCCATTGCCGGTGTGAAGGCTTCACCGGCAGAAGCGCCAATCATCGGAGGGAAGATGAGGTTCCCCGCTCCAAAGAACATAGAAAAGAGCATGAGCGCGGTCGAGACGACGACCACCAGAGTATTCGAGTGGCGCGAACGAGATTGTGCGGCAGATGATGGGGACACGGGGGTTTCCTTTGATACGAGGGGCGTGTCGTCATTGTGGGGAGTGAAAACTCGCACGATGGTGCGGTGGACGAGCAAAGACCCCGCTGGGGCATCCCTGCGGGGTCTTGCATACGCTGAGGTGGTGGCGGAACAGAATGTCCGCCACAGTCTGATATCAGATCGCGCGCACGACCTTGTCAGACTTCATGCACTTGGTGCACACATTGAGGCGCTTGGGGGTGCCACCCACCAGAGCGCGAATACGCTGGATGTTGGGGTTCCAACGGCGGTTGGTGCGCACGTGGGAGTGCGACACGCTCTTGCCGAAGCCCGGTCCCTTACCGCAGACGTCACACACGGCAGCCACGATCGTTCTCCTTGGTTCAAGTTTCTTTCGGTACCGCCCTTAGGCGGTGTCCAACGGTGAGAATCCACCGAAGGCAACCACAGAAGAATAGCGGACAATCCAGCGCAAGTCCAAGTCATACACACCTTTAGGGCGTGTCAAGTGGCACACAGTGAAGTGGACTCGGACAATTGCGTGAGAGGATTTCTCCTTGAAAGACGAGGAAACGCCCTCAGCACCCCGCCTACACAATATCTCTTTGTCGCCCCTTACCTGTTGACATCACTGCGTTTAAAACAAGGAGGCCCGCCGTGTCATTGCGTGCGCACACTCTGGCAGCCGCACTGCGCCTGGCAGCCGAGGAATCTGCCACCCTGCGTACCTTCCTTGACGATCTCGACGGCTGGGACGATAAGGACTGCGACACCGGCACCAACGCACACCACACGTTTGTCCACATGGCTGAGGCATTAGACGGTGCCACTGAGTATCTTTCCTTTGCCTCCGGTTTGGAACTGGCCATCGACGCTGGCATCACCTACGGCATGGGCCACTGCGGGCAACTGCTGACCCTCATCTTGTCGACCTGGCATCACAGCATTGACGGAGTTGATGTACTCAAACCGGTGCACATTCGCTCAATGCTCGGTGCTGATCCGCGTCAATGCCCAAGCGGCTCAATGGAGCTATCTGCGGCGATTCTTGCAATGTGCGACGACGCCCGTAATGAACTCAACGCTCTCGGAACCACTCTTCCTGACGGTGACGACCTCGTTAATCTATACGCTGCACAGACTCAATTTGGACTGATCGAAGCAACCTCAGCTACCACAAGCCGAATAGACCCTGGGGCGGCAATCCTCAGCCTCTTGGCCACCTGTTTGGACAGCGTCGTGCGAGATGATTACTCCCTGTTGGCCTCCTTTGCGCAGATGCTTGCCGACCTCGCCGCTTCTCCGACGTCAAGGCCACCGCGCGCGGCCGTCCCCCAGGAACAGCGCGCTTTCACTGTTGACCTTGTCCTTTCAGGCGCCCACTCCGATGCGCAGGCCCTTTCCGCGCGACTGAACCTGCTGGGGGCTGCTCATTCTTATGTTGGCCGTGCTGACTTTTTCGGATTGGGGGAGTGGCGTTTCCACATCGATACCTCTGCTCCGCTGGCTGTCCACCCGCGTACGACAAATGTGCGTGCCTTTACCGTCACGGACGCACGCCCTAATGAACTCATTGGCGTTGACACTCTTTCCGATGGCGTCACCCACCGGGGGGTGCGCCTTCTCGAACGCCGACCGATGAAACGCGTTGAGCGCGCTCACGTTATCGCCCTTACTCAAGCGCCTGGCCTTGTCGAATACCTTGCGCAGGGAGGAGCAACTGTTCTCCTCGCACCAACGTTGGACGATGTCCCAACGATCGCGGCACTTGCGCGCGGCTCATCAACGGGAGTGAGCCTTGTCCTGCCTTACGACGAGCCCAGTGCCGAGCTCGTCAATGCCGCACACGCCCTGCTTGAGCGCCCTCAAGCACACGGCGCTACCCACGCCGGTGGTGAAAACACGCCGCCGCACATGATCGTCGGGGACAGTCGATCCGACCTTGAATCGCTCGCTCTCGTGCACGCCTGTGGAACGATCTTCGTTCCCCAGCCCGGCGGCCCCCAGGTTGCCACGCAGGTCGACTCGCTTTTACGTGAGGCCCAGCAACATGCTCTCACCTCGCAACGCACGATCGTGATGTCCTCCCACACTGACCACGAACTCGTCGCCGCCGTTGAAGATATTCGAGCAATGGAACCGCGCCAATGGCGTATTCTCATCGGCGGAAATGAGGGCCCCAATGTCGTGGCGCTTGTCAATCAGTTGCTTTCGGCCTACCCGGGGGCAGTGCTGGACGTTATCGATGGGGGATTCGGTACGCACACCCAACTTCAGGGCTTACTGTGAATGTCCTTGATACGCCCCTGAACCTGCGTCTACCCGCAGCCGTTGCCAAAAAATGCCAGGCGGCCGGACTACACACGGTGGGTGACCTCCTGCATCACGCCCCGCGGCGCTACTACCACTGGGGCACTCTGACAGCGATGCGATCCCTCCACCCGGGCGAGGACGTGAGTATTCTCGCCCGGGTTGTTTCCGCCACGCTGGTGGCCAATCGCAGCAGGGGAGGGGTGCGCTTAGAAGTTACCCTCACGGATGGTTATGAACAGATGACGGCCACCTTCTTTGGGGCTAATCAGTACAAGCTCATCCCTCATCAGCGCCTGCTTACTCCCGGTTCGACCCACCTTTTCGCTGGAAAAATCGGTGCCTATCGTGGCCGCCTTCAACTCACTCACCCCCAATTTGAAGAGGCGATCGAAGGCGACGAAGAGGCTGCGCGCGCCCGTCAGGAACGCCCTATCCCCATTTACCCCCTGGGGAAGGGACTCACGCCGTGGGTGCTGAGCCGTGCGGTGGGCATGATCCTTGATGACATTGGTGATGATGAGATTCCAGACCTCGTCCCCGATGACATTCGCCGCGATCACAACCTGTGCAGCCGCGCCCAAGCCTTACGCGCCTTGCATCAACCTACCAAGGATGAGGACTATCAGGCTGCTCGTCGAATGCTGGCTTGGCAAGAGGCGTTCGTCTTGCAGGCCGCCCTTGCCTACCGGCGTCGCACTCATGAGGGCGACGAGGCTCCCGCGTGCCCGCCAGAGGGACATGGGAGCCGAGAACTACTCGCGAAGCTGCGTGCCCATCTGCCTTTTACCCTCACGCCGTCTCAGGAGGAGGCGTGGGCGCAGATCAGTGCCGATCTTGGGCGACACACACCTATGATGCGCCTACTGCAGGGGGATGTCGGCTCGGGCAAGACCATCATCGCTCTTCTTGCCCTCGCCCAGGTTGTGGGAGCAGGACATCAGGGGGCGCTGATGGTGCCGACAGAGGTGCTCGCTGAACAGCACGCCACCTCCTTGCGTACATTGATCCCCGCTGACTGTGACCTCCCTGTCGAGGTGCTGACAGGGACAAGCACTCCCAGGGAGCGCGCTCGAATCCAAGAATCAATGAGTAGCGGAGTGCCACTGATTGTTGTGGGTACTCATGCCCTTATTCAAGACAGTGTTGATTTTGCTGATTGTGCGCTAGTCATTGTTGACGAGCAGCACCGTTTTGGCGTGGCACAGCGTGACCGTCTGCGCGAGCGCAGCCGCCAGCGTGACAATCATGATGGGCAAGCCCCGGGGCCGCAGTCGAAGGCCATGACTCCCCATCAATGTGTGATGACGGCAACTCCGATTCCACGAACGATCGCTATGACGGTCTTTGGCGACTTGGAGGAAACACGAATGATGGGGCTGCCTCCCGGGCGAACTCCTGTGGTAACGCACCTGGTTAGTGCAGACAATTCTCAGTGGCTTGAGCGTCTTTGGGTGCGCGCCCGTGAAGAGATCGACTCAGGTGGGCGCGTGTATGTTGTCTGTCCGCGGATCGAGGGCGAAGGGCCCGCTGGAGCCAACGTGGACAATGGCGTGCTCAATGGTGGCGGCGATGAGTTTATTGTTGATCTTGATGCGGAGGATGCCCTTTTTAGCGTTGAAGAGAGTGTGAGGGACGCACACAGTGGGGGTGCTTTTTCTGCGCGTCCTCCGCTATCGGCTGTGATGGACATTGCCCCTATGCTGAGCGAACATCCGGCATTGGAGGGGGTTTCCATTGCGACCTTGACCTCGCGCACGCCCTCGGAAGAGAAGAGCGCAACCCTTGAGGCTTTCGCCCGTGGTGCCTGTCCGCTGCTGGTGGCGACAACTGTCATTGAAGTTGGGGTGAATGTTCCTGAAGCAACCATGATGGTGATTCTGGACGCCCAACAATTTGGTCTTTCTCAACTTCACCAGTTGCGTGGGCGCGTGGGGCGTTCCAATACTCCGTCGATCTGTGTGGCGGTTCATCGGGCGGGGCTTTCTCCTCAGAGCATGGCCCGCTTGGAGGCTTTTAGGCAGACTACAGATGGTTTTGAACTGGCGCGAGCTGATCTGAAACTCCGACGTGAAGGAGATGTTCTCGGCGCCGGACAAAGTGGTCGCAGTTCGGGGCTGCATTTCCTGTCGGTTTTGAGAGATGAAGAGATTATCGCTGAAGCCCGCTCCGCTGCCCTCGCCCGCGTCCTGCAGGGAAGTAGCGCAGAAGATGCTCTTGCGCCCTATCCTGCTCTGCATCGTGAGGTGCGCCTGATGATCGCGGATGAGGCTGCGTGGATGGAACGCGTCTAAAGCGCTTACCATGAGGGCATGACCCGAATCGTTGCTGGGCGCGCCGGTGGGCGAACCTTGAAAGTGCCCGCCAAGGGAACGCGCCCAACCTCTGAAAGAGTCCGTGAAGCGCTCTTCTCCCGTCTTGATCACATGGGCATCCTGAGTGGTGCCGCGGTCCTTGATTTGTATGCCGGTAGCGGCGCCCTGGGATTAGAGGCTCTTTCACGAGGTGCCCGCCGCGCTACCTTCGTTGAAAAATCGCGTCTGGCGGCCGCTACTATCAAGCAAAACCTCGCTGGAACGGATCTTGCCGCACTCGGTAGTGTTGCCTGTGCTGACGTTGGTACCTACATTGCTCAGCGTGACGGCGAATCCCTCAGCGGCGAATACGACGTGATCTTCATTGACCCGCCCTACGACATGCCCGCAGTGCAACTGAATACAGTGCTTGCTCATTTAGGGCCGTGGATGCACTCCGATACGCTCGTCATCGTTGAGGCATCTTCTCGCTCCCCTGAACCCCAATGGCCTGTCGACCTCGTCCGTGAAGAGCGACGCGCCTACGGTGAAACGGTGATGTGGTTTGCTGGCCCGCCACTGCCTGAGATGAAGGAATCTGCAGACGTCCCACACGATTTGGATGGATCACGGATGTCAGAAGGAGGAATCGTATGAGTGAGAATCGTGCACCTCGTCGAGCCGTATTTCCTGGATCTTTTGACCCCTACACTCGCGGTCATCATGATCTTGTTCTCCGCGTCGGTTGCCTTGTCGACGAACTGATTATCGCCGTGGGCGTCAACCATGCGAAAAACCCCGTGTTTACTGCGGAAGAACGCCAGGAAATGATCCGCCGGGCCACCGCCGACCTACCGCATGTGCGCGTTGAGATAATGACAACGACCCTTGTCGAGTTTTGTGCCAGTCACGGTAGCACCCTCGTTGTGAAAGGGGTGCGGGACGGGGCGGACATGACGAATGAGGCAACCCAAGCAGCGATTAATCGAGACCTCGGAGGTGTCGAGACACTTCTTGTCCCCACACGTCCGGAACTGTCTCATATTTCATCATCCATTGTTCGAGAGCTTATGCGCTGGGGAATCGACCCTTCCCGGTATGTTCCGGCGGAAGTCGCTGCTTTCATGCGGGACAATAGAAGCGGGATAGCAGACGGGTCACGATAACGGGAACAGACCAGGGGAGAACACTATGACCGACAGCCTCGAACACGCTGACAGCCACGAACCTTCCGATATCTACGAAGAGGGCCAGTGGGAAGATCAAGCCGTGTACGGCCCCTCAACGGTGATCGCAATTCTTGATCAGATCGAAGATCTGGTTGAGGAGGCGCGAGCCGTGCCCTTGTCAGCCACAGTCATGGTGAATAAGGCTGAACTTCTTGACCTTCTTGAGCAGGCCCGAGAAGCCCTACCTGAGGATCTCGTCGCTGCTGATGCTGTTGTTGCTGATGCAGATGCTGTACTCGGTCGCGCCGATTCTGCCGCTGAAGTCACTATTGCCGAGGCTAACTCGCGTGCCCGCGCCACCATTGACGAGGCCCGTGAGAAAGCTCAGCAGCTTGTGGGTGATGCCGGTGAACGCAGCGAACGTATGCTTGAGCGGGCGCAGGAGGATGCTGAGGTGACTATCGCTCAGGCTCGCGCTGAAGCTGAAGCAATCCTGACGGATGCGAATGCTCAGGCTGAACGGCTCATCGCCTCTGAAAATATCAGCCAACTTGCTCAGGAGCGCGCGCGTGAAATCGTTGCTGAGGCACGCCACCAAGAATCCCAGTTGCGTCGCGGAGCTGACGAGTATGCGGCAAAGAGTTTGACGGAACTGGCTCAACTTCTTCATGATCTTCAACGGCGCACCGATGCGGGGCGCCGCGCTATTGCCGAACGAAGCGGCATCGACCGAACGGATATCAGTATTGATGAGTGACTCTCTAGAACTGTCTCTCCTTGAGCTGCCTCGTCAGCTTGGATCAACCATCAGCCGGGAGCTCACCTGGGCGGTGCCCGATGATCTTGGCACCTCCTCCATGCGTGTGGAGCCAGGAACCGAGCTTCTCATTGATGTCACGCTGACATCGGTGGATGATGGTGTTCTTGTACAGCTCTCCACCGATATTGAGCTTCTTGGGGAATGTGTGCGTTGCCTTGACCCTGTGCGCCGCGAGCACGCTATTGACGCGGCAGAGGTCTTCTTCGAGCCTGAAGCCGCTGAGCGCTTCGCTGCGGAGGCTGGGGAGGATGAAGAACACGACGATCTGTTCACCATTGATCGCCGCAATGTCATCAACATTGAGCCACTGCTGCGAGATTCTGTCATCACTTTGGTGGATGAAAGGCCCCTGTGCTCGCCGGACTGCGAAGGTCTGTGCCAAGACTGCGGCGAAAAGTGGAGTGAGCTGCCAGAGGATCACGTTCACGAGGTCATTGATCCTCGTCTGGCAGGCCTGGCAGCACTGCTCGATTCTGGACTTCTCACGGACGGTGGCACTGCCGCTGAGGGAACCGCCGAGGGCGAGGGCCGATAGTGGCTAAACGCTCCAAACTTCCCCAACCGCCCGCTGAAGACCTTGATGCGCTGATGGCGCTCTGGGGGGCGGCGATCCCAGAGGATCTTCTCCGTCTGGCCTTGACGCATCGTTCCTACGCCAACGAAGCGGGGGGACTGCCCAATAATGAGCGACTTGAGTTTCTTGGGGACTCAGTGCTTTCTATTGTTATTGCCGAGCGCCTTTTCCACGATTATCCGCAAAGTAGCGAGTCGGAGTTGTCGAGGATGCGCGCCGCCACCGTCTCTCAAACGCCCCTCGCGCAGGCTGCACGCACCTTAGGGCTGGGTGACTACATCTTCTTGGGTAAGGGGGAGCATCTTTCTGGCGGTCGCACCAAAGCCTCGATTCTCTCGGACACCTTCGAAGCTCTGCTGGGTGCCACCTACCTTACTCACGGTTTTGAGGTGGCTCAGAAGGTGATCCTCACGCACCTTGCCCCGATGCTTGACCAGGCTTTTGTGCGCGGTCAGACGCAGGATTGGAAGACAAGCCTGATTGAATACTCTCGCGCTCAGGGGTGGGGAGAGGTCTCCTATGTGGTGACGGGCGAAGGCCCTGATCACATGCGAACCTTCACCGCTCAGGTTTTTATTGAGGGCAGGGAAGGCCCGCAGGGGATGGCCCTGGATACATCCAAGAAACACGCTGAGAACCTCGCTGCGCGTGCAGCTTTGCTAGCGTTAGAACCAGACTTTATTCGCACCCAGTCGCCCAGTTGAGGCACAGGTGCACGTCATACGAAGGGAAACACCGACTCCATGACTAATATTCGTGTAATGATCGTTGATGATCATGAGATTGTTCGCCGTGGGATCGCCGAGATTGTCGATCGCGCTGACGGGCTTGAGGTCGTAGCCGAGGCCGGCACCGTTGCCGACGCCCTCCGCCGCGCAGACCTCGTCCGCCCCGACGTTATCCTGGTTGACCTTCAGCTCCCTGATGGCACGGGGATCGACATTATGGAAAAGCTCGGTCAAACCCTGCCAGAGGTGCTCCCCATTGTTCTGACCTCCTTTGATGACGACGGTGCTCTGGCCGAATCCTTGGAGAAGGGCGCCCGCGCTTACGTCCTCAAGACTGTGCGCGGAGCAGAGATCACCGACGTCATTAAGGCCGTTGCTGCAGGCCGCGTGCTCCTGGATGAACGCACAGTCACGCGCCGTCGCGCCGATCATGATGACCCGACCGCTGACCTGACTCCCTCAGAACGCAAGGTGCTTGAACTCATTGGCGATGGCCTGTCTAATCGGGAGATTGGCGAAAAGCTTGGCGTGGCGGAAAAGACCGTGAAGAACCACATCACCTCGCTCTTGTCGAAGATGGGCTTACAGCGCCGCACTCAGGTTGCCGCATGGGTGGCTGGCCAGCGCGCTGCGGCGTGGAGGAACTGACACCCCTTACGGGCGGCGGAGCCGCAACCCTCGTGACAGTGAGCATCAGGAACCGGCATTCGCACAAACAATTCCAGGGCCGCGCTCTCTCATCTGTGGAAGGAGCGCGGCCCTGTACTCGTGTGCTGCCTGTGGGCGTTCTGATCTTTCCTTGGCGTTTTAGGTGAGCGGGACACGCCAGTTAATCTGCGTGCCCTTATCGTCAATGCCCGCTGAAAGATGGAAGGTGCCGCCGTGGCGGCGAGCCCGTTCTTGCATATTGGCAAGACCGGAATTGCGGGTGCGATTGGGATCCATGCCCACTCCATCATCAGCAACGCGACAACTCACCGAACCCGCCCCGCAGACTCCGCGTACCTCCACGGTGACAGATCCCGCGGTGGCTTTGGCATGCCGGGCAATATTGGATAGGCCCTCTCGAACGATTGCCACCATGTCGTCACTAATGTCCGGGGCAATACGGTTTTGAAGATCCTCAATCAGGGCATCTTCTTCCTCTTCGACCTCGTTAATAAGGCGATCATCCAGAGAAATCACCAGGGACGGGGCGAAGCCGAGGAAAGAACGAGAAAGGGAAGTTTCTCGGCGGATTCGTTCCACCAGGCCAACGCTCCGATCAGGCTCACGAAGGTCATGGACAATCGCGCGGATCTGGCGAACGGCCTCGTCAACAGACGCTAACGACTCGTCAAGGGAGGCCATGATGCCTTCCCGATCGAGTTCTCCACTTGAGACCTTTTGTTTCGTGGCATCAAGCTGCATGCCGGCAGCGAAAAGCTGCTGGATAGCGAAATCATGCAGGTCACGGCCAATTCGGTCACGTTCATCAAGAAGGGAAGCGACGTCTTCTGCATGGCGTGCCGAAGCAAGCTCAAGGGCAAGCGTAGCTTGAGAGGCCAGTGACTCAGCTAAAGGAAGGTCAGAGGACTCGAACTCGGGAGCCCCGGTCTTGCGGAAGAGGATCAGAACACCTGAGGATTGGCCGCGTGAACGTAAGGGCGCGTAGAGGGCGGGGCCAAACTCGCTCAGCTGCTTGAGTCGCATGGTCTGTGCTCGAGCCATGGAATCGACGATCATGCCGGTGCCCTCATTGAGAACGGACATGGCGCGCCCCTCCGGGGGGAATACGAGGCCAAGCAGGCGGTCAGCGTGGTAGCCGTCGGTGATTTCTGCTGCCCAGGTGTCGCCCACAGAAGGCAGGACGATAATTGCCGTATCAGCGTCGGCCACGGCCCGCACCGTCTGGGCGATGAGTTCGAGTGCTTCTTCCTCGTCTGCGCCTTCCAACATGGTGGTAGTGAGGGACTGGGAGGCCGCAATCCAGCGTTCGCGCGTGCGTGCTTGGGAGTAGAGCTGGGCATTTTCAACCGCAACGCTCACCGCATTTGCGAGTGCGCTGATGAGGGAAATATCGGTTTCGTCGAAGCCGCCGAGTTTGTCGGTGAGGTAAAGAAGCCCATAGACCTGATCGTGCAAGGGAACGGGCACACCAAGGAAGTTGGCGATCGGTGCGTATCCGGCAGTGTGCTCCACCGTGTTGGCGATAAAAGCGCCGTCTGTGGGGATGGAGCGCACGAGTGTTGGATCAATGGGGAGAGGGGAAAGTGCCTCGCCATCAGGGATGACGTGCTCAATGAGGTCCGCAGTCCCACCCCAGGTGTCGAGTACCACAAGGGCTCCGCGTCTGGCTCGTGTGAGGCGGCAGGCCTGCTGAACGAAGTTCTGTAAAGCTGCCGACACCTGCAGATTTGAAGTCAGGTCAAGTGCGGCTTCCAGCAGACGATAATCCGTCCGATCGGGAGTCATTACGCCTCCTGTTCGCGCGCCCAGCGATAGGCCTCTGAACGCTCATACAACTCTTCATGTGTGCCGATGTCTGTCACCCGAGCAGGTTTACCGTCTGTTCCCGGAGCAAACACCATAACGGTGTCGGCGGCATCCAACGCCGACAGGCGATGCGAGACGATAAGAATGCCGCGCTTATCCGTGCGGCTACGCTCAAAAAGGGTTCGCATGAGCGTATCAGCCATCTGGGAATCCAGATGCTCGCTCGCCTCATCTAAGACGAGCAGGGGAGAAGGTGCAGCGAGCGCTCGCGCCATGAGCAAACGACGACGTTCACCACCAGAAACTGTTGTTCCTCCCGAACCAAGCAAAGTCTCAAGACCAGAAGGCAGCTCCGAAACCCACTGAGTGAGGCCCACCGCGTGAAGAAGCTCAAGGGCATCCGCCTCGTTCAGGGACGGGTTGGCAACGCGGAGGTTTTCGATGACGGTCGTCGCGAAGACGTGGGCGTCCTCTGCTGTCATCGTCAGCCGCTCTGTCAGCGCCTCGCGCTCTGCTCCCCACAGATCAACGCCGTCGATTGTCAGCGACCCGGAGTGTGGAGGAATCATGCCAGCCAATGTGAAAAGCAGGGTTGTTTTTCCTACACCGGAGGGACCGACGATTGCTGTTGCAGAGCCAGGAGCGAGCTGTAGTGAGATTCCTTCAGCGATGGTGGGGCCACCGGGCCAGCCAATCGCCAGATTGTCCGCCGTGACGATCGGGCCGTTTGACGAGGGCGGAAGCGGGTGGGTGGGGATTGGAGTATCGTCCCCAAGAAGTTCGTCGATGCGAACCGCTGCCCCGGCAGAACGCACCAATTGAACGGCAGCGGGGGCAAGCTCGGCGGTACCTTCGAAGGAAGCGAGAGGGGTCAGCGCAAGGACCGCCAGCGAGACGGCTGCAATTTGGCCACCTACGGTGTCAGGAATACCCACAATGAGAGCGCCCACAACAGCAAGCCCCATTGCTAAGCGATCGATGCCTGCCGCAATGCCCGCGACTCTTCCCGCTTCGCGCGTCGCACGGTTAATCTCGGCCTCGTGGGTGGCAAGCTGCTCATGAACGCGGGGGAGTTTTCCAGAGATTGCAAGCTCAGAGGCTCCCTCCATAACGCTCAGGACGGTCTCAGACATGCGTGTGCGTGCTTCCTGCGTTGAAAGCTCAGCAATGCGCGCGCTACGCATAGTCAGCAGGGGAGCAATAACGCCAGAAAGCAGCAGACAAAGGGCAAGAATCATGCCGGCCGCGGGGGAGATCACACTGAGGCCAATCACGGTGCCTGTGCCGACGATTGCCGCCACAACAGTTGGAAGTAAAGCCTTGACAACGAAGTCGCCGACGGCATCGACATCGGCACCGGTGCGTGCTAGAAGATCTCCGCGCTGAAGTTGAGCAACGCGGTTCACGGGGCCGTTGGCCAGGTGGGTGTAGAGCGAGTAGCGAAGTGAATCCATGCCAGCGAGGGCGACCTTGTGGCTGGCGAGGCGTTGAAGATAACGCATGAGGGCGCGCAACACACCAAACATGCGAACGGAAGTTGCTGCCACGGTCAGGTAAAGCACCGGTGGGTGCTGGGAGGCGCGCGCAATGAGCCAGGCTGAGGTTGCCGCTAGAGCGATGGAAGAACCAAGGCCGACGACACCGAGGAGGACAGAAAGGGCGAATCCTCGCCGGTCAACGTCAAGCAGGCTAAGGACACGTCGAAGAGCCTTGCGTTCAACGGGGGTGAGGAATAGTGTCATCGTTCCTCCTGCGGGGCAGTGTCCTCAAGGAGCGCGTCGTCAAGGAATGTCGGCAAGGTGACCTCAAGGGAGTCGAGGGTGTCAACGGGCGTGAGAATCGGGTAGCGTTCGATGTCGTCAATGCTGGCTGTACTGCGGCGCACGGGGATGACCTGATCGGCAAGATCAAGCATCGCTTTACGGTGCGCGATGACAACCACCGTTGAGCCGGCTTCCTTGAGAGCGGCGACAGCGCGGGTGACGGACTCTTCTGAGAGCGCATCAAGGTGCGCGGTGGGCTCGTCAAGAACGACGAGGGGAGCTCGCGTGAGGAAAGCCTCCATAAGGGCGAGGCGTTGGCGCTGCCCCACTGACAACCCCAGACCACCACTACCGATTGGTGTTTCCCAGCCCTTGGGTAGTGTCGCGAGAACCTCGTCGAAGGTGGTCATCCGAGCAGCCTGAGCGAGTTCGTCGTCACTTGCGGCGGGAAGATTATCTCGAAGAGTGCCAGCGATGAGGGTAGGGGATTGGGGAATCCAAATGACTTGTTCCCAGAAGGATTCGGGTGCGCAATCGTCAAGGTCGATGCTGCCTTCTGGACTGTGCAGGAGAATCCGCCCCTCAGTGGGACGTTCAAGGCCAAGTAGGCACATGGCGGTGGTGGTCTTTCCTGCACCGGAGTCTCCTTGGAGGGCCACAATCGTACCGGGCTCAATGGTGGCCTGGAGGTTGCGAGGAGCCCAAGCTCCGCGTGCAGCGACGCTGAGGTTGTCACATTCAATACGGCACGTCGTGAGTCGCGGTGCTGGTGTGGTTCCACGGGGAGCCTCGTCCTGCTCAAGAATGGCGAAGGCCGCGTTGGCTGCGGCCACACCATTAGCTGAAGCGTGGAACTGGGCGCCCACCTGCCGTAGCGGTTCAAAAACTTCGGGGGCGAGCATAATGACTGCCAGACCGGTCACGAGGGTAACGGAGCCGCCAACTAGGCGCATACCGACCTCAACGGCAACAAGGGCGACTGAGAGAGTGGCAAGGAATTCGAGTGCTCCTCCTGAAAGGAAAGCGATACGAAGGGTTGCCATTGTGGCCGTGGTATTTGCTTCACCGAGTTCTTTGAGGTGTGCGTTGGGGCCTTTCTCGCGGCCGAGGGCACGCAGAGTGGGAAGTCCTGACATGAGGTCGAGGAGCTGAGCCCCGAGGCGTTCCATGGCCGCCAATTTGATGGATGTGGAGTCCTGGGTGAAACGCCCAATGAGGACCATAAAGATTGGAATCAAAGGAATGGTGAGTGCCGCGATAAGTGCAGACCAAAAATCCAGCAGGAGAATGGTGGCCAGGGCGAGGGGCGTCACAGTGGAGACGAGGACAAGCTGAGGAAGAAACTTCACAAAGTAGGGCGCGAGATCATCCAGGCCGCGGCTAATGAGCGTGGCGGTTTCAGCGCCATTACGTGCGCGCCAGCGGGGGCCGAGTGCTTCAGCCTTGCGAACGAGTGCTTCGCGGAGTTCTCCGATTGCCTGTTCGGCAGCGCGGTGTCCTAAGGCTTCGCGTAGCGCCACGAGGCCACCGCGAAAGGCGACGATACCCAAGAGGATCAGCACCCAGTGCCACACGTCGTTGAGTGTGGCGTGTCCTGTGATAACTGGCGACACTGCTGTTGAGATGACAAGGGCTTGGGCGATAACAAGGGCAGCGGTAAGAAAACCGATTACTGAAATCGTAATAATGTGACGCCTGGCCGAATGGGCATAGCGAAGCAAACGGGGATCAAATGGACGCACTGTCCAATTGTGCCTGTTTTTTAACAGGCATGCCTACATGTGTCATGCGGCTCCGGCTGAGGGTGACGTAGGAAAAGGCCTGAATATTCGGAGGAATCCGAGAGGAGAAAGAAAGACGGAGTGAAAAAGAGGTGTGGGGGCCACTAACGGTGTTAGTGGCCCCCACCCCTGGGGTCTGATCGGATGAGGATCAGGCGTCGGTGCTGGTCAAGAAGTTGTGACCGATACGGATCCGCTCAGGAAGCAGACCCGCGTTGGTGTCAACATCGTTGACGGAGACGCGGTGACGGAACACCCAGTAGGACCATGCAGTGTAGGCCAGAACGACGGGCACGAAGCACACGGCGACAATGGTCATCACGGTCAGGGTTGAGGGCGTCGACGAAGCCTGCTCGATGGTGAGCGAGTAGGCAGGGTCGATGCTGGACTTCATCACGGCAGGAGCCATCGCAGAGAAAATCCATGCGACAGCAGCAGCAATGGCTACTGCTGAGAAGGTGAAGGCCTTGCCTTCGGAACGCATGGCCTTCTGGGAGAAGGCTGCTGAGGCGATGAGAGCCAGTGCTGCAATCACCAGCGGAATCCACGCGAGGAGATTCTCCGAGTAGGCGAGCTGGCCCCATAGAACCCACACGGCTGCAAGAGCGGTGGCGACGACGGATGCAGCGGGAGCAATGTCGTTGGAACGCTTACGGACAGCACCCTCGGTCTTGAGAGCGAGGAATTGCGCGCCGTGGGCGAAGCAAATAGCAACGACAACCAGACCGCCCAGCAGGGTGAAGGGAGTCAGGAGAGAGAAGAATCCTCCGGTGAGCTGGTGCGCAGCGGTGTTGAGGTTAGCGGCAACCTCAGCCGGTGCGATTACCTGACCGGCGCGGTCAACGACCTCAATCTGCATGCCCTGAACGAGGTTGGCGAAGGCAACACCCAAGAGCAGGGGCACACCGTATGCTGCAGCGGTGTGCATGGTGTCCCAGGTGGAACGCCACTTGACCGAGGCGATCTTAGAACGCCACTCAAGAGCCGAGATGCGCAAAATCAGCAGGACCAGGATCACGAAGAGAGCCAGGTACATGCCCGAGAACATGGTTGCGTACCATTCGGGGAAGGCTGCGAAGGTTGCGCCGCCAGCGGTCAGCAGCCACACTTCGTTTCCGTCCCAGTGGGGGCCAATAGTGCGGGTCGCTTGGGTGCGCTCACGATCATCCTTTGCAACGACAGGCAGGAGCATGCCGACGCCAAAATCGAAGCCTTCAAGGATGAGGTAACCGGTCCACAGGACGGCGATGAGGATGAACCACAGGATGCTCAGAGTCATCAGAGTGTCTCCTTCTCTCAGTATCCGAAGGTGAGTGCGCCGCCCTTGGCGGAGTCATCACCCTTGTTTTCGGTGGACACGTGAATACCCTCAAGTGCGTAGCGCTTGATGAGCTTGTACCAGACCACGCCCAGCACACCGTAGAGGACGGTGAAGGCGATCATGGTGAAGAGGATCTGCCAGGCAGGAACGTGGGTGGAGACAGCGATGTCGGTCATCATGAGGACCGAGGCCACCGGGTCACCATTTGCCAGAGCACTGAGGTTCGGGTGAACAACCCAGGGCTGGCGACCCATTTCCGTGAAGATCCATCCGAAGGAGGCCGCGATAAACGGCATCGGGATCGTGATGACCGCGAACTTGCCAAGAGCGGCCGAGGTGGGGACTGCGCCCTTGCGCATCGCCCACAGTGCCCACAGGGCAAGAAGAGCCGAGAATGCGCCAAAGCCGATCATCAGGCGGAAGGACCAGAAGGTTGCCATCTGCGGCGGGCGGAAGTCGTACTTCGATGCATCGCCGTAGGTGTTGACAAAGTCCTTGTTGCTGTTGAGTAGTTCAACCATGCGTGCCTGTTCATCGGCGACGCCGGCGACGGTAGCGCTGAAATCATCGTGTGACATGAATGCAGCAACGCCGGGGATCTGGATGAACTTGGTCGGCTCGTAGGAGCCGTCCAGGGGACATTCGCCAAACTGTGCAACGGTGAAGGCGGCCCCTGCGGTGTCAACACAGACACCTTCAGCAGCAGCCATCTTCATGGGCTGGATTTCAACGAGTTCTTGACCCTGGAAGTGGCCGGTAACGGCAGTGCCGAGGCCGCCAATAATGGTGGCGATGAGGCCAAACTGAGCCAATGGACGCCAGATGTTGCGGGCTTCCTTCATGCCATGCTCGCCGCCTTCTCGGGCTGCACGAGTCATCCACCAGATTGCCAAGCCGGCAACGAAGGTACCTGCCACCATCCATGCAGAGGTGATGACGTGGGTAAACTCCCAGAAAAGCACAGGGTTGAGAACAACCTGCAGGAAGCCGTTGACGCCATCAAGTTCGGCGCGGCCGGTTTCAGGGTTGAATACGGCGCCGACGGGGTGCTGCATCCATGAGTTAGCACCGAGGATCCACAGTGCGGAAACAGAGGTGCCGATGGCGACGAGCCAGATGGAAGCCAGGTGCATGGCCTTAGGCAGGCGACCCCAGCCAAAGATCCACAGGCCCAAGAAAGTGGACTCAAGGAAGAAAGCGAGAAGGGCCTCGACAGCGAGGGGAGCTCCGAAGATATCGCCGACGAAACGGGAGTATTCGGACCAGTTCATGCCGAACTGGAACTCCTGCACGATACCGGTGGCAACACCAAGTGCGAAGTTAATAAGAAGGAGCTTGCCGAAGAAACGGGTCGCTTGAAGCCATTCTTGCTTGCCAGTCTTATGCCAGATGGTTTGCATGATCGCAACCAGCAGCGACAAGCCGATGGTCAGTGGGACGAGAATAAAGTGGTAGACGGTGGTAATACCGAACTGCCAGCGTCCCAGCGTCAGCGCGTCAAGCGCTGCCGGAACGAGTTCCATGTGCTCGCCTTTCCGGATGATGGGTGGACAAGGACAACGCCAGTTGATAGAGCTCTGCCTATCATCCTGACATCTTGTCAAGAAGCCTAGTCCAAAGTCCTATCAAGAGAATAGTTAATACGGCGGGTCTTTCTCATTTCGTGACAGAGTTGTGTCACCGTGTCAGGTTGCTTTCTTTTCCGTGGGAAGAAGCGCGATTCGCGGGCTCTGGCGCAGGATCGACATAGTCCCGTATTACAGGTTGAGGTCACAACGAGCGATGGGAGTTTGTCAGTGGCCGATGTGCCTATGCACATTGGCGCGAACCTGTGGAAGAATAGAGGCTAAGAACGGCCGCTGTGAACACACCTTCGCAGCCACGGTGTTGTGAATCTTCCACCGTCACGCGTTGAGCGTGCGCCGCATGGACTTCCGCCCCGTAACGGGGGCGAGCACAACTGGAGAGGTTGGGTGTGCGACCCCTCTTTATATGGAGAACCGTGACTACCCCGCACGATACCCAGGATTTTCCGGGAACGCCCGCAGCGTCATTGCTGTTCCAGGCTCCGACATTCCAGGAACCTACTTTCCAATCGGCACCCGCTTTTGTGGCGCCAACTGAGCGTCCGTCATACTCCGACGATGACGCTGACGAAGTTCCCGCTCGTAAACAGCGCACCCGCGCCCGTAGGGTGAAAGAAGCGAAGGAAACGATCGTCGACACCTCCGAAGAGAATGGGGAGGATGAGGCTCCCAAGCGCGTCCGTAAGACCCGCAAGGCGCGTCGTCATTCCGACGAAGAGCCTGCCGTTGAGGCCTCTAACGATGAATCCGTTACCGAGGAAATCAGCTCTGCTGAAGATGGTGAGGACGATTCGGAAGGAACGAGCCGCCGCCGTCGCCGCCGTCGGACTCGTACCACCGCTGATGAAGCAGAATCTCCAGATGAAGTGAAGGCGCTGAAGGGCTCCACTCGTCTGGAGGCCAAGAAACAGCGTCGCCGTGAGGGCCGTAAGGAAGGCCGTCGCCGTCACGTCATCACCGAATCTGAGTTTTTGGCACGCCGAGAATCAGTGAACCGCAAGATGGTGATCCGTCACCGAGACGGTCTTGATCAGATTGCGATCATCGAGGATGATCTCTTGGTCGAGCACTACGTCGCGCGCCGCACCCAACAGTCAATGGTGGGAAATATTTATCTTGGCCGCGTCCAAAACGTGCTGCCTTCCATGGAAGCAGCTTTCGTTGATATTGGCCGAGGACGCAACGCTGTCCTATACGCCGGCGAAGTCAACTGGGATGCTGTTGGGCTGGAAGGGCGCCCGCGCCGCATCGAATCGGCGTTGAACTCTGGCGATGCCGTCCTTGTTCAGGTGACGAAGGATCCCATCGGCCATAAGGGGGCGCGCCTCACCAGTCAGATCACCCTGGCGGGCCGCTATCTTGTGCTCATTCCGGGTGGCTCCATGATGGGTATTTCCCGTAAGCTCCCTGACACTGAACGTACTCGCCTGAAGAAGATCCTCAAAAAGGTTGTCCCTGCTGGCAGTGGCGTCATTGTACGCACGGCTGCTGAAGGTGCCTCTGAGGAACAGCTCAGTGACGATGTCACCCGCCTGGTGAAGCAGTGGTCTGACATTGAGAAGAAGCAGGCGTCAACGAAGTCAGCCCCTGCCTTGCTGCGTGGCGAACCCGAACTTGCTGTGCGAGTTGTGCGCGATATTTTCAATGAGGACTTCACCTCACTCGTCATTGAGGGGCGCGACACCTACCACACCATTAAGGAATACGTTGATGAGCTCTCCCCCGAGCTGTCTAGCCGCGTTGAACAATGGGTAGGTACTGAAGACGTTTTCGCTGCGCATCGCGTCGATGAACAGCTCGCCAAGGGAATGGATCGCAAAGTCTGGCTTCCTTCAGGTGGCACTTTAGTCATTGACCGTACCGAGGCAATGACCGTCATCGACGTAAACACCGGTAAGTTCATCGGTGCAGGTGGCACCCTGGAAGAAACGGTGACGCGCAACAACCTTGAAGCGGCTGAAGAGATCGTTCGTCAGCTTCGTCTGCGTGACATTGGCGGTATTGTCATTGTCGACTTTGTCGACATGGTCCTTGAACAAAACCGAGACCTTGTCCTGCGTCGCTTGGTGGAGTGCCTGGGTCGTGATCGTACCCGCCATCAGGTCACAGAGATTACATCCTTGGGATTGGTTCAGATGACTCGTAAGCGCGTGGGGGAAGGCCTCGTTGAGGCTTTCTCCACCACCTGTTCCGCCTGCGAGGGCAAGGGCTTTATTGTCCACCATGACCCTGTTGAACATCAGGTGCCCGGTGAGCCCACTCCCAAGCAGCGTAAGAAGAAGGCTCAGACTGAAGAACCGCGCCGTCTTGAAGAGGACAGTGCAACTCGTGAGCGCGCTCGTGAAGCTTTGAGCGCCATTCACGCCGCAGCATCCCATACAAAGGACGAGCTTGTCCCGACTGATGATGCCGCAACCGCTGACGTTCCGGCGGATGAATCTGCATTGATTGCCCCTTCAGCGGCGCCTGCTGAAAAGAAGAGCAAGGCGCGTAAGGGGAAGGGTGAAAGCTCACAGGTTGCCGATAAGGGGCGTGTCGACACGTCAACTTCTGTTGATACAACCGCAGCATCAGCATCCACGAAGAAGAAGTCTGATACGCAGCCTGCTCGCGACTCGCATGTTGTCTCGGATGCCCCTGCAAAGAAGGGTGCCTCGCGAGCTACACGTCGCCGCCGCGTTGTCAGTACCGATGTTGTTGAGCCTCAACGCAGTGCCGCTCATGCCCTTATCGAGCTCCCCGCGCCGGTTCAGCGCCCTGATGAACAATATGGCGAAACCGAATCAGCAGTAGAACGTCCTTTAACGGTCGATGCCATTGAGCTACCCCAACGGGGAGATGAGCCCGCCAAGACTCCGGCCCGGAAGCGCCGTCGCGTTGTCAGCGCAGATGTCGTTGATCCAGCATCCTCGAAGAGTCCAGCAAAGGCCCGTAAAGAGCGGGAGGACGCGCTAGCAGCCATTGAGCTACCGCAAGCAGTGGCCTCTCCTGAAGGCGAAGCTGCAGGGGCGATGGCTGATGATGCTCCAAAGGTGCCTAAGCGTCGTCGACGTGCGGTCTCTACGGGTGTCATTGACGCCGGATAGCAGTCGGTGAGAGTTGCGCCGCAGGAAAGGTCTATCTTTTCCTGCGGCGTGTCTCGTAAAGGGGAGGGGCGTGGAAGATCACATGCTTTTTCCCAGGAAAATCGATCACCTGGCTTGCCTGCTACGGGCAGTATCCGCTAGATTGGATCGTCGGCGCACACAGGCGCCAACAGGATTCCTGTTTCCATTCACAGTCCCACGGGCTAATGGGAAGAGGTCCTGCTCCGAACGTATGAACAGAGATGAGCTTTAACGTGGTCTACGCGATCGTCAAGGCCGGCGGCCGACAGGAAAAGGTGTCCGTCGGTGACGTCGTCGTCGTCGACAAGCTGGCAGAAGAAATTGGCGCCAGCATCGAACTCCAGCCCCTGATGCTGGTTGATGGCGATGCCGTCACCGTTGACAAGGCTGGCCTGGAGAAGGTCACCGTCAAGGCTGAGGTCATCGATTCCGCCAAGGGTCCTAAGATCTCCATCATCAAGTACAAGAACAAGTCGGGCTACCGCAAGCGCCAGGGCCACCGTCAGAAGATGTCGGTCGTCAAGATCACTTCGATCGCCTGAGCCTCACACCCGTTCGAGATAGAAAGAGTCATTCAGCATGGCACATAAGAAGGGCCTCGGCTCCTCCCGCAACGGCCGCGACTCGAATGCCCAGCGTCTGGGTGTGAAGCGTTTCGCTGGCCAGGTCGTTAACGCAGGTGAAATCCTCGTCCGTCAGCGCGGTACCCACTTCCATCCCGGTGACGGTGTGGGCCGCGGTAAGGATGACACCCTTTTCGCACTGCGCGCCGGTGCTGTCGAGTTCGGCACCCGTCGCGACCGCAAGGTCGTCAACATCGTCGAGCCGGTTCAGGCCTGAGCCTGACCGCTTGAGAGGTGGCGTTCGGCAATCTGCCGGACGCCACTTCCTTTTACATCCGCTCCCACTAGCTTCCCTGTCATTGAGCAGTCCTTAGAGGAGGACCCATGCCACACTTCGTTGACCGAGTGACATTACATGCCGCAGGCGGTAATGGCGGACATGGCGTCGCCTCCGTACGCCGAGAAAAGTTCAAACCTCTGGGCGGCCCAGATGGTGGCGATGGCGGTAACGGCGGTTCTGTCATCCTTGAGGTTGACCCTAATGTCACCACCTTGCTGACCTACCATCGCAGTCCCCACCAGAGAGCCAGCAACGGCACGCAGGGCATGGGTGACTTCCGTCAGGGGCGCAACGGTAAGGACATTATTCTGCCCGTCCCTGACGGTACCGTCGTTAAGGACACAAGCGGGGAACTGCTTGCCGACCTCACTGGCGCTGGGACCCGCTTTATCGTTGCCCAGGGTGGCCGCGGTGGCCTCGGCAACGCAGCATTGGCATCCAAAGCGCGTAAGGCCCCCGGCTTTGCTTTGCTCGGTGAGCCGGGCGAAGAACGAGACGTCGTTCTTGAACTCAAGTCTGTTGCTGACGTCGCCCTCGTGGGATACCCGTCTGCTGGAAAATCTTCGATGATCGCCGCAATGTCGGCCGCGCGTCCCAAGATTGCTGACTATCCCTTCACGACGCTCATTCCGAACCTGGGTGTTGTGCAGGCAGGCGATACTCGTTACACCATCGCTGACGTTCCTGGTCTGATTCCCGGTGCTGCTCAAGGCAAGGGCCTGGGCTTGGATTTCCTCCGTCATATTGAACGCTGCGCGGTCATCGTTCACATTCTCGATACAGCCACCTACGAGGCTGACCGCGACCCGCTTTCGGATCTACGCACCATTGAGGCAGAGCTGGCTGCCTACGAAGGTGACTTGGGTGAGGTGGATGGCTACATTCCACTGATGGAGCGTCCCCGTGTCATTGTCCTCAACAAGATTGACGTGCCCGATGGGCGTGAACTCGCCGAGTTCATGCAAGAGGAACTGGCTGAGTTCGGTTGGCCGATTCACCTGGTGTCGGCAGTCTCGCACGAGGGCCTCAAGGAGCTCTCCTTCACCTTGGCGCGCATGGTTGACGAACACCGCGCAAACCTGCCCGCCGTCGAACCTGCCCGCCAGATTATTCGCCCCAAGGCTGTGGGATCACGTCAAGAAATCACCGTTATTCGCCACGAGCAAGACGGCGAGCCGCTGTTCCAGGTGCGCGGTGAAAAGCCCGAACGTTGGGTGAAGCAAACCGATTTCACCAATGATGAAGCCATCGGTTATCTTGCGGATCGTCTTGCTGCCGCAGGTGTTGAAGATGAGCTGATGAAAGCTGGTGCTGTGGCGGGTGATGCCGTGGTGATCGGTGACATTGATTCCGGCGTGCTCTTTGATTTTGAGCCCACTTTGTCGACAGGGCCTGAGCTTCTGGGGCAGCGCGGTTCCGACCTGCGTATTGATCAGTCTGATCGTCCGACTCGCAAGGCCCGTAAGGAACGCTACCATGACGCCATGGACGCTAAGGCTGCCGCGCGTGATGAGCTGTGGACCGAGCGTTCGGCTGGCGTGTGGACCGATCCGAGTAATAGCTGACAGTAGGAGAGGAAACACAGGTGGACGTGACCACATCGAGCATGACCGATGCAAAGCGTATTGTCGTCAAAATTGGATCATCGTCCCTGACCCGTCCTGATGGCGGTCTGGACTTGAACCGGATCGATGTGGTGGCCCGCTTAGCTGCACAGTGGCGCGCTATGGGCGGGGAGATCATTATTGTCTCCTCCGGTGCTGTCGCTGCCGGTCTTGGACCTTTGCGTTTGAGCTCGCGCCCACGTGACCTCGCATCTATTCAGGCCTGTGCAGCAATGGGACAGGGCCTGCTGGTCGCCCAATGGTCAGCCGCCTTCCAGGCCCACCACCATCACGTTGCGCAGGTGTTATTGACCACGGACGACGTGATGCGTCGGGACCATTACACGAATGTGCGCCAATCCTTGGAAAAGCTCCTGCATTATGGTGTCATTCCGATCATTAATGAGAATGACACCGTGGCAACGCGGGAACTGCGATTTGGAGACAACGACCGCCTGGCCTCCTATGTGGCCCAAATCGTCGCAGCGGACGCCCTCGTGTTACTTACCGACGTTGACGGCCTCTACACCGCGCCACCTTCAGACCCCACAGCCGAGCTCATCACTCATGTGTCCAGCATTGACGACCTTGAGGCTGTCAAGGTCGCTGGTTCGGGCACGAAGATCGGCTCAGGTGGCATGGTGACGAAGGTACAGGCCGCGTCAATGGCAACCTCCTCGGGCATTGGTGTCATGCTGACAAGCGCCGATAAGCTTGCTCAGGTGTTGGCGGGGGAGAATGTCGGAACATGGTTTGCTCCGTCCTCCACGCGTCCGGCCTCGCGTACTTTGTGGATTGCGCACGCAGCGCCCTCTGGCGGTGAACTCAAGATTGACGAGGGCGCAGTCCGTGCCCTTGTTGAGCGCAAGAAGTCCCTGCTTGCGGCCGGAATCGAACGCGTACGTGGTGATTTTTCTGCTGGTGACGTTGTTGATGTGACGGCGCCGGATGGCCGTATTATCGCCCGCGGTATTGTCTCTGTTGATTCTGATACTGCCGCTGCGATGTGTGGCCTGAGTGCAGAGGATCTGGTGGCAATGGGGTGGGCGAACCCCCGTCCGATTATTCACCGCGACGATCTTGCCTTCCCTGCCTAAAACACCTGTTCGAGGGCTCTTTGACGTTTGCTTCTAGCTGCGGTTGGGGTGAAGCCAGTCTGCGCGAATTAGTCGAGATGTGCGATTATGGGGCCATGACTACCACCGCCACTGCCTCGCAAAAGGGCGAGGCCGCCAACTACGCCGACATTTCCGCCCTGACGCAGGCTGCCCGCGCCGCTGCGCGCACTTTCGCGACGGCCACTACCCGCGTGAAGAATGATGCGCTTGAAGCTATCGCGCAGGCAATTATCGACAAGGCTGACACGATTATCGCAGCTAACGGGCAGGATATGGAACGCGAACGTGCCGCTGGCATGAGTGAAGGCCTGCTTGATCGTCTTGCCCTTGACCAGACACGTTTGGAGGCTATTGCTGCGGCCGTGCGCGAGGTCATTGCCCTGCCTGATCCAGTGGGACGTGTCGTGAGAGGCACCGTCACGGCTGACGGTTTAAGTGTCACTCAGGTGAGTGTTCCCATGGGCGTTGTCGGCATGATTTACGAGGCTCGCCCGAATGTCACCATTGACGCTGCGGCCTTGGCTCTCAAGGCAGGTAGTGCTGTTATTCTTCGCGGTGGGTCAGCGGCAGAAAAGTCGAATGAAGCGATCGTGGCGGTCATGCGCGCCGCCCTCGAATCGCAGGGCTTGCCGGCTGATCTTGTCAGCACGGTTGACCCGTGGGGGAGGGCTGGTGCTCGGGCGATGATGCGCGCACGAGGCGGTATTGATGTCCTCATTCCACGAGGCGGCGCGGGCCTGATCCGTACCGTTGTTGAGGAATCCCTTGTGCCTGTCATCGAAACTGGCACGGGTAACTGCCACATCTACGTTGATGCCGATGCTGACCTTGCTGCCGCCGAGCGTATCGTGATGAACGCCAAGACTCAGCGCGTGGGCGTGTGTAATGCAGCCGAGACTCTTCTTGTTCATGCTGACAGTGCCGACGTGTTCCTTCCCTTGGCTGTGCGTGCACTGACGGAGGCTGGTGTTACCATCCACGCCTGTGACAAGACTCGTGACATTATGGCCACGGTTGAGGGTGTGGATTCTGCTCGGATCGTGGCAGCCACTGAGGAGGACTGGGGAACCGAATACCTCTCTTTGGATCTTGCTGTGCGTGTTGTGCCTTCCATTGACGAGGCCATTGACCACATCCGTAAGTGGTCCTCCGGGCACACTGAAGCGATCTGCACGCGCTCAACCCATTCTGCACGACGTTTCCGCGCAGAGCTGGATTCAGCAGCCATTGCGATTAATGCTTCCACCCGTTTCACTGATGGAGGACAACTCGGTCTGGGCGCAGAGATCGGCATCTCGACACAGAAGCTCCACGCGCGCGGTCCCATGGGCTTAGAAGAGCTGACCACCACGACGTGGATTATTGAGGGAGACGGGGATATTCGTCCATGACAGAGTTATCGCGTCGGCCAGCGATTGGCATTATGGGTGGCACCTTTGATCCCATCCATCACGGGCACCTTGTTGCAGCCTCTGAGGTGATGGATGTCTTTGGCCTCGATAAGGTGATCTTCGTGCCCGCCGCGCTTCAACCCTTCAAAGCTGGTCGGCGTGTAACTCCTGCGGAGGACCGCTACCTGATGACGGTCGTCGCCACCGCTTCGAACCCCCGTTTCGAGGTGTCTCGGGTGGATATTGACCGCGGAGGCACGACCTACACCATCGATACCGTGCGGGATCTGCACGAGCAGATTCCCAACGCCGACTTCTTCTTTATTACCGGTGCTGATGCGTTGGCACAGATCACCCAATGGAAGCAGGCTGATGAGCTGCTCGAGATGGCGCACTTCATTGGCGTGACTCGGCCGGGGCATCATCTGGATGCCTCCGGTTTGCCGTCTTCGGCAGTGTCGTTGATGGAGGTGCCGGCTATGGCAATTTCTTCCACGGATTGTCGGGAGCGGGTGCGCCACGGTAAGCCCGTGTGGTACCTCGTTCCTGACGGCGTTGTGCAATACATCAATAAGCACGCTCTCTATCGTTCGTAACCTGCTGTGCCCGACTGTCGACGGTGAGGGCTCCTGCGCGAGAAGGGGCCACACGTCCTAGAAAAACCCCTGCCGGACGGGACTTAGGGACGACGGGCGGGACTTGTGTCTTAGGTCATTTTTGAGGTGGGCTTTCTTTCCTCATTCTCTCCTGAGACGAGCAGCGAAGCGCAGTGACAGACTATGAAAGGAACACGCAGAAATGACTAACCCTGAGGTGGATCCTATGACCCGTGATACTCAACTGGCCGAACTGATTGACACTGTCACGAAAGCCGCCAGCGACAAGATTGCTACCGACCCCGTCCTCATTGAAGTGGGGGACCGTATGGCTCTTGCTGATGCTTTCTTTGTCGCCTCAGCGCCAACAGATCGCCAAGTGCGCGCCATCGCTGAAAATATCATGGACGAGGTCGCACTCAAGCTCCACATGCGTCCTGCACGCATTGAAGGCCGCACAGAGGGGCGCTGGATCCTCGTTGACTATGGGGATTTGGTTGTTCATGTCCTGATTGATGAGGACCGGGAATACTACGCGCTCGAAAAACTCTGGGGGGATGTGCCTGTGCGTCACCTTGAACCGCAGGCGGTGCGCTAAGCCATCGTGAGCTCATGTTTTGCCGGTGGGAGAGCCTGAAGAAGGTAGTGTGGTAACCCGCACACCGTGCCGATTTGGAATCTCCACTGCGGGCACGCTATTCTTTTCTAGTCGCCGGGAACGACGCGAAGGCAGAGGTTCCGGGATGAAAAGAATACGGGGCTATGGCGCAGTTGGTAGCGCGCTTCCATGGCATGGAAGAGGTCAGGGGTTCGAATCCCCTTAGCTCCACCATTAGGACTACCTTTGTGATCTACCTTCACGAAGGTAGTTTTTTGTTTCGTACTTCACTCCGTAGTGAAGCCCTGACTGCTCGTAAAGGCTACTTTTTCCTGCTGGCCGCGTGCAAAGATAGCTGGATCAAGCAGGTTTGAGAGTCGCTGGGAGCATGATCTAAAAGTGAGCAGCCACTGGATGTCGGGTTGGAAGTTCAAATGAGCATTGTCGAGCATGTTGAAGCCAGCATGGTTGTTGTTCCCGCAGGCATCGAATTGGTGAGAGACTTCGTCGACCCACAAAAGTGGATTAGTTCGAACTATCTAATGGCTATGCCTGGCACACACAAAGCAAAGGTGGTGCGTGAGTGCCAGATTGAGCTTGCCTCATTCGCGATGTTGAGCACCCCAGTGACAAATGAGCTCTACTGCAGCGTGATGGGGGAGAGGGCTAGTGATGCAGCAACTTCTGCTCCCGTGGCGAACATTAGTTGGATCGACTCGGTCATTTTTTGCAATCACTTGTCAGAGTTGGCCGGGTTCGACCCCGTCTACGTAATCGGAGACAAACCAGACAACGTTGATATTCGTGCTGGTAGTCGGGGCTTTCGTCTGCCAACTGATGCGGAATGGCAATTTGCATGCAGAGGGATGACGACTGGCTATCGATACGGTGACCTTGACGAGATCGCATGGCACGAAGATAACTCAGACGGTGAGTTGCATGAGGTTGCTGCCAAGCTCCCAAACCAATTTGGTCTCTTTGACATGATCGGAAACGTTTGGGAATGGTGTTTCGACCTCTACGACACAGATAGATACGGGAACTATCGAGTGTTTAGAGGTGGCAGCTATTTGAGTGAAGCACGGGCGTGTGGAGCGACATCGAGACGAAAGAGTTTCCCAAACTTTGCCGCAGAAGACCTAGGTTTTCGGATCGTTCGTAGCATCGAGCCATAAGCGCGGCGCTGACTAAAACCCGTCCTAGAACCCCACTTTCACGCTGCCTTCCATGGCAATCATGGGGCGATTGATGAGCACCCGATATAGTCGCACATCACAGTCGATGAGGTTCTTGTTCATCATCAACTCGCTCACGACTTGGAGCCATGCTACCTGCGGACTCTTGGTGCTCATGAATGGTATTTATCATCCATGGGCGCACTGGGGCACCACTATGGGCCAAGTGGCCTTCGAGTTCAGGCTGTGTGACTCACTTCAAAGCAGCTCGCCTCTGTGAAGTCCTACGTGGGCAGGAGAGTGGTGGGCCATGGTGATTCTCCTCTTCCTAAAATCCTACTGTTCATATACACTATGAACAGTAGGAGGTGTGGATGGATATCGTAGTGAGCAATGCGAGCTCGCAGCCGATTTATGCTCAGATCAAGGATCAGATCAAGGCTGCGATTATTAACGGTCAACTTAATCCTGGTGAAAAGATGCCGTCGATTCGTCGGTTGGCAGCACAATTGCGAGTGTCTGTGATAACGACGAAGCGCGCCTATGACGAGTTGGAGCTTGAAGGCTTCATCGATTCAATGCAGGGCCGGGGTAGTTATGTGGCGTCGAAGACTACTGAGCTGTTGAAAGAGGAATATCGTCGCCAAGTGGAGCAGTACCTGCAAGCTGCACTGGATTCAGCTGCGGCGGCGGGCTTAACCGCCGCCGACTTGAAAGATCTGATCGATTTATTAGGAGTTGAAGATGAATAGTATCGATATCATCGGACTCGTAAAGTCTTACCCTGACTTCACTCTCGGCCCGATTGACCTTCATGTTCCCCGAGGGGCAATTGTTGGTCTTGTTGGCGAAAATGGTGCAGGAAAGTCCACAACTATCCGGCTAATCCTTGGATTGTTAACCCCAGACGCTGGACAGGTCAATGTACTTGGTGAGCCTGCCACTCCTAGTAATTCAGCTCCACGTGAACGAATCGGCGTGGTCTTTGACGATATTAGTCTTCCGAGCGTCTTCACAGTCGCTAATGCTGCGAAGTTTGGTCAACGGCTGTACAGGAATTGGGATGAACGGGCCTTTGGCGACTACTGCCAGCGCTTTAACCTTTCGGCAACGAAGAAGGTGAGTGAGCTCTCTCGGGGGATGCGTATGAAACTGGGCTTAGCGATAGCCCTTTCTCATAATGCTGAGCTATTGATCTTCGATGAAGCGACAAGTGGACTTGATCCGGTGGTTCGAGACGAGGTGCTCGATATTATGCTCGAGTTTATCCAGGACCCTACTCACTCGATTCTCTTTTCATCTCACATCGTCTCTGATATTGATAAAGCGGCCGATTATGTCGCATTCATCCATGAAGGCCAGATGAAGTTCATTGAGCAAAAGGATGAGCTGCTCGATTCGTGGCGACTAGCATCACTGACCAACGCGCAAGCCGACCACATTGACAGCAGCCAAATTCTCGGGAGACGTCGACATGAGTTTGGCCAAGAGTTGATCATGCGTGCCGAGGCTGTTCCCCCCGGTTGCCAGGCTGGCAGGCCGACGATCGAAGACATCATGATCTACACCATCAAAGGGGAGAAATAATGAACGCCGTGTTATATAAAGATCTCACCGTCAACCGCAACTACTTGCTCATTCTTGCCGGTATCGGCCTCGCGCTGGCAGGGGCGGGCATCTACATGCGCGAGCCGCTCATTTTCCTTTTCTTTTTTGCTATGATCGGCACTTTGTACTTCACGGCGGTCTTCGCTCGTGATGCCGAATCACATGTGAATCGCACGCTTCTTGTCGGACCGATCACCCGCAACCAGCTCGTTGACGTCAACTACTTAGCCCTCATAATCTTAGGTGTTGTAGCTTTCATCGCTACGGGTGTTATAGCGGTTTTGACAACATTTTTGATGTGGCGAGAGGCGATGGTATTTGCCACTGCCTCGTTCGCGCTCACACTCATACTAAACGCAATTCAGCTTCCACTGTTCTATAAGTTTGGTCCTGAAAAAGCTAAACTATTTCTCGTTGTGCTGTTCATTCTTGTCTTCGTAGCTTCAGGATTCCTCAACGATAATAAGGAAATACTCTACGTTTCGCTCACCAGGTTTCTTACTCTTCCAGTGTTCGTCAGTGCTGCAACTCTTATGGCTGGTGCCCTTGGAGTCACATTGGTATCTTTACTGACGAGTAGAGCAATCATGGCAAAGAAAGAGTTCTGACCCTCATCTCTCACACAAGGTTCACAAAGCCAGTAGCCAACGGCTGGGATAGGCGCTTTCGCCGGTTGTGTTGTTGCATAGGGTGGTGCCCTTTATGCCGTGAGGGTGGCGACGATGCCGTCGATTTTTACGCTTGAGTGTTTGTGCGTTGGGTTTGATGGTGCTTGTGGGCTCTCGGCGGATAGGAATGTGGCGTCAATCCATGACTGTGCCGGGTGACCTCACAGTCGGGGTGTTTACGTGTTCCTTGCTGCCCTCTCGATAAAATCAAATCCCGCTCGGTTGTACCGAGCGGGATCTCTCATATTAGCGACATTCGCTATTTTCCTGACATAGAGGAACGGTTTAGCGGTGCTTACTGGCCGTTGATCTGCAGTGCCATGCCTTCTGGATCCTCTACACGAAGTGAGCGTCCAAAGTCTTCCTCAACGATCTCTCCAGCATTGAAACCAGCTTCGCTGAGGCGATGTTGAACATCTTCGAGCGGCTCATCTGTTTCTAGCGACAACTCAACATGATCGCGAGGAAGGGAATCAGCGTAGCGACTATGCACAGCGACGTAGCCACCTGAGCCGTGTATTTCCGACCAATCCTCTGAGGCAGTGTGCTCGTTCAGGGAAAGCCCAAGAGCGGCATAAAAACGACGCATCTGTGCAGTATCGGCGCTGTAGCGCACTGCGATAATCCTCAAAGCAGTCTCCTAAAGGTTTGTGTTGAGTATTGTGCCGCCTCTGAGTCTATCGGTATCTTAAATTGCATGCCTCCGTGGAGTTCCTGGAAGCTGAGAGGAAGAGGATGCGCGCCGAGTTTACGCATACTCCTCTTTCTGGTCTGAGGGCGTGATCGATGCGGGTCGCTCGCATGATGCTCTCGTCTTTGAGAGGGCTGGATGTGATGCGCCGTTTATGATCGCCCTCGTGGAGGGTCCTGGGAGGCGCGATCGTCCGGGCGATTGGAGAATATTCGAACTTATTGTGAGAATGGAACGCCGTGAGGTTTTCTGAGGGCATTTGTTCCGAGGGGGGAATCGTTGTGAAACGCAGTTATTGGCTAGTTTTGGTGCTCTTGGCGGCAACTGGATGCGCAAATCCCGCTAGTAGCGATTCGCCTTCGTCACTAGCAAAATATTCTCCTTCGGAACAAAATGTCTCAGAGCCTGACGTAAATGTCGATGATGCCTTGTTGAGCGTGCGACGGTATTCTCAGCATACTTCTACGTCATATGAGGAACAGTATCGTTTGCTGACATCATACTGGCAGGAGTTGGGAGCATGCTTGAATGAAGCTGGCTGGATTGGGCATGAAGTAAGGAAAGCTAATTCTCCTCATGTCGTCTTCATCTCCCCTGATGTGACGGGTCAAGAGAAGGAGTATGTGGATGCCTTTGTCCGATGTCAGGAGCAGACCGATGGATTTCCTCAAGAGCCTATTGCCAGTCGAGATATTGCCGAAAATGTGTATATTTCACAGGTGGATTTTAGGGAATGTGCCTTACGCGAAGGATATTCGTTAGCCGAACCTCCTTCGCGTGAGAGCTATGTTGACGCCTTCTTATCGGGAAGAATCAATTGGGACCCTCAGGGGGAACTCCTCGAGACACAGCAAGTAACGCCTTCCATGTTTGAAAGCTTTCATGAGATCTGTCCGTACTGGTATTGATTGGTGGTGCTGCGCATGACTCGGCAAAGAATGTGTTCTTTTATTGCGATATGCAGCGTTCTGCTTTCTGCGTGCTCTCAGCATGGCCCAAGTGAAGCGAAGCATGATGAACTCGCTGCTTTTGCGTCTCAAAATGCGCAATCCGCCGCAAGTCAACCACAAGATTTTTCTTCCTATTGGGCTCAAGTAGAACATCTGCCTCCTGCATCTTCAAATGAGGAGTATCAGAATTCTTTTATGGATGCTGCGCAGAAGTACTCTGATTGCATGGAGGAACGTGGTTGGCCGCGCCCAGTGGTAGATGACCCATATACGCCATTTGCAAGTATCGTTGAGGAAGCGACTCCACTTGGCCAAGAAGCAGAGAAGTTTGAAGATGAGAAAGCCTGTCTAGACTTCTCTGCACCATGGCCACAGAGCCCTGAACTCACTCGCGAATATCTCGCAGAGGAATACGCCCGTTTAGAGGATTTTCGCCGCTGTGTGGCCAAAGAAGGTGGAGAGATTTCAGAGCTACCCACCCGAGAAAAGTACATCGAAGACGTCCTAGCTGGGGGCAACGTGTGGTCGCCGATGGAAGAGCTTCGTAAGAGCGGATTTTGGTCGGGCAAACAACAAGGCGAAATTTTTCACTTGTGCCCCTGGTGAAACATCGCGAGTAGCCGATGAGGGCGATGCCCGCGCCCTCAACTGGTCCACCGATTAAGGTGTAGGAAGCACATTCTTTAGGAAGGTTTCCTATGCACTTCGATGTTGTCATCCTTGGGTGGGGTAAGGCAGGCAAGAGCCTCGCGGCAGACCTTGCGGCACAGGGCCAGCGCGTGGCCCTCGTGGAGCGCTCTTCTAGCATGTACGGCGGAACCTGCATCAACGTGGGCTGCGTGCCAACGAAAGACCTCGTCACCTCAGCGGAGGAACGCCGCCAGAGCGACGACCCCGCCCAGTACTTCGCCGCCGCCGTTGCTGAACGCGACACGCTCATTAGCGCTCTGCGTGCCGCCAACTACGCCATGCTGGACGGCAAGGTCGCCCTCTTTGACGGACAGGCGTCATTCGTTGATCCTCACACTGTCCGAGTAAGCCCCGTCGAGCCCGGCCACAACGAGGAAGAGCTGGACATCACCGCTGACACCATCGTCATCAACACGGGGACGATCCCGCGCGCCCTGGATATTCCAGGAGCGGACCTGTCTGGCGTCTACGATTCGACCACCATTCAACATGCCGAGCCCTTCCCCTCACGCCTGTTGATCGTTGGCGCGGGTTTCATTGGCCTGGAGTTCGCCTCGATGTTCGCCAACTTTGGTGCTCAGGTGACAGTTACTGACCCGGGCGAGGTGTTCATCCGCCGTGTGGATCGTGACGTGGCGACCTCCGTTGAAGAGAGTCTCACTGCCGCAGGTGTGCAGATTCGGATGAACACCGCCGTGGAGTCAATTAGCCAGGATGGTTCGGCACTGCGCGTCCACACGTCAGAGGGCGACATTGAAACCGATGCAGTCCTTATCGCGGTGGGCCGCGTTCCCGCTACAGCTGAGCTGAATCTCGAAGCTGCAGGCGTTGACTGTGACGAACGTGGTTTTGTGCGCGTGGACGACCAACTGCGCACCTCCGTTGAGCACATCTTTGCTGTGGGTGACGTCAATGGCGGCCCGCAGTTCACCTATATTTCCTACGATGATTACCGCATTGTCCGCGATGTCCTGATAGGGGAGGGGCGCCGTAACCGCCAAGATCGTGTGGCTGTGCCGTGGACGGCTTTCATTGATCCGCCACTTTCTGTTGTTGGGATCAGCGAGGCCGAGGCCCTGAAGGCGGGCGTGCGCGTAGCGGTTGCCTCGGCGCCAGTGGCGAAGATTCCTGTCATGCCTCGGCCGAAAATCTTGGGCAAGACCGCAGGCATGATGAAGTTCATCGTGGATGCTGATTCCAACGTGATCCTGGGTGCAGCCCTGCATAGTGTGGACTCTCAAGAGCTCATTAATATCGTGGCCCT
Source organism: Schaalia canis (assembly GCF_003858455.1). Lineage (GTDB taxonomy): Bacteria > Actinomycetota > Actinomycetes > Actinomycetales > Actinomycetaceae > Pauljensenia > Pauljensenia canis. The sequence goes on along the minus strand of NZ_RQZF01000001.1, from coordinate 354,770 downwards.
GTGTATGCGCATGGGGGGTACTGTGGCTGATCTGCGTGATGGCATCTGGACGCATCCGTCCTCAACGGAAGCCTTTAACGGCGTCTTGCGAGGTCTCCAGCCTGTCACAGACTGACGTTGTCGCAGATCGGACTGTCGCTCATGGGCGTGTGCGCGTGTGAGCGACAGAGCGTGTTGGGGAGTAGGTGTGTGATCGCCTGCTCCCCACACTGATATGTGAGATGTTTCCGGGTGCTCCGCGTGTGTAAGCCCTGCTAAGGGGATCTGTCACAGTTGGCTGGTGAGCGCGATTTTTACTCGATTTCTGGCGCGCAAACTTACTACACTATGGTCGAAAAGTCGCAACGACTTCCCATCTCACAGTAATTTTTAAGGAATAGCGAAGCTATGTCTACCGGGCGTACTCCGTCTACCATGGCCAAAATTGCGCGCATTGGCCTTGCCAGTTCAGTAATTTCTACGTCAGTTGTCGCACCAGCCCTTGCCGATGACATTGACACCAACACCGCGCAGGATCCATCAGCCAATCCTGCTAATGAGCGTGCTGAGAGCACCCGGCACGATGACACGCCTGCCCAATCCACCGAGGAAGCAGAGCGTGCCCTCGCAAACGCAGAAGAGGCAGCCCGCGCCACCCAGCAGGAATACGCATCTGCCCAAGAAGAACTCACTTCGCGCACCAGCGAGGTCAACAACGCCCAAGAGCTCGCCACCAACGCTCAGGGCGTTGAACAGGAGGCCCTGAACGAGGCTGAGACAGAGCTGCGTACCGCGCAAGAAGATGCACGCAATGTCGTGCAGGCTCACACTGTCGAACTCACTCAGGCTCAGGCACTTTCGCAAGAAGCCCTCGCAGAAGAAGAGCAAACTAAGCAAGCAGCGCAGCAGACTCAGGCAGAACTGAGCCGCACACAGGCCGAGGTTGAAAAAGTCCAGGCAGCATTCGACGCTGCTATCACCCCCGCAGACAAGCCAGCCTTAGGAGGGGACACCCAGAACGCTCCTGCACGTCCCAGCGCTCAGGAGATCGACACTCGTGCGACTGTCCTGAGTGCAGACATCGCGACACTCGACGAAACAATCCAACGCGCAACGGCCTCGCGAGACGAAGCGCAGACACGCAAAGAACGCGCCCAAACTGAGGTCGACAACGCCACACGCTCGCTCAATACCACTCAAAGTGCGTTGAACGACGCAACCACTCGCCATCACGAGGCTACCCAGGCCCTGCAGAGCGCCGAAGAAAACCTCCGTGCACGCCAGAGTGAACAGGAAGAAGCGGAGAACACAGCAGGCCCGGACTCCGCTGCACACGGCGAAAAAACGCACGAGCTGGCAAACGCACAGGCTGAACACGCGCGACTCGGGGAAGAAATCACGGCTCTGAGTGCGAGTATTGCCCAACTCGAAGAGAACATCACCACCCTCGAAGGCGACCTCGCACTCAAAGAGGACACACTCACCCAGGCTCAGCAGTCTCTCAACGGCATCACTGCAGAGTTAAGCACCCTTGACGAGCAGATCCAGACGGCCACCACCAAACGCCAAAGCCTTGAGAACGAACTCGGCAGTCTTGAAAGCAACAAACGAGCACTTGAAGAACGCCTCGCCACCGAAGAATCAAAAGATGATGGCCCAGGTTTCAGCGCAGAGGAGCTGGTCGACACCGCCACCCTGTCCAAAGATCTCGCTCTTTTCCGCCACCACAACGGCCGAACTGAACGCGTGACCGGACTGAGCGCGCGCCCCGATGACCTCAGCGGATACTTCCTGCGCTCTATCCTGCCGGACGGTCGTGAACTCTCAATGGATGTGACCTCCATCGACCACGACGCATCCACACCGGGCGCTCCCTTCATTGCCCACGCCCGGGTTCCTGGCAATGCGGGCCACGTCGTACAGATCAGCCTTGAAATCCTCAACAGCAATGCAGTACCCGAAGGGACCCACATGTCCTTTTCTGCATTGCTGAATGCTCTTGAGCAAAACCCCGGTGGCACCCACACTCTTGGCGCGGACCTCTATGTCGATAACGTGGCAGGCGGAGCAACAAGCTACGTCACTACTCCCTTCTCCGGGGTTCTCAACGGTAATGGATTCAGCATTAACGGTCTGAGCAAGCCGCTCTTTAGCGAGATGACAACCGGAGCACAGGTTCGTGACCTTACCCTAGACGCTGCAAATATCTCCTCCCAGGAAGCCAATACCGCAGCCCTCGCTCAGCGAACTACCGGTGACAACAGCCGCGTGACCAACGTCCACGTAAAGGGCCGTATTGAAGGCATGCAACACGTTGGCGGCCTCATCGCTCAAGCTCAGAACACGACGATTGAATCCTCCTTCTTCGAGGGGCGCGTCATCTCCAACTGGCGTCGGAATGACTCCACCATCGGAGGCATGATCGGTGCAATGTCGGGCGGTACGCTTTCTTCTTCTGGCGTGTCCGTCATTATCGACGTCCAACACCGAGAACCGAACAATCGCGTGGGTGGCCTTGTTGGGCACCTCGGCAGGAATGCCCGAATTGAGGGATCTTACGTCGGTGGGCGGCTCATTAATGGTCGAGGCCGTGGTCTGGTGGGCGGTATTGTCGGCTCCATTCAGTCGGCAGGCGGAGCCAATGGAAGTGTCCACCGCGTAGTGTCAGCAATGAACGTCAACGGCGGTCGTATCGGCCTGGGGGACGACGCCTACGCCGCAGGCTTCTCCGAGATTTTCTACCTTGAGGGTGAAGCTGCGGGGAGTGAGAGCGCACACCCCTTTGGCACCACCGTCAACGCCGCTGACGCTGCACACACCTACACCTCCCTCAACCTCGCTCACAATTTCCGTGACAGCGCAGGGGCAAACAAGCCAAAGGGACGCATCTTCGATGGTGTTGAGGGCGTGCGAAGCGAACGCATGCAGGCCTACCACAATTACGCGCTGCTCTTGCCCATGGCATCGCGTGAGGCCATTGTGCGCGCAGCCAATATGCTCGATGACGCCGATCCACTGGTGACAAAGGTCCTCAGAGCTGCACTGCCGATCATCGGCGGCACAATCAGTGTCGATACCCTCACCGGGGGAGAGGCGATTGAAGGCATCTCCCTCCACTACGCCGACAACACGGTGGAACGCCGCGCTGTTCAGGCACAGCAGCACACACCGGCAGCGCAGACCTTCATCTCCTACCTGATGACAGGCGGCCTGCCCTACGCTCCCCAAACCGTCACCGCTCTACCGCGTCATGTTATCTCCGCCATTGCGCAAGAGCTTGCCGGTGTCCAATTTGACGCCATCGACATCTTTGCCACGCTCAACAAAACACAGCTCCAGCAAGAAATAGTTGAGCGAATGAAGGCATCCCCGAACCTGACGCCAGAGGAGATCCAACAGCAAGTCGCTGACCGCTACCGCGGCGTGCTCTATCTACGCGATACCTTCAATGCGCAACGACCAGCCCTGGAAGCAACCCTGGAAAAGCTCCTTCTGCGTGATCGTGTCATTGCCGGTGCAGGCGCAAGCCACGAGCTGCTGAAAGAAAAAGTCCTGGCCAATAAGGAAGCTTTGCTTCTTGGCCTGGCTTACGTCAACAAGTGGTACAACGTTCCACTGGGGGACATGAACCTCCGTGATCTTTTCGTGTTCCGCCAAGACTTCTACGGCTCCACGCAAAGCCCGCTGGACTGGCTCATCGCCCTGGGGAAGGATCATTTCTCCCTTGATCCCCGTAATAACCTCTCCACCTACATCAAATTCGTTTCGCCCTACACCAAGCAAGTGAATCTGGCCGATGCCCTTGAGGACGTCCGCCAGCAATTCACCACCACCGCTGATTTTGACCAATGGTTCCGCCAGACCACCAAGGCCTTCATCGTGGAGACCCCTTCCCGTGAAGTGCCCACGGTGAATGTTCAAGCCTCGGAGCGTTTCCGCGGCAAGAAATTCCAGTCCTACCTGCTTCCACTGCTCACCGTCAGCGAGGATAAAGTCTTCGTGACTGTGGATATGACCAGCGTTGCGATGGGGACTTTCGAGCGTTACTACGACGTGAAGAACGCGACGGAAAGCCAGCGCGTCAATAGCGTCAATGCCACCAAAGACAAGCTACGTAACTACGCGAAAAAGTACCGCGACTACTTTGACATGTGGTACAGGATTTCCTCTGATAAGGTCAGGCCCGCACTCATAAACGCTGTTCCCGTATGGGATGGATTCTCCTATAACGGGCGATGGACCCCTGAGTATGGGCCAGATACCTTCCGCTCTGTTGAGGAGTTCTTTGGTCCGATCGGTAAGTGGTACCCGGCAACGGGCGCTAGTGCCTACTCGGATACGAGGGCCACCTACATGGTGGTCGCAAGTATGCTCACTCCCTCAGGCGTGAACACGTACACCCATGAAATGGTGCACAACCTCGATAATGACGTGTTCCTGGGCGGTGAAGAAACTCGCCGTCACGCGCAGGCAGAGATGTACCCGACATCCTTCCTCCAAAATCCATACTCACGTAACTCCGATCAGCTTGGCTTTAACCAGGCAGAGGATTTCAGCACCCAATCGGGACGCTACCTCCACAATTTCAGCCCGGATCGCTTCCAGACCAAGACTGATCTCCACCAGTACTTCAAGGGATATTTCCAAGCCCTTTACGTTCTCGATCATGCTGAGGCAGAGGCTATGCTCGCGCGCTCCCCTCAGGAGCTGTCCGGCATGCTCATGCGTTTGGGAAGCGTCCACGGTGGGGTCCTCAGCGCCAACTATTACGAGGCTCTCTCGGCCGAGCAGATTGAGGCGATGGGCCTGCGTTCCATCGATGATCTCATCGATCAGTCGCTTATGATGCGCCGCAGGCTTGGTCCCACCGGTGTCATGGAACGCAATGGGTATCCCGATGTGCCCATCCTGGATCCCTACTACGGCACAGGAGAATCTCCCGTCGGTTTAACAGGCGAGGCAGTATTCCGCCGCAACGCCTTGGAACTCCTTGGAGCGAAGGGTTTCGATGAGGGTTTTGTTCCCTACACCTCGAATAAGCTCGCCCCCGAGGCCGACGCTGCAGGCAAGCCGAACCTGCCCGATACCTTCCTCATGCCGCGGATCTTTGCCAATGACCCCTACAAGACCCTGGCTGACTACCGTAAGCACGCCTATGCGCGTGCTCGTCAGCGTGCCAGCACTCACCTGCAGCCCATTACGCTGACCTTTAAGGGCGAGACAATCACCCTGCGCTCCTTCCAAGAGATTGTTGATCGTTTCTCCGCTCTGCTTGCCGAAGATATCCGTACGGGTATCCACGGTAGTACGCGCTCTCAGGCCTACGCCTTTAAGGGTGAGGTTTTTAGTGCCCTCATGCGTCAAAGTGACGAGTTCAAGCAGTCGATCTTCACCGACGACGCCGATCAACTCGTACCGTGGGTGGAGCTTCCAAAGCCTGCGGCGCCGGTTGTTGCTGAGACACAGATGTTGGACGCCCCTGCTGCGGACCGCTCCTCACAGCGCTTTGCTCGGGTGGAACTTCCTCAACACCGTGATGAACAGCTCATTGACTCTTTGCGTTCACAGATTCGCGATGTTCAGTCCGGTATTGCGCAAAAGGCAGGGGAGCTGCGTTCTACCGACGAACAAGTGCAAAACCTTCAGGCCCAGCATGCAGGCGCAACTGAGCGACACAACACCCAAACGCAGGTCGTTGCCCAGGCCAGAAGCGCACGCGACACCGCCCAGCAGAGCCTTGCAGTCCAACGTCAACGCTTGGCAGATCTGCCAGCGCAGCGCGAAGCCAAGCAGCAGCGCCAAGCGAGTGTTGCCACTGAGATCACCTCTGCTCAGGAGGCACTGCGCGCGATGGACGCAACCGTCAACCGCGCCCGCCAGGCCGTTCACGACGCGCAGAACCAGCGGCAGGCTCAGGAGCATGCAGCCCAGGATGCCCGCCAGTCCCTCGACAATGCTCAAGCATCCTATGACGAGGCGAACGCCCTCGTCCGCTCGGCTCAGAATCTCCTGGAAGGTGCGACGCAAGCGCTCAGCACCGCTGACAGCACTTTGGCCGGATACACCGGACTGCGCCGTGCACAGGGCGTGGAGCTTGCACGCCTCCTTGCCCTGCGTTCCTTGGCTCGCGCCTATGAAACAGCCCAAGAAGCCGAGCGGGCAGCCTCAACGGGCCACCAGAGTGCCCAGGAACGTCTTGAGCGAGCCACGCACAGCCGCCTTGCGGCAATGAAGCGACTCGAAACCATGACCGCGGAACTGGAGGCTCTGCAGAACGACGAAGCCACCCTGCGCGCTGCTACCGTCGAATCCCTGCGTGCTGACGACACTGCGGCTCGCGGCCGGACTGAGCTTCTTGCCGCCCTGACTCGCCTGAAAGAGAAAGCCGCGTTGACGCGCAGCGCTTTGGATGCCCTCGCTACCGCACAGGCTGCCCTTCGGGTGCAAGAAGAACGCGTGGCACAGGCACAGGCCCGCCACCGCCAGGCAACCGACACAGTGATTGAAGCGCGTGCTCTGCTGGAGAAGCTCAAGCAGGAAGTGTCACCCCGTCGCCACGAGGTTCCCCGGACAGCTCCCACCGTTGAACCCTTGCCCACTTTTGAACTTCGCTGGGAGGTTCCCCGGACGGCTCCAACGGTTGAGGAGTTGCCCACCTTTGACCTTCGATGGGAGGTCCCGAAGGTAGCACCTACTCTTGAGCCCCTGCCTGAAGGTACGCTTCCTCCAGGAACTCAGGAAAAGCCGCAAGAACGCCCGGACACGGCTGGCGCGCAACAAGCGGATACATCCGATGCGCATGCGGAGTCACCCGGCACTACCAGTGACAACGACGACAGGACACAGACAGCTAAGACCTCCGCAAGCGCACAGCAGAGCGTCAAGCTTGCCCAAACAGGTTCAGACCTGGCAGGCGCTGGTGTTTTGGCGGCGCTTGGAGGTATTGCCGGCCTCGCTGCTCTGCGGGGGCGTCGACGGGAAAACTAATAGCGGGCGCCAACCCTACACGCTGAGCGGCCGACATTGCGCGTGACCGTACTATCACCGTAATGCCAGCTCTGAACGCGAGTAGGGAGCGCCGTCGCCCTCGCCAATCGATAAGCGAATAACAAAAACTGTGGGGATGACGTCTCAAACGTCATCCCCACAGCTATCGGTCAGGACTCACACGGAAGGTGAGCTGGCGTGGACGCAGCCGCGAACGTCCCCTTAATGAAGGCCAGCGCCGCGGCTGCGACAGTACTCAGGCGATCGGGGTGGCCTCAATCTTCCAGACCTCACGGGCGTAGTCGCCAATGGTGCGGTCGGAGGAGAAACGACCCGAGCGGGTGATATTCACCCACGCCTTACGAGCCCACGCGCGAGTATCAGCGTGATCGGCTGCCATCGCATCCTTGGTCTCGCGGTAGGCGGCGAAATCACCCAGGACGTAGTACACGTCGGCAGGGTCGTAGCCCGCCTCCAGCAGGCTCCAACGCAGGTCGTGGAACCAGCCTGAACCGTTGTCCGAGAGCGTCCCGTCAACCAGGGCATCCAGAACACGCTTGAGGCCGGGCACGTTCTCGTAGTGCCAGCGGGGGTCGTAGGTGCGGCGCAATTCGGGCAGTTCTTCTTCCTTCGCGCCGAAGATGTAGGCGTTCTCATCACCCACAGCGTCCAGGATTTCCACGTTCGCACCATCGAGGGTGCCCAGGGTAAGGGCGCCGTTCATCATGAACTTCATATTCGAGGTGCCCGATGCTTCCTTACCGGCAGTCGAGATCTGCTCAGAAACGTCGGCTGCAGGAATGATGTGCTCGGCGGGGGAGACGTTGTAGTTGTGAACGAAGACCACCTTGATGCGGTCATTAACCTCTTCATCGTTGTTCACAAGCTCCGCAATTGCGTTGATGAGCTTGATGATTGCCTTGGCGCGGATGTAGCCAGGGGCTGCCTTGGCGCCGAAGATGAAGACGCGAGGGGCAACATCTAGGGTGGGGTTGTCCTTGATGCGGAAGTAGAGGTCAAGGACGTAGAAAGCGTTGAGGAGCTGGCGCTTGTATTCGTGGAGGCGCTTGATCTGAACGTCGAAGATAGCGTCGGGGTTGATCTCAATGCCTTCGCGTTCCAGGATCCATGCTGCGAAGTCAACCTTGTTGGCATGCTTGATGGCTGCGAGGCGCTCGTAGACGGATTCGTCTACGGAATCGGTGAAGTCTGCCAGGACGGATAGATCGCGCACCCAGGCGTCAGAGCCGGTGACTTCGTCAAGAAGCTCGGCCAAGCGGGGGTTGCACTGCTTGAGCCAACGGCGGGGGGTCACACCATTGGTCTTGTTGTTGAAGCGCTCGGGCCACAGCGCGTGCCATTCCTTAAGGGTTTCGCGCTTAATGATCTCGGTGTGCAGGGCTGCAACGCCGTTGATGGAGTAGGAGGCGTAGCAGGCAATCCATGCCATACGCACGGTGTTGCCGCACAGGGGCGCCATGTAGTCGATGGTGCCCTGGTCAAGCCCGCGCTCGTTCATGTCCATGCGGAAACGACGGTCGATTTCGCGCACGATCTCAGCAATGCGGGGGAAGAGGCGATCAAAGATCGTCATATCCCAGGTTTCAAGGGCTTCAGCAAGCACCGTGTGGTTGGTGTAGGCGAAGGTTGTGGTGATGATCTCCCACGATTCTTCCCAACCCATCTCGAACTCATCTAGGAAAATACGCATGAGTTCGGGGATGGCCAGAACAGGGTGGGTGTCGTTGAGCTGGACCGAGTTGTAGGTCGCAAACTTGGACATGTCGGTGCCGTGGTGAGCGACGTAGTTCTCCACGATGTCCTGAAGCGAGGCCGAGCAGAAGAAGTACTGCTGGCGGACGCGCAGAACCTTACCTTCGAAGGTGGTGTCATTGGGGTAGAGAACGCGGGAGATGTCCATGGTGCGTTCACGGTCAATGATGGCGTCAGTGAAACGCTGGGAATTGAAGGCGTCGTAGTCGAACTCTTCGATGGGTTCGGCCTTCCACAGGCGCAGCGTGTTGACGTTCTTTGTTCCGTAGCCGGTGATGGCCATGTCGTAGGGAATGGCGCGTACCTTCAGGTCGGCGTAGGAAACGATGCGCTGCTGTTCTTCGCGGCGGATGACGAAGGGGTAGCCCTCTTCCATCCAGGGATCAGGGTGCTCGGTCTGGAAGCCGTTGGAGAAGAGCTGCTTGAACAGGCCGTAGCGGTAGAGGATGCCGTAGCCGGTGACGGGCAGGTCCATGGTGGCGCAGGAGTCAAGGAAGCAGGCTGCCAGGCGGCCCAGGCCACCATTGCCGAGGGCGGCGTCCGGTTCTTCTTCGAGGATGACGGACAGGTCTTGGCCGTGAGCGGCGAGGGCCTTGCGGGCTTCCTCAACCAGACCGAGGTTCGAGAGGTTGTTCAGGAGGGCGCGGCCCATGAGGAACTCGGCGGAGAAGTAATGTTCCATGCGGCCAGCTTTGTAGGTGCGATCGGTTTCGCTCCAGGCATCGGCGAGCTGGTCAACGACGGCTGCGGACAGGCCCTGCCAAATCTCCATAGGGGTGGAATCGGCGACAGGGCGGCCAGAGCCGGCGCGCACCTGCGATGAAAAGGTTTCAGTCAGGTCGTGGGTCATTCTTCTTTCCTTGCTTGTGAAATCAGCGTGAAAGCCGATGAAACAACATTCGTTAGTTTACATGCACACCATCGCGGGGGACAGCGCAGGGCGTGGCGTAGCTCTGCGACGAGGCGAAGCTGAAGGACTTCGCTTTGAGATTCCTTGGTAAAAGTAATTCCAGCCCGTTAAAGTGAAGGGTATTGTCAGGGCTGAAATATGCTCCCACATCGAGGCAAAGGTAGGGCTAGTGCTCAACGAATATCTTGAAGCCATCAGCGGCATCATGTACACCTACATACTCATTGCCATCCTCATTGGCGCCGGAGTCTACTTCTTCATCCGTACCAAGGCGCTGCCCTTGACGCTCCTTGTGGACTCGATTCGAGTCGTGGGAGAAAAACCTCACGACGAAGACTCCATCTCTTCCTTCCGAGCGCTCATGCTTTCCACCGCATCACGAGTGGGCGTCGGCAATATCGCAGGCGTGGCATCCGCAATCGCCCTCGGCGGCGCAGGATCGGTTTTTTGGATGTGGGTCATTGCCTTTTTCGGCGCAGCATCAGCATTCGTTGAATCCACGCTCGCACAGATCTACAAGCGGCGCTCAGCAGGGGGACACTCTTACGGTGGTCCTGCCTACTACATTGAGCAAGGCCTCGGATTGCCGTGGCTGGGATACATTTTTGCTCTAGCCCTCATTGCCACCTACGTCGGCGGCTTCAACCTCGTGGCCTCCTTCACCGTGAAGGACACCTTCAGCACCTATTCCTTCTTCTCCGAGGACGTCACCCCCTACATCGTGGGTGGCGTATTGGCTGTGCTCGTGCTTGGCTCTATCTGGGGTGGGATTAAACGCCTCTCCTCAGTGACAGCTTTCCTTGTCCCTCTCATGGCTCTGATCTACATTGCCCTGTGTATGGTCCTCATTGTCGTGAACATCACCGTAATCCCAGGCGTCTTTGTTGAGATCTTCCGTTCGGCCTTTGACTTCGAAGCAATCTTTGGTGGCTTCGTTGGCTCTGCTCTCATGCTCGGTATCAAACGAGGCCTCTACTCCAATGAGGCTGGCGTCGGTTCGGCTCCCAACGCTGCTGCATCGGCCTCCGTTTCTCACCCCGTGAAGCAGGGGCTTGTGCAGATGCTCTCCGTCTGGATTGACACCATGGTCATCTGTACGGCCACCGCACTGGCGGTCCTCTCCAGCGGCGTGCAAGGTGGGGAAGACCTCAAGGGATCTCCGCTGGTTCAATCGGCATGGCAGACGGTTTACGGTGACGCTGGCCAGCACCTCGTGACCCTCGCCCTGTGTCTTTTCGCATTCACGACGCTGATCGGTAACTACTTCTACGCGGAAGCAAACCTTCAATTCGTCCTCCGCCGTGAGCCCACCACGATCGACCTCTTTGTTTTCCGTGTGGCCTCGGCCGTTATCGTGTTCTTCGGTGCCACCGCAGAATTCTCCGTTGCGTGGAATACCGCTGATATCCTCATGGGCCTGATGGTTCTGATCAACATTCCGACAATCCTTGTCCTCAGTGAAAAGGCAATGCGTGCCCTTGACGACTACCGCAAGCAACGCCGCGTCGGTAAGGATCCGGTCTATGTTGCCGCAGCCAACGGTGTCTCCGACCAGCTCGACTACTGGAAGTGAGACTGGGACGGCGCGCTGAGAACTGTTGAGTGCAGCCGCCCAATGAATATCACGATCCCCCGCAGGTAATCCTCGATTGAGGTGAAGTTGCCTGCGGGGGTTTCTGTATCCGGCGCTTCATGTGCGTGGCTGCCAGTGGTGTACCGAAGGTGGGTTGCTTGTGCCCACTCGCTGGGAGAAGAGGGCCGAGGTGCCTCTGCCCTCCATTTTTAGGCAGATGTCCGACTTAGTGCCCCTCGCTGGCCTTGACCGGATGGGGGAGTGGCACCGTGCGGAGCTTGGCTGCAGGGGTCAGTGCCATGGCAATGCCTGCTGTCAGTGAGAGGGCGATGAATAGCACTGTCGTAGGCACAATACCCAGGTAATCAGCAGCCCAACCCGCCAGCAAGGCACCCACTGGCATAGCGCCCCACACAGCGAAGCGGAAAGTGGCATTGACTCGCCCAAGGAGCGGCCTCGGGCACAGGGACTGCCGCAAGCTCATCTGCGTAATGTTGTAGAGGGTGCCGAAGAAGGCCATGACGACATTAGCGACAATAAAAACTGCAAGTGCATAATCACCTGCATAGGGGGCAATCGCTAAACCGATAGCGGCGGCAGAGCCGATGGTATAGCACCAGACAATGGTGCGGCCAACGCCCAGACGAGTCACGACACGCGAGTGAAGAAACGCTCCCGCGATGCCTCCCAGGGCACCAATAGCAAGCAAGGTTCCTAACGCAGAGGGCGAAACGCCAAGAATCCTCAGGGCAATAACAGGGGTAAGCACAAATACTCCCTGAGTAGTCAGCGACGCCCATGCAATAGAGAGAAAAAGTGGTCCAAGAAGACGCTCGGAGCGGACGAAAGCAATACCCTCACGAATCTGTGAGAATAAGCCTCCATCTGTTGGACGCTCAGAGGGAGGTTCCTCCACCGGGATCCGGGCGATAGTGATAGCAGAGAGCGCATAGGTCAACGATGCGGCGAGAAACGACAAAGGGATACTGACCAGGCCCATCAGCCAGCCAGCAATACCAGGACCTGCAATGCGCGTGACCTGAAACGATGCCTCTAAACGTCCATTTGCTGCACTGATCTGGTCAACAGCAACAAGACGAGGGATTAAGGACTGGCTGGCCACATCAAAAAAGACCGATGACACGCCAACCAAAGCCGAAACGATAATCAGTTGCAGCACATCTAAGACCCCAACAAGCCACGCCACAGGAATCCAGGCAAGCGCTAATGTGCGGGCAACGTTGGCCACCACCATTGTGGGCTTCTTGCGCCAACGATCCACCCACGCTCCGGCAGGGAGGCCAAGGAAAAGGAACGCTGCGAGCTGGGCGGCATTCACGACACCGATTTCAGCATTCGACGCCTGCAAGACACTAATCGCTGTTGTCGAGGTCACTAGCGTCGCAACTTGGAAACCCAAGAAGCCCGCTGTTTGCCCCCACCACAATCGGCGGAATGCAGCATTGTGTGATAACTGAGGATAAGCAGCCACGAAAGTCCAGCATACTGCGCTGCAATGCTAATCCTATGGAGGAGTTCTTGACCCTCACCCACAAAAAGGCTCCCTTCCTTAGACCATGAAAGGGGTGGGAAGGGAGCTCAATTCTTTGAGACGATCTGGAGCGGGTCAGTGCTCTCCGTGCTCGTCGTAGTGGGAGCCGTGAAGGGCATGGCGGTGGCCGTCATGGATGTAGTCGACGTGGTCACCGTGCTCGATAGCCTCATGGCCGCAGTCCTTGCCGTGGGCGTGTTCTTCGACGCTGTGCTCAGCAACGGTGCCGTGCTCGTCGTAGTGGTCACCATGAAGGGCGTGGTGATGGTTGCCGTGGATGTAGTCCACGTGGTCGCCGTGCTGGACTGCTTCGTGTCCACAGTTTTCGCCGTGCTCGTGCTCAGCGATGGTGTGTTCGGCGTGCTGATCAGTCATGGTGTTCTCCTTCAATAAGTGATGGCTAATGAGGCAAGTATCCCCCGCTCACGGGGATATTGCAATTTCTTTACCTTATTGGGTTTGGGAATCATTCTGCTTATCAAAAGTGCCCTTCCAGGGGTGCATGGAGGATGAGGACTTTCTTCCAAAAATCGGGCATGATTGACGTATGGCGTACTCCGATTCTCCGCTGCTCACCGTCATTGTCCCGGCATATAACTCCCAGGATTACCTGGATCGTTGTCTGCGTACCTTAGTTGGCTACGGGACAGAGCTTGAAGTTGTGATTGTGAATGACGGTTCTCGTGATCGCACTGCAGAGATCGCGGACATGTGGGCGCAGAATCATCCGGGTGTGGTGCGCGTCATTCACCAAGAAAACGCAGGACATGGCGGTGCGCTTAATGCGGGTATTGCCTCCGCCAGGGGGGACTACCTTAAGGTGGTCGACTCTGACGACTGGGTTGATCGTGCCGCAATGCGCCAGGTTCTTGACCTTCTTGGTTCTTATCGAGGGGGCGAAGAAAATCTCGATCTTCTTGTGACGAACTATGTGTATGAAAAGCAGGGCCGCGCGCGCAAGGCTGTGATCCGCTACCGCAATGTTTTGCCCGCCGGGAGGACGTTGTCGTGGGAGGACATGCGGCGTTGCCGATACGACCAGTACCTCATGATGCACGCCCTTATTTTGCGTACCGAATTGGTACGGGCATCAGGACTGTCTCTGCCAACGCACACGTTCTATGTCGACTATCTCTATTCCTTCATTCCTTTGCCATTCGTGCAAACTCTTCGATACCTTGATGTTGATCTTTATCGATACTTCATTGGTCGCGACGATCAGTCTGTGAATGAGAAGGTCATGATTGGCCGTATCGACCAATTGCTCCGTGTGAATGAGGGAATGGTCAAGGCAATGCCTCGCAAGGATGAAGTTCCAGCCCCTCTGTACCGGTATATGACCCACTATTTACGCATCAATTTTGTTGTCTGCTCAATTATGTTGCTGCGTTCGGGAACTGCCGAACATCTCGAACTGCGCGAAAGCGTCTGGGCGGATTTCGCTGCGAAAGATCCTGACTCCTATGCTGCCGTTCGGGCGGATCTGCTTGGCACACTCATTTCAGTGCCAGGCCGTCTGGGGCGAGTCATCTCGACAATCGGGTACAAAGTCTCTCAGGCAATGCTGGGCTATAACTAGCCGTCTGAGGTTGCTCTCACTGAGGCTCCCCCCGGCAGAGCATCTCTGCCGGGGGGAGCCTCATGCGTGGGTGGCGATGTCGCGAGCTTTAGCCGATAAAGGTTGCGGGGTCGGGTCCTACGCGTACGCCGGTGTCCAGATCGTCCAGTGCCTCAAGGTCAGCGGGCGAGAGGGTAATCTCTGCTGCTGCAAGGTTTTCCTGGATACGCTCGGGAGTTACTGATTTGGGAAGGACGATGCGGTCACGTTGTAGGTGCCACGCGAGGATAACCTGAGCGGGCGTCGCCCCAATGTGCGAAGCGATAGCAGTTACCTCTGGCATTTCCAGGTCAGCGCCTCGCCCGAGGGGGCTCCATGCTTCAGTGGCAATACCCATTGCAGTATTTGTGGCGACAAGATCATGCTGGGGCAATGTTGGGTGTACTTCGATTTGGTTCAGCACGGGAATCCGACCACCCATCGCTGCAAGTGCGGTGAGGTGCTCTTCCAGAAAATTTGAAACGCCAATTGAACGGGTGAGTCCATCATTGGCAGCCTCTTCAAGAACCTCCCAGGTTTCGCGATAGAGATTGCGTGAAGGGACAGGCCAATGGATGAGGTAGAGGTTGACATAGTCGAGGCCGAGGCGTTCAAGCGACGCTTCGAGTGCGGGGCGGGTTGTGGCTGCGCCCTGATCTTCGTTCCACAACTTCGTGGTGATGTAGAGATCTTCGCGGGGCAGGCCGGTAGCAGTAATGGCTCGGGCGACGCCTTTTTCATTGCCATAGATTGATGCGGTGTCAATGTGGCGGTAGCCGGCTTCGAGCGCAAGCTCAACGGCGCGCTGCGTTTCTTCTTCGGGGATGAGGAATACGCCAAAACCAATCTGAGGGATTTGTGTGCCGTCGTTGAGCGCAATCTGGTGTGGGGTCATGGTCAGCGTCCAATCGAGAAGGAGGGGAGGGGATCTTCCATTGTGCCCCGGGATGAGCGGCTGTGCTTGTCGAGAAGCGTGTTGTGGCGAGTGGCGTGAGAGATCGTGGGGAGGTGTGATCTCAGCAACTCCTTGGATCTATAGCGTGAAAGGTTTGCGCCTTATCCTCGGGATTCAGCATAATTGAGACTGAGAACGATTCCCATTAGCTAGAGAGATGGAAGATGCTCATCACTCGACGACGCAGCAAGCGTGCGTTTACCTCCGTCACGACGCTCCTGCTCGCCTTTGCGCTGACGGCAGGAGGCACCCCCGTTAGTGGCAGCGCCTATGCCGCTACCTCTGAAGAAGAGCCCCTGCAGGTTCTTGACGACATCCCGGTGGATCTTTTTCACCTGAGCGCAGACGCTGAGGGGGCCCTGACCCTTCAGATGCGTACCCGAGATTCGGAAACACCAAAGTTCTACGATCCGGCAAAGGCTGCCCTCAAGGTTCCCGATGTCAGCGAGATTGATCCGAACCCTCAGAACCCTGCCCACAAGGTTCCTGAGGCAGTTTATGACTCCGCTGAGGGATACCACGTTCGTCCGACCAAGAAATTCAAGTCTGAACTGCTCACCGGTTCTGCTATGACGTGGAACCTTGAAGGCATGCTGGCCCAGAAATACACCAACACCAGTATCAAAGTGACACTCGTCAAGGCTCCCGCCGACGCTCAGGTGTTCACCTTCGCCCGCAATGAAGCTGGCGACGCCGTCTCTCTTGTTGAGGACAGCGATAAAAACGCTGGCACCTTCCGCCTGCCTAATGATGCCAAGGGCGTGTGGCTCGGCGTCTCGAATAAGAAGAGCGTCGAGGCAGAGTGGATCTTCACCAAGCCGGGAATCTATAAGCTCGCAGTCTCGGCAATGGGGGAGACCGATGGAGGCTCCTTCTCACGTCGAACTGAGAAAACCTACACGATTGCGGTCGGCGACGACACTGAAGTGACCGCAGACGATCTCATCTCTGATAACGACACTGCCGCCGCTGCGCCCTCGACCAACGGACACGGTGGTGGCACCACCCCTCCAAGCGGGAGCAACGATACGACGCCACCCCAGGGACATACCCACGGTCCGCAGCAGCCCGGCCAGACCCCACCGACTGCGCAAAACCCCGGAAATCCTGACGGCACGAACGATGGCCATGCGGATGCCCCGCAGGGAAGTATTTCCACCCAAATTGACCCTGTCACCCAGCGAGCCATGCTCTACCGCACCCATGTCGATGCTGCACATATCAACTGGGACGCTGATAAAAACCGTCTCGCAGTAGGCGTCATTGACGGCTCAACCCTCCGCCCCGCAGAGGACGTGGTTGTTCGTCTGGGGCCCGATGCTGACACCAATGGCCGCGAAGTCTCCCGCATCAAATTGCCTGCATCCAACGCTCTATCCTTCTTAGGCAAGCCGGGCGAGATCGTGTGGAACGCGCCCGCACAGTACTACCGTGGTTGGCGGCCCCTGTGGGCAGGCTACGGTGCAGGCGACATGCCCGCACACATCGTTCCCGACTCCCTTGAACTCGAACTCGTGTCAGTTGACGGCCCGGGCTGGATGTCGGTATGGCGTTCAGGGGCGGGCTTTGTCCAAGAGGATCTCAATTCCTCCAACGATGATCGCCGTCGCGTTCGCATGACCGCAGGCGCACACGGACACTTCAACTGGAGCTTCTCAGAAGCAGGGCGCTACACCACCACATGGAAGGCTCACGCCCGCACCACCGAAGGTGGCGTCATCAGTTCACAAAACCACGATGTCATTTGGCTCGTTGGCCCTGACAGCGCTGTTGGCCTACCTGAGAACACCACTCAGGCTGCCGCTATCTTCACGCCTGCTGAATCCTTTGACGTCGATCCTGCTCCACAAGACCCCGGCCATTTTGAGGCCGCTCCTGTGGGAGAATCCGCTGAACGCCCCGAAAAGGGCACCTACACCTGTGTCGCTAACGGACACCACGACATTGCTGCGCGCATGAGCGACAGCGGCAAGGTTCAACCCTTCTGGAAGGACACCGCAGTTACCGGCAAGACTGTCGAGCGTGCAAGCGGCACGATCGTCGTCCCCGTACCGGACTACGCGTCGCACACCCTGAATGTTGACGGTCCCGGGGCAGCACTGAAAGCTCTTGCTCCCCAGGGAAGCCCCGTGTGGACCCTGCCTGAACAACAAGATCCCAAGTTGGCCTGGATCGGTGTGAACACAGAGGCAATGCCCTACTCTAAGCTCTCAGGTGATGCCGTCCAGATGAGTTTTGAAAGCGTTGAAGGCCCCGGCCGCATGGTCCACTGGGACGCCGATATTTTGAATGGCGCGCGAGTTCTAATGAACTCTAGTGTTGAGGGCGACAAGATCGTCCTGGCTGACCCCACTCATAAGCATCTGGCCACCTCCTTCACCAGCCCTGGCCTGTACCTTGCCGAATACACCATTCGCGCAAACTACGGCGCTCAATCCGGTTGGGTAGGCTCAACAGACTACGACTGGTTGAATGTCTACTACGCCGTTGGTAATGCCGAGATTGCCGCACTGTGTGGCGACAGCATCGTCATTCCCCCGACGGCGAATACCCCCAAGGAACCCGACACCCAGGTTCCTCCAACCTCGCCAAAGCCCGGAGAGCAACCGTCACGCCCCAATCCTCCGGCGGGCACGGATTCTCCGAAGGACACAGGCTCTCCAAAGGACAACGGCTCTCCGAAGGATACCGACTCGCCAAAGAATAACGATGCCCCCACAGGCAACGGCACTCCCAAGGACTCGGATGTTCCCAAGGACACGACCCCTGATACACGCAACACTGCTCCTTCTGCCTGCTACCCCAAGGGTGTCACAACTGTCCTCGACTCTGGACACACCGACCTGTTTACTCTCATGGCCAACACTAACGGCGGCCTCGACCTAAAGGTCAAGGAAGATGTCACCGCACCGGGTACCATTCGTGATCCTCACACTGTGCTCATCAAGGTAAAAGAATCCGCTCAGCGTGACCTTCCAGCAGGTATTCCCGGCTCACCCCGTGGCTACTACCTTCCCCAGGGCGGAGACAAGGATCTCGTGTGGCCTGGCTGGGATACACAGGGCATTGCAGCCGCAGGTTTAGCAAAAGCCTCCTTCGATGTTTCCTACACCGGCCCTGAAGGTGGACGCATCCATATGTTCATCACCAAGGGATTCGGAGGTAACGCTCTGGAATCACGCCTGACAACGGGCGGATATACCCTCGATCCTGCCGGATCAACCATCGTGCAGGACTACCCGGCTCACACTCACGTCAACTGGGTGTTCAGCAAGCCCGGCCGCTACACATTGACGGTCACTGGAAACGCTTCACGCGAGGACGGATCCCACCGCATCTCCAGCGCACCTCAGACCTACATCATTGATGTCGGAACCATTAACTGTGGTGGCCCCCGAATTGAACTGTCCTCCACGACGGTTCAACCCGGTGGCAGCCTCGAACTGACAGCCTCCGGTCTGACCCCTCACGAAGAAGTTGTCTTCGAAATTCATTCTGATCCGATCGTTCTGCCCGCTGTACGAGCTGACGAGAAGGGCGTTGCGCGCACTCAGTGGAAGGTTCCCGCAGATTTCCCTGTTGGACATCACCACGCACTCGTTCAAGGACACCCCGAACTAAAGATTGCCTTCCACGTTGCCTCGCACAGCACTGACAAGAAGGACGCAGATTCAGCCCAAAGCGGCAAGCAGCCAAACGGCCCAGGCGGAACTGGCTCTTCCTCTGGTGCGGGTTCCAATGGCCCGACCTCGGCGCCTTCGGGGCGAACTGATTCTGGCAGCATTTCAGGTGGTTCCCGTGGCGGCGCTCGTGGCGGAGCCGGGGAGGTCTGTATCCCCACGGTCATTACCCGCGAAGCTGAGCCAGAAGAGGTAAAGAAACTTGAGTCAGCCTCTCAGGGAGCAGCCGCTGGCAAGGCGACAACAACCTTGACCTTCAATGTTGGCCCCGGTGCTTCCGGTAACGCCCGCGACGGACACTTTGACCTCGGTCCTGTCATTGAGAACAACACCGTGTTCGCCCGCATTAAGGACGATCGCCAGCAGCCTGCCGTCTGGGTTGATCCCACTTCACTGACCTTTGCCGTGGGCGATGAGGCAGCGCTTGACGCTCCCGAGCAGCTCAAATTCATCGCCTCAAGCGGTTCGAAGGTGTGGATGATTCAGCAGACCCAGGTGAAAGACGTGCCTTGGCTGGGTATGAACTCTCAACGTGAAGAGATTGTCAATCGCACGACAGGTGAAGTCACCTTCACCTTGGAGTCAGTCGACGGCCCAGGAAAGGTTGCGGTCTTTGAATCAGGCACCCTTGGATCAGGCGTTGGAAAGATGGTCTTTAACGGCGCGGGGTCGTCCTACACCTTGAGTGCCAATACCCACGCCCACCATAACTGGCTCTTCACTGCCCCCGGTACCTACACCATGACGATTTCTATGGAGGTGCAGTCCACTTCCGGCGAACTCAAGGGCTCCAGCGGGGCATCAGGAGGTCTGACCCTGACCGGTGAAAAGGGGCCCAACGGCCGTCCGATGGTGTCAGAAACCGTTGGTCGTACGAAGTCGGGCCAGCCCTGTTCGTTGGCCCAGACTGGTGCGCAGACTGACATGGTTGCTCCGTATGCGCTTCTGTTGGTCATCCTCGGTGGTGTCGCAGTTGTTGCTGCCCGACGAGGAACTCGCCTGAGCTGAGCTCACACTGAAGCGGTGCTGTGATCGCGTGACCTCGCGTGATCACAGCACCGCTGAGGCCGTTGAGCCCCTCAAGTAGATCGACGCATCCATCCCATCACTCATTACGTTTAGCCCCGGGCGGCAGAAGGTGTCCCGTGAGTTCCCACAAACGTTTCCTCTCTTTCCCCGCGATGTTGGCCTGCACCAGCATCGCTTTAAGCGCCTGTACCGCACAGGCGCTCCAGGCATCTGAAGACAATGAGCTTCGGGTGGTGACCACCACCGGAATCCTCGCGGACCTGGTGCGTAATGTGGCCGGCCCCGACGTACACCTGTCGCAGATCGTCCCCGATGGCGCCGACCCGCACTCTTATGAACCAAGTCTGCGCTCCATCCGAGATATTGCCTATGCCGATCTGGCCTTCACGAACTATCTGTTGCTTGAAGAACACGCAATTATCCGCACCCTTGATGCCAACCTCCCCTCAACTGCCCTGTCAGTTTCGATCGCTGAGGAAGCTGCGAAAGACGGGGCAACCATTCTGCCTCTCGTCGAGGACCGAGCACTTGACACCGCTTGGCTGGGAATGCGCGTGGCCGGTAGGGGACAGACCTATGGAGCGACACGTTCATCAGAGGTTGATCTGAGCGCCACCACGGTAGAAGGACCGGGGCAGGCCTCGTCCTACTTGACGACGACTTTCGGCACCCCACAGATCGCTTTTTCCTCATCCGATGGATTCGATGAGGGGGACGGTTATGCCGCTGATACGATGACGCTGCCTGCCGATGCGCACACACACATGAGCTGGGCTTTCACTCAACCGGGCGTGTATCGAGTGACGTTCCGCGGAGCTTTGCGAGTCAGCGAAGGCGCCCGACCGATTCCCATGAAGGCCGGCACCGCAGTGTTTGCCGTCGGCGTTGACCCCCAAAAGGTTGCGGCCGAGGAAGGTCGCGTTGTCTTTGCCGCCGGGCACGGTGACCTAAGCGTCGACATTGATGCGGGCATGGTCACCCTCATGGTCGATCAGCCCTCTGACGGTTCTGATTCTCCTTTGCTGGATGCGGTTGCGCCTGAGAGCACCTCGGTGCCGGGACTTCTTGGTCTTGACCTCGACAAGGTCGTGATTGATGTTCCGACCCGTACTCTTACTGAAGTACCCGGAACAGCGGGTTTTCGTTTCCTGGGACAGCCTGGGGACCCTCTCTATCTTCTTCCTCAAGCAGTTCTGGGAAAGCACGTCCACGGGGAAATTGACCCCCACCTGTGGCATGACGTCCACAATGCTGCCGCCTATGTGCGTGTAATTCGTGACCGTCTGATTGAAGTTGACCCCCAGGGTGCGGAAGGGTACAGGCAGCGTGCTTCGGCCTATTTGAAAACCCTTGAGGATATCGATGCGAAAGTTGCTGCGACCATTGACACTATCCCCGAGGATTCACGCCACCTTGTCACCACACATGACGCGTACGCATACCTCGCCAATGCCTATGGCTTAAGTGTCGCGGGCTTTGTTGCTCCAAACCCCGCTGTGGAACCCTCCATTGCTGATCGTCGAAAGCTCGCCGCAACAATTGAGGACCTCACCATCGGTGCGGTTTTCCTTGAACCGCAGTTGGCAAATCGCCGCTCAACTCTGACAACGGTCGCTCAAGAGTCAGGCGTGCAGGTATGCCCGCTTTACGGTGACACCTTCGATCACGAGGTACATACCTATGTCGACATGATGATGGCCAATGCCAATTCTTTGGCCCGTTGCCTGGGAGGATCGCCTTCGCAATAGCGTCTTCTACCTCGTCTCCCATTTCCTTTCCCTTCAAAGAAAGTAATCCTTATGCGTTTTCTTCCCCGTGTGAGCACGACAATCACCCTTCTGGTCGCGAGCCTCGTCCTTGCCCCGGCAGCAGCACTGGCAAACGAGGACCCCAATCTCGCCCAGTCTGTTTCTTCAGATGAAGCGCAGGCCAGCGGGCAACACGTCATTGAGCGCGGACACGTTGATGTGGGTCCCCGCATCGTCAACGGCGAGTGGACCGTGATGGCCCGTGACGATTCGGGCGACGTGCCCGTGTGGCGTGATCCGAATGAAGTCGTGCTGCGCGTGAGGGATGCGTCGAAGCTCCCAGCTCCCACCGACAGCGCCTATGCCTTCATGGAAGGCAAGGAGGGGCAGGAATGGTACATCATTCCTCAGACGGAGAATCACGAGGTCGTCTGGCTCGGCTGGAACACTCAAGATCCTGAGGTCACTCGCGTTGTCGAACGCGGCGCAACAATGAGTATTGGCCCTGTTGAAGGACCCGGCCGCTCGTGGATGTTCCTTCAAGATGGCACTTTCGGTGAGCCTCGTTTGTTGGTGGACGGCCAGAAGAAAGAACCTCAGGACGTATGGGTCGATGTGAATACCCATGTCCACGCCAACTGGGTTTTCACTGAACCCGGCGTTTACACTGCAGCACTGCGCTTCTCTGCGAAAACCACCGATGGTCAAGACCTGAGTGCCTCAACGACGCTGCGTTTTGCCGTGGGGGATGCAACCTCCGCCGACGAGGCTTTTACTGCCGCTGAACTCAGCGTGCCGCCCTCCAACGCTGGTGATGCTCAGTCTGGAACGAATGCTGACCCGGCAATGGGCACATCCGATGCGAACGACACGGAGATGGCTCCTTCAGCCGAGGGAGCAATCCCCTGGGTGCTCATTGCCGTTGTACTGGCGGGCGTTGCGATCGGCGTTGGTGCAACTTTGGTTATCATGCGTTCACGTGCAAGCGCCCGTGAACGCGCTCAGGCTGCTGCTGAGATTGACGCTCAGGAGGGGACAAAGTGAGTGCTGAAGCGCTCGTTGAAACGTCAGCCGTTTCTTCTGCTGTGACGCCAGACAGCGTGAGCCTTGCGCCGACTGAGCCCGCGCTGCAGGTCGAAGGCGTGCGTGTTGACCTTGGCGGCCGCGAGGTTCTAACCGGCGTCACTTTAGATGTTCGGCACGGTGAGTTCGCGGCCCTGATTGGCCCCAACGGGGCAGGTAAAACCACCCTTCTTCGTTCCATTTTGGGCCTGGTGCGAATGAAGGACGGTAGTGTTCGTGTTAATGGCCAGCCTGTTGTCCCACGGCGTATTGGTTATGTTCCTCAGCGTCACGAGTTCGCGTGGGATTTTCCGCTGACAGTGCGTGAGGCTGTCGTTGCTGGTCTTGCTGGGGTTCTCGGATGGGGTAGGCGCCCTCGCTTGGAACACCAGCGCGCGGTGGAGCAGGCGTTGCTCAAGACCAATATGCGTGACCTGTCCTCTCGCCCGGTGGGAGAGCTATCGGGCGGTCAACGCCAGCGAGTCCTCGTGGCTCGTGCCCTTGCGTTGAACCCGGATGTGTTGCTTCTTGATGAGCCTTTTACCGGTCTGGATATGCCCACCCAGGAAATGCTCACCGACATGTTCCGTTCTTTGGCGCATAACGGTCAGGCGGTGCTCATGACCACCCATGATCTCATCGGAGCCCTTGCGGACTGTGATCGCCTGCACCTGGTTAATCAGAAGGTTGTTGCGTCAGGCACACCTGAAGAATTGCGGGACCCACAGGTATGGATCGAAACCTTCAAAGTTCGCCCTGACAATCCTTTGCTCACAGCCTTGGGGGTAGCCTGATGCTTTCGCCATATGAGTTTTTCATGGATCTTCTCAATCCGAACCTGGCTTTCCTTCCACGCGCATTGCTGATGGCGGTCACCAGTGCGCTCGTGTGTGGCGTGGTGGGCGCTCATGTTGTCCTGCGTGGCATGGCATTCATTGGTGATGCTGTCGCTCACGCGGTGTTCCCGGGGTTGGCAGTGGCCTTCGTGCTTTCAGGCTCGCTTGTCATTGGTGGCGCTGTCGCTGGTATGAGCACGGCTATTCTTGTTGCCCTGCTCTCTCAGAATCGCCGTCTTAAAGAAGACTCCGTCATCGGGGTGCTCTTCGTTGGAGCTTTCGCTCTTGGCATTGTCATCATTTCTCAAGCGCCGGGTTATGCGGGATCCCTTCAAGATTTCCTTTTTGGTTCCATTACCGGTGTTCCCGCCGAGGAAGTCCCTACGGCCCTGCTGGGTGCAGGCCTTGTTATTGGAGTGGTTGCTTTCTTCCACAAGGAAATTGTGGCAGTTAGTCTTGACCGTGAGAGCGCGCGAGCCGCAGGCCTGCCAGTAATGTTCCTTGACATCATTTTGTACGTCGCCGTTTCTCTCGCGGTGGTGATTTCCGTTCAGACCATTGGCAATGTGCTGGTTCTGGCATTACTTATTACTCCGGCAGCAACGGCACGCCTTCTGACTGACCGCCTGATTCCCATGATGTGCCTGGGGCCTGCTATTGGCGCGCTTGCGAGCTTGATTGGCCTGTACTTGTCCTGGTCGATTGATCTGCCAACCGGTGGCACGATCGTCCTGGTACTCACTGCTTTCTTCGCTGTGGCCTGGCTTTTTGCGCCTCGCCATGGCATCTTTGCCCGCGCGAAGAAAGAGAAAGCCAGGTTGGCTTAGCGCGATGTCACAATGTGTGTGGGGCGGGCCGGCATCATGCCGACCCGCCCCACGCGTTCATGTGCTGCGGGCCCGAAAGGACCCGCATGTCATCACGACAGTGCTGCTGCGACAGCCAGACGCAAAGAAGACTGGAAACGAGTCTCGCGTTCTTCAGCGGTCATATCCGAAGAAGAATCAAAAAGGTGGTCCGAACAGGTCAGAACCGTCAGTGCTTCCTTGCCGTGCTCAGCGGCAACGCCGTACAGTGCGGCTGCTTCCATCTCGACACCCAGAACGCCGTAGTCTGCAAGTTTTTGTGCCTGGCCCTCGGGAGCGAAGTAGAAGTGGTCGCGGGAAATAATCGTTCCCACATGCACTGTGTCCTCTTCGGAGGCAGCATCTACTGCTGCGCGCACCAGATTGTAAGAAGCCACTGCTGAGAAGTTCACGCCAGGAATACGCAACTGGTTCATGGACGAGTCCGTGTGAGCGCCCATTGCGACAACGACGTCACCAACCTTGACCTGCGGAGCGATACCGCCACAGGTGCCCACGCGAATGATTCGCTCAACACCAAAGAAACGGAAGAGCTCGGTGGCGTAGATCGAGAAGGAGGGCTGGCCCATACCCGAGCCCATGACCGACAGGGGCTTGCCGTTGATTTCACCAGTGAAGCCCATCATTCCGCGAACATCGTTGACCATACGCGGTTCATCAAAGAGAAGTTCAGCAATGCGTTGCGCGCGACGAGGGTCACCGGGCATAAGAACAGCGGGAGCGAAATCGCCCATTTCAGCATTGATATGAGGGGTTGCCATGTTTCTCCTAAAGTGATCGATACCACGCCATAAGGCGTTGGAAAAATAAATCCCCTCTATTGTCTCCGCAGGTGAGTGCATTGTCCACGCCGTTGTGTACCAAAACGTGGTCACTTCAGCACACGATTCAACATCGAACTACCGTGCAATTAACACTATTGAGGAGTATTTATGAGTACCACAACTCCCACGGAGTATCGCCCCCGTCGGCGTGAAACTTGGAGCGGACAGACCGCATTCTTGCTCGCAGCGATCGGCTCTGCCGTTGGCCTGGGCAATATTTGGCGTTTCCCTGGCGTTGCCTACGCTAATGGTGGGGGAGCGTTCCTCATTCCCTATCTTGTTGCCCTCGTATGCGTCGGTATTCCTGTCCTTCTTCTTGACTACGCCCTCGGGCACAAGTTCCGTGGATCTCCGCCTGCGGCATTGCGTCGTCTGACGCCTAAGGCAGAGTTCTTTGGCTGGTTCCAGGTCATGGTCTGCTTCGTCATTTTCACCTACTACGCCGTGGTGATCGCCTGGGCAGCACGCTACGCCCTGTACTCAGTGGATATGGCGTGGGGAGAGGACCCCAAGACCTTCTTCCTCGCTGACTTCCTGCAGGTGACCGAGGCGACCACCTACTCAACCACGCCGGTAGCCTCGGTGATGATTCCTTTGGTTCTCCTGTGGCTTTTCGTCCTGATTATCATGGCCCGCGGTCTGACTGGCGGCGTGGAACTGGCAAATAAAATCTTCCTCCCCTTGCTGGTCATTCTCTTCATTGCCATTGTTATCCGAGCCCTTTTCCTTCCGGGCGCTCTTGAAGGTCTCAACGCTTTCTTTACGCCCAATTGGGAATCTCTTGCTGATCCGAAGGTTTGGTTGGCAGCATTCGCTCAGATCTTCTATTCCCTGTCGGTAGCATTTGGCATCATGCTGACCTACGCCTCGTACCTCAAGCCCAAGTCCAATCTGACGGGCACGGGATTGGTTGCAGGTTTTGCTAATTCATCCTTTGAAATCCTGGCGGGTATTGGCGTTTTCGCAGCCTTGGGCTTCATGTCTCACCAACAAAGCGTTGCAGTGGCCGACCTAGAAGGCCTGACAGGGCCTATTTTGTCCTTCGTCACTTTCCCCCACATTATTTCGATGATGCCGGGCGGCCCGATCTTCGGTGTTCTTTTCTTCACCTCCCTGGTCCTAGCGGGAGTTACCTCTTTGTTGTCCCTGCTTCAGGTTGTCTCAGGCGGATTGCAAGACAAGTTTGGTTTCAGCCCAATTAAGGCCTCTTTCATCATGGGTATTCCCGCGATGCTGGTCTCCGTGGCCCTCTTTGGCACGCAGTCGGGTTTGAACGCCCTGGACGTTGTCGATAACTTCATCAACACTATTGGTGTTGTCGGTAGCGCCATCGCCTTGACCGTGGTGGCCGCTATTGCAGGAAAGCGCCTGAAGAGCTTGCGTGCCCACCTCAATAAGGTTTCCGCACTGCCCGTGCCCTTCATTTGGGACATCCTTGTTGGGGCGGTTGTTCCGGCTGTCTTGAGCTTCATGCTTATCACCGCCGTTATCGAGCTCGTTCAGGTTCCCTACGGTGGCTACGAGCCAAGCTATATCGCCGTACTTGGATGGGGTTGCGTCGTTCTGGCTCTTGTTGGCGCAGCCGTATTGACGGCCTTGCCGTGGAAGAAGAACACCACTGAACAGGAAGGAGTGCAGGCATGACTGCTCCCGCAATCGTCATGATGGTTGTGACCATCCTTCTTGTCTGGGGTGGCCTTGTGGCTTCGGTCGTTGCTCTGCGTGGCGTCAACATGCCTCAGCAGGACGAGGACGCGCCCGTGGCAACAGGGGACGTGGACGCTCCTCAGCGTCATTGATGAGTGAATTCTCTGCAGGGAAGTGGGCCCACCCGCGTGGTGGGCCCACTTCTTTATGCCAGAGCCAACAGGCGTGGCGCAGGGGCTGATCTGTGTGAGAAGTGCCTATCAGGGAAGGCGCGTGGCCCAGAAAGCTACGGCACTGGCAGCGGCAACATTGAGGGAATCAACTCCGCCAGCCATTGGAATACGAACGACAACGTCAGCGCGACTAATGGCCTGCCGGGTGAGGCCGTCTCCTTCGGTTCCCAGAAGAAGCGCCACCTTGGAATCAGGAGCCGTGCACACGGGGGAAGCGATGAATTCATCAAGGGAGACGGAATCATCGCTGAGGGCAAGAGCCGCAACTGTGAAACCCGCAGCATGGAGTTCGTCGATGGCTGGCCATGCCGTGATGCGCGTCCAAGGGACTTGAAAGACTGTGCCCATTGAGACGCGAACACTGCGCCGGTAGAAGGGGTCAGCACAGCGTGGAGTCACGAGGACAGCGTCGACTCCCAACGCCGCCGCAGAACGGAAAGCAGCACCAACATTGGTGTGGTCAACAAGATTTTCGAGGATGGCAATGCGGCGCGCCCCTTGGCCGTTTCGGGCCGCAGCAAGCAGGTCTGTCACGCTACTGAGCTGTGGCCGATGCATAGCGGCCAGCGCCCCACGGTGAAGGTGAAAACCAGTGATGGATTCAAGGACGTCCTCTTCAGCAAGGAATACGGGAACGTCAGCTCCTTCGGGGCTTCCTGTGGCTTGCTCAATCCACGGTGACATCGTGTCGTACCATTTGGGAGCCATAAGGAATGAACGAGGGCGATGCCCTGCTTGAATCGCTCGCATGATGACGTTCGTGGATTCGGCCATGTAGAGGCCTTGCTCGGGCTCAAGGGCAGAACGCAATTTAACGTCAGTTAAAGAGACGTAGTCGCTAAGACGGGGGTCATCGGTGGAGTGAAGGTGAATGAGCACCGGACTATTCTCCCACGAGTTATCCACAGGTAGCGACGAGCGATAGGCCTATCCACACAGCCTGTCGGCAGGTTTTTCTTCGACGCTCGTCACGGGCTTTGCTAGAAGCATGCTTCGATCACGGAGCTGAGTTCAGCAGACAACGTACCTGGGAGGAAAGATGAGTGCCTGCGAGAAACTGCCGTCAATGTATGGAATCTCCGGTTGGACGCTGGAGTACGGAGTTCGGGATCTCCTTGGGGACTACCTCAGTCCTTTTGGTGACCTCTCCTTTAGTCGCTTCGCTGATGTTGAGGCCAACACCATTGCACAGCTCGCCGCTCTTTTACCTCCGGCAAATCTGGAGGACCGGCAAAATTGTGCGCCCACGATGAGTGAACTTATCGGAGCGGCCCTTAGACGACCGCAACAGGTCACCCTTTCTGGGTACCTCGTTGGACCTCCACGTCATGACGAACGTGTGAGTGTCGACGGACTAACAGTGATGGGCACACCTATCTGTGCAGCCGGAGGGTGGGGAGTTGAACCGCATGCGGAAGATCGCCTGAGGGTGTGGCTCGCCTTGGGCGACTATCTTGGCTGTGAGGCTTCAGAGGCAAACTGTCCCGATGAAATCATTCCCATTGCTGATCGTGATACGGAAGAGAGCGACAGAGTCCAAACCATGCAGGGGTGGTGGGTGTGGTGGGACTAGAACGGCTATCGTTGAACTATGAGTTTTCACGTCTACCCCTGGTTGTATCGTCACCTCATTCGCCTGACCGACCCGGAGCAGGCGCATCACGCGGCTATTTCTGCCCTGTCCGTCGCAGGAACCTTTGCTCCCTCACGAGGTCTGATGCGCGGAACCTGCGGGTATCTGCGCGGGGGAATCCCACCCCTGGCCCGCCGCACCCCTTATCGTTCGGTCACCATCGGAGAGCGCGTGCTCCCAGGTGTCTTGGGGTTAGCCGCAGGTATGGACAAGGATGCCCAGGCGGTTGAAGCCATGTGCGCGCTGGGCTTTGCCTTTGTTGAAATTGGGACGGTGACGCCTCTTCCTCAACCGGGTAATGACGGCCCTCGACTTTGGCGTCTTATCGAGGAAGAAGGCCTTCGCAATCGCATGGGCTTCAATAACGAGGGCGCAGCCGCCGCTGCCGCTCGTCTCAAGGCTCTGCGCTCAACCTCAGCGGGACGCAGCCTCATCGTTGGGGCTAATATTGGGAAGAATAAGACGACCTCAGAGGCTGATGCCCCGCGCGACTACTATCTGTGCGCGAAAGAATTGGCTCCGTGGGTGGATTTTATCGTCGTGAATGTTTCTTCCCCCAACACTCCTGGCCTTCGTGACCTGCAGGCAGTTGACCATCTTCGACCCATTCTTGCGGCCGCCAGGGCAGGGTGTGAAGACGCTGTGAGCCGTCGGATGCCCCTGTTTGTCAAGATCGCCCCGGACCTCAGCAACGAGGACATTGTGAAGGTTGTTGCGCTCACACAAGAACTCGGCCTGGAGGGCATTGTCGCAACAAATACCACTATTGCCCATGATTACGGTGAAGGCGGTGTATCAGGGCGACCGCTGTTCGAGCGTGCCCTTGAAGTGGTAGCGCTGGTAGCGGAACATCTTGGTGACGATCAGATTCTCATTGGCACGGGTGGGATCACCACGGTGGATGACGCCAAGCGCATGTTAGACGCGGGTGCTGATCTGATTGAAGGTCTCAGCGCCTTTGTCTCCCAAGGCCCCACCTGGCCAGGCCGCATGAATCGCGCCCTCGCTGGCTACTAAAAACACGTCTGCCCAGCAAAAACGGGTGTTTCATGCAAATACGGGTGTGGCCCCCTCCGCCAGGAGGGGGCCACACCCGTCAACACGTGTCAGTAGTCGACGCTCACCTTCGTCAACGTCGCGGCGAGGTTGCGGGAAACTCACCACGCTTTACCTGAGGGGCAGGCGTTCGCCAGCGGCGGGCCATCACCATACGAGAGTATGCGTAGAACCAGGTGCCTCGGGGAATGTCCTCATCGGGGTATCGCTGCTCAATACGACGACGAAGACCGCGCCAGACGATGATGCCCTCGACAATTGACAAAGCAAAGAGGGAATAGAAGGTAATACTCAGGGTCAATGCGATTGTGCGCGAAAGGTCTTCACCCAGATTCGCGAAGGCTACGGCGGTAATACCAACCAGGAAGAGAAGCATGACGGGGACGATAAATTCCGAAGCCGACCAGCGGGCGTCAAGCCAGTCTCGGACAAAACGCCGCACTTTACCGCGGTGAGTGGGCGGGAGGTAACGCTCATCTCCGGTCAGGAGCGCTTCCTGCTCACGACGGTAGGCCTCGTTACGCTTTTCTCGTGCCGCACGTTTAGCAGCTTTGCGGTCTGCGGGCACGAGGGGGCGCTGGTGACGCGCTTGAGCCTCACGGCGCGTGGGAGTTGGGCGGCCCTTCTTCTGGCCTCGTTCTGGGGTGGGGGTAGGCTGCGTAGAATCGCCGCTACCGGTAGTCCTCTTACTCATCACACACTCAGGGTAATGGATTCTCGTCTGCTACGGCGCTATGGCTCACTGAGTCGGGCACGACTTCACCGACAGTGAACACGCTCCCATGTTCGCCATCTTCTCTCCTGGGCGATAAGAAGGATAGAGGTTGACGCGTTCAGGAGTGAGCAAAGCGTTTAGGACGGTCTTTTCAGAATTCTTTCGACCTTTGCTGCCTGGCGCGACAGTTTGTGGGTGAGCGTCCTGATTTCATCAGTGATTGTCTCAACATGCTCATGCTGGGCGCGCAGCTCATCTCGGCTCAGGCCACTCGTGTCTGGGGCTTCATATGCGGGAGGTTCAGTTTCTAGTAGCGTGCGAAGCTCATCAATCTCGGTAACAGCAGTGAACGTGCTGTCGTCACTTCTTTCTTGAGCAGAACGAAGGACCTTCACAGCTTCGCCCGCTGCGAGGGCAAGATCTTCCTCGGCACTCTTGTATGCGGATACAGCCTCGTCGTAGAGCGCACGATCACTGCCGGAAGCAGCATTGAGCGAAGGAAGAAAATGCCACGCAAGAAGAGCGACGATGAGACCGCTGAGAACGGCGACACTGACCTTCGGCCACACGGGAGGCGACGCGGGCCGCTCTGCGGGTGTGGATGGATGTGGGTGTGAGTTCTCCGTCATGAGGCCTCCTCGCAAGGGGGGATGAGAAGCAGTAGAGGCGTGGGCGTGCGCATCACCGTGGGTTGGGCTTTTCCTTATAGTAAGCGTTCGGGCAACATCCCCCAGAGAAAGAGCGAAGTGTTTAAGGGATCACAGCCGCGACCCAGAGAAGGAAGAGTCGAAGAAGAGGGCCGCCGCCCACTAGGGTGGATGCCATGACACATCAGACTTTGACCACCGACACCATCCGCGAGCGCGTTGAAGCAGCTTTCCCAGCACTGCTTAATGAACTCATCCAGCTTGTGGCGATTCCCTCCGTTTCTTCCGCCCCTGAACACGCCGCCGACCTTCAAGCAAGTGCGGAGCATGTACGCGACCGTTTCGCCGCTTTGGGCCTCGATGCAGATATCTACTCTGTGACCACTCCCGAAGGGATCGAGGGCAAGCCTGCAGTTGTTGCCCACACGCCGCGCATTGACGGGGCTCCCACCGTCCTGCTCTACGCCCACCATGACATTCAGCCCGTGGGTGATGTGGGCCGCTGGGCCTCTGATCCTTACACCGCGGAAGTACGCGGTGATCGCCTTTATGGACGAGGCACTTCCGATGATGGCGCAGGTATCATCGTTCACCTCGGTGCGCTGACTGTTCTTGCACAGGACCTGGGCGTGAATGTGACGGTCTTTATTGAGGGCGAGGAAGAACTCGGCTCACCGTCCTTCGTGACCTTCCTTGAAACCTACCGAGAGCAGTTGGAAGCCGATGTCATCGTCGTGGCTGACTCGGATAACTGGAAGGTTGGTGAACCTGCCCTGACCTCATCGCTACGCGGTAATTGCGTGTGCACAGTGGACGTCACGATCGCCGATCATGCCGTACATTCTGGGATGTTTGGCGGGCCGATCCTCGATTCAAACATCATTGCGTGCGAACTTATTGCCACACTCCACGATGCTGCCGGTGACGTGGCGGTTGCCGGTCTGGGGGGCAATCCTCACGCCGACGTGGACTGGCCAGAAGAAGAGTTCCGCCAGGCCGCTGGGGTCCTTGATTCCTACCAGCTTGCGGGTACTGCTGATCTGGCGGCTCGCATGTGGACGATGCCGGCCATTTCCGTTATTGGCTTTGATGCGACTCCGGTGGAGAAGGCATCGAATACGATCAGTCCTCATACGCGTTTCCGACTGTCCATGCGGACCGTTCCTGGTGTTGAGCCCAAGGATGCGATGGATGCTCTTGTCGCGCACTTGGAGTCACATGCGCCTCGCGGCGCGCAGGTGGTTGTTACCCCTAACGAGTATGGTCCAGGCTACCAGGCGGACCTTGATTCTGAGGTGACCGCTTTGCTCCATGAGGTTCTCACTGAAGCGTGGGGTGTCCCCTCGGTCAATATCGGTGTGGGGGGCTCGATTCCTTTCATTTCTGATTTCCAACGGGTCTTCCCCTCTGCTCAGGTGGTGGTGACAGGTGTTGAAGATCCGATGACGAATGCACATTCTGAGGATGAATCGCAGTCGATTCCTGATCTCAAGGCCGCCATCGTGGCGGAGTCCTTGCTGCTGGCTCGACTTGCGAACTGAGGCTCGTGGAGACACCTCTGAGAGAACAAGGTAGAGAACCTGACATGAAGATCGTCCTGTGTGGGCACTGGGACACGGTTGTGGGAACGTCATTGTTTCCGGCTTCCACAGCCGAGATCCCATCCCCCTCGTGCGAGGAGGCTTTATCTGCCTGCGCGCGTGGGATGCGTCAAACGCTTCCTGAGCTTGAGGTGGAGATCATGCCTTTTGGCCCGGGGGACGCTTTTGTTGCTGCCTGCCAGCAGAGCGGGGGAGCGGTGGTCCCCCTGAACGTCCCCTTCGACTGTCAGGATGCGCGCGCTCTTGGTTCTCGGGTGCGTGAGGGGGCTCAGGAAGGGCGCAGAAGCGTCATTGAGGCCGGGCACGTTGCTTCCGTTGACCTGTGGTTTTCTTTCCTTGCCGGTATGGCGGGGCGTACTTCTTCCGAGTTGGAAGAACGCGCTGAGGCTGTCGGGCTTAGGGAGGTCGTGGCGTCAGTTGTCGCTCAATGCCGTGAAGATCTTGGTGAGCAGGCACCTATTCTTGCCGCCACAACCCTGCGGCCTTTCAACGGCATGGCGTCAATGTTGGCTGTCAATCCTGATTTGAGTGCACGCACAGATGTCAGCATGTCGATGGCATCTGAGTGGACGAGGGCGATTGACGAGGCTGATACGACAGCTCGTTCCGCTTTGCCGCTCCTCAATGGCACGCAGCCTCGTGTGACGAGTCTGCCGGGAAGCGGTGCGGGGGGCGGCATCGGGGCGATCGTTGCCGCGTGTGGTGGTCAGATCCGAGATGCTGGTGGGTACCTTGTTGAGGTGACAGGATTTGCCCAGCGTGTTGAGGGAGCACACCTGTGCGTGATTCTTGAGCCCTACCTTCATGGGCCCCTTCTGGCAGAAAGCTATCTTCCGGCATTAACAGAGGTTTGTGCTGGTAGTGCCCTGCCCGTTGTGGCGATTGGAATGGATTCGTCGCTGTCGCGTCATGAGATTGCCCAGTGGGGGCTGCATGGGGTGATGTTGGGGGTAGACAGTGCGGATGCTTTGGAGAATCTTGGACGTCGCGTGGCTCATACCTGGCTGCGGCGCGTGTCGCGTTCGATATAAAACTGCTCTCATTTCTACCGAAGGTGGCCGATTCAATATGCCATACCCGATGAAAGCCGCGTAGGCTGTTCCTACATCATTGAAATCCGATTGAGGAGAAACATGTCCGAGAATACGTCGGAACTGGGCACCCACGAGGTTTTGCTGACCGATGTGGCTGCCGCTAAGGTCAAGAGCCTTCTCGAGCAGGAAGGCCGCGACGATCTGCGCCTTCGCGTGTCCGTTCAGCCTGGCGGCTGCTCTGGCCTGATCTACCAGCTGTACTTCGACGATCGTATGCTGGATGGAGACGCTGTCCGCGACTTTGATGGCGTTGAGGTTATTGTCGACCGTATGAGCGCCCCCTACCTGGCTGGTGCTTCAATCGACTTTGCTGACTCCATTGAGCGTCAGGGGTTCACCATTGATAACCCCAATGCAAAGAACACCTGCGCCTGTGGCGAATCCTTCCACTGAGAGTAGCCCTAGCCCAATGATGAAGAAGAACCTGACATGGGCGGCACTTGCCATGCTCGCCACTGTCTCTCTTGCCGCGTGTTCCAGTAACCTGCCCCAGTCGGCAGCACAGGGTGACGAGGCTTCGGCTAGTCAGTCTGCTTCCATCCAGGAAGCTCCCACTGTGGATCGTTCAGGCGAGGGCAATTTCCCCGCGGTAACTGGTGGCTTCGGTGAAACGCCGACCATCTCGGCTGGTGAAGGCGAAGAACCCTCAGTTGTGTCTGCAAAGACCCTGGTGGAGGGCTCAGGCAAGGTCGTGGGTCCTGACGATTTTGTTCTGGTCAACTATGCCGGTGTCCTTTGGGACGGTAAGCCTTTTGACTCCTCCTTTGAACGCGGTGAGCCTATTGCTTTCTCCCTCAATGGTGTGATTCCCGGGTGGAAGTATGGTCTGGCCGAACAAAAGGTGGGCGACCGTGTTCAGCTCGTTATTCCTGCGCAGTGGGGATACGGAGAGCAGGGAACCCAGAACATTCCTGGCGGTTCGACGCTGGTATTTGTTGTCGACATTCTCAACAGTGCAGATCCTGCTGATAACAGTGCGCTGAAGGAGGCAACTTCCGTTGACGCCCAACTGCCTGCTGGGATCAGTGTTGAGGGAACCCTTGGCGAGCGGCCGACGGTGACTTTCGCAAAGTCTGACACTGCCATCACAGATGGATTTACTGTCCTTGCGGAGGGCAAGGGAGCTGTCATTACCGACAAGGATTACGTTGTGTACCGAGTTGAGGGTGCGCTGCAAGGCTCAGATACGCCGGCACCGTCAACATGGGAACAAGCGCAGATTCTTCAACCAGGTGCGGCTCCTCTTGCGGGAAAGACCGTTGGCTCTCGTCTGTTGTACACCAACCCTGGCAATGAGCAGCAGCTTGCTTCTGCAGCGGTCATCGACGTGCTTGCCGTGTTGAGCATGCCCTGATTGTCCAGCGCCGCTCTTTTCCATTGGTTGAGCAGCGAGCTATCCTCAAGCGGGCGAGTCCTGAAATCAGGATTTGCCCGCTTGAGGCGTACAATGGGCATGTTCATTGAGTGGGCGCGTTGCGCCTGACTTCATTTCGGAGCCCACTGCTCATGGCGAGCACACTGTTTTTACGGAGGAAAGGCCCCATGTCCGACGCACAGGTCAATGTCCTGCTCTTCAGCGACGATAGCGAAACCCGAAAGGCCATCAAGGACGCCGTTGGTGTTCGCGCGTCCAAGGACGCTCCCACTATTGTTTGGCACGAGGCAGCAACGGCTTATGGTGTCCACGATCTTGTGGATTCCGTCGAATTCGCAGCCCTCGTTCTTGATGCCGAATCCCCTAAGGAGGGGGGTCTTTCCATCGCTCGTGAACTGGCAACGACCCATGAAGAACTTCCCCCGCTGGTTGTTCTGACTGCTCGCCCACAGGATGAATGGTTGGCAACATGGGCGGGCGCAGCCGTTACGATCCCTGCCCCCTTTGATCCGATCACCGTTCAAGAGTCGATTGCTCACGTGTTGACTGCCTGATCCTCCAAGACACAGAAAAGTTGCCTGTGGGGAAACAAATGTTTCCCCACAGGCAACTTTTCTGTGTGCGCACAACAGCATTACCGCAGTGGAAGAGGCCCCGCGCTGGAAGGAGCGTGGTGGCGAGAAAAACGCAGCTTCACTTGAGGAAATATGCTTTATATATGCACTTCAGACACTATTTGAGACATTCTGAAAGTCAGGGGTGAGGCCCTCCACAATAGAGGCGCATGCTCGTGCAATCTCTATCGAATCTTATTGGAGGGACCTCATGAGGACTCCACTTCACAGCCTCGCAACGCTGACCGCAGCTGCGGTCACATCCGCGATAACAATGACGGTCTTGGCTGGCGGTGCTCTTGCCGCGCCAGTTCCTGATCCTCTCGATTTCGCAGCAATCACCCCTGAGGATAGCCAGTACCTCATGCCAGCCGCTGCCGATCGTTTCAAAAATACTGACGGCTCATATACCATCGGGCGCCCACATGCCGGTGGGCCAGGTGCGGGAGTGACCCTACCGGCACTTCATGAGTTCTACTCCCAGAAAATCGAATGGGGGGACTGCCAACCTTTTGCCCCAGATGGCAAGGGTTACCCCAGTGAGGGAGTCGAATGTGGCTACCTCATCGTGCCCTTGAACTATGACGAACCCGATGGCCCCACCATTGCAATTGGCCTTTTGAAGGTCCCCGCTCGTGAGCCTTCTCAACGTATCGGCACAATCTTTGTCGATCCAGGTGGTCCGGGTGCCTCCGGCATGAGTTCTGCCCTGGGCGCCCTCAATGACACCGGCCCAGTTCGTGATCGCTTCGATTACGTCGGCTTCGATCCGCGTGGCGTATCCTCGTCACTCCCGATGGTCCGCTGCCAATCCTCCCATGCCTTCGATATCCAACGTCAGGGCTCTGATCTGCTGACCGCCGAGCAGAAAAACTCGGTGCTGGAATACAACACCCAGCAGTGCTACACCAATAGCGGCAAGGGATTCACAGGAATCAACGGCAAGAAGTTTATCGACAATGTAGGCACAGGCAACGTGGTCCGCGACCTCGATATTGCTCGTGCCGCTGTTGGTGATCCTAAGATCAATTACCTCGGCTACTCGTATGGCACCTCCATCGGCTACCAGTACGCCATGGCCTTCCCTGACAATATCCGTGCAATGATTCTCGACGGCGTTGTCAATCCTTTTGAAAACAATGCTGAGGAAGCAAAGAAATACGAGCAATACACCGCCAATAACAGTCAGGGACTTTCCTCTGAACTCGCTCAGCTTCAAGGCTTCCAGTCCACCTTTAAACAGTTCCTGACAACCTGTGCAACTAATAACGGTTTCACCGTCAATGGTGAAAAGGTCCCCTGCGCAGTGGGAACCTCGCAGGACCTTAGCGAACTCATGGCCAACTACCAGGCGATCGCACAAAAGGCATGGGGAGCAACCGCCTACGCCACCACGGAAGCAACGCCACGCCCAGTCTCTTTTAAGGACGTCACGCAGGCAAGTATCCAGGCAATGTATGACGAAAGCATCTGGCCATTTCTCAACATGGCTCTTACAGAGCTGAAAGACAATAACACTGGTGACACCGCGATGCTTCTTGCTGACAGCTACTACGAGCGTGATGAGGCAGGACGCTACACGTTCTTCAACGGAGCCTTCCAAAGCATTTGGTGCACTGACGCGGGCACACCCGAAGGGGCAAATGAGCTCGCTGCGGCGCGTAAGCGCCTTGAGGACCAATACGCACTTGCTCCCTTCACCGATCCAGGTAAGAACCCTGATGGCACTCAACGCGGTCTAGAACCCGAAGCTGATTGGTGCACGTACTACAGCACCCAGCAGACTTTGCCTCAGGGCAAGACATTGACGGCAATGCCTAATATCCTCGTTGTTTCGACAACCTACGATCCAGCGACCCCTTATCAAGATGGTGTTGTTGCTGCACATGCCTTGGGTGGCACGCTATTGAGCGTGGCAGCAAACAAGCACTGCTCGTACACGGCAGGCGCAGGCGACTGCGCAGCCGAGATTGGGGACCGGTACTTTGTTGATCTCGTTGTTCCGACGGATCAAACGGGCGCTACCAACGTGTCGACGAAGGATATTTTCTCCAATGTCATCACAGGGAACGAGTGTCAGATTCACTCGTTCCGCCCCACGGTGGAAATTGCTCCGACAAGTGGGGCTGCTGGCAGCGAGGTCCAGATCATGGTCACTGGACTGGTGCGCAACACAGACTATGTCCTCACCGTTCCTGATGGATTCTTAGTCAAGGGTTCGGCCCGCAGCTCGGCTGAAGGTGTGGCCACCTTTAGCGTGGCAATTCCTGCCGGTGCTGCTGCTGGGGAAGTTGAAGTTGCTGTTGCGCCGGCCAACCCCGCTGACAATGACCCTACCGTCAAGGGGGTCGGCATCTTGACGGTAACGGCTGCGGCTGTTGCCCCTGGCAATAACTCGGGAATTTTAGTGCCTCCGGCAACGGGTGATGATCCTTCAAAGGATGGTGAATCCGGTAACGAGAAGGCTCAAGATTCCAAGAAGGAGAACGCCGAGGGCGCATCTGCTCCGACGGTAACCACGGATGCTCAGCCTTCCTCACCTCAGAAGAAGCTGGCCGCTACGGGTGCTTCGACGCAAGACTCCCTCCTTCTTGTCTTGGGAGTGCTTCCCGCCGGAGCGCTTATGGTGCTTGCCTCTGCTTTCATCGCTCAACGAGGAGCTCGCGTGACTCGATAGCGGTGAGCCGCAGGCGTTTGCCTTCCTGAAGGAGGGCGGACGTTTTGAAGATGGGCCGTGCTCAGCGCGGCCCATCTTCGTATTTCCCGGACGGCTCCCGATCGGTTCTCGGGGAATTTCTCAGAGATAGCTGTTAGCCTGACATGCGGTGTGTGCAGATTGTGAGGCACTTTGTGACAGGAAGGCATTGATGTCCCTTCCAAAACGTCAGTGCTGACTGGGGCACGGTCTAGAGATTGATGTGATGACGTTGAAGTGTGTGCCGCTGCAAGTGTGGTCGGCTGAGCTCAACTATCGACTCTCTCTGAGGAAGGATAAAACATGAGTGAAATCGATGAAGATCTCAGAGATCTGATTGAGCGTGCAAGCGCAACTCCTTGGGGAAAGACCTGTTCGTCACTCTGGGCAAAGGCAGCAACCCTTGCGCTTGAACACGGCAATGATGAACTTGCTGTCTACTGCCATCTTCAACTCTGTAGCGCCTATGTCGGGGGTGGAGAATCAACGCGTGTCATTGGCCCCTTCATGTGGGTTCATCGAACACATCACGAGCATCCCGAGTTATTTTCTGAAGAGGCGCTACGTGCCTTCGCTTTCACCTATGACTACATGCTTCGTGGAGTTGCCACGGTTCCCCACGTTTCGGTTGAACAGATCGAATCCCTGAGCACTCAGATGTATCAATACTTCCTTCAGGGCGGGTATCCCTTAAAGACGTACCATCTGAGGCGTTGGCAGCTTCTTTTGTCCCTCGGGCAGGAAGCGGAAGCAGAAGAAGAATATGCGCGCTTCCTCTCAACGACACCTTTTGAGGTTGTCGAGGCAACCATCCGTGACTGCGCTGTTGAGGTGAACTACCACGCTCAGAGGAGCGAGTGGGAGCTAGCTGTCGCCATCGGCGAAAAAGGCTTAGCGATTGATGGGGATGTTGAGGAGAATATGCGAGAGCACCTCATGGGGGAGATGCTCAAACCTCTGCTCTATCTTGGCCGGGACTCTGAAGCCTGGGCTCTACATGTGCGTTCCTACCGCTGCCATCAGCAAAGCCCTGAGTACGTTGAGTATCTCACGGAGCATATGGTCTACCTCGCGCTCTCAGGCCGGGCGGGTCGTCCAGATCGTCTTGAGCGAGGTTTGTCGATCCTTACGCGTCATATGCCGTGGTGGACCGTCGCGGAGAGCCCGCGCGCACTGATGAACATGGCGACATCGGGTGTCATTTTGCTTGATTCCTTCCCATCTGACGAGGACGACCGTGTCCTCCAGGTGACGCTCCCTGGCAACGATCTCCAGTGGGCTGAATATCCGACGTTGCACAATCCCACCCTTGCTGAGGCCCGCACGTGGATGAAGGAATTGGCACTGAAGCTTGCTGACTTGTTTGACGCACGTCCCGGTCATCCGAACCCGGGTTTTGAGCGAACCAGCGTTCTGAAAGCAATGAATCCTGCGCCTGCGCCTGCGCTTCCTGAGGAAGGTCTGCTTAAGGACGTTACTGGTTTGGGCGACTACACGCCGCTGTCCCAGGTAGGGGATGATCAGGCTGTGCGAACCTCCGGGGAGTCTTCAGGTGGAGCTGCTGTCGGGCAGGTTCGTGGTGACGATGATCAGGCCACCTCTGCCGATGATGAGGATGATCAGCCCCCTTACGTCACCCTTCAGGTGAATGGTGCATGGAAGCAGATGAGCTTCCTTGAGCTTATTGATGCGTGTGCTCGTCTTGGCCAGTATGTCCCCTCCATCCATTATTACCAGGCGCGAGAGCGCGTCTGTCTGGACCCACAGTTGGCGGATGAGTCTTTCCGTTCTCAACTTGATGAGCACTTGGTGCAGACCTGGGAATGGATTGTCAACGATGCACTCTCTTCCGTCGATTACGATCATGAGACCTCTGAAGACCGCACTGTCACCAATGACGCCGCGTATATGTTGATCCAAAAGTCGGATGACATGCTTGACCTGAGGCGCTATATGGAGGCTGCAGCGCTTGCTGATGAGGCGATGCGCACCCCCAGCGTTGAAGATCTTGGGGTAAGGATTCGCGGTCTTGCTGGCCTTTCTCAGGCGGCAACGAGTGCTGGCTATTATGACGAAGCGATTGATGCATTGCGTGAGGGAACGAATCTTTCTGCTTTGCTTGGATTGCGCGTTGAGCAGGCTCTTGCTGCCGGTGTGCTCGCCGATACCCTTACCAAACAGAAACGCTTTGTCGAGGCAGCAGAGGTCACGCAGAACGCCCTCGATATTAGTGAGCACTACCCGCACATGTACGCCCTACGTGTCTCTCTCCATCTGCGTGGGGGAGAGGCCTGTGCGGGAGCGAAGTTCTATACCGCAGCAGGCGACCACTACATGAGCGCCGCACAGGATCTTATGGGTGCTGAGCTCTATGTAGCGGCGGCACTCCGTTTTACAGAAGCCGGCGAAAACTTCACCCGTGGCCGACAGTTTCGCAGAGGGATTGAGGCTTATCGGAAGAGTGTTACTGCCTACCGTCACTATCGTGACCTGAGCCGGGCACAAGTTGAAGAGGCACGTGTGCAACTCTCTTGTGCAACTGCCGAGGGCGGGAGCAAAGAATCACGCTCTTTGTCAGAGGCTGAGAAAGCACAGGAACAGTTTGAGCGTGCTCAGCAAGCCTATGTGCGCTCTTTAAATGAGTGCGCTAAGGCTCTGGCTGAACAGCCCGGCAATGTGTCTGATGACGATTTTGCGCTGATGGAACAGCTGATGGATGAGGTGCGCACCATTGTGACCTCACAGGAGTATGCAGCCATGAGTAAACGCAGCCCGGAACTTATGGATGCACAGTGGCATGCGGATGTCGGTAAGTTGATGCTTGAGTCCTACCGCTTTGCTCTTGCCCTGACCTACTTCACAGAGGCGGCATCACGTTTCGCGGCGTGCGGGGACGTGCTCAAACAGGCAGATCAATTGCTCATGCTGGCGTGGACTCAGGGGCATAGGGAGGATTATGTGACAGCGCGAGAGACCCTTCATCGTGTGTGCGCTCTGGAGGGAACGTCGTCCTATGTGTCTCGTCAGTTGATTCCTCTTAAGCGGCGTGCTCAGGAGATGCTCGCTGAGTGTGAGTCGATGTAGGCGGTTAGGCAGTGGCCTTGACGCTCACCGAAACTTCCCAGGAAACATTCAGCCCATTCTGTGCTGTGAACCAGTAATCACCTGATAGCTTTGATGGGAAAGTTTGATAATCCCCCATTCTGGTGGGGTGGAGAG
Source organism: Schaalia canis (assembly GCF_003858455.1). Classification (GTDB taxonomy): domain Bacteria; phylum Actinomycetota; class Actinomycetes; order Actinomycetales; family Actinomycetaceae; genus Pauljensenia; species Pauljensenia canis. The sequence goes on along the minus strand of NZ_RQZF01000001.1, from coordinate 312,870 downwards.
GAGCCCTTTGTGGCACTACCTACAGTGACCTATGATCGCATGAGAGCCCTGCTCGATGAGGAAGAACTCAACTACGGCGTGCAGGAATCAGGCGAGCTGACCTTTGGTTTTACACCCCTCATGGTCTGGATCAATATTGACGACCGTACTCTTCGCACCACAGGCGTTTGGCGTGGATCCAGCACCACGGAAGAAGATGGCGCGACGATCCGAGCCTTCTGTCACAAGGTCAATTCCAGTCAGAACTTCCCCAAGTCTTACCCTCAGGGAGACGGTAGTGAGGATGCCCCCTACATCTTCGTGATGGAACACTCTGTTCCTCTGACCCAGGGGCTGAACGATGAGCAGCTCAAGGATTACTTCAACGCCACCATGGGAATGTTCTTCGGGACGATTGAAGATCTCGAAAAGGAACTGCCCCACCTGGTGACATGGTCGGAAGAGGAGTGACACATTATGTGGTTTAGGAAGAAAGCAGACGCTGCTGAAGTGACGATGCCCGTTACTCTTGATCGCCTTGAGGAGGCGATGAAGCGTAAGGAATGGTCGTATGAGCGTCACGAAAACTACCTCAGCTCCATCTTCGAGAGTTTCGGAACAGTCATCGAACTAGGCTCAGAGAACCGTTTCTTCAGCGTGTATGTCTGGTCCTCGGCCTACTACGACGATGGCAGTCGCTTCGATGAGGCATTGGCATGGGCTGAACAGTGGAATGAAAACACCATCTTTGGTACTGCCCGCCCCTACGTTGACGACGATGGGGATCTGATGATGCGTGTTGACACCTCAATGCTGACGCTGTCAGGTCTGAGTGACGAGCAGCTTGATGAATTCTTGGATATCGCAATCGCATGCGGAGTCCAGGCTGTTGACGCCTACGTCAAGGACCTCGGTATTGAGGAAAAGCGTCGTTCAGAAAGCGACGACTGAAAGCCTCGAGAGTGAGGAAGCTGCGAATCCCTCGCCTCCGTTACAGGATCTGACAAAGTGGAGGGGCATAGCCAGAGCTTTTCCTGGCTGTGCCCCTCCCTTAGTGGGAAGTACTGCGTATCGCTTCTGGACTAGGCAGTGTGTTGGCCAGCGAGAACCCACGACTAGGTGTTGCTCGCCTCCCCATGCTCAGGCAGGATCATTCTCAAAAGACACCCGGTAAAGACAAAAATACGAGAGTAAAAACACGGCATGACACAGAACGAGAACTTTCAGGTTGACCTTGGCGGCGTTGTTGAGATTCTCTCTCGCAACCTCTATTCAGGGCCTCGAGTCTTTGTCCGAGAACTCCTCCAAAACGGCCTGGATGCCATCACTGCTCGTCACGAGATTGATCCAGAAGCCCCCTCACATATCCGTTTCATCACCACCGGGAATCAGCTTCGTATTACTGACTCCGGTGTAGGGCTGACGCTCGACGAGGCACGCAACCTTTTGGCTACCATTGGGGCATCATCAAAGCGCGATGAACTTGGCCTTGCCCGTTCTGACTACCTGGGCCAATTCGGAATCGGCCTGCTGTCGTGCTTCATGGTGTCACCCACGATTCTCGTCTACTCTCGCTCAGCTCGTCACCCAGGATCTGCTGTTGTCCGCTGGGTCGGACGAGAGAACGGCACATGGAGTGTTAGCGTTGCTGACCCTTCAGAAATCCCCACAGAACTGGGCGATGCAGGCACTACCGTTGTTCTCGATGCCCTTCCCGGTGAACGACTCTTCGAGTATGGCGTGCTACGGGAGTTGATCCGCTACTACGGCCAGTACTTGCCGGTGAATGTCACCATCGAGCGAGCTGACTCGCAGGAGCCAGGCGAGCCCCTGACCCTGCCCGCAGCCCCGTGGGAAATGACCCACATGCAGCGTGATCGTTGGTGTGCGGAAAACTTTGGCTTCATGCCCTTTGAGTCCTTCGAGGTTGAGGTTCCCACCTCCGGTGTCAAAGGCGTCGCCTATGTGTTGGCAAATGGCGCTTCCCCCGGCCAAAGCCTGCGCCATCATGTTTACCTACGTCGTATGTTGCTTACCCAGAAGGCCACGGACTTCCTTCCCGACTGGGCTTACTTCGTGAGAGTCGTTGTCGATACCGAACACCTCAAGCCCACAGCATCGCGTGAGCAGCTCTTCGACGACGAGCTCCTTGAACATACCCGCCAGTACCTTGGCGATCAGATCCGCCAATGGTTGACACGACTAGCGCACGAGTCGCCTCGTCGTTTCCGTGAATTCACCGCACTTCATGTCAACGGCCTCAAGGCTCTGGCGATTACTGACGGCCCGACGCGTGAACTCGTTGCCTCGACTCTGTACTACGAGACATCAATGGGCGTTATGACGCTCGATGAGGTGATGAGTCAACACGGGGCGATCCGCTTCACCCGCACTGACAACGAATTCCGCACTCTTGAGCCGGTGGCGGCCGCTAATGGTCTGTGCATCCTCAACGCTGGCTTCGCCTTCGATGAGGAGCTGCTCGGTCAACTGGCATTGGATCGGCCTGAAGCACGCATTAGCGAACTTGACCCGATGGAGGTTCTGGGAGCCCTCGAACCCCTCGACATTGCTGAAGAGGCCGCCCTTCTACCTTTGATCGACGCTGCGGAAGGGGCACTGAAAGGCCAGGACGTCTCTGTCGAGGTACGCTCTTTCGAGCCGGCCACCATGCCCGTCCTCTTCCTGCCCGAGTCTGATCTGGCCGGGCGCCTTATCGAACAGCGCGAAGCGCGTAATGCCACCGGCGCCTTTGACGGGCTTTTGGAAGCCTTCGGAGCCGCCTCGGTGAAGAAGCCTCGAGAAACGAAAGCACGCCTCGTCTTCAATGCCAAAGCCACGGTGGTCAGCGAGCTTGCGCGATGCATCGACAACACCATTGTGATGGAGAGTGCCGTTCGCGGTTTCTATGTTCAGGCGCTCCTTGCCGGGCGCCACCCTATGAACACTCAGGTGCGCTCATGGAGTACCTCAGTATTCACCTCGTTGATTGCCCATTCTTTGCAATGGTCGCAGTCAGATCCAGGTATGCCTTCGGCGGGCTAAAACCCCACCACTTATTGATATGTGAAGTTGAGTGACAATGGCCGTCACAGTACATGAATGAAGGAGAAAGAGTGTCTGAAGGTCTTGACGATCTCGAAGATTTGATGTCCCGCGCTGACGCCACCCAGTGGGGCAAAGCCTGTTCCGCCCTGTGGGCGCAGGCCGCAACCTTGGCCGAAGAACAGGGAAACCTCGAAAAAGCTGTTGTCTGTTATGACGAGTTGGCCACCGCCTACATGATGGGCGGAGAGCTCACCCGCTGTATTGCGCCTTTCATGTGGCTCGAACGCATGTACAAGCAACGCCCAGATCTTTTTAATGACGATCTTGTGGAGTCTTTGGCAGCGGACTACAAATTTGCACTCTCAGCCGTGCGTTCCGTACCAACCGTTCCTTTTGAACAATGCATGTCACTGCTGGAAGAAACAGAGCGTTTCCACCGCAGCTTGGGAGATTCCCTGCATAGCTACAACATGCGGGCCTTCCAGATCTACCGTGACATGGGCATGATGGAGGAATCAGAGGCCGCTTATCAGCGTTGGTTGGCCGCCGAGTCCTCCCCACTGTCCGATTGCAGCCACTGCGATCCAGGCCACCGCGTCCGCTATCACGCTGAACGTAGCGAATGGGCCGAAGCATTGAGCGTTGGCGATGAGACGCTCAACTCCGACAAGCGCCACTGTGGTGCCCAGCCTGAAGCGCTGCTTACTGACCTTCTAGAAACGCTGTTGCGTAGCGGGCGTGATGACGAAGCGTGGGCTGCCCATATCCGAGGCTACCGCCGCTATCAGCAGGCTTCCCGCTACTTTGAATACCATGAGCAGCACCTGCGCTACCTCGCACTGTCTGGCCGTGCGGGTCGTCCTCAACGCCTCGAACGTGGTGTGAAGATCCTCCTGCGCCACATGCCGTGGTGGAAGGAAGCTGAAACACCTCAGGTGCTTATGGACACAGCTATCCAGGCCTTCGTTCTGCTCGATTCTTTCGAGTCCGATCATGATGATCGCGTTCTGCCCGTGACCCTGCCAGGCGACGAACTTCAGTGGACCACTCGCCCAACACTGGTGAACCCAACTTTGTCTCAGGCGCGCGACTGGATGCGTGATCTAGCGCTTGCTATGGCGGATGCCTTTGACGCGCGTCCAGGCCATCCTCACCCCGGTGTCATGAGGGCACGCGTGGAGCGCCTGATGGATCCTGAGCCCGTTGCGCCACTGACGCAAGAAGGAGTTGTCGAAGACGCCTCGGGCCTGGGCGATTACACCATGATGTCGACTTTCGCTGTTGCTGATGACACCACCCAGACCTCTGCTGTCGGTGCTACCGCTGGCCAGGTAGCACCGCATGGGGCTAACGATGAGGATGAGGATGAACCTCCCTTGGTTCCCCTGCCTCTGAACGGACCATGGCAGTCGATGGGCTTCATGGAGCTTCTTGAGGCTGCCGCCGAGTATGGCGACTATGTGCCGACGATCTATGTGGCAATGGCTCGCGAGCTCGCCTTCCGGGATCCTACGCTGATTGACCCTTCTTATCGTCCACAGGGCGAAGGTCGCTTGCAACAGTACTGGGATGCCACCGTTGAGTACGTTAACGTTGTCAAACAGATAGATGAGGAGTTCCCAGACTATCCGCGAGTTTGTGATGACCGTGCCTACCAGCTTGTGCAGGAATCAGATCACCTGCTGGATCAGAGGAAGTACATGGAGGCGGCTCAACTTGCTGACGAGGCTATGCGCACCCCGTCGGTGGAGCCTATCGGTGTCCGTTTGGAAGCCCTGACTAATCTTTCGATGGCGGCTATAGCTTCTGGCTACCTCGCGGAGAGTGTTGACAGTCTGCGCGAACTCATCAACCTCAATGCGCTTCTTGGTCTCAGGGTTGACCAGGCCGGAGTGTCCATTCTTTTGACGAACACTCTGCATAAGCTCCGGCGCTATACCGAAGCAACGGAGGTCGCTCAAAGTGGACTGGATATTTTTGAGCACTACCCGCACCTGTACGGCCCCGCAGTGGAACTCAACCGTTTGGCTGCCCTGGCTCACGCGCAGTTCAGTAAAGATGCGGCAGCAAACCGTCATTTCGCTGCGGGAATGATCCTCGAACGCCAGGAGATCTGGCGCGGTGCAGCGGGTGCCTATGGTGAAGCTGCAGATGGCTACGCTGAAGGTCACGAGTACTCTCAAGCAATCGTTGCTCGAGACCTTGCGTTGAAGGCGAGCCGCCGTTACTTCGCCGAATGTGACGAGGCCTTAGCCGCCTACCGAGCCACGCATCTGGGTGATGAGACGCTGGCTGAACCAGAGAATGAAGGCGACGCTGAGAGTGTAGGCGGAGCAGATAGAGAGAAGAACTCTGCTGAAGAAGAACTAGTTGACAACTACAAGTACGCCATTGAGCAGTTGCTGTCCTGCCTTTTGGATTACGCGCATATCCTCGTGTGGCAGCCGGGCAATATTTCCGATGAGGATTTTTCCCACATGGAAGAACTCATGAACGAGTTACGCTCCTTCGTCACCAATCCGACATTCGACGAGTACATGCCCAAGACCGTCGCATGGCGTGACGCGGACTGGCATCGTCGCATGAGTACCATGATGGCCAATGCGTACCGCAGGACCTTGGCTGTGGATTACATGCTGGCAAGTATTCAGGCATTTAAAGATCTGGGTGATACTCGTGCTCAAGGACGATCCCTGCAGCGTCTTGCCGCTCTCTACGATCATCTTGAGCAGCCGGAGAACGCGCGCGAAGCAGCGCAGGCAGTTATCGACCTCTTCGCAGACCCCTCCTATAGGGGTGAGGAAGCCTTGCGTGATGCCCGCAAGCTTCTGCGAGAGCTTGATAAGGCGGATGAAAACTAGCAAGGTTTTGTGCCCACTGGAGGAGGAATCTAAACGAGCGTTCTCGCTCGTCACGCCCTTCGCTCGACTCTTACAGGCACGCGCCTATGGAGGACATGATGCATGATCGCTCTCGCGAGTTGAAAGAATTGATGAACCGCGCGTGGATGATGCCCGCGGGAAAGAGCCGTGCAGCCCTGTGGGCGCAGGCGGCGACACTCGCTGAAGAGGAGGGGAGCCTCGGGCTGGCTGTTGACGCTTACACCGAGCTGTGTTCCTCCTATCAAAGTGCGGGCGAGATCACCCGAGTTATTGCTCCCTTCATGTGGCTGGATCGAATGCGCCGAGAGCGCCCAGATCTATTCACAGAAACCCACATTCATCGTTTCGGGTGGTTCTACAAATTTGTGCTCATTGCTGTGGCGCATGTACCAACGGTGCCGGTGTCCCAATGGGAGTCCATCCTTGAACAGATGCACGAGCACTACTCAGGCGTAGGTGATTCGATGCGCGCCTACTACTACCGCCTGTACCAACTCCACACTGCCATGGGGGAAGAAGAAGCTGCCGCCCGCGCTTTTGACTTGTGGATCAACGCTGAACATTCAGACCTGACCGATTGTCAAGGGTGTGCGCCAGGACAAATAGTGGGTCACTACAGTGACAAAGGCCTGTGGCAAGAGGCAGTTCAGGCCGGTGAGGAAGGCTTGGCGGGGGAGGGGCGTCTTTGTAGCTCCCAACCGGAGGCGCTGCTCAGCGAGATGTTGGAGCCCTGGCTCAGATGCGGTGATGATGCTCAGGCATGGCCAGCACATGTGCGTTCGTACAGGAAACACCAGGCCAGTGCGCGTTACTTTAACTATCTGCACTACCACCTGAGGTACCTGACCCTTTCCGCGCAGGCCGGTAGACCGCAGCGCCTTGAGCGGGCACTGCGGATACTCTGTCGGCATCTACCATGGATGATCGAGGCTTCGACTCCAAGCGCAGTGCGCGATTTTGCTGCGGCGGCGGCACTGGTTTGTGATGCTGTTCCAGAGCAGAAGCATGAGCGGGTTTTGCCAGTGACCCTACCCGGCAAACACCTGAAATGGGTTGAGGCGGAAGAACTCACTGACCCGACGATTGCCGAAACTGCTCAATGGATGCGCCACCTTGCCACAAAGATTGCCGCTCAGTTCGATGCTCGACCCGGTAATCGAGCTCCAGGCAGGGAACATCAACGCCTCGAACGCGCCTTCCATCCTCAGCCGCTCGCCGCTCTTCCAGATAACGGACCCATTCAGGACGTCACCGGCCTGGGGGACTATCAGTCCAGCCTGACATTCCTCCTTGACGAGGAGAACAGCAAAGACCGGCAAGCCCCCGTTGCGTCCGAGCCGCACTCTGTCGCAACTTCGGACAGTGACGGCAACTCTTCTCATTCCTTTGTTCCCCTGCCTCTTCACGGCGCGTGGGAGACAATGAGTTTCCACGACCTCCTTCGTGAGTGCGCCAATGCTGGTGTGGGTGTCCCGACGATATGGGCTTATACAGCGCTTGAACGCATGTGGTCGGATCCGCGCTATGCAGATCTCACAATGGAGAATGACCTCCCAGAAGACGTGGTAGTTGCCTGGCGCTGGCTCCGCTATCTGGCGGGTGAGGCTTTTGTGCCGGGATACACCATCGCTCTGCATGCAATGGAGACCACTGATCCCGCATTCAGCCAACTCGACGCCGCTCAGGTGGCAATGGCGGCCGATGACTGTGAGCGGGCCATATCCTGTGTTCACGAGGCATTCTCCACTCCCAGTATTGAGCCTCTAGGCTTACGCCTGCGTGGATTGCGAGTGTGGGCCGATGCGCTCCGCTATCAAGGTGCCGACGACGAGGCCATTGCGCTCAACCGAGAAAGGGCTAATCTTGCTGCCCTGGTTGGTCTGCCAGGAGAAATGGCGCAAGCCGCATCTGACCTCAGTGCCCTCCTTCTGCGGCGAGGTGATGTTTACTACGCTGCTGAAGTTGCTCAAAACGGGCTTGACGCTGTGGAGCGTCACGCGTATCTGGACGGCGTCACCTCGATGCTGCACTTTTACAGTGCGCGGGCTCACGCCCTTATCGGTCAAGACGAAATTGCAGCCCGGCACTACCTGCACACTGCTGAACGGTATTCACGTCACGGCCATGAGGTGAATGCAGCGAATCTTATGCATGATGCCGCCATGTGTTTCCTTAATGTTGATAATTTTGCGCAGGCTTTCGATGTCCTCTCCCAAGCATGTGAAATTGCCCGCCACTCATATGTCACGGATGCGGAGCACTATCACGCAGCAACAGAAGAAGAGGAACGCCAAGCTTGTGCATCCAAGGCAACCAGAAGCGCATCTTCTTTAGCGCGATGCCTGCATGCTTTGGCGAAAGGCATAAGCTGGCAGCCGGATCCGATTTCTCATGACGATCACGAGCGTGCCGAAACCCTGATGAATGAGCTGCGAACTCTGACCCTTTCAGAGGATTATCTGCGTTTTACCTCGCTTGACCCTCAGCTCCAAGATGCGCACTGGCATTCCCAGATGGCTGAAATCCATGCCAACTGTGCCCGGATAAGCCTGGCAAAGACCTTTATCAACGACGCAATGAGCCGCTTCATAGAACTGGGTGATGCTCATGGGCGGGCAACCGCGCTGGTGATTCGGGCAAATCTGCTTGTCAAGGACGGCGAACCTCGGGAAGCACTCTCGGATGCTCAAGAAGCGCTTAAGTTACTGGCTGATGTTCCCAGGGAAGAGTCCGCAGCAAAATCACGCGCGGAAGAACTGATACGCATCTTGGGCAATGCCACACCAGAGTAGACCGTGTTGCTTGCCGCATGTCATAGCTGCGACTCCAAAGAGAAACGCGCCAAGATCGAAAACCTTTGTCAGCTTGGCGCGCGCTCAGTGCGGCGACACACTCTGAACATTTCGACACGATCGTCCCACGTTTGTGCGATGGTGAGCATTGGAGTCGCCAGAGTTCTAAAGTGGGAACGGGAATCTATATACCCTCATTAAGGAGATTTCATGGGGTTCTACCGTGCGTTGAAGCTGGGAGCAGGACCTTTGGTCAAAGGCATGTACAAGCCATGGATCGAAGGTGCCGAAAACATCCCCGCTGAAGGTCCAGCCATCTTGGCTTCCAACCATAACGCGGTATGGGATTCTGTCTTCCTCCCCCTCATGCTCGACCGTGAAGTCGTATTCATGGGGAAAGCCGACTACTTCACAGGTACCGGCGTTAAAGGATGGGCAACTAAGACTTTTATGAGCGCCGTTGGCACCATCCCTGTCGACCGTGCCGGTGGACGCGCCTCGGAAGCTGCACTTAAAGCTGGTCTGGATCGCCTCGCACAGGGGGAGCTTTTCGGCATCTACCCCGAAGGCACCCGCAGCCCCGACGGACGTTTACATCGTGGCAAAACAGGGGTTGCCCGCTTAGCTCTTCTCTCCGGCGCTCCGGTCATTCCGGTGGCCATGATCGGGATGCATGATGCTCAGCCCATTGGCCAAAAGATTCCGAGCCGCACCGACATTGGCATGATTATCGGAAAGCCGCTGGATTTTAGCCGCTACAAAGGCATGGCACACGATCGCTACGTTCTGCGCGCCATCACCGATGAGATCATGTACAACCTCATGAAGCTCTCGGGACAGGAATACGTCGACCGCTATGCTGCGGATGTCAAGGCTGAACTTGCGGCTAGCGGCGAATTCGACGGCCCAGTTCCCAACAGTGCTCAGAATTCTGCCTCCCCGCAAGCTGGCCCGGCTTCCCCACAAGTTGGCCCCGCTGGTCGCCTTGTTGATGCTGATAACGACGCAGATGCTTCTGAGGAAACTCCAGAAACATAACCTCTTTCCCCTTCAGCTCTGATGTCTGACGGGGAGGACAGGACAAGGGTCCATCCCGTAGGCGTCAGTGAAGGGTAAACTAGTAACGCTCGTGAGCGGATGCGCCCGCGTCCGCTATGACTTCACTGAAAGGTGTGTGACCATGTCGGTCCGTCGCGTTGCCCTGCTCACCGCTGGTGGTTTCGCCCCCTGTCTGTCCTCCGCTGTTGGCGGTCTTATCGAACGCTACAACGAGATTGACCCCTCCATCGAGATCATCGCCTACCAGCATGGCTACCATGGCCTGCTCACCGGTAACTACGTCCTCATTGACGAAGAAGCCCGCAAGCATGCCCATATTCTCCACCGTTTCGGCGGCTCACCCATCGGCAACTCCCGCGTCAAGCTTACTAACGCGAAGAACCTCGTTGAGCGCGGACTGGTCGAAGAGGGTGAAAACCCCCTTGAAAAGGCTGCTGAACAGCTTCGCAAGGACGGTGTTGACGTCCTGCACACCATCGGTGGCGACGACACCAACACCACCGCAGCCGATCTGGCCGCCTACCTTGAAGAGCACAACTACCACCTGACCGTCGTGGGCCTGCCCAAGACCATCGACAACGACGTGGTGCCAATCCGCCAGTCCCTGGGCGCATGGACCGCTGCCGAAGAGGTATCCGAGTACTCCCAGAACATCATTGGCGAGCACCGTTCCAACCCCCGTATGCTCATCGTCCACGAGGTCATGGGCCGCCACTGCGGTTGGCTGACCGCCGCAGGCGCCCTTGAGTACCACAAGTGGCTTGATACCCAGGAATGGGTGCCCTCCATTGGTCTGTCCAAGGAGCGTTGGGACGTTCACGCTGTGTTCCTGCCTGAGATGGCCCTTGATATTGATGCTGAAGCTCAGCGTCTGCGCGGCGTGATGGATGAGCTCGGCAACGTCAACATCTTCTTGTCCGAGGGTGCTGGTGTTCCCGAAATCATCGCTGAAATGGAAGCTGCTGGCATCGAGGTTCAGCGCGACCCCTTCGGCCACGTCAAGCTCGACACCATCAACCCAGGCCAGTGGTTCGCCAAGCAATTCGCTGAGAAGATTGGCGCCGAGAAGGTCATGGTTCAAAAGTCGGGCTACTTCTCTCGTTCCTCGCGTGCGAACGCTGATGACCTCCGTCTGATCAAGTCCATGACTGACCTTGCTGTCGAGTGCGCTCTGCGCGGTGAAGCTGGCGTCATCGGTCATGACGAGGAAAACGGCGACCGCTTGTGCGCTATTCCCTTCCCCCGTATCGCCGGTGGTAAGCCCTTCGACATTACCCAGCAGTGGTTCGTCGATCTCATGGGTGAAATCGGCCAGAGTGTTGCACCGGCTGAGGCAAGTGCGCACTGATTTGCCGTGGCGTGAAGGGCGCAGTGGGGCCGTTGGTGGCCCCCTGCGCCCTTCGGCGCCTGAAAGTTACGAGACGGTTGAAGGGGGTCTTGCCCCCTGGGACACATGGCGCTCTCATGAGGCCCTGCAACAGCCTAACTACCCTGATGAGTCTGCTCTCAAGGACGTGACGGCACTACTGCGTCAGCAGCCGCCGCTTGTCTTTGCTGGCGAAGTTGATGACCTCCGGGCAGAACTTGCTGCCGCAGGTCGGGGAGAAGCTTTTGTTCTGACTGGTGGAGACTGTGCGGAGACCTTCCGTGAGGCCACCGCCGATCACCTAAGACGTAAAATCCAGACCCTCCTGCAGATGGCTGTGGTCCTCACCTACGGTGCTTCCATGCCCGTGGTGAAGATCGGCCGCATTGCTGGCCAATATGCCAAGCCTCGTTCGGCAGATATGGAAACGCGCGATGGCGTGACCCTGCCGTCCTATCGTGGAGATGCCGTGAACTCGGTTGAATTCACGAAGGAGGCACGAATCCCTGATCCTCAGCGTCTGGTGGATACCTACCACCATGCAGCGTCAACGCTGAATCTTATTCGTGCCTTCACCAAGGGCGGCTATGCTGACCTGCGCCTTGTCCACCACTGGAATCGTGGTTTCACTGCGAATCCTGCCTATGCGCGCTATGAGTCACTGGCAGCAGAAATTCACCGTGCTGTGAAGTTTATGGAGGCAGCGGGAGCTGATTTTGACTCCTTGCGTTCGGTTGATCTGTACTCTTCACACGAGGCGTTGCTCCTTGAGTATGAGTCAGCAATGACACGCATTGACTCTCGATCAGGCCAGGCCTATAACACCTCAGGTCATTTCCTGTGGGTGGGGGAACGGACGCGTAATCTTGACGGTGCTCACATTGAGCTTCTATCGAGTGTGCGAAATCCTGTCGGCGTTAAGCTCGGTCCTACTACCTCCGTCAATGAGATGCTGTCGTTGATGGATCGCCTGAATCCTCAGGGGGAGGAGGGTCGCCTTACCTTTATCACCCGGATGGGGGCTGAGAGGATTCGCGAGGTTCTACCACCTCTTCTTGAGGCGGCTAAAGCCGATGGGCGCCCTGTCACGTGGACGACTGACCCCATGCATGGCAACACGATTACCTCATCGACCGGATACAAGACCCGTCGCTTTGAGACAATCATGGATGAAGTCCGGGGCTTTTTTGACGCGCACTACAGCGTGGGGACAGTGCCCGGCGGCATCCATGTGGAACTCACAGGCGATGATGTGACCGAGGTTATTGGCGGCGCTGAAGAGCTAGACGACGATTCTCTTCGTCAACGATACGAAACTGTGGTCGATCCTCGACTCAACCACCAGCAGTCCTTGGAAATGGCTTTCCAGGTCGCTGAACTCTTGCGCTAAGCATTATGCCCCTGGCGTGACGATACAAAAACTCCCTGGTGGGCACTGCGCTGCTCCGCCAGGGAGTTTTCTTTCTCTACGGTGCCTCGGGGGCCCTGAAGCTCGGCAGGGGAGTAGCAGGTTCTGAAAGCATCGGAAAGCCCAGCCTCTCAGAATACGATGAGAACGATGGTGGACCCCTTAGGGACCGAAGCCCCACTGGCTGGATCGGTTGAGTGTGCGGTGCGGAAGACGCCGCCGAGTTGGCGGCGAACGTCAACGGCGAAACCAGCGTCCTTGAGGATCTGGACGGCCTCTGATTCACTCTTGCCAGACACGTTAGGAACCTGCACCATTTCAGGGCCCAAAGAGATTGTGACGATCACAGTATCGCCGCGGTAGAGCTGTGTTTGAGCTGCAGGTTCTTGTGAGATCACACGTCCCTTTTCTACCGAATCGGAGTGGGCTTCTCGCACCTCAACGGTCAAGGCAAGCTCATCAAGGGCAGCTTTTGCTTCATCAAGCGTACGGTTTGCCAAGTCAGGAGTGGCGCGGGGTTCGCGCCCCTTTGACAGCACGAGATTCACCGCTGATCCGACTTTCAGCTTTGTCTCAGGCGCTTCAGATTGGGAGATCACTGCTTGTGCTGGCACTTCCTCTGACCAATCCTCCTGCTGTTCGCCCACTGTCAAACCTGCTTCTTCCAGGGCAGCGCGAGCTTCTTCGAGAGGTTTATTCACCACATTGGGGACAAGACGCAGATCCGGCCCTTTTGAAATGACAAGAGTGACCGTGGCGTACTTGTGCACTGAGGACGCAGAAGCAGGAAGGGAGGATATAACAACGCCGGGGACGACATCATCGGAGAAGGCTTCCTCTTCTTTGATCTGTACTCCCAAAGCTTCCAGATCGGTGCGTACATCAGTGGCTGCACGGCCGTCTGTGACAGGAAGAGCAAGGTAGGAACCGGGTCCGTATTCGCTCCACCACCACCATCCGCCGCCAGCGGAAATGAGGGAGAAAATGAGGGCGATCACCAGGATAAGACGTGTCCGGCGTTTCTTTACGGCCACTGTTGGTGCTCCGTCAGCGGACGTTGAAGAGTCCGTGACTGACAGGGCCGTCGATGGAGTCTCTGAAGGCCGCTCAGCGTTGGTGGGTGCCTGAGTAAGTGGCTTTAATGACGGTGCGGCTGGCGAGGGCGATGCGGAGGGGGCGCTAATAGCGGGAAGAAGGGCCGTCTGCGTGGGAGGGGAAAGGACGGCAGTGTGGTCAGAGTCTTGCGGTCGCAATGCGGTGGCAGTCACTGCAGCCCGCTGATGCCGCAGCTCGGCGGGGATGGAATCGTTGACACGACCGAGCATATCGAGGGCATCGTCAGCTGAAGAGAGGCGTTCTGCTGGATCGCGTGCGCACAGTGCTGCGACAAAATCATCAATCTCGCGAGGAATCCACGGTTCTTCATCCGAGGGGGCTGGAACATCGTCATGGACGTGGGAATAGGCAATATGAAGAGCGTTATCTCCATGCCAGGGGACAACACCCGTGAGCATCTCGTAGAGCATGATTCCCACGGAGTAAAGATCCGTGCGCTCATCAGTCGAGCCTTTTGTCGCGACTTCGGGTGCCATGTAGGTTACGGTTCCGAGCATATTTCCGGTGACCGACATGGTGGCCTCAGAGACGGCTCGTGCTAAACCGAAGTCCGTCACTCTGGCGGGTCCTTCAGCGGGAACAAGGACGTTTTCGGGTTTAATGTCGCGGTGAATCACCCCGATGCGGTGAGCTGCTCGCAAAGCGTGAAGGATGTTCTCGCAATAGTCAAGTGATTGGGCGAGGGTAAATGACCCTTCCTGTCGAAGAAGCTCACGAATGGTGGGGCCTTCAATAAGCTCCATCACGAGGTAGGGACGATTGTCGACGCTGCCCTGGTCAGAGACAGAGACCACCCCGGGGTGAGTAATTCGCGCCGCAGAGCGAGCCTCGCGGCTGAAACGCTGAAGAAACAGGGGATCTTCGGCCAGATGCTGATGCATGACTTTGAGTGCAACAGGACGGTCCAGTCGCATATCGTGAGCAACATAGACGGAGGCCATACCTCCCCGCGCGAGGCGCTGGCTGATCTGGTAGCGATCATCCACGACGATGCCCAGCAAAGCGTCGGTGGGCGCAGGCGATGGAACGGGAGGCTCAGTGGCGCCGTTGAAGGAGGCACCGTCGATGGAGGCGCCATCCGAAGATGCGGCGCCTAAAGATGTACGAGGGTGCATGTCACTCACGCACTGGATTTTACTTGACGTCGTCACGGCTGGCCCTCAATAGTGGCGGCGTGGTGATGTGCTTTGCCCCTATTTCAGGCCCTACTCTTGGACATATGAGTGAAACACCGCGCCTTTTGAGCTTTGTTGATGCCGCAGAATTACTGGGACTTCCTCCCCACCGGATCAAGCAACTATTGCGTGAGCATCAACTTTTTGCTGTTTCGACACCTGAGGGAAAGCCCGCAATCCCGGCGGAGACACTTGTGAACGTTGATGGGCACTGGATTCCATTGGAAAACCTCCAGGGCACATTGACTGTTCTTGCTGACTGTGGTTTCTCCGCTGAAGAAGTTGCTGCGTGGATGTACACCTATGAAGAAGAGCTGGAAGAAACACCAATGGAAGCTCTGTTGCGTGGGCGTCATCACCGTGTGAACAACATTGCGCGCATGCTTGCTCTTTAAGCGCAGGGGGCACTTTTCACCTGCCTTCCTGTGAGTTGAAAAGCTCACTTGCATGGGTGGGCGAGCAGTCTGCCACTTGTTTGTCCAGTCACTGCACGCACCGGTAGCGCGAAGTCGGCTATGGGTGTGCCTCAGGCATGGCGGCGTGTCAGCAGTTCACCCAATGCGTCGAGCAATTCGATGGATGCAGGTGAGAGCTCGGAACTAGGTACTGCTGCCGCGCCCTTGTCCACCAGTTCGTCAATGAATGACTCGTGTGCGCTTCGGCCTCGTGAACTCACGATTTCACGCACTGTATCCACCAGTTCGACGCGACGTTTGCGGGAGGAATTAAATGCTTCGCTGAGCACGTGACGCTCTGTGGGGGAGCTATTGGACCAGGTGAAGGCCATCAGGGCTGTGCGTTTTCCCTCAAGAAGATCATCGCCTGCTGGCTTTCCGGTGACCTCGGGATCGCCGAAGAGGCCAAGATCGTCGTCACGAAGTTGGAAGGCTGTGCCCCACGGTAGCAAAGTTGCTTCAAGGGCAGTGGTGAGTTCCAAGCCCGCTCCGACAGCCAGCGCCCCTAAGATCACGGGGTGAACAACGGAATAACGCGCGGACTTCAGTCGAACCACTTCGAGGATATCGGCCAGGAGAAAAGCGTCATCATCATCGGCGGTGATGGGGTGCTGTTCGGCAAGAACGTCCAGGTATTGCCCGATAGCCACCTCCGTGTGCATGAGGGTGTAACGCTCCATCACCACTGCTGCCCGTGGCGATGGCAAGGTTGAGGTGAAACGGACCATTGCAGCCTCGGCCGCAGAGAAGAGTAGATCGCCAAGAAGAATGGCTGAGGCCCGACCAAAATCATGCGAATCTCCCAGCCATGCCTGCCTCTCATGCATGTAAGAGAAAGAGACATGCGGCGTAGGGGCTCCGCGACGCGTGTCTGCATGGTCGATGACGTCATCATGGACGAGCGCGCTGGCCTGATAGAGCTCCACTGCTGCTGCGAGGTCTTCGAATTGAATGTGACCTAATGCGTTTCCACTTGCCACTGCTGCGCCGATGTAGGTGCAGATTGCGCGAAAGCGTTTGCCTGATGCGCTCGCCTGAAAGGCTGCCTGCGTAAAAGGAGTGAGCGTAGCGTTGTTGAAACTTGCGGCGCAGGTTCGTTCGACAGCGGCTTGAGTTGCTCTGTCGATGGTTGCCCGAAGGGGTGGCAGAGTGGAAGCGAAGGAACTCATGACTCTAAGGGTAGTTGACGCTCAAGGTCTCACCGCTTGGATCAGCGCCGGTAAGGTCGTGAAACGCCTTTAGAATGGATGTTGAGCAGCGGTAAGGAGAGGGCACAATGTCGGTTGTTGTGAGTTATTACGGCAATATTGAGTCAGACGCGGCCCTCAGTGAGGCTATCGCGCAGGCGAGTGCACGGAATACTTCGCTACTTGTGGTACTCGATTCCAATTCCTCTGGCTCTCAGCAGCTCAATGCTGAAGGTGATCAGCCCCTCAGCCGTGATGAGGTTGAGGACCGCCTGTGGGATGCTCTTCGTGGCGTGGCATTGGATGTTGATGTGCGTCGCCCAACGGCGGGTGCATCAATGGCGGAGACCGTTTTACGGGTTGCTGAGAGGAGTTCTGCGCAGCTTATTGTCCTGGGTTTAAGGCCCGGAGGTTTCGCTGGAACCCACATCGGCCCGACAGCAGCGCAGATTCTTCTTGACGCGCCCTGTCCGGTGGTGACGACTACCACGCATTTGCGTCGGGATAAGTGATCGTTCGAGTCGGCATTAACCTTTTTACGGACTATACTTATCCGAGTTCTGTCAACACTGCCGCGTCGCGGATCGTGTTTTTCCTAGCGTGAGAAAGGGCTACCTGTGAGTGCATCTCGGGCCGCAAAAGACACGACTTCCACCGCATCTGGTGATGACGCAATGGCAGCTTCGGTTAAGAAAACACCGGCAAGGAAGGGCGCTGTGACAACGACGGCCGCGAAGAAGGCATCAGCAACAAAAGCCGCCGACGAGGCTGCATCTGACCCCAAGAAAACGGCCACGAAAGCCCCTTCCAAGCGACGCGCCGCGAACAAGTCTGAGGCGACGGTCGAAGACGCCAAGACTACTTCGGCAGGCAAGACTGCAAAGAAAGCGGCACCAAAGCGCGCTTCCGCATCCAAGAAGAGTGACAGCGCAGCAAGTGAAGCTGCTGTTGAGAAGCTTGAGGCGGCCTCCGCAGCGAAAAAGGCCCCTGCAAAGCGCCGCACTAAAGCCGTAAAGGAAGCATCTTCCTCATCCGATACGGATACCTCGACAACCAAAGCTCCGGCAAAGAAGGCAGCGACCGCGAAGAAGACTTCAGCGAAGAAATCCGCTGCGAAGTCGAGCGCACAAGAGGCTGAGGATAAGAAGCAGGCTTTACCATCGGATCTTGACCAGGATGTGGCTGACGTCAATGATGAGGACACTCACGACGAGGACATGCCTGACGATGTTGAGATCGACGATGAAGACATCGTGATCGACGATTCGGACGACGTCAACGACGGTGAGGATGAAGAAGAGTCTGACTCTGAGGAGGATTCTGAAGAGGCAGGATCCTCTGCGAATGCTCTGCGTGAGCGCACTTCTGAAGGTATCCAGGTCAAGGGATCATTCGTTGTTTCCGACTCTGACGATACCGACGAACCCGTTCAGCAGGTTACTGTTGCTGGCGCTACCGCTGACCCGGTGAAGGACTACCTCAAGCAGATCGGTAAGGTTTCGCTGCTGAATGCTGAGCAGGAAGTCGATCTGGCTCGCCGTATTGAAGCGGGTCTCTTCGCAGAATACAAGCTGAAGAATGAAGCGGATGCTCTGACAGCCAAGGAACGCCGCGAGTTGCACTTCATTGCGCAAGATGGGCAGAACGCGAAGAATCACTTGCTTGAAGCCAACCTGCGTCTTGTCGTCTCTTTGGCTAAGCGCTACACCGGCCGCGGTATGCAATTCCTTGACCTCATCCAAGAGGGCAACCTGGGTTTGATCCGAGCCGTCGAGAAGTTCGACTACACCAAGGGATACAAGTTCTCCACCTATGCAACCTGGTGGATCCGCCAGGCTATTACTCGCGCTATGGCCGATCAGGCTCGCACGATCCGCATTCCTGTTCACATGGTGGAAGTGATCAATAAGCTGGCTCGCGTTCAGCGACAAATGGTTCAGGACCTCGGCCGCGATCCCACACCGGAGGAGCTGGCAAAGGAACTCGACATGACCGCTGAGAAGGTTGTCGAGGTCCAAAAGTACGGCCGTGAGCCGATTTCGCTGCACACCCCGCTGGGTGAGGACGGCGACTCTGAGTTCGGGGACCTTATCGAGGACTCTGAAGCTGTTGTCCCCGCAGATGCCGTGTCATTCACGCTTTTGCAAGAGCAGCTTCATCGAGTACTTGACACTCTTTCCGAGCGTGAGGCAGGCGTTGTCGCCATGCGTTTTGGTTTGGGTGATGGGCAGCCGAAGACTCTTGACGAGATTGGAAAGGTTTACGGTGTCACCCGTGAACGTATCCGTCAGATTGAATCTAAGACAATGTCGAAGCTGCGTCACCCGTCGCGTTCCCAGGTGCTGCGCGACTACCTCGACTGATCTGACGTCACCTATGACAATGTGGGGCGAGAACCTGAAAGGTTCTCGCCCCACATTGTATGGCCGTTCAAGCCTGCGCATGTGTTTTCCTGTGAGCTGTCAACACAAAGCGGGTGCACGCAAATACTTGCGTGCACCCGCCGTGGTCGCAGTTGGAAGAGAAGTGTTTACTCCTCGTCCATTGGAGGCATGCCAAAACGCTCACGCAGCGCCTCGAAGAACTGCATCTGCGTGCCGACAGCGCAACGAACATGCTGGCGGAGCTGGGCTTTGGTCACACCGGGCTCATGGTCGATGTTAACCTCGGCGCACACGCGCATCATTCCTTGATCGTCAAAGACGGTGTAAGCCTTAGGCCAGAAGTGATCGCGGTGCCAATCCTCAATGAAGATCATGGCATCATCGTGATTTGCTTCGTCAATGGGAGTGCTCATGCGACCAACGATCTGGAGCATCTCCTTTTGCTGACCAAGAATAATGAAGTAGATGATGACGTCGCCCCAGCGGCCGCCAAGATCTCCATCGTCGTCAATGATGTAATGCCACTCTTCATCGTTGAAAATATCAACGATGCGTTCCTGGGTGAGGGGAAGTATCGGGTCTGAAGCTGTTGTTTCAGCGTTACGGGAGAACCATGCCATGATGTGTGTTCCTCTTCCTCTCTCACATATCCAGTTCTTCAGCCAGTGCTGCGTAGAATTGGGCAGAGGTACCCAGCGCGCAGGAGATCTGCTGGTATAGCTGCTCGCTGGTTGCGCCGTGTTCGTGGTCAATAGGGACCTCGGTGAACACGGAAATACGGCCGTCGTCATTGATACGGTGGTAGCACTTCGGCCACAGCTTGTCACGGTGCCAGCGGTTAATGAAATCACGGACGATTTCAAGCTTCTCTAGAGCAATCGTGTTGTGCCAGCGTCCCTGAATGTGGAGGATCTCAGATTCCTTACCCCGCAAGAGGAAGTAGAACTGGTTGTCATCCCAGGTACCACCCAGGTCACCTTCGTTGTCAATAAAGTAGTGCCATTTTTTTTCGTCAAAGAGCTGGGTCAAACGCTCTTGAGTAATCGCAGGAACAGACTGCTCCTGAGGCTCATTACGGGAGAAGAAACCCATGAATCTCACTTCCTCGTTGTTACGGTATCAACGCAGCTTCGCGCATCCACGCCAGTTTATCGAATGTCAGCGAAGTCGGAAGGCTGACGGTGGCACAACCTCACCGCGTAGGGGAATAGGTGCAGTGGAGAAGGTCAGTCCTCGGTCAGAAGATGACGTTCATCAAGAATCGTCACGGCTGTTTCACGCAGTGATTCCATATGGCGATTGGCGTGGTGAGCGCAAAAGAGGAGTTCCCCGGAGTTTAAGGTCACCTTCACCCATGCGCGGGCCCCGCATTGATCGCAGCGGTCAGCTGCAGTCAGGACCGGAGTAGCAGACTCCGTCTGTTCCATCCATGCTGTCGTCATCATGTCTCTATCCCATCACTGCCGAGATACTTTTTCCTGCCGTGTCCACCGATGTTCGCCAGGGGCCGAATCCGGCGTCCAATATCTGCGAGTAACGCCCAAAGGGGGAAGGTGAGAATGAGCGTATTTCCTTCCTGCAGGTGGTGCCTGACGTCAAAACCAGTGTGACATTCCTAGAATGTGGGGGTGACTCCTACAGCTTCATCCGATTACAACGCTCGGCACCTGTCGGTCCTTGAAGGACTTGAGGCGGTGCGCAAACGCCCCGGTATGTACATTGGCTCAACCGACCGGCGCGGTTTGATGCACTGCTTGTGGGAGATCATCGATAACGCTGTCGATGAGGCCCTTGAAGGCCACTGCGACACTATTGACGTGCACCTTCACAACGATCACTCGGCGTCTGTTGCTGACAACGGGCGAGGCGTTCCCGTTGATGAGGTTCCCGGAGTGGGCCTCTCAGGCGTGGAAGTCGTCTACACAAAATTGCACGCCGGCGGTAAGTTCGGCGGTGGTTCCTACGCGGCTTCTGGTGGCCTTCACGGTGTGGGCGCCTCGGTAGTGAACGCGCTCTCTGCCCGTATGGATGTCCAAGTGGATCGTGGGGGAATCACCCATCAAATGTGCTTCCGACGCGGCGAACCAGGCACTTTCGATGACACGCATCAACGCACTCCGAACTCACCTTTCACTCCCTTTGTGGATTCTTCAGCACTGATGAAGGTCGGGAAGGTCAAAAAGAATGTGACGGGTACTCGCGTCCGATTCTGGGCGGATTTCCAGATCTTCCCCTCAACGGAGGGCTTCGACTGGGAAGGCCTTCTCGCTCGCGCTCGCCAGACAGCCTTCCTCGTCCCAGGGCTAACAATTAATTGCTACGACGAACGCGGTGAAGAAACCGCCGCCGAATCCTTCCGTTTCGACGGGGGCGTGGTGGACTTCGCTGACTGGCTTGCCTCTGATGGCCCTGTTACCGACACCTGGCACATTACCGGCCAGGGCACCTACACCGAGACCGTCCAACAACTTGATCCTGATACAGGCCATCTTGCCGCTACCGAGGTGGAACGTACCTGCGAGGTGGACTGCGCTATCCGCTGGGGCATTGGCTACGATACCCACCTACAGTCCTTCGTCAATATTATTGCCACCCCCAAGGGCGGCACCCACGTCACAGGCTTTGAACAGGCCGTCCTGAAGGTACTGCGCACGCAGGTCGAGAAGAACGCTCGCAAACTCAAACTAGGCACGAAGGACGGTCGACTTGAAAAGGACGACGTCCTTGCCGGCTTGACCGCTGTTATCACCGTGCGTTTTCCTGAGCCACAGTTTGAAGGGCAGACAAAGGAAGTGCTTGGCACTCCTCAGGTGCGCGCTGTAGTCTCCCGCGTCATCAGCGAGTGGATCGACAAAAAATTCGCCTCTGCCAAACGTGACGACAAGCAGCAGACGCAGATGCTCTTGGAAAAAGTCGTCGGAGAGATGAAAGCGCGTATCTCAGCGCGCATGCACAAGGAGATCTCACGGCGTAAGAACGCACTTGAAACCTCATCCCTGCCAGCAAAACTAGCTGATTGCCGCAGTGAAGATGTCGCTGAAAGTGAACTGTTCATCGTTGAGGGTGATTCTGCCCTCGGCACAGCAAAATCCGCCCGCAACAGCCAGTATCAGGCGCTGTTCCCTATTCGCGGCAAGATCCTCAACGTCCAAAAAGCATCCACCGCGGACATGCTAGCTAACGCTGAATGTGCCAGCATCATCCAAGTCATCGGTGCGGGTTCTGGGCGTACCTTTGACCTTGAACAGGCCAGATACGGCAAGGTCATTCTGATGACCGACGCTGACGTTGATGGTGCCCACATCCGCACCCTGCTACTCACCCTTTTCTTCCGTTATATGCGCCCCCTTGTCGAAGCTGGCCGTGTCTACGCTGCGGTGCCCCCACTGCACCGCATTGAAGTCGCTGCACGCGGGCGAAAGCCTCGTGAACTGGTGTACACCTACTCTGAAGAAGAGCTACATCGCACCTTACGTTCACTGGAGAAGTCCGGTAGAACCTGGAAAGAGCCCATCCAACGCTACAAGGGCTTGGGTGAAATGGACGCCGATCAGTTGGCCGAAACGACGATGGACCGACAGCATCGTTCGCTCCGACGTATTACCTTGGCCGACGAAGACGCCATCCGTCAGGCTGAAGATGTCTTTGAGCTTCTGATGGGTAAGGTTGTCGATCCTCGGCGTGACTTCATCGTTGAAGGGGCAGCCAGTATTGATCGTGAACGCATCGATGCTTAAGCAAATAGGACTTAGGGCCGTCCATTACCTAGAATGGATACCATGACTGGACTTGCACAGCGTCTCCAACCTCCCGCTTCGGTGGCTTACCCAGGGGCTCACCTTGGACTACGGTGGCGTCAACTCATTCCCTCTGACGGACCAGGAATCGCTGAGCTTGCCCGTGTGGTCGAAGACGCAGATGAAGCAATCCACAGAATTTCACCCGCCCAGATTGCTGACCTCATGGAGGGAAAGCAAGGGGAGGATCTCATCGACACCATTGTCGGTGTCGACGGTGAGGGAGTTATTGGCGCGGTCGCTTCGGTGCGTGTCCTTCGCTCCGTTGAGGAAATGGCCGTCGCCGTTGTTAACGCCCTTATCCACCCCCGGTGGCGAGGCCGCGGTCTAGGCCGTGCCCTCCTCTTCTGGCAAGATGGACGCGCTCGCCAGCTTCTCGTGGAACACTTTGGCGCCGATAACCCCATTCGTGCGCAGATCATGAACACCGTCGATTCCCACATGACAGATCGGCGTCGGCTTTATATCGCAGCGGGTTTCTTCGCTAAGCGCACCTTTGCCATCATGTACCGTGAAATTGAAGGCTCGGAGACTACACCTCCTGTGAAGCACGGCTACAGCCTGCTTCCCTGGAACGACGTCAACGTTCAAGAAGCCCACCTTCTCCACCGCGAGGTTTTCACTCATCATTATTGGCCAGAGATGCGTGACCGCTGGTGGGCTGAAGCAATGGACGAATGCGAACCCCGCTGGTCTTTTGGTGTTGTTGATTCTAAAGGAAAACTCGCTGGATATTGCATTTGTGCTCGCCCTGCTGAACGTTGGGCAGCAACCGGACGAACCGAAGCCTATGTGTCTCTTATCGGCGTTGGCCCTGAACACCAAGGCAAAGGCCTTGTCAGAAGCCTGCTGGGCGCAGCGGTGGCGGCAGCGGCACGATCAGGGATGAACCGTATTGGGTTGGACGTGGATATTTCCTCGCCAAGTAACGCTCACGGTATCTATGAGCATTTCGGTTTCGTTGACGAACGCTCAGAGGTCTACTACGCCATCGAACACTAAACGCTGCACGCTCGTATGCTGTCAGTAGGTCACTGTTTGCTGCTGACCACGAAATGTGCGCCGGCCGTATGAAAGGAGGAGCCAACAATGGATGATGCGTCCGTGCCTGATAATCCTGTCAGTGGTGAGGAACACACGCACGAGCCACACCGCCTGTACGTTGAGCTCCCCACCGCCGAACGCGGGGTGTACTGGCGTGAGCTTCAGCCCGATGACTTACATGCTCTATCCAACCTTATTGCTCGTATTGAAGCCCGCGATAATCCTCCGTACCGCACTTCTTGCGAAGAAGTCGAAGAGATGCTTTCTCAGGCAAGTGACTGGTTCGGCATCGCCGCGTTCGCATCTCGTGGAATGGCCCGCGGCGAAATGGTTGCTTTCATGCAGATGGTCGTCCGCCACACGGGAACCATCGAATGTCTATGCCAGGGTGGCGTTGATCCTCGATTCCGCAGGATTGGGTTGGGCGGTGCTCTTGTTCAATGGCAAACAGATGCTGCGCGGAACGTGCACCAGCTCCTACCCGTTGAGGGGCAAAGTGGCCGCGTGGTGACAAATGTCGATCCGGGCAATGAAGAGCTTGAAGACCATCTCAAACGCCTGGGATATCACTGGTCGCGCACCTACTATGAACTCAGAGCTGAACTTCATGACCTGCCTGCCACCCCTGATCTTGGATCCTATTTGCGGATCGAAGAATGGGGGCCACAATGGGAGGATCCCACTCGTCGCGCTGCGAACCGCCTAAACGAACAAGAGTGGGGGCGTCCTCTTACCGAGGAACAGTGGCTGATGGGGAGAACAGCCTTCGTCCCCGAATGGTCTTTTGTTGCCGTTGATTACCGAGGAGACCGCCCGAAGGTTGCTGGATTTCTCCTGGCCTCCCGCTATGAGCAGGACTGGGCCGCACTGGGATGGAAAGAAGGCTACATCGACCAGATGGGCGTCCTGGCTGACTGGCGTCACGCTGCGGTTGTCGACGCCCTCATTATTGCGACCATGCACGCCCAACGTCGGGACGGGATGGAGCGCGTGGGGACGGGGCTCGGCTCAGGGAATCAATCCAGTGCTCTTGCCGTCTACGAGTCTCTCGGTTTCCGCGTCGTCGGACAAACCCGCCTTTACGCCCTCGACATTTAACGAGGACCTCGCAGAACCCAGGAGCCCTCAACCGATAGTGGCAATCGCATGGGACAGGCCAACACCTGAGCCATCGCGGCGTAGATCCACTGTGGGCAGGGTAATGGGCATACCGTGTGCATCTGCGGCACGCGCAGGAGCGTTGCCCACCCACGCCAGATCGAGTCGATCCTCGCCACGTAAGAAACGCTGGGCGCGCACGCCTTGGCCACCGCGCCCCTTCACGGGAAACGCTGATGCGGGCGTGACTTTTGCCGTGGTCTGCCCAGTGCCAGGAAGCGCCCCAGCAGCAGCAGCGACAGTCACAACAACGGATTCCTCGACAGCTTCAACAATCCAGAAGCCGAGAGCCTCTGCGCCGGGGGCAAGTTTCATTCCTGCCATGCCACCAGCAGTACGTCCCTGCGGGCGAACCTTGACGGCGGGGGTGCGTAGCAGTTGAGCGTCGGTGGAGATGAAGACAAGATCGGCATCATCTGAGCAGGGGCCAAATCCCACCAGAACATCACCGTCGTCCAACGTGATGACTTCCCACTCGTCGCGCGTCAACACGTCAGGACGGAGACGTTTAACGATGCCCTGGCGCGTTCCCATCGCCATCACCGTGTCAGCAGCGGGGTCGAGAAGGCCCACAGCGGGGGTATCGGAGTGGACAAGTACCCCCGCAGGAACTGCAGCAGCGAAGGAGAGGCCCGTTTCAAAGCGGGGAAGCGCCGGTAGATCAACAACCTCAACGCGGTGCGCTATTCCGTCCGCTGTCACTACGGCAATCTGAGAGCGAACAGTGGTGGAAAGCTGGGCAATCCAGCCATCGTGAGCGGCACGCGGTCCCGGTTCAAGAGGCTCGCCCTCAGCGACGCGGGCAAGGCCTCCCGAGGCTGATAAGACAACCACGCAAGGATCGTCAGCGATTTCCAGATCAAGTCCCTTACGTCGGGTATTCGTCTCGGGTAGGGCCGCTGCCAGCGCAATGCCAGCATCAACACCGGCACTTGATTTGCCTGAAGCCGCCAGAGTGCCGCCAGGAAGAGCAGCGACGGAGGCATCGCCTCCTGCGGCGGTGAGCAAGAGGGTGCGACGCGGCGTTCCCAGACGGGCGGAAACCTCGTTCATTTCTTCTTTCACAAGGTCACGCAGAAGAATATCGGAGCCGAGGATCTCCTCAAGCTCAGCAATCTTTGCCCGTAGGTCAGAGGCCTCATTTTCCAGCTCCAAGCGAGAAAACTTCGTCAGGCGACGCAGACGGAGTTCAAGAATGTGGTTTGCTTGCCGCTCAGACAGGTCAAAGGCCACCATCAAACGTTCGCGTGCCGATGCGGCGTCATCGGAGGAACGGATAATCGCGATGACGTCGTCAATGTCAAGGACAGCGATTAAAAGCCCTTCAACGAGGTGCAGTCGCTCGGCATACTGGGCAAGGCGGAACTCACTGCGACGACGGGTCACACTCAGCCGGTGATCAATAAAGACCTGAAGCATATGCTTGAGGCCAAGAGTCTGGGGCTGACCGTTCACAAGGGCAACAGCGTTGATTGCAAACGACTCTTCTAAGGGCGTGCGCTGGTATAGCTGTTGGAGGACAGCCTCGGGGTTAAAGCCGTTCTTCACCTCCACAACGAGGCGCAGGCCGTGGTGGCGGTCAGTGAGGTTTTGAACGTTGGAAATGCCTTTGAGGCGGCCCGCAGAGACGTTCTCCTTAATCTTTTCGATCACCTTTTCCGGACCCACCATGTAGGGCAGCTCTGTGATGACGAGACCCATTTTGCGAGCCGTGATGCGTTCAATGGCAACCTTGGCGCGCGTGCGGAACTTACCGCGGCCAGTTTCGTAGGCCTCTTTCACTCCATCCAAACCAACTATGACGCCGCCACAGGGAAGGTCCGGGCCGGGAATGAAACGCATGAGGTCTTCAACGGTGGCCTCTGGGTTATCAAGAAGATGGCAGGAGGCGGCAATCGTCTCAGCGAGGTTATGAGGGGCAACATTGGTGGCCATGCCAACAGCAATACCTGAGGCACCGTTGACAAGAAGCTGAGGGAAGGCGGCAGGCAGGACCTCAGGCTGCATGAACTGGTTGTCGTAGTTTGGAACGAAGTCGACGACGTCTTGGTCGAGGTCGGCCACAAGGTCGAGGGCGGATGCCGCCAGGCGAGCCTCAGTGTAACGCGCCGCAGCCGGACCATCGTCAAGGGAGCCAAAATTGCCGTGGCCGTCGATAAGAGGCACGCGCAGATTGAAGTCTTGCGCGAGTCGGACCAAAGCATCGTAGATGGCAGAATCTCCGTGTGGGTGGAGTTTACCCATTACCTCACCAACGACGCGTTGGGATTTGACGTGCCCCTTCTCAGGAGACAGCCCCATCTGATCCATCTGATAAAGGATGCGACGTTGGACAGGTTTGAGACCGTCGCGGGCGTCAGGAAGAGCGCGCGTGTAGATCACCGAGTACGCGTATTCGAGAAAAGAGCCCCGCATCTCGTCCGAGACATCAATCTCTGAGATGTTTTCATGACCGGAATCATCGGTAAGAGGCATCGTCATTTCCACATCGCGCATGGGCACTATTGTCCCCATAAAGGTCATGTCGTATCGACTCCCACGCCGCAGCAATGCACAATTATGAGCATGAAGACGTGGACACAGATCGAAGAGCTTGGTTTTTACCCTGAGTTAGTCACTCGCTCCTTACGGCGAGCCCTTGGTGGGAAAGACCTTCTCGCTCTGCTGATGCAGCTTGATGCAGGCTTCGATCATGGTTCCCTTTTCCGTCATCTCAACGTGGTTGCAGTTTCCACGTCTAATCTTGTTCAACTTCATGTCGATGAGCTTGAGGACGGGGGTGCATCGGTTGCCTCCGCGATTCATCCCCTCCGAGCGATTCGTGGCATGTCCTATATGGAGCACGTCGTCTCCCCTGAAAAACAGGGAGGTGCCGTCACGGAGATCACCATTGCGGTTAACCTTGGTTCAGCTCGACGTGGGGATGTAGAGACACTCCAATGTGACGACCCAGAATGTGTGGCCGATCATGGTTTCACCATTTCATCAATCCCTGACGACCTCACGATCCGAGTATCTGCCGCTGCTGATGGCCTTGAAGCACTCGCTCAAGCCGAGCAATTCGTTGATGTCCTCTCGACATTGATGGAGAGTACGCATGGCTGAGTGGGCACTCCCAGACAGTGACGCTTTGCGACTCACACAGGTTCTGGGCGCGTGCATCGCCTCTGTGGATCCAACTTTGCCAGGTGCTGACGCTTATGCGGCCGAGCGATTCGGCTTCACGGATGCCTCACAGGTGCTCGTTATTTTTGTTGATGGTCTAGGTTATCTGCCGCTGCACAGGCGCATCGGACATGCTCCTGTGCTTCGTGCACACCGTGAGGACATGCACTGCGCCTACACTGTCATCCCTTCGACAACCGCCGCAGGTATCACCGCTTTTGGAACGGGCTGTATGCCCGGTCAAACCAGGATGGTTGGCTACTCGGTAGCGCAGGGGGACGGAGTGATGAATCTTCTTGCCTTCGAGGAAGGAGTCGATCCTGCCCAATGGCAGCCTTGCGAAACACATTTTGAGGCTCTTGCACGCGCCGGTGTCGAAGTAGCTGTCATCTCTCCACCTCAATTTGCTCATTCAGGACTGACACGAGCCGCCTTACGAGGCTCACGGCATGTGGGTGCCGTGTCGTGGGAGCAACGTTGTGAGGCCGCGATTCGTGAACTCCGTGCAGGAACTCCTCTGGTCTATCTCTACTGGTCGGAACTTGATCACCAGGGTCATATTCACGGCGTGGAGTCTTCTGAATGGACAGGCGCACTTGAAGAGTTCGATGCTGGGCTACGTCACCTTCTGGCGCGCCTGCCGCGAGGCGTGATGACCGCATTGACAGCAGATCACGGCATGATTGATGTCTCGCCATCGACTCTTCTTGACTGCGCTTTTGATCCTGAACTCTCTGAAGGCGTCCGAATTATCGCCGGTGAGACCCGCTCAGTTCATGTCCACGCTGAACCCGGCCAAGGAGAGGCCGTCCGACAGCGATGGGCACAGTATCTAGGGGATCGAGCATGGGTGATGAGCCCTCAGGAAGCACGCCACTACCTTGGTGATGGGCCAGGAATTGACCTTGTAGGCGACGCTGTGGTGTTTATGGCCCAGCGCCACGGGATTGTCGATTCGCGTATCCAAACCCCAGGCGCTATCGGCCTGATCGGCGTGCATGGCTCTCTGACTGAAGATGAGATGCTCATCCCCGTCATGCGCCTTAGCTAGGGGGCGATTACCCTACTGTGGTTTAGAACCGAACACGATCTCATCCCAACTGGGAACCGAACGACGTTTCCGTCGTTTCTTGCCTGTGGGCTGCGTTTCAGGCACTGTGAGCCCCGGCAGGAGTGAGTCTTGAACGTCACCGCTTTGAGAATCCTCCTTACTGCTGGAGGAAGATGTTTCCGAGGGGGACGTTGAGGCGGGTGCGGGGGAGGCTGACCCTACTGCCTTTTCGCTGTCGTTCGAGGCCGAAGAGGCGGGCATTTCCTGTTGGGGTGCGCCATCGCTGGGGGGAGAATCTTCAGAAACAGGAGCCGACTGAGGATCAAGAGCGGGGATTGTTGTCTTCGTGCGAGACTGAGCGATGGAGTAGATTCGGGCCGAAATAGACGGCGGGGGAGTGGGCTGGGAGGAGGGCTCATCGCCAAAGATGGCTGCGATTTCGTCCTCGTCCTCATCGTCGATTTCCACTTCAACTCGGCGGCCTCGAGCAGCATTGAGCTGGTCAAGGAGTGCATCTCGAGCGCGCAGTTCGTCCTCAGACTCCGGGAGTGTCTCAGGTGCGGCAACAGAGGGGCTAAAAATCGCCTGGGTGGGGGCAGCGGCTACTGTTTCCGTCAGCCAACGAGCTTCCTGGTCGATAGCTTCAAGATGAGCGCTTGCCGTGTCAACATGCCAAGAAGCAGAGTGCTCGCTCGCGCCCTGTACGAAAGTGACGATGATCTCCCATGGGCCATCAACGTCGCGACGGGCGGACCACGTCAAAGAACGAGGAGAAACGCCCCGGGCAGCGAGTCGATCAACAACGAGTTCTCCCATGACGGGACCGTCGGCGGTTCCCCCAATGCGGAAATTCAACGCACGATTAAGGGCGTAGTTCTTTTCAGCCTCAACGGGGGCTTCGAAGCGCTGAATGTAGGTGACATCCATGCCATGCTCGGTGGCAATTTCTTCAGCGGACAGACCTGAACGCAGGAGGGCTTGGATCTCCCGAGGGCGGAGGCTTCGCTGGGGCGAGGTGATGGCCTCGATCTTGGGGCGGTCTCGGCGGACACTTGCGCGCAGCTCGTCGGTGATCGGCACGCAATAGCGTTCACCGTCAGCGTCACTAAAGACTAATGTCTCGCTATCTGCGCCGATACCTAAAAGCTCGAGTTCAATCATGCGCTCGTCCTCCATCACTCAACACAACGATCGTGACAGATTCCCACCCGTCCTGCTCGACTTTACTCCGCGTGTCCCAAAACGCGCACGACATGACATGACGATGAGGGCTCTCAGGTGCTATCCTCCCACCGCAAGCGCCTCTCACATGAAGGAGTGCGCACCGCCCGAGTGTTAACACTCGACACCAAGGAGGAAAGACCGTGGCAACTGACTACGATGCCCCGCGCAAGAACGATGACGATGTTGCAGAGGACTCAATCGAGGAGCTCAAGGCGCGCCGCAACGATGTTGGTTCCTCTAACGTCGATGAGGATGAAAACGAGGCCGCAGAGAGTTATGAACTTCCTGGCGCTGATCTTTCTAAGGAAGAGCTCACCGTTCATGTCGTGCCTCGTCAAGAAGATGAGTTCACCTGCTCAGAGTGTTTCCTTGTTCACCATGCGTCCCAGCTTGACCACATGAGTGCCGCAGGCCTTCCTGTGTGCACCGAGTGCGCTGGCTGATTTGACCCATGTTTGGCAGGAAAAAGCACGCTCCCGCGCCGGTCGAATCCAGTAGCGAGGACGCAACGGTGACTCTGCCGACTCTTGCAGACGAGCATTCAATCTGGGATCAACCCGGACCACGCTCTGCGGAGGAAGTCGACACATCGGTTGGATACATTGATCATGGGGCAGTGAAAATTCCTGCTGTGCACGGCATGCGCGTGGAGCCTCTCGGCTCTCTTTCTCAGGGCGTCGCCGCAGGCATTCGTCTCACCATCGGGACCTCGCTCGTAGAGATCGAGGTTTACGCGGCACCGAAGTCGGGCGGAGTGTGGGACAACATGCGGCACAGCTTGCGTGAACTTGCCCTTCAGCATGGCGCGCAGGTAGAAGAAAAAACAACGCGGTATGGCGTTGAACATCTCGTGACCATTCCAGTCACCATGCCAGATGGCGGCCAGGGGCAAACATATGTCCGCGAAATTGGACATGAGGGATCTCGCTGGGTTTCTCGCATCAAGATGGTCGGTCAGGCGGCCGTTGATCCTCAGGTGGGTGCAGAGTTTGAGAAACTGATCGATCGAATTGTGGTAGTCCGAGGAAGTGAACCTCGTGCCCGCCTTGAAATCCTGCCGGTGACCTTCACAGAACATAATGTGCAGGCTCCCCATGCCTGAGAAGGGCTCCTGGTACCGGCGTTTTGTGGATCGCTGGTCTGCTCATCGGGTGGCGAGCGATTTGCGTACCCGGCTTGAAGCCGAGGACGAGGCCGCTCTACGTGGTGCCCGCGGGACAACGCCCATCTCGGAGGTCGTTGCTCGGAAGAAAGTGTGCTTGTCGGGCGTCTTACAGTCGATCACCTATTCAGCTATCGGCCGTCCCGCACAGCTTAACGCCATCCTCTATGACGGTACGGGCACAGTGGAACTTCGATGGCTTGGGCGGCGTGACATCCCGGGAATCCGGGTTGGCCTCCACCTTGAGGTTGAGGGGACTGCCACCCCTCAAGGGGATCATTTAGTCATGATGAATCCGCTGTATCGTATTCTGCCCCAAACACACTAAAACGACTTTGCTGCGAGCTTGTGCGAGCCTGAAAGTGCCGAGCATGGAAATGGAGTGCCATGTCTGAAAACTCTTCTTTTGGCGGTGCCTTTGAACAGCTACGTTCAGAGGATTTCTCCTGGAAGACCGCTGTCGGAGGATGGCGCGGAGTCATTGAATCGGCACTGCCGGTGCTGGTGTTCGTTGTGGTCTTTACGCTCACGTCAGATCTTTGGCTGACCGCTGGTGCGGCAGGTGCGGTGGCACTGGTCTTTTGTGTCGTTCGCTTGTGGGCGCGCCAGCCTTTGACTCAGGCTATCTCAGGCTTCATAGGCGTGGCTATTGGTGTGGTGTGGGCGTTGGCAACAGGCAGGGAGGAGAATTACTTTGCAGTTGGTCTCATCAACGCTGCATTCTTCTTCACCCTCATTGTGTTGTCTTTACTGCTGAGGAAGCCTCTTATTGCCCTTGGCTGTGGGCTCGCGTGGCAGCTTCCTGCAGGATGGATGTCGGATCCTTCCTACCGGTCACTGTATCGTCGCAGCGTCCAGCTCACATGGGCGTGGGCGATGCTTTTTGCTCTTCGTTTTCTTGTCCAACTACCGCTGTGGTGGTTTGCGATGCTTGAAGCACTTGCGGTAGCCAAGCTCATTCTCGGCATCCCGCTCTTTGCTCCGCTGGTGTGGCTGACGTGGATGGGCTTGCGCCCTTTTTCGGCTCGCTTCAGCGATGAGACACATGCAGTGTCGTGAGCGGTGAGTTTCACCTGTCAACAGTTCACCCCCGCCATGATAAAGAGGCGGGGGTGAACGTTACTTTACTCGTCGATAAGAGACTCGATGAGCTCTACGGGAGCCTCGATTTCAGATGCGAGTGTTGTCATGAGCGCCGCATGCTTGTCAGGAACGAGGAGCAGTAGTTCATCTCCAGCGCTGAATACGTCATCATCATCGGGGCGAATTGGTCGTCCGTCGCGTAGAAGGGCTGTGAGAACTGTTTGTGCAGGAAGATCGACATCGGCTACCCGTTTGCCAACGATAGGGGATCGGTGGGGCAGGACAATGGCGTACATTGAGACGTCTGCAGTATTGAAGGAGAACAGTTTCACGGGCTGACCGATGCTGATTGCTTCCTCAACGAGGGCGGTCATGATGCGTGGTGTTGAGACGGCGACATCCACACCCCACGAGGCGTCAAAAAGCCACTCGTTCTTCGGGTTATTGAGGCGTGCCACCACGCGGGGGACACCGAACTCTGTTTTTGCCAGAAGAGAGATCACCAGGTTGGCTTTATCATCGCCTGTGGCAGCCACAAGAACGTCTGCCTCGCGTACTCCTGCGTCAGCAAGAGAATCAGGAGAGCACGCGTCAGCAAGAACCCAGTCGGCGTCGACAACGGCGGAGACTTGCAGTTTCTCCGGGTGATTGTCAATGAGGGTGACATTGTGGTCATGGGAAAGGAGCTCTTTGGCGACAAAACGCCCGACGGAGCCGGCACCTGCAATAACGATACGCATGGGGGTTACTCCTCAAGCTCGGGCGGCGAGGTTAGAAGATTGCGTAGGCGGGTGGAATCAACACCTGCTTCAGCAAAGAAAAGCTCGTCATCTTCCTGAATGACCAAGTCAGGTGCCGCAACCTGAAGGGCCCCTAACCGTGATACGAAGGCAACGCGGCTCCCAGTGAGTGCCTCAACGGTGGTGAAGGGCAGACCGTACCAGGATGGTGCCGGCATGACGGCAACAAGAGAGACGTTGCCAGCAGGATGACTCCACGCCACATGCGCATCCCGTGGCATCATCCATCTGAGCACTGCTTCAGAGGTGCGACGCACCGTTGCAACGGTGGGGATCCCTAAGCGTTCGTACACAAAAGCGCGGGTGGGATCGTAAATGCGGGCAACGACGCGTTCAACACCAAAGGTTTCGCGGGCGACGCGGGCCGCAATGATATTGGAATTGTCTCCGTTAGAGACGGCGGCGAAGGCGTAGGCCTCCTTGATTCCCGCCTTGCGGAGGATGTCACGATCCATCCCCTGCCCCGTCACTTTACGTCCCGAGAAATCACTGGGGAGACGACGGAAAGCCTTGGGATCGGCGTCAATGACGGCGACTGAGTGTCCATCAGAATCTAATTGGGTGGCCAAGAGGGCGCCCACGCGCCCGCACCCCATCACAATGAAATGCACAGCCATAACGCTACTCCCCATTTGGACGCTTGTGTACTTGGACGGTCCTCACTACTTTGTGTACAGGTGGCAGCATTTATCCTCGTGGGTTTTACTTCCCAGAGGAAAGGACTACGCTGGACGCTCGTGCGTGAGACTTATGACCGCGTCAAGAGAGTCCTTATCGGACGCCCAATTCGCTCTGAAGCGCTAGGACACCAGCTTCTTCCAAAGAAACTGGCGCTACCGGTTTTTGCTTCCGATGCCTTATCGTCGGTTGCATACGCCCCAGATGAAGTGATTTTGACCCTGGCATTAGCTGGAGGATTGGCTGGATACCACTCCTTGTGGGTGGGCGTGGCAGTAGTGGCAGTTCTTGCTGTTGTTGTCTTGTCCTATCGCCAAACAGTTCATGCCTACCCCTCAGGCGGGGGAGACTACGAGGTTGTCACAACTAACCTGGGACACAACTGGGGCCTGGTTGTTGCCTCTGCCTTGTTGGTGGACTATGTCCTCACAGTCGCAGTGTCAATATCGGCAGGATCGCGTTATATCACCGCTGCCATCCCGTATTTTGCCGGCCACGAGGTGGGGATCGCAGTAGGCCTTGTCGTGATCCTGACAGTTCTGAACCTCCGTGGCATGCGTGAAGCCGGTGCAGCATTCGCTATCCCCACCTACATCTACATGGCGGCAATCGCCCTGCTTATCGTTGTTGGTTTCTACCAGCTGTTCACGGGGAATCTTTCTGCCGCTGAGTCTTCGCAGTATGAACTGGTAGCCGATCCCAGCCACATGGATGGCATCGTCGGGCTCGGCGGCGCCTTCTTGATGATGCGAGCTTTTTCTTCCGGCTGTGCGGCGCTGACGGGGGTGGAGGCAATCTCCAATGGTGTTCCCTCCTTCGCGCCACCCAAGTCAAAGAACGCAGCAACAACACTTGCTCTCCTTGGCGGTATCGCAGCCGTCATGATGATGTCTATCCTGATCTTGTCTCGCGCAACGGGGGTTGTTCTCGTTGAGGATCCTGAATCGCAACTCCTCTTGAACGGTTCTCCTGTTGGCGCAGACGTTGTTCTAGCGCCGGCCATCGGACAGTTGGCTGCAACAGTCTTCGGTGAGGGCAGTATCTTCTTCCTGCTGATTACCGTGGTGACGGGCGCCATTCTTGTCCTGGCAGCAAACACCGCGTTCAACGGCTTCCCCACACTGGCCTCGGTCCTCTCGCGTGATTCTTTCCTGCCACGCCAGCTCCACAAACGTGGAGATCGTCTAGCGTTTTCCAATGGCATCATCGTCCTCGCCTGCGGTGCAGTGGCGTTGATCGTCGCCTTTGATGCAGAGGTCACTCGGCTCATTCAGCTTTATGTGGTGGGTGTGTTTATTTCCTTTACCCTGTCTCAGTTGGGCATGATTCGGCATTGGAACCGGCAGCTCCGCACCCGCCAGACAGGCGCTGAACGCGGTACAGTCTTGCGTTCTCGCGCGGTCAATATCATTGGTTTCATGATGACCGGCTCGGTGCTCATGGTTGTCTTGATAACGAAATTTGGTCAGGGTGCTTGGATTACGCTCATTTTGATGGTCTGTGTGTTCATCGTCCAGCGTCTCATCCGCAGGCATTACGACCAGGTTCGGGCAGATCTCAGGGTTGAGGATTGGAATATGCAACGCGCATTACCAACCCGCGTTCACGCGATCGTGCTTGTATCGAACTTTGCCCGTCCGACGATGCGCGCCGTTTCCACTGCCCGCGCATCTGCCCCCTCCTCCCTTGAACTAGTCTCAGTCGTTGCTGATGAAACGGAGGAAACACTGGTTCGGCGTGAGTGGGAAGAATCTGGTCTGCCCACGCCCTTGACCCTGCTGCATTCTCCATATCGAGACATTACGCATGTGGTGGAGACTCATGTGCGTGCCTTGCGTCGCCGCCGCCCTCACGAACTCGTGATCGTGTACCTCCCGGCGTTCTTGGTGCGCCGCTGGTGGGAGAATATTTTGCATAATCAGACTGCCGTGCGTCTGCGTCGGGCGTTGCTACACATTCCCGGCGTTGTGATCACGACTGTCCCGTGGAAGTTAGGCGAGGACGATCAGGTGGAAGGCCGCCAATTAGTGAACGATCCTTTCCCGAGTAATGAACGTTCACAAGCGACGACGCAGGTTGTCGAGAAAGAAGAACAACGATGACCCCTTCACGTCGCTCCTCGCGTTCCCCTCAAGGAAAGGCATCTTCAAAGGCCAGAGGTGCCCAGCGTGGCACCGCCAAGGCAGCGGGAAAGAAAAATGCGCGCACTGCGCAACGCCCCGCTCGCCCTCGTCCGCCGAAGGAAACCTTGGAACTGCTTGTTGGTGAACCCGCTCATGGTGGTGCCTGCGTAGCCCGCGATGACAGTGGTCGCGTGGTGTTCGTACGTCACGCTTTGCCAGGAGAGACAGTTGTTGCGCAAGTAACGGCCACACAAAAGACTTTGGCGTGGGCCGATGCCATTGAGGTTCTCTCGCCTTCGCCGGACCGTGTGCCGTCTGTGTGGCCGCAGGCCGGTCCGCATGGTGTCGGTGGAGGAGAACTCGCTCATGTCGCTCCAGCGGCTCAACGCCAGTGGAAGACCGATGTTCTGCGCGGTCAGATTCGTCGTATCGGTGGCGAAGCATTGGCCGATGCTGTCAGCGATATTGGGGGAGTGCGCGTCCAGGCGGCTCCTGGTGATACTGCCCCCGACGATCCATTGCTGCATCGTCGCTCGCGCATTGAGTTGGTCGCAAACCAGGACAGCAATGCTGGTATGCATCGTTTCCGCGATCGCGTTGTCTTGCCTCTGAAGGAGATGCCTCTGGCAGTTGAAGACATTGTGGATCTGGGCCTGTTCGGTTCTGATTCCCCCTGGCGTCACCTGTGGTCACCGAAGGATCGTATCCGCGTGGTGGCCAGTAACACCGGAGATAATCGCGTCCTGGTGCGCACCCCGCAGGGACTCTTCGATGCTGAGCGTCAGATGGTTGAGGACGATACCTGCCACTGGCGTATTGAGGTCAACGGGCAGACTTTCGATTATCGAGTGCGTATGGACGGTTTCTGGCAAACCCACCGCGAGGGCGCTCAGGTCCTTGCTCAGGCGGTAAGCGATGCCGCCGGGCTTCGCGGGGGAGAGAAAGTGGCCGAACTCTACTCTGGCGCAGGCCTGTTTACACAGGTTCTGGCATCCCAGGTGGGGGAGAAGGGCCGCGTGGTGAGCGTCGAAGGGGCCGAGGACGCGGTTGCTGATGCAACGGCAAATTGCGCTGCCTACGGCACGGTCGACACTTTCGTTGGAGCTGTGGATGAGGGTGCGGTAACGGATCTCGTGGGTGAACTGGGTTCGGCTCCTGATGTGCTGGTATGTGATCCTCCACGCACGGGCGCTGGCCGTGAGGTGTGCGCACGTATTGCTGATTCCGAGGCTGCCCGTGTGGTGTTGGTGTCCTGTGATCCGGCGGCAGGGGCTCGCGATCTGCGTGCACTCACGGAGTCTGGCTACGAGTTGGAGTCCTTGCGAGCGTGGGACTTGTTCCCTCATACGCACCACGTCGAGTTTGTCGCTGCGTTGAATCGGCGTTGAGTAACAGACTCCTGCGTGCATGGGAGATCGCGCGCAGGAGAGGGTTGGCTGAGTACATCAAGTAGAAGTCGGAGATTCAACGGTATGATCATCCTGGTAGCGGGCGCATCCCACACAGGTAAGACTGCGCTCTCTCAAAGACTGATGGAAAAGTATGCTTTTCCCTACCTTTCTATTGATCACCTTAAGATGGGTCTCATACGTAGTGGCCAGACGCACTTGACCTCGATGAGTGGTGATGAGGAGCTTACGCAATACTTATGGCCGATTGTGTGTGAGATCGTCAAGACCGCAGTGGAGAACCGGCAGAACCTTATTGTGGAGGGATGTTACATTCCTTTCGACTGGTCAAAGGCATTTGAGCGCGAATACTTGGAGCACATCAGGTACGTCTGTCTGGTGATGAGTGGACACCATGTGAGGGAGCATTTTGCTGACATCAAGGCCTATGCGCGGGTGATTGAAAACCGTGTCGATGACGCGTGGTGCACTCTGGAGTCGGTTTTGAGGGACAACGCGCGTGTCCGTGAGTGTGCTCAGAAACATCAGGTGAACTATTGCGTGATTGATGGCGACTACGATTCGCTTTTTGATCGGGTAGAGAAGAGTTTGATGCTCCCTCCTGAACCGTGATGTAGCGGTCAGTGGTGGGCAACGTAGTGGACACTTCGTGAAAGTGGTGGCGCTGACAGGGTGTCATGTAATATCTTGATGTCAAGATATTTTCTGGCTGCCTGTCAGAACGCAGCCGACACAGTTCATCCCTTGGAGGTTCCAATGACATCCTTGAACTCCTTCGGCGCGCGGTCCACCCTCACCGTTGACGGCTCGGACTACACCGTTTACCGCCTTGACGCCCTCGAAGGGCTCACCCGTCTGCCGTATTCCCTCAAGGTTCTGGCAGAGAACCTGCTGCGCACCGAGGACGGCGCTAACGTCACCGCCGACCAGATCCGCGCCCTCGCCCAGTGGGACCCCACAGCCGAACCTGACACCGAAATCCAATTCACCCCGGCACGCGTCGTCATGCAGGACTTCACCGGCGTCCCCTGCATCGTCGACCTCGCCACCATGCGTGAAGCCGTGGCCGACCTCGGCGGTGACCCCACCCGCATTAACCCCCTTGCACCCGCCGAAATGGTCATCGACCACTCCGTGCAGATCGACGTCTTCGGCCGTCATGATGCCTTCGAGCGCAATGTTGAGCGCGAATACGAGCGCAATAACGAGCGCTACCAATTCCTGCGCTGGGGGCAGGGAGCCTTTGAAAACTTCCGTGTCGTCCCCCCGGGCACGGGTATTGTCCACCAGGTCAATATCGAATACCTCGCCCGCACTGTCTTTACTAAGACTGAGAAAGACGGAAGCGTCACCGCCTACCCCGACACCTGCGTCGGCACCGACTCCCACACCACTATGGTCAACGGCCTGGGCGTACTTGGCTGGGGTGTTGGTGGCATCGAGGCAGAGGCCGCCATGCTCGGCCAGCCCGTCTCCATGCTCATCCCGCCCGTCGTTGGCTTCAAACTGTCGGGCTCGATCCCTTCTGGCGCCACCGCCACCGACGTCGTCCTCACCATCACCCAGATGCTGCGCAAGCACGGTGTAGTCGGCAAGTTCGTCGAGTTCTACGGCGAAGGTGTGGGCAAGGTGCCCCTCGCAAATCGCGCCACCATCGGCAATATGTCGCCTGAGTTCGGCTCCACAGCCGCCATGTTCCCCATCGACGAGGTCACTCTCGACTACCTGCGCTTAACCGGCCGCTCCGAAGATTCCATCGCCCTGGTCGAGGCCTACGCCAAGGAACAGGGCCTGTGGCACGATCCTTCCCGCGAGGTCGCCTACTCTGAGTACCTCGAATTGGACCTGTCCACCGTGGTGCCCTCCATCGCTGGCCCCAAGCGTCCCCAGGACCGTATTGAACTGAGCGCCGCAAAAGCCTCGTTCAACGAGGTCATCGGCACCTATGCCCCCGATGGTCCCCGAGAGGACGCGCCAGTCACCCTTGAGGACGGCACCGTAACCCGCCTCAACCACGGAGACGTTGCCATCGCCTCCATCACCTCCTGCACGAACACCTCTAACCCGTCGGTCATGCTTGCTGCTGGTCTGCTGGCACGCAATGCCGTTGAGCGCGGCCTGAGTGCCAAGCCCTGGGTGAAGACCTCAATGGCACCGGGCTCGAAGGTGGTCACCGACTACTACGAGAAGGCCGGGCTCTGGCCTGCCCTCGAAGCCCTGGGCTTCCACCTCGTTGGTTACGGCTGTGCCACCTGCATCGGCAACTCCGGCCCGCTGCCCGCACCGGTATCTGAAGCGGTCAATGCTCATGATCTTGCTGTTGTGTCGGTCCTTTCTGGTAACCGTAACTTCGAGGGCCGCATCAACCCCGACGTGAAGATGAACTACCTGGCATCTCCGCCCCTTGTCATCGCCTACGCTTTGGCGGGAACAATGGATTTCGACTTCGAGACTGATCCTCTCGGCCAGGACGCCGACGGCAATGACGTGTTCCTGCGCGACATCTGGCCCTCCGCGCAAGAGGTGCAGGCAACAATTGATTCCACCCTGGATCGGTCGATGTTCGAAAAGGACTACGGCAATGTCTTTGCCGGCGACGAACGTTGGCAGGGTCTCGACACACCCGAGGGCGACACCTTCAGCTGGGATGAGGCGTCCACCTACGTGCGTAAACCCCCTTATTTCGAGGGCATGACCATGACCCCCGATCCTGTCACCGATATTCACGCCGCTCGCGTTCTTCTGAAGCTGGGCGACTCTGTGACAACGGACCACATCTCCCCGGCAGGCTCTTTCAAACCAGAGACGCCCGCTGGTCGCTACCTGTTGGAGAACGGTGTACAGCAGCGTGACTTCAACTCCTACGGTTCGCGTCGAGGCAACCACGAGGTGATGATCCGCGGCACCTTCGCCAATATTCGCATCCGTAACGAGATCGTTCCCGGTGTTGAGGGTGGCTTTACGCGCGACTTCACCCTGGAGGGTGGGCCGACCTCCACCGTCTACGATGCAGCACAGAACTACCTCGCTGCTGGCACCCCGCTGGTTGTGTTGGGCGGTAAAGAGTACGGATCTGGCTCATCGCGTGACTGGGCAGCTAAGGGAACCTCGCTGCTAGGTGTACGGGCGGTCATCGCGGAGAGCTTCGAGCGCATCCACCGCTCCAACCTCATTGGTATGGGCGTTCTGCCCCTCCAGTTCCCGGCAGGGGAGGACCGCAATTCCCTG
Organism: Schaalia canis; assembly: GCF_003858455.1. GTDB lineage: Bacteria > Actinomycetota > Actinomycetes > Actinomycetales > Actinomycetaceae > Pauljensenia > Pauljensenia canis. Next base: position 272,097 of record NZ_RQZF01000001.1, on the reverse strand, counting down.
GGGCTGACCGGTGAAGAAGTCATTGAGATCACCGGCATTGAAGCTCTCAATGAGGGAGTAACCCCAAAGACTGTCCGCGTGGTGGCAGTGGCGGAAGGGAAAGCTCCCATCGAATTCGATGCGGTTGTGCGCATTGATACCCCTGGTGAAGCCGACTACTACCGCAACGGTGGCATCCTGCAGTATGTCCTGCGTCAGCTTGCCGCTCAGTAAGAAGGCGCTCGGAGATTTTAAGGCCCCTAGAGCTTGTGCTCTAGGGGCCTTCTCCCCTTCAGGGACGGTCGATTTGTTGGGGAAGGACAGGGGATTTTCTACCGGAATGGTAGAGTTAACACCCAGGATTGCTAAGAAATAAAATGTCATGCTACCTGGAATAATGCTGTGTATCCGATGAACGTTTGTGCATATGCCTCTATGAGCATGTGCCGAGTTTGTGACCAGATGGACAGATTCGTTAACGTTAACGCTGAGGGCTCGTCGCTGAGTTCTCCCCAAAAGAAACACATACGAGGTAATCACGAGGAAGTGAGCCCCTATGCGAATAGTCAACGGATCTGCAGCATTTCTTGCGGTTGCAGCCCTTGTTGTGGCTGGCGCGTCCATCGCGCACGCCGAACCAGGCAGCGGTACGCAGAACGGCAACGACCCACTGCTGTGGTACGGGCAACCGGCCTCTGCCACACAGTTGAAATCCGAGGGCATTCCTGCCCAGGACAATGTTTGGCAGCAGGCCACGCTCCCCATCGGTAACGGCGATCTCGGCGGCACCATTTACGGTGAGATCTCACGGGAGCACATTGTCATCAACGAAAAGACTCTCTGGACAGGAGGGCCAGGTAGCAAGGGATCTTACGACGGAGGAAACTCTGTTGCTCATGGTGCCAATGGCCAAACCCTACGTGACGTGCAGCGACTGTTTGAGGAAGGCGACGCCCCTGCCGCTGCACGCCTCGCACAACAGAAGCTCATCGGCGCCTTCGACCGCAATATTGAGCAAGGTGCTTACCAGGCCCTCGCTGACCTTTTCATCGATTACGGTTTCGGTCGCAACCCCTCCGTTGAAAACTACAGGCGTGACCTGAACCTACGCACCGGCGTGGCATCAGTAAGCTTCACTAAAGACGGCGTGAACTACACCCGTGAAATGCTCGCCTCACATCCTCACAATGTGCTTGTCATTCGCCTGAGCGCTGACGGGGGAGAAGGCCTCGATGCGACAGTGTCACTTCCGACAAAGCACAATGCCAGCCGAAACGGCGAAACAACGGAGTTTAACGGCAATACCCTAACCGTTAAAGGGGCCCTCCATTCCAATGGCCTCAAGTACAACTCGAAGCTGACGGTCGTCACCGATGGGGGAAGCATCAGTGCACAAGACAAGGCTGTCAGGATTGATAATGCGCGGAGCGCCACCCTTTACCTCGCTGCGGGTACTGATTTCGCCTACACCTACCCGACCTACCGCAACGGCACGAGTGCCGAAGACCTCGACGCCCTTATTCAAAAGCGGGTCAACGATGCTGCCGAGGCCGGATGGGATGCTGTTAAAAGCGCCCATGTGACCGACCACAGTGGCTTAATGGACCGAGTTGCCTTGTCCCTTGGAGGATGGGATAACTCCCTGGCTACCGATGCTCTGCTTGAGACATACAAGTCAGGTCGAGCAACTGCAGCACAAGAGCGCACTTTGGAAGTGCTCCTCTACCAGTACGGGCGCTACCTCACTGTCGGTTCCTCGCGTGACAACTCCCAGCTCCCTGCGAATCTCCAGGGCGTGTGGGCGCGGCGTTCCAATGACACAGGACCTGAAAACGCGTGGAAGGCCGACTATCACCTCAACGTCAACCTGCAGATGAACTACTGGCCCACCTATAGCGCCAACCTTTCCGAATCAGCCGACCCTCTCATCCGCTACGTCGAAGGACTGGTTGCTCCCGGCCGCAAGACCGCACAGGTCTACATGGGAACAGATGGAACCCCAGGATCGGGCTTTTCTGCACACACAGAAACCACGCCATATGGATGGACCGCACCTGGACACCAGTTCAGTTGGGGCTGGTCTCCCGCCTCGATCCCTTGGATTCTCCAGAACGTCTACGAGGCTTACGAGTACTCTCTGGATGAGGAGCTACTGCGTGAGCGGATCTACCCCTTGTTGAAGGAACAAAGCGACTTCTACATCAACGTTTTCCTTCATCCCACCACCGATGTCTACGGCGTTGACCGTCTCGCATCCTCGCCTGCCTACTCTCCCGAGCATGGACCGATTACCGACGGCAACACCTACGAGCAGATGATTATCTGGCAGTTGCTTACCGACACTATCCATTCTGCCTCGGTGCTGAAAGTTGATGACTCGCGGATCGGCAATACTGAAAACTGCTCCACGGCCAACTGGCGTCGCAATTGGCAAGCTCATGGCGCATTCGTTGACCCTGACGCGAATCGCTCCTGGTCATGTGCACTGTCCCTCCTCAAGCCAGTGGTCGTTGGTGACTCTGGGCAGATCAAGGAATGGTACGACGAAGGCGAACTGGGTAAGTGGGAGGATGGGCGCCCCATCGGGAACGGTTATCAGACGGCGCACCGCCACATCTCTCACATGCTTGGCCTGTTCCCCGGTGATCTCATTACCGTGGATAACCCTGACTACATGAACGCAGCGAAGATCTCATTGGATCGTCGCACCGACCAGGCAACCGGCTGGGGTATCGCGCAGCGCATCAACTCCTGGACACGCACCGGAGACGGCAACCGTGCACACCGCATTATTCGCTCGCTCTTTGCCAACGGCATCTACCCGAATCTTTTTGATTCGCACCCGCCCTTCCAGATTGATGGAAACTTCGGGTACACCTCAGCAGTCAACGAGATGCTGCTGCAGTCAAACTCGACCTATATCGATCTCGAAAAGAACGCGCACCCGAACTACATCAACGTCCTTCCCGCACTACCGCAGGCCTGGCAGAACGGCACTGCCAGCGGATTACGCGCTCGTGGCGACTTCACAGTTGATCTCGAGTGGAACAAGGGGGCCGTTACTGAAGTTCGCCTGAACTCAGGCTCTGGCACTCAGGCGACACTGGCACTGCCAGGAGCCCGAGGCGCAATCGTTCGCGATTCTGAGGGGGCCGAGGTCCAAAGCACGGTACTCGATGATACTCACATTACGTTCCCAACCGAAGAGGGAAAGACTTACATCGTAAGCGGCACCCGCGCACTCTACCTCGAATCAGTCACTGGTGCGAGCGTCATCGGCGCTGAAGGCGGCACCCTTACCCTGCGTGCCCACCTTCGTGACGGCCGTATGACCGATGGAAACGTACCCGCACTTGCGTGGAGCTCGTCGGATCCCGAGGTAGCCACCGTCGAGAACGGTGTTGTGACAGCAAAGGCTCCAGAAGGGGCAGTAACTATCACGGTTGCCCTGGCTGATGATCCTTCGGTGAAAGCAACCTTCGATGTGCTGATCCTGACAGCGCAGGAGGTGACGCGACAGGTTGATGACGCTGATCCTGCGGTGCACTACACCGGCTCGTGGGATACGTGGAACCGTGACGATCGGAACTTCAAGCGGACCTTGCATTACTCGCGAGGCGCAGATGCTCGTGCAACACTCGAGTTCACCGGCAGTAGCGTTGCCGTCTACGGCAATGTCAACAACCACCCGAATAACACCCTTGCAGACGTGAAGGTCTGCCTGAGTGAGGATAATTGTCAAACCGTATCGAGTAGCAGCGCCCATGATCTGCATCGGCAAAAGCTCGTGGAGTTTACGGGCCTTGAGGTCGGAACCCACACGGTTACGGTGATGCCAACGGGTGCACGCCACAAGATCGAACTCGACTTCTTTGAGATTGTCGCGCCTGGCGTTGACCGCGCCCCCATTCAGACTCAGCTTGAGCGTTTGGCTGGGACGACCCTTGACCCGAAGATTCATACTCCCGAATCTCTTGCTGCGATTGAGGAGGCTCGCGCTGATGCTGTTCTGGCGATCGCCTCTGAAGAGCTCACCTCTGAGGACGCTCAAACGGCTGCGACCGCATTGAAGGAGGCCCTGGACAAGCTTGCACAGGATTCCACCCCTCCAAGTGCAGTGACAAACCTCGTCGCTGATCCGGCTACCAGCAGCATTGTTCTTACCTGGAATGCCGCAACGGATGAACAGGGCGTTCAGCACTACGAGGTAACCGGCGCAGAACGGACACTCACCACCAGCGAATTCACAGCAACGGTTGACGAGCTGGCCGCGGATACGGCCTACTCCTTCACCGTGACCGCTATTGACTACGCGGGTAACCGCTCCGAGGCTGCAACAGTTGAGACCCGCACAAAGGCAGAAAAGCCGATCGTGCCTGCACCAACTGATCCTGCACCGACTGATCCAGCGCCGACCGACCCCGCGCCCGCGTTGCCCACACTTGAGGTGGATGAGAGTGCCCCATTCGCCGCAGGGCAAGCAGTGCGTTTTACTGTGAAGGGTCTGAAACCGACGACAACCTACAGCGTCGAATTGCATTCCGACCCTATTCAGCTCGGAAGTGCGACCAGTAATGAGGAAGGCACTCTCACCTTTGAAGGCACGATCCCTGAGAATGTCCCCGCCGGAGAACACGCCCTCGTGTTGAAGGAAGGCGATGTTCTTGCCGCGCGTATTCCCGTGACGGTTGCCCAGAAGCCAGGGGGGAACGCTGGCAATAACCAGGGGGGCACCGGACAGGATAACGCCGGTAACAACCAGGGGAACGCTGGTAACAACCAGGGCGGTACAGGGCAAGACAGTGCCGGGAATAGCCAGGGCGGTAACAGCCATGGCAACGCTGGTAACAACCAGGGAGGTATCGGCACTAATCCCGGCAGTACAGGCTCAGGGAACACCAAGCAGGACACCGCTCCTGGTCAAACCCCCAACACCTCGGGCAGTGACAAAACACAGAGCACCGATAAGGGCGTAGGCGCAACACCTGACACGGACAAGGGTCAGACAGGTCAGCCGTCGAGTAATTCCTCGACTTCTGCACCCGGGACCTCATCGAAGCTCGCACTGACTGGTTGGGCCAGCGGAGTTGTCGTGCTCGCCCTGATCTTCGCAGGAGCTGGAGTGTTCTTCGTCAGGCGAAGCCGAGCGAATGAGAACATCTAGCAGGCGAGTCAACTCGCTGCTCTACCGGCAGTGAAATAGACACTCAGAAAGCATTGGGGCCGCGTATCCTTTTGGAAATGCGGCCCCAATGCTGTGCCTGCGCGGCTAGGCAGGATAAAAACTGAGGGGGAACGCTCGTGGCGTTCCCCCTCAGCGTAGGTGAACAGAGATGTCAGCTAGTCGTCCTCAAAGATTGACGATCTCGACATCCATCCCGCCATCAGTCGCGAGTTTCCAGACCTGCCCATAGAAACCAAGTTCAGCCGCCCACGACACCTGAATATTGGGCGCCTTGGTGAAACCGTGACCTTCATCAGGGAAGATCACTGTACCAACAGCGCGGCCGTTGCGTGCGAGCGCATCACGCATTGCTTTTGCTTGAGAGGGTGGAACCACGCGGTCCTTTTCACCTTGGAGAAGCAAGAGCGGGGCGGTAATGCGATCAACATGCGACAGAGGGGAGCGTTCCTCCCACACAGGATCAGAAAGATCATCAGAGCCTACAAGGCGGTAGGCGTATCGCGATTCAAACTTATGCGTCTCTTGGGCAAGGAGGCGCAAATCAGCGATGCCATAGCGGGAGACTCCGGCGGTAAAGACATCTGTCGATGCGAGGGCCGCTAAGGTAGTGAATCCGCCCGCTGAGCCACCTCGAATCGCAACGCGGGCCGGGTCAACTAATCCTTGTCCGATGAGATACAGGGCACCATCGGCGCAGTCGGTGACATCGATAATGCCCCAGTTTCCGTTGAGCCGTTCACGATACTGCCGTCCGGCGCCCGTGGAGCCTCGGTAGTTGACGTCAAGCACGGCAAAGCCTCGACTTGTCCAGTACTGCAGGGGGACTGACAGGCCGGGGCGTGCAGCGGTTGTTGGCCCTCCGTGGACATTGACAATGAGGGGCGGGAGTTCGCCTTCAGGGGCAACAAACTCGGGATTCACCGGAGGGTAGTAGAAGCCGTGAGATTTTTCGCCGTCGCGAGTATCCCAGCTAATAATCTGTGCGCGAGATACCAGCGCTGGATTGATTTCTGCCTCTGAAGAGGGGCGAATAACCTGAGTGATGCCGTTCTTCACTTCAACAATTGCAGGCGCGTGAGTCGCCGAGTCAGCGAGGAACACCACGCGTTCGTCGGTAGAAGCGACGTTCCCGATAGGCCACCAGCCTGTTGGCCATTCTTCGGTGAGGCCATTGTCGAGTCTGACAGTTCCCAGGTGCCATGTGTGGTTTTCAGCCCAGGAGCAAATCAGTTGCTCGTGATCGAAATTATCGAAAGAGTGCAGACCTAGAGCCCAGTGGGGGTGAGAAAAAGCGCGAGGCCCTGGACGTAGAGGACGCGTGCGAAGGCGTGTCACCCAATCGGATTCCTCATCGTGCGCGGAGGTGAACCCCTCGGTGCGGTAAAGATTCGCCCAACCGGAGGAATCATCAACGTGGATGAGATCCCCGTCAAGGGTCCACCGAGGTTCGTAGACACACACGTCCTCGCGATCAATGACATTGACGTGCTGGAGGATCTCGGCGTTGGGTCCAAGCAATCCCACATGCAATGCTGATTGTGTCCACGGCATGTGGGGGTGGTTCCATGTAATCCACGCGAGCTTGGAGCCGTCGGGAGAAAGCGTTGGGGCAGAGACAAAATCTGTCCCCTCAAAAACGGTCAGGATATGAGAGGCATCTCGGCTTGCTGACCCATCAAGGGGAATGGCAACCATGCTGTTCGTTGGTTCCTCACCGACAGAATGATCTTCGCATACGGCGTAGATCAGTCCCCGAGTGTCATCCCATTCAAAATCACCATAGCGACGGTTATCAAGCGGTGTCAGAGGACGCAGGAGGCCTCCGGAGACATCCGTATCGTAGCGGTAGACTCGGCCGTCAAAGCCGTCAGAAAAGACGATAATTCCATTGATCACAGCGTAGGCTCGACCGCCATACTCATGGACGCGGGTGCGGACATCAGGAAGGCGGATGCCATCAATCATGGGCAAGACCTCTGCAGTCTGCCCCAGGGCGTCACGTCGGAGCAGCACGTTACGTCCGTTGTCCTTCGCGTGGCCTTCAACCCAGTAGGTGTCCGGTCCGTCGACACGCACCTGTGCGAGGGTCACGGAACGTGCCGTAAAGGAGTCAACAGTGACAGGAGAAGTCCATTCACCATAGGGAGCAACGACCGGAGCCATGAGCGGGAACCTCTTTTCCAAAGGGTGCGGTAGAAAGGGCAAACCTCTTCATCCATGCTAATGCTTGGCGGCTGTGTAAGGGAGATCTCCATGGTGTTGCGGGCACATCTTGATGGCGAGCTTCGTCGTGGATAGCGCTAATGTGGCCTTGGCCCTCTAGAATCGTGCTCATGGTTGAAAGTGGACTTCACGCAGTGCCCGCTCTTTTAGCGGGCATCCAACACCCCGCTGAGTTGAAGAGTCTTCAGGTGCCTCAGCTCAAGCGCTTGGCGATAGAGATTCGCCGCCACTTGATAACCTCGGTTTCTCGCACTGGTGGACACCTCGGTCCTAATTTGGGGGTTGTCGAACTGACAATCGCCCTCCACCGCGTATTCGACTCACCTGAAGACACCCTCATCTTCGATACCGGCCACCAGTCGTATGTTCATAAGCTTCTTACTGGCCGCCACGATTTTTCTCAGCTCCGCCAAGAAGGTGGACTCTCAGGCTACCCCTCTCGCGCTGAATCAGACCATGACGTCCTCGAAAACTCCCACGCATCCTCATCCTTATCGTGGGCTGACGGGATTTCCCGCGAAAAGGAGCGCCAGGGGGATACCACATGGACAGTAGCTGTCATCGGTGATGGAGCATTAACCGGCGGCATGGCATGGGAAGCACTCAATAATATCGCCGCATCTAAGGAACGCCGCGTCTTAATTGTCATTAACGACAACGGTCGTTCTTACGCGCCCACGATTGGTGGCGTCGCCCACCACTTGGACACGTTGCGTACCTCAGAAGGCTATGAACGCACTCTCGCATGGGGTAAGCGCGCCCTTCTTGGCCTCGGTGAACCGGGGCGTGCAGCATACGATGCCCTTCATGGACTGAAGGCAGGTTTGAAGGATGCTTTGATTCCTCAGGTGATGTTCGAGGATCTTGGATTGAAGTATCTCGGTCCCGTGGACGGGCATGATGTCGCCGCACTGGAGAATATTTTTAGTCGGGCCAAAGGACTCAATCAGCCTGTCCTTGTGCATGTGCACACGCAGAAAGGCCGAGGATACACTCCCGCTGAAGAGGACATTGCCGACCGTTTCCACGCCGTCGGGCAAATCCATCCCGAAACAGGATTGCCTGTTGCCCCCGCCCGTTTTGGGTGGACCAGTGTTTTTGCAGACGAGATGTGCCAGATCGCGCGTGAGAATCCGCGCGTCGTTGGTGTGACGGCTGCGATGATGCTTCCCGTTGGCCTGGGGCCGATGTCAGAAGAGTTCCCCGATCGTGTCATTGATGTGGGGATCGCTGAGCAGCACGCGGTGGCTGCTGCTGCAGGCATGGCTTTTGAAGGAGCTCACCCGGTGTTCGCCGTGTATGCGACCTTCCTAAATCGCGCTTTTGACCAGGTGCTTATGGACGTGGCTCTCCATAAGGCGGGCGTGACTTTTGTTCTTGACCGTGCCGGTCTGACCGGCGATGACGGGGCGTCCCACAATGGCATGTGGGATATCGCCATGCTGTCGATGGTGCCAGGGCTGCGCTTGGCTGCCCCTCGTGACGAGGCAAACCTGCGTGCCTGCCTGCGCGAGGCGATTGCAGTGGATGATGCTCCCACCGTGGTGCGCTATCGGAAGGGCGATATGCCCGAGCCGATGAAGGCAGTGCGTAGCGTTGGGGGAGTGGATGTTCTCTTCGACACTTTCCCTGAGGGAGAATCTGATCGTGACGCTCATCTAGACGATGCCTTGAGGCAGACAGGGGGGAAGCGCGTGCTGTGTGTCGCTACCGGTGCGCTCGTTCCCGATGCGTTGACGGCAGCTCAGCGTCTTTCCGATGAGGGCATCAGAATGCGTGTGGTTGATCCGCGCTGGCTTTTCCCCGTCAATCCCGTCCTCGTGGAAATGAGCAAGGAAGCGGATCTCGTTGTCACGGTTGAGGACGGACTTGTTGATGGAGGTTTTGGTTCAGCACTACGTGATGCCCTTGCTCTGTCGCCCGTTCCTATGGTGAGCTGCGGTATTCCACGTTCCTTCCTGCCGCATGCTTCGCGTGTGAGCTTGAAGGCGACGCTCGGCCTCGACGCCGACGGCATTGCGTCAAAGGTGAGGGAGGCTTGCGCCTCAACAAGCTGAGGTTTCTAGCTGGTCAGTGCGCCAATGAGAGCATTGATACAGAGTGTGCGTTGCCATTTTCTTGCCCCACTGTGGACGAGTCGTTCCTCGATCTCATCTCCGGTCGTCCTACCTCGTTCAAGGGGCGCCCAGCACAGATAACGCTGCACTTTGGGCTCAAGGAGGACTTCGGGAGCAATGTCGAGGGATGCAGCTAACTCACTGACAGCAGCGCGAACCTTTTGGAGGCGTGCAAAGGCATCAGGGTCTTGGCGTGCCCAGTAGCGAATTTCGGGGATTCCCGCCTGTGGGCGCGATGTTCCTCGCAGCGGGAGTTCCTCTTCGCTGGCGAAGCGTGCTCGGTGAATCGCGCGCATCCACTGATCGGAATACTCCCGAGCAAGAGGTGAACGAAAGTCCTGAATGCTCAAAAGAGTGCGGCGATTCCGTGGGGGCATTGAGGCAGCTCGGATGAGTGCGGAGTTTCGCACGAGACGGTTGGGATCGATGTTGATCTCTTCTGCGATTGTCTCTCGTGTGAGCCATAACTCCCGGAGCACCGCGAGGTTACGACGGGATTTCAGCGCACCTTTGCCAGGTACCTTGCGCCACCTATCGGGCTTCATTTCTGGTCGGGGTCGCTGAAGTATGTCAGCGAATTCTTCCTCAGCCCATTCCCAGCGGTCAAGGTCGTGGAGGCGAGTTGCGAGTTTTCTGTAGAGCTCAGTTAGAACTTCAACATCAAGAGCCGCATACCGCAGCCAGCCAGTGGGGAGGGGACGCACTGACCAGTCTGAGGCTTGGTGATCTTTGGCGAGGGAAAGTCCTAAGAATTGTTCGGTGACGGCAGCGAGGCCGAAACGCTGTGCGCCGATGAGTCGGGCGGCAACCATCGTGTCAAAGAGAGTGTACGGTTTTAAACCAACTTGGCGCAGGTTGTGCAGGTCTTGCTCAGCATCGTGCAGGATCCATGTGGTGGCGCGGTCGGTGATGAGGGCACTCAGGTCAGGTACTGCAACGGGATCGAAGAGGAAAGTACCGACGTCTTCGCGTCGAATCTGCACCAGATAAGGGTCTGCGCCGTAGCGGAATCCGTGGGCGCGTTCAACATCGGTGGCAATGGGGGTTGCGCCCTGCCGGAGTGACTCGATTGCTGCGTGTGCTGCAGAGGGCGTGTCGATAATGGCAGGCACTCCGTGACGAGGGCTTGCCAAGAGCACAGGAGAGTCGGAGTCTCCCGTGGGAAGACCATTGCTATTAGTGATACGCATTCAGGTTCAGATATGTTCGAGGTGGCGGGTTGGGGTGACCCCGGAAGTCCGGCAGACGAGTTCCATCCATGCACTCAGGTGCTCACCCAGATAGGGGGTGGACGGGGTCCATGAGGCCCGTAGTTCAACATAGAGGGCTGAGTCTGTGAGTTGAAGTCCCCCGAATGACTCTGACATCTCTTTAGTGACAGTTCCCGTGAGGTCATGGTACCCAGCCCCAGCGTCGTCTAGGCAATCGTGCGCCCAATTCCACAGGGCTTCGCACAGTAACGGGTCGGTGCTCATCTCTGCATCTATTTGAGTGCGTAACTGAGCGACGATCCTAAAGGAGCCGTTCCATCCGATTTGCCCGTCGGGATCGTAAAGCACGACGAAACGACCAGTAGCAAGGGGGTTTTGGTGACCTTCCTTGCGGGTGTGTAGCGACAGGCCAGCGCTCCAGGGTGCAAGCTGGCGCGGTGGGGGAATCTCTTGGAGAACGAGTTCGGGTGAGCGTGGTGTGTCACGCAGGCTGAGGAGTGCGGTGGTGAATTCCTCCGGAATGGGTGTATCGCTCACTCCATCAGGTTAAGTGTCCGGTGTGGTGGTGCTATTCAGGCGCGCCGTTGTGCGTAGAAAAGCTGCGTGTAGAGGGCGAGAGTCAAGGTGCCTACACGCTTTATATCTCCTGGGGTGTTGTGCACCTCACGTTTGCTGTGTTGGTGGTGAATGCTCAGATTTCCGTTGGGATCAAAGCTAAAACCTCCTTTTGGGTGCTGATTTTGCATGCGGGCTCAGAAGTTGTTAGAGTTCTACTCGTTGCACGGCGGGATGAGAAATCCTGACGGTGTACACGCGGATGTGGCTCAGTTGGTAGAGCATCACCTTGCCAAGGTGAGGGTCGCGGGTTCGAGTCCCGTCATCCGCTCGGGCGATTGGCGCAGCGGTAGCGCGCTTCCCTGACACGGAAGAGGTCACTGGTTCGAACCCAGTATCGCCCACTCGTTGTTACTTGAATACAGGTAACACGTGGGGTTATCCCCAGTCGCGCGAGCGATAACACGCGGATGTGGCTCAGTTGGTAGAGCATCACCTTGCCAAGGTGAGGGTCGCGGGTTCGAGTCCCGTCATCCGCTCGGTCCCCCTCGGAAACTCTCCGACGAACGGTGGGATGTTCGGTGGGTTGGCCGAGAGGCGAGGCAGCGGCCTGCAAAGCCGTATACACGGGTTCGAATCCCGTACCCACCTCGGGCGATTGGCGTAGTGGTAGCGCGCTTCCTTCACACGGAAGAGGTCACTGGTTCGATCCCAGTATCGCCCACCACTCCAGGCGGCACAGATGTGCCGCCTTTTTGTTTTATCCCACAGCTTGGGTCATGTTCACTGTTTTCCCTGCACAGTGGGGAGGGACAGGCTAATCTCAAGGTGGTACTTCTGTTTGGAGGACGCCTGGAAGGAGCGCAACCGAATGACCGATACGAGCCGACACTCCCTGCTTCCCGTGATTATTGGTGGGGATACCGGCGTCTACGGTATTGGTCGGTCCTTCCATGAGGCTTATGGCTGCCGCTGTATCGTGGTGGCCTCAGCTCCAACGGAAGCCATTAAGCGCTCTGTCTTTTTTGACGTCGAGACGATTCCCCCGCGTATTGGGGACGAGGAATTGCTCGCCGTCCTCATTGGTATTGCCTCCGCCCACCCTGGGCGTGAGCGCGTGCTCATGGCAAACCATGATCTGTTCTCGTCCTTTATCGCCCGCAACTATGAGGTACTGGCCACCCATTACGCGCTGCCGTTTCCTACGGCCGATGTTGTCGATGCTGTCACGGATAAGGCCTCCTTTGCCCGAATTTGCAGCGAGTTGAATATTGCAACGCCGAGCACGCTTGAGGTCGATTTCTCGCAGGCAACACTGTCGCAGTGGCAGGCACCGGAAATCCCCTTTGCCTTTCCAGTGGTGGCGAAAGCTGCTCGAGGCGACGCCTACGATTCCTTGACCTTCGAGGGCAAGCGTAAGATCTGGTTCATCGAGTCAGCCACGGAATTAGAGTCCTTGTGGCAAACCCTCATAGGCGCAGGATTCGCTGACACTTTCCTCGTCCAAGAACTCATTCCTGGTGACAATACCTACATGCGTTCAATCACCGCCTATGTGGATTCTCGCGGAGAGATGACGCTGATTGGATCGGCACGAGTTCTCTTGGAAGACCACGACCCGACACTGATCGGAAATCCTGTTGCGATGGTGACAGAGCCTTTCGAAGAACTCTGGGAGGATGCTCGTCGCATCCTCGAAGCGACGGACTATCGAGGTTTCGCAAACTTTGACATCAAGATTGATCCGCGTAACGGTCGTGCGCTCTTTTTTGAGGTGAACCCTCGCATTGGGCGGAATAACTGGTACATGACAGCCGCTCGCGCTAACCCTATGACTGTTATGGTTGAGGACCTGATTGACGCGAAGGAATGTCCTCGTTTAGAGGCCCGAGCAGAAGTCCTCTACACGCTTGTTCCGAACTCCCTGCTGCTGCGTTACATCCGGGACGATGCTTTGCGGACCCGTGTGGAGAAAATTATTGCTCGTGGCGATGCCTTTAGCCCTCTGGAATATCAGGTGGAATCGGATTTGAAGCGCCGAGTGATTATTGCTCTGCAGAAGCTGAATCAGCACCGGAAGTTCGCCAGGTACTACCCTGAACCCACCGATCAGTCCTTCTAGGGCTGCCCACACAGTTCACCCATCCTGCAGTACATGCAAACGCGCATAATCACAGAGGAGCTTGACGGCCATGACGACCTCACCTCAGTCTGACGCTACCGCGACGCGCTTAGTCGCCATTGACGCGGAAGGCATGCGTATTGGTGCTGCGGGTGTTGCTCCGCTTCCCATTGAGCAGTCGGCCCCATGGGAAGCCTTCGAGACAACCCGAGGCAATCGTCATTGGGGACGTTTTGAATGGTTCGAAGGCGATAAACGGTGCGCCGTTATCAGTCTCTATGCCCATAGCTTGCGTGGCGTGACCTACCTATGGGCCAAGCATGGGCCGGTCTGGCTCAAAGAAGCCACTCCTGAACGCGAGGCGGCCTTCCGCGCTGATCTTGCCGCCGAGGTAAAGAAACGTGACCGTTCGGTGGCGTTTATTCGCCTCCACGCCACATACAGCGCTGAGGACCTCGAAGACGTTCTCCAGATCATTACCTACGATCGTACGGTCGTCATTGACACCTCCGGCGGCTCCGAGAACTCTGTTCTTGAATCAATGACCACAGAGGGCCGTCGCGCGGTTCGTCGTGCGAAGAAAAAGATGGACGAGGGCGGTGGCGTCATCGTCGAAGAGACCGGGCTTTCCAGCGCAGATTTTGCCGAGTATTACGCCATTTTGGTAGAGACAGCAAAGCGCGATGGATTCTCACCTCACCCCATGGAGTACTACACCTCCATGCTGTCCTCCCTCGGCCCCGAGCATGCGCGTCTTTTTGGCGTCAGGGTAGGGGAGGAACGTGAGCTTGTCTGCTGGGACCTCGTTCTTGTCTACGATAAGCAAGCAGTAGCCTTCTATGGTGCTTCCAGCGCCCAAGCTCGTCACGTTTTGGGTCCAGACGCCCTTGATTTTGGTGTGGCCGTGATCCTTGCAGAAGAAGGGATCAGTGGGGGGCTTGATCTGATGGGGGCGCACTCTCCTCGCATCCCGCAGCTTTTCCGCGTGGGTAAGTACAAGAAACGCTACGCTCAGCACTACACGGACGTGCCCGGCGCGTGGGATATGCCGCTTAAGCCGACGCTGTACAAGGCACTACGGGCTGCACTGCGGTTGAAGCGGGCAATCCGCTCCTGAAAGGCCGCCGTCACATTCCTGTGGCCATATCCACGCATGGGATGATTGCCGTGAATTAAGGGGCATAGTCTCACGAGGTAGAATGGTGCGGTTAGTGTATTTCGCAACTCACGAGGAGTGTAAGGTGCCTTCTATTGACGTCATTATCGACGGTGTCAACCACAGCATCGAGGCAGGCACAACAGGCACCACCTGGTACGCCGACCGCAAGGAGGTTATCGCCCTCCATATCAACGGCGAGCCTCGTGACCTCTACAGCGAACTTCCCGCAGGCGCCACCGTCGAGGCCATCACCATTGATTCCCCCGCAGGCCTGGATATCCTGCGTCACTCCACCACGCATGTCCTCGCTCAGGCCGTTCAACAGGTGTTCCCTGACGTAAATCTTGGTATTGGTCCTTTCATTACCGACGGTTTCTACTACGACTTTGGCAATATCGACGCCGTTACTCCTGAACTCATGCGTGACCTGGAAAAGCGCATGAAGCGTATTGTCAAAGAAGGCCAACGCTTCCAGCGTCGCGTCATCACCGAAGACGAGGCCGCTGTTGAACTCGCTGACCAGCCCTACAAGCTTGAGCTCGTTCAGACGAAGGGATCAGGTGCCGATGGGGCCTCCGTTGAGGTGGGTGCCGGCGAACTCACCATGTACGACAATGTCGGGCGCGACGATCAGGTGATTTGGACTGACCTGTGCCGCGGCCCCCACCTGCCCAACACGCGTCTGATCGGTCAGGGCTTCTGTCTGACGAAGGCGTCCTCGGCATACTGGAAGGGCGATCAGGCCAACGACCCGCTCCAACGCATCTACGGCACCGCGTGGGCCTCGAAGGAGGACCTCCAGGCCTACCAAGAGCGGATTAAAGAGGCAGAACGTCGCGACCACCGACGTCTCGGTGCCGAACTGGATCTTTTTTCTTTCCCTGAGGAACTGGGCGCGGGCCTGCCCGTCTTCCACCCCAAGGGCGGCATCCTCAAGCGCGTCATGGAGGACTACGTCCGTCAGGCACACATTGACAACGGCTTCCTCTACGTGGGCACCCCCCATATTTCTAAGGAAGACCTCTTCCACACCTCGGGTCACCTGCCCTACTACGCCGACGGCATGTTCCCTCCGATGGATGATGATGGCCAGCTCTACTACCTCAAGGCCATGAACTGTCCGATGCACAACCTCATCTTCCGCAGTCGCGGACGCTCCTACCGTGAGCTGCCTCTGCGTCTGTTCGAGTTTGGCACGGTCTACCGCAATGAGAAGTCGGGCGTGCTCCAGGGGCTGACCCGCGTGCGCTCCATCACCCAGGATGATTCGCACTCCTATGTCATGCCAGAACAGGCTGCCGATGAAATCAAGCACCTGCTGAACTTTATCCTCACTCTGCTGCGCGATTTCGGTATGGATGACTTCTACCTGGAACTGTCCACCCGCGACACCGACGGCAAGAAGAAGGATAAGTTCATCGGCACGGACGAGCAGTGGGAGGAAGCAACCCGAATCCTTGAGCAATGCGCTGAGGAAACCGGCCTGACCTGCGTGCCTGACCCGGGTGGCGCGGCTTTCTACGGGCCGAAGATCTCCATCCAGGCGAAGGACGCAATTGGTCGCACCTGGCAGATGTCGACCATCCAATATGACTTCAACCAGCCTGCACGATTTGGCTTGGAGTACACCGCCCCCGATGGTACCCACCAGCAGCCGGTGATGATCCACTCGGCGAAGTTTGGTTCTATTGAGCGCTTCATTGGCGTGCTCATTGAGCACTACGCGGGCGCGTTCCCCGCATGGCTCTCACCCGTGCAGGTCAAACTCGTGCCCGTGGCTGAGGCTTTCTACGACTACGTTAACGAGGTGGCCGCTCAGTTGCGTGCCCAGGGGGTGCGCGTCGAGGTTGACCTCTCTGACGATCGTTTCGGTAAGAAGATCCGTAATGCCTCGAAGGAAAAGGTTCCTTTCACCCTGATTGCCGGCGGTGAGGACGCTGAGGCTGGTGCCGTTTCCTTCCGTTTCCGTGACGGCTCGCAGACTAATGGTGTGCCGGTTGCTGACGCTGTGGCTGCGATCGTGGCCCATATTGAACAGCGTGTGAACTCTGACGAGGTTGAAGGCCTGCCGAAGACCGCCTCTGAGGAGTAAGGTCGTGGGGAAGCGCCCCAGCGGCGCTTCCCTGAGGTCTGAAAGGGACTGTCCAGCGAAGGAGAACCATCATGACGCACGCGGAGGGCGCACCGTCTGACGCTTCTCACATTCAGGATGCAAGTTCTGAGGACGCGCGTACTCTTACGGGCGTCCCTGATGGCTTTTCTCGTTTTTGGACGCCCTACCGCATGGCCTATATCCGTGGTGAATCTAAGCCGGTGGACAGTACAGAGCAAGAATGTCCCTTCTGTTCTGCTCCGCAGCGCAGTGACGAGGACGGGCTGATCGTCCACCGTGGAACGCATTGCTTCGTGGTGATGAATCTTTTCCCCTACAACTCAGGGCACATGCTCGTCTGTCCCTATCGTCATGTCAGTGACTATACGGAGCTCAGCGCGGATGAACGCGTTGAGTTGGCAGAACTGACTGCTCAAGCGATGCGGGTGACTCGCGCAGTCGCTCAACCCCACGGTTTCAACCTGGGGATGAATCAGGGGGCAGTTGCTGGGGCGGGGATTGCCGCGCACCTCCATCAACACATCGTGCCCAGATGGGCGGGGGACGCGAATTTCTTGCCGATCATCGCTCAAACCAAAGCTATTCCTGAATTACTTGAAGACGCCCGGCACCGTCTGGCGCAGGCATGGACCCGTACAGGAGAACAAGAGTGAACCACCCGACAATCTCGGTGTACAGCGGAGTGCAACCGCCCGACTGGTCGCATCAACTGCCACGCCGACGTGCCGGTGTCTTTGAAGTGCTCGTCATGGTCTTTGGCCTGCTGGCAATGTTGGCACTGTTATGGTTCATGTCCCTTGAAGGTGGCGTGATTTCAACGGCCCTCCTTGCTGTGGCTGCCTTCTTGCCTTTCCTTGTCGTTATGCAGGTGCTTGCTGCGGTTGACCGTTGGGAGCGTGAGCCATGGGGAACGACGGCGATCTTGGCAATCTGGGGTGGCGGCATTGCCACGTTTTTCTCCAGTATTATCAATACGGCTTTTGCCCTCGTTGTTGAGCTAGCGACCGGGGATTCAGCCCTGGCTGAAACCTTGGCTGTCATTGTTGCTGCCCCGATTGTTGAAGAATCCCTCAAAGGCTTGGGGGTTGTGCTGATTCTGTGGAAGCGCCGCCACCGCCTCAACTCCATCCTGGATGGCGTGTACTACGCGGCAGTTGCAGGCGCAGCTTTCGCTTTCATCGAAAACATCATGTACTTCATGCAGGGCGCCATGTCTGATGGCATTGGGGGCGTTGGCATACTCTTTGTCATGCGCGGCGTGATGAGCCCCTTCCTTCATCCCATGGCAACCTCCATGATTGGTCTGGCAGCGGGGTGGACGGCTGTACGAATGGCGCAGCGCTCAACGGGCTTCTTGCTCATTCCTTTGGGGTGGCTTGCTGCTGTTGCCATCCATGCCGCCTGGAATGCCACCGCAGTCTTGTCTTCTCCGGGTACCTGGGTTGCCCTCTACCTCTTCTTCCATCTGCCCATGTTCGTCGTATGGATGCTTTTCTTGCGTAGCGCCTCTGCCACTGAAGCGAAGGTGATCGCACGCGGCCTCCAAACCTATGTTGCTTCCGGATGGCTTCTGCCCAATGAGGTGCAGATGGTGACGACCCGCAGTGGTCGTAAGAGCGCTCAGGCCTGGGCCAAACAATACGGTAAGCCTTCCCATGACTCCATGACAGCGTTCCTGAATGGTTGCGCCACCTTGGGGTTGGATGAAGAGATTATGCGACGTTTAGGGCCGGATCCTTTGCGTGTGGAGCATGACCGTCAGGTTCTCCAGGACATTACGCAGCACCGCCAGGTTTTCCTTCAACGAGCGGGAGTGAGGATTTAATGTCGGGCTTGGGCCCAGATTGGGTGCCAGACGAGGATGGTTACCCGCATCGCAATGCCGCTCGCGTGGTGGTGTTTAACGGCAAGGGACAGATTCTTCTTGTTCACGGCCATGATCGAGAGGATCCGCCGCATCGATGGTGGTTCACCATTGGTGGGGGACTTGAACCGGGGGAGGACCCCCGTGATGGTGCAGTGCGTGAACTTTTCGAGGAGACCGGTATTCGCGTGAGTGCGGAGGAACTGATCGGACCAGTGCTCTACCGCCGGGCACAGTTTGAGTTCCTCTCGGTTACTGCTCGCCAAGACGAGCATTTCTTCGTCGTACACACGGATGCGGCGGAGTTATCCGATCAGGGGTGGACTGAGCTCGAGCGCGAAGTTATCGATGAGCAACGCTGGTGGGATCTTGAAGATCTTGAGGAGCTGTCGCAAACAACTATGTTGACACCAAAAGGCCTTGCAACTCTGGCGCCGCAGTGGCGTGATGGCTGGGATGGTGTCATGCGGGAGATGTGGGACGGACGTTCACCACAGGCATGACAGGCGGTCAGTCACCTATCGTCGTGAGGCGCATGTGACAGGCTTTGCTGAAAGACCCTACGGCAGTGGCTGAGTGAGAACGCTGAGAACATCAAGGCGAGGAATCGCCAGGTGATTGTCGATCTGCTCGCGCACAGCGGGTTTCGCACAAAAGGCGACGCCTACACCTGCAGTGCGCATCATGGGAATGTCGTTGGCGCCATCGCCGATAGCAACTGTTCGTTCCATAGGCACCTCATGGGCCGCTGCCCACGCATGAAGCATCTCAACCTTGGTGGTGGCGGTGACAATATCTCCCAGCACCCGACCAGTGAGCATGCCGTCTTTGACTTCCAGACGATTCGCACAATAGTGGTCAATGCCAAGGCTCCGTGCTAGAGGCGCCACGACCTCGTCAAAACCGCCTGAGACAATCCCGAAAGCTCCGCCGTTGGCATGCACGGCATCAACGAGGTTGCGCGCCCCAACCGTGACAGTAATTGCGCGACTGACATCGGCAAAGACGCGTTCGGGAACACCGGCAAGCGTAGCAACTCGTTCCCGAAGGGATTGAGCAAAATCAAGCTCGCCATTCATCGCACGTTCAGTAATGCGGGCAACCTCATCACGGGTACCCGCATAGTGAGCGATCTCTTCGATGACCTCTTGGGCGATCAACGTTGAGTCAACATCGGTGACAACAAGGCCCGCGCCTCCAGTGGCCACAGGCTCAGGGATGGTGAGCACATCAACACCGAAAGCGTTGGCTTCAGTGACAAGGCGCGCATCACGGTCTGTTCCTTGCGGCAGACACACAATATCGACCGAGGGAAGCTCAGCGGTGGCCTCGTAGGAAACGTAGGGGCGAAGCCCGGGGAGAACACCCGCGTTATCGAGACGACGGAGGAACTCCCCGGACTGCGTGCGAGAAGGAACAACGAGAACCAGGCTCACGCCTTGGCTCACTTTGTCACAACCATTCCCTTAGGAACGACGGTGATGCCGGACTCGGTCACCGTGTAGCCGCGGGCGAGGTCGTACTCAAGGTCCACACCCACGGTGGCACCCTCTTCAACCACAACTCCCTTGTCGAGGATCGTCTTGGCAACAATCGCATGGCGTCCGATGCGCGCATCGTGCATCACCACCGAGTCCGTCACCTGCGCCCACGAGTGAATATTCGTTCCTGGGGAAATGATCGAGTGGTAGACCTCGCCGCCAGAGATAATCGTTCCGGGGGATACGAAGCTGTCAACAGCGTGACCCATTCGGGAGTGTTCCGAGCCATAGACAAACTTTGCCGGTGGCAGGTCCCCGTCAATCATCGTCATCGTCGGCCACTTCCGGTTGTACAGATTGAATACCGGGTGGACAGAAATGAGATCCATATTGGCGTCGTAGTAGGCATCCAAGGTACCCACGTCACGCCAGTAATCGCGATCTCGATCGGTGGAGCCGGGCACGTCATTGTCCTGGAAATCGTAGACACCGCACTCGCCGCGTTCGACGAACCAGGGGATAATATTGCCCCCCATATCGTGCTTTGAATGAGGGTTGGCCGCATCCTCCTTGAGCGCGGCCGTCAATGCTTCAGTGCTGAAGACATAGTTTCCCATTGATGCCAGTACCTTGCTGGGATCATCGGGCAAGGCCAAGTTCTCAGCCGAGGCAGGCTTTTCGACAAAGTTCTCGACGACACCGTCCGTGCTGTCGATGACGCCAAGTGCTGGGGCAAGTTCGATGGGCTGGCGAATACCTGCCACGGTGCAGGGAAGTCCAGAGTCAATGTGGTGCTGGACCATCTGTGAAAAGTCCATGCGGTAAATGTTGTCAGCACCGATGATGACGATGTATTCAGGCGATTCATCTTCGACGATGTTCAGGGATTGGTAGATCGCGTCTGCTGAACCCAAGTACCAGTGTGGCCCGCGGCGTTGCTGGGCTGGAACCGGTGCGACGAAGTTACCGAGCAGAGGCGACATGTACCACGTCTTTGTGACATGTCGGTCCAGGGAGTGCGACTTGTATTGGGTCAACACAACGACTTTCATGTAGCCCGAGTTGACAATATTTGACAGGGCAAAATCAATGATTCGGTAGTGACCTCCAAAGGGGACAGCGGGCTTTGCACGGTCAGCGGTGAGCGGCATGAGCCGCTTGCCTTCGCCGCCGGCTAGGACAATCGCAAGCACAGAATTCTTCGCCATAGATCACACTTTAGGGCTCTGAAGGCTGGAAGGCGAGCACATTAGCCGCTGAAAACTCAAAATCGATTCGGGAGTAGGGCCTTGCGATCGGTGCAAAGGGAAGAATGGCGCATGACAATGTCGCAACGTCCTAAGGTGTTTGAGCGCACTGAGGCCTTAAAATCGCTAGGCTTGGTCACACACCCATCCTGAAGGAGGCCCTGATGCGCGTAGACCTGCTGACTCGCGAATACCCACCTCACATCTACGGTGGCGCGGGAGTACACGTCACCGAATTGGCAAAAGTGCTTCGCCCTCTGGTTGATGATCTGCGCGTCCAGGCTTTTGATGGTCCTCGGCTGCCTGGAACCGATGGAGCTGAGCCTGGTGTGACAGGCTTCAGTGAGCCAGAATCTTTGAGAAACGCTAATGCCGCGCTCCGAACTCTTGCAGTGGATCTTGAGATGGCCGCAGCTACCGAGGGCACGAACCTTGTCCACTCCCACACTTGGTATGCAAACTTTGCGGGCCATGTGTCGGCGCTACTCCACGATGTTCCTCATGTCATCAGTGCTCACTCTCTAGAGCCCCTCCGGCCGTGGAAGGCAGAACAGCTTGGAGGCGGCTACCGCCTGTCCTCCTACGTTGAGAAGACCGCTTACGAGGCCGCCGCCGCCATCGTTGCTGTCTCTCACGGTATGAAGGCGGACATTATTCGTAGCTATCCGATGGTAGATCCCGAGAAGATTCACGTCATCCACAATGGCATTGATGTGCAAAAGTGGCACGCTCCTTCAACGGACGAGGAACGGGAACGACAAAAGCGCGTCTGTGCCGAGCATGGCATTGACACTTCACGTCCGACCGTTGTTTTTGTTGGGCGTATTACCCGACAGAAGGGTTTACCCCACTTCCTTCGTGCCGCTCGCCAACTGCCCGCTGATGTTCAGATTGTTTTGTGCGCGGGAGCCCCGGACACTCCAGAGATTGCCGCCGAGGTTGATGCCCTCGTTGCCAAGCTCAGAGAAGAACGTTCCGGCGTTGTCCTCATTACGCAGATGCTCCCACAAAAAGAGGTGGCAGCAATCCTTGACGCAGCCGATGTTTTTATCACGCCGTCGGTTTACGAACCTCTTGGCATTGTGAACCTTGAGGCGATGGCTTTGGGTCTGCCTGTGGTGGGCACCGCTACGGGAGGTATTCCCGATGTCATTGTGGACGGGGAAACAGGTTTCCTCGTTCCAATTGAGCAACTCCAAGACGGAACAGGCACCCCTATCGATCCTGAACGCTTCGAGGCTGATATGGCCGAGCGTCTCATTCGCGTTCTTGAAGACAAGGATTTGGCTGCGCGTATGGGAGCAGCTGGTCTGGCTCGGGCGCGAGAGCTTTTCTCGTGGGAAGCAATTGGGGAAAAGACGGTTGAGCTCTACAAGAGTCTGATCTAAGACACTTGTTCGATGCGCCCCTCTCCCGTCGCCTGTGAGAACTTGTCTGTAGACGACATGTGATGACGGATTCGGAAACTAGCTCGCGTTGAGATATCTAATCGACTCAACGCGGGCTAGTCTGTTCCTATGAGCAGCGTTCTTCACCTTCAATCAGTCTCCCTGACTCGCTCCGGACAACGAATCCTTCACGACATTTCGTGGTCAACTGAAGTTGGCCAGCACTGGGTCATTATGGGCCCTAATGGTGCGGGAAAAACCTCGCTCGTGCGGGTCGCCTCGGGAAAAGAAAGTGTTGACGAGGGCGAGGCCGTGGTGTTGGGGCGCCCGGTGAGTGAACACCCTGCAGGTTCCTTGGCGACTGCTATTGGTTTCAGTTCTCAAAGTGTTGCTTCCCGTCTTGCTCCTGGACAGACAGCTCGGGATTGTGTGCGTACCGCCGCTTGGGGACAGACGCGTTCCTTTGACGAGGACTACGAAGATGCCGATACCCAACGAGCACATGATCTGCTTGCCGCTTTCGGTGTGGGAGAGCTAGCTGATCGTCGTTTTTCGTCCCTGTCAGAGGGTGAACGGCAAAGGGTCCTTCTCGCGCGCGCTTTGATGACCGATCCAGAGGTTCTTATCCTTGACGAGCCCACCGCAGGACTTGATTTAGGCGCCCGTGAGCTACTTGTCGGAGCGTTGACGGAAATTATCTCGGGCCCTCGTGCTCCGCAACTTATCCTGGTCACCCACCAGATTGAAGAGATCCCAGCGGGCTTTACTCATGCTGCGCTTATGGAGGATGGGCAGATTGCCTACGCTGGTCCAATTGATGAGGTTCTCACCGGCGTTAACCTCTCGACAGTTTTTGGTCTGCCGCTGACCGTATCGCGGGTGGACGGACGCTGGCACGCTCATTCTCCGCGCGACGCATAGTGTCGTCTATTATTTGTAGAGCAGAACATTAAGGTTCTAACCGCTGTGAGAGCGGACCGAGAAGGAGGCTGTGATGAGCTGGGTGTGGTGGGCGATCGCCGCGGTCGGACTCGGCATTGTCGAGTTATTGACCGTTGACTTCATTTTCCTCATGCTGGCATTGGCAGCATTATGTGCAGCGCTTGCATCAGCGTTGGGCGCGCCGCTTATTGTTCAGGTGGCTGTCTTCGCTGTGGTCGCACTACTTTTGCTCTTCCTCGTCCGACCTTGGGCAAAGGCTCACCTTGCACGGTCCACCCCCAATGTTCACACCAATGCTATGAGCCTGGTTGGAATGAACGCTGTTGTCACACATGCCCTTGAGGGAGATAACGGTCGTGTGCGTCTTGACGGAGAGATCTGGAGCGCGCGAACAGCGAGCGGCGCATGCCTTCCCGTTGGTACTGCGGTGACTGTCACTTCGATTGATGGGGCCACCGCTATAGTGACCGCAAATGAAACGGCGCCTGCTGATGCAACATGCGTCGATGCCCCTATCCATAGCGCATAGACTCGCTTCACTGCTGCACAGAAAGGAAAGCTGCATGGAGTTTCTTGCCACCGCTGGCGGAACAGTAGGGCTCATTGCCCTCATTCTTTTCGTCCTTTTCATCGTCATTATCGTGGTACGAGCAGTTCAGATCGTGCCGCAGTCGCGCGCACTCGTTATCGAACGCTTGGGTAAGTTCCACTCGGTGATGTACGCCGGTCTGCATCTGGTCGTTCCCTTCCTTGACCGTATTGCTAGCCGCGTTGATCTACGTGAACAGGTGACAAGCTTCCCGCCTCAGCCTGTGATTACCGCTGATAACGTTGTGGTTTCCATTGACTCGGTGATCTACTACCAGGTCAATGATCCGATGCATGCCACCTATGAGATCGCCAACTACATTCAAGCCATTGAACAGTTGACGATCACCACTTTGCGTAATGTCATCGGCTCCCTTGACCTGGAAGCTACGCTGACCAGCCGCGACAATATCAATGCCCAGCTTCGTGGCGTCCTGGACGAGGCCACCGGCCGTTGGGGAATCCGCGTGAACCGCGTGGAGCTCAAGGCTATTGATCCGCCGCCGTCAATCCAGCATGCGATGGAGCAGCAGCTTCGTGCGGAGCGTGATAAGCGCGCAGCTATCTTGACTGCTGAGGGTGTGCGCCAGTCTCAGATTCTTAAGGCTGAGGGTGAGAAGCAGTCTGCGATTCTGTCGGCTGAAGGTGACGCTCAGGCTGCGGTTACTCGTGCCCAGGGTGAAGCCGAGGCGATTCAGACCGTGTTCGATGCCATTCATAACGGCAATCCCACCCCTGATCTGTTGTCCTACCAGTATCTGCAGATGTTGCCGCAGATTGCTCAGGGCGACGCTTCGAAGGTGTGGGTTGTTCCCACCGAACTCACCGCAGCGCTCGATGCTGTTGCGAAGGGTTTTGGCGGTTCAAAGAACTGACTGAGGGTAAGGCCGTGTCTGTCGCACGTCATGCGACAGACACGGCCTTTCGCACATGAACGATCACAAGGAGTAAGCCATGGACCGACTTCAAGAGCAGGTTTTGCGAGAGGTCGCAGAGCGCAATATCCGCTTTATTCGCCTGTGGTTCACAGATGTTGCTGGTGTTTTGAAGTCGGTGGCGATTGATCCGGGTGAACTTGAGGAAGCCTTCGAAGAGGGGATTGGTTTTGATGGCTCCTCTATTGAGGGCCTCACTCGTGTCCATGAGTCGGATATGCTTCTGCGTCCCGATGCCTCAACCTTCCAGTTGCTTCCCTGGCATGACAGTGACAATGCTGTTGCCCGCATGTTTTGTGATGTTTTCACCCCTGACGGGCTCCAAGCGCGCTCCGATCCGCGTGGTGCACTCGAACGTACTGTCGAACGTGCCCGCGATATGGGTTTCACGGTGATGGTCCATCCGGAGATTGAGTTCTACCTTTTCCAGCAGCCGTTGACGGTTGATCATATGGTGCCCGTTGACAACGCTGGATACTTTGACCATGTCACGCGTGGAGACTCCAATGACTTCCGGCGTCGAGTGGTTCAGATGCTCGAAGACTTCGGTATTAATGTCGAGTTCAGCCACCACGAGGGCGGCCCAGGACAAAACGAGGTTGATCTGCGTGCAGTCGACGCAGTCACAGCAGCCGACAACATTATGACGGCGCGAACAGTGATCGAAGAGGTTGCCCTGCGTGAAAACATGGTGGCATCTTTCATGCCTAAGCCCTTCATTGAGCATCCTGGCTCGGGCATGCACACGCACTTCTCCCTTTTAGAGGGGGAAGAGAACGCTTTTTATGACCCTGCAGGAGAATACGGTCTTTCTGTTACCGGCCGTCATTTCATTGCGGGCCTGCTTGAACATGCGGGAGAGATTTGTGCGATCACCAATCAGCATGTGAACTCGTATAAGCGCCTATGGGGTGGGGGAGAGGCGCCTTCGTTTATCTGCTGGGGGCACAACAACCGTTCGGCATTGGTGCGCGTTCCCGTCTATAAGCCAACAAAACGCTCCTCTGCTCGGATTGAATATCGCGCTCTTGATCCGGCTGTTAACCCCTACCTTGGTCTGGCGGTGATTATCGCGGCTGGACTGGATGGCATTGAACGACGTTTACCGCTTATGCCCGAGGCTGAAGACAACGTCTGGGACCTTTCTGAAAACGAACGCCAGGTTCTTGGTATTGATCCTCTACCTGCCTCGTTGCAGTCGGCGGCGGCGCTTATGCGTTCCTCTGAACTTGTTGCCGCAACGCTAGGGGAAGAGGTTTTTGATTACGTTCTGCGCAATAAAGAGAAGGAGTGGCGTGAGTACCGGGCACAGATCACGCCGCAGGAGCTTCGACAGTTTATGAAAGTCAACTGATGATGATTAGTTCGTCAGGGGCCGACGACCCGAGTGCCGGGACTCAAGCGAGTGTGCTCGGGGGGCCTCTTGCTGGCCAACGAGGAGGCCGCGATCAGAGTACACATGACCTGAGAGCCTGGGGGTTTGCTGACGTTGAGCGGGCGCGCGCGATGTGCGAGCAACTCCCGGGCGAGGCGCAGTACTGGGCTGAACAGTGTGGAATGAGTGCAGATCCGGATCTGTGCCTTTTGCAGATGCTGCGTCTACACGAAGCTGATTCTCAGATCTTGACAGATCTCCACAAGGAGCCGGAGAACCTGAAGCGCCTTTCGGCGATCTTTGGGCTCTCGCGCCAGCTCGGTGATTACATCATTGCGGGCCCGCACAGAGCACAGTGGGCGTGGACACGCCCTCCTTCAGTGCGCGAACATGTGCTTGCTGCCCTCAATGTTGAGGAGGTTCGGGCCTCAGAGGTGGAGCAGCACAGCTTTCTGACCTCTGAGGCTGGGGTCTTGCGCGCGGGGGCTGGTGTGGGCGTGGATGATGTTCGCAGAGCGTACCGCGAGGTCCTTATCGGCATTGTTGCCGATGACCTGACACATCATGATCCTGTTGATCACATGCCTGTCGTGGGACGCCGTATGGCTGAACTTGTTGACGCAACACTTGAGGCTGCGTTGTCGCTGGCGCGTCGGGATATTGACCCTCATGGGAGGGCTTGCCTGGCTGTCATTGCGATGGGAAAAACCGGGGCAGAGGAACTTAATTACATCTCTGATGTGGATGTTGTCTATGTGGCCAGGGGCGATGATGAGGCTCTATCAATCGCAACCCGTTTGGCGTCTATGACCGCGCAGGTATGTTCGGGTCCAGGTACTGAGGAGCCGTTGTGGACTGTTGATGCTGCTTTGCGTCCCGAGGGTAAGGACGGGGCTCTTGTGAGGACCCTTGAGTCCTACAGGATGTATTGGGAAAAATGGGCCCAGACCTGGGAGTTCCAGGCGTTGATGAAGGCCCGCTGCAGTGCAGGGGATCCTGAGCTAGGAAAGGATTTCGTTGAGGCGGCCTCGCCTTTCGTCTGGAGTGCCTCAAAACGCGAAGGTTTTGTGGAGGCTGCGCGGTCAATGCGCGTGCGTGTTGAGCAGTCAGTACCTCGCAAGGATGCTGAACGCGAACTTAAACTCGGCCGTGGTGGCCTGCGTGATGTGGAGTTCTCCGTCCAACTTCTTCAGTTGGTTCATGGGCGCTACGACGAGACGCTCCATCAGCGCAATACTATGGAGGCTCTGTCGGCTTTGAGCGCTGGCGGATATGTGGCTCGTTCCCACGCTTCAGAGCTGCGCGAGTGTTATGCCTTCTTGCGTGCTGTTGAGCATCGCGCTCAGTTACCGCGAATGCGTCGTACGCATCTGCTTCCCAGTCAGGGGGGCCAATTGCGTGCTTTGTGGCGTTCTTTTGGCTCGCGTTTTACTACTACCGAGGATTTTCTTCAGGAGCTTGCGCGTGTGCGATCCCGCGTGCGTGCCCTCCATGAGGATATGTTTTATCGTCCGATCGTTGCGGCTACCGCGCAGTTGAGCGCTGAGCAGGCGGGTCTTGTTGGTGGGGATGCTTCTGGCCTTGACGAGGCAGGAGCGCAGGCTCGCCTTGCCGCGATCGGATACGTTGATACTCGCGGGGCTTTCGGGCATATTCGAGCCCTGACGGCGGGGACATCACGGCGGGCAGCGATCCAACGGCACCTACTTCCTGTCGTGATTTCTTGGTTGGCCGACGGTCCTGATCCAGATATGGGGTTGTTGAACTTCCGAACTCTTTCTGACCAGATCGGGGATTCACACTGGTACCTCGCACTCTTGCGTGATTCTCGGGTTGCCGCACAGCGACTATGCACTGTGCTTTCCACGAGCCGTTGGATCGCGCAATCTTTGGGAATGCGTCCTGAAGCGGTGCAGTGGCTCGATGATGATGCGATGCTTGAACCGCTTGATCCTGAGCGTTTAGCTTCGGAAATGGCGGCACTTGTTCAGCGCCATCCTGATGCGGAGTCTGCGGCTTTACGTATTCGTGCGGTGCGTAGTCGGGAACTGACGAGGGCGGCAATGTCGGATGCAGTGGAGCATATCCGTCCCGTTCGTCCTGAGATTTCTGCTGCCACGGATCAGGTGCTCGCTGCTGCACTTGAGAGTGCTCTTCGGGAGGATCGCGAGCAACACGGCCGACTTGTTGATGTCGCTTTTATCGCGATGGGCAGATACGGAGGGCAAGAATCCTCCTTTGCCTCAGACGCTGATGTTATGGCCGTCCATGCTGCTGAGCCCGGCGTCAGTGATGCTCAGGCTGCGGAAGCTGCGACACGGGTAGTGAACCGAGTTCGGGGACTTTTAGGGAGTACAGCTTCGCATGCGGGCGTCAGTCTTGATCTTGATCTGCGGCCGGAGGGGCGCAGCGGGCCGATGACGAAAACCCCTCAGGCGTACGCTGAATATTACGATCGCTGGGCACTTGCATGGGAGAGGCACGCTTTGCTGAGGGCGCGTCCTGCAGCAGGTAATACGCTATTGCTTGCGGAAACGATGCAGAAGATTGATGCGCTGCGTTACGGTCAGGCGCTATCTGACGGGGCTTTGACGGAGATTCGTCTTTTGAAAGCGCGAATGGAGCGCGAACGGTTGCCGCGAGGTGTTGAGCCAGCTCGTCATGTGAAGCTTGGTCCGGGCGGTTTGACGGATGTCGAATGGGTAGTGCAGCTCTTGCAGCTTCAGCATGCGAGTCAGTGTGTTGAGCTGAGAACAACTTCGACAATGCAGGCTCTTAGCGCCGCTGGTGCTGCGGGGCTACTGACGTACGATCAGGTGGATGCTTTACGAATCGCCTGGGAGTATGCCGCGCGTATTCGTGCAGGAAATGTGCTGATTTCGGGCCGAATGAGCGGAAACAAGATTGATGTGCTTTCGAGAGATGGCCGTGACATCGTGCCTCTTGCGCGTCTGATGGGTTACCAGCGTGGCTTTGAAAGCCAGTTGGAGGAGGACTGGCTGCGTGCAGCACGTCGCGCGCGCGTGGTGATGGAGAAGGTCTTTTACGGCCGTGAGTGAGTCTACTCTGAAGGCAACATATTCGCGGTGTTGTGTTGGGGGCGGGCGTTATGTGGGCGATAGCTTTACTAACGTGATTTGAAGCTGTACCTCCACTTGCTACAATGATAACGATTATCAATAGTAGCGAGTGAGGGTAGGAATGCTCACCAAGCGTTCACGCAATCAACAGACGCAAAAACCGACACAGTGGCAGGAAGAAGCATCAGGGTACCGAGCGCGCGGTGCATGGTCGGCGCTTCGCAGGCCTTTTGCGATCGGGAGCGCTCTTCTTCTTGGCGCATTCAGTGGCGTCGTTGTTGCTGACGCTGCCCATGCCGGGCCAGATCAAGATCGAGTGACGGTGACACGCCAACACGTTGACGCACCCGTTCCTGCGTGGGATCCAACGAGTAAAACTCTGTCTATTCAGGTGAACCACGATCCTGCCGATACCCGCGTCCTGTGGCTCGGGCGCGGATGGGCTGGCAGCACGTCTTACCCCATCGTGAAGCATCTCTTCTCTGTCCCCGATGACCCCCAACTCGCTTTCCTTGGGGAAGCAGGCACAACATGGCTGTCTGCACCGCAAGATCCAGGCCCGGGCAACACGCCCATCTGGGCAGGGATTGGGGTTGATGGTTCACTGTCGGGTGCTTCCTCCCAGTTCGAAGCCCACAACTACGTCCTTGACCTTGTGAGTGTCAACGGTCCGGGGCGCATGGAAATGTTTACGCGCACCACGTGGGGCGTGCGCCGTAGTTGGTCGAGCCATGACCTCGCTTATCGCACCATCTTCAACCCTCGCCACATGCACACCTTCACGACCTTCAGCAAACCGGGCCGTTACGAGGTGAACGTTGCTGCTGTCGCCCGAGATGCCAACGGCAAGAAGGTCTACACCTCTCGAGTAACACCAGTTGTCTGGCAGGTAGGCGGTACTCGCCCCGACCAGGGGAGCGTCAAAGACGTCCGCGTCGCCTTTGCACAAGCACCAACCCAACGCGCCGACGGACTGTCCACAACCCCCCAGTTCACCATGGCGCCAAAGACAAACTTCCAGGTTGCTGGGGATGACTTCCTCACTGATTTCACCTTCAGTACCGGCAACGACAGCGATAATGGGCATCTTATCGTCACCATCGATGGCTTCTATATGAATGAAGTGCCGGTCACCAACGGCGTAGCCACCTTCGATGAGATGATTGGCGACTCTGCCTCCACATTCCAAGCAATCTATATTCCCACTGACTCCGCAGGCGCACGCTGGGCGTCACAACCTCTTGAGTTCTCACGTCTGCATGGGCAGGCCGTAACAGTTACTGAAGGGACAGATGTTCTCGTTGCCGAACAGGCGCGTGAGCTTTCACCCACATTGACCGCTCAGGCACAGCAAGTCACGAGTGGAGCAATGGAACTGGCTATCGCTCCTCTTACCGACAGCGACGAATACTCTGTTGCCCTCCGCGGAGATACACATCTGAACGCTACCTATAAGATCGGTTTCTTCCGGGATAAAAGTG
Organism: Schaalia canis; assembly: GCF_003858455.1. Taxonomy (GTDB): domain Bacteria; phylum Actinomycetota; class Actinomycetes; order Actinomycetales; family Actinomycetaceae; genus Pauljensenia; species Pauljensenia canis. The sequence goes on along the minus strand of NZ_RQZF01000001.1, from coordinate 241,052 downwards.
CAAGCATTGCCGACTGTTCGGCCGAAGGAACTCTTGTCAACGGCCAGGCAGTATTTACCGGCGATTTTAACTACTGCAAGGATCATCCTGTCATTCAAATCTCCGTCCTGCCCCACCCCTACGCCAATGTCGCACCGATGACACGCACTGTGGACAATCCGGGACTCTCCACGGCACGCGCCTACTCGCTTAACCTCGCCGTACGAGCAGACAATAGTTACGAGCTGGTAGGGCCTGCGGACTCCCAGCAGCCTCCAACGCCCCCGACTGTTCCGGGTACACCTGCGCCTCAACCTCAACCACACCCCCAGCTTCCTCCGATTGTGGAACAGCCTCCAACCGTTCAGACACTCCACCGCGATCCCATCGAAGTGGGTAAGGGGCACCTCGATATTCGCCTTGTCCCTGCTGCGAACGGCAGCATCACCATGGCGATTAAGGACGACAGTCTGACGCGGGAGAAAAAGAGTGTCCTTCGTGAGCCCTCAGCGGTGACACTACTTGTGCCGCGCTCGGCTCTTATGCGCCGCAGCGAGCAGCTCAACGCGCCTACCTTTGATTTCCTCGGGCCGGTGGGCACCCAGAATTACGTCTTGCCTGAGACTCAGGTCGATTCTCTCGTGTGGCCGGGATTCTCCACCGAAGGCATCGACTATTCGGCGTATCCTCAGGGCATCGACTACGAGGTGACCCTCAGCAAAGGCCCGGCAAATGGCGTCGTTTCCTTCGTGACCACCTCCGGTTTAGGAAACGAGGTTAACGTACGGGTGCGAACGAACGAGCCTGCCCTGAAATGGATTCGTACCACTGAAAGCACACACTTGCACGGTGCATGGATTTTTAGCCAACCCGGTGTGTATCACCTTGCAGTGCGCGCGGTGAGTGCGGGCAAAGAAATCGCTCCTCCCGCAACAGTGACCTTCGCTGTTGATCGCGGTGCCGAAGCACTTCCTCCAGTGAAGACCCCTCAACCTCCGACAGGCGACCAGCCGGATACACCGAACAGCCCACCTCCGGCTTCACAGCCGGATAACTCGACTCGTGAACCAGACAAAGAGCCAGATAAAAAGGGCAATAGCACGCCAACGCCTCAACCTGATGTGCAACGCGACCTCGATAGACTCAAAGGACTAGGCACACCGGATTCCTCAACACCGCCGAAGGCCCAACCTGACGACGGCCAGCAACACGACACAGGCACACAGAAGGATGCCGGATCAACGACACCATCCTCGAAGCCAACCGACACCGCAACGCGGAGTTCTCAACAGGGAAATTCCGGCCAGAAACCACCTTCGGGCCAAACGGACTCCTCGCTCAACGCAGGTGCACAGAACGCTCCGCAGCAGTCCACGTCCGCGTCAACATCCCGACAGCGGACAGGTCGGGTTGTCGATATTTCGCGCCCGACGGGTTCAAGTGAGACAGCCCAAAGCGGTCGCACATCTCAAGCCGATACATCGCAATCGGTTGATCGCCACCAAAGTGGTGCCCGGACAACTGTTATTCGGGCGCAAGGAAAGCCGCAAACACAGTCGTCAGATCACGTACAGAGCAGCAGTGAAGATGCTGCGCAATCCTTGCCAATGGCAGCAACATCGCCAAGTATCCTTGGCGGATACTCTCCAGTGACAGTGGGCATCATCCTTATTGCCGCCATAGCCGCCGGAGCCATCACCGTCGTCGCAGTTCGAAAGAGTCTGATGTCTTGAACCTCCAGCAGCGCCCCGCCGAAGAACACTCGGCGGGGCGTTTAGTGGGGCAAATAGTGTCCGGCTTTCATTGGGAGTGCCGGTAGTGGGAGACTTAAATGACGTCGTCACGATCGCTATCCCTCGCCTAAGGAATATTGAATGTATCTGGTACTTGTCCGTCACGGTCAAACCTCGTCGAATGTCACAGGCGCCCTCGACACCGGCCGCCCCGGTGCTCCTCTGAATGACCGCGGACTCCAGCAGGCTCAACGACTTGCCGCACGTTGGGAAAATGAAGTGGCACCAGCCCCCACCACCGTTGCGGTTTCTCCACTGACACGAACGAAGCAAACTGCCGCCCCTCTATGTGCACGCTACAGCCTCACCCCGCTTGTGCGTCCAGGTATTCGCGAGGTGCGCTCCGGCGACCTTGAGATGAATGCCGGAATCTCGGATATTGCGCGCTACATGGGAACCCTCGCACCCTGGGCGCAAGGGGAGTGGGGTGTTCGCATGCCCGGTGGAGAAAGCGGCTCAGAGATCCTCACCCGAGCCCTACCTGTCGTCCACGAGGTTCTCTCTAGCGTGCGTCGCACCGCAGGTGAAGATGGTGTCGGTGTCATCGTTGCCCATGGCGCACTCAATCGTGTTATCGCCGCAACGCTCGCAACGGACATCACTGTCAACCTCGTCATGAAGTATCGCCTGGAGAATACCCACACCTGCGTCCTGGAACTGCCCCACGGTCATGACCTCAACGATGTCAGTGGGTTGATCGGCGCTTTCCATGCCAAGACCTGGAATGAACGTCCACTTGATGCGTGGGATGTTTCCGACGATGTCACCATGAGCCTGAATAACGGCTAAAGCAGGAGGGGAAAGTTACGCACTAGCACTACAACCAATCCACTGGCTTCAGTGTGATCTTGTGCACGCAGGCGCAATGGCTGGGAGAATAGAAGCGTCACTTTGCAATGGCGCGAAAGGGGCCAGTCATGTCACACCACAGCGTTTCTGCCACTCAGCCCGAGGTGCTTTTCGAGGGCGTACGGACATTCTCTCCCGAAAAACGACGGGTGTGGAAGATGATGATGGTGGCCATGGCTGTCGTGACCGCACTCGTCTGTATCGCGATCATCCGATGGCTTCTGAGTGACTCAGAATCCGTGAACACATGGGTGATGGCTTTGGTTGCAGTGCTGATCGCCCTCGCTCTTGTCGGTGTGGCAACTCTTGGACGAACCCGGGTAGAGTGGCGCATCACCCGTAACGACTTCATTGTTCAAGAAAGCGTGATCGGTACCTCGCGGACGATCCCCCTGGAAAATATTCGTGCTGTGGCAGATCATCCGCAAGCCGACGACCTCTCAGGATTTGGTGTCGGCCTGAAGAAGGGGGTGGTGCTTTTCTCTGTTGGGGCTCCTTTCATCCGCCTGAGTATTGATGGACGACGGGACATCGCATTTTCTGTCACCCATGCTGATGCTGAGTTCCTCAAGCGTGAACTCACCGCAGACTCATAGCGCCTTCCATAAACGCTCGAATGTCCAAAATGGCCGGGCTCGTGCCGGTCGGAGCTGTTCAACTCTGGCTCTCAGTTGAGTTGTATTGTTCCAAGTAATCCACCAACGGCATGACGTCGACAGGAAAGCGTCGGTAGCCTAGGTAATCCTGCAGGAAAGTCACATGGTCAGGGCACGCAAGCCAGGTCTTTGTACGGCCGGTATGGATAGCAGGATTCGACCAGACCAGAGCCTGAGTCGCCTTTTCCTCGCACTCTCGAGCTGAGCAGATGAGATCACGGGGGCCGCGTGCAAGTGCCATGGGGATAATCCTTCCACTTCAATGCTGGCTCCAGTGTAGAAGGCAAAGCGGCCTCAGCCACGGGCTGCATAATGGCCGCGCCCCCATGTAGCGTGAATAATGGAGAGATGGAACACACACTCGTCCTCGTTCGGCATGCTCACGCCGAACCTTACGCAGATGGCGGCGACCACGCCCGCCCCTTAAGTAGCCGCGGGCATGAGCAGGCACGCTTGCTCGGCCAGCGCCTCGCCCAGATTCTGCCCACATGTGATGTTGCGGTCTACTCTGACGCGCGGCGCACACAAGAGACTGCGGAGCATCTGCTTCGCGCATGCCCCGCAGAAGTAGCATGGGCAGATCGAAGCCTCTACACCGCCTATCCCAAGGATATTCTTACGCTCATCTCCCAGATCAATGATGCGCGAACGCTCGTCATCATCGGCCATGAACCCACGATCTCGGAAGTGGGAAGTCTTCTGGCTATCGATTCGCACGCGATTAGCAGAGGCGTTCCCACTGCCACCGCCCTCGTTTTGCGACACAACGCTGAATGGTCGACACTCCACGACCAGCAATGCGAACTTGAGGTTCTCTACCAGGGATAGATACTCTCCGCTTTCCGCCGTCAAGATGAGCAACGCTTTTCAGACTGTTACGAGGCGCACCTTGAAAAGTCCTGAGCGAAAAAACAAGGTGCCGGTGAATACCGTTAGAATAACGAGGTAAGTATCTACCTCAGAGGAAGCACTGATGTCGGGACACTCTAAGTGGGCAACCACCAAGCACAAGAAGGCCGCCATTGACGCCAAGCGCGGAAAGCTCTTTGCTCGCCTAATCAAGAACATTGAAGTGGCAGCGCGCACCGGTGGCGGCGACCCCGCAGGCAACCCCACACTGTTCGACGCCATCCAAAAGGCGAAGAAGAACTCCGTTCCCGCTGACAATATTGACCGCGCTGTCAAGCGTGGATCCGGTGCTGAAGCCGGCGGCGCGAACTACGAAACCATCATGTACGAAGGCTACGGGCCAAACGGGGTGGCTTTCCTCGTCGAGTGTCTGACCGACAATCGTAACCGCGCAGCCTCTGACGTCCGCCTCGCCTTCAACCGCTCCGGCGGTTCCCTCGCTGACCCTGGTTCGGTGGCCTACCTCTTCTCCCGTCGCGGCATTATTGAAGTGCCCGCCGCTGACGGCGTGGACGAGGACACCCTCATGGAAGCAGTTCTGGATGCAGGCGCTGAAGAGGTCATTGACCTCGGCGAAGGTTTTGTTATCGAATGTGAACCCACTGACCTGGTTGCCGTTCGTACCGCCCTGCAAGAAGCTGGTGTCGATTACGACTCGGCTGAAGTGCAGTTCGTCGCCTCCACCGAGGTTGACCTTGACGTTGAGGGCGTGACAAAGGTCAATAAGCTCATTGACGCACTTGAAGACTCCGATGACGTTCAGAACGTCTACCACAATATGACCATGTCGGACGAAGTCCGCGCCCACTTTGAAGAGGAAGAGTGAGCATGTCTGAATCCACCACCGCCCGCGAGGTCGGTACCCCCCGCGTCAAGCGCGGCATGGCCCACATGCTCAAGGGCGGCGTGATCATGGACGTTGTCACCGCTGAACAGGCCAAGATTGCTGAAGATGCTGGTGCCGTTGCCGTGATGGCACTTGAGCGCGTTCCCGCCGATATCCGTGCTCAGGGTGGCGTCGCACGCATGTCCGACCCCGACCTGATTGATGAGATCATCAACGCGGTTTCCATCCCTGTGATGGCTAAGGCGCGGATCGGTCACTTCGTAGAGGCTCAGGTGCTGCAGTCCCTCGGTGTTGATTACATTGACGAGTCCGAGGTGCTCACCCCCGCTGACTACGAGCATCACATCGACAAGTGGAACTTCACTGTTCCCTTCGTGTGTGGCGCCACCAACCTCGGTGAGGCTCTGCGTCGTATCAACGAGGGTGCCGCCATGATTCGTTCCAAGGGCGAGGCAGGAACCGGTGACGTTTCCAACGCCACCACTCACATGCGAAAGATCCGTGACGAGATCCGCCACCTCACGTCTTTGCCCGAGGATGAACTCTACGTGGCAGCCAAGGAACTACAGGCTCCCTACGAACTGGTTGCCGAGGTTGCCCGCGAAGGCAAGCTCCCCGTCGTGCTTTTCACCGCCGGTGGTATCGCCACCCCCGCCGATGCTGCCATGATGATGCAGCTTGGTGCTGAGGGCGTGTTCGTGGGATCGGGTATCTTCAAGTCCGGCAACCCCTCGGAGCGTGCGAAGGCAATCGTCAAGGCCACCACTTTCTATGACGATCCCTCAGTGATTGCCGAGGTTTCGCGCGGTTTGGGTGAAGCCATGGTGGGTATCAATGTCGACGATGTTCCCGTCTCTCACCGCCTTGCGGAGCGCGGATGGTGACCATCGGTGTTCTTGCCCTTCAGGGTGACGTCGCCGAACACATGCGGGCGCTGGAGGAATCCGGCGCCCGCGCCGTGTCAGTGCGACGCGAGCGCGAACTTGACGGTCTTGACGGGCTCATTATCCCCGGTGGCGAATCAACCGCAATCTCTAACCTTCTCGTTTCTTTCGGACTCTACGAGCCCCTGAAGAAACGGATCGATGCAGGACTGCCGGTGTGGGGAACCTGCGCTGGCATGATCATGCTCGCCTCAGAGATTCTTGATGGACGTGCCGATCAAAAAAGCTTCAGCGCCATGGATATCACCGTGCGACGCAATGCTTTTGGCCGCCAGGTCGATTCCTATGAGGAAGATCTGGATGTGCGTGGAGTTGAAGATGGCCCCTTCCACGCCGTCTTTATCCGTGCACCGTGGGTGGAGCGTATTGGTGAGGGTGTCGAGGTGCTTGCTCGTGCAGGTAACGATCCGGCTGGCCCCGTGGTGGCGGTGCGCTCTGGTGTAGTCATGGCGACTTCTTTTCATCCTGAAGTGGGTGGGGACCATCGCATGCACGATCTTTTCGTCAGCATGTGCCAATCGCGCTGAGCGTGAAGATTTCGTCTGACAACGAGGGGAGGGCGTCATGCGCGTGATGGGAATTGACCCTGGTTTGACGCGCTGTGGTATCGGCATTGTTGATGTTGATGCTGCACGGCGCGCGAGCCTCGTACATGTTGGTGTTGCCCGCTCATCTACGGATATGGCAACCCACTTGCGTCTCCGAGATATTGCCAATGCCATCGATGCTGTTATTGAACGCTTCCAACCAGAGGTTGTCGCTATCGAGCGGGTCTTTGCTCAAGATAACCTGCAGTCCGTCACCACAACAATGCAGGTCATGGGCGCGGCAATGGTCTGCGTCGGCCGGGCGGGATTGCCTATGGCCGTCCACACTCCGTCTGAAGTCAAGGCAGCCATTACGGGCAGTGGTACTGCTGACAAGGCGCAAGTACAGCACATGGTGGCTCGGGTGCTGGGTTTAGCTCAAGCGCCGAAACCTGCTGATGCCTCCGATGCTTTGGCGATTGCTATTTGTCATGCGTGGAGAGGGAACGGCCTTCTTGGGGCGGGGGATGATTCGCAGATTTCGGTGTCTATTTCAGGCAAGCTTCAGGCCCGTGGTGAAATGACGCCTGCACAACGGGCCTGGGCCGAGGCTCAGGCAGCGCAGCGACGCACGGGCGCTGTGGATCCGCGTCTACGCAAAGGCTAAGAATCTCATGCCCTGTAGTGTCATCGCTCAGAACTTAGCCTGCAGACGCTAGTATCGTACATATGTTCGCATTGGGTGTTTATGGCCCATGGCGTGTAGTGAGGGGTAGAAAGGACATCACGGGTGATCGCACAGCTTAAGGGAACGGTTGAGCATGTTGGACTCGACCAGATCATCCTGATGGTCGGCGGTATCGGCTGGAGTGTTCACGTTACCCCTACTGCGGCACAAGGAATGAGCAAGGGTGCTGAAGTCGTTGTTCACACTGCAATGATTGTTCGCGAAGACTCCATGACCTTGTATGGATTCTCTTCCTTTGATGAACGTGAGGTTTTTGAGCGCCTCCTGGGAGTTTCAGGTATCGGTCCACGTACCGCACTTGCCGCGTTGTCTGTTCTCAGCCCCGATGACTTACGTCGTGCGGTGCGAGATTCTGATGTTGCTACCCTTCAACGTATTCCTGGTGTGGGGAAGAAATCAGCACAACGCATGGTGCTTGAGATTGGCGATAAATTAGGGATTCCCGCCCACATCGACCCCTTGAGTACGCCCGCAGCACAAGACGAAGCCAGCGCCGAGGTGAAGGCGGCCCTCATCCAATTAGGCTGGAGCGATGCTATTGCCTCTAAAGCCTTGGAATCGTTGGCAGGTCAAGGTTTGGGGGCTTCAGACCTGCTCCGCGCCGCACTTGTGAAGCTAGGAGGTCAACGTGGCTGAAAGCTTTGATATTCCCGGATACACTGCGGCTGACGTGCCCGATAATGACACGCTGCGGATTGTTGCCCCTGACGCGGGTGACCTCGAACGCGCTGCCGAGGCCGCCCTCCGCCCCAAACGGCTCGCAGATTTCGTGGGGCAACCTATTGTCCGCGACCAGCTTCAACTTGTTCTTGACGCCGCACGAGCCAGAGGTGTTCCCGCTGACCATGTGTTGCTTGCAGGGCCTCCAGGCTTGGGCAAAACAACGCTTGCAATGATCGTCGCTGCGGAGATGGGCACATCTTTGCGCCTGACTTCAGGGCCTGCCATTCAACATGCGGGAGACCTGGCAGCTATTCTGTCAGGCCTCCAAGAGGGCGATATCTTGTTTATCGACGAGATTCACCGTCTCGCACGTACAGCAGAGGAAATGCTTTACCTCGCAATGGAGGATTTCCGCGTCGATATTGTTGTGGGTAAAGGCCCTGGTGCGACCTCAATCCCTCTCACGTTGCCTCCCTTTACGGTTGTCGGTGCAACAACTCGTTCAGGTTTACTGCCGGCCCCTCTTCGCGATCGTTTCGGATTCACTGCTCATCTTGAGTTTTATGATGTTGCCGACCTTGAGTTGGTCGTCAGGCGTTCAGCCGGACTCCTAGGAGCCCCTATCGATGAAGAAGCTGCCCATGAGATTGCGTCACGTTCACGCGGGACTCCACGAATTGCTAACCGCCTCCTCCGACGAGTCGTTGATTTTGCCCAGGTTCGAGGAGACGGCTGTCTGTCTCTTGCAGCAGCTCAGGGCGCCCTGGAACTATTCGAAGTTGACCGCTACGGATTAGATCGTCTTGATCGAGCGGTGCTTGAAACAATCTGCCAGCGCTTTGCCGGTGGCCCTGTAGGCCTGACAACCCTCGCGGTGACGGTGGGGGAGGAGGCTGAGACAGTCGAAACCGTTGCTGAGCCCTACCTTGTGCGGGAAGGATTCCTCATGCGAACATCGCGAGGTCGTGCCGCGACGCAGAAGGCATGGCAACATCTTGGTCTGGTTCCTCCCCAAGACGCCACACTGTTCTCCTGAGAGGCGCCACCCCCGCACAGGCGGAGAGTCTAGGGCGTGAGGCTGGCTGTCGTTGAGATACAAGCGACATCACAGTTCTCACATACCTGCGTGATGCATACAGAATCGGCGTGGGGGACTAGACTGCAATGTGGTGCGGATTGTCCGCGCAGCTATTTTCTGCTGAGAAAAGAGGTTTCTCGTAATGGAGTTCCTGACCAACAACCCCTTGCTGATCATTTTGCTCGGTCTGCTTGTCGTCATGATGATTATGAGCTCGCGTGGCCGAAAGAAGATGATGGAACAGCAGGCTGAGCGGGAGCGTCTCCTGAATGAGAGCCTCGTGCCAGGTGTGTGGGTAAAGACCGGTGTCGGACTGTGGGCTCGCTACGTTGATACCGACGGTGACATCGTGATTCTTGAAACTGCTGACGGTACTGAGATGTACTGGGAGCGTTCGATGATTCGCGAGGTCGGCGATCTTCCCTTCGCTCCGGAGCTTGATGCCGCCGATGCGGTGACGATTGATGATGAGGAAGAGCCTGTGCTCGGCCTCGACTCTGATCCCACCGATACGGATCCCTCCGACCAGTCAAAGCACTGATTATTCGCACCCCGTCACACAACATCATCTGAAGGTTTAGAACGTGTCGTCTAAGAAGCGTCGTCCCGTGCGTTCGCTCCTCGTGCTGCTTGTCGCAGTCATCGCCTCCATCGGCGCTCTGGTTGCAGGACATCAGACGCAGGGAGCGTCCTACACTCCGCTACTTGCCCTCGACCTTGAGGGCGGTACGCAACTCATCCTTACCCCCGTCTCCACGGCCGCTGACGACCGTGAAGTCACAGAGAAAGACATCGCAGAGGCTATTAACATCATTCGTCAACGTGTTGACGCATCCGGTGTGGCCGAAGCTGAAATCACCTCTCTGGGAACCAGCAATATCGTCGTTGCTCTACCGGGTACTCCCTCCCAGGAAACCCTTGATCTGATTCGTTCTTCGTCTCAGATGGACTTCCGCCCGGTACTGCAGGTCGGACCAGCGGTCACCACCGGCCAACAACAGCCTGCACCAGCAATTGATGGCGCTCAGTCGGGTGAGACCGCTCAAAGTGCCGACAGTGCACAATCTGCAGACGCCATTCAATCAGCAACGCCCAGCGACGATACCGCTCAGTCTGCTGCTAGTGCGGATTCGCCCCAAAGTGAACCCAGTTTCGTTCCGGTGATCGCATCGGAAGAAGAAGCCATGCAGATCGCGGACGTGGATCGTGACGGCAAACTAGCTGACACGCCAAGCGAAACCCCAGAAAATAATTCCGATCTGAAGTGGATCACCGAGCAGGCCGTATACGACTTCCTCACCTTGGATTGCACCTCATCGGAAGCTCGTACCAAGCGTGCGGTGTCCGATCCTGCTAAGCCCTTCGTCACCTGTGACGCTGATGGCTTCACCAAGTTCATTCTTGGCCCTGTGGATGTTTCAGGTGCGCTGCTTTCGAGCGCATCAGCGGGAATGATCTACAACAACCAGGGACAACCCACCGGTGAATGGGGCGTTGATCTGACCTTCGATTCTGAGGGGACCGCCGCTTTCGCTGAGGCGTCGAAGCGACTCTACGACCTGCAAGAAGACCAAGAAGGTGGCCGATACGGTCGAGGTGCAGCACGCAATCACTTCGCCGCAGTTCTTGACGGACGCATTATTACCGCGCCTTCGATGAATGCCATCATCCCCGACGGCAACGCTCAGATTTCCGGTTCTTTCACGCCTCAGTCTGCTGCGGCACTGGCGAACCAGCTCAACTTTGGCTCTTTGCCTTTGAACTTTGAGGTGCAGTCCGAGCAGCAGATTTCCGCCACCCTGGGTGCTGAGCACCTGGAAAAGGGCATTTGGGCGGGCCTGATTGGCCTGATCTTGGTTGTTGTCTACATGGTGTGGCAATACCGTGGTTTGGCGCTGCTTTCTGCCTCCTCTCTACTGGTGGCTGGCCTGCTCACTTACTTGGTGATTACCCTTCTTTCGTGGTTGATCGGCTATCGTCTTTCCCTCTCGGGTGTGGCGGGCCTGATCGTGTCGGTAGGTGTTACGGCTGACTCCTTCATCGTCTACTTTGAACGTATCCGTGACGAAGTGCGTGACGGTCGCCCTCTGAGTGCAGCCGTTTCCGAGGGCTGGGATCGCGCAAAGCGCACTATTTTGATCTCCGATGCCGTTAACCTTGTCGCCGCCGTTGTGCTTTACGTTCTTGCTGTGGGCGGCGTGCAAGGGTTCGCGTTCACACTCGGTGTGACCACCATCGTTGACCTCGTCGTGATCTTCCTCTTCACGCACCCAATGATGGAGCTTCTTATCCGACTGCCCTTCTTCGGCAATGGCCACAAACTCTCTGGTCTGGACCCTGAACACCTTGGTGCCAAGACCGGGATTACCTACGCAGGCCGTGGACGCGTAACCGTCCGTGAACCCCTGCGTACGGGTGAGGGAAAGCGCGTATCCCTGGCCGAACAGCGCCGCCAGGAGCGCCTGGCTGCTCAGGCGCATGACGCCTCCAATGGATCTGTTGAAGAGGGTGAGAAGTGATGATGAGTTTCGCTCAGTGGGGCAACGCCCTCTACTCCGGCGAGAAGTCCTACAAGGTCATTGATAACCGTCGCCGCTTTGTCGCTGTCACCGTCACCATTCTGGTTGTGTCCGCACTTATCGTTGCGATTTTTGGACTCAATCGCTCGATTGAGTTCACCGGCGGCTCACAGTTCACCGTTGTGGGTGTGGCGGACACCTCCGAAAAAATCGCTCGTGATGTTGCCGCAGAACAAAAACTGCCTGGCGATATTCGTGTCACCTCCCTTGGTGTGGACTCCATGCGTGTCCAAGCAGAAGCTCTTGAGCCGGATGCCGCTAACTCTATGCGCGAGGCTCTTGCTTCTGCCTACGGTGTTGAAACCACCAGCGTTCAGTACGAGTCGATCGGCCCGTCCTGGGGCAAGGACGTCACCTACCAGGCCGCCCTGTCCCTGGTGATCTTCCTGGCGCTTGTCTCGGCCTTGATGACGATCTACTTCCGCTCATGGACGATGTCCCTGTCGGCAATGGTCGCCTTGCTTCACGACGTGTTTGTCACCGTCGCTTTCTTTGCATTGGTGCGAGCTGAGGTCTCCCCAGCCACCGTCATCGGCTTCCTTACGATTCTCGGCTACTCGCTCTACGACACGGTCGTTGTCTTTGACAAGGTGCGTGAATTGACAGTCGATGTGTGGGACCAGAAGCGCTACACCTTCGGAGAACGCGTCAACCTTGCTGTCAACCAGACCATGGTGCGTTCAATCAACACCTCGATCGTGGCTCTCCTGCCAGTTGGTGCCATTCTCTTCATCGGCTACTACCTGCTTGGTGCCGGTACTCTGATTGATATTTCCCTGGCTCTCTTTGTCGGCATGATCGCCGGTACCTACTCGTCAATCTTCATTGCCTCCACACTGCTGGTTGTTTTTGAGGAACGTCGTGCTCGTACCCGTGAACACAACGCTCTTGTCGAACGTGCTCGTGAGCGACGTGCTGGACGTGAGTCTGTTGCAGAGAATCTTGCTGTCTCGCTCACCGAGGACGCCCCTGAGGGTGCTATTACCGCCGGTCAGCGTCTCCCTAACCGCGCTCAGCCCTCCCGAAAGAAGAAGAAGCGATGAGCACACTCAGCCCTGAGATCGCCGAACTGGTCACCACTAATCTTCGTGAAATCCCTGATTTCCCCGAAGAAGGTGTCCTCTTCCGTGACATCACTCCCTTGCTTGCTAACGGCCCGGCTTTTGGCCGACTGATCGAACTCTTGGCCGACCACTACCGCGGTCGTATCGACGCCGTTGCCGGCCTGGAATCACGAGGATTCATCCTTGCTGCTCCGCTGGCTACGGCACTTGGGATCGGAATGGTGACGATTCGCAAGTCAGGTAAGCTGCCTGGCCCAGTCATCGGTGTCGACTACGCCCTTGAGTACGGCACAGCTCGTATGGAACTACGTCCTGACTCGGTTGAGGATGGTCAGCGTGTCCTCGTTGTCGATGATGTGCTGGCTACGGGGGGCACGGCCGCAGCTTCTGTGAAGCTGTTGCGTAACTGCGGCGCCGAGGTAGCTGGCGTAGCGGTACTCCTAGAACTTGTAGACCTCGATGGGCGCTCAAAGCTTGAGGGCATCGAAGTTGATTCGGCGGTTCGCTTCTAACACGTAGGGGATTGGGGTTATCACACTGTGTAAACCCCCTGACCAACGCGAGAGGGTGTGGGTGGATTATTCCGCCCACACCCTCAACTTCTCTCGTTCTGGATCTTTCTCGGCATGGCCTTGTCACCACTAGTGCCACAGCCCTACGAGTGCTAGAGCGCGAGGAAGTTCTCATTCATGGGCAATGGCACTGATTCATTCCTGTGGCGGTTATCATAGGAAAATGACTGAGCAACGCAACGAGACGACGCCCCGAAAAGCACCAGCCGCAGGTTCGTTGGTGCGCTCGGGTTTGGTGTGGTTCGGCGGCCGCACCCCGCGAAATACGGCTTTCCCTGAAATCGAACCGCTCCTGCGTGCTCTGAAGGCAAACCACCCCAAGGCCGATGTCAGCGTCATTGAACGTGCCTACGCCACGGCTGAGCTCTATCACCGCGGGCAGATGCGCAAATCGGGGGAGCCCTACATCACTCACCCCGTGGCCGTGGCAACGATTCTTGCCGAGATGGGCATGACAACTCCCACCCTCGTGGCAGCGCTCCTACATGACACGGTGGAGGACACTGACTACACCGTTGAAGAACTCACTGCCGACTTTGGCGCCTCAATTGCTCAGATCGTTGATGGTGTCACGAAGCTCGACAAAGTTCGTTACGGGGAAAATGCTCAGTCTGAGACTCTCCGAAAAATGATTGTGGCGATGAGCCGTGACATCCGCGTGCTCCTCATCAAACTGGGCGACCGCCTGCATAATGCGCGCACTTGGCGTTTTGTTCCCAAGGAATCAGCTCAGCGTAAAGCTCGAGAAACCCTTGAGATTTACGCGCCGCTAGCTCACCGCCTGGGCATGAACACCATTAAGTGGGAACTGGAAGAGATCTCTTTCAAGACGCTTTACCCTGAGATCTACGAAGAAATCGACCGTCTGGTCCAGGAACGCACCCCCGAACGAGAAACCTACCTGCGTGATGTCATCTCCCATATCGAAGATGATCTTCGGCGTGCGGGTATCCAAGGCACGGTTGGGGGACGACCAAAGAACCACTATTCGATCTATCAAAAGATGATCGTCCGAGGGAAAGCCTTCGACGAGATCTTTGACCTGGTAGCAGTCCGCGTCCTTGTTGAATCCGTCAAAGACTGCTACGCCGTACTGGGCTCTCTGCACGGACATTGGAACCCCATTCCCGGGCGTTTCAAGGATTACATTGCCATGCCGAAGTTCAACCTCTACCAGTCTCTTCACACGACAGTGGTAGGCCCAGGCGGTAAACCCGTCGAAATCCAGATCCGCACCTACGAGATGCACGAGCGCGCAGAAAATGGCGTTGCAGCGCACTGGAAATACAAACAGAACCCGAACGCAACCTCAGCCTCGGGTGATGATGCGGACCGCATGAGCGCAGACGAACAGATGAACTGGCTGCGTTCCCTTATCGAGATGGAACGCGAAACCGGCGATCCCGAAGAGTTCCTTGACTCCCTACGCTATGAGATTGCTGGCGATGAGGTGTACGTCTTTACCCCCAAGGGTGAGGTTGTTGTCCTACCGGCGAAGGCGACGCCTGTCGATTTTGCCTATTCCGTTCACACCGAGGTCGGCCACCGGACGGTGGGGGCGCGTGTGAATGGTCGTCTTGTCCCCTTGGATACGCGCCTTGAGTCGGGTGAGACGGTTGAGGTCGTCACCTCGAAGTCTGACAAAGCCGGTCCTTCACGCGACTGGCTTGCCTTCGTGGCTTCGCCGCGTGCCCGATCCAAGATTAAGGCATGGTTCTCCAAGGAACGCCGCGAAGAGGCTGTTGAAGCAGGTAAGGAACACATTGCCAAGGTGATGCGCAAGCAGAACCTTCCCCTGCAGCGCCTGATGAACCACGAGTCGATCCTTTCGGTTGCGAATGCGCTGGGATATCCCGATGTCACTACGCTGTACGCGGCAGTGGGGGAGAACCATATCTCCGCTCAGAACGTCGTCAACAAACTTGTTGAAAACCTTGGTGGTGGTGACGGGACGGAAGAGACGCTCTCCGAGGGCGTGACTCTGGGAGCACCTCGCGTTCAAAAGAGCACACAGTCAGCCTCAGGTGTGACCGTTGCAGGGATGAGCTCGAATGATATTTGGGTCAAACTCGCTCGATGCTGCGCCCCAGTCCCGGGGGACCCGATTAGTGGCTTCATCACGCGAGGACAGGGCGTGTCCGTCCATCATGAGGATTGCCAAAATGCCATGCGTTTGAGTGAGCTCAACCCCGAGCGTTTCGTTGAAGTCTCCTGGAACGATGAGGGTGCTGGGGGACAGTACCTCGTGCAGATTGAGACCCGAGCACTGGACCGTGCGGGACTGCTTTCAGATCTCACGCGGGTGCTCTCTGACTACAAGGTCAATATTTTGACGGCATCGACCGTAACCTCGGCAGATCAGGTTGCCTGCGCACGCTTCTCGTTTGAACTCGCTGACATGAGCCACCTCAACGCTGTGCTCTCTGCTTTGCGCCGTGTTGATGGCGTCTTCGAAGCAACACGTCGGACGGGCACCGAACGACGAGTGCGGGGACAAAACCTCGACGAATGAGTGCGAGGCCCAGCCAAAAGTCCGTGTTTGAGAGCAGAGACGGTGATTGTGGCGGGAATGTTATATCGCTATTTGACGCTTGTGTCGTATTCAGGGACGAAAAGGCCATAGAATAGGAGTTGTGCCACACGCTGGCGCACCTGTACTGTGCGGGTACCGGGACCTGAACCTGAGTGCCCACCAACGCGCTTGGGTGGTTTACCGCCCTCGTCTCATGAAGGAACATCGTGACAACGACGCCTAACACTCCTGAAGAAACCACAACCGAAGCAACTACCAACGCCACACTTCCTGCGACCCACGAGTTTGGTCGTATTGACGAAAACGGCAATGTCTACGTGCGTGACGGTCAGGAGGAACGCCTTATCGGCGGATACCCCGACGATGTTCCCGAAGACCCCTTCGCCATGTACGTGCGCCGCTTCGAGGATCTGAAGGCCACCATTAAGCTCTTCGAAGATCGTCTCGCCACCCTCACCCCGAAGGACATTGACCAGACCCTCGCGACAATCCGTGAAGCTGTGCGCGAACCTGCAGCCCTCGGTGACCTTGAGGGACTGCGTGCCCGTGTTGACGAGCTTGCAACCCGCGCAGAAGAACGCAAGGAAGCCGCTCGTGAAGAGCGAAAGGCCGCGAAGGAAGCTGCCCTCGCCGCTCGTACCGCTGTTGTTGAGAAGGCTGAAGCCATCATCGCTCAAGCACCTGAGCGCATTCACTGGAAGCAATCTGGCCAGACCATGCGTGACCTGCTCGATGAATGGAAGAGCCTGCAACGTTCGGGCCCGCGCCTGGAAAAGTCCGTGGAGGATGAACTGTGGAAGCGCTTCTCAAGCGCACGCACTCAGTTCGACCGTAACCGCCGCCAGTTCTTCGCAGCCCTGGACAAAGCACAGGCTGAGGCGCGCTCTATCAAGGAAGCAATTATTGCTGAGGCTGAAGCGCTGCAGTCCTCAACCGACTGGGGAGCAACCACCGCTGCCTACCGCGCCCTGATGGACCGCTGGAAGGCCGCTCCTCGCACCACCCGCAAGGATGATGACGCACTGTGGGCGCGCTTCCGTGCCGCCCAGCAGGTCTTCTTCGACGCTCGCCGCGCAAAGGACGAGGCAACTGACGAGGAATACCGCGCGAACCTTGAGGCGAAGGAAGCCCTTCTTGTCGAGGCTGAGGCTCTGCTGCCCGTCACTGATCTTGAAGCAGTCAAGCCCCTGTTGCATAACATCCAGGATCGCTGGGATGAGATCGGGTTTGTTCCCTCCGCTGAACGAGGCCGTGTCGAGGCACGTATGCGAGCTGTTGAAGATGCTGTGCGTGAGGCAGAAGAGAAGGAATGGCAGCGTTCCAACCCGGAGACCCGCGCCCGTGCCGAAGGCATGCTTGGACAGCTTGAAGATCAGCTCGCTCAGCTTGAGGCCGATCTGAAGGCCGCTGAAGAAGCCGGTAACGCTAAGCGTGCTAAGGACCTTGCCGAGGCTCTGGCCACCAAGAAGGCGTGGCTGGAACAGATTCGATCCACGATGGCCTGACATGCGTCTGCACGTTATTCCGACACCTTTTTATGCCGCGAATTGCGTGATTATCGTCCCGGACGGGTCAACGACCGCTTGTGTCGTTGACCCGTCCGCGGGCGTTATCGACACAATCGCACGAATCCTCGCAGACGAGGAACGCACCGTCGGCGCCGTCTTATGCACGCACGGACACGCTGACCACGTGTGGGAAGCTGCTGCTGCGGCCTCGTTAAATGAGGACGATAGCCAGGTCCCGGTCTATATTCCCGGACCAGACCGTTACCGCATGGATGATCCGCTGGCGCACACTCCCGCTCCGCCCCAAATCACGGCGATGCTGGGGGAGTGGCGCAAACCTGAGGACTTGAGAGATTTTCCTGCGGGGTCGGTGGAGCTCCTTGATGGGCTCTGGATGAAGATGGTGCCCGCACCCGGCCACACCGAAGGATCAGCAGTATTCATTGGCCACTGCGACATTACTGTTGTGGTTGATGGTCGTGAGGTGACCTCATCAACAACGCCGGTTCCATGGGCACTGTCAGGCGATGTCATTTTCGCCGGTTCAGTGGGGCGCACGGACTTGCCGGGTGGGGACGAGACGCAGATGCGTCACAGTCTGCGCACGATTTCCAATGCTTTGGACCCACAAACCTTCATGATTCCTGGCCACGGCCCGGTGACGACTTTGGCTGAGGAAATCGCTACGAATCCCTACCTTTCGCGGGCGCGCCAAATTGGCTGACGCTGAGCGAGAGTAGTCCACAGACAAACGTTTGCTACAGGCGGGCGGAGGAACGCCACATGCTGGTGTTTTTCCTGCCCGCCGTGTGGCATGAAAGAATAGAACAATGGCACGTACATCTCTTTCTGGATTCCCTGAATGGCTGCCCGAAGGGCGCATTGTCGAACAGTTCGTCCTCGACCACCTGCGTCATGTTTTCGAATTGCACGGGTTTGCCGGGATTGAGACCCGCGCCGTGGAAACACTTGAACAGCTTGAATCAAAGGGCGAGACCTCCAAGGAGATCTACGTACTTGACCGCCTTCAGGCTATGAAAGAGGCAGAAGCTGGGCGACGCTCATCGAAGGAACGTCGTATGGGCTTGCACTTTGACTTGACGGTGCCTTTCGCCCGTTACGTGATCGAGAATGCCAATGAGCTCGATTTTCCGTTTAAGCGTTACCAGATCCAGAAGGTCTGGCGTGGCGAGCGCCCTCAGGATGGTCGTTTCCGCGAGTTCACGCAGGCCGATATTGACGTGGTTGGCATGGGCGAGCTGCCTTTCCACTACGAGGTCGAACTGCCTTTGGTCATGGCTGAAGCCCTCTCGACGCTTCCCATTCCACGGGTAACGGTGCTGGTGAACAACCGTAAGGTCGTCCAGGGCGTGTGCGAAGCTCTGGGCGTCACCGATGTTGAGGCTGCGCTGCGTGGCCTGGATAAACTCGACAAGATTGGGCCTGAGGGCGTTGCCGCAGAACTGGCAGGCAATGGCATCACCGCTGAGCAGACTGCAACGCTGCTGGCAATGGCACAGATTCGCTCAGCTTCTGCAGAGGAGATTCGACAGGGGATTGCTGGCCTTGACCTTTCTTCGGAAC
The DNA here is from genome assembly GCF_003858455.1 of Schaalia canis. Taxonomy (GTDB): domain Bacteria; phylum Actinomycetota; class Actinomycetes; order Actinomycetales; family Actinomycetaceae; genus Pauljensenia; species Pauljensenia canis. The sequence goes on along the minus strand of NZ_RQZF01000001.1, from coordinate 222,219 downwards.
TGCTTGAAGAGGGCGTCGATCAGCTCTGTGCCCTGTTGGAGTCTGCTGAACTGCGCCTGCCTGGTGTGGTGGTTGCTGACCTGAAGATCGCCCGCGGTCTGGATTACTACACCGGTTCGGTCTATGAGACCGTCATGGAAGGTCACGAAGACCTTGGCTCGATCTGTTCGGGTGGCCGCTATGACTCGCTGGCAACGGATGGTAAGCGCACCTACCCGGGTGTGGGCCTGTCGATTGGGGTATCCCGTCTGGTATCGCGACTGATTTCGGCACCGGTATTGCGAGCTTCGCGTAAGGTTCCCGCCGCTGTTCTTGTTGCCGTGACTGACGAGGCCGACCGCCACCGTTCGGATGCGGTTGCCACTGCCTTGCGTGGGCGAGGTATTCCCTGCGATGTGGCACCAACAGCGGCGAAGTTTGGCAAGCAGATTAAGTTCGCTGACAAGCGGGGTATTCCTTTTGTGTGGTTCCCCGGTGCTGACGGCGAGGCCGATACTGTGAAGGATATTCGCAGCGGTGAGCAGATTGAGGCTGTCGCTGATCAGTGGATGCCCGCGCAGGAGGATTTAGCGCCTCGCGTTGAGGTGTGCTGAATAGGCGTGAGGATTCGTTGAGAGGGTGTGGGAGCCGATTTTAAGGCTCCCACCACCTTTTTAGTGCCACTGTATTCACCATGCAAGTCGTCCTAAAACGGTAAGTCCCACCGCGAGCATCGAGCCGTAGAAAGGCAACATAGACCAGCTAAACAAAGCACTTGAACGGTCCTTTGCGCGTATCTTCTGGAGGTTTTTGTGTTCCTCATAGTTAAGGGAGAATGGCCTGACCGAAGAATCGCCTGCCGCGACCAGTTCGTACAGACGATGATAGCGACGCTCCGTTGCAAGGCATCCCGTATCCATGTATGCAAATATTAGGGTTGCTGTGATACCAAGTAAGGCTACGTTGACGGTGGATGTTGTGAGCGCGTAGCCATAGGAGGCTGTCACTACAGGTAGGAGCCATCCCTTGATATTGGCTGAAGTACGAGCCATTCGGTCAATAATGCCTTGAATGAAAACTAGATGCTGTCTTCGATCTTCTGGCGAGACAACATGGAAAGAACCAAGTGAGGGTGCATGAACTACAACATCATTCTCACGATGGTTTTCTTCTCACACAGTAGCGGACGTTGACGCAGGTATGAGAGCTTGAGTGTCCTTTTGGAGGGAAATGGCTTCCGGCTCGTGCGTAATTTTGTTCATGCGTAAAAATTACCTTATTGGAGAGCTTCTGCCGTCATTTCGATACGCCCTGACTCTAGCCGTAAAGGTGTTCGCATACTCTAAGAACTCAGGGGACGCTAAGGTATTTTCCTGCGCTAATCGCATCTTTGCCGTGTACGCTCGAAGTGATGACCACTTCACTTTCCGCCCTCCGCCACCTCCGGCAGGCCCTTGCTCATACCTCCTTTGAGCTTGCCACTGACGCCTCCGTTGCTGGTGCCGCAGCGTCTGCGCGCGCATTGCGTATTCTTGACGATCACGTTCTTCCTCGTCTGGAGGCCACCGACGCCCCCTTACTGTGTGTGATCGGCGGCTCGACCGGCTCAGGCAAATCCACGCTGTTGAACTCGCTGGTGGGAGAGAATCTCTCAACCTCATCTGTCGTCCGTCCGACAACCCGCCATCCCGTGCTGGCACATCGGCCCGAGGACACGGAGTGGTTCATGAACTCAACGATCCTGTCGGCATTGCCGCGAATGGCGCGTAGCGGGCCGCCCGCCCCTCACGAGGCCGGCACACCCGCTCACCTTGAGCTGCGTCCCACCGACACTCTGCCGGAAGGATTGGCAATCCTTGATGCGCCCGACGTGGATTCCGTTGTTGACGAAAACCGCGCACTGGCACGTCAGATGCTCGATGCCGCAGACCTGTGGGTGTTTGTGACTACTGCAGCGCGCTACGCCGATGCTGTTCCCTGGTCTGTGCTTGGCCCGGCAGCAGCGCGTGGCGTCCTCGTCGCGATCGTCCTCAACCGCGTCCCGCAAGGTGCAAGCGAACAAGTCTCCGCTGATCTCACCCGACTCATGGGGGCACAAGGACTGACAAAAGCTCCACTTTTCGTCATCGAGGAACAGCAGTTGGAAGATGCTCGGCTCACTGAAGGGGAGGTGGCTCCTGTCCTCGACTGGCTGAAAGAACAGGCCGCTGATGCTCAGACCCGTGCTGAGGTTGCCCAACGCGCGGTAGCTGCCTCAGTTGCTCAAGTTCTCCACTCCGCGCAAGAGGTGCGTGTCGCTGAAGAAGCTGAAGAGGCGTTGCGGGCACGCGGACACCAGCTACTCGATCATGAGGTTGACACCACTCTTCTTCGCCTGACAGAAGCCACTGCAGATGGCACACTTTTGCGGGGCGAGGTCGTTGCCCGCTGGCAGGAAATCGTTGGTGCCGCGGACTTTACACGATCTTTGACACGTACCGTCGCTGCCGTCCGAGATCGTATTACGAGTTATTTGACCGGTAAGCCCGCGCCTGTCGCACCCGTTGAGGATGCACTTGAAGCCGGATTAACGACCCTCATTGAAGATGAGCTCATGCGTTTACGCGAGGATGCTGAGGGCGCATGGAAGTCTGACCAATGGCTCGCACGGCTCCTTCCGACGGCCACCTCTGCTCCGAATGCTCGCGACTTAGCAGCCGACCTTACGCATCAGTGGCAGGCTGAGCTGTTGGAGATTGTCCGCACGCAGGGAGCGTCAAAACGCACGGGGGCACGCATTATGGCCATTGGTGTGAATGTGGTCGCCGTTGCGCTCATGATTGTCATCTTCGCCTCTACCGGCGGTATTACCGGCATGGAGCTTGGCGTAGCGGGTGCCAGTGCGGCAGTCTCACAAAAGCTTCTTGAAGCGGTATTCGGTGATCAAGCTGTTCGCACGATGACGAAACGCGCTCAGGAACTCCTACGTGAGCATCTTGCCGAAGCGTGCGAGCAGATGGTGGTAGGCATTCGCGACACCATGGCACAACAAACCACTGACAATCGTGAGGCCCTCCAGACATCCAAGACTGCATCACTCACGGTTGAGAGCGCTTTGAAAGAGGTCATGCAATGACGCAACGCCGCTCCTCTCGCCCCGCCCATGCACTAGAGCTGCCCGCCGGAGCACTTCGCACCCGAGTCACCTCGCTGAGCGATCTATTGTACGCCCTGGAAGAGGATCTCTCGCCCGAAAAAATGGCAGCAACCAAGGCTGTTATGCAACGCGTGAGCACACGCGATAGCCTCGATCCTTTTAGTGTGATTGTGGCTCTTGTCGGGGCTACGGGATCTGGAAAGTCAAGTATTTTCAACGCTGTTGCGGGCGCTCAGTTGGCAGCTACCGACGTTATCCGGCCGACTACCCGTCTGCCACTAGCGGCCGTGGCCCCGATTGACGAGGACGATGCTGCAACGCCAGGTGAACGCGAAGGCGCCGGCATCGGAGCCTTGTTGGATTGGGCTGGGGTAACTCAACGTGTCGAAATCCCAGAACCGGGCCGACTACCCGCCGGCGTGTGCCTCATTGATGTGCCTGACATTGACTCGGTGGACCGCTCGAATGGGGAACTTGCCCGTCGACTGCACGAACGCGTCGACATTGTTGTGTGGGTGGTTGACCCACAAAAATATGCTGACGCCATTATTCATAACGAGTGGATTGCTCCGATGGCGGCGCGTGCACAATCAGTGATAGTGGTTCTCAATCAGGTGGATCGCCTGACAGTTGACGAACGCGAGACTGTTCGCGCAAGCCTGACCAGGTTACTGCAAGAGGATGGATTAGAGACTCCCACCATTGTTGAGACATCGGCACTCACCGGGGAAGGCATCGCAGAGCTTGTCGCACAGCTAGGGGAGCGGGCGCAGCGCGTTCGAGACGACGCTGTCACTCTACATGCTGATCTTGATGCCCTGCGTGCACAGTTACGCCAGGAACTTGACCTGGGGCATGGCACGCCTGGAAAGAACGGTGCTGCGGGAGCCTGGCAGCCAACCCAGCAAGGAAAGGACGTCCACGAGGCATTGGGTTTGGCTCTTGCTGAGTCAGAGGCAGTTGACGGTGTGGCAAAGGCCGTGCGGGCGGCCTATCGTCATCGTCAGGTGAAGACATGTGGTTGGCTTCCTCTGCGCTGGCTGGGCAGCCTACGGATTGACCCGCTCAAGCGCCTTCATCTTTCGGGAGACGGACGCCAAGCGTCCATGACCCACGTCGACCTGTCACGACTGATGGGGCCCTCAGGTGTGTCTGTTGCTTTGCGGCACTCGGTGGAGGGCTTTGCGCAAGGCCGTCCAGAGCAGTGGGCGCAGCGTATTCGCCGTATTGCCCGTGACCGAGCTGAGAGTCTGACAGATGCCTTGCAGCGAGGTATTGCCCGCACTGATCTGGGCATGGCAGCTACCCCAAGCTGGTGGAAGGCCGCTGACTTGCTTCAATGGTTAGCGTGGCTGGTGGCCATCATCGGCGGAGGATGGCTGGCCGTTATTCACCTGGTGAAGCACTTCCTTCTGGTGGATATTGGCGCACCTCAGTGGGGGATAGTTCCAGTGCCGACATGGTTACTTGCTGGCGGGATCGCCGTGTCCCTCATCATTGCCACAGCGGCTGGCATTGCAGGGCGCATCGGTGCCAAACGCCGCGGTGCCCTTGCACGAGGCCGCCTGCAACGTAGTGTTGCTGAAGTCGCGAAGGACCACATTGGCGAGCCCCTGATGGCTGAACATGCGCGCCAGGTGGCAGTTGTTGAGGCATTGGTGGGGGAGTAGGTCGGCCGCTAACGTAACCTGAAGACACTTTGAAAGTCGTGCAGGAAATAAAGGGCAAGACCATGGTGAAAAAGATGGCCTCCAAGCAAGGACGCGCAGGTACCCCCGCCTTGCGAGTATTGGAAGAGAGCGGCGTTGAGTTCGATCTCTTTGAGTACGAGCATTCGCGCATCATGGAGCGCGGCTATGCCCTCGATACTGCGCGCGTGTTGGGGGTTGATCCTCAGGCTGTGTTCAAAACCCTCATGGTTGAAGCTGACGGAAAACCTGCTGTCGGGATCGTCCAGGCAGACCGCCTGTTGAATCTCAAGCAGATTGCCCGTGCTCTGGGGGCTAAACATGCGCAGATGATGGATCCAGCCAAAGCTGAGCGCCTCACCGGTTACGTTACAGGTGGTATCTCTCCCCTTGGGCAACGCACCCCGGCGCGAACGGTCATTGACGCTGATGCTGAGTTACGCGACTACCTCGTCATTTCGGGTGGGAAGCGGACGCTATCAATCCGACTCGCTCCCGCTGACCTAGCTGATCTCACGAAGGCAATTTTTGCGCCCATTGGGGAGCCTCGTTCCTGAAGGGAGGAGAAAACCTGGCCCCCAAGGAGCAACACACTAGAACTCGAACTTCGTGACGGTGCACTGCCCAGGGGCGAAATCTTGTGGTGTTACAACAACTACTGCCTGGTGGACAACCAATAGAAGCTGAGCGTGAGGTGTCGTTGCACTGAACACCGTATAAACCCCGCTGGGGAGGACCTGGATACGGAGCTGTTGAGCGCTGATTCCTGCGCGTTCGTGGAGGCGCACGCCCTGCATGATCGTGCGGTGGATGACGGGTATGGGCCATCCCATGAGTCCGCGGAGGAACTCTTTTTGAGGGCGGTTCACATTCATATTGCTCGTCACCATGAGCCCTCCTGGGACGAGGGCCCGCATCCTGGCGCGCGTGAGGTGGACGTAGATAGTGTCGGGCAGGTATTCGCGCAGGCCGGAGTCCTCCACAACATCAAGCATGCGACCCTTAAGAACCGTGGCGAGGTTGAGCAGCGTGCCGCGTGGCGTAAAGAGGCTGTGGCACTGAAGTTCAATACGTTCTGCTAGGCCCATCCGGGCGGCGAGCTCTTCAGCAGCTTTTAAGGCAACTGGATCTTGGTCGAGAAGGATTAAGCGCGGACAATGCCCGTAGTCGTCATACAGCTGCCGCATCGCTTCGAGAACAGGTAGCGCTGTCCCGCAACCGACGCTGAGCATTGTCATCGTGTCAAGAGCGTGCCCGTTGTGGTGGCGTTGGCGCAGGTGGTCGGTGATGAGTGCGTTGACTGCGTCTTTGCGTTCGCGAATGCCGAGGCTATCACTGCAGTAGCGGACGATGTGGCGGAAACCTTCTGTGATGGGCTCATCAAGGAAAGCTTGGGCGTCGGTGAGGTGACGGGGCGGGGCAGTTGAGTCAGTGGCAGCGTTGGAAGCTGCGGTGGTGCTGTCTGTGGTGGAGGCGTCAGCGGGGGAAAGGAGTGCTGTAACACTGGTGCCGGTGATATTGCCTGCGGCGGTGAAAGGTGCGTAGAGGTTGGCGCCTGTGAGTGGTCCTCCCATGCCTGCATACTGGCCGGCGTTTCTGGTGTCATCTGCAATGCAGTGGAGGTCGTGCGCTGCTGCGATTGTCAGGAGGGCCAGGGCACGCCCGCATTGTCCAAGCTAGGGGGATGCGGCAATGCCGGTGTAGAGGATCCGGTTGCGTTCAGCGTCAAGCTGGGTTTTAAGAGTGCGACGACTGTGGCGGATGAGGGGGAGCTTTGCAAGGGCGCGTGAAAGACGAGGACGTTCGCTGCTCCAGTGGATAAGGGGGTAGAGCGGGTTTTGGCGCAGAATACTCGCGCGGGCTTGTCTGAATGTGTGACCGCGCGCGGCAAGGTCAGCATAGACCTCGCCAATTGCTTCAGGATTACGGTAGGCAAGATCAGGTGGGACATCCGCAATGCTGATGTCGAGGCTTTTTGTGCGGACATCCTCTATTTCGGCAAGAAGCCTCCTGGCGCTGCCGGTGTCGCACGCGATAAGGCGCAGTTCTGCACATGCGGTGTTCATGAATATTGCCCCTTACCTAGAGTGGAAAGAAACTGCTTGGGATAATTCCCGCTTCACCAAGGAATAGTGCTTAATACTTAAGGCGTCTTTGTGTGGGGTTCTGGGCGTGAGATCAGGCGGATGTGGGGGAGCATGTTGTAGATGTCAGCGTTGGCTGGGTTTCGTCGTGTTGATCCGCTGGCTGCTGTTGCTCTCCCAAACGCGACCACGGGATAATGAGCCAGAATCTAAGGAAGGGGAGTGGCGATGAATCTCTTTGACGAAATGCCAGGTGGTCAGGGAAAAGAGTATTCGGCGCCTCCCCACATGAGTGCTTCGATACAGGGAACTTCTGCGCGCCGACCCTCGCCGTCCTCGTCGCGCTCAACTTCTCGAAAGCGCGGCGGCTACGTTCCCAGCGCTGAGCAACTGATGGCACGCGAGTTCGTGGCCGTTGACTTTGAAACGGCAAATCGACAAGGAGGCGTATCGGCATGTCAGATCGCCCTGGTGAAAGTCTACGACGGGCGCATTGTTGACCGTTTCGTTAGCTACCTGCTCCCTCCGCACGGATTCCAACGTTTTGAGTTCACCTATCTGCATGGGATTTCTTTTGCAGATGTTCAACGTGCGCCGTCGTGGGATGGCATCGGGGGAGTGGTGGGTGATTTCATCGGCGCGCTGCCGGTCTATGCGCATAATGCGGCTTTCGATGCCCGGGTGTGGAGAGAACTCGACGCGTATTACCAGGTCAATACCTATCCGCGCAGCTTCCATTGCAGCTACCGCCTGGCCGCCCGTGTGATGCCCGGATTAGAAAACCACAAACTGCCAACCGTTGCCCGCGCCTGCGTGCCAGAGTATCGCCTGAATCATCACCGGGCCGATTCCGATGCCGAGGCCTGCGCGTTGATTGTCGCCTCTCTGCAAAGACCAGAGATCGCCGCACAGTTGCTGTGAGGTGCGTGGAAGGGGCGGAGATAACAATGGAACGAGTAATCGCAGAGTACTGGCAGCACCTGCAGGACGATTTTGCGGTTGCGCACCCACAGAAAAAGTTCTTCAACGATTACGATGAGACGCTGCCGTACCTTCAGAAACTGGAGGAGTTCCTCACGGCAGAACACGCGAAACATCCGACGGATGTGGATGTCGCCTGCTACTTGGCTTCAGCGCGTTTAGCATGTCGCTTCGATGAAGAGCACTGCATTAAGTTGCTTGAGTCGTTCGTGTCCGACAATGACGCTGTTCTCAGTGATGGCGATCGGGCGCGCATTTTCACGAATCTGGGCTTCTATGCCGATGACGACCAGCGGCGCAAACACTACCTTCACGAGGTGGCTGATGTGGGTTCTCCATTCGTACAGACCTATAAGGGCCTAGGTTTGGCCTACTTTTCCTCGTGCGTTGACGGCGGGGTGTCGGAGGATATTACACAGAGCATCCACGCTTTTGAGCGTGCAATGACCATCTGTGGTGACTATGAGTACGCCTTCGGCTATGCGGTTGCGCTGTTTCAGGGTAAGCGCTTCGCTGAGGCTGTCGAGGTGTTTGAGGGACTGCTCGCCGCCCATCCAGATAGACCACGGCTCGTGTTGGCACTTGCCTACTGCCAGATCTATCTGGGAAATAGGGAGCTTGCACTCGACTACCTCAACAGGGTTCACGAGGGCGAAGCTGAGCCTAACCAGCTGAACTCTGACGATGTTGATGCGATCGAGATCATCAACGCCCACTACGTCCTCGAAGAGTACGAGCACTTTGTAGATGCCTGCGACGAGGTGCTGGAGGAGTACTCTTACAGCGACTGGGATCATTACTTCTACGCGCTCTGGGTGACGGGGCGAACTGAGCGCTTTGAACGCACCGTGCAGGCATGCCGTGATGAGATCCTGCAGGCCATTGCCGAGGCTCAGAAGGATGAAGACTTCGAGGACGAGGCCGAGCGGCAGGAGTACATCAATAGCTGCACAGCCGACTTGCAGGCTCTGGAGGCCAGGGTGCGGCGAATCCAGGAGGAACAGTCCGCACCTGTCCTTGACCTCACGCTCTACCCCGAGTACAGCTGTTTCCTCATCGACTGCGTCCGGCACACGCTCTAGCGCGCAGCACGCTGGCGAGGTCGGGGCCGATAGAGTACAGATGCTGTCTGATCTGTGCCCTGTCCACGCCGAGCTGCGACTACACAAATCCGGGGCGAAGTATCTAGAATCTTTTCTTAGTTCCACACCGTTCACAGTCACAGTTCGGATACCCAATGACGCAGATCCTTGATAGTTCTCTTCGCCATAAGGCGTCGTATTTCCTTTTGCCAGGTAGTGCCACTGTCCTACAGGTCGTCACAACCACCTTTTGCATAAGAACTGACGGACTCGATCACGATAGTTCTGATAAGGGAGCGTAAGCCATGGACTTTGACAAGAAGGCTGCCCGCGAATTCGTTGAGCGTTGGCGGGGTCGAGGCTATGAGAAGGGCGAGACTCAGCAGTTCTGGCTTCAGTTGCTGCGTGTCATCGGGTACAGGCATATTGATGATGTTCTCTTTGAGCATCACCTGCCAAGTGGCGGCTTTGTCGATGTATGGATTCGTGAGGCGGATGTTCTCGTTGAGCAGAAGTCGATTCAGATCGACATGGACAAAGGTGAACATCGCCAAGGAAAGATTAAGACTGCTCTTGAACAAGCCCTTGACTATGTTGAGGAGCTCCCTCGTCCTGAGCAGCCACGTTACATTGTCACCTGTAACTTTGGTGTCTTCCGCGTCTACGACAGGGACAATTACGCGAAGAGCGCCCTTGCAGAACACGCTTTCGAATTCACTTTAGAAGAGCTTGCTGAGCATCCTGAGTACCTGGCGTTCATCGTCGATCCGGCAAACAGCCGTTTGGAGAAGGAAAAACGCGCCTCAATCCAAGCTGGTGAACTGATCGGACGACTCTATGACAAGATGCGCTCAGGTTATCTAGATCCAGACTCCGAAGCATCAATGCATTCACTCAATGTTTTGTGTGTGCGGCTTGTGTTCTGCCTGTATTGCGAGGACGCGGGGCTGTTCCCTAAGGATGCTTTCTATCGCTATCTTCGGGCGATTCCATCGGATAACATCCGCTTGGCATTGAAGCGCTTGTTCCGCGCTCTTGATACGCCGGTCAAGGATCGAGATCCCTACGACACGTCCGTGAGAGACTTCCCTTATGTGAACGGGGGATTGTTCCGTGAGGAAGCTGAGGTCCCGAACTTCACTGTTGAAACGAAGGATTTTCTTCTTCGAGAAGTTTCTGCTTCGGTCGATTGGTCGCAAATTAGCCCCACCATCTTTGGCGGTATCTTCGAGAGCACGCTCAACCCACAGACGCGACGTTCCGGTGGAATGCACTACAGCAGTCCTGAGAACATCCACAAGGTCATTGATTCTCTCTTCTTGAACGAGTTGAAGGACGAATTCGCTCAGATCTGCGATGAGGTCGACCAGACTCCGAGGAAGCGTAAGAACAGACTGGCTAGGTTCCACCAGAAGCTTTGCCACCTGACCTTCTTCGATCCGGCATGCGGCAGCGGTAACTTCCTGACAGAGACGTATATTTGTCTGCGCAAACTCGAGGACGCGGTTCTTAATGAGTTGCGAGGTGGACAGACGGAGCTGGGCTTCTCAAGCGATGAGGAAAACTCTGAGCGTGTGAGTTTGTCTCAGTTTTATGGCATCGAAATCAACGATTTCGCAGTCACAGTTGCTGAAACGGCGCTGTGGATCTCGAGGTTGAAGGCAAATGGTGAAACTTCGATGTTCTATGATCTTGGCGGCGATGACTTCCCTCTACATGAGCGAGCGAACATCGTTCACGCTAATGCGCTGAGGATTGATTGGAATGATGTCCTGCCTGCGGAGAACTGTTCCTTCATCATGGGGAATCCGCCTTTTATTGGCCAGTACCTCAAATCGAAGGAGCAGGTTGAGGATACAAAACGAGTCTGGGGAGACCTCTACGACGGCTACCTGGACTATGTGACGTGCTGGTACAAGAAAGCGTCAGATTACTTCGAGGACGTGCCGGGTGGCCGCTTCGCCTTTGTGTCGACGAACTCGATTGCGCAAGGCCAGCCTGTTCCGGCACTCTTCAAACCATTGTTCGATGCCGGTTGGCGCATCCGCTTTGCGCATCAGACTTTCCCTTGGGCGTCGGAAGCAACGGATAAAGCTGCGGTGCATTGCGTGATTATTGGTTTCGACAAGCAAGAAGCACGGCCTGCCCTGCTCTTTAGCTATCCATACTTTGGTGGCACACCAGTTGGCACCGAGGTTACAAACATCAATGGCTATCTTCTCAACGGTCCACGTGTCTTTGTGAGAAAGAGGATGAAACCTCTCTCCCAAGAACTGGCTCCAGTTCGATTCGGTTCAAAACCCACGGACGGCGGGCATCTGATTGTCGAGAGAGACGAGTACGAAGCGGTAGTCGCTGACCCCATTGCTGCCAAGTACCTGCGCTCTTTCCGGATGGGCAAAGAGTTAGTGCAGGGATTGGACCGCTGGTGTTTGTGGATGGCTGTTGAAGATTTTAATCCAGCAGATATTCAAGAAAGTCCAGTGCTGAACGAACGCATCACGGCAGTCCGGGAGAGGCGTCTCGCTTCTAAGAAGGAACCGACAAGACGTTCCGCCTACACCCCACACCTCTTCCAAGAAAACCATCAACCAAAAGTGCCCTACGTCGCCATCCCTGCAGTGGTGTCGGCGAACCGACACTATTACACGGCAGCACGGTTAGGAGCGCAAACTATCGCGGGAAATAAGCTGTATACAGTTGCAGATCCTGATGGTTTCGTTTTCTCAATTGTCAGCTCATCAGCGTTCATCACTTGGCAGAAGGCTGTGGGAGGCCGTTTGAAGTCTGATTTGAATTTTTCAAACACCGTCGTATGGAACAATCTGCCGCTGCCTCCAGTTGATGCCGAGCTCCGTCAGCAGATTATTGAAGCGGGGAAGGGCGTGCTCGCTGCGCGTGCGCTTTATCCTGACCGTTCATTGGCTGAGCACTATAAGCCTGACAATATGGATCCGGCACTGCTTGCCGCGCACGACGCCCTCGATGTTCTTGTTGACCGCGCTTTTGGCGCAACTGAGCCGTGCGCCAACAATGACGAGCGCCTCACCCTCCTTTTTCACCACTACCTCATCATGGAATCAACATGAGAGAAACCTCTCCGAACACAAAACCACTCACTCCACATCTAATTGAAACGAGTCTATTGCATCGATTTTAATGCTGTGGTAATTATCTTGCGAAACAGACTGCGTAAAAAGGAATAAGGTCTCCAATGCGCGGATTTGACACTGAAAATACTCTAGGAGAACGTCATGGCTGGGCACATTGGTTCGAGTGCGGAAAAAGCTACGGAAGATATTCTTGATTTAGTTCGAAGCACTAACTCGCTACCTGTTGGCTTCATTGGTTCAGGTTTCTCTCGAAGATATATGGCGACTCCAGATTGGCGTAGTCTTCTGGAGTATCTTGCAGGCCTTACGGGACGCCCAATTAATCAATACTTCGTTAACCGCACCGCAGACCCTAGTGTTTTATACCCAAAGGCTGCATCACAGATTGCAACCGCTTTTAGTGAAGTGTGGTGGAATGATCCGAAATACGCTGAACAAAGAGATCAGTATGCCTCTGATGTTCATGACATCTCTGATCCAATCAAGCTGCAGGCTTCACTTTATATCGGTCAACATTCAGTAGTTTCCGATATTGGACTTCAGGCGGAATTAGAAGCATTCTCAAAAGCGAGATTCCAATCATTTGTAACAACCAACTATGACTGCCTTATTGAAGGTCAACACTCTGACTTTTCGTGCTACGAAAGCCAATCCGATGCCCTTTTTAGTCCCATCTATGAAATGGGCGAGATTTACAAAGTTCATGGATCGGTTAAGAATTTTTCCTCGATGGTTCTAACCAGCGAGGACTACAGTGATTACGAGCGCCGTAATCCTTACCTGATTGCAAAGATGATGACACTTTTTGTTGAGAATCCTGTTCTATTCTTCGGATACTCGGTGAGTGACAGTCATATTCAGAATATGCTTAACCAGTTGAGAACCTGTCTCACTGAAGATCAACTTAAGACCTTGAATGACAGAATGATATTCATTGGAAGGCCTTCCCGTGAGCGTCCTGAAGAACTGCGAAGAGGGAGCGTGGTGATTAATGGGCACACCTTCTATATTCAAGAAGCCGGTCTCGAGGACTGGGCAGGGCTCTTTTCTGGTCTTAGCGAGTTGCCCTATCATTTTGCCCCCAGAGTGCTTCGCAGACTGCGCGAGAGTATTTATCTAGCGGCTCGCAACCCTGAGTATTCCCAAAAGGTAAAGGTTGTGGACATCGACGATGATACTGAAATTGAAAAGTTGGAGATAGTCCTGGGCGTGGGGATCATTAAAGAATTATCAGACCGCGGTTATGGCGGTCTCCCGTTCCGGGAGTACCTCATCCATATGTTAGAAGGAAAGACCACCCTCAATCCGAATTCCTTAAGGCAATTTACATTTGTCTCCTATCGGAACGATTATGTTCCGATGCATTACTTTGATTGGCTTAGTGAAAGTTGCGATTCTGATCCTGTAGATACATCGTCCAAAAAGATGGACAGGTGGCGCGAGAAGCAGCGGACAATGAAGCCGAATCACGCGACTGCCCTTCAGCATGCTGATCTAACCTATAGAGAGCTTTCCTCTTCAGATATTCCATATTACCTGAAGAGTCAAGTTCCCTTGGTGTTGAATAATTGGGAGATTGATGATGTTGTAGCTTTAAGAGATTGGTTGTTATCTGCGCTTTCCGACTTAACAAATGCGTCGGTACCTACAGAATTCGCAAAGCTAGCCTGTCTGTATGATCGAATCGTATTTGGTGGTGAATTTAAGGGCGACCAAGCGCAATTGCGCTTAAATCTGGGATTAAATGAAGGATGAACTCCCTTGAGTTTGTGATGCAAAAATGTCATGATTCGTTACTGATAGTATATTTATCAACCTTGAGTGCTATTAATATTTCTGCTGCAGCAGGTTTGGCCCCTAGGAACTAGCCATTCCCTGTTCGCATGCGAGAGTGGGAGGTTCTAATGAGAGAATTAGTGGGCAAAAGCTTAATGGGTCTGAACATACTTCCAAAGCGACCGTGTGTGGATTTAAGTCCAAGTTATGTTGTTTTGCTATCCTTAATGATGCCGGGCAGTTCGAATAGATTCTTGCTCAATAACGGTACTATTCTTCACTCCTCTCTACAATGAATTAGACCTATAAGGGCAGGTTCTGATCGTTCGCAGTCGCTTAATACCTGAATGTGTATAGACTATATATCGGATTTTTCCGCACTTGCCTTGCCGATACGGCTGAGCGGATCACTTAAGTCGCGTAAGCGATGGATGTTTCAAAGCGTGAGGAATGGTCCTCATTTTTCCGCAGCCTATGCTGCCGAGAGTCGTTAGTTCGGCGTTTAGAATTCGGTTTGCGAAGCGTGCTTATTCAAGCGCGAGAGACATACTTCTGGTTAAATTGCCGTGCAGATTGCGGAAAAGAGAGGATGTGAGAACGTCATGTCATCGGATCTGGGTTCCACTCGTAATGAATGCACAGATTAGGGAGTTGGTGTAGGTAGTTCACGGTGAGTCACGCTCTAGCTAAATACCTTTCGACTTAGAGCCTCCCCAGTGGCTGGCTCGACTTGCACAGGTTTGATGGAGATAGTTGATGCGGGCGTGGTTTTAGTCACCTTTCTGCTCTTGTTGGTGAAGTGAGGAGGAATGACGGGTTGAATAAGCTTCTACCTCACTCAGTATAAGTAGTGTCAAATCCGGCATGATGAGTCTCTTCGAATACTTCCCTACTATTTCTTTTTTCGCTTCTTCATAACGAAAACTCTCTGGATTTTGAAGATGCTGATGAATTTCGGGTGGAATAATTACTTGAGCAAATACCTGCCTGTCCGGAGAAGTGCCTCTTTCCAACAGTCCCACAGTGTTATCGATCCGATGTTGGATATCTTCTCCTCGCTCCACATAGTCGGACTCGCTGAATAGCCTCTGCAAACTGTCGTAGTAAAGCCGTATTGGATCTTCGAACTGCAATAGCCTGTGCGGAATGTCGATCTCAGGATCAACTGCATAGAAAGAAAGGGGGGGAGTCTCGGGAATCACGGTCGCGCAGCCAATTCTCATAATTTGGGGGTTGTGGCGAGGGGGATTTAATGCTGTAAACTGGCGTTTTGTTTGAAGATCGCGTTTCACGTCGCTCCATCCGGAAGTGCTATTTCTGCACTTTGCTTCAGCAAACGCAACCAATCTTCCAGATTGGTCAAAACATGCGTAATCGGGGAGGCTCCTGACAGAGGAAAGGTGCCTGTACGGCCAAAGTTTCTTAAGCGAGCTCATATGTAGCATGTATGGACAATCGAGCGTGCAGCTTGATGAGACGAAGGCGCTAGTCATCATTGAGCCGATTGCGTAACCAATCTGGCCTTTCTCGGTAGCCTCGAGGATTGAGTACGCGGAACTTCGTCGTAGCTCATACTTCCGTTTGCCACGCGCACGGAATGGCTCGATGAAGTTAAGGCTTGATGCTACTCGCCATTGTGTAAATAGCGTCATGGCTGGTTTAGAAAACGAGGGCACAGCGGCTAGATAGCTGGGTGGAGGCAGAAGTCCGGCAACGATTGCATTCCACAGGAGGGAAAGGGATGAGAACTGGAGCGTTGTGGTGGTATTTATGTGCTGATATTTCTGAGGGAAATACTGAAACTCAGATGGAACGACGATCTCATCGTCAGACCTGTCTACTATCCAGTGCGGTATCAAGATCATCGGAGTTCTGTCTTTCATCCAGTGCGGATAGTTATCCGCGCCTTAGCCAAGTGACAACTATGGTTGCAAAGAATTGAAGATGATCACCATACCTACGCTTTCGTATGATCCAGGATCTTGACGGTTCTCAATCCTGCGTGCCCGTCAGGCTGGGCGGGGCGGTTCTCGCGGATCGAAGCGAAAAACTCGTCGAGCATGAGGCGATCAAGATTCACACCAAGAGTGTAAAAGGCTGAAGGTTGTGATGCAGCCGACACGCCGGTCACTGCGTGAGCAAAAGGCGCGATATGCACCAGCGTCTGATCAGTGACAAGATCCAGAGTCAAGCCACCCCAAGTCGGCCCATTGTCGGGCACAGACCACGATGCATCTACCACCAGTGTCACGCCATTGTCATAGGTGATATGCACCAGGCCAGCAGTCTCTGCCTTCGCCTCGGGCTTATCCCGATGCAAGATGTCATTCGACACCGCATAGACAGACACCGGCTCAGCCTCCATCAGGGCATCCATCAAGTCAGCCACATGCACCGTGTGATCCACCAGGCAGCCGCCGCCCGCAAGCTCCGGATCCCCAAACCACGCCCGTGCGCCCACTGGAATCTTCCCATTATTCGTACCGTTCGCGATAAGGATCTTGCCCAGCTGCCCACTGCGATAAGCCTCCCGCAACGCCACAAAGTCGGGGGAAAAGCGCACAGGGTAAGCCGCCATCAAATTCACGCCCGCATCATCGCAGGCAGCAATCATCGCCTCCGCATCAGCAACCGTCGTCGCCAGCGGCTTCTCACACAAGACATGGGCTCCATGAGCGGCCGCCAGCTCCACCAGCTCACGGTGACGAGTGTTCTCCGAACACACCAACACCGCATCCACTCCTGTGGCAAACAATTCCTCGTAGGAATCGACATATTCAACGCCCAGATGTTCGGCAAAAGGACGACCACGCGTCTCATCCCCAGCAGCCACATCGGCAGCGCCATCAGGATCAGCACACACCAACGTCACCGTCGGATCATCACGTAGCAACGCGGCGTAGGACGCAGCATGGACATGCGCGAAAGACATAATGCCCACCCGCAGATGCCGCACGCCCTTTGTCTCCGCGTCCTGCTCCACGGTTTCCACCGTCTCCGTCATCTCCGCCTTTTCTTCAAACTTCTCCACCACGCTCACTTCACGTCCTCCTTCGCACACCCACAGACCACACCCTCACCACATGCAGAAGCCCCACCTGCGCCCTCGTCAAAAGCAACAGCTTTGCCGGTGCGGATGGACTCCAACGCGGCCTCGGCCAAACGGACCGCCATGACGCCATCGAGCGCGCTCACGCGCGCGGTCGTGCGGCCCTCAATATGCGCGACGAACTCACGCAACTCATTGCCATAAGGATCATCAGCATTCGACGCCGGAACAATCGAACGCTTCGACACATCCAAGCCATTCGTCCGGATCAGGTAATCATCGCGAGACTCATACTCCAGATAGCCGCCATCCCCAGCGACATGGAAACTCGTCTCAAACACCGTGGACTGTGCGCCCCACACGCCGCGAATGTAGGAGATTGCGCCAGAAGCATGGGTCAGGATGCAGTGGCAGCCAGCAATGCGCGACGCTGCAGGCACTGCACTGTCGCTGCTACTGGCACTAGCACTGTCAGCGTCACCGCCGCCATCGCCACCAGCGCCATTATCGCCACCCGCACGCGTCTCCACCTGCGTGGCAAAGACACTCGTCACCGGACCAGCCAACCAGCGCGCCTGATCCAGATCATGGATCATCAAATCCATCACCAGGCCACCGGAATGCTCCTCATTGCCAAACCACGTCGACCACGCCGGGTAGGTGCCAGAGCGGGCAAAACGCAGCACCGCCAACTCACCAATGCCGCCCGCCTGCACCGCGTCATGCAACGCCACATAGGCGGGGAAGAAACGCACCACGTGCGCAGGCAGCAGCACGCGCCCACTGGACGCCGCAATATCCACCAGCGTTTGCGCATCAGCAGAGGTCCGGCACAAGGGCTTCTCGCAGATCACGTCAACGCCAGCCTCCAAGGCCTGGCGGGCCAACTCAAAGTGAGTATGCGTCGGCGTACAGATATCTACCACGTCAGCCCACGCCAACGCCTCCTCGTAGGAGGGCAAGACTTCCAGATTCCACTCGGCGGCCAACTCTGCTGCGCCCTCGACAGAGAACACCCGCACCTCGCCCAAGGACACCAATCCCGGCAGGTGAGCCCGCGTGATCCCACCAGCCCCAATCAACGCAATCTTCATAACAGATCTCGACATTTCGTTCGATTTCACTTGAGGGCGCACATGACGTCGCCCGGAACATAAAGTGTGTGTGGCACCGCAGGTAGGCGACAGTCAATCACGCCCAACCCGCGGCGCCACACAGGCAGCGCACTAAGACGCTCAGCCCTTCGCGCCAGAGAAGGCCAAGCCCTCCACCACGCGACGCTGCATCGCCAGGAACACGATCAGAATTGGCGCCATCGCCATTACCGACGCCGCCATCATCACCGAATAGTCGGTGGAGGTGCGGCCCGCCAGCGTGGCAATACCCACTGTCAATGGCATGGACTTTGCCTGCGTGGTGACAATCAGCGGCCACAGCAGATCATTCCACGACCACAGGATCGTCGTAATCGCGACAGCCGACAAGGCTGGCTTAGCCAGGGGCATCATGACCTTCCAGAAAATCTGCCACTGGTTCGCGCCATCCAGGCGCGCAGCCTCCTCCAAAGAAGGCGGCAGCGACAAGAAGAACTGGCGCATTAAGAAGGTGCCGAAGGCCGAGAAAATACCCGGCAGCGCCACGCCCCACACCGTATCGAGCAGGTCCAAGCCCTGAATAATGCGGTATTGCGTAATCAGGTAGGCCTGGCCGGGCACCATCAGGATCGCCAGCACTATGCCCAACAGGATCCCCTTACCGCGGAAGTGCATGCGCGCAAAGGCGTAGCCCGCCAGCGAACACAAAATCAGCTGACCGATGGTACGCAGAGCCGTAATCGCAATCGAGAAACCCAGCTCATGCAGGAACGGCAACTTGACGAACACATCCGCATAGTTCTTCCACTGCAGCTCGGCTGGCCAGAAGGTCGGCGGCACTGACTGGATTTCGTGGTTGGTCGACAGCGACATAATGATCTGCCACACGAAGGGGCCAACCATAATGAGCGAGCCGGTGATCAACACAATATGTGTCAAAACGTGGCTATCGCGCTTGACCTTGCGTTCGACGGGCGCCTCGTGGTTGTGACCCCGTCCGAAGGCGCGCCGAGGCGTGGCCTCGGGAGCCGACGACGGAGTCGGCGGGGGAGTGGCCTCAACGTTCTTAGTCATAGTTCACCCACCTCTTTTGCCAGCGGAACTGCACCAGCGTAATCAGGGAAACAATCAGCAGGATCACCATGGCGATCGCTGCAGCCATGCCCTTGTGGTTGAGCTGGAAGCCCTCGTTGTAGAACAGGTACACCAGCGTGCGGCTAGAAGGCAGCGCAGGATTCGACGTGCCCATCATGGCGAAGAGCAGGTCGAACATCTGGAACCCATTGATCGCCTGCACGACGATAAGGAAGAAGATCGAGGGCGTCAGCAGCGGCACCGTAATGGAGAAGAACTGCTTCCAGGGGCTCGCCCCATCAATGGAGGCGGCCTCGTACAGCTCGGCGGAAATGTTCTTCAGGCCGGCACTGAGGATGATCATGTTGAAGCCGATAGAAGACCACAGGCCAACGATCGACACCGCCACAATGGCCCAGCCGGGCGTGGCCGTCCAGTGCGGCGGATTGGCAACGCCGACGGACCTCAGCAGGTAGTTGAGGATGCCGAAGTCGCCGTTGTAGATCAGGCGCCAGACGAGGGCGATAGCGGTGGGCATAGCCAGGTAGGGGGCAAAGAATGCCACGCGGTAGAGGGAGGCAAAGCGTAGGCCTGGCTTTGCGATGAGAGAAGCGAGGATGACAGCGATGGGAACACCCAGGAGAAGTACTCCTGTGTAGATCAGCGTGTTCAGCAGGGAGGTCCACATTTCTGGCTTGGTAACGATGGCCTTGTAATTGTCCAAACCAACGAAGGTGTACTTCGTACCGAAGGCGCTTTGTTTCGTGAAGGAGATGTAGAAGTTATCAACAATCGGATAGATGTAGAAGGTGAAGACACCAACCAACAGGGGGCCGACAAACAGCAGCGGCCACCATCCATCTGATGTGGGTTTGCGTCGGGGCAGCGGAGAGTGAGCGCTGCCCCGACGCGGTTTCATCCCCGCACGATCTGTACGAGTCTGAAGGGCCATGAGTGACTACTCCTCGTCGAGAGCAGCTTGCATCTTCTCGGCCAGTTCCTTGGCGACCTCGTCAACGGGACGGTCGCCGGAGAAAGCCTGGTTGAGAAGCTCGTTTTCGTACTCATTCCACACGGCGGTGTTCAGAGAAACGGGGTAGGGGAATGAGTAGTCCTTAGCGGCCTCAGCGAAGACCTTCATGTTCCACTGGGGCTGTGACTGCTCGTAAACCTCTTGGGAGCCGTTGAAGGCCGGGCATGCGGTGCCAAGCTCGGCCTCGGTCATGTGGGCTTCCTTGGAAGCGAGGTAGGTGATGAAAGCCTTAGCGGCGTCAAGGTTCTTCGAGTTGGCCGACACGACGGTGGACAGGCCGTGGATGACGGTTGCGCGTTGTTTGTTCGACGGCATGGGCGCAATGTCGATCTGCTTGACATCAGGCATCTTGGAGGCAATCTCAGTGGTGATCCAGTTGCCTGACCACATCATGGCGGCCTTGCCGGATTCGAACATGACGTTGGGCTTGGTGTCAGCCATCTGCTTGATATCGGGCGAGGCACCCGCCGCGATCAGATCAGCCCAGATCTGCAGGCCTTCGATGGAGCCGGGTTCGGCGTAGCCGGACTTGCCGTCCTTAATGATGTAGCCGCCGGACTGGAGGATGGTGTTGTAGTAGCCGACCTGACCGCCATCAAGCTGAGTGGCAACGCCGTAGATGCCTTCACCCTTGAGCTTTTCAGAGATGGTGAGCGCGGTGTTCTTGAAGTCATCCCAGGTCCAGTCTTCCTTGGGGTACTCCACGCCAGCCTTGTCGAAGATGGCCTTGTTGTAGAAGACGCCGATGGTGTCGAAGTCCTTGGGGAAGCCGTACTGGACGCCCTCGGAGGAGTACAGGTCAAGCAGAGCCTGTGGGTAGTTCTTCGGGTCCACCGCGCCAGACTCAACGAGATCATCGAGGGGTGCGAGCATGCTGTTGGTGGCGTAGAGCTGGATATTGGGGCCGTTCATCCAGAAGAGGTCAGGGAGGTTGTCGCCTTCGGCCTGGGTCTTGAGCTTGGTCCAGTACTGGGCGTAGGGGGTGATGGTGGTTTCGATGGTGATGTTCGGGTATTGCTTGTTGAACTCTTCGATGTGTTTGTCGATCGCCGGCTTTTGGTTCTCATCCCAGTAGGCGAAGGTCAAGGTGGTTTGGCTATCGGTGCCTGCGGAAGCGCCGGATGCAGCTCCTGAAGTTGCGCCGTCTCCGCCAGCACCACCGGTGCCACAGGCTGAAAGGATGAGTGCTGCAGCTGCAAGCGAAGCGAGTACTGACTTCTTTGTCATGGACATTTCTTACCTCCAGGAAAGAATGTGATCAGCAAGAGGTTCCCTCTGTGCTGAGGGGGGGAGTGTCGTGTTTCCTTCACCACCGACATGGGGGTGGGGGACGACGTAGGAGGGCGGCGATGCCCTCGTTGATCATGCGCAATGTGTCAGAGTGGAGCACTGCAACGA
Source organism: Schaalia canis (assembly GCF_003858455.1). Classification (GTDB taxonomy): domain Bacteria; phylum Actinomycetota; class Actinomycetes; order Actinomycetales; family Actinomycetaceae; genus Pauljensenia; species Pauljensenia canis. The sequence continues at coordinate 200,732 of NZ_RQZF01000001.1, read as the reverse complement.
TGAAGTGTTCCTGCCGTGCGCAATGAGGTGCGATCCGAGGTGAAGGTGTTGAATGGGGACTTAGGTAAGTAGGTTACCTATCTTGTTCAAAGGTTCGCAGGCGCTTTGGGCACTGTCAAGCGGAATTCGCACCGATTTTTCAGACAGCACTCATCTCCGAGATTGATCAAAGATGACTTTTTGGCTAAAAGATGCGCAGAATTGCTCACATAGTGGAGGTAAGGTTACAAAAAGATAAACTTGCCCGCACATGCTGGAATCTGAGACAGCACCCTCACTCACAGGGGTAGCGAACGCCCACGCGCGAACGCACCTCATCCATCAACTCCATCACCGCCAGAGTATCCGACCACGGCATGACGCACGACTCTGTCACACCAGTCGCCACGCAACGAGCAGCCTCGGCCGCCTCATACTGGAACCCACCCGGCATAGTCGCATCCCACGTCACCGTGTCACCATCAGGATCTTCTCCACCGAAGGTACGCAGCTGGAGGGCGCCGGGGCGATAGAACTGCAAGGGCAACTCCAAAGCGCCATGCTCGCACACGACCTCGGCAGCCGTTGCCGAACGGCCACTGAAGTTCGATCGTGCCACGGCGAGAGCCTCGCCCACGCGCAGGACGGCAACATTAGCAACATCCACGCCCGAATCCGTCAGCACCCCATCAGCAGAAACCAGACGAGCATCACGCGCAATACTCTGGATAAAGGACAGGGAATACACACCCAAGTCCAATAGAGCACCGCCACCCAGCGCAGGATCGGTCAAACGCGGGACATGCCAGAGGGACTGGCCATGATCAGCCTGTGCAGAAACAATGCGCCCCAAGGCACCATTGGCCAGAATCTGACGCAACACCCGCTGATGGGGCAGGTGGCGGGTCCACATGGCTTCCATGACAAACACGCCCCGCTCACGCGCAGCATCAAACACGCGGCGCGCCTGAGCAGCAGTCATCGTAAAAGCCTTCTCCACCAGCACGGGTTTACCGGCTTCAATCGCCAGCAGAGCATGCTCAGCATGCATGGGATGAATAGTGGCAACGTAGATGGCATCAACCTGCGGGTCAGCAACTAGTTGCTCGTAAGAATCGTGGACGCGCCCAATGCCATGTGCGTGCGCAAAAGACTGCGCACGTTCATGATCGCGTGAAGCAACAGCCACAATACGGCCAGAAGAGTAGGCGGGCACATCGCGAGCGAAGGTCCCAGCAATACCACCAGCGCCAAGAATGCCCCAACGTAGGGGTGGAGCATCCATCGGATCAGGAAGTTCAACTCCACGTGCGAGGTGGGCAATCGGTTCAGGCAGCGGCGCCAATGCCGCGTGGGGATTAAAAGTCACCATAGGTGAATCATGGCACGGCGCCACAGATGACGCGCAGTGAAACTAATGCCCGTACTTAAAGGGATGCGTAATGCCTTCGGCCAGGAGTGAATGAGCTTGAAGCAGCGGTTCAACATGCGAGGCCAACCAGTCCTCCACGCAGCCCAGCTGGCGGAGCAACACGGAGATGACGAGCAGATGCTGGTAGACCGAGTGAGCAGCAAACTCTCGGTGACGCATCGCGTTCTCGACCTCCCGGTCAGACAGTTCAGGAATACGCGTGCAGGTGTGGTTCCACAAGCGAGCCAAGTGCGCCCCACGGTTACGCAGGTACACCAGAGCCCTCACCTGCGACTGGAGCTGCCCAGTCGGAAGATCCAACTCCTCCTCCATGGACTCAGAAATGCCCGACCCATACGCCTGCTCAATACAGCGCGCCAGTGTTCCGAAGGTCAAGGTGTCAACGGTTTCTGCAATGAGGAAACGCTCCCACGTGCGGTCAGACCATTCCTCCTCGGCGGCCTGCCTACGCCGATTCACGATGTGCGGTTCTTTCGATCGCGCCAAGTCATTCATAATCGCTGGCCACGGCATCCGCACCTGGGCGGGGGAGCGGTTAGGGGCGCCATCTTCTGGAATCTCAGGCACGAGGAGGCGCGGACTGCCTGATACAGCCTCAAAGTGCAAGGCAAATTGCGCGCGCAAACCAACCTCCGCGCGACGTAGGCCGCCCATCATCATGTCAGACAGGACCCGCTCGGCCTCATAGAGGGAGCGAATGTCATCGAAACGCGCATGGGGAAGGAAAGGCTGCGGGCCCTTAATCGGCGTGGGGTCCGTCCAGTAGCGGGCATAGTGGTCGAAACGACGAACCCCGATCATGGCAAGGAAACGCAGGGCTGAGGGCTCGTCGTCAATATGCAGACCCAGCTCGCGCAATTGTGAGCAATGGCTGGTAAGCAACTCGGTGACTTCAGACTTCGCCATCATGCCTTCTTCCCTATGAACTAGTGGGAGCCTAACATGCCGGGCTTGGTGGGAAAGGGGAAAAGAAACAGCCCCTTATCGCACAACCGGTGGTATTCACCGTCCGGTCAGGCGATAAGAGGCTGCCAATACTTTCAGGGCCGCAGCGCCAGCGCGTAATCAGCGCTTGGGGCGATGCTCACCACGCGAACCGCCAAAGCGGCGATCCGAGTGTCCGCCACGGCTGCCACCGCCATGACGAGTATCGCGACCGTAACCAGCCTGCCTCGAATGCGAGGCGTGCGAGCCCTGGCTGGAACGTCCGTGGAACTCGCGGCCACCGCGTTCACGTCCGCCCTCGCGCCAGCCGTCACGCCCACCACGGTCGCCATGACGATCACCCTGACGTTCACTACGGAAGCGGTCACGACCGCCGTCACGCTCTGCCCAGTCGCGGCCGCCCCGCTCGCCACCACGATCAAAACCACGATCACGATCCCGCGAGCCGCGCTCGCGCCAGTCACGGCCTCCACGGTCATCGCGACGATCACCCCGGTCAAAACGAGGACGGTCACCGCGCTCACCTCGCCCATCGCGATCATCACGGTCTCCATCGCGGTGTCCGCGAGAAGGAGCACCCTGGTCCTCACGAATACGCAGCGGGCGACCTTGAACGTGGGCGCGGCCAATGCGCGCCATGGTCTGATCGTCCATGTCAGCGGCGATTTCCACCAAAGAGAAGGTGGGGAAGATTTCAATGCGGCCCAGGTCCTTGCCGGCAATGCCTCCCTCGCCGGTAATCGCACCAACAATGGCACCGGGCTTGACGCCGTCCTTCTTACCGACCTCTACGCGGAAACGACGGCCGAAAGCACCCGAAGGACGAGGGCGACGCCCCTTGTCTCCCTTGGCGCGATCGCCGCGATCGCCCTTATCTCGGCCGCCTTCAAAGACAGCGCCGACAAACTCGCCGTTTTCGTCGAGCTTTTCTTCGCGGCGGGTCTTGCCTTCACCACGGCGATCCTTCTCAATACGAGGAGCGGGACCCTCATCGCCAACGGCGTTCGCCATGAGGGCAGCAGCAATATCAAGCAGGCTCAAAGCCGGCGGAACAACGGGAGCATCCTCGCCGTTCTCGGTGGCTTCCAGGGCGGCAAGTTCAGCTTCTTCGTGAGCAGCTTGGGATGTGGCCACCACCTCAGAGAGCAGATTCTTGTATAGGTCCAGGCGGCCACGCTCAACGCGAGCAGCCAGGCCCTCAAGGATTCGACGGGAACGGAACTCTGACACTGCCGCCGGGGTGGGAATCTGGACCTCAATCATGGGCGTACCCGTGAGCTTTTCAATGCGGCGCAGGCGGCCGGACTCACGCGGCGTGAAGAAGGTCAGGGCCAGGCCCTCGCGGCCGGCACGGCCGGTGCGGCCGATACGGTGAACGTAGGCTTCAGGCTCACGCGGCACGTCAAAATTCACTACCAGACCAATACGGTCAACATCCAGTCCACGGGCAGCCACGTCGGTGGCAACCAGCACATCCAGCGTGCCGTTGCGCAGGCGCTGCACCAGGCGCTCGCGTTCGGTCTGGGCCACGTCGCCGGAAATACCAGCGGCGCGGAAACCTCGCGAGGCCATTTCAATGGAGATCTCTTCAACGTCCATGCGGGTGCGCACGAACACAATGGCGGCGTCGGCCTGGCGGGTGGCCAGCACGCGGCCCAGGGCGCCGATCTTGTGCTTGTAGGGCACCACGGCGTAGGTCTGAGTAATGGTGTCAACGGTGGAGGACGCGGCCGTGACCTCGATTTTCACCGGGTCGGTCAGGTGGGTGGCTGCGATCTTTTCAATGGCCGGCGGCATGGTGGCTGAGAACAACGCGGTGCGGCGTTCAGCGGGAACGGATGCCGTGATGGTCTCCACGTCCTCAGCAAAGCCCATGCGCAGCATCTCATCGGCTTCGTCGAGGATGAACATGCGAACCTGGGACAGGTCGAGTGCGCCCTTTTCAATAAGGTCAATCACACGGCCGGGCGTGCCAACAACGACCTGCGCGCCCTTCTTCAGGGCGTTGATCTGAGGGCCGTAGGCTGAACCACCGTAAACGGGGACAATCTCCACGCCGCGAGAGAGGTCAGCGAAGTTTTCTAGTGCCTGCGCAGACTGCATGGCAAGCTCGCGGGTGGGGGCAAGAATCAGGGCCTGAACGTACTTGTGTCCAGCGTTAATGTCAGCCAGCAGAGGCAGGCCAAAGGCAGCAGTCTTCCCCGTACCTGTCTGAGCAATACCGACAACGTCGCGGCCTTCAAGCAGCGCGGGGATTGACGCGGCCTGGATGGGTGTGGGGGTGACGAAGCCGAGCTGGGTCACGGCGTCGAGGATGCGGGTGGGCAGGCCCAGGTCAGCGAAGGTCACGTTTGACGAGGCCGATGCGTCGTCTTCCTCAGCGGCATCAGCGTCGAAGTCTTCGTCATCTTCCTCGTAGTCATCGTCGTCAGCCTCGTCGACTTCGTCTTCTTCTTCCGCGTAGGGAAGATCGTCGTCGTTAGCGTCGTCAAGAATTTCAGCGACATCCTCGACGTTGATATCGTCCTCATCGTCACCAACGAATTCGACCTCGACATTGAGCATCTCAAGGTCTTCGGGTTCAAGGAACAGGGGAGAGGAGAACTGGTGGTCGTCAGCGGGCATGGGGACAGTGGGGATGGTGTCAGCAGACATGAATGGTGTCATCTTTCGTGGCTGGCCAGCGCGCAGCACAATCCGCCCTCTACGCAAAGGAATGTGAGGGAGGGGCTGGGCTGGAATTGTGGGGTCGAAACCGGGGCATGTGCCACGGCTGGGTCCATGGAGACCTTCAGCGCGGCCTCAACTCACCAACAACACTCACCGGTCACTTTCTGCCGGTCACCATCACTGTGGGGCTGCGCCTCATCGCCCCATAACACTACCGGGAACTGGGCAGAAAACCACGATTAGGCGCCGGTGACATCCCTCACCGGCCGACGGCCACGCAGCGCGTAGAACACAGCAATCAATGCTGATACGACAGCCAGCACAACTGCCGGAGCGTAGGTCCATGCGATCTGATTGGCAATCGCCAGGTGTGACCACGCGAAGAGAACAACCGATGTCACCGCGAGCTGCAGAGCAGAACCCGCCGCGTCAGCAACCTGCAGCCAGGATGAGACTTTGCCGTGCTTGTGCTGGGGCGTCACGGCCAAAGCGACAACGGAGATCGTTGAGTGCGCAAAACCTGCACCCCCACTCATGAGCAGAGCACCTGCAGCGCCGATGAATACGGGCGTGCTCGGGGAGGTCAGCGTCGCAATCAGACTCAGCCCAACTGCCATAAGAATGGCACCAATAAGGGGCAGGTTCTCGCGTGCTTTCTCAGCACGGATGCGGGCCTGAATGGCAGCGGTCACTGACCAGCCCACCGTACCTAAAGTGACCACCAGTGCGGCCTCCTTCGCAGCCCATCCGTGAACCTCAACGAGAAGCAAGGGAAGGAAGGCCGTGCCTCCTATGAAGGCAGCCATGAGAAAAAGCCTCACGCCAATGACTGACGCAAGCCCAACACGGGCACGGAACAAACCACGAGGCAGCAGGCGAGGAAGCGCATAGATCGAAAAAACAAGCCCCGTGACGGCGAGAATCAGCATTGGCGCGCCGGATAATGCGCCCGACAATTGCAGCGCAAAGACACCTACGCCACCGGCCAATGCCAGGGATGTCAGCGTTGTCAGAGATAAAGCTCCCGTGGTGTGTGCCTCGGCCGACGGCGGCGGAATCTGGCGGAGCAACGGCAACAATGGAAAGACTGCGATAAGGGCAATTGCCGGCACAGCACCAAAGACGATACGCCAGCCGAAGGTATCAGCCACCCACCCTGCAATCGCGGGGCCAATCAAGGCAGGAACGAGCCATGCCAGAGAGAACGCAGCGAAGAAAGTTGGGCGGTGCGGCTCGGAGGCGATCGCGCCAATAAGAACATACAGGGGCACGATCAGTAGGCCCATGCCCAGGCCCTGCAGCAGGCGGCCGATAACAAAGATGGCCACATGCGGGGCGACAGCGCACAAAACCAAGCCGACATTGAAGGAGAGGATACCGGCCCACAGTACCGGGCGGGCGCCTCGTGAATCAGACAGTGAGCCTGCGATCACGACAGCAACTAATTGGGCGGTCAGCGCCGCACCCGAGGCCACCGAAAACCACGTCTGAGCCCCAAGGTCGGTGACGACGCGCGGCATGATCGTTGTCGTTGCCAGCGACTCAAAAGCCCCCAGTGTAATGAGCGCTACCGAGCCGATCAGCAGCGTGATTTCCTGAGGCGACCAGCGGGTGGGAGTGGCAAACGTGGTCTTTTCCGTCGCCCCCGTCTGCTCCTGGTGTGTTTCGGATGCGGGAGTGGTCGCACCCTTTTCGGGCGAAGGAACAGAGGATAAAGGTGGCGAAGACGTCATGGTAAGGATCGTCTCATGTGCTGGGGCAGGGGTGCAAAGGGCGTAGAATATTCGGTGCCGCCGCCCGTCTCGCGGATGGTAACTACGAAAGGAATAACTGTGCTGCGCACTCACAACATCGACACCCTTGGCCTGGATAAAGTTGGCCAGACCGTCACCCTTGCCGGCTGGGTAGACCGCCGCCGTGACCATGGTGGTGTCGCATTCGTGGATCTGCGCGACGCCTCTGGCATTGTCCAGGTGGTTGTCCGCGACGAATCCGTTGCCCACGAGCTCCGCTCCGAGTACGTCCTCCAGGTCACTGGCGAGGTCTGTGCCCGTCCAGAAGGCAACGAAAACCCCAATCTTTCCACCGGTGCCATTGAGATCATGGGTGATGACATCACCATCCTTAACACCGCAGCACCCCTGCCTTTCCAGGTGTCCGCGCACGCTGAAGACTCGGGCAATGTTGGTGAGGAAACCCGCCTGAAGTACCGCTTCTTGGATCTGCGCCGCGCCTCCATGCAGCACGCAATCCGCCTGCGCTCCAAAGTGTCCCAGGCCGCCCGCCGTGTCTTGGACTCCCACGACTTCGTTGAGGTCGAGACCCCGACCCTGACCCGCTCCACCCCCGAGGGTGCCCGCGACTTCCTCGTGCCCGCGCGTCTGTCACCCGGCTCGTGGTACGCACTGCCGCAATCTCCTCAGCTTTTCAAGCAGTTGCTCATGGTGGGCGGTATGGAGCGCTACTACCAGATCGCCCGCTGCTACCGCGACGAGGACTTCCGCGCCGACCGTCAGCCTGAGTTCACCCAGCTTGACCTGGAGATGAGCTTCGTTGAGCAGGACGACGTGATCGCCGTTGCTGAAGACATCCTCAAGGAGGTGTGGGCACTTATTGGCGTCGACCTGCCCACCCCGCTGCCGCGCATGCCTTTCAAGGAGGCTATGGAGCGCTACGGTTCGGACAAGCCCGACCTGCGTTTTGGCCTGGAGCTGGTGGACCTCACCGAATACTTTAAGGACACCTCCTTCCGCGTGTTCCAGAACGAGTATGTCGGCGCTGTGGTCATGCCCGGTGGTGCTTCCCAGCCTCGACGCACCTTCGACAAGTGGCAGGAATGGGCTAAGGCGCGCGGCGCTAAGGGCCTGGCCTACGTCACCATTGCCGAGGACGGCACCCTGGGTGGCCCCGTTGCGAAGAACCTGACTGACGCTGAGCGTGAGGGACTGGCTGCCGCAACCGGTGCCAACCCTGGCGACTGCATCTTCTTCGGTGCCGGTAAGGCTGATCCGACCCGCGAGCTTCTGGGCGCCGTGCGCCTGGAAGTCGGCAAGCGTTGCGACCTCATTGATCCTGACGCCTGGGCTTTCACCTGGGTTGTTGACGCACCCCTGTTCAAGCCCACCGGCGCTGCCGAGGCTGACGGCGACGTGGCCCTGGGCAACTCCGCCTGGACCGCCGTGCACCACGCCTTCACGTCGCCCAAGCCCGAATGGCTGGACAAGTTTGATGAGGATCCGGGCAACGCCCTGGCTTACGCCTATGACATTGTCTGCAACGGCAATGAAATTGGTGGTGGCTCTGTTCGTATTCACCGCCGCGACGTGCAAGAGCGCGTGTTCAAGGTGATGGGTATTGGCGAGGAAGAGGCTCAGGAGAAGTTCGGCTTCCTGCTGGATGCCTTCAAGTTCGGCGCGCCCCCTCACGGTGGCCTTGCCTTCGGTTGGGATCGTATCGTGTCCCTGTTGACCAAGGCTGAGTCCATCCGTGACGTCATTGCCTTCCCCAAGTCCGGTGGCGGTTACGACCCGCTGACCGAGGCTCCTGCCCCCATTACGCCCGAGCAGCGTAAGGAAGCCGGCGTGGACGCTAAGCCGAAGAAGCGTGGCGAAGAGGCAGAGGCAGAAAAGGCTGAGGGCGACAAAGCCGAAGCTGGCGAGGCTGCTGCTGCTGAGTGAGTGTTGAGCTCTGCTGAGCGGCTATCAGGCTCTGCCAAGCGATGATTGTCAATCGCTGAGCAGGGCTGAGAGGGGCCGCGCGGGAAGAATTCCCGCGTGGCCCTTTTTCTGTCCGATAACCCAAGAAAGAGTCCCCAGTGATAAAACTGCGTCTTGTTGTTAATTGTGCGCCGCACACGGCGCACAATTAACAACACGACGCATAATTAGCGCCCTCGATACCGAATAGCCTCAATGCTTTATAGAGCTGTGGAAATGCGGGGTGCACAGAGTCTCATGTGGCAGCGTTGCAGCACAGTTCGTTTCTGCCCGCACATGCGTGCGGAAGGGTGTTTCAGGTCTGGCACAATTCAGTGACCTAGGGCACAATGGAGCCATGTCGTACGTAGAGATGCACCCAGAAAACCCTCAGCCCCGTTTCATCACGCGAGCCGTCGACATCCTCAAGCAAGGTGGTACCATCGCCCTGCCCACGGATTCTGGCTATGCCATTGCGACTGCCCTTGGTAACAAGGACGGCATGGACGTCATCCGCTCCATCCGCAAACTCGACGACAAGCACAACTTCTCCCTACTGTGCCACTCCTTCGCCCAACTTGGTGAACTCGTGATCGTCGGTAACTCGGAGTTCCGCACGATCAAAGCGCTGACACCCGGTGCCTATACCTTCATCCTCAAGGGCACAAAGGAAGTGCCCCGTATGACGCTCAATAAGAAGAAGCACACGGTTGGCGTGCGCATCCCCGACCATGTCATCACCCAACGGCTTGTTGAAGCGATGGGGGAGGCGATCCTGTGCTCCACGCTCATCATGCCCGGCGAGGACGAACCCCTCACCGACGGTTTTGAGGTTGATGAGCGCATCGGCAAGCAAGTCGACCTGGTTCTTGTTGGCCCCGTTGGTGAAGCTGAGCCGACAACGGTCATTGATTTCAGCGAAGGTGCCCCGGTAGTGGTTCGCAAGGGAGCAGGCGATACCGACCTCTTCGAATAATCTTTTCAAATACTTTCTTTCTTGAGGGCAATACCTCAGCTCATGCACGCGGCGCAGTGAAACTCCACTGCGCCGCGTGCGTTACCCTGTAGGGGCACATCGTTCCCTCAGTTTCGTTCTAGCGGAGGACCCCTGTGGCCGTTTCAAAGATTTTGCTCTACTACGCATTCGCCCCCATTCCTGACCCGGAAGCACTGCGCCTGTGGCAGCGCGATCTGTGCGAGGGTTTGGGCTTGCGCGGCCGCATCCTCATCTCGCGTTATGGTTTTAACGGCACTGTGGGTGGCGAGCTTGAAGCGATGAAGATCTATCGCCGCAAGACTCGCGAATATCCGGCCTTCCGCGATATCGACTTTAAATGGAGTGAGGGAACGGGCTTGGATGCTGATGGCATGAGCGTGGATTTCCCACGCCTGTCCGTGAAAGTCCGTGACGAGGTCGTCTCCTTCGGCGCCCCTGATGATGTTGAGGTTGGTGCCAATGGCGTGATCGGTGGCGGCACGCACCTTAAACCCCACGAGCTTCACCAGCTTGTCGACGAACGCGGCGATGAGGTGGTGTTCTTTGACGGGCGTAACGCCTGGGAGGCCCGCATTGGCCGTTTTAAGGGTGCGATTATTCCCGATGTGCGCACCAGTCATGACTTCATTGCCGAGATTGAATCCGGCAAATACGACGACATTAAAGACAAACCCGTCGTCACCTACTGCACGGGCGGTATTCGCTGCGAATTGCTCTCCGCCATGATGAAAAAGCGTGGCTTCACCGAGGTCTACCAGATGGATGGCGGTATCGTTCGCTACGGCGAGGCCTACGGCAATGACGGTCTATGGGAAGGCTCGTTAGCGGTCTTTGATGGGCGTGAGGTCATGGATTTCGCCCCTGGTGCAGCGGTCTTATCTACCTGTGATTCCTGTGGTAAACCAACGAATCGTCTGGCTAATTGCACGGATCTGGCGTGCCGTAAGCGCCTGCTGTGCTGTGAGGCCTGCGGTACGGTGAGTTGCCCGGAACACAACTTAGCCGTGGTCTAATTTCTTTCGTGGCACCCTCTTGAATGTTGAGGTGTAGGCAATGAAACTTTGGGGCGTGCATCGCAATGATGCACGCCCCATAGTGTTGCTCGTCAAGCGGGCCTGTTACTCAGGCTGCGAGCTACCTGAAATCAGGCTGCGCGGCGGGTTTCCATCTTCGCCAGAGCTTTCTTTGCTGATTCGGAGGCAAGAACGATGGACGCGCCCAACATAATGGCGTCTTTAATGACCAGGCGGCCGGGAACTGCCAGGTAGGGGAAGCCGTGGTGCTGGTCGCCCAGGTCAGGCACCCAGACCTCGGGGGTGGTGATGAGGAAGGACAGTGTCACCAGGGACATGCCAAAGAGCAGCACGCCACCGAGGGCGCCCAGGGTGGGGGAGAACCAGTGCGCGGCAAGAAGGACAGCGATGACCACGATGGTGATGCCGACGAAGTAAGCGGCAGGGTAGGTACCGTTAGCAATGTGCCACGCTTCCTTGGCGGGGTCAACGGCGCCTTCAGGCATCTTGTTGGCCGCGTAGTTTGCCGGATCGTTCAGCATCCAGCTAAAGAAAGGCGAGTTTGCCATGAAGGGCACGATGCCGCGGCATTCATAGGGGGCGACCTTGAGGACGCCGATCCAGCCCAGAACGACGATGGCACCGATGCGGAGCATGGTCATGCCGATACGGTCCAGGTTGCTGAGGAGGTGGAGGGAGCGGCTGTAGAGGCTCGAAGAGTGTGCAGTGCTCATAGGATGTTGTCCTTCGAATAAGGGGGACGGCTAGTCCCCGTGTTAGCGCTCTTCAGCATAGGAAAGTTTCCACTTTCCTTCACTCTTTTAAGTTCTAGTAATTCTTATAGATTCTCGTGTAATGGGGAGTCATTTTGGCCAAAAATCGCCATTCGCATTCGTAAGTGCTGATGAAAACATGGGCGATAACCGGATTATTTGATGGCAGTCAAATCTCACATATCCGGCTAGGCTAGGACTATGGACCTTTTCGATGCGCACAGCCTGGACAGCTCAGGAGTCCCCGAGTTTTCCACATCCTCACCCCTGGCCGTGCGCATGCGTCCCCGCACGATTGACGAGGTTGTCGGCCAGGGCCACCTTCTCGGAGAGGGCGCCCCCCTGCGTCGCCTCCTTTCTCCCGCAGCGCAGGGACGGCCACCGGCCTCGTCAGTCATCCTGTGGGGCCCACCCGGAACAGGTAAAACCACCCTGGCCTACCTGGTGGCTCAAGCCTCCGGGCGGCGTTTTATCGAAATCTCAGCGGTATCTTCCGGCGTGAAAGACATTCGTGACGCGGTCTCGGCAGCCAAACGACACCTCATGTCAACGGGAGAGGAAACCATCCTCTTTGTTGATGAGGTCCACCGCTTCTCCAAATCTCAGCAGGACTCACTCCTGCCCGCTGTGGAAAACCGTTGGGTGACGCTGGTGGCGGCCACCACTGAGAATCCCTCCTTCTCTGTGATTTCTCCACTGTTGTCGCGCTCACTGCTCCTCACCCTTGAGCCTCTCGAGGAAGCCGACGTCCTCACTTTGCTTGACCGTGCACTCGCTAGCGAGCGCGGCCTGGCAGGAAAGTGGGAGTGCGGTGATGCGGCTCGCCACGCCCTCGTCCGACTTGCTGGCTCCGACGCGCGAAAGGCCCTCACTCTGCTCGAAGCGGCGGCCGGCGCAGCCTCGGAGATGGAAAGCGCTGCAATCGAGGTTGCCCACGTTGAGGCGGCCGCCAACCATGCGCTTGTGCGTTGGGACCAAGACCAGCACTACGACGTTACTTCGGCCTTCATTAAATCCATGCGAGGCTCTGATGTGGACGCAGCCATTCACTACCTCGCTCGGATGATCGAAGCGGGGGAGGACCCTCGCTTCATTGCCCGACGCATTATGATCTGCGCCGCCGAGGATGTCGGCATGGCCGCCCCCGACATCCTTGGCATCACAGTTGCCGCCGCGCAGGCGGTGGCCATGATTGGTATGCCCGAGGCTCGGATACTCTTAGCTGAAGCCGTGGTCGCGGTCGCTACGGCACCAAAGTCCAACGCCGCCTACCTCGCGATTGATAGGGCCTTAGCCGACTTGCGCGCCGGTAAAGGTGGCCCCGTACCACGGCACTTACGCGATGCCCACTACTCGGGAGCAAAGAAGCTCGGTCACGGCCAGGACTACCAATACGCCCACGACGCACCGCACTCAGTAGCCGCGCAGCAGTACCTGCCCGATGACCTTCAGGGCACCGAATACTACACGCCCACACAGAATGGGAATGAGGCGATGATCACGAAGCGCCTAGCGGTGATTAAGGAACTGCTCAACATGCGCTAACATTGCAGGGTTGCCTTTTGCGGGCAACAACCCCTGGGGTCTTAGCCGACATCCGATACTGCGCAGCGGTAAAGGATTGGAGTTGACCCCGTGCTAGTACCACAAGGGTGCTGGCATGACAGAAGAAACAGGAAAGGGCCACCATTATGGCAGGCAACCGCTCCCGCAAGCAGGTGCGCGAATCCCGCGCCCTCGGTCTTGCACTCACCCCTAAGGCAGTGCGCTACTTCGAGAAGCGCCCCTACGGCCCCGGCGAGCACGGCCGTTCACGCCGTCGCCAGGAATCCGACTACGCCGTTCGTCTGAAGGAAAAGCAGCGTCTGCGTGCTCAGTACGGCATCCGCGAGGCTCAGATGCGTCACGCCTTCGAAGAGGCACGTCGCACCGCTGGCCTGACCGGTGAGAACCTCGTTGAGCTCCTCGAAATGCGCCTTGACGCCCTGGTTCTGCGTGCAGGCTTCGCTCGCACCATCCAGCAGGCACGTCAGGTTGTCGTTCACCGTCACATCATGGTTGACGGCAAGATCGTTGACCGCCCCTCCTTCCGCGTCAAGCCCGGCCAGACCATCCAGGTCAAGCCCAAGTCGCAGACCACCGTTCCCTTCGAGATCGCCGCTGCAGGCGTGCACCGTGACGTCCTGCCCGCCGTTCCGGATTACCTGTCCGTCGAGCTTGAGCGCCTCAAGGCCACTCTGGTGCGTCGCCCCAAGCGCGCTGAGGTCCCCGTGACCTGCGACGTCCAGATGGTCGTCGAACACTACTCTCGCTGATAAAGCGCTATTGACGGACCCCGGGAGCATCACCGTGCTCGCGGGGTCCGTCCATTCCCACAGGCGAAAGTTCCTGAACCCACCCGTGCCGTATAAGATGAGGACTCATGCGCACCTCTGAGATTCGTACTCGCTGGCTTGACTACTTTGCTTCCAAGGACCACGAGATCCGCCCCTCCGTCCCGCTGATCTCCCCCGACCCGTCGATCCTGTTCACCATCGCGGGCATGGTTCCTTTTATCCCCTACATCACCGGTGTCGAGCCAGCACCGTGGCCTCGCGCAGCCTCCGTGCAGCGCTGCATCCGAACCAACGACATTGATAACGTTGGCCGCACCACCCGCCACGGCACCTTCTTCCAAATGAATGGCAACTTCTCCTTCGGAGACTACTTCAAGGAAGGCGCCATCGACTTCGCCTGGGAACTCCTCACCGGCTCCCAGGAAGAAGGCTTCTACGGTCTTGACGGCGACCGCATGTGGGTCACTCTCTGGGACGAGGACGCAGAATCCTACGACATCCTCACCCGAAAGATCGGCCTTGATCCGGCGCATATCGTTCGCCTTCCCCGCGAAGAAAACTTCTGGGACACCGGTCAGCCCGGCCCTGCAGGCCCCTGCGCCGAATGGCACTACGACCGCGGTCCCGCCTATGGCCCCGAGGCCGTTGGCGGAACCGTTGACCCCGGTGGCGACCGCTACCTTGAGCTGTGGAACCTCGTCTTTGACCAGTACATGCGTGGCGAAGGCCAGGGTAAGGACTACCCGCTGCTGGGCGAACTCGACAAGAAGGCCATCGACACCGGTGCAGGCCTCGAACGTTTGGCATGCGTCTTGCAGGACAAGCCGAATATGTACGAGATCGATCAGGTGTACCCCGTCATTGCCGCCGTTGAGGAAATGACCGGACGTAAGTACCAGGACGATCCCGAAGCTGACATCCGTATGCGAGTGGTGGCCGACCACATCCGTTCGTCGATGATGCTTATTTCCGATGGTGTTCGCCCTGGAAATGACGGCCGCGGCTACGTCCTGCGTCGTCTCGTGCGTCGCGCCATCCGCTCCATGCGACTCCTGGGCATGGATGCAGCCGCACTGCCCACCCTTTTCCCGGTCTCCCGAGACGCTATGTCTCCCACCTACCCTGAGCTTATCGACAACTGGGACACCATCGCTGACGTTGCCTACGCGGAGGAAGAAGCCTTCCGTCGCACCCTCGCTGCCGGCACCACCATCCTTGACGCCGCAGTGAAGGCTGTGAAGTCTGAGAAGGACCAGGGGGGCCCCGCATTGCTGTCCGGTGAATCAGCATTCACCCTGCATGACACCTACGGATTCCCCATCGACCTGACTTTGGAAATGGCGGCCGAACAGGGCGTCGAGGTCGACGAAGCTGGTTTCCGCGCGCTCATGAATGAGCAGAAGGAACGTGCGCGCGCTGATGCTCGCGCCAAGAAGACCGGCCACACTGACGTTCGGGTGTTCCGCGACATTGAAAAGCAGATGGGTGGCGGCTCCGACTTCGTCGGCTACACCGACGAGGCTTGCGAGGCCGTTGTCGAGGCCCTGCTCGTTGACGGCCTGTCGGCGCCCGCAGCCACTGCTCCGGCAGAAATCGAGGTCATTCTCAACCGCACCCCCTTCTACGCTGAAATGGGTGGCCAGCTCGCCGACCACGGTGTGATTCGTACTGCTGACGGGGCAGTCATTGAGGTGCACGACGTTCAAGCTCCTATTAAGGGCTTGGCCGTTCACCGTGCAAGCCTCACTGAAGGCACTGTGACGGTGGGGGAGAAGGCTTGGGCAGAGATTGACTCCACGCGACGCCTCGCCATTGCCCGCGCGCACACCGCCACCCACATGGTCCACAAGGCGCTGCATGAGATTGTCTCCGAACAGGCCACTCAGGCTGGCTCGGAAAACTCGCCGTCGCGTATGCGATTCGACTTCCGCCATAGCTCTGCGCTGAGCGGTGACCAGATTGGTGAAATCGAATATCGCGTGAACGATCGTCTTGCTGAAGACCTGCCCATCACCACAGAGATCATGAGCATTGACGAGGCTCGCGCAGCTGGAGCAATGGCCCTCTTTGGTGAAAAGTACGGCTCTGAAGTTCGAGTCGTGTCGATTGGCGGCGACTGGTCCAAGGAACTCTGCGTCGGCACCCATGTTCCGGCAACTGGCAATATCGGCCGCGTAGCTCTGCTGGGTGAAGGCTCTATCGGTTCGGGCGTGCGCCGTATTGACGCCCTCGTCGGTGATGGTGCCTACAGCTTCCAGGCCAAGGAGCACGCCCTCGTCTCCCAACTGACCACCATGGTCGGTGGCCGCGCCGACGAACTGCCTGGACGTATTGAGTCTCTTCTGGCAAAGCTCAAGGAAACGGAGCGTGAGCTCGACCAGATTCGCACTGCAGCCGCCCTCGCACGGGGGGCACAGATCGCCGAGCAAGCTGTTCGTCGTGGCAAGGCTCTTGTCGCTGCGCAACTCCTGGGTGATATGCCCTCCGCTGATGCAATCCGCGCTCTTGCCCTTGATGTGCGTGATCGTCTGGGAGATGCTGAGCCCGTTATCGTCGCTCTCATCGGTCTGGTTGGTGGTAAGCCATCGCTGGTGGTCGCCACCAACGAAGCTGCCCGCTCCGACTCCTTCAAGGCGGGTGCCCTCGTTCGTATCGCCTCGAAGATTCTAGGCGGCGGTGGCGGCGGTCGAGACGACGTCGCTCAGGGCGGCGGCACCGACGCAAGCGCAGGCGATAAGGCGGTCTCCGCTCTTGTGGAGGAGATTGGTCGCCAGTGAGCGAAATCCGTCGGGGAGTACGTGTCGGCGTCGATGTAGGAACAGTCCGCATTGGCGTCGCACGTACTGACCCCGAGGGAATCCTCGCAATTCCTGTCGAGACCCTGCAACGCGCAGATGACGGGAGCGAACTTGACCGCCTCGTCGAGATTATTCGCGATTTTTCTGCCATTGAGGTTGTTGTCGGTTTGCCCCGTCATCTCAAAGGAGGCGAGGGCATTTCCGCGAAGGGCGCACGTCGCTACGCCCGGAGAATCTTCCAGAAGGTGCCAGAAGTCCGTGTGTGTATGATTGATGAACGATTAAGCTCTCATCAAGCTCACGAGAGGCTTCGGATGTCTGGGCTCAACGAAAGACACCATCGTCCGATCATTGACCAGGTTGCCGCCCAGATCATTCTCGAAACCGCACTTGAGCATGAGCGGATGAGCGGACGCCTGCCAGGTATTACCATCGACATGGATCATTGAAAGGGAGGAGCCACCATGGTCACGCAGCGCGATCCTGAGATGCCTTTCCCCAGCAGAAGCGAATATCAGCGCAAACTTCGTGAGGCGGAAACTGCCGCACAAGAAGCACTGCAGCCCCAGGTCGAAGAACACACTTCAGGTGCTACTGGCGGCCAACCCGCTGAACCGCGTGAAGAGGCACAAACGCCTGCTCTTCAACCTCCTTCGGCCCCTGTCGATGAAGAACTTCTTGCAGAACAGGCCGCCTACGAGGCCGCTGAACGTGCTGTCGAAGAAGCTCATATGCGCGCTGTTGCGCAAGAGAGCGACGCGCTCCAAACTCAGCCTTCTGAAGCTCCACAAAGGGATTCCTTTCCTCAGGGCCAACAAGAGACTTTCATCCTTGAAGAAACTCGCCCCTATCCTCCTGCTCTCCTCAACCAGGCGTATTCAGCGTTGCCACGCCCAAGCCATAGTGCTCCCCCCGCTGCTGTGTTCTGGGAAGAACCCGAAGAAAAGACTGCCCGTGAGGAGACACCCAGCAACGAACCGACTGGCGTAGATTCGACGGCGTCAGAGGTTTATGACGACAACCCTCTTTTTACGACCTTGACCTCTTCGACACCAGTGGCGGAAGCCTCTGCAGCAGTGCCCTCAGAGACCACTGGCATGCGCTCACGTCGTATTGAGAGTGAACGTGCCAAAGTGAAAAAGCGTCGCATGTGGCGCCGAGTACGCACCGTTATCACCATCTTGCTAGTGCTCGGTCTTATTTCCGGCGCAGTGTGGCTTGCATGGACACAACTCGCTTCCGACAGCACCGCAGAAGAGGTTGACGATTTCGTCGGTGCTGGCCACGGTGAAACACAAGTCACCGTATTCCAAGGCGAATCAGGCTCTGATATTGGTGCCAAACTTGTCGAGGCCGGAGTAGTCAAGAGCACCACAGCCTTCATTCGTGCCTTCGAGGCAAACCAGGCATCCTCTCTGATCTGGCCGGGTACCTATACCCTTCGCCTTGAGATGAGTGCGGCTGACGCGGTCGCAGCGCTTCTCGATGAAGCAAATCGTTTAGATAACACGGTCACCGTGAACCCCGGGCAAACCCTCAATCAGGTGGTCAAGAAGATCACTGAGGTGACCGAGATTAGCGAGGCTGACGTTAGCGCCGCATTGTCTGATACAAAGGCGCTTGGGTTGCCCGATGCTGCTGGAGGAAAAGTTGAGGGCTGGCTTGCTCCGGGTGCTTACGAGGTTTCCCCTAACGAGACAGCACAGAATCTCTTCTCGCAGATGATTGCCGCCCGTATCAAGCAACTTGACGAGCTCAAAGTTCCTGAAGATGCTCGCCAAACCCTGCTGATCAAGGCGTCTATTCTTGAGCGTGAGGTCAATATTGACAGCTACCTTCCAAAGGTCGCTCGCGTGATCGAAAACCGACTGGCCGATCCTGCAGGTGAAACTGTTGGCAAACTGCAAATGGATTCAACTGTTCTTTACGGTGTTGGCAAGACTGGCGGTATTCCAACAGGAGAAGATCTCGCCAACGATAATCCCTACAACACCTACCTGCACCCCGGACTGCCTGCAGCACCTATCGCACAACCTGGTATTGAGGCGATTGAAGCAATGCTGAAGCCCGCCGATGGACCGTGGCTGTACTTTGTCACGATTGATCTTGACACGGGAGAGACGCGCTTTGCTGCGACCAAGGCAGAACACGACGCGAATAAAGCTCTCCTTGACGCGTATTGCGCAGCAAATGCGCCTAAGTGTGAGAAATGAGCTGGGCTGCGGTTATCGGCTCGCCGATCGAACACTCTCTGTCACCGGTGTTGCACCGCGCGGCCTGGGATTCACTGGAGATTCCTCAAAGCTGGGTGTACCGGCGCGTCGAGGTAACCGAGGACGATCTGCCGCCCTTCATGAGCGGTCTTGACGCTACCTGTGTGGGGCTGTCGGTGACAATGCCGTGCAAACAAGCAATTATTCCCCTGTGCGATGCAGTCGACCCGTTGGCCGGAGCTGTCGGAGCCGTTAATACTGTCATCAATGCGGGCGGCTTGCTCACTGGTTTCAACACCGACGTGCACGGGATGGTGGCGGCCATCCGTCAGGCTCGTTCACATGTAGGTTTACCCGCGCCTCGCAGCGCTGTGGTTCTAGGGGCGAGGGCGTCGGCGTCCTCTGCGCTGGCGGCTCTTGGCACTCTTGGGGTCACGGACATTCAAGTGGCTGCGCGTCGCTTTGGCGGCCCCGGCTCAGTAGTCATGGCAGCTACAAAACTCGGTCTTGGTATCGAACACATCCTATGGACCCGCGACGACGACGTTGACGCGGCCATTTGTCAGGCTGACATCGTCATTTCGACAATGCCTGCTGGCGTAACAGACGACCTTGCCTCACGCATCATGTCAAAAGGCCTTGTGCCTCAAGCCAACGCCACTCTTCTTGACATCGTCTATTCCCCGCTTGATACGCCTCTCGTTCAAGCGTGGCGTCATTCGGGTGGAGTTATCGCTCATGGACTTGACATGCTGCTCCATCAGGCTGCCCTCCAGGTGCAGCTCATGACAGGCCGAGAACCTGATCTTTCCGTAATGGAAAGGGCCCTGCGGGAAGCGCTTCCTTCGGGCGCTGAGAATAGTTCCGCGCGACAGCAACGAGCAGGCTTGTGATGGAAACACTGAGTACGGAAGTATCCTTGCTGGTAGCCCTCGTCATGTGGGGACTTGTTGGTTTCTGGATGTCACGGTGGGGATGGCGTATTCAACGACGCTACCTCGCAGAGTTCGACCGGGCGCCCTTATCTCGGACGACAATTACGTGGGTGTCTGCCCTGGTTGGTGCCTTGACTCTCGTAGCCGCACATGAACGCCCCGGTGCTCCTGCCATTGTGGTGGTCGCCATGGTGGGTGTCATCACCTCATGGGTGGATATTACGACGCACCGGCTGCCTCAGCGTTACACCTCTGTCATGGCTGTTGGCGTTCTCGTAGGCTTGGGAACAGCTCTTCTGGTTGATGACGTGGCGCCTCTTCAGCGTCTGGTGTATTCATTGCTTGGCGCTCTGATCTGGTTTGTCCCCCTCTGGATTGGTAACCGTCTACGCAGTGGTATCGGTAGGGGAGACGTCACCCTCGCCCCGGTGCTCGGTGCGATGGTTGGGATGCTCGGACCAGAGCCTGCCTTCGCCTCTTTAGTGCTTACTTTCGTTTCCGCTGGCCTTGCCGCGTTGTGGCTCGTCGTCGTGGAATCGACCTCTGCTCAAACACGGATGGCGTTAGGACCGTGGATGATTGGATCAGCGATTGTCGGACACGTCCTGTGGGGAGTCATCCCGGACTGGCTCGCCTAACGGCAGGACAGATTACCGTAGTCAGGCCGTCAATGTGCAGAATAGACAGACATGAGATCGGCAATGAGCGCATAGTGAAACGGATTAGGCTCTCGTCGCTCCGAGCGTTAGCATCGTGCTGAGGAAAATGATGGGAGGCGCTGAGTGTCCGTCCTCGATGACATTATGGCGGGCGTCCTGAAGGACCTTCACGACCGTGAATCCGTGATTCCAATGGAGGAAATCAAACAGCGTGCCCAGCGTGCGCCGGACGCCATCGACGCCCTGACGCGTTTTCGTTCGCAGGAGGGCGCATGTTCCCTCATTGCTGAGATTAAGCGAGCTTCACTGTCCCAGGGGGCTTTAGCGCCTATCCCTGACCCGGCTGCCTTGGCGTCCATCTACGAGGAAGGAGGTGCCTGCGCTATCTCTGTGCTCACGGAGGGCCGCGTTTTCGAGGGTTCTCTTGCCGACTTGGATGCAGTGCGTGCAGTGGTGAGTGTTCCGATTCTCCGCAAAGATGTGATCGTTACGCCCTACCAGGTTCATGAAGCGCGAGCTCACGGCGCTGACATGGTGCTTCTTATTGCGGCGGCCCTTGAACAACCAGCGTTGGTTTCACTCCTTGAGCGCATTCACTCTCTTGGCATGACAGCTCTGGTGGAGGCACATTCGCGTCTGGAGGCCCTGCGTGCACTGGATGCAGGTGCTCAACTGATTGGCGTGAATGCACGTGACCTGACGACACTGGAAGTTGACCGTGACGTCATCGAGCAGGTTATTGATGTCATCCCATCTGACGTCATTGCCGTCGCTGAATCCTCTGTCTGTGGCCCTCATGACGTCTCTGAGTTCGCCAAATGGGGTGCGGACGCCGTCCTCGTTGGTGAGGCGCTTGTCACCTCACCAAATCCTTTAGAGGCCGTACGAGACATGGTTTCAGCCGGTCAACATCCAGCTTTACGCACCGATAGGAAAGCCCGTGTGCGGGCCGCTCGCCAGGACGATCACTAACCAGGGGCCGTTCTGCCATGATTGACGTGAAACCGTGCGCCGATCCTCGGTTGTACTATTCACGGTGTCGTTGAATACGCGTCGAAGGAAAGTTCATGCACTCACTTCAACTGTTACCCATGCCAATCCCCTCACCTTCACAAAGCGTGTGGTGGATCGGCCCTATTCCTTTGCGCGCATACGGCATTCTCATCGTGCTGGGGATGTTTGTTGCCATTTACATCGGTAAGAAACGTTATGCCCAACGGGGTGGTGATGGCGAGCTGCTCTACGACATTGCCATGTGGGCTATTCCTCTGGGGATTGTCGGTGCCCGTCTTTACCATGTCATCACTACCCCTGATGATTTCTTCTCTTCGTGGGAGGCAATGGCTTCTATCCCGAAGATCTGGGAAGGCGGCCTAGCAATCTGGGGCGGCGTGAGCGCGGGTGCGTTGGGGGCGTGGATTGCTGTCCGGCGAGCCGGGCAACGTATCGGCCCAGTGGCTGATTCTCTTGCCCCCGCTATTCTCGTGGCGCAGGCCATTGGCCGCTGGGGTAACTGGGCAAATCAGGAGCTTTTTGGCTCACCCACGACTCTTCCCTGGGGGCTGCAAATTGATGATGCGCATCTTCCCCCCGGATACGAGTCAGGTACCCTGTTCCATCCAACATTCCTGTACGAGTCCTTGTGGAACATCACGATGGCAGTCGTGATCGTCATTCTTGATCGTCGTTGTCGATTCCGTTCAGGCCAAGTTTTCACGCTCTATCTCATCGCCTACGGCACGGGGCGCATCATTATGGAGACGATGCGCTTGGATGAAGCGCACGAGTACCTGGGGATCCGACTCAATGCGTGGACGTCAATTGGCGCAATACTTCTTGCCTGCGTTCTGTTTGCGTACTTCCAACGTCGTCATCAGCCAACCTCTTTGACCGTTGAAGAACGCGAACGAGCTCTCCAGCGGGCTCAGGAACGGCGAGAGCGTGAAGAAAAAGGTTCCCATGGCGGTCGCCACGCAGACAGCTCGGACACAGGTGTCTCTCACACCGAGCCGGAGGAAGTATCACCCGTGGATGAAAAGAGTGATGACTCAGCAGCCGGAGCCGGACGATAAGAGGTGTGTGCTGCGTTGCTTATTCGCTATTCGCCGACCATGTCGATAGAGGAAAACGTCTCAGGACGATAGGATAGACCCCATGCGCCGAGCAAAAATCGTATGTACCCTTGGACCTGCAACTTCGTCTCCTGAACAGGTTCAGGCACTTGTTGACGCGGGAATGGATGTTGCCCGTATTAACCGTTCCCACGGCACCCCCGAAGAACACGAGGCGATGATTGAACGTGTTCGTCGCGCATCCCAGACTTCCGGCCGTGCGGTTGCCATCCTCGTAGATCTCCAGGGCCCCAAGATTCGTCTTGAAACCTTCGCGGAAGGCCCCCAGTACCTCGAGATTGGTGATATTTTCACTATCACCATCGAGGACGTCCCCGGAACCAAAGAACGCGTCGGCACAACATTCAAGGGTCTACCCGGTGACTGCCGTCCCGGTGACCGACTGCTTATTGATGACGGAAATGTCGCTGTTCGCGTCATGGAGGTCACTGACACTGACGTTGTAACACGTGTCGAGGTTCCCGGTTACGTGTCTGACCACAAGGGATTAAACCTTCCCGGTGTGGCTGTTTCAGTACCAGCCCTGTCGGATAAAGACCGCGAGGACCTTCGCTGGGGCCTGCGTGTCGGCGCTGACTTTATCGCTCTGTCCTTCGTCCGCAATGCTCGTGACGTCGAAGATGTCCACGCAATCATGGACGAAGAAGGCGTACGCCGCCCTGTCATTGCCAAGATCGAAAAGCCGCAGGCCGTTGATGCCATTGATGAGATTGTCGAAGCCTTCGACGGCATCATGGTTGCTCGTGGTGACCTGGGCGTTGAAATGCCGCTGGAAGTTGTTCCTCTCGTCCAAAAGCGTGCCATTGAGCTTGCCCGCCGCGCTGCCAAGCCAGTTATCGTGGCAACGCAGGTTATGGATTCCATGATTAAGAACCCTCGACCGACACGAGCCGAGGCTTCTGACTGTGCTAATGCCATCCTTGACGGTGCTGATGCGGTTATGCTGTCAGGCGAAACGTCGGTGGGCGCGTTCCCGATCGAGGCTGTTCGCACCATGGCACGCATTATTGAGAACACAGAGGAAAATGGTGGCGAGAGGATTGCTTCCCTTGGCGCTTTCATTCCCGATCGTCCATCGGTCATTTGCCAGGCGGCATCGGCAATCGGTGAACGCCTTGAGGCCAAGTATCTGGTGACCTTCAGTCAGACGGGTTCGACCGCACGCCGCATGTCTCGTCTACGTACGGCAATCCCGATGCTTGCCTTCACCCCCCTGGAGTCAACGCGCCGTCAGCTTGCACTGTCCTGGGGTGTCCAGACCTACCGTGTCCCCGAGGTCCGTCATACCGACGACATGGTGTGGCAAGTGGATCAGGTTGTGCAATCGGCTCGCCTTGCAGAGGTCGGAGACGAGCTTGTCATCGTCGCAGGTATGCCTCCGGGCACTGCCGGATCTTCCAACCTCATTCGTGTTCACCAGGTTGGTGACGAGGTCGACTACTCTGTTGGTGGTTCAGCTCAAGCCTGAGATCCTCGCAACTAAATACAAAAATATGCTGCCTCGGGTTGCGTTTAGTGCCCTGAGGTGGCATATTTCTATATGAAGGCCTATGAAGCCTTCATCATTTGGTGTGCATTCACGCTGTACCGCATTGCTATTGCGCTCAGTCCATTCCCTCGAGAATGCCACCACTCTCTCCTGCTGCCCACACAATGCATGTGGATGTGCACATGCATACGGGTTTTCACCACATTTTGATTGCGGTGCATCAATGGCTGGCATGGTCCACCCGATTGAGCCATGGAGAGTAGCTGATGTGTGAAACACTTCAGCGTTTCTTGATCGTCAGTTGAGTTGCCTGTGCGACATCTGCACATACTTCCTGGCGATGACGAAGAAGATGATAGTGAGAAGATGATGAACGAAGTGAATATGACAACAACTGTTTCGGTCTACGACCTGAACTTTGACCGCCAAGCTAAAAACCTGAGCGTCAGCAATCTGTCCGATGCTGTTCGCCCCTGGTTTGAAGATTGGAGTGACGCGTCAATTCGCAATGCGATTGCGAATCTCGATGTCCCGGCTTTAAGGGACGAAGCAGCCGAGTATCTGGGGCTTGAACTCCAGATCGCTGCCTAAACAAGGGCATAATGGTGGGCCACCCCTAACAACGGGGTGGCCCACCATTCATCTAACGGCACTTATAGCCCGTCCAACAGCTCTTTACGAGACAGGCTCGAAGAATCAACGCTGGGGGAAGCAGGAAGGAATTAATCCTCGACCTGGGCGATAACCGCGTCCGCGACTTCGCGCATTGAGAGGCGACGATCCATGGAGGTCTTCTGGATCCAACGGAAGGCCTCAGGCTCAGTCATGCCCATATTCTTCATCAGCAAGCCCTTGGCACGATCGACACGCTTGCGCGTTTCAAAACGGTCAGAGAGATCAGCGATTTCTTCTTCCAGGGACTCAATTTCCTGATGACGTGAGATAGCAATCTCTACGGCAGGAATGAGGTCAGCCGGGCTGAAAGGCTTGACAACGTAGGCCATAGCTCCGGCATCGCGGGCGCGTTCTACGAGCTCAGTTTGGCTAAAGGCTGTGAGCATCACAACAGCGCAGGAAAGTTCCTTCAAAATCTTTTCTGCAGCGGAGATGCCGTCCATTTTCGGCATCTTGACGTCCATGACACAAAGATCAGGCTCATGCTCAAGAGCAAGCTGAACAGCTTCCTCGCCGTCAGCAGCCTCAGCAATGACGTCAAAGCCTGCCGCTGTAAGAGTTTCGACGATGTCGAGACGAATAAGGCTCTCGTCTTCAGCAACTAGAACTCGGCGTGGTTCGTTTAGCTCGGATGTCATTTCGGTTCCTCGGTTTGTCTGGATTGCGACTCTATCCTATCCTTGTTGGAGCGCATTTGCGTATAGCCCCGATAGCCCAATTGGCAGAGGCGGTCGGCTCAAACCCGGCTTGTTGTGAGTTCGAATCTCACTCGGGGTACTTGGCAAGAACGCGCAGCATCCTCAAGGGATGCTGCGCGTTCTTCTGTTTGTGGCTATTTTCCCTCTCCTTCGGGCCTGATCGAGACTCTGAGGAGTCCGCAGCAATCCTTTGCCGCTCATTTGCTCTGTGAGGTGCACTGAGAAGTTCAGCCCGGACCTGGTCGGCATTTCCGATGCTGTGTGAAGTGTGCTACAGATATTGTCTAAGGCCTTCCCGCAGCGGGTGCCCTCCTCAACAACCCATCACACACTTGAGGCAGTTCTATGACCTTCCCTCGTTCTCTTCAGGGTGCCAAAGCGGCCACTATCGTCGGCGTCGGTATCCTCGCCGTCGTCGCGTTAGCAATCGTCATCGCAAGGCCAAGGATCCTCATTGGCATTGCCATTCTTGCTGGGGGCATACTCTGGCTTAAATCAATGCAGCGCACACGAACCTTGACTCGCCGCAAACTCGTTGGCGCAATCAGCGTGGCGACCATCGGAGCACTCATGAGTGTGAATGCTCTTGCCGTTCAGCCAGATTCAGAAAGCACAGACACTCACTTGTTGACCGCGCAGTCCACAGCCGCACCAGAAAGTCAACAAAGTACAGATTCCGCGGTCGGTGGACAGTCATCTTCAGTTCCTCAAAGTGGTTCAGAAGACGACGATGACGCGGATGAAGTGGTTGGTGAAGGCGTCCCTTTGGCGGCAGCATCAGTGCGGGCTTTGCCAGCAACCTGGAAAGAACACGTAGACGTACGCGCAACGCGCCGACTCCTCGATGCTCTTGCAGTGAAAGGACGAGCACCCAAAACCGGCTACTCCCGGGAGCAATTTGGGCAACGCTGGGCAGACATTGACCGCAACGGCTGCGATACACGTAATGACATCCTTGCCAGAGACCTCACAGACCTGCGCGTAAAACCTGGGACACGAGAATGTGTCGTCGTCTCAGGAAAGCTATCCGACCCCTACACCGGAAAAGAAATTCTCTTCCAGAAGGGGCGCAGCAGTTCAAAGAAAGTTCAGATCGATCACGTCGTCTCCCTCTCTGATGCCTGGCAAAAAGGCGCTCAGCAGATGGCAGAGAAAAGCCGCTTAGCGTTCGCGAACGACCCCATTAACCTTTTGGCAGTTGACGGGCCGAGTAACCAGAATAAAGGTGACGGAGATGCAGCAACTTGGTTACCCAAGAACAAAGCCTTCCGCTGTACCTACGTCGACCTACAGATTCGCGTGAAGGCGAAATACGGCCTGTGGGTCACCCAGGCCGAAAAAGATGCGATGATTCGCGTCCTCGACACATGCGCGCCGACCTCGCCGGAAAGTGCAGCACCCGCGCAGAACAACACGTCGCCGGCCGCGAACGAGGTGCCTTCCGAGCCTGCTCCCGCCAAGGATACGAGCACGCAGATCCATGGGCTGGTCAGCGAGCCGAGCCCTGCTCCCACCTTCGAGGAGCCGACGCCAGAACCCGTGCCCGAACCTGAACCGGTGTATGAAGAACCGGTCGTTGAGCAGCCTTCCTTCGAGTACGCGAATTGCTGCGCCGTGTGGCAAGCTCTCGGCCGTTCCATTTGGGTGGGCGAGCCCGGTTTCCATTCCGCACTTGATGGTAATGGGGATGGCGAAGGGTGCGAGCGCCGCCCAAGGAATTGCCACTGACACTCAGGAGGTTTGATTCCCCGCCTCGTTACTCAGCGCGGCGGGGGATCAATCGATTAGAGATCCTTGCTGTCGAAATGAGGCGACCCTTCTCATCTTCAATTCGCACCAGGTGAACAGTGGAGGTGCGCCCGAGGTGTTCAGGGACTGCTGTTGCTGTCACCATCCCCTCGCGGGCAGTACGAAGATGTGAAATCGAAAGCTCCACCCCAACAACGATGGTGTGATCGTCCGTCACAGTGGTAGAGGCAGCGAGGGAGCCGGCGGTTTCTGCCAAGGCTGCAGTTGCACCGCCATGCAGGATTCCAACGCGCTGCGTATTGCCCGCCACAGGCATGCGCACCACGGTTCGTTCAACACGATGTTCGAGGACTTCCATTCCCATGCGTTCCATGAGGGTTCCAGGGAATGTGAGACCCACCGCATGTTCGTAGAGTGAGTCGGGCGAGTGTTTCGCCGAGTGTTTTTCGCTCATGGCATCTAGGGTGTCATGTGTGAAGGACACTCTGCTAATAATTGACGGTCACTCGATGGCGTTTCGCGCTTTCTACGCTCTGCCGGCTGAAAACTTCCGCACATCGACAGGGCAGCACACAAACGCCGTCTATGGCTTTATTTCAATGCTCGTTCGCCTCATCGAGACCGAAAAGCCAAGCCATATCGCCGTCGCTTTCGATCTTTCACGTCATTCATTCCGCACTGAGATTTATCCCGAATACAAGGGCACCCGCGACGCCACACCTGAAGAGTTCAAGGGACAGGTTGAGCTCATTCAAGAAGTCCTTGCCGACATGGGAATTCAGTCACTGACGAAAGAAGGGTACGAGGCAGATGACATCCTTGCGACCCTAGCGTTCCAAGGAAATGAACGACAGTGGCATGTCCTTGTTGCCTCAGGGGATCGTGATTCCTTCCAGCTTGTGACCGACAATGTCACGGTCCTTTATCCCGGTATGAGCACCGCAGACCTGCGCTATATGACGCCTGAGGCTGTCGAATCGAAATACGGAGTTCCTCCCTCTCGTTATCCCGAGCTAGCCGCCTTGGTGGGGGAGAAGTCCGATAATCTTCCGGGTGTTCCTGGCGTTGGCCCAAAGACGGCCGCCCAGTGGATCGTGAAGTATGACGGGCTTGAGAATCTTCTCAACCGTGCTGATGAAATCGGCGGTAAACGTGGGGAAGCACTACGAGAGCACTCCGATGATGTGCGCCGTAACCGGCAGCTTAACCATCTGTTGACCGACCTGGATGTCGGCGTGAACCTCGATGACTTACTCAGAGGGCCAACCAATCGTCAGGGGATTAATGCACGCTTTGATGCGTTGGAGTTCGGTGGGTTGCGTGAGCGCGTGTTTGCGACTTCGTTGCCTTCAGCCGCTGCAACCATCGAGATGAGGGAGGAGAGCGTTGCCAGTTCTGAGGCCTCCTCAACGGATGAGAGCGCTCAGGAAGGTGCACAGACTGATCCTCTGAGCCCTCTGGTTGACATCCTCCCTCTGGAGGTAGAGTCCTTGTCTGCCCATGCGCATGCCCGTCAGGGCCACCCCTGGGCATTGACTGTGCGCGGTCAGACAGCCCCTGCGCGCGGAGAGGCTCACGCTCTTGCCCTCGCCTGCGACGGTGTTGCCTTTGTTCTTGACTGCGTCGAGGCTAGTGCCGAACAACTCCGAGCCTGTGCTGACATCATTGAACGCGTGCCTCTTGTGACTCACGATGGTAAGGCAACATGGCATGCTCTACGCGGCATTGGTCTTGAATGTCCCACACCGATCTTCGACACTGAGCTTGCTGCCTATCTGCTTCGTCCTGAGCAGCGTTCCTACGACATTGACACCCTCGCGGAGCTTTATCTGGATTACCGCGTTGTGAGTGCTGACAGTGGCGATGACGGTGGCTTATTTGCGTTATCCGAGGATGGCCAGGTTGTCTCAGATGGACTACAGCAACTCGGTGCCCATGCAGGGGTTCTTCTTGCTCTTGAGCCGGTGCTTTCAGCTCAGTTAAGGAAGGATAACGCGGCACAACTGCTTACCGACATGGAGCTTCCTGTTCAACGCACGCTTGCCGCTATGGAAGATCGCGGCATTGCGGTGGACACGGGGGCTCTCGATGATCTTTCCTCCTCGTTGGGACGGGACGTTGAGCGCGCGCAAACAGAGGCATGGCGGGTAATCGGCCACGAAGTGAATTTGTCCAGCCCTAAGCAGCTTCAGGTGGTGCTCTTTGACGAGTTAAACCTGCCAAAGACGAAGAAAACGAAGACTGGCTACACCACTAATGCTGAGGCATTGCAGGCTCTGTTTGACCAGACCGGCCATCCTTTCCTTGAGCATCTTCTTGCTCACCGTGATCGCATCAAGCTCAAGCAGATGGTGGAGACGTTGCGTCACACAGTAGGTGACGACGAACGCATTCATTCAACGTTCTCTCAGGTGGTGGCCGCGACCGGACGTTTGGCCTCATCGGAACCTAATCTTCAAAATATTCCGACGCGTACCGATGCTGGGCGTCAAATCCGTGATGCTTTCGTAGCTGGTGTCGGCTTTGACGCTTTGTTGAGTGCTGATTATTCACAGATTGAGATGCGCATTATGGCGCACCTGTCGCAAGACGCTGGGCTAATTGAGGCGTTTAACTCGGGGGAGGATTTGCACCGCACGATGGCAGCAATGGTCTTCCACACTCCTGTTGACGAGGTGACTCCTGAGCAGCGTTCACGGATTAAGGCAACCTCTTATGGTCTGGCCTACGGGCTTTCTGCCTTCGGTCTTTCTCAGCAGTTGAAGATCTCGGTGGGGGAGGCTGGTGAGCTTCGTGAGAGATACTTCCAACGCTTCGGTGGCGTTCAGCGTTATCTTGCTGACATTGTTGAGCAGGCGCGCATTGATGGTTACACCCAGACCATGTTCGGTAGGCGTCGCTATCTTCCTGATTTGAACTCGCCTAATCGACAGCTTCGTGAGATGGCTGAACGCGCTGCGCTTAATGCACCGATTCAGGGAAGCGCTGCCGACATCATTAAGATCGCGATGGTTGAGGTTGAAAACTCGCTGGTCAACGCGGGTCTGCGTTCTCGTTTACTTGTTCAGATTCATGATGAACTTCTCCTGGAGGTCCGTGATGAGGAACGGGATGCGGTCGAGAGCATGGTGCGTGAGCACATGGGAGCGGCGGTGTCGATGAGCGTGCCATTGGAGGTTGCCGTTGGGTGGGGACGTAGCTGGAAAGATGCCGCCCACTGAGACGCGCGCGTCAAGTGCGTGTAGGAATCGGCGAAGGCTGTTAGGATGATAGAGGTGCCCAATCTGGGTTGCGTGCGTAACCGTGGATAGGCGCCAGAATTGTCCATCTATCTATCCAGTCCGTTTCGGAGTACACAACTACATGACCACGACCACCTCGCAGCCGGGCAACAGCACTCCTCAGGTTGCAGTGAACGACATTGGGTCCACCGAGGACCTGCTCGCCGCCATTGATGAAACCATCAAGTACTTCAACGATGGCGACATCGTCGAGGGTACTGTCGTCAAGGTCGACCACGATGAGGTCCTCCTCGACATCGGTTACAAGACCGAAGGTGTCATCCTCTCCCGTGAGCTCTCCATCAAGCACGACGTTGATCCCGATGACGTTGTTGCTGTTGGCGATCAAATCGAGGCTCTTGTTCTTCAGAAGGAAGACAAGGAAGGCCGCCTGCTCCTGTCCAAGAAGCGTGCACAGTACGAGCGCGCTTGGGGTCAGATTGAGAAGGTTAAGGAAGAAGATGGCGTCGTTACCGGCACCGTCATTGAGGTCGTCAAGGGCGGCCTGATCCTTGACATCGGTCTTCGCGGCTTCCTTCCCGCTTCCCTGGTTGAGATGCGTCGCGTCCGCGACCTCCAGCCCTACATCGGTCGTGAGCTTGAAGCAAAGATCATCGAGCTCGACAAGAACCGCAACAACGTGGTTCTGTCCCGCCGCGCTTGGCTTGAGCAGACCCAGTCCGAGGTTCGCACCAACTTCCTGCACACCCTGCAAAAGGGCCAGGTTCGTAAGGGCAACGTCTCCTCCATCGTTAACTTCGGTGCATTCGTTGACCTCGGTGGCGTTGACGGCCTCGTTCACGTCTCCGAACTGTCCTGGAAGCACATCGACCACCCTTCAGAGGTCGTCGAGGTTGGCCAGGAAGTCACCGTCGAGGTTCTCGACGTCGACATGGATCGCGAGCGCGTCTCCCTGTCCCTCAAGGCCACCCAGGAAGATCCGTGGCAGGCATTCGCCCGCACCCACGCCATCGGCCAGGTTGTGCCCGGTAAGGTCACCAAGCTTGTTCCCTTCGGCGCATTTGTGCGCGTCGAGGACGGCATCGAGGGCCTGGTTCACATCTCCGAGCTCGCTCAGCGTCACGTTGAGCTGCCCGAGCAGGTTGCCAAGGTTGGCGATGAGGTCTTCGTGAAGGTCATCGACATTGACCTTGAGCGTCGCCGCATCTCCCTGTCTCTCAAGCAGGCCAATGTTGGTGTTGATCCCACCACCGATGACTTCGATCCTTCGCTCTACGGCATGGCCGCTGAGTACGACGAAGACGGCAACTACAAGTACCCCGAAGGCTTCGATCCCGAAACCCAGGAATGGATGGAGGGCTTCGAGGCTCAGCGTGAGGCTTGGGAAGCTCAGTACGCAGAAGCTCAGGCACGTTGGGAAGCCCACAAGGCTCAGGTTGCTCGCGCTCTTGAAGAGGACGTCGAGACTGCCCCCACCGTTGAAGAGCAGGCTTCCTACTCCACCCCCGTGGACACCGCAGGCACCCTTGCCTCGGATGAAGCTCTTGCAGCACTGCGCGAGAAGCTGACCTCCTCCAACTGAGGTAAACCTCGCTAAGTAAAAAGGTGTGGTCCCCAAGTGTCATACTTGGGGACCACACCTTTTGTTGCTCTCAACGCGCCTAATAGCCCCTGTTGAAGATGTGGGTTACTTCACCGTGTGCACGAGCCATGCGTCTTTGCCTGTGCACGGTCAGGTAGCGGAAGCATGGCTAGAATGAATAGCGCATATTTGCCTATTGGATTAAGTGGAGAGAGTTTCCCATGATGAGTCGTCGCCGTCCTGCTCTTGCTGCCCTGTGTGGCGCGTGTCTTATCGTACTGAGCGCATGTGCAAGTACACCCGCAGACAGTGCTGCCGAAGTGAACACAGAATCATCATCAACAGCAAGCACTCAGAACGTTGCACCGTCTGACATGACGATCATTGATGTGCGCACACCTGAAGAATATGCTGAAGGCCATCTGGAAGGTGCAGTCAATATCGACATTCAGGCCGAAGACTTCAAGGAGCAGATTGCAGCCCTTGACCCCGCAGGGAACTATGCGGTCTACTGCCGTTCGGGAAACCGATCTGGACAAGCGGTTTCTTTCATGGAAAGCGCTGGCTTCACCTCGGTGCAAAATCTTGGTTCACGAGATGAGGCATCAGAGATTCTCTCGACACCTATCGTGAAGTAGCAGTTTCTTCCACGTACCTTCGAATCATATGCGCAGCTCCTGTGATGCCCGCATCGGCCCCCAAACTTGCATGTTCAATGATCAGATTGCGTGTAACAAGAGGATGGCAACGGTCATACAGAGAGCTGCGCACTGCTGCTACGAAGGGTTCGATTGTTGAGATGAGCCCTCCAAGAAACACTGCGTCAGGATTAAAAAAGCTCACGACTGAGGCAAGAATCTTGCCAAGATGATGACCAGCCTGACGTGCGAGCGTCGTAGCAAGCGGATCGGCTTCCTGGGCAAGGCGGACGAAGTCTGCAACACTCTGCGCTTCGCCGCCCTGT
This sequence comes from Schaalia canis, assembly GCF_003858455.1. Classification (GTDB taxonomy): domain Bacteria; phylum Actinomycetota; class Actinomycetes; order Actinomycetales; family Actinomycetaceae; genus Pauljensenia; species Pauljensenia canis. The sequence continues at coordinate 167,756 of NZ_RQZF01000001.1, read as the reverse complement.
TCTTGATATTGCCGGAGTAGAGCCTGTGCTGAGGCCAGAGTTTCCAAGCAACCCATATTGCCACAGGCACAAGGCAGCGCTGCTTCACTGTTGGCGACGCGGGTATGGGAGATATCCCCAGATGCACCGGTTGCACCGTTGTAGGGCCGTGAGTCAATAACAATGCCGGTACCAATACCGCGGCCGATTTTAACGGCGATAGAGTGACGCAATGAGGGATGCTGAAGGTGCTCCCCGATTGCCATAGCATTTGCATCGTTGATGACGAGCGTTGGGACACCCAAGGTCGTTGTGAGTACCTCCTGCAGAGGATACCGACTCCAGCGGGGGAGATTGGCGCCCTGTTCAACCCAGCCGTTTTCGGTATCAACAGGCGCAGGAACTGAAAGACATAGCCCTGCAAGACGAAGAGGAACATCGGAGTCTGCGAGATCTTGGCGAATGTGGGCAACGATCTCCTCGATAGCGTGTGACGGCCCTTTCTTCGTGTCAATGGGGCGCTCAGCGACTGACAGGAAACGTCCGTTAAGGTCCGAATAGCCGTATCGAGCGTGTGAAGTGCCCAGATCCACCGTGGCGTAACAGGTACGCGAGTTGGGGGCTTTGAGGATTCGAGGTGGACGGCCGGCTCGTGTTGTTGCCTGTCCCTGTTCCTCCAGGAGTCCCTCATCTAATAGTTCGGAAACTTTTTGAGATACTGTCGATGGGGCAAGATTCAGAAGTCGGGCCAGGTCAGCTCTACTAATAGCTTGCTTGGTACGTACGGCGTCAAGAATGCGCAAGGTGGTTGAGTCATTTACTTCGGGCAATGAGGATGCGGCTTTATCGGTGACCATTGGAGTATTCTCCTGCCTAAAAGTTCTTATCACGACGTCGAAGGAAGTCTTCGCCGTCACCTAAATGTTACATAAAAATCTGTCCTAAGGGCAGAATATTGGTGTCATTTCGGCAACTTGTGTTGTATGCTCACTTCAACAGCAAAGTTCGGAACATTAATCGAACTAAGTTGCCAAGTCCGAATAAAAGGTGTTGAGTAACCGCACTCGCAGACTCAGTGATGAGGCCATCTTGCGAGATCGCAGTTTCTTTCTACCGGCTATACGGATTCACACCCCAACCGCTCAACCGCATGTAGGAAACCCCGCGTCAGGCAATGACTGCACTGAGGCAACTACTCCTACCTTCACCGTGACACGACATACCCCTCGTGACACAGACTTTCTGTATTTGCTTCAACGATGAGCATCCTTACAAGAGAGGAACGACAACCATGACACACCGCGCTCCGAAGATCACGACAGCGCTTCTCACAGCCGCTGCCATGATGAGCCTCGCCGCATGTGCCAGTGGAACCGACAGCAGCACAAGTGGTGCCGCCAGCACAGATGGTGGCACATCCAGCGAGAAAATCGCCGTCACCTGGGATATGTGGGCAGGCGGCGAGGAAAGCCAAAAGTGGGTCGAGGAAACAGCAGAAATTGTTCGCGCTCAGAACCCTGACATCGAGCTCACCACCCAGACAGCGTCATGGGGCGATTACTTCACCAAACTCACCGCCAATGCTTCCTCTGGCAACCTTGCATGCGTGACCTCAATGAACGGCCAGCGACTCAACACCTTCTACCAGGCACTCTCGCCCCTCAGTGACGAAGACCTTGCGATCGCAGGTATTGATAAAGCCGCCTTCACAGAAGGTGCCCTCGACATCCTCTCCTACGACGGTAAGCTCTACGGATTGCCCTTCGATGTCGCAGCAATGATGGTCTATTACAACAAAGACCACCTGGCAGAAACGAATACTCCTGAGCCCTCTAAAGACTGGACCTTCGACGATTTCGTTGCCACCGCCAAGGGCGCTACCACCGATGCTCGCAAGGGCTTCGCCGTTGGCATGGGCGAATTCCAGTGGATGGCGCTGCCCATCGCAAAGTCTGGCGTTCAGCCCGTCAACGACAAGAACGAACTTGACCTGACCAACCCCGCCTTCGTTGAAGCCGCAGAATGGTACGCAAAACTGGTCAAGGATGGGCTTGCTGATCCGGTTCCATCCGCATCAGAAGCCGGATGGGGTGAGGACCAATACAATGCCGGCAACGTCTCCATGGCCGTTGACGGAACCTGGAACGCCAAGTCCTACTTCACCAACGAAGCCGGATTCAAAGCCGGCGCGACCCGCCTCCCCAAGGGCGATAAGGGCTCGTTGGGCCTCATTCTTGGATCCGGATTCGGCATCGCTGCCAACTGTGAAGGTGCGGAACGAGAAGCCGCACTGAAGGTTCTCGGCTCCCTCGTCTCCAAGGACGCTCAAGACTACCTCGCTTCCTCCGGACGCTCCTACCCAGCTCTGAAGGAATCCCAGCCCCTCTACTTCGAATCCCTCGACGAGGGCATTCGCAATGATGTGAAGGACGCCTTCGACGCAGCATTCAGCGACGTCGTTGGGCAACACTCCACCGGCGTGTGGACCCAAGTGAACGAGTACTTCACTCCGAACCTCGTGTCCGTTTACACCGGCCAAATGACCATGACCCAAATGCTCGAACAGGCTCAAAGCCAGTTCGGCAAGTGAGTCACCCACTGAGAAATCACTCCCATGACTACGTCACCTGCTGCACGTCCACGGCGTAGCAAGCTGGCGAAGATCGAGTCCCGCCAGGCGCTGGGTTTTGCAAGCCCAGCCCTGGTGGGCCTCGCCCTCTTCACAGTTGTCCCCGTGGTGCTCTCGATCGTGATGAGTATGTACAACTGGCCAGCCTTCGGTGAGCGCACTTTCGTTGGACTCGACAACTATAAGTGGTTGCTCACCGAAAGCCCCGACTTCACGCCCGCAATCAGAAACTCCATCGTTTTTGCTTTGCTGTACGTGCCCACGAACATCATCGTCTCGCTCACACTCGCCCTCATCGTTGGTCCTCGTATCCGAGGCCGCAACGCCTTCCGAGTGCTGTTCTTCATCCCCGTCGTCACCCCCATGGTCGCGAACGTTCTCGTGTGGCGAATGCTCTTACAACCTCAAGGCCTTTTTAATGGCCTCGCGATCTCATGGTTCGGCATCGAACTGCCCTCATTCCTCGCGCATCCTCAGTGGGCCATGATCATGATCGTTGTCATGAGTGTGTGGCAAGGCGTCGGGTATAACATGTTGATCTTCTCAGCCGCACTTGAACAGCTCCCAGAATCAGTCATGGAAGCCGCACGCATCGACGGCGCCAAAGGAATGACGATGCTGTTCAAAGTGATTCTGCCAATGATGTCACCCTCGATCTTCTTCGCCGCAGTAATGACTGTCATCGGAGCACTCCAAGTCTTTGTCCAGCCTCAAATGCTCACCGGAGGCGGGCCCGGAAACTCAACTCTGCCGATGGTGATGTTCATTTACAACACCGGCTTTAAGTTCCAACAACTAGGCATGGCTGCTGCAGCGGCATGGATCCTCTTCGCAATCATCATCCTCATCACAGCCTTCCAGTTCCAAGCACAGAAGAAGTGGGTGCACTATGAAGTCTGATGTGACAACCTCGCGTCGTGGCGCCGAACGGAGGCTCCTCTCAAACGCCGGACTTCTTGGCGGAGAAACAACGATCTTCAAGGACATTGTCGCTAATGTGACGGTCTGGATTGCAGCCTTCTTCTTCGCTGCTCCCCTTATCTATGCGTTCTTCTCCTCTCTCAAACACAAAGACGAGATCTACGCAGTGCCCCCAACACTTTTTGGCGCCAAGCTTCGGTGGTCTAACTACATTGAGGTCTTCACCTACGGCCCCTTCGTCCGCTACATCACCAACTCCTTCATCGTTGCCATTCTTGGAACGATCGTTGTCCTCATCGTCTCGACCACCGCAGGATACGCCTTCTCACGCCTGCGTTGGCGCGGACGTGACACCGCATTCCTCCTGTTCCTCGCCACCATGATGGTGCCAGCTGAGGTGCTCGTGATTCCCATGTTCATCCTCATGCAAAAGTTTGGATGGGTAAACACCTATCAGGCATTGATTTTTCCCTTCGCCTTTGGCGCGTTCGGAACCTTCCTCATGCGCCAATTCATGCGCGGGATCCCCTTCGAACTTGAAGAGGCCGCGCGCGTTGACGGTGCCGGCCCATTCCGCACCTTCTTCACCATCATCCTCCCTCTGACAAAGTCAGCAATTGCTGTGCTGGCCGTCTTCACCTTCATGGGCTTTTGGAACTCCTACCTGTGGCCGTTGATTGTCACCGTTGACTACAACTCCCTGGGTACGCTGCCCATCGGTCTTGCCTCCTTCTCCACACAGGAAGGCACACGGATGGACCTCCAGATCGCAGCCTCTATCGTGTCAATGATCCCCACGACGATCCTTGTCATTGCACTGCAAAAGCACCTCATCAAGGGCATTGCCATGTCAGGCATGGGCGGACGCTAAGCAAACAGTACCGATCGGACAGAGTCCGCAACTGCCTTGCCCCGCATCACCCAGTCACTACCACTCACTCCTGTTAAAGGAAAGACGCCATTATGACTGCACCTCGCATCGCCATTTGCGGCATTCATATCGAAAGCTCAACCTTCACGCCCTACATTTCCACGGAAAAAGACTTCACCATCACCCGAGGAGACCAGCTTCTCGCACGGTACGAGTGGATGGACACGGCATGGGCACAATCAATTGAGTGGATTCCCATCCTTCACGCCCGCGCCCTGCCCGGAGGGGTCGTCGAGCGCCGCTGCTATGACGAGTGGAAGACAGAAATCTGTCAAGGGCTCGCCGCCTGTGGGCACATCGATGGACTCTTCTTCGATATTCACGGAGCAATGAGTGTTGAAGGGCTTGACGACGCCGAAGGCGATCTCATTTCGTCCATTCGTACGATCATCGGCACAGGACCCATGGTGTCAGCCTCGATGGACCTTCACGGTAACGTCTCGCATACCCTCTTCGAAGGATGCGATCTTTTGACTTGCTACCGGATGGCTCCCCACGAGGACGCCTGGGAATCTCGCGAACGTGCAGCACGAAACCTCGTTGAGCGCTTGCTTGCAGGCCAGCCTAAACCAGCCAAAGCTCTTGTTCACGTTCCAATTCTTCTGCCCGGCGAAAAGACCTCGACCCGTATCGAGCCCGCCAAAAGCCTCTACGCAATGATCCCGGGCATCGAAGCAATGGAAGGGATCACGGACGCAGCCATATGGATTGGTTTTGCGTGGGCCGATCAGCCGCGCTGCAAGGGGGCAGTCGTTGTCTATGGCGACGACCCCGAAAAAGTCACCACACAAGCCGAAGCGCTGGGCCAGGCATTCTGGAACTACGCCGAGGATTTCGTGTTTGTTGCGCCTGTGGCAACCATGGAAGAGTGCCTTGAGCACGCGTTAACAGCGCCACGCCCGTTCTTCATTTCCGATTCGGGAGACAACCCCGGTGCTGGTGGAGCCGATGACGTCACCGTTGCGCTTCATTCTTTGCTGCAGTGGCCACCGGTCCAAAATGCGTCACTCTCAGTGATTCATGCCTCCATCGTTGACCCCGATGCGGTCGCCCGCTGTTGGGAAGCCGGAGTTGGAGCGCAGCTTCAAGTTGAGGTGGGTGGCCATATCGATACGCGCGCCCCCGGCCCTCAGCTCATCGACGCGACCGTCTCCGCCCTCGTAGACGATCCTCAGGGAGGACACACTGCTGCGCTTGTCACCGGCGGGCTAACTCTCATTGTCACGACTCGGCGTAATCAATACACCGAGCATGAACAGTTTGCACGGCTGGGACTAGACGTGCGCAATGCTGACGTAGTGGTTGTCAAGATCGGCTATCTTGAGCCAGATCTCTACGATGCGCAAGCTGATTGGCTGATGGCCCTCACCCCCGGAGGGGTCGATCAAGACCTTCTGCGTCTCGGTCACCAACATATTGACCGTCCAATGTATCCCTTTGATCCATCGATGGACCCTGGCCCTTTGCGCGCGAGAGTTGTCGTCCCATGACAAACCTATACGCAGGTATCGACATTGGCGGCACCTCAACTAAATGGATGATTGTCAACAGCTCCGGTCAGATTGTTGCCGACGGACACTACGACTCACAAGGGAATATTGTCACCAAGGTCGAAGCTCTTGCTGCTGATCTTGTCTCCAAATATCCGCACATCACGGGTGTCGGAGTTATTTGCCCGGGAATCGTCGATGAAAACTCCGGCACAGTTGTGTATGCCGCCAATCTTGAGCTTGCCGGTGTGCCCCTCGCAGATGCCGTTGCACACGCCACGAAGCGGCCAACGTTTCTTGGACACGACGGGCGGGCAGCGGGGCTTGCCGAAGCTGTCCTTGGCGCAGGTAGGGGAGCTTCATCCTTCATCATGATGCCCATTGGGACTGGAATCTCCGTAGCTCTTATGCTCAATGGGGGACTGTGGTCAGGGCAAACATTTTGCGCGGGCGAAGTTGGGCATGCGCCGATATTCCTTGACGGTGAGGAATGCCGTTGCGGGCAGCGAGGCTGCTTGGAGGTCTACGCGTCGGCCAAAGGGATCGCGCGGCGCTATGCGCGATTGAGTGGCCACGACATTGGCGCGAAAGCCATTGAAGAACGTCTTGACGACGACCTCATCGCCCGCGACGTCTGGACTACTGCGGTTGCCGCACTGGCGATGAGCCTTGCCCATCTTGTACTTGCAGTTGATCCTGAAAGAATCATCATCGGTGGTGGGCTGTCGCATGCGGGAGACACACTGTTGCTTCCTATCCAGCATCATCTCGATGAGCTTTTACGATGGCGCGAAGCTCCTCCCTTGGTGACGGCAGAGCTTGGCGGTGCGGCAGGACGTTGGGGCGCAGCTATCCTCGGCTGTCAAGCGTCCGAGTCCACAGACTATGAGAGGTGGTCAGTGTGACCCTTGTCGAGATATGTGTTGATGATCTTGAAGGCGCGGTGAACGCATACAATGGCGGCGCGGATCGCCTTGAACTCTGCCGAGAGATCGAGTGTGGCGGCCTGACTCCTACAGACGAGGTGGTTACCGCCGCACTTGAGTACGGACCGTCTGGTGGAATTCAGATACTCGTTCGCCCGAGGGCAGGTGATTTCTTCCATTCAGATGAGGAAGTCTCTGTCCTATGCACCGATATTGCGCGCCTACACACTCTGACAGAGGATGCTGAGATTCCTGTTGGCTTCGTCGTCGGAGCATTGAACCGCGATTTCACCATCAATGAGGACGCGGCGCTGCGTATGAGGGAAGCAGCGGGGGAGAGGCCTCTTACTTTCCACCGCGCCTTCGATATGGTGCCAGACATTGGTAAAGGCCTAGAGACACTCCTTCGCCTGGGGTATGAGCGAGTCTTGACCACTGGTGGTCACCCGCAGCTTGCACAGCCCACGGTACTGGCGCAAATGGTGGAACAGGTGGGAGAAGCCCTGATTATCCTCGGCTCGGGAGGGCTACGTGCCCACAACGTTGCCGAAACTATCGCGTTGACAGGGGTTCTGGAAGTGCACATGCGCGCACCTGGGCCGCAAGGCTACGGCACTGATCAAAAGGCTGTGGAGGAAATCATGCAGCAGGTTCGGAGTGCCGATCAGCAGCGGGTTTAGACTACCGTCATGGTTGTGTCCTCCCCCTTGCATGTTGGCGGTGCCTCTGCCCATCTCCTTCGCCCGTGGGCAAATTCTTCATCGCGCCCCTTAATCGTTGCGATCTCGGGTGGGATTGGCTCGGGAAAAACCACTTTCGCACGAGCTCTTGCTCCTTTCGCCGCCGCCTACGCTGACGCCGATCAATTGGCCCGCGATGTTGTCATGCCCGGCACTCCCGGACTGATGGCCTTAGTCGAGCGTTTCGGCAGTAAAATTCTCAACGAAGACGGCACTTTGAATCGCCAGCAGTTGGCCGGACTCATTTTTGGAGATTCCGCATTACGCGCCGAGGTTGAGCAGATCATGCATCCTCTCATTGCTCAGGAAGCGCGTGCCCTACTCAGTACTGCCCCTGCTGAGGGAATGGCGGTATATGATGTGCCGCTCATTCGAAACGCTGAAGAAGCTGCTCCTTTTGATGTTGTCATCATGGTGGGGGCGCCACTGGAGGAAAAACTCACGCGCCTTGTTTCCCGCGGCCTTTCACCTGACGATGCTCAGCAACGCATTGCGGCGCAGATTGATGATGCGACGCGCCGTGAGTACGCCTCGGTGTGGGTGGACAACACCGGAACTCAAAGCGATCTTGAAGGCTTGGCCGAAGTGGTAGTGAAGACGTGGCTTCTTCCAACCGTGATGTAATACCGCCAAGGATGCCCACGTTTTACGCAGGCATCCTGGCAATGTCACAAGCTGATCTTTAACGAAGGATCCACAGGGTTTCCCAGGGACGCAATACCCCGCTGTCGCGCTGCTCGTGGGCGTCAGGATAGTTTGATAGAAGAATCTCACCCTCAGGGCATTCGATCTCATATGCCTCATCGGACATATTTGCGAGCGCCTCAAGGACATGCCCATCCCATTCCCGGCGCACCCACCACAGGCGCTGGTCGTCCTCGTGGAGAAGCATAAAAGTGCCGTCAACGAGGATCGGATGTTCCTTGCGCAGTGCGATCATCCGTTGGTAGAAGCTAAATGTTGACGAGGGATCAGCGGTCTGCTGGGCGGCGTTGACATGCGTGTAAGCAGGATGGACGGGAAGCCATGGTGTCCCTGTTGTGAAACCGCCATGGTCGCTGTCATCCCACTGTAGGGGAGTGCGCGCATTATCACGGCTCATGGCGACGATTCCTGGCCACACCTGGTCTGGCTGCTGCCCACCAAGCTCCACACATTCACGCCAGTAATTGAGCGTCTCAAGGTCGTTGAATTGGTGGAGGTCCTGCCAGGGGAAGTTCCCCATTCCGAGTTCTTCACCCTGGTAGACAAAAGGGGTTCCCTGGTGTGCGTGCAGCATCGCACCCCACGCACAGGCTGACTCGTGCCGGTAGGTAAGGTCATTTCCGTAACGGGAAACCGGACGAGGCTGATCGTGATTCGACAGATACAGGGAGTTCCAGCCGCGGTTGTGCAGGCTTCTGGTCCAGTGTGCGAGGTTACGCTTCATGTCTGGCAGGTGGAGGGCGCGCGGATGGAACTTATCCCCATCGCGGCTGTCCAATCCCATGTGTTCAAACTGGAAGACCATGTCAAGCTCACGACGTTCCGGATGGGAGGTCAATGATGCTTGATCTGGGGTTGCCCCAGGGGCTTCACCCACAGTGAAAAACACGCAATCTGGGTAGGCGTCAAAGACCTCTCGATGCATTTCTTGCATGTAGTCGTGGAAACGTGGCCCAAACATTGCACGATCCAGTCCTCCAGGGCCGTCCTCGTACAGGTTGTCAGGCTTGGAGATGAGATTGATGACGTCCATGCGGAAACCGTCAACACCGCGGTCGCACCAGCGACGCATCATGGCGTAGATTGCCTGGCGAACCTCTGGATTTTCCCAGTTGAGATCTGGTTGTTCAGGAGCAAAAAGGTGCATGTAGTAGGACTGGGACTCGTTGTGCCAGCTCCACACCGGCCCGGAGAAGGCGCTTCGCCACTGATTCGGTTCGTCACCGCGCCACTGACCGGGCCCTGCGTTCTCGTCGGGCTGGCATTCGCTACGTGCTGCCCGCCAGATGTACCAGTCTCGTTTCGGTGACGAAGGGTCTTGACTCTCAATGAACCACGGGTGATCGCTGGACGTGTGGTTCACGACAAGATCCATGACTAGTTTCATGCCCCGTGCGTGAAGGGCGGAAATGAGTTCATCGATGTCATCCATAGAACCAAACATGGGGTCAATGGCATCGTAATCGGCAATGTCATAGCCGTTGTCACGCATGGGGGAGCGGTAGACGGGCGAGAGCCACACGATCTCTACACCAAGATCGGCCAGATATGGGACGCGGCGAGTGATGCCAGGAATGTCCCCGATGCCGTCACCATTGGTGTCTTGGAAAGAACGAGGGTAGACCTGGTAGACGGTGGAGTCCTTCCACCAGGGGGTTGCGCTGGAGTGTGCCAGTGTCATTGTTCCTCGCTTCTTAGACTTGCTAGTGGTGCCATGACCGCCGTTGAAGTGCGCAAAACATCCTACGCTGCACTCGGCCTTACCGGTGAAGTGAATGACATTCCTTCTTCCTTCACAGGCCTCCTTCGGGAGAACGTGCAGAGGTCAGACGATGCCAAAGACTAGAGGGAGAGTGCTCGCTGCTCGCCTAAGGTCACGGTCGGGCGCGTCACTTGTTCCCTCAGTTCATCTGTCGCATTTGGCGTAATTCTTTCTTGAGGTCTTGGAGTTCGTCGCGTAATCGCGCGGCCAACTCAAACTTGAGCTCTTCGGCGGCACCGCGCATCTGAGCATGAACTTCCTCGATGAGGGCAACAAGTTCGGCCTCGGCGCCCGGTACCGGACGACGTTCGTGTGCGGCAGCGGCGTGTGCGGCTTTGCGGGACGCAGGCGAGGCGCTCCCTTCCTTCCGATAGCCGCCTTCAAGAAGGGTGGCAGTATCTACTGCCTCACGAGCGAGCATGTCGGTCACGTCAGCAATCTTCTTACGCAAAGGCTGGGGATCGATTCCATGCTCAGTGTTGTGGGCAATCTGCAATGCACGACGGCGTTCAGTCTCATCAATGGCAGCACGCATCGAGTCCGTGATGTTATCGGCATACATGTGGACCTCACCCGATACGTTTCGAGCGGCGCGGCCAATGGTCTGAATCAGTGAGCGGGTCGAGCGTAAGAAGCCTTCCTTGTCGGCATCCAAGATGGCGACCAATGAAACCTCTGGCAGGTCCAAGCCTTCACGCAAGAGATTAATACCCACTAATACGTCAAACTTCCCAGAACGCAGCTCTCGTAGGAGCTCCACGCGTCGCAATGTATCAACATCAGAGTGCAGATACTCGACGCGTACTCCTCGCTCAGCAAGATAGGTGGTCAGGTCCTCAGCCATGCGCTTGGTCAGCGTCGTCACTAGAACGCGTTCATCCTTTTCGACACGCTCGCGTACCTGTTCGAGAAGATCATCTATCTGGCCTTCGGTGGGCTTGACCACGATGCGTGGATCAACCAGGCCAGTGGGGCGGATGATTTGTTCGACGACACCATCAGAACGCTCAATCTCATAGTCACCTGGAGTGGCGGATAGGTAGACGGTCTGACCGATGCGTTCCACGAATTCATCCCATTTGAGCGGGCGGTTATCCATGGCAGAGGGGAGCCTGAAGCCGTGGTCAACGAGCGTGCGCTTACGCGACATATCGCCCTCGAACATGGCTCCAATCTGAGGGACAGTCACATGCGACTCATCGATAATGAGGACGAAATCGTCGGGGAAGTAGTCCAACAGAGTATGCGGGGGAGTCCCCGCATTGCGGCCGTCAATATGTCGAGAGTAGTTCTCGATCCCCGCACAGGTACCGATCTCCTTCATCATTTCCAGGTCGTACGTTGTTCTCATACGCAGGCGTTGAGCCTCAAGAAGTTTGCCTTGCCCCTCAAACCAGGCGACCCGCTCTTCCATTTCGCTTTCAATTCCTTCTATCGCTCGGCGCATACGTTCCTCGCCGGCGACATAGTGGGAGGCGGGGAAAAGGTAAACATGGTCGACCTCGTTGATCACTGCACCGGTCAGCGGGTGAAGGACGGCTAATGCTTCAATCTCATCGCCAAACATTTCGATCCGGATGGCTAGCTCTTCGTAAACGGGAATGATCTCTATCGTGTCCCCGCGCACACGGAAGGTGCCTCGTTGGAAGTCCATGTCGTTGCGGACGTACTGCATTCCCACGAAGGTGCGCAAAAGATCATCGCGATCGACGATCATGCCTCGGTGTAGTTCTGCCATGCGTGCGACATATTCCTCGGGGGTACCAAGGCCGTAGATGCACGATACTGAGGCAACAACAACGGTGTCGCGGCGGGTAAGCAGACTATTTGTTGCAGAATGCCGCAGTCGTTCGACTTCTTCGTTAATCGACGAGTCTTTCTCAATATAAGTGTCAGTCTGGGGGACGTAGGCTTCAGGCTGGTAGTAGTCGTAGTACGACACGAAGTACTCCACCGCATTATTTGGCAGAAGTGCTCGAAACTCCGCAGCGAGCTGCGCGGCAAGAGTCTTATTAGGCTCAATGACGAGGGCGGGGCGCTGAACCTTCTCAATCAACCACGCGGTTGTAGCTGACTTGCCAGTACCTGTGGCGCCAAGAAGAACGATATCTTGTTCTCCGTTGTTCAGACGTTCGGAGAGTTCCTCAATTGCGCGAGGTTGGTCTCCCGAGGGTGTGTATTCCGAAATTACCTCGAAAGGATGCTCTTGGCGCAGAACAGGTTGTTGGATCATATACCCACCGTAGCGCGCTCACCACACACATGCCTATAACGGCACCACAATACTGGTAACACTTCCGGAGGGAAGTTAATTCCTTTTCTCCAGGGAAACGCATACGATGTATACAAAAGCGGTACTACCTGTGGCACGAGGAACGAATGCGACGCCGCGCGCCAAATGCACGGTACCCTAGAGGGGCTGTCACGACTGATAGCCACCCCCACAACTATACGGAGTAGTCAGGCAATGACCGACGATAGTCGCCTTCCCCGCCACCGCGTGGCCCTCGCATGGGCAACCCACATCTTCACCCTCACCGGCGCCCTCTGGGCATGTCTGGCAACGGTGGCTCTCTTCGAAAACAACATCAAACTCATGTGGCTGTGGCTTGGTATCGCCCTCATCGTTGACGGTGTTGACGGCACCTTTGCCCGCTGGGCAGAGGTAAAGACCTACGCACCAGGTTTTGACGGCACAGCCCTCGACCTCATCGTCGATTACCTGACGTGGACCTTCATCCCCGCGGCTTTTATTTACCTCCACATCGACTTCGGTAGTGTCTCCATTGGTCTCGCGGCAATGGTTCTTATCACCGTGTCGTCACTCTTCTGTTACTGCAACGTCGCCCTGAAAACCTCCGACCACTACTTCATGGGCTTCCCTGCCGCATGGAATGTCGTCGCTGTCATCATGTGGATCTTCGAGCTGACGCCCATCACGAACATTATCGTGACCATTACTCTTGCGGTGCTGACGGTTGCCCCGCTCACCTTCGTCCATCCCTTCCGCGTCAAACGACTGCGCCCCGTCAATATTGCGGCCGCTTCCGCATGGGTGTTCGCTACGGCTGGGCTTGTCGCTCTCTACCCGGCTTCACCACTGTGGCTGGTCATTGTGTGGTGGATTTCCGGAGGCTGGATCATGGCAATTAGTGCGTGGCGTACAGTCAAGCAGATTCACAAGCAGCGTAAGTCTGCTGGAGCTTGCGTTCCTGCCTAAAGCGCCACACCTCAACGCCGATACTGGCAACAATCATTCCCGCTATGACCAACACAATGTAGGGCGGGTAATCGTCACCATGCAGCCAGAAGTACACATAGGGCGCGATGAACGTGACAACTGTTGTCACCATGCCAGCAAGGCGCACCCAGGCTACCGCAGCGGTAAACATTGCTAAGAGCCCCCAGGTGTAGGGGATAGCAGTGCCAATATCAATGACCCATAGCCACAGCAATGAACCGTGGAACTGGGGAACAAACATCACCGGCAGCGCACGCAAAGACGAATAGATAAAGATCGTCAGATAGACCCAGGACTTTGGTTCACGCGCCAAACGCATGAGAGCGCTCGTGTGGGTTAATGCAACCTTGGCTTTCGTCAAAGACCGGACAATGTCACGAGGAAGATACGCAGTGTCAATACCGGTAAAGACCTCTAGTTTCTGAGGATGCTCAACGATGACACTACGCGTGATTGACGCAGTGTGCATACCGATAACAGTCGCCCCACTGTGATGGGTGCCCAGCACGCGAACCAAGCCAGGCAAAACCTCGTCAATGGCGTCCCGATCTGCAGCCGAGTCGACAACGCACACCCAAAGGATGCAACGATCCTCAATAGAGTCACGCAGGTGGTCGAGCAGACGGTTCAAATTAGTTAGGTCAGCTACGGATACCTCGCGCACCTCTCGGCGTCCCAATTCAGCGAGCTGATGAACGCGGGCGGTCCGAAGGACAGCCTCATAATCAATCGACGCATCCCGAAGGGCAGGTAGTTCAAGAGGTGCGAACGGGGAACCGAAGAAGGCGTCAAGAAGGCGTGACAGTCGTTCACGGCGGGACACATTCTTTCGGCTCATAGGTGAGATAGTAGTAGCTTCTAGTCCTGAAAAAGGGATTGGCACACCCTGATTCATCCCCCCATCACCCCTGAGAAGGACCCCTTAAACAGGACAAATCCTCCCAGAATGCGGCTCTGAACAGTCCCTTTCGCTCAGTCTCGTATCGCAAGCGTGAGTAATACCGCAGTCATGAAAGGCCACAAAAAACCAGACCGTCAGGCCCATTTTGCGTGCTCCAGCTAAAATTGAGCGCCGAGGGGAGTAATCCCATCAAGCGTTGTTTCGTCATCACGGCAGTGTTTTTCTGCTCGGAACAACCGCCCTACAGGCGCTGAAACCAGGAGCGCATCAGGGTGGGAAGAGACCTCATGATCATGTCCTTGTACACGAAAGAGGTCTCCCTGGTGGATGTCCATCTGCTTGGCTGGGTCGGTTTGTCTGCCGTTATCCTGGCCCTCATCACCGTTGATATTGTTGGCCACGTTCGCACGCCGCATGCCCCAAGCCTGAAGGAAGCTGCTTGGTGGTCCCTCGGATACGTCATTCTTGGTCTTGGTTTCGGCGTCATCATCTGGTACTTCTACGGCGCCGTCTACGCCGGCCAATACTACGCAGGTTTCCTCACGGAAAAGGCCTTGTCGCTCGACAACCTTTTCGTCTTTATCATCATCATGGCCTCTTTCCGGATTCCGCGTGAGTTCCAGCAAAAGGCCCTTCTTTCGGGCATTATCATCGCCCTGGTTCTACGCCTGATCTTCATCCTTGTGGGCGCAGCAATCATCGAAAAGTTCTCCTGGGTGTTCTTCATCTTCGGCGCATGGCTGCTATGGACTGCATGGTCGCAAGCGCGTGAAGGCATCACCATTGACGACGAACCTACGGAATACCACGAGAACGCATTCGTCAGCATGATGCGTCGCCGTTTCCCCATCACCGAAGGCTTCGACGGACAAAAGTTCTTCCACCGTGAAAACGGCAAACTCTTCCTCACACCCCTTTTCCTTGTTGTGCTTGCACTCGGCTCTGCCGACCTCATGTTCGCTTTCGACTCAATCCCAGCGATCTTTGGTCTGACCCAGGAGCCATACCTCGTCTTCGCAGCCAACGCCTTTGCGCTGCTGGGCTTGCGCCAGCTCTACTTCCTCGTTGATGGACTGCTTGAACGTCTCGTCTACTTGCACTACGGCCTTGCAGCCATCCTCGGCTTTATCGGTGTGAAGCTCATCTTGCACGCAATGCACACCAACACCTTGCCTTTCCTCAACGGTGGCGAACCCATGCTGTGGGCTCCTGAGATTGGCATCGTTCCTTCCCTCGTGTTTATTGGTGTCACTATCACCGTCACAGTCGTAGCCTCGATCATCAAGAGCCGCTCGCTGCAAAAGCACGACGTCCCCCTCTCACGCGGACACTGAGCACAGTTGTGTCAGGGGTGCCTCACCGTGAGGGCCCCTGACACAACACGTTCCAACGCAGCAGAATCCAAACAAAGGCAACTCATGGCTGACTATTCAACCTACGGGCTGAGCACTCAGGACGTACGCACCCGCGTACAAAATGGGCAGATCAATGCCGTTGAGGAGCAGACATCCCGGTCACTGTCATCGATCGCCCGCGCCAATATTTTTACGCTCTTCAACGCGATCTTGGTTGGAGCGATGGCCACCGTGCTCCTTGTTGGAACATGGAAAGACGCTGTCTTTGGTGGCGTGATGATCGTCAATGCGGTCATTGGTATCGTGTCGGAATGGAAGGCCAAACGAACCCTTGATGAACTCGCTATCGTTGACGCTGCACGGGCAACCGTGTGGCGCGATGGCAACAGCGTTGAGATTCCTTTCGACGAGGTCGTTCTCGACGATGCTGTTGAGCTCACTCTCGGAGACCGTATCGGCGTAGACGGCACGGTCATGGAGGCCAGTGGCCTTGAGGTTGATGAATCGATGCTGACGGGCGAATCTCATCCCGTCCGTAAAAACCCTGGTGACCCTGTGCTCGCAGGTACCTCTGTCGTTGCAGGCTCAGGCTTGATTGTTGCTACTGCGGTAGGGGAAGATCTCTACGCTCAAGGCATCACGCGCCAGGTCAAAGCCTTCACGAGGACAACCTCAGAAATCCAAAAGGGCATCGACGCCGTGCTGCGGGTCATCTCCTTCCTTATTCTTCCAGTTGTTGCTTTATTGGCCTGGACGCAATGGACGGTATCGGGCGCTGACGGTGGCACTTTCGATTGGCGTCACGGACTGGTGCTTGCAGTTGCTGGCGTTGTTGGCATGATTCCTCAGGGCCTCGTTCTTTTAACCTCGATGAACTTCGCGGTCGGCTCAGCTAAACTTGCCCGCCAAGACGTGCTTGTTCAAGAACTTCCCGCAGTTGAGGTCCTTGCCCGTGTTGATGCCCTCTGTTTGGATAAAACCGGCACCCTCACAACCGGTGGTATTCGCCTTCATGGGCTCCATATCGTCGAGGGCACTGCAGCCGCTCTGTCTGAACATGCGGGCAATATTCTTGCGCTCCTCAATAAGGAGTCCTCAAACGCTACGGCGGCTGCAGTGATGGAAGCTATCGCCAATGACACAATCCCCGTAACGCAACGTCCTCAAGAGGAATGGTCGATCGCTTTCTCTTCTGCCCGGAAGTGGGCTGCCCTTGGCGTTAGCGGTACCTCATGGTACTTCGGCGCCCCTGAAATCCTCTTGGATGCCATTGCTGACGGGCCAGGTGCAGCCGTTGTCGAACAGTTACGCGCTTCCGTTTCTGAGCACGCAGATCAAGGTCGACGTGTTCTTCTACTCGCCCATTCATCGAGCGTCCCTGGAGAAACTGAGGACGGCGGACGTGACGAGAAGCTTCCACGCGACCTGCACGCCGTTGCGATGCTGACATTCGAAGAGGACCTGCGGCCCGATGCTGCTGACACCCTCGCTTACTTCCGTGAGCAAGGCGTACGCGTGCGCGTCATTTCGGGCGACAACCCCTCCACCGTCGCTGCTCTTGCACAGATGGTTGGCCTGACAACCCCAGGCGGCGAGGCCGTGCGTGTCTGTGACGCCCGCACCCTGCCTGAGGATCTTGAGAGCGCCGCCTTCGCAAGCGCCATTCGCAATCACGATGTCTTTGGCCGTGTCACGCCCGAACAAAAGCGTGCCATGGTTCGTGCTCTGCAGGAGGATGACCACTGCGTTGCCATGACCGGAGACGGCGTCAACGATGCTCTCGCACTCAAAGACGCCGACCTTGGTATTGCGATGGGTAACGGGGCGCCCGCCACGAAGGCCGTATCGCAAATCGTGCTTGTCGGTGGGGAGTTTTCTGTTCTTCCTGGTGTTGTCGCTGAAGGCAGACGGATTATCGCGAATATGGAACGCGTATCATCGCTCTTCCTCACGAAGACCATGTACTCGCTGGTCCTGGCACTGACCACCTCGTTGTTGCTGTGGCCCTACCCCTTCCTTCCACGCCACTTCACCTACATCGGTGTACTCACGATCGGTCTTCCTGCTTTCGCAATCGCTCTTGGGCCAAATACTCGACGATACGTGCCAGGTTTCCTCAAGCGCACCTTGAGCGTGGCAATCCCTGCGGGTGTAATCCTTGCCGGTGTTGCTTTGCTCGCCTATTGGTATGTGGGTATTGGCACCATTGAAGGCCAAAGCGTTGCGACCTTGTCCCTCATGGCCGGCGCCTTGTGGCTGTTGAGTATCACAGCACGCCCACTTGTTGGCTGGCGGATCGGCCTTTTGTTAGCGATGGGCGGAGCTGCAGTCCTAGGTTTCCTCGTTCCCATCACGCGGCATTTCTTTGCTTTGGAGTGGCCAACGGGCGAGCAGTGGAGCGTTATTGGCGTGATGGCGCTCGTGGCATGCATGCTTATTGAGGTTGTCTACCGCGTCCAACAGCACTTCACCACCGCGCCGAACGCATAAACGTGACGACGCCACAGCCGTAAATTCTCCTTTTCATCAGGCTTTCACACTTACAATGACCCTTTAACCTTTAGGGCTATTCGTTCAATGGAGGCGATTGCTATGACTGAATGGACGTTGAAACTCACAGTCGACGGAACGGCCGACGCGCCAGTTCTTGTGCTTGGTCATTCTCTCGGTTCATCCCACATCATGTGGGATTGGTGCCTACCAATGCTGACTCCGCATTTCCGAGTTGTGCGCTTTGATTTGCCTGGCCACGGAGGATCCGCCCCCGCGCCCATCAACGAACCACTCACCATGGACGCTCTGCTTCATGCCTTGGAGGTGTCCTTGAATAAGCTTGGTGTAGGCCAATTCCACATGGTAGGTCTATCTATCGGCGGCCTTATTGCCCTCGCAGCAGCAGAGCGCATGCCAGAGCGCCTCTTGTCCTCCACTGTCATGGCTTCCGGTCCCGTGAACGGCACGCCTGAAATGTGGGCCGAACGCGCAGAACTTGTCCGCACACAGGGTACGCAGGCGATTGTCGATGTGACGATGGAACGCTGGTTCTCACCTGCGTTTGCCGGATTTGACGAGGCCCCCGCCGCAGAGAGTGAGTGGGGGAGAGGTGCCTCTGCTGTGGCGCGCATCCGTGATGCCTTTGTTAACTGCGACAGCGAGGGCTACGCGCAGTGCTGTGAGATTTTAGCGTCAACGGATCTGCGCGCTGGCCTCGCTGAGGTGACAGTGCCGACTCTGGTCGTGAACGGTTCAGAGGATCTCGGCTTTGATAATGCCGCAGCGCGTGCCTTGTGCGACGCCTTAGAAGCTTCGCCGTCACGAGGCGCGCTGCACGTCGAAGGTGCTAAGCATATGTGTGCGGTTGAGCAACCGGAGCTTGTCGCCCGCGCCCTCGTGGAATGGAACACACGTACGACTGGGGACGGATTTTCCAGTTAAAGCACACTAAACTCGGGGTGTGCATGACCAACTGATCGTTCGCGGTGCCCGCGAACATAACCTCAAGGATGTTGACCTCGACCTGCCTCGTGATTCTCTTATCGTCTTCACGGGCCTGTCCGGTTCAGGTAAATCATCTCTGGCTTTCGACACTATCTTTGCTGAAGGCCAGCGGCGTTACGTTGAATCCTTATCCTCCTATGCCCGCCAGTTCCTCGGGCAAATGGATAAACCCGATGTCGACTTCATTGAGGGCCTGTCACCTGCGGTGTCTATCGACCAAAAGTCGACCTCACGCAACCCGCGTTCAACTGTTGGCACCATTACAGAAATTCATGACTACCTGCGTCTCCTCTATGCCCGCGCAGGTGTAGCTCACTGCCCAAAGTGTGATGCGCAGATTCAAGCTCAAACGCCACAGCAGATCGTTGACAGGGTACGTTCCCTCGCCGAGGGCACCCGTTTCCAGGTACTTGCCCCCGTGGTCCGCGGCAGGAAAGGCGAATACCAAGATCTCTTGGATGAGCTTCGTGCCGCAGGCTATGTGCGAGCCATTATTGACGGTCAACAGCTCCGCCTGGACACCGATGAGCTCCCAGTCTTGGAAAAGAAGCTCCGTCACGACATTTCTGTCATCGTCGACCGTCTTGTCGTTCGCGATGGAATGCGGCAACGTCTAACGGACTCGGTCGAAACTGCTCTGCGGCTCTCTGACGGCCTAGTGATCATTGATTACGTTGACCTCCCTGAAGATGACCCGGGACGGCAACGCCGTTACTCTGAAAAACGCGCATGCCCGAACGATCACCCCCTTGCTTTGGAAGAAATCGAACCGAGGACATTCTCCTTCAATGCGCCTTATGGAGCCTGTCCAGAGTGCACGGGCCTTGGCATGAAACTTGAGGTTGACCCTGAACTCGTCGTACCTGATGAAGAACTTTCCCTTCGTGACGGCGCGGTGAGTCCGTGGAGTGTGAACAACAAGTACCAGTTGAAGATTCTGGCAACCCTCGCTGAGGAGCTCGGTTTTAGTCTGGATGTGCCGTGGCGTGATCTTCCTGAGGACATCCAGCAGATCATTCTCTATGGCCACGACTACGAGGTGAAGGTTTCCTACCGCAACCGTTGGGGACGGGAACGCCGTTTCACCACAGGCTTTGAAGGTGCTGTCAACTACGTTGAACGTAAACGTGCGGAGACTGAATCGCAGTGGTCGATGGACAAACTCGATGGCTACATGCGAGAAGTCCCCTGCCCCTCATGCCACGGCGCGCGCCTACGCCCTGAGGTTCTGGCTGTTCGCGTGGGCGATTTGAGTATTGCCGCCCTGTCTGACCTGTCGATCGCTGAGGCTCGTGACTTCCTTAATGATCTGGAACTGGACGAACGTGCCGCAGCCATTGCTGCGCCGGTGCTCGCAGAGATTCGGGCTCGTCTCAATTTCCTTGTCGATGTCGGCCTCACCTATCTCACGCTCTCTCGTGCTGCTGGCACTCTCTCAGGTGGAGAGGCTCAACGCATCCGTCTTGCCACGCAGATTGGCTCAGGCCTCGTAGGGGTTCTTTATGTCCTTGACGAGCCTTCCATTGGCTTGCACCAGCGTGACAACCGTCGCCTCATTGAAACCCTTGAGCGCCTCCGCGATTTGGGAAACACTCTCATTGTTGTGGAACATGACGAGGAAACGATGGAAGCTGCTGACTGGATTGTCGACATTGGTCCAGGGGCAGGTGAGCACGGAGGTCAGATTGTTCATTCTGGCCCCTTGGACGCTCTTCTAGCCTCCTCGGGATCGCTCACCGGAGATTATCTCGCCGGTCGACGCATGATCCACACGCCCTCAAAGAGGCGCGCTGTTGACCACTCTCGGGCGTTGACGGTTGAAGGCGCGCGTGAACACAACCTCAATAACGTTTCCGTGTCCTTCCCGCTGTCCTGCTTCACTGCGGTCACGGGCGTGTCCGGTTCGGGCAAATCAACCCTGGTCAACTCAATTCTTTATCGTTCTCTCGCGTCGCGGCTGAACGGGGCGAGGCTTGTACCTGGACGACACCGCACCGTCACGGGAATGGAGCATCTTGATAAAGTCGTTCACGTTGATCAATCGCCCATCGGGCGCACCCCTCGCTCGAATCCGGCGACTTATACGGGCGTGTGGGATCACATTCGAAAGCTCTTTGCGGAAACGCAGGAAGCGAAGGTCCGAGGATACGGCCCTGGCCGCTTCTCTTTTAACGTTAAGGGAGGGCGCTGCGAATCCTGTAAGGGTGATGGAACGCTTCGGATTGAGATGAATTTCTTGCCCGATGTGTATGTCCCTTGCGAGGTCTGTCATGGCGCCCGTTACAACCGTGAAACCCTTGAGGTGCTCTACAAGGGCAAGTCCGTTGCTGATATTTTGAATATGCCCATTAGTGAGGCCGCTGAATTCTTTGCCCCCATCGCTCGTATCGCACGGCATCTCAATACTCTTGTTGAGGTCGGCCTGGGTTATGTGCGTTTGGGGCAGTCCGCCACCACGCTATCGGGCGGTGAAGCCCAGCGCGTGAAGCTGGCATCCGAATTGCAGCGTCGTTCAAATGGTCGCAGCGTGTACGTCCTTGATGAGCCAACAACTGGCCTACATTCTGAGGATATTCGCAAGCTCTTGCTCGTCTTGCAGTCCTTGGTTGACAAGGGCAATACGGTAATCGTCATTGAGCATAATCTTGACGTCATCAAATGTGCTGATTGGATTATCGATATGGGTCCTGAAGGTGGTTCAGGTGGTGGCCTTGTCGTAGCCGAGGGTACTCCTGAGGATGTTGCCCGTATCCCGGGATCGTTCACTGGACAGTATCTGGCCAAGACCTTTGAACGCGACGCTGCGCGCACAGCATAGTCCGTAAAGGCGCTGCACAAGTAATGGCCCGGAAGCACGCGCTTCCGGGCCAATTCATTGGTGATCTGCCACCTGGCTACTTGCGCTTACCAGATGACTCGTGAGGCACATCGAAACCGTGCTCATACACCGCATCAACCTCGTGAGCAAAATCTGCGACAACAGCAGAACGGCGTAGCTTCAACGAGGGCGTCAGATAGCCGTTTTCCACGGTGAATGTTGTGTCAACAATGCGGAATCGGCGGATTGACTCGGCGCGGGAAACCTTCTTATTAGCGCGCATAATCGCCTTCCGAAGGGATTCTTGCACCTCAGGCAAGTCTGCGGCAGTTGAGGCATCGACAACGTCCAGACCATGTGCGCTCAGCCAACCGGGCAACATGTCAGGGTCAAGGGTGATGAGCGCACCAATGTAGGGGCGAGCCTCGCCAACGGCAACGACGTGGCCGATCAGTGGGTGAGTCACCAGTGAATCTTCGAGGATTTCGGGCGACACATTCTTGCCGCCGGCGGTCACGATAATTTCCTTCTTACGACCGGTGATACGGATATTTCCCTTGCGGTCAACTGATCCTAGATCGCCAGTATGGAACCAGCCGTCCTGGATGGCCTGGGATGTTTCCTCAGGCAGGTTGTGGTAGCCCTGCATGACGGACACGCCCTTGATAAGAATCTCGCCTTCGTCGGAGATCTTGACGGCATTGCCAGGGAGAATCGGGCCGACCGTTCCCATCGGGCTATATCCGGGAAGTTGCGCAGCGATAGGGCCGGTAGTTTCGGATAGGCCGTAGCCTTGAATGACGGTGATACCGGTGCCGCCAAAGAAATGGGCAAGCTCAAGGGAAAGTGGGGCGCCGCCACAGACGATGTATTCAAGATTGGGGCCCAGGACGCTGCGCACCTTTGATAGGACGAGCTTATCGGCGATGCTATGGCGTGCACGCAGCAGGGGAGAGGGGCCGAAAAGCCCTTCTTTCGCAGCCGACCAGTGGCGAGATTGCTTAGCGGACCAGCCGAAGATCTGGCGCTTAAGCCCAGAGCCTGCCTTTGCAGAGGCGGCGTTGTAGACCTTTTCAAGTACGCGCGGCACAGCCAGCAGGATAGTGGGTTGGAAGGCTTCAATATCCGTCAAAAGGCGCTTGACGTCAGGGGAGAAAGCGATTACGCCACGCGCTGACAGGAGAGCATGCATGACGAAACGTGCAAGGACATGCGCCAGTGGCAAGAAGAGAAGCATACGCAGGGAAGGAGCGTCAATGACGTCGGGAAGGGCTTGGCGGACGGCTTCAGCAGTGCCAACGAAATTACCGTGGGTGAGGACTACGCCTTTGGGTACACCTGTTGTACCGGAGGTGTAGATGATAGTAGCCATGTCGTCGACGGTGAAGTGGGTAGCACGCTCGTCTAAAGCAGACGGGGCTACGTCTCGTCCGGCGGTAAGGATCGTACGCAGTGCTCCGCGGTCAAGAGCATCCACTGAACGTACCGAGGGAGCTTCAACTGACTCGACAAGCTCTGCCTGCTGAGCGGTTGCTGTAAAGACTTGCACCACGTGAGCATCGTCAAGGATGTGTCGAATCTGGGTGGTGGAATCGGATTCGTAGATGGGGACTGTAACGGCACCGATCGTCAGGATAGCGAGGTCGAGGAGCATCCATTCGTAGGAGGTTGACGAGAGAATTGCGACCTTTTCACCGGTCTGGATTCCAAGACCAAGGAGGCCGCGAGCGACGTCCTCGACTTGCCGTTGTAGATCCGCTGCGGTCACGGGTTGGCGAGCACCAACGGCAGAGGTCTTTTCGACAACGACCGCGTCGGGGTGACGTTCGGCGCGCTTGCGAAGCATCGAAGGGATGGTGTCGTCTGCCTGGAGTGTGAAACGAGCTTTCTGGCTGATTGACCCGTCACGATGCTTCTTCATTGTTTCTCGCTATCTTGGTGAGTGAAGAGATCCACAAAGATCAACTTCATAGTTTGGAATAGTGTAATTCTACAGCTCCACGGTCGATATCACGAACCATTTACAGATCGAAGTAGAGCTGATACTCCAAAGGATGCGGGTAGACGCGCATGGGTTCGACCTCGTGGGTCATTTTGTAGCTGATCCACGTCTCAATGAGATCCTGAGTGAAGACGTCTCCCTCGGTGAGGAACTCATGGTCCTCACGCAGGGCGTCTAACGCGGCCTCCAGAGAATGGGGAAGCTTGGCAATATCCTCGTACTCCTCTGGTGGCAGTTCGTAGAGATCCTTATCGATGGGAGCTGCAGGCTCCATACGATTACGAATACCGTCAATCCCCGCCATTAAGCAGGCTGCGAAAGCCAGATAGGGGTTCGCAGAAGGATCCGGCACGCGGTATTCGATACGCTTCGCTTTCGGGGACGTGCCGGTTACCGGAATACGGATGCACGCCGAACGATTGCCAGCCGAATAAACGAGGTTAATCGGTGCCTCGAAGCCTGGCACCAAACGTCGGTAGGAGTTCAGTGACGGGTTGGTGAAGGCGAGAAGTGCCGGAGCGTGAGCAAGCAGACCGCCAATAAACCAGCGAGCAGTATCTGACAACGAACCGTAACCGCGCTCATCATAGAAAAGCGGTTCGCCATCCTTCCACAACGACAGGTGCGTGTGCATACCCGAGCCATTGTCACCAAAGATTGGCTTTGGCATAAAAGTCGCCGTCTTCCCGTACTGGAAGGCAGTGTTCTTGATGACGTACTTGAATTTCATCATGTCATCAGCTGCCGCCATGAGCGACGCGAAGCGATAGTTAATCTCATGCTGCCCTGCAGCCCCGCACTCATGGTGAGAACGCTCAAGATGTAAGCCCACACGGCGAAGATTCGTGGCCATCTGGTCACGCAAATCATGGTCGCGATCCGACGGCGAAACAGGGGAGTAGCCCCCCTTGTTACGTAGGCGGTAGCCGAGGTTACCTCCAGGCTCAACGGTGGCGGCGTTCCATGGGGCCTCTGAAGAATCCAGAGCATAGAAGGTGTGGTTCTGACTGACCTGGTAGCGAACGTCATCGAAAATAAAGAACTCTGCTTCGGCACCAACGAAGCAGGTGTCAGCGATACCCGACGCACGGAGGAATGCTTCTGCTTTTGCCGCTACCTGACGAGGATCACGAGAGAAAGGTTCATCAGTGAAGGGGTCGACAATGGAAAACAGGATGATAAGAGTCTTTGCTGCACGGAAAGGATCAACGTAGGCGGAGCTCAAGTCGGGGATAAGTTTCATGTCCGACTCATGGATGGCTGCGAAACCTCGGATGGAGGACCCATCGAACATGAGACCATCGGTAATGCCCGCCCGGCAAAACTCCTCGGCCGGAACAGTCAGATGCTGCTGGACGCCCAATAGGTCACAGAATCGTACGTCAACGTATTCAATCCCCTGAGTTTCGATGAAGTCGATAGCTTCTTGCGCATCTGCGAACATGGGGGTCCTTTCACAGGAACTGCTACGAATCGCGCCCGTCAATGGCCGCCACAGCCACCTAAAGACACGTCAAAAAGAGAACAAAGCAATCCTACTCCTGCGGCCTGCCCCACAGTGCTGACCATTCCGCATCCTGGTCGTAAGACGACTAGGCTTACACGCGTGGCTGACCCGATGACTTACCGCCCTCGAACCGGCGATATTCCCACCGAACCAGGGGTGTATCGATTCCGAGATGAACAAGGCCGCGTCATCTATGTGGGAAAAGCAAAGAACCTTCGGCAACGCCTGAGCAACTACTTTCAGGATCTCAGTCAGTTGCACCCCCGCACCCAGCAGATGGTCACCACCGCTCAATCAGTGCAGTGGACAGTCGTTGCATCCGAAATTGAAGCCCTCACCCTTGAGTTCCAATGGATTAAAGAATTCAATCCACGCTTCAACGTGATGTTCAAGGACGACAAGTCCTACCCCTACCTTGCTGTTTCCATGGGTGAACGCTACCCACGCGTCCAGATCACGCGAAAAATCCATCAACGCGACACGAAATACTACGGCCCCTACACCCATGTGTGGGCCATTCGAGAAACCATCGACCTCCTTCTACGTGCCTTCCCAATGCGAAGCTGTTCAGCGGGCGTCTTCCATCGCGCAGTGGCCCAACAGCGGCCCTGTCTGCTCGGCTATATCGAGAAATGTGCTGCCCCCTGCACCGGGAATATCTCTGAAGCCGACCACCGCGAACTCGCAGAGAATCTGTGCGACTTCATGGACGGTCGCACCCGTCCTTTTATCCGCGCTCTGGAAGAACAGATGCAGGAAGCCTCTGAGGAATGGGACTTTGAACGCGCAGCAAAGTTGCGAGACGACATCGCCGCATTGACAACCGTCCTCGAGAAAAACTCCATCGTTCTCAATAACGGGGTTGACGCCGACATTTTTGCGCTGGCTTACGACGAGCTCAATGCTGCAGTGCACGTTTTTTACGTCCGAGGTGGCCGTATTCGAGGAACACGAGGCTGGGTGCTTGACCGTCTCGATGACGCCGATGAACACTCACTGATGGCCCGCCTCCTTGAACAGGTCTACGCTGACGTTCCCCCTGCCTCGTCCCCTTTGCGCGGGCGCCCCTCTCAACAATCTGAAGCCATGTCAGTGGACGATGTCGCGCACACACCAACCTCTGCGCTGCCGCGCAATGTCTATGTCTCGATCGAACCTGAAGATGCTGACTCACTCCAGGCGTGGCTGACCCAAATTCGAGGTGCCAAAGTCGGCATTTCAGTTCCGCGTAGGGGAAAAGTCGCAGACCTCATGGCAACCGTGCTCAAAAATGCTCAACATGCTCTCGAGATATATAAAACCCGAAGAGCAGGAGATCTCAGCGAACGTGCCAAAGCTCTTGAAGAACTTGCCCGAGAACTCGATTTACCCGCAGCCCCGTTACGTATCGAATGTTTCGATATCTCCCACACTCAAGGTCAGCACCAGGTTGCTTCGATGGTCGTCTTTGAAGACGGCATGCCCCGAAAAGACGCCTACCGTAGCTTCAACCTCGCTCCGGTGAATGGACGCCCCCTCGACGATACTGCGGCAATGGCTGAAACGCTCACTCGCCGCTTTAAGCGCCTTCTCGCTGAGGAAGCTGGCCAGAATGGTGAGGACGACGAAGGAGTTGCCTACAACAGTGGCCCCGTTGATCCCACGACGGGACGGCCTCGACGATTCTCCTATCGCCCCGATCTTCTTGTCGTTGATGGCGGTCTTCCCCAGGTCAACGCGGCGCGCGCCACCCTCGATGAACTCGGAATCGATATCCCGCTAGTGGGGCTGGCGAAACGTCTTGAAGAGGTGTGGATTCCTGACGACCCCTATCCACTCATCTTGTCGCGCGCCTCTGCAGGCCTGTATTTGCTTCAGTACATCCGCGATGAGTCCCACCGATTTGCCATTACTAAACACCGCGCACAGAGGGGGCGCGCCCAAACACGTTCGTTCCTCGACACTATCCCCGGACTCGGACCGGCCCGACAAAAGGCACTTCTTCACCACTTTGGTTCCGTCAAGCGTCTTCGTAGTGCCAGCGTTGATGAAATATGCTCTGTTCCGGGAATCGGTCAACAACTCGCACGCACAATCGTTGATGCCCTGGCACCAACGGATTCTTCGGGTACATCGGCATCTGCCCAGTCCAATACCGCTGAAGGATCGAATGCCCCATGAATCCATCCCGCGAACACGGTAGCCTTGACACACACCTCACAGGAAGGAGCGATGACGCAATGACCTACCCTGGCGATGATCCCAATCCTCTAACATTCCCCAGCGGCATCCCTCTTCTTGATAAAGCTGCACAGGCTCCGCACCCTGCGGACAACGAGATCCTCATTATCACCGGCCGTTCAGGAGCCGGAAGGAGCGGCGCTGCCCGCGCACTTGAGGACCTCGACTGGTATGTCGTTGACAATCTTCCCCCCACACTCATCCCAGCCGTCATTGGCATGATGACCCCCTCAGGTGAGGGTGTCCACCGTCTTGGTCTTGTTGTTGACGTCCGTTCGGGCGCATTCTTTAACGACCTCCTTACCATCTTGGATGAGCTCCGTGACGGGGGCCTGCCCTACAGATTGATCTTTCTCGAGGCTGACGATGAAACCATCGTTCGCCGCTATGAATCGAATCGTCGACCGCATCCACTGCAGGACGAGGGCACCATTCTTGACGGGATTCACGCTGAGGATCGTCTCTTAGCTCCAATTCGTGCTCGCGCCGATGAGATTATCGACACCACTCACATGAACGTGCACGACCTCTCTCGGCATATTCGTGATGTTGTTGCCGGAGAAAAAGATCGTCCCCTTCAACTGACAGTCATGTCTTTCGGCTTCAAGTACGGCCTGCCGATGGACGCCAACCATGTCCTTGACGTGCGCTTCCTCAAAAATCCCTACTGGGTGGGGGAGCTGCGCCACCTGACCGGTCGTGATGCCCCCGTCGCCGAGTATGTGCTTAATCAACCGGGCGCACGTGATTTTGGACTGCAATACGCTGATCTGCTTGCCCCTATGCTGCGCGGCTACCTTTCGGAACTCAAGCCTTTCGCCACCGTTGCCGTTGGTTGTACTGGCGGAAAGCACCGCTCCGTCGCACTCGCTGAACTTATTGCTGAACGACTGCGCCAGCACGGTTTCACGGTACGCATCTCCCACCGTGACCTAGGAAGAGAGTGATATGTCCTACCTCGATAAAGATGGCTGGCCGGTGCGCGGAGAAGTTGGCCAAGCAGTTGTTGCTCTCGGCGGCGGACACGGATTGTCAGCGACCTTGCGCGCACTTCGCCATATCACTCGTTCACTCACTGCCGTCGTCACCGTCGCTGATGATGGTGGTTCCTCCGGTCGCCTGCGGTCTGAGATGGATATCTTGCCACCAGGAGATTTACGAATGGCACTGGCAAGCTTGTGCGAGGAATCCGAATGGGGACTTACCTGGCGTGATGTCATGCAGCATCGTCTCGACTCCTCGGGCCCTCTTGAGGGACATGCCCTCGGAAACCTTCTCATCACAGGGCTGTGGCAACTGCTGGGTGACACTGTAGAAGGGCTTGACTGGGTTGGGCGGCTTCTGGGTGCTCAAGGCAGGGTCTTGCCAATGGCCGCGGTTCCTCTCGATATTGAAGCGCAGATGCGTCAGGGAGATACTCTTCGAACTGTTCGTGGGCAAAGCCATGTTGCTAAGGCTCCGGGAGTTGTTGAGCATGTTCGACTTCTGCCGGAAAATCCACCCGTCCATCAAGATGTCATTGATGCCATTCACGACGCCGATTGGGTCATCCTCGGCCCTGGGTCGTGGTACACGTCAGTCTTGCCACACCTGATGGTGCCTGAACTTCGCCGTGTGCTTGTCACAACCGATGCGCATCGGGCACTCATTATGAATCTTGCCTCTCATACCGATGAAACTGAGGCAATGACCACAGCGGATCATATTCGGGTTCTGGCACACTATGCTCCAGACTTAAAGCTTGATGTTGTTGTTGCTGACCCGACGGTCACTGATGACATTGACGATCTCATCGCGGCCGCAAGCCAGATGGGCGCGCGCGTGCTGCTACGTCAGGTGCGAACAGGGGATGGGCAACCCCATCATGATCCTTTGCGCTTGGCTGCTGTATTGCGTGATGCCTTTGATGGATTTCTTGGTGAGGTCGGTAAACACGAGCCTTGGCTCGCATAGATTCGACGTTTGGGGAAGGACCGCCTGTGTCACTAACGACCGACATGAAAGAAGAACTCGCGCGCACCCGCGTGAGCTCGCTGTCGGCCATGGCTGCCGAAGTCGCCACGACTCTGCGTTTTTCCGGCGGTCTCCATCTGGTCGCCGGCAGAATCATTGTTGAGGCTGAGCTCGACACGCATATCGCTGCCCAACGTCTGATGCGTTTTATTGCCGGCATGTACAACGCGGAATCTGACATTGTCATCGTTTCTGCTGGCGGGCTGCGCCGTGGCAACCGTTACGTCGTTCGCGTCGTCAAAGAAGCGGATCAGCTTGCTCGGATGACCGGTTTGATTGACAGTTTTGGCCGTCCTGTTCGAGGTCTCCCACCTTCATTGGTCGCTTCAGGAAATGAAGAAGCCGCTGCCGCATGGCGTGGTGCTTTCCTTGCTCGCGGATCTTTGCTAGAACCTGGCCGTTCATCCTCCCTTGAAGTTACCTGCCCGGGCCCAGAAGCTGCCCTCGCCCTCGTTGGGTGCGCCCGCCGTTTGGGCGCCCCGGCACGTTCGAAGGAAGTGCGCGGCACCGACAGAGTCTCCGTCCGGGATGCCGACGCCATCGGCGTCCTGATTGCCGCTATGGGTGGTGTGGAAACCCACAAGGTGTGGCAAGAGCGTAAGGTCCGACGTGAGGCACGCGGTTCTGCAAACCGCCTGGCAAACTTTGACGATGCGAATCTTCGGCGTTCCGCCAGGGCAGCGGTTGCGGCTGGTGCTCGAGTACAACGCGCCTTTGAAATCCTCGGAGATGACATTCCTGAGCACCTGCGAGAAGCAGGTCAACTGCGTTTGGAACACAAACAGGCATCCCTGGAAGAGCTTGGAAAGCACACTGATCCGCCGCTTACCAAAGATGCTGTTGCGGGTCGTATTCGGCGTTTGCTGGCGATGGCTGACAAAGCCGCCCACGAACGAGGGATTCCTGACACCGAGGCTGTCCTGACTTTGGACATGCTCGAAGATGACTAAGTAAATGACACCTCTTTCGCTGTGAGGTCCTCGCCGCTAGAATGTGGCGAGGACCTCAACATATGCCAAGAAGGGCCGTACGGCCCGGTTAAACACCCCGAAGGGGTGTAGATTTAGAGGTGCACAAATCGCAGGACATCTGCGAGCCGCTTCATCAGCCCGATGGGGCGGTAGCTCAGAAACTGTGCCCGATTAGGGGCACTAGCAGGAGGACAATAGTGACCACCCGCGTTGGTATCAATGGCTTTGGCCGCATCGGCCGTAACTTCTTCCGCGCTGCTCTGCAGCAGGGCGCCGATATCGAGATCGTTGCCATCAACGACCTCACCGACAACAAGACCCTCGCACACCTGCTCAAGTACGACTCCATCCTGGGTCGTCTCGATGCCGAAGTTAGCTACGATGACGAGTCCATCACCGTCAACGGCCACCGCATCGTTGCCCTCGCTGAGCGCGATCCTGCCAACCTCCCCTGGGGCGAGCTTGGCGCTGACATCGTGATCGAGTCCACCGGCTTCTTCACCGACGCTGCCAAGGCTAAGGCCCACATCGACGGCGGCGCCAAGAAGGTCATCATCTCCGCTCCCGCGAAGAACGAAGACGGCACTTTCGTTATCGGCGTGAACTGCAAGTCCTACGACCCCGAGGTTCACCACATCATCTCGAACGCTTCGTGCACCACGAACTGCCTCGCTCCTCTGGCTAAGGTTCTCGACGAGAACTTCGGCATTGAAGCCGGCCTCATGGTCACCATCCACGCCTACACCGGCGATCAGCGGATCCACGACGCTCCTCACTCCGACCTGCGTCGCGCCCGCGCTGCAGCTCTGAACATCGTTCCCACCTCCACCGGTGCTGCAAAGGCTGTTGCCCTCGTTCTTCCCCAGCTCAAGGGCAAGCTCGACGGCTACGCCATGCGCGTTCCGGTTCCCACCGGTTCCGTCACCGACCTCACCTTCAAGCCCTCCAAGCCTTGCACCGCTGAAGAGGTCAACGCCGCCGTTAAGGCTGCTGCTGAAGGTGAACTGAAGGGCATCCTCGCCTACACCGAAGAGCCCATCGTCTCCACCGACATCGTGACCGATCCCCACTCCTCGATCTTCGATTCCCAGCTCACCAAGGTGATCGACGATCAGGTCAAGGTTGTCTCCTGGTACGACAACGAATGGGGCTACTCGAACCGTCTCGTGGACCTCACCGTCCTCGTCGGCTCCAAGCTCTGATTCTCACGTCATAACGTGACGAGTACATGAGGGCGCCCGCGCACGCACCGCGTGCGCGGGCGTTCCTCGTCTCTTCATCTCTTCATCGGCACTACCCACTGAGTGCCCCTGCGTGAAAGGCATGGTTCATGAGGACCATCGAAACCCTCGGCGATCTGCGCGGAAAGCGCGTCCTCGTCCGTTCCGATTTCAACGTTCCGCTCAAGGATGGCGTCATCACCGACGACGGCCGCATCCGTGCAGCACTCCCGACCCTGAACACTCTGCTCGAAGCTGGTGCAAAGGTTGTCATCATGGCTCACATGGGCCGTCCTAAGGGTGAAGTTAACCCCGCCTTCTCTCTTGCCCCCGTCGCACAACGCCTCGGCGAACTCGTTGACACCAAGGTCACCCTCGCTGGTGACGTGACCGGCGAATCAGCGAAAGCTACCGTTGACGCCCTTGAGGACGGCGAGATCGCCCTTCTTGAAAACGTTCGCTTCGACCCCCGTGAAACCTCCAAGGTTGACGAGGAACGTGAAGAACTCGCACGCGAGTTCGCCGCCCTTGGCGATGTCTTTGTCTCTGACGGTTTTGGTGTCGTTCACCGCAAGCAGGCATCAGTCTACGACATTGCCAAGCTCGTTCCCTCAGCCTCGGGCCTGCTTGTTCTCAAGGAGATTGACTCCCTGCGTCGTGCGACCGACAACCCCGAACGGCCCTACGCCGTTGTCCTCGGCGGCTCAAAGGTTTCCGACAAGCTCGGCGTTATTGCCAACCTGCTGACCAAGGCGGACATGCTCTTCATCGGTGGCGGTATGGCATACACCTTCCTCGCAGCCAAGGGCTACTCCGTGGGTAAGTCTCTGCTCGAAGAAGACCAGATCGAGACAGTGAAGGGCTACATCGCTGAGGCTGCCGAACGCGGCGTTGACCTTGTTCTGCCTGTCGACACCCTGGTTGCCCCCGAGTTTGCCGCCGACGCACCCGCAACTGTAGTCCCTGTCGACGCCATTCCCGCTGACCAAATGGGTCTGGATATCGGTCCCGAGTCGCAGAAGCTCTTTGCCGACAAGCTCTCCACCGCTAAGACCGTCGCATGGAATGGCCCCATGGGAGTCTTCGAGTTCGACACCTTCTCTGGTGGTACTCGCGCTGTCGCCGAAGCACTCTCCTCTGGCGACATGTTCTCGGTCATCGGTGGTGGCGACTCTGCTGCTGCTGTCCGTCTCCTCGGCTTCGATGAGGCCACCTTCTCTCACATTTCCACCGGTGGTGGCGCCTCCCTCGAACTCCTCGAAGGCAAGGTTCTGCCCGGTATCGCAGTTCTGGAGGACTGAAACATGGCACGTACCCCACTGATGGCCGGCAACTGGAAGATGAACCTTGATCATCTTGAGGCCAATCACCTCATCCAAGGCCTGGCAATGGAACTGAAGGATCGCGAGCACGACGTCACCAAGTGTGAGGTCCTCGTCGTTCCTCCTTTCACCGACATCCGCACCGTTCAGACGGTCGTTGAGGCTGACGAACTCGCCGTGAATTACGGCGCTCAGGATGTCTCTATTCACGACAATGGCGCATACACCGGTGAAATCTCCACCGCTATGCTGAGCAAGCTCGGTTGCACCTATGTCCTCATGGGTCACTCTGAGCGTCGTGAGTACCACAATGAGTCCGATCAGCTCGTCGGCGCTAAGGCCCGCAAGGTGCTTGATGCCGGCATGACCCCCGTGCTCTGCTGCGGTGAGGCCCTTGACATTCGCAAGGCTGGCACCCACGTTGAGTTCGTTCTCGGCCAGATCCGCGCCGCTCTTGAAGGCTGGTCTGCTGAGGACGTCGCAAAGATTGTCATCGCCTACGAACCTATCTGGGCTATTGGCACTGGCGAAACCGCCACCGCCGAAGACGCACAGGAGGTTTGCGGTGCGATCCGTGAGGCTCTGCGCGCTGACTACGGTGATGCTACCGCTGGCAGCACTCGCGTACTTTACGGCGGCTCCGCTAACCCCGGCAATATCAAGGACCTCATGGCTCAGCCTGACATTGACGGAGCTCTCATTGGTGGCGCATCCCTGAAGGCGGATTCCTTCGCTCAGATGTGCACCTACTACGCTTCCTGATCAGCCTTGTTAGCCACATAGGCTGACAGCTCAATAGCGGGCCTGTGGGCCAACCGGCATGTCCGGTTGGCCCACAGTGCTATTGAGCGACTACACTGGTCACGTTGTGCGATCTTGCGTCGAAGATCGCTCGGGCCGTTATTCATCTCATCGGATCGGATTTACACCGTGGCAGTTATCAAGGTCACCCTCCTGGTGCTCATCGTCCTCTCCAGCTTGCTGCTTATGCTGACTGTTCTCATGCATAAGGGTCGTGGCGGCGGCATCTCGGACATGTTCGGTGGTGGTATTTCCTCGACTGCCGGTTCCTCTGGTGTGGCAGAACGCAACCTTAACCGCATCACCATTGGTATCCTCACCGTCTGGACTACCTGCATCGTTGCCTATGGAGTCCTTTTGAAGTTCGGCCTCTGATCAGCCTTTCATGTTGGTGCCGTTGACCTTGAAGGTCAACGGCACCAACGCGTTCATCGACACATAAGCCCCAGTCACTTTACATAGGAAATCCCCCAGCGCTTGATGTTTACGCTGCTTCTTCAGAAGCGTAGACGCTCAAGTTCTGGGGGATTTCCTCTTTTCAGAGCTGTGAAGCGGATGCCTCGTCGAGATACCACCGGCAGTCACTGCGCTGACGCAGGGCCGCCACTGGACAATCACGAATGTCGACGTCCGTGGTGAATGCTTGTCCAAGTATCTCTGACTTGGCTTCACCGGCTGCAGCTAGGTAGATACGCTGCGCTGCCAAAATCACCGGCATGCTGAGCGAGAGCCGCTGTGGCGGAGGTTTGGGAGAGTCTTCGACGGAAACGATCGCTTGGCTTTCCTCAGGAGAGTACATGCCAGGGAAAAGACTGGCGATATGTCCATCGGGGCCCATTCCCAGCACAACAACATCCAGGCTGCGCGTTGCCATGAGGGTCTTCCATTGCTCAGTGAACTCTACGCACGCAGTAGGAAGACCTTGTCCTTCATCGCTTGGCATCGGAATAAAGCGGACACCATCAAGATGGTCAAGAAGGTGTCGGCGAGCTTCCTCATCGTTACGATCAGGATGACCTGCAGGGACAAAACGTTCGTCACACCACCAGAAACGAACCTTACTCCAATCAACCCCTTGGCCTTCTTCACCGAGTGCAGGCAGGACGTGGGTTGCGACGAAACCACCAGCAATGGCGATTTCCACCGGTGTTTCGTCACTACGGCGTTCAGCTTGCACCTGAATGTGATGGGCGAGGTCTTGAGCAAGATGGCGCGCAAGCGCAGTAGCATCGGGCGAGATGAACGTCTTGTCCGCCTGTGGGGTCACTGCCCGAATCCTTCCTGCGCCGTAGCGTCCTGCTTCACGGTGTCTGCTGGCACCAATGGAATCTGATCCAAGGCTGCAAGAATACTGCCGTAGAAGATATCCGGGTCGAGGCGGCGCAGTTCCTCCATGAGGCAGTCCTGAACAGCACGACGTGGCAGGTTCACGAAGGCTGTATCAAAGCCGCTGCGTTGAAGATGCGCCACTGATGAGCCCGCACGGCGGGTGAGTGCGACCTCGCGTCCGTCACTGAACTCAAAATGAACGCCGGTAATGGTCTGCGCATCAGGATCGACCTCATGTGCCGTCGGAATACCGAGCTTATAGTTCAGCCAGGCAGCAATGAGGAAGGATGACGGATGGGTGGCATGCCCCGTCACGCGAATGCGTTCGGGAACCATGTCAAAGTCCTCAACAATGGTGGCAAGAAGAGCACGCCACAGTGTGACTCCTGACCATGCCAGATCTGTGTCGCCAGGCGCGTAGACGTCTCCGAGAGCACGGATAGCGTCCATCGGACATTCTGCAGAACGGCTATCGGTAATACGACGAACGGCCAAACTCCCAAGCGGATGGTTGCTGGGGCTTGATGGGGGAGTGTCAGGCCAGTAGGTGACGACCGGCGTATCAGGCAAAAGCAAGGGCGCAACGAGTGAGGCCAGATCTGTTGCTGCAGCCCCTCGAGGTTCCAGCACGACAACATCAGAGGCTCCCGCTGAGTCACCGACACGAATCTGTGCGTTGAAACGCGCAGGACCATCGGTGCTTCCCGAGTCCACGACGACAATAACTCGACAGGGGTGTTCGCGGGAAGCCGCATCTGAAATCTCGATGGCGCGTTCCACATCAAGTGCGTCAGAAACCACGACAATGAGCGTGAGAACGCGGGCGAGCGTCGCTGAGCCGCCCTCTTCTCGCAGAGCGATGATTCGGGAGGCAATCTCAGAGGAAGTGGTGTCTTTCAGGGTAATAATCACGGGTTCCTCCAGGCGCGGCCATCGCGGGCCATCATTTCGTGAGCGGATTCAGGACCCCAGGATCCTGGGTTGTACTGTTCGGGGGCACTTGCGCTTTGCCAGTAGTTGAGTACGGGGTCGAGGATCTTCCACGACAACTCAACTTCCCTCTGATGGGGGAATAGCGGTGCAGAACCGACCAAGGCGTCAAGGATGAGGCGCTCGTAGGCTTCGGGGGAGTCTTCAGTGAAGGCATGTCCGTAGCCGAAGTCCATAGTCACGTCACGAACCTGCATCTGAGTACCCGGTACCTTCGCCCCAAAGCGCAGGGTCATACCTTCGTCAGGCTGAACCCGCACCACGAGAACGTTCTGCCCGGCCTCGCCAGCATCGGAATTCTCAAAAGGCGTGTGTGGAGACTTCTTAAAGACAATCGCAATTTCAGTCACACGCTTGCCTAAACGCTTACCGGAGCGTAGGTAGAAAGGCACCCCAGCCCAGCGCCGCGTATCGACGAAGACCTTAATAGCGGCGAAGGTTTCAGTGTGGGAATGTTCGTCAATGCCATCTTCGTCAAGGAAACCCTTCACTTCCATCCCGCCCTGCCAGCCGGCGGCGTACTGCCCGCGGGCTGTTGAGGTACTGAGATCCTCGGGTAGGCGAACGGCAGACAAGACTTTTTCTTTCTCCGCCCGTAATTCGCTTTGGGTAAGACGAACCGGCTCCTCCATGGCAGTCAACGCCAGGAGCTGCAGCAGGTGGTTTTGGATAATATCGCGGGCTGCGCCGATACCGTCGTAGTAGCCTGCGCGGGTGCCGATACCGATTTCTTCAGCCATGGTGATCTGAACATGATCGACGTAGTTCGCGTTCCACAGCGGTTCGAACATAGCGTTCGCGAAGCGCATAGCGAACAGGTTCTGCACTGTTTCTTTGCCGAGGTAGTGATCGATGCGGAAGACATCCGACTCATCGAAGACGCGACCAACAACTTCAGAAAGTTCCTGCGCTGATTCAAGATCGTGGCCAAAAGGCTTTTCGATGATGACGCGACGCCATTCCTTACCTTGGCGTGCGTTAAGGCCAGATTCAGCAAGCCGTTCGCAGACAACTGGGAAGTAGGCTGGAGGAATCGACAGGTAGAAGGCGTGGTTACCGCCGGTGCCTCGTGAGCGGTCAAGCTCAGCGACCGTTTCGGCCAGTCGGCGGTAGCCTTCTGGATCGTCGAAAGAGCCGGACACAAAGCGTAGTCCGTCGGCAAGCTGTCGCCAGGTGCGCTCATTGAACTCTGTACGAGCGTGTTTTTCGATGGCTTGACGAACGAAGTCTTCAAAGTCGCCGTTATCCCAATCGCGTCGCGCAAAGCCAGTCAGAGCGAATGCTGGGTTGAGGAGGCCGCGATTAACGAGGTCATAGATGGCCGGCAGTAGTTTCTTACGGGCAAGATCACCCGTGATGCCGAAAATGACCAGGGAACAGGGTGGGGCAATACGAGGGAGACGGCGGTCATCCTCGTCGTGCAAACGCAGAAGTGGGCGTTCCACAGCGGTCCTTTCAGGTAATGGACAATTAAACGCACCGCGGGGGCTGATGGGATCTGCCCATCAGCCCCCGCAGGCTTAGTCTACGCCGGATTCAGACTCGTGCAGCCTCAAGAGATTCCTTCGCAGCGGCAACAACATGAGCCGTGTCGATACCGAAATGAGCGAAGAGCTCATCGGCAGCGCCGGGGGCGCCGAAGGATTCAATAGAGACACAACGGCCTGCGTCACCGACAAGGCGATGCCATGACAGAGCAATGCCGGCCTCGACGCTCACGCGGGCGCGGACAGCCGCAGGAAGCACGGATTCGCGGTATTCAGCGCTCTGTTCGTCGAACCATTCCATGCAGGGCACGGACACCACTCGTGCAGCAATGCCTTCCTCTGTAAGAGTCTTTTGTGCCTCCACGGCGATCTGCACTTCAGAACCTGATGCCAGAAGAATTACATCGGGAGTTCCCTCACAGTCCGAAAGGACGTAGGCGCCCTTGGCAACGTTCGTAGCTGAGGCGAAAGCACCTTCACCGCGCACCGGGTTGGGAAGATTCTGGCGGGACAGAACCAGTGCTGCCGGGTGACGCTGTTCAAGGATTGCCTTCCATGCCTGAGCAGTCTCAGCAGCATCCGCCGGGCGAACGACAGCAAGGTTGGGAATCGCGCGGTAGGAGGCAAGGTGTTCGACCGGCTGGTGTGTCGGGCCGTCTTCGCCAACACCAATAGAGTCGTGAGTCCACACGTAGGTGACGGGTAGATCCATGAGTGCTGCCAGGCGGACGGCACCTCGCATGAAATCAGAGAATACGAAGAAGGTACCGCCGTAGACGCGGGTCAAACCGTCAGCCGCAATGCCGTTCATGGTGGCACCCATCGCGAACTCACGGACGCCGAAGTGCAGGTTGCGTCCGAAAGCATTGCCTTGGAATGCCTTCGATGACTTCTCCTCGGGGATGAAGGAGGGGTGGCCCTTCATGAAGGTGTTGTTGGAGCCTGCGAGGTCGGCTGAGCCACCCCACAGTTCAGGAAGTACGTCCGCGATGGCATTGAGAACCTGGCCTGATGCTGCGCGGGTAGCGATAGACGTGCCTTCTTCGAAGGTGGGCAGGGATTCTTCCCATCCTTCGGGCAGACGGTGCTCAAGCACGCGATCGAGGAGTTCAGCACGTTCAGGATTCGCCGCACGCCATGCGTTGTAGCGCTCATCCCACTCAGCACGGAAGGTGCGGCCGCGTTCGGCCATGTTTGCGCGCGCAGCCTCAACGGCTTCTACGTCGACATCGAACATGGCGTCGGGGTCGGCACCGAGGGCTTCCTTCAAGCCGCGTAAAGCGTCACTACCGAGCTTGGAACCGTGGATGCCGCCGGTGTCTTGTTTGCCGGGGGTCGGCCAGCCAATGATGGTGCGCAGGGCAATGATTGAGGGACGTTCAGTCTCTTCACGAGCGGTCTTAATGGCGGCATCAAGTGCGGCGACGTCTTCGGTGTAGTCACCGTTGTCAGCTAGCCACTGCACGCGCTGCACATGCCAACCGTAGGCCTCAAAGCGTGCAAGGACGTCTTCATCGAAAGCGATGGAAGTGTCATCCTCAATGGAGATGTGGTTGTCGTCATAAATGAGCGTGAGGTTGCCCAGCTTTTGAGTACCTGCCAAGGATGCAGCTTCGGATGCGACACCTTCTTGAAGGCAGCCATCGCCTGCAATGGCGTAGACGTGGTGGTCGAAGATGGACTCACCCAGGGGAGTTTCGGGGTCGAACATGCCGTGCGTGCGGCGTGCCGACATGGCAAAGCCCACTGCTGCCGCAATGCCGGTTCCCAGAGGTCCGGTGGTGATCTCGACATGCTTGGTGTGACCGTACTCGGGGTGAGCGGGGGTCAGTGCACCAAAGGTACGAAGAGACTCAATGTCGGACAGTTCCAGACCCAGACCGCCCATGTAGAGCTGAATGTACTGGGTGAGGGATGAGTGCCCTGCGGATAGGACGAAACGGTCGCGACCGAGCCAGCGGTCATCGGCGGGATCGATGTGCATGTGGCGCTGGTAGAGAAGGTATGCCGCAGGTGCCAGGGAAATAGCTGCACCGGGGTGGCCCGAGCCCACTTTTTCGACAGCGTCTGCGGAAAGAATTTTTGCAGTGGTGACTGCACGATCGTCGAGCTGATCCCACTTAAGTGTCACTTCGGCCTCCAAGCCGCTCGGGCCCCGCCAATGGGGCGTATCGGTTTCCATAGTGAAGTCTACCGGGGTCCCCACATTTTCTTGAACGCAAAGGTCCCAGGAACTCAGCGTGGTGAACATCTGTGCAGTTACTATTACCTCTATGCCTGTGTTCTCTGATGCTGCCCGCGAGTGGTGTGATCACCTCAGAAGCGAAAGAGGGGCATCCGTCCATACGGTGTCGAATTATCAACGCGATATTGATCGCTACTGTGAGGACCTCGAAGCACAGGGGATAGAGAATTTTGATGACATATCCGCTGAGATCATTGAAGCTCATCTTGCTGCCTTACGTTCCGGTGCTTTAACCGGCCGTCCTGCCGCAGCTTCCTCTGTTGCACGGGCAGCATCGTCTATTCGGAGCTTTCATCGTTTCTGTCTGCGCGAAGGATTGACGGCAGTGGATCCCTCCGCTCAGCTCGTGATCCCTAAGCAGGCCCTCCGTCTACCAAAAGCTTTGACCATCAATCAGGTGAGTGCCCTCTTGGCTGCTGCCCACGCCTCAGATGACCCTGTGAGTATCCGAGACGCTGCCCTTATCGAGATCCTTTATGCGACGGGAGCGCGTATTAGTGAAGCAATTGAGCTTGCCATGGATGACATTGATCTCGATGCTGAGCTTCCTGTTGTGCGCCTCTTTGGTAAGGGGCGAAAGGAGCGCCTCGTGCCTATTGGCTCTTACGCGAGGGAGGCTTTGGGCGCTTATCTTGTGCGCTCGCGCCCCATTCTTGCTTCCCGAGGTGGGGGTGCGGTGACGGTTTTTCTGAATAAACGAGGAGCACCTCTCTCACGCCAATCAGCGTGGGAAGCTATTGGCCTCTACGCCAAAGCTGCTGGTATTGAGGAGCACGTCTCTCCTCACACCCTGCGTCACTCTTTCGCGACTCACTTGCTTGAGGGGGGTGCCAATGTGCGAGATGTACAAGAGCTCCTTGGCCATGCCTCGGTGCAAACGACGCAGATTTACACGAAGGTGACAGCACAGACCTTACGCGAGGTGCACCGAATGGCCCATCCACGCGCGATGGATACGGCGTTTTCACAGGACCATGCACTAGGCTTAGAGACGTGAATCACGACGCTCAACCGACTTTGACTGGCGAACTCGGCCTCGACGCCGAGGATTTCCCCATTCCTACCCCGCTTGCAGGCCACGGACCCGCCCGCGTGATCGCGATGTGTAACCAAAAAGGCGGAGTCGGTAAGACAACGACAACGATCAATCTTGGGGCTGCGCTTGCTGAGTATGGTCGTCGCGTTCTTATCGTCGATTTTGACCCTCAAGGTGCAGCTTCGGCCGGACTGGGTATCAATTCCCTTGAGCTCGACTTAACCGTCTATAACCTCCTTATTCAGGCACGCACCTCAACGCGCGACGCCATTATCTCCACA
The DNA here is from genome assembly GCF_003858455.1 of Schaalia canis. Lineage (GTDB taxonomy): Bacteria > Actinomycetota > Actinomycetes > Actinomycetales > Actinomycetaceae > Pauljensenia > Pauljensenia canis. The sequence continues at coordinate 126,436 of NZ_RQZF01000001.1, read as the reverse complement.
TCGGTGGACAACCTCGACATTATTCCCGCCAATATTGACCTTTCTGCCGCCGAAGTTCAGCTTGTCAACGAGGTTGCACGCGAGTCAGCCCTTGATCGCGCTTTGCGTCAGGTGAGCGATGATTACGACATCATCCTCATTGACTGCCAGCCCTCCCTAGGTTTACTGACTGTCAATGCCCTTACAGCCGCTCATGGGGTAATCGTCCCGATGGAGGCTGAGTTCTTTGCCTTACGTGGTGTGGCTCTACTTGTCGATACGATTGAAACGATCCGTGATCGTATTAACCCCCGTCTGAAGATTGATGGCATTGTTGCCACAATGGTCGACAGCCGCACGTTACATTCACGTGAAGTTCTTGATCGTCTCGATGAGGTGTTTGGCGACCTTGTCTACACGACACGCATCGGGCGAACGGTTAAGTTCCCGGACGCCTCTGTCGCAACAGAACCGATCACGTCCTACGCTCCCAACCACGCAGGTGCTAAGGCCTACCGGCGCCTGGCGCGTGAGGTAATCGCTCGTGGTGACGCCGCCTGAAACCCTCCGTGATATGGCTGCGCCTACGCAGGCCGCCATTGACGAGTTTCAGGTGAGCCTGGAGGTATTCCAGGGGCCCTTCGATTTGCTTCTCCAACTCATCAGCCGTCAACGTCTGGATATTACGCAGGTCGCGTTAGCGCAGGTCACGGATGAGTTTATCGCTCATATGCGAGCTTTCCCTGATCTGTCACGTACAACCGAGTTTCTCGTTGTTGCTGCAACCTTGCTCGATATGAAAGCGGCGCATTTACTGCCGCGCGAACTCGGCGAGGACGAACGTTCGCGAGAAGACCTTGAGGCTCGTGACCTACTTTTTTCTCGGCTCTTGCAATATCGTGCCTTTAAAGAGGCCTCCACCGTCATCGAAGAACGTCTGGAGGCACACGCGGGCCTGTATGCCCGCGAGGTGCCAATGGAGGCGCATTTTGCCGCGCTTCTGCCCGAGCTTTTGTGGTTAGCAACTCCTGAGGATCTGGCTCGCGCTGCGGCTGATGCTTTGTCAGCGACGCCAACCGAGGTCACCGTCACGCATCTTCACGATCCTGTGGTGCCTGTGGCTGAACAACTTCAAGTGCTGGTCCGAAAACTGGAGCGTCTTGGGAGCGCCCATTTTCGTGAACTTGTGGAGGATGCGGGCACGCGGGCTGTTGTTGTCTCTCGTTTCCTTGCCCTGCTCGAACTCTACCGACAGCGTGCTATCGAATTCGAGCAGGAACAGCCGCGGGATGACCTCGTCATTGTGTGGATTGGGCAAAATACCGTTGCGTCAGACTACATCGTTGAGGAATATAACGGAGAGGATCCTCCACAATGACAGACTCCATGTCCTATCCACTCTCAGAGCAGGTTGACGTCTCTTTTTTGGATGGCACTGGCGTGGGCGGACTCTCTGACGAGGTGCGGGCGCTTCTTCCTGCGCTCGAAGCGATCCTGATGGTTGTCGACCGGCCTGTCACAGCCGGAGAACTTGGCGCGACTTTCGATGTCTCGGGCGAGCTTATTGATGAAGCTCTGGAGTACCTTAGTGCCGAATATCGGGGAGAACACGAGCTTCGCCCTCGTGGATTTGAGCTACGTCGCGCGGCGGGCGGATGGCGTATTTACTCAGCACCAGCGTGGGCAGATGTTGTTGGCCGCTTCATTGTTGGTACTGCGCAGGCCAAACTTTCTCAAGCAGCGTTGGAGACTTTAGCTGTTGTTGCCTACCGCCAACCTGTTTCAAGGTCGCGTATCTCGCACATTCGTGGGGTGAATGTTGACGCTGTGGTGCGTACGCTTGTTGCTAGAGGTCTCATTGAAGAAGTGGGGTGGACGGACTCTGGAGCGAGGCTCTATGGCACCACCGACACATTCCTTGAGAGAATGGGTTTTGAATCCCTAAATGATCTTGTTCCCCTGGCTCCCTATCTGCCCTCTGCAGAAGAGCTTGACGACTTGGAGGAAACACTGTGAGGAATGATCCCCACGTACCCGACGGTATCCGCCTGCAGAAGGTGCTGGCCCAAGCAGGTGTGGCATCACGTCGCGCCTCCGAAGAGCTCATTGAAGACGGCCGCGTCCAGGTCGATGGCAAGGTGGTGCGCACCCTGGGGCTGCGTGTTGATCCGCAGCGTCAGGTGATCCATGTTGATGGTGAGCGTCTTATCCTTGACGAGCAACGCCACATTGTCTTGGCTGTCAATAAGCCGGTCGGCGTTGTATCGACAATGAGCGATCCCGAAGGCCGCCCCACCCTGTCTGATTTGATTGTCGACCGTCACGACCGTCTTTACCATGTGGGGCGCTTGGATATTGACACCTCGGGCCTGATTCTGTTGACCAATGATGGCGAGCTAGCTAATCGTCTCATGCACCCCAAGTACGAGGTGCCCAAGACTTATATTGCTCGCGTCCACGGTGAGGTCAAGCCTGGTGCACGCCGTCGCCTGCTTGAAGGCATCGAATTGGAGGATGGTCCGATTCGGGCGGATTCCTTCCGCGTCATGGAAACTTACGGCGATATCACCACCGTTGAGATCGTGGTTCATGAAGGCCGTAACCGCATTGTGCGACGCATGATGGACGCTGTTGGCTACCCGGTCCGTGAACTCGTCCGTACAAAGTTTGGCCCGGTCAAGCTTGAACGCCTTCAGCCTGGGACGACCCGGCGCGTGAAGGGCAATGCCCTTGTTGCGCTCTACTCTTCTGTGGGCCTGTAAAGCACCAGTTGGGCCTCGTGCGATGACGATGGGAGCATAACGCAGTGAGTCTTTCTCCTGGCCGCGTCATGGCTACTGAAGGGCCAGTTCTTATTGTGGGGACTGGCCTTTTGGGTGCCTCCTTGGGCTTGTGTCTGCAGGCCGGGGGAGTCCCTGTCTACCTCTCTGATATTTCCCCGACCTCTGAACGTCTCGGTGCCGACATGGGTGCTGGGTTGCCTGCCGGGGCGGAGGTGCTGTCTATAGAGGACACTTTCTTTATTCCCGGTGGCACGGTCGAGGCGCCCTCGCTTGTCGTTATCGCAACGCCCCCCGATGTTGCTGGTACAACGGCGGTTAAGGCTCTACGGCGTTTTCCGCAGGCGGTGGTCACCGATGTGGCCTCGGTGAAGTCAGCCGTCCTTCAAGATGTTCTTGACGAGGCTAAGGCCGCTGGTGACCCTTCATTGGCTGCTCGCTATGTTGGTTCTCACCCGATGGCGGGTCGTGAGCGTTCGGGAGCGGGAGCTGCTGACGCTGATCTTTTTGTTGGCCGCCCTTGGGTGTTGGTAGCTGGGTCTGACTGCGATGCGCGGGCTGTGCTCATGGTGCGTACTCTGGCGATGGATGTGGGGAGCGTCCCCGTGGAGATGGATGCCGCTACCCATGATCAGTCGGTTGCGCTGGTATCTCACGTTCCCCAACTGGTGGCCTCCATGTTGGCGGCCCGCTTGGAGGAAGCTCCTGCTGAGGCGCTGGGGTTGGCAGGACAGGGCTTGAGGGATACGACGCGTATCGCTGCTTCCGATCCGCGCCTGTGGACAGCAATTCTTGCCGGTAACGCTGGACCTGTTGCCGATGTGCTTCACGCACTGCGCGATGATGTTGACGATCTGCTCTCTCACCTGGACGCAGCGGCAGCTCAGGGCCCCTTAGAGGGCGGGAGCGTTGGTGCGGTGAATCGTGTGATGACAGCAGGCAATAGGGGAGTGGCACGTATTCCTGGTAAGCATGGTGGTGCCCCTCGGCGTTATGCCGAGGTTGAGGTGTTGGTCCCTGACGAACCGGGGGAGTTGGGACGCCTCTTTAGCGAATTGGGTGAGCTGGGGGTCAATATCGAAGATCTCGTGCTTGAGCACTCTGCTGGGCAGCGGGTTGGCCTCGCACGACTAATGGTGGATCCTGGTGTGGCCCGTCAAGCAGAACGAGATCTGGAGGGCCGCGGGTGGCGGATTATTGCTCATCACGGGGCGTGAAGGTGTGAATGATGAATAATGATCGGCGCTGGCGCCGTTGAAGAGATGCAAAGGAGAGTCTGGATGGATCGCGCACAACGCCAAGATTTAATTACCCGTGTTGGCACAACAATCGCTATTGATGGCCCGGCCGGCTCGGGTAAATCCACAGTTTCGCGCCTCCTCGCAAAGGAACTCGGCATTGGATATCTCGACACTGGGGCGATGTATCGGGCACTGACCTGGTATGCGCTGGATCGTGGTATTGATTTGCGAGATCACGAAGCAGTAGCGGCAATTGCTGACGAGATGCCATTACGCATGTTCTCCGATCCTGAGGATCCTCATTACTGGGTAGGGGATACGGAGATTACGGCCGCAATTCGTGAGCCACGCGTGTCAGAGAACGTCATGCACGTGTCGACGAATCTGGCCGTGCGCCGATGGATGGCTATCGAACAGCGACGTCGCATGTTGGAGGCCCGCAATTCTGGTTCGGGTATGGTGGCTGAAGGACGCGACATCACGACCGTTGTCTGCCCGGACGCCGACGTTCGCGTACTGTTGCTCGCCAATCCACAGGCTCGCTTGGAACGCCGTACTCGCGAGCTCTACGGTCAGGTCACCCCTGAACTTCTCGAAGCAACCCGCAAACAGATCGATGAACGCGATGCGGCCGATTCGACGGTTTCGGAGTTCATGACGGCCGCAGAAGGTGTACGCGAGGTAGATTCATCGGGTTTGGATATTCCGGGGGTCTTAGCTGCTGTTGTTGCCCTTGTGGAGGATGATCTTCAGCAAAGAGCTGGCGGGTAGAGGCCAGGCTGCAAGCATTTTCGACGTTTTTTCGTGGGTAAGATCTTTTTACCGCCGATGACAAGCATAAATGTGACCCGCCTCGCGCTCGACGGATTTGGTATCCCACCCCCCACATGATCTATAGTTATCAGGTCGCCGCGAGAGCGGGACAACAAAAGAATCGGGCTGTGGCGCAGCTTGGTAGCGCACTTGACTGGGGGTCAAGGGGTCGTGGGTTCAAATCCCGCCAGCCCGACGGTTTGGAAGGCCGCAACGCGAATGCGTTGCGGCCTTCCTCTTTCTCTATATGCCATCAAGACAGCAAACTTTTAAAAGTGGCTTACACTGAATCTGGAAGCCTGCCCCCTGCATCAGTAGTGTCATCCGTCATAGTTTTCAGCTAGCTTTGGTCAGCAATCTTCGTGCGAGCGCATTGTTAGGCCATTTTCGCTATTGATATTTATAATATTATTGCTCTAGAAGGGGTGTAGATCACAGCCTCCCAAGAGGACAGCAGTAAATAGGCGGTGCTTATACTAAAGGATCATCACCAAATGATTGAGAAAGGTACTATCTTGTCGCTCCCAACCATTGGCTTTGTCGTTGGCTCCCTCCGCAAGAACTCCTTCAACCGCAGCCTCGCTGAGAAGGCCCAGGAACTGCTCGAAGGCCGCGCTAACGTCACCTACATCGAGTTCGATGGCCTCCCCTTCGTCAACCAGGACGAAGAGTTCCCCACCCCCGCCGTTGTTGCGAACGTTCGCGAGCAGGTTGGCGCCGTTGACGCTCTGTGGGTTTTCACCCCTCAGTACAACGCCCAGATGCCCGCTCAGGTGAAGAACTTCTTCGACTGGCTCTCCCGTCCCACCACCCCCAACGGCTCCATGCAGGAGACCGTTGTGCGCGGCATGCCTGTGACCGCTTCTGGCGCTTCCGGCCCCGCCGCCACCGCTGAAGCACGCGCTGCTGTCAACGATCTCACCGCTTTCATCGGCATGAACGTCATGACCGACGGCCAGGCTGGCTTCGTTCTTCCCGGCGAAGCATGGGCCGAAGGCTCCTGGACTGTCAGCGATGAGGACGCCAAGGTTCTCGGAGCTCAGGTTGACGCCTTCCTCGCCTTCATCGGCAAGTGACGCATCGCCGTTAAGACGGCACCATAGAGTCTGAGCTTAAGGTCGGGCGCTCACCGTATGGTGAGCGCCCGACCTTTTGTTATTGCCAGCACAGGAAGTCATTCTCAGTTCACGATGGTGCACCATTGAGACAGCGTCACCCACCTTCATTGGTGAGAATTCCGCATTATTCCGTGTGTTATGGTTTTTACCGTGATGACACAATACGAGCATTATTTCCTTGACAATGAGGCAAATTGGGATGATCGTGCGAAGGTGCATGTTCTCTCTGAGATGTACGATGTTGAAACGCTTATTTCAGAGCGCACACACATTGAGGCCTGTGTCGCGATTGATCGAGAACGTTTAGGTGACTTGACGGGGAAAGATATTGTTCACCTACAGTGCCATCTCGGGACGGATACTCTCTGTTTTGATCGTTTAGGCGCTCGGCGTGTTGTCGGCCTTGACCTTTCAGGCGAGTCGCTGCGTCTAGGAGCAGACATTGCGCATCGCGCCGGAGCGCAGGTGGAGTTCGTGAAGGCAAACGTCTACGACGCTGTTGATGCTCTTGGGGCGCATAGTGACGGGGACCGTTTCGATTTGGTGTATACCGGCATTGGCGCCCTCGGATGGCTCCCTGACCTTGCGCAGTGGGGCCAAGTCGTCGCTGGGCTCATGCGCCCTGGTGCGCGTTTCTTTATCCGAGAGGATCACCCCACCTCCCTCATGTTGGCCGATGAGCCCGCCGATGGCCTACGCGTCGGATACGACTATTTCAACACAGGAGTTCTGTCAGAGGATGAGGCGGCCAGCTACACGGATACGCCTGATGGGGCACCGGAAATCGTTCATCAACGAAGTCATTGGTGGAATCACCCGCTGCAGGACATCATGATGGCTCTCATCAATGCCGGTTTAGTCATCGATTCTTTCGAGGAGCATGAATACGCGATGTGGCCGCGTTTTGGTCAGGCTAGCGTGAAGATCAGCAATGCGCAATACGCTCCGCCTGAGGGCTCACCCAAGATCCCTTTGACCTTCACTCTGAGTGCGCACAAGCCGCTCCACTGACAGAATCACTTGCTCGTTAGCTGGTCTTCTTCTTTGCTTTCTTCTGAGGAAGAGGCGTTAGCGGCAACAGAATAGTGATCACCTCATGGGCGAGTTCACGGTTATCAACATCAAGAATGTAACGTTCCTTCGCACCGGGGTAGGCGACGCCAGTAGGTGCCTCTGAGAGCAATTCCTTAAGCTCGTCATGTATGGCAACGTAGGCAACATCATCGCAGACAAGAACGACGGGGCGATCATTGACGTAGACCATATACTCCCCGAACATCTTGCGATATCGGACAGCACCAGTCCCCTCAAGCTGTTCACACACAAACTCAATGAATTCGACCGAAGAAGCCATATCGGCACCCTATACCGCACTGTGTCAGCATTCAACAGCTCGGCTGCACCAGTCCCCTCGAAGCTCCCTGCCAAGTGCGCTGGGCTGACCCCTCTCAGGTAGAAAACGAGTGCAGCAAGTCGTCAAGCGCTGAGACAGAAGAACCAGCAACAGAAGAGGCTGGTGAGGTGAGCCGCTTGCGGCGCGGTTGGGCATATGAGCCGAAGCGAAGCGCAGGCTCATGGGCACAAGCGGCTCGCCTCGCCGGTCGCGGTGTAGGAGCGGCTCACCTCGCCGGTCGCGGTGTAGGAGCGGCTCACCTCGCCGGTCGCGGTGTAGCCAGTCGGCGCACAAGCGGCTCACCTCGCCAGTCGCAGCGCACTCGACGCAGACGGAGCCTCGCCGGTCAAAGCCTAGGGGCAGAGCCCCGCAGTTCGCAGCGCAGTCGGCGTAGGCAGGGCTCGCCGGTGATGGCATTGCCAGCGGGAGCGGCACACCTCGCCAGTGACGTTGAGGACGACAGGGCGCCTCAGCGCTTCTTACGCTTTTCGCGGACTCGAACCGACAACTGAATTGGCGTCCCAACGAAACCGAAGTCCTCACGTAGTCGTCGCTCAATAAAACGGCGGTAAGCCGGATCAAGGAATCCGGTGGTGAAGAGGACAAAACGCGGTGGCTTGGAACCAACCTGCGTAGCAAAGAGAATACGCGGCTGTTTACCGCCGCGGACCGGGTGGGGGTGTGCGGCGACAAGCTGACCGAGGAAAGCATTAAGTTTGCCCGTGGGGATGCGGGTTTCCCACCCCTCCAGAGCGGCATCCAGTGCACGCGCAATGCGGTTGGTGTGCCAGGTGGTCTTAGCTGAAAGATTGATGCGTTGTGCCCAGGGGATCTGGACGAGTTCACGTTCAAGTTCAGCGCGCAGGAATTGCTGGCGTTCCTCATCAACAAGGTCCCACTTGTTATTGACGATCACAAGGGCACGCCCCGCATCCACGACCTGCTGGACGACGCGAATATCCTGCTCAGTCAAAGGCTCTGAGGCATCAAAGAGGACGAGGGCAACCTCTGCCTTCTCAATGGCTGCCTGTGTACGAATCGAGGCGTAGTAGTCGGCACCCGTGGTGCGGTGCATCTTGCGACGGATACCAGCGGTGTCGACAAACCACCATTCACGATCATCCAGTTCGATAAGTTCATCAACGGGATCGCGTGTGGTGCCCGCCAGCTCATTAACGACAACTCGGGAGGAGCCAGCCAGAGCGTTAAGAAGGGAGGACTTGCCAACATTCGGCCGACCAACAAGAGCGACCCTACGGGGGCCACCAACAGGCATTGCCGTGGCGACAGCCGATTCTTCAGGGAGCACCTCCATAATGGCATCAAGCAGATCACCGGTGCCGCGTCCATGAAGTGCAGAGATGGGGAAAGGTTCGCCGATGCCGAGGGACCACAGGTAGGCGGCATCGGATTCTTGCATCGCTGAATCGACCTTATTGGCGGCGAGGACAATGGGCTTGCCCTTGCGGCGCAGCATTTCCACGACACGCTCGTCCGTGGCGGTCACGCCAACATTGGCATCAACGACGAGGACGACAGCGTCGGCGAGGTCAACGGCAACCTCTGCCTGTTCTGCAACGGAGCGGTCCAGTCCTTCGACATCAACTTCCCAACCGCCGGTATCGACAAGGGTAAAGTCACGGCCTGCCCATTCTGCTTGGTAGGAGACGCGGTCACGAGTCACCCCAGGTGTGTCTTGGACAACTGCTTCGCGACGGCCCAAAATACGGTTCACCAGAGTTGACTTTCCGACGTTGGGTCGCCCCACGACGGCGAGTACGGGTAGGCCCGGGCGGACCTCCTCTACTTCATCAAACTCGTATTCCTCGTCAAGAAGGGCAAGATCTTCATCATCAAGCTCGAACTGATCCAGGCTCGCGCGCATGGAGCGCATCTGAAGTTCAATCTCGTCCTCAGAGAGGCCATCAGCATAAAAGTTGTCATTCACGCCCTTTATTCTACGGGAAAGCAGGTGCCAGCCCCGATTGAGGGTGTTACTACGAAGATCCACGGCAACGCCCTTATGGCAACACGACACCAGCCCTGTGGGGTCAGTGGGGTCGATCGTGTGGGGGAGTGAGGATAATTGAATTCTTCAGAAGGGCTCTAGAGGGAGGCTCGGATGTCTTGGGCAAGCACCTCACGGCTGACGGGCACATCGTTGTATTCATGCTTGATACCGTCAATGTCTTGATACCACTCCGACCCCTTACCAGTGATGAGGATTGTGTCACCGGCTTCTGCTGCGAGGATAGCCTTGCGAACAGCGTCGCGACGGCTTGTCTTGATCTCAATCACATCATGCATGTCAGGGCGAACGCGAGCAATACCCCGCAAGAGGTAATCACGAATGGACTGAGGATCCTCCGTGCGAGGATTCTCATCAGTGACCCATAGGATGTCTGCGTGCTGGGCCGCCAGTTCGGCAAGATATTCACGTTTAGTAGCGTCGCGGTCACCGTCAGTACCAAAGACAAGAACTAAACGCCCCTTGGTGAGTTCACGAGTGGACTTGAGGGTCCATTCCAGCCCCTCTGGCGTATGAGCATAATCAACAACAACAAGAGGTTGATTACCGGGCTCGGGATTCACCTTCTCCATGCGACCGGGGATCTGCTCGGCAGCTTCGATGGCTGCGATGACCTCGTCAAGACCAAATCCGGCCTGAACACCGCAGACAATCGCCAACGCCGTATTTTGAACGTTGACCTCGCCAAGAATCGGCATCGCTACGCGGTGACCCTTGCCTTCAGGATCAACAAGGGTAAAGACCGTGCGCGAAGTCTCTTTATCAGGGTGAATGTCACGGACGGTCCATTCGGCCGGCGTATCAGTCAACGCTGAAACTGTGGCAACAGGGATAGTGGCTTCGCTGGCCAGGCGCTGGCCCCACTCGTCATCAACGCATACAACACCACGCGCGGCATGTTCGGGCGTAAACAGGAGTTTCTTTGCCTCGAAGTAGTTCTCCATTGTGCCGTAGTAGTCAAGGTGATCGTGCTGTAGGTTGGTGAAACCGACGACGTCAAAAATGATGCCATCGACGCGGTTGAGGCTCAGTGCATGAGCTGAGGTTTCGACGACGGCTGCTCCCAAACCTTTCTGCTCGGCCAGAGCAAGCAAACGCTCAACGACGGGGGCTTCAGCGGTGGTCTGGTCTGACACAAATCTCAGGTCACCGATGCGGCTCTCGACGGTACCGCAGAGGGCAGGATCGGGGTAGCGGCATTGAAGTGCTGCACGCATCAGATACGAGGTCGTCGTCTTACCATTCGTTCCGATAATGGCCATCGTAGACAGCCTGCTGGCAGGGAAGTTATAGACACGGGCTGAGATTTGCGCGGCAGCCTCGCGCGGATTGGCAATAACCGCCACCGGCAGTGTCACGCCCATTTGCTGAAGTTCAGCGGCACCTGCCTCGTCAGTGACGATAGCGGCAGCGCCCTTGCGTTCTGCGGCAGCGGCAAAACGGACACCGTGCTTCACCAGGCCAGGGATCGCAATAAAAATCCATCCCTCTTCAAGGTCATTGCTGGATACCGTCACACCCCTGACCTGCGTCTGCGAGGCTGAAAATTCGGGCGCTCCTGTAGCGTCAATCCACCGTAGGACGTCGATACCCTCCATAGATTCAGCGAAGGAGAGAGTGTCAACCGTGGGACGAATATCCAAAACAGAACTCATGAGCCTCTACTGTAGTGCGCGCAGGCCACGCATGAAGAATAACGGAGTGTGGAATCATCCCTTCCCCTCGTTTTCACAGTGGCACCGTCACTCACGCAGAGAGCACTGAAACGCTCCGACACTCTTCAGCGCTTTCCCCCGGGCAGCTCCTCAAAGGGGTCTTAGAATTAAGACATGTACTCATTGACACGCCATGACGCACTGATCCGTTCTGCCGATATCACGTTGACAACAATGGATGTTCACGTCGATCTTTCTGCAGCAGCAGATCCACAGGTCAATGACTACGCCGTTACCTCCACATGTGTTTTCTCCAGCTCTTCTGGCACTACCTTCATCGACGTGAAGGGACACGTCCTTGGCGTCACCGTCAATGGTGAGCCTCACGCCTTCCGTCATGATGGTGCACGTCTTGACCTCACGGACCTTCCCCAAAATGAGGAACTGTCCGTTGAGGTGAACGCACGCTGCCTCTTTTCTCGCTCGGGCGAGGGCTTGCACCGCTACCACGATCCTGAGGATGGGCGCGTCTACCTCTACACCCAGTTTGAGCCCAACGATGCTCACCGCGCCTGGCCCTGCTTTGACCAGCCCGATATGAAGGCAGTGTGGACCTTCCACATCACCGCCCCCTCAGGATGGGTTGTCACCTCGAACGGTGCGCTCCTTGAGTCTTTACCGTCCTCCTCTGGAGGCGACTACCACACCTTCTCTTCAACTCCGCCGCTGTCAAGCTACATCACGGCCATCGTCGCCGGGCAATGGAGCGTCGTTGACGGTGGAACATGGACTCCCTCGACGGAGCTTGTCTCACGGTGCCCCGATGCTGCGGGCTTAGCCATCCCTCTACGTCTCCTGTGCCGACAAGCACTCGCGCAGTACATGGACGCTAAAGACATCCTCTCCGTAACTCGCAACGGATTGGACTACTTCCATCAGAACTACGCGGTGGCCTATCCGTGGGGAACCTACGATCAGATTTTCGTACCGGAGTACAACCTCGGTGCTATGGAGAATCCGGGCTGCGTAACCTTTACGGAAAGTTTTCTCTCGCGCGACACCCCCACATTCGCTGACCGCCAGAAACGCGCGAACGTTATCTTGCACGAAATGTGCCACATGTGGTTCGGTGATCTTGTCACTCCTCGTTGGTGGGACGACTTATGGCTGAAAGAATCCTTCGCTGACAATCAAGGCACAATGGCTGCCGCCGAAGCAACGCCCTATGTGGGGGAGTGGGCAGCCTTCGCGATCGCACGAAAAGCCTGGGCGTACCAACAAGACCTCTACCCAACAACCCACCCCATCGCCGCCGATATACCCGACGTCGATGCTGCGAAGAACAACTTTGATGGCATTACCTACGCCAAGGGGGCCTCCGTTCTTAAACAGCTCGTCGCTTGGGTCGGACGAGATGTCTTTTTCTCAGCCGCAACACGTTACTTTCGCACACATGCCTTCGGCGCAACCACCCTGCATGACCTCCTTGAAGCGCTCGGCGCTGAATCCGGCGAAGATCTGAGTGATTGGGAACGCCTGTGGTTGCATACCACCGGACCATCAGCGTTGGCTGCAACCTGGGAAGAAGGCCCCAATGGTGAAGTTCGCTCCTTCGCATTAACTCAAGGTTCCACACCGGGTGCAGAGTGCGTGCTCCGTCCACACGAACTCATCGTGTCGACCTGGGCTCTCCGCGAACAGCCCTCAGGAGAAAACACACTGGTCTGCACCCACCGTTTCCCCGTGCGTATCGAGGGACGAGTCGCCCCCATCGACGTTGAGGGCATCTTAGACCGCCCAGGAGCAATCGCAGAATGCGATCTTGTCGTTGTCAACGACGATGATTTGACCTACGCGGTGGCACGTCTCGACGAACACTCAACCACCACTGCGCTGAACGCTCTTGGCACATGCTCCCAGCCGCTCACCCGCGCCGTCGTCTGGTCCTCCCTGTGGATGGCGGTGCGAGATGGACTCCTCCATCCGAGACGCTATGTAGAAGCTGTTCTCGCCCATGCCCCGCACGAAAGCGAAGAGGCCGTCCTCGTTCGACTCCTTCACACCGTGTCAACCGCCATCTCATCATTCCTCCCGGCCTCCCAACGAGCTGATCTTCGATACTCCGTGGCCTCACGTTGCCTTGAGGTACTTAAGGGCTCAATCAGCCAGGACAAAGCCCGCCCCTGGGCTCATACACTCCTTACGGCTTTCCAGGGATTACCAGCCGAGAAAAACGACATTCTCGATGAGGTTCAGGCCATCGCCGAAGGACAGTCGACTCTTGTCCCAGCGAGCAGCGATCTTGAATGGGCGGCGCGACTCGCACTCGCAACCAGGGGCCTCACCTCACGTGACGCCCTTGACTCCTGGCTTGACGCCCAGCACACCGGTGAAGCAGAAGTGCACCATCGCCGTGCCGTCAGTGCCCTTCCTGACGCAGAAAACAGGCGTGCAACATGGCATCACGTCGTGGAAGGAAACCTTTCAAACGAGCATCTCAGTGCCAGCCTTGACGGGCTCGCCGCATCGCAATGGGAAGGCGATGAACTCACCGATGCTTTCTTCTCCGTCCTCGATACTTTCTGGGACTCCCACTCCATCGGTATGGGAATACGTTTCGTTCATGGAGCTTTCCCGCGCGCCATTGACTGCGAGAACAGTGCACGTTCACATGACCTCCTCGCAGCAGCTAAGCAATGGCTTAACCAGCACACCAACGCCCCCGATGCCCTGAAGCGTCTTATCGTTGAACACATTGATGACGTCAAGCGCGCACTGAGAGTCCAAGAGACGACGTTATGAACGCAACGATCCCTGATGGCCAGCAAGAGCCGATGAGGCCTCAGCGTGATCCGGCCGCCTCAATGTCGTTGCTCACGCAGATTCTTTTCAACCCTCTTGATGCGGGCTACCACTCCTACGGTGCTGCTAAGAGTTCAATGACCGCTGCTCAAAAAGTGCTCGTCGTTATTCTTGCTGTTGCCTTAGGGTTCGTCTCCATGACGGCGGTAAAGAATCTGCGCGCCCCCACACGATTCGACATCGAGGCGAGTCTGTTGACTCAGGTGCACGAACGCACAGAAATTGTCAATACACTTGATAAAGAAAACGAGCAGATCAACGCCAAGATCTCTGCCGAAACCCAAAGCTTAACGCCGGGCAGTGATGAACTGCCAGATGGCACCGCCCTTGCAACCGCGCAGAAAACGGTGCACGGTAAAGGCCTACGCGTCACTCTCAATGACGCGCCCCAAACCGCCATTGAAACCTCAAGCCCGCGAAGTACAGGCAAAGTGCGTGACCATGACCTGCGAATGGTCGTCAATGCCCTGTGGTCAGCGGGAGCTGAGGCAATGAGCATTAATGGCATTCGCCTTGGACCGGGCTCTTTTATCCGTACTGCGGGCTCATCAGTCCTTGTCAATGTCAAACCTGTGCATGCGCCGTATATTGTTGAGGCTATTGGAGATCCAACCGAGCTTTCAGTATCACTTGTTCGCGGCGCAAGCGGAGACTACCTATCGAGTGTCGAGTCCTTGCAAGGCATTCAGATTGTTACTCAGTCGGTTGAAGAACTCACTATGGAAGGGCGCGATGCCCGCCCACTTCGCCACACCACCCCTGTCAACGAGTTGAGGAGTCACTGATGATCGCAGTTCTTGGCCTCATCGCCGGCATTGTCGCAGGCATCCTGCTTGACCCCACTATCCCCGTGTGGATGCAGCCTTTCTTACCCGTCGCAGTGGTGGCAGGACTCGATGCTCTCTTTGGCGCAGCTCGTGCTTGGCTTGAGGATGTCTTCTCCGACAGAGTCTTCATTATGTCCTTTTTCTGGAATGTCGTTATCGCATGTCTTTTAGTATTCCTGGGAACGCAGCTCGGAGTCGGCTCTGCAATGACAACAGCAGTTGTGGTTGTCTTGGGTATTCGTATCTTCTCAAACACGGCCTCTATTCGCCGTCTCATCTTCAAGGCGTGACATGCAAAGTTCACAGGGCACAGCTCCAGATCCCAAAGTAGCCAACGCTGAACACAGCCAGTCCTCTTCACAGGCTGACGAGAAGAAAAAGACAACGCCGTCCATCACGCGCAAACTGTGGAAAGCGTTTATCTCAGCCCCTCGCGGGATTCACGTAGTTCTCCTCATCATCTTCTTTTCCCTGGGTTTCGCACTCGCTAGCCAGGTGATTTCGCAACGCTCTGACCCTCTAGAGTCCCTCACCCAAGAAGATCTTGTTGTGCTCCTTGAAGAACTCACCTCGAAAGAAGAGTCCCTGCGCGCAGAGCGCGCACAACTGCTATCAAAGCTGTCTGAGCTTGAGAATGCAGCTACTCAACGCCAAGCCGCTCTTGACGAGGCCATTAAAGCTCGCGAACTTGCCGAAATTAATGCTGCCCTCGTTCCCGTTGAAGGGCCGGGTGTGATTATGACCGTCGTTGATTCCCAAAAAGCGCTGAGTACAACAAACTTCGTCATGGCTCTTGGTGAATTGCGCAATGCTGGTGCCGAAGCTGTCGCTTTGAACGGCGTACGACTCACCATGCGGTCTTCTTTTACCTCCGACGCCAATGGGGTCTACCTTGATGGTAAGCCTTTAGCGTCTCCCTTCCGGTGGGAGGTTATTGGCGAGCCAGACACTATCGCTACGGCTTTGGAGATCCAGGCTGGTTCAGCGGCTCAGATGCGCGCGAAAGGCGCTGATGTGACGATTCGCCGTGAGGAAGCAGTGACAATTCGTCCAGTTGCACAGCCTATCGAGCCACGCTGGGCGAAAGTGCAGTAGCCTAGTATTTCTATCTCGTTCGCACTGACGCGCAGAATAAAAAACCGTAAGCTTGAACCTGATGTCGAAGGTCACCATAGAGGGAGGAACGTGACATGGATGCGCAGCAGGAGTTTGACCCAACGGCCACTTCAGTCTTCTCACTATCAAGTCCAGAAGAAGACGTCACAGGCCCGCTACCTCTATCGGTTCGAGACCAAGAAGCAGTTAATGCCCTTCCTGAAGGCTCTGCTTTATTGATCGTCCAGCGTGGACCAAACACGGGCGCGCGGTTCCTTCTTGCTCCTGATGTCACCAACGCGGGTCGTTCGCCTAAGTCAGACATCTTCCTTGACGACGTGACCGTCTCTCGAAAGCACTGCCAGTTCCTCGCACACGAGGGGGGACACATTGTGCGCGATTCTGGTTCCCTCAATGGCACCTACGTCAATCGTGAACGTGTTGACCAGATCAAGTTGCAGGCTGGTGACGAAGTACAGATCGGAAAGTACCGTCTCACCTATCAACCCTCTCCTCACAACGCATGAGTGCCGCGCAGGATGTCAATACCCGTTCTCGGGTGATTGTTGAGGCCGGCGGAAGTAGTGAAACAGGCCCTTGGCCTCGTGGAGTCAGCCGTGATCCTTCTTTAGCGATCGGCTTCGTTGCTGAGGAACTGAAGAAAGAGTTCCCAACCTTAACGGTCTCAAAGATCCGTTTTCTTGAGACCGAGGGGTTGGTGATACCTGCTCGTACCGGCTCCGGCTACCGGAAGTATTCTCTGGCGGATATCGAGAGACTGCGTTTCATCCTAAGCCGCCAGAGGGATTCCTACCTTCCATTGCGTGTGATCGGTGATGAACTTGCAGCGTTGGATGCTGGCCATGATATTGAGGTGGCTCCTGTCGCGAGAGTTGTCACCTCTGATGGAAAAGTCGTCACGCCTCAAAACCGCGCCTATATTCCCGCTCGTGATCTGTCCGACTTGACTGGAGCGGATCACGAATCCCTTGAGGAATACACTCGCCTGGGCCTCATTACCCCCGACATGGCAGGGTATTTCCCAACCCGTAGCGTGCATGTTGTTGCTCTGATCCGCCAGCTTGAGGCTGAGGGCGTTGACCTACGTTTGCTACGCAGCGTTCGCCACTCAGCCGAGCGTGCCGCCGATATGGTGGATCAGCTCGTTGATTCTCAGCGTGCGCGAGGGAGAAGCGGAGATAAAGAAAAAGCCGCCGCACGGGCAACTGATTTAGGCGAGCTCTTTGCACACCTGCATCGTGAGATGTTGCGCACAGCGCTTTCAGGGCTTCAGCATTAACACCAACCTTCACTCTCAACTTGAGGTTGAGGCACGCCGTCTTAGTCGTTGACCAGAGGCCATTTCAAGCCTAGCGTTATACAAGTAGTTCTTGCCCACACGTTATCCGCAAGGAGTCGCCATGAGTGCACAGCTCGAGCATCCTGCTGCTGAGCGTCAAGCCATGCTTTTTGGCGACCCGCTCGAAGGTATTGATGACGAAGCAATGGGGTACCGAGGCCCCGTTGCTTGCTCTGCCGCTGGCATCACCTACCGTCAGCTCGATTACTGGGCGCGCACAGGTCTTCTCCAACCCTCTATTCGCGCCGCACGCGGTTCTGGCTCACAGCGTCTGTACTCCTTCAAAGACATTCTCGTACTCAAGATTGTGAAGAAACTGCTTGACGCAGGTGTCTCTTTGCAGCAAGTACGCTCAGCAGTCAGTCAGCTTCACGACCGCGGTGTTGACGATCTTGCCTCCATCACCCTCATGAGCGATGGCGCCTCGGTGTATGAGTGCACTTCCACTGACGAGGTTATTGACCTCCTTCAGGGTGGGCAGGGTGTCTTTGGCATTGCAGTTGGTCGCGTGTGGCGAGAAATTGAAGGCTCCCTGGCTGAGCTTCCGATTGAACACGCCGACGAGCCTGTCATGATCGATGAGCTCGCTGAACGTCGCAGGCTTCGCCGCTCGGTTTCCTGAATCCCATCGGAGCCTTAGCGCTCCTAAACCGCATGATGCTGCAGTGTTTCAAGCAAAGCAGCCCGCTCATTCTCGCTCCGATAGTGGTTCACGCTCAGGATCGAAACAATGAATGTTCCCAGTGCCCACACAATCAGAATGAACAGAGCGCCTGCCCACTGCCCTGCACCGTCGTGATAGTAGGCCGCCTGTAAGGCACGGACAAGTGCACCCAGAGGACTCCACCCCACCCAACTTTCTTCGCTGGCGTTTCCCTGAAAGAGTGAGCTTGTCACAAGAGGAATAAGCTGGATCGTCAGTGTCACTATGACGACCCCCGGCCCGTTCCGCCGACCGCTCACGGCCATGATCCCCTGATGGATCACCATGATGGAAATGACGCCGATCAGAACTGTCAGGATTGATGTAACTCCCGTCCACAAGGGTGCCGAACCAGCAACGTGAGGGGGCCGTACCGGCTGAATACCCCACAGCGCTAGGAGTGAAACTATCGCCAAAGCGGCACCAATGATTAAAGGTCCCCGCAAGGAATGAAGAGCAACCTGCGCGGCAGTAATCGGTCGAGTCAACTGGGTGGCGCTAAAGGGATTGGTTCGCAGGAGTACCACCGCACCTACGACCCACATCACGATCACTAAAATCGAAATCTGCGCCCCGCGTATGACCTCGCCGGAGGGAGTAGAAACACCTGCAGCTTCATTCTCATGCGCAAGCGAAACAGGGGAGAGGGCGACTGTGATGATACGTTTGCGCTCACTGGGGGAGTAATACGGGATTGATTCTTCCCCCTCTTTGAGCCCACGCGAGAGTTGCTGCGCCCCTTCATGAAGGCGCCCAAGGCCGTCGGCGGCGTCTGCGCTTCCCCCACGTAATTGTCGCGCGCCCTCGGTTAATGAGTGCGCTCCGTTCGCTGCCTCATTGGTGCCATTACGAAAGCGCTGCATGCCATCATCAAATGCTGCTGCCCCCGCAGATGCGCGGCTGAGTCCATCAGCAAGTTGGGTGGCTCCACCGAGCAGATGGGTACTGTGTACGATTTCCCCATAGCGGTTACGCCCGGTGACGCCCTGTTGCAGTTGCTCGACACCGTCGCGTAACTGCGTAATCCCTTGAGCGAGCCCCGGTTCTTTATCAGTGCCACCAACTCGATCGGCTATGAGTTCAGCTCCTTCGGCAAGCTGGCGCGTGCCCGAGCGGAGTGCATCAAGCTGAGAAAACGCCCCCTGCGGACCGTAGATAAGGCCATAGATACCGCCATGGGCATCAAGAATTTCCTGCGCCGCACGTAGACGTTCACTAAACTCGGGTGTTCCAGTCTGCGTTAAGAAGTTTTCAAGAGCCTGCCGAGACTGCTGATGCACATCAGGCAGAGTGTCGAGATAGTCATTCATTTGCCCAACAAGGGCTTTGAGTTGCGTGCAAAACTCCTGCTCATCGGCTGGACATTGATCAACGAGCTGCCGCAACGCTTCTTTAAGAGAAGCAATTGACTCTGGACTATCAACAATTCCTGCACCGGCATCAAGGGCGTCAAGAGCGGCCTGGGCCAGTGCACGGCTATGTGCGATCATCTCAACAAGGTCAATCCGTGACCCCTCATGCGCATCGGGTGGCGGGATAAGGTGACGCAAGGGATCCATGACGCTGAATATCGCTTCGACACCGTTGGCAAGTCGACGGTTTCCTTCCGCAAGTTGGCGCGTACCTTGTACGAGGCCAGGGGATTTCTCAGTTCCAAGAACCCCATCAGTAAGAGCATTAACCCCTGGCATGAGGCCCGGTTGCGTGGCGGTTCCAGTCAGTCCATCAGCAAGGTCGCTAATGCCAGCCGATAACTGCTGTGCACCGTCGCGGAGCTGCCCGATGCCTCCGTTGAGTTCGCTGCTCCCCTCCGCCAGTGCACCTGCACCGGCGTTGAGGTCTGCGACACCGGCGCTGAATTGCTCAAGTCCGTCAGTGAGTTGTTGAGCTCCTGCATGGAGCTGGCTGATGCCACGCGCAGCTTGAGCAGTACCGGATGCAAGATCTTCTGACCCTTTGATAGCCTGTTGCATTCCGTCTTTCAAGGTGTCCAAGCCGTCGTAGATGCCACCGAGCAGGTTCTCTGTCAACGTTGTCCTGAGATTGTGGCGGGCAGTCTCCTCAATATAGGAGGCCAAGGCTTGAGTGCTGCGGTTGAGGCTACTTCGGATGTGGAGTTCAATATGCGCGTGGCGGGCGCGGGTGGTGCCAAAGGTTGCGAGGTGATCAGAGAAATCTTCGGGGATAATCACCAGGGCATCAAGGGCTCCTTCATCAAAGCGGTGGGTAGCTGTGTCAATGGCGAGGAGTTCAACCGTGGCGCCGGAACGTTCTTGTGTATCAAGCAAAGCTGCGCTGAGTTGTCGTCCGAAGGGAACAAATTGGCTTTGGCCTGTGGGAAGGGTGACGGTTGCGCCCTTGTCTACGTTGACGATGCCGACGCGCAGGGTTGGCCCCACACTGTTGAGAATCAAGAGCGGCAGTAGGCAGACAATGAGGAGAGGGATGAGGAGTCGGGCGGCGCGCCCGAGTCGCCATGCGACGGGTGAGGGGCTCATACTGACACCTCCGTAGCTGACGCAGCAAGGGTGGGGGAGTGAGTGTTCTTGTGCCTATCAAGGTGGAGTATGCGAACGCTAAGGTCTGGTGGGATGTCTACTAATGGTCCAAGGAGAAGACACCCTCCTGCCCCTGCGCTTGCTGCATAGAGGGCGCGCAGTTCCTCGTCGTTGAGGGGAATGTCAACAGCCAGACAGGGCAGAGCATTGCTTTTTTGGATGTCTTTAACAACAAGATCGGCGCTGACACTGTCGTAGATAAAGCCAGCGCGGGCCCGTTTAGGGGAGTGGCTCTGCACACGCGGGTTTGCAAGATTCATTAAAAGATAGCCGCGGCGAGGTCTACTCACTCCAGCAAGAATTCTCATGACCTGCCGCGCTACTAAAGGAGGGGCATCAAAACGTACGCACTCTCCGGCATGGATGTCGAAATCTGCAAGGCGGGATGTTGTGTGGCCACGACCGTCAACGGTCAGACTGCGGGAAATCAGCAGGGGAGTGGGGGCACCTGCATGACGTGGGGTGGAAAGCTCGCTCGTGAGCGCGTCTTCAGTGTGCGCAAGGTGAGGGAGCCGATTGGCGAGGAAAGTGGGACACCACCAGGCGTACTTTCCGATAAGCATAAGGAAGGCAGGGATTGCAGTCATGCGAATAAGGAATGCATCGACTGCGACGCCCGCGGCTAGACCTACAGCAATGGGTTGGACGTAGTAGGAACCGTGGGGGATGAAACCGGCAAAGACTGCAACCATAATGAGTGCGGCCGCGGTGACAACGCTTCCAGAGTTCCTCATGCCACGAATAATGGATTGTCGCGTGTCGACCCCCTTATGCGTTTCTTCTTGGATCGCGGTGACGACGAAGACTTGGTAGTCCATGGCCAGACCGAAGAGTACGCCAACGACGATGATCGGCATGAAGCAGATGACTGCCCCTGTTTGTCCGATGAGTAGCGCGTTATTCAGGGGCTGCCAGGTGAATACGGCGGTTGTAACGCCAAAGGCTGCGCCGACAACCAAGTGCTGCGCTCAGTGGCACCCAGATCGAATGAAAGACCAGGGTGAGGATGACCAGCGCTAAGGTGACGACAACAATGCCGAAGGGGATGAGGGCATCGGTGAGCCTGTCGGTGATGTCAATTTTGGCTGCTGTCAGGCCGGTGACACGGATGTTGTCGATGCCAAATCTTGTCTGCCACTGGGGAGCTAGTGCGCGTAGCTCTTTAACCGTGTGCGCGGTGGCCGGATCCGTTGATGATGTTGTCGGAATGATGACGAGAACTCCGAGGTCAGCGTTCCTATTGGGAGTGGCGAGTTGAATAGAGGCAACGCCGGGGAGTTTTTCGACGCTGCGAGCCCAGTCATCCATTAATCCCAAGGGGTCGGTTGAATGAATAATGTCACCAACGATAAGGAGGGGTGCGTTCGCTCCTGGGCCGAATGCTTCGTTGACAGCGTCATAGGTGTCGCGAGCGTAGGTTCCAGGGGGTTCTACGCCGTTGTCAGGCAGGCTGAGGGCCAGCAGCGGTGCGGGTGATGCGAGGCCGAGGACGATGGTGAGAACACCGATGAGTGCCAGCATTGGGTGTGCAGTCACGCCTTCGGCCCAACGTTCGGGGAGGGTGCGCTGAGCGGGCTCATTAACCGTGTTGTGGCCTGGATTGAGCGCTATTCCGTCATCTGGGGTGGCACTTTCTTCAGTGTTTTCTTCTGCAGAGGTTTTCTTGCGTTTTTGAGTGGGGAGAACGCGATGTTGAAGGAGTGCCAAAAGCGCGGGTAAAGCGGTAGTGGAGCTTATGGCGGCGATAGTGACGCCCCCTGCTGCGCTCAGCCCCATTATGGTGAGGAAGGGTATGCCTGTCACAGCAAGCGCGCATAAGGCAATGATGACGGTCATTGCCGCGTAGATGACTGCCGAACCCGCCGTGGCTGTTGCTAACGAAATGGAGAGGTAACAGTCCATGCCTGCGCGCATCTGTCGTTGGTGTCGCGTGACGATGAACAAGGCGTAGTCGATGCCGACAGCGAGAGTAATCATCACCGCCAGGGTGGGTGTTGTTGTGGAGATATCCAACCAGAGCGCAGCGAGGACGATGAGCGTCACGATGCCGGCAGTACCGAGGAGTGCGCTCACGAGTGGTGTGAGTGCTGCCAGGAAACGCCGCAGTGTCACCATGAGTGCGATAAAAGCTATTCCGACACCGATAAGCTCCATCACGCTGAGAGGCACAGTTGTTGTCTGGTAGATCTGCCCTCCAGGTTGTGCGGTCAGACCTGACGGGGCGCGGGTAGCGGCTTCTTCGAGAAGGGTTTTTGCGGTTTGGTCGATGCTGTCAATAGTGAAGGGGAATTGAATATTGATGAGTGCGTGGCGTCCATCAGGCGAAATGCTTGGGGTGCGCAAATATTCCGACCACGGGTCGGTGAGTTCTGTGCCCGCAGGGAGGGTTGGGGCAATGCTCTGAAGGTAGAGCCTGATGTCGCTGCGGTATGTTTCGATGGCTGCGCCATGAGGGGCTGTCAGGAGTATGTGACCTGAGGTGCCGTTCATCTCGGGGAAACGCTGCGCCAGCACATCAAGCCCCTCTTGGGCTTGGGTTCCCGGGATGGTGAAATTATTGGAAAGATGGGGGCCAGTCCACACAATGAGAGCAGCCAGCGCGAGAAGGGTGGCCAGCCAGCCGAGCAGGACAGTTCTGGCTCTGTGAGCACAGAGCCTGCCCAGATCACTCAGCCATTGAGTCATCCTTCCATTGTGGACCTCTTAGACGCGTGATGCCAGGGATCGGGTGAGTGAATACCCAGTGGAGAGATCGGTGAGGGTGACCGTCACGATACCGTTTGCATCAACGCTGTATCGCTCTTGGCACATCACTCCAACATCCATATGACGGACAGGAATTGTCGAGAGCTCATCGGGGCTCATGCCCTGCAGCGTGGCGTCGAAGGGGAAGAGCACTTCCTCGAGTGGGAGAACCTCTCCTCGTGGGGTCCCGTCCGCATCAAGCGATGAGTATTCAATAAACCTGAAGCACCCGATGTTGTGAATCGCTTTGTAGGTGCGGGTCACTGTAGCCCCATGTGAACCTTCAATCCGCAGGTCACGGGGAAGGAGCGGGTCAAAGGAGACTTCAGCGCCAGAATGCCGTTCACGGAATACGCCGAGGCCTCGTGATAGGCGATCAACGAGGGCGTAGGGTGAATCAGGATCGCAGGCGATTGCCAGGCCAATAGCAGTCGAAGCGCCCGAGTAGGGGGAGCGGTGTACACGTCGCCCGTAGGTGCTGCGAAGAACCCGACTGACAATTGGGAGTTGTGAGGCACCACCGACGACGTAGAGGCCTGCAACGTCCTCTCCGATGTGCATGGCGTCGTCTCCATCACGGGCAAGGAGGGGTTCCATCGTGGCGAGTGTTGATTCAATGAGGGGGATGCAGCGTTCGTAGAAGTCTGCGGCCGCGATGGTGACAGGAGTGAGTTTCCAGGATTTGGGCAGCGGGACGGTGATCCACCGTGTTTGGGGGACGAGGCATTCTTTGGCGAGGCGACACTCCATCAAGAGTTCAGCCCAGTCTGCGTTCACGATGCTCTCACGAGTAGGTGCGTCTTCGTATGTCTCGCGTGCGTGATCAAGGGCGAGGAGTGCAAGAACTTCGTCGAAGTCATCGCCGCCAAGAAGATTGTCACCGTAGGAGGCGAGTACCTCATGAGAAGTGCCGTCAACGGCCACGAGGGAGGCGTCGAAGGTACCTCCACCAAGGTCATAGACAATGACGCGTGTACGTTTGGAATTGACGGTACCCCCGTGTCGGTGGGTGTACTCAAGGCCGGCTGCAGATGGCTCGTTCAGCATGAAAAGGGGGGTGAAGCCCCCCAGCCTAGCTGCTTCAAGAGTAAAGAATCTCTGGGCGGAATGGGCGTGCGCAGGAACGCCAACAACGGCCTCGAGCAGCTCAGATGCGGCAAGCGGGGCGGCTGTCGATGCGTGTCGGAGACGATCAGCGACGTAAGAAAAGAATCCGCGGAGAATATCGAGCAGAAGGAAGGAATGTCCGCCAAGTTCAACGGCGGTGGATCCACTGAGTTCAGCGGAGGAGAGCATGCGCTTCATTGAGCGTAGGACAGGCGCGCCCTGAGCGGCTGCTGTTTCAGCGTCGAAGCCGTAGACGAGTTCATCATTAGACAGAGCAACGAGAGAGGGAATGTGATCGCGCAAGTCTCCGTCGGAGTCGTGAAATGAGACCGTGGGAAAGTTTCCGCGGTCGACAATGCTGATGGCCGTGCGGGTGGTCCCAAAGTCAATACCAAGTCTCATGGTGCAACCATATCGGGTGGGGAGGAATCCTTCAGCTTATCTGACATAATGTGCATTATCGGATAATAGCGTGGGCTGTTAGATAGATCCGCTTATCCTGCATGAACATGCCCAACGGGCAGAAATTCGCTAAACTTGGCGAGTTGACCAGGCTTACCCCGTGGCACACCCTTTACTGAGACGCCTTTACAAGGAGGACATAATGGCAGATCGCGCACTCCGTGGTATGCAAATCGGCTCGAAGTCGATGGAATCCGAGGATGGTGTCGTATTCGCCGAGCGCTTCACCGTGAAGTACATGTGCCCCTCTGGCCACAGCTTCGAAATGCCGTTCGCCACAGAGGCCACTCCGCCTGCTACATGGGAATGCAAGTGCGGCAAGATGGCCGACATCGTTGGTGACGCACCTGAAGACGAAGAGCCCAAGACCGTTAAGCCCGTCCGCACACACTGGGACATGCTCTGCGAACGTCGCTCCATGGAAGAGCTTGAGCAGGTTCTCAACGAGCAGCTCACGCTTCTGCGCGAAGGCCGTCTACGCCCTGAGGGTGCCTACCGTAAGGGCTAAGGCCTCCGCGCGCCTTGAAAGACTGCCAATGGACTCCGTCATATGACGGAGCCCATTCTCATTCCTTACTCTTCTCAACGACTTCCCCGTCGCGAAGCAGCGCGGAATAGAGCAATAATTCCTGACATAATAATTCCGCCGATGAAGAGAACCGCCGTAACGTAGGCCGGCCAGTACCCCATCCATGCAGAGGGCGTGAGCGAGGTGCGCAGCGGCAAGGTGGCCACAGCAAAGTCCCCAGTTTGACGCTCTGTTCGAGCTATTACCCCACCATCTGGGCGAATCAGCACAGATTCACCAGTAGTTGACACCTGCATTGCTGAGCGCGAAAACTCCATTGCTCGGAAACGCGCCATTTGAGCCTGCTGCCCAGCTTCAGGCGAGGTACGGAAATGATAATTATTTGACGGGATGACAACGATTTGCCCGCCTGAACGAACACCTTCGGCAATCAATCCCTCATAGGCAACCTCAAAACATATGCCGGTCGCCATAGGAAGGGTCCTCCCCTCCCCCACCACAACATCCAAACGTGAAGAATTTTCAACAGCTTCCATGTCGACGCGCACCTGCGCAGCCTCAGTAGCAAGAGCTGAGATGAACTCACGGAAAGGAATGTACTCACCAAAAGGCACCGGCAGTTGTTTGCCATACAGGGGGCCAAGGCCAGGAGTCTCAGCACTACTGGGATACCACGGGCCGTAGAGATTGCGAATAACCTCTTTCTGAGGATCATATTCATTAAATCCGACGAGGATTGGCCTCTGAGCCTCCTCAACGATACCTCTGACAAGGCGCCCATTCACCTCATTCACCCGTGGATCACGATCTAAAGCGCCCTCGCCCCAGATAATCAACTCAACATCTGGGGCAGATGCCAACAAATCACGGGTGACTGCAACGTGGTTACTCGTCACCTTCCCCTCAATCGCATAGGTCTTTGCACCAGGGATCTCCACATTGCCCTGCACAATTCCCACGCTGACGGCTCCAGCCTGTTGATCGGAATAAAGCGGAAGAAACACGGGAACAACAAGAATAACGACCATGCTTCCCAGCATTGCTGGGCGTGAATACCAGCGCATCCCCTCACAATCAGGCACCAAAGCAAACGCCCATCGCAAAAGGACAGCGAGCGCCACGACCGCGGCCCCGACAAGCACTTCCCCACCCCACGGAGCCAAATGTCCAAGGGGAGAATCCACCTGTGGATAGGCTACCTTTCCCCAGGGAAAGCCCGTAAAAGGCGTCATACTCCGCAGGCTCTCAACCCCTATCCACGCAATGACATTCACCGCAATTGCGCCCCTAAGTTGCCGCGCCCATCGCCACATCTGGAAAATGCGTAAACTCAGCCCCCACAGCATCCACCACAGGATCTGCGTCAACGCCAGCATGACCCACGGCAGCCATCCGCCCGAGGCAATCGTCGCCCAATGGACGTGAGGTAGCCAAAAAGCCGCACCAAAAAGGCCCGCATAGAACACCGCTCCCCAGGCACGACTGTGGTCAACAACAGCGATAATGAGCGCTAGAGAGACGATTGCTGCGTACCAGGCACCAACATCAGGAAAAGCTGCCCACATTAATCCGCCAGCCACAATGGAACGCACACTATTCCACAAAAAAGAGGAAATACCCGTGCGAGCGCCTCGCTTATTGTTCTTCACTTGGGACCGCTGCTCGGAAGCTCGTGGTTGACGGCTCATACGCCCGACCATGCCACGACTCCGCGCATAATAAGGTCGCGGGCTTTGTGTGCGCGCTCTTCAAGTTCCGCATCCCCAATAAAGCGCAGTTGATCAAGAAGATCACACACCTGACGCACCCAGCGGACAAAATCACCACCCTGAAGATCGCTGCCTTCCAGCGCCGTCGAAAGCGATGCGCCTGAGGCCCACGCGTAAATTGGCGCCATCAAGCCAGCCTCTAAAGGCGCTGTTGGCTGTGCCCCTGCCTTTTTCTCTGCATCATTGACCTCCATTTGGGCTGCAAGGGAGGCATCCCACGCTCGAAGGAGCCTTTGATCCGGGCTAGTGGGAACGATCTGCGTACCATCATCCGTACGGGCCTCATACACAAAAGCTGAAGCAATCGCAGCAAGCTCAGCAGGAGCGCACTCAGCCCACGCCCCCTTCCGAATCGCTTGCGCAATGACAAGATCACGTTCTCCAAAGATGCGGCGTAGCTTCTCCCCCTCAGTGGTGACGGTATCTCCGCTAAGAAAACCGAGGGTCTCAAGGACCTGGCACACCTTGTCAAAAGATTTCGCCACTGAATTGGTCCGACCATCAATTGAACGCATCAAACGCTCATACTCGCGTTTCTGGCGCGCCCACGCGTGCCCTGCAGCAGCGTGAGATTCTCGCTGAGGACACTGATGAACAGGGTGTTGACGCAAAGCACGTTCAAGATGACTGAGCTCATCTGCGACGTCACTCTGTTTCCCCGGCACTGCCAAAGATCCCGCACTCACCAAATCACGCAGTGTCGCCCCAATAAGAGCGCGTTCCTTTGCCTTGCGAAGCTGCACGGGGTTAACCGGAATATTGCCACTAATCGTCAGGCCACCAGCAACGTCCTCGACACCCATATGATGCCAACGCCCATCGGTCCCAATCACCTGCACCCCATACTGACGCGTATTCGCACCGATAGGATCAATCACCACAGCGTGCTGAATCTTACGGCCCTTTCGATAGGACACAACATCGCCACGACGAGCATCATGCAGAATACGGGCGGCCTCGTTCCTCCTGGCCAATGCAGCCTCCCGTTTGGCTTCCTTCTGCTTTCGGGAAATCTCATCCCGAAGAGCAAAATACTCACCCGCGTCGCCTCGGTCGCACTCAAGGGTGCCTGCCAGTTCATCCATGGTGCGTTTAACGTGCTTCGCGCTCTGAGCAAGCTGCACCACCGCTCCGTCAGCCTGATACTGAGCAAAAGAGGTCTCAAGAACCTCACGAGTCACTGCTCGCGTCGAATGACTCAGCAGATTCACCACCATGTTGTATGTCGGGTGGAAGGCTGAGATCAACGGATAGGTACGTTTCGAGGCCAAAGCCGACACTTCCTCGGGCGCCACCTTGCCTTTGTGAAGAACCACGGCATGCCCTTCGGTGTCAATGCCACGCCGACCCGCGCGCCCCGAGAGCTGGGTGTATTCGCCAGCAGACAGGGGCACATGAGCTGAACCGTCCCATTTCTGCAAGGACTCAATGACCACTGTGCGTGCGGGCATATTAATCCCCAAAGCCAGAGTCTCCGTGGCATACACGATTTTCACAAGCCCCTGGGTGAAGAGCTTTTCCACCGTTTCTTTCATGACAGGCAACATGCCCGCATGGTGTGCAGCAATCCCCCGTTCAAGAGCCCGAGCCCATCGGTCAACGCCCAGAACCCCATGATCCTCTACGGGAATCAGGGCACTCGCAGCCTCAACCTCCTGACGGATTGTTCGTGCCTGAGTAGATGAGGTCAAAACAATGCCAGAGGCAAGCATGGCTCGGACTGCATCTTCACAACCTGCACGCGAGAAAATGAAGACAATGGCAGGTAAAAGCCCTGCGCGTTCAAGCGTGATGGCCACCGACGGACGGGACTCAAAGCGCCGCGCAACCTGGGCGTTGGCCTCGTCGCGCCCCTTTCGCGCAAAGGTTGAACGGCCGCGCATCCGCCCTCCCCCCACAGCACGCGAGCCTCGTCCGTTGAAAACGGCGCTAAGAAGCTCAGGGTTGAGGCGACCAGGTGATGCCTTCCCGTCCTTCGTTGGCGAATACAAATCGTAAAGCTCACCACCAGCGATCATGTGCTGATACAGGGGAACAGGGCGTTTTTCTGAGACGATAATCCGACACGAGCCGCGCACTTCCCTCATCCACGCGCCAAACTCTTCCGCATTGGACACGGTTGCCGACAGACCGACAATGGCAACATGCGCCGGTAGGTGGATAATGACTTCCTCCCAGACGGGACCACGGAACTTATCGGCCAGGTAATGCACTTCGTCGAGGACAACGTAAGCAAGGGCGGAAAGATCTGTGCCTGCATAGATCATGTTGCGCAAGACCTCGGTGGTCATCACAACAATCGGAGCTCCGGGATTGATCGAGGTGTCTCCCGTTAAGAGGCCAACCGCCCCTTCACCAAAGCGCTCTTTAAGGTCAGCAAACTTCTGATTCGACAGGGCCTTGATGGGGGTGGTGTAAAAGGCGCGGCGCCCGTGGGCCACCGCCAAATGCGTGACGAACTCTCCCACCACGGTCTTGCCCGCGCCCGTGGGTGCGGCAACAAGGACAGACTCCCCTTCCTCAAGGGCCTCCATCGCCTCAACTTGGAAAGAGTCGGGTCGAAAACCCAGGGAGTCGATGAAGGTCGCACGCTCAGAGGCATCAAAACGCCGCTGGTCTCGGAAGGCTTGGAAACGTTCGGCGGCGCTTAAAGGAAGGTCAGCGGATGGTGCCTCCTGGGCGTCCTTCTTCCGGTGACGTTTGCGTGCTGGACTCATATCTCCAGGGTACCGTCTGCGGGGCCCGCGACAGAGTCCCAAGTGCGCAGAACCGCTTGAGCATGTTCGGTTATTTCCTCTGCCAATTCTTGATCGCTCAAGGAAACGATTGACGAGGCCACCCGCGTCAATAGGTCACGCACCCACTGTCTGTCCCAGATGGGTAGCTCAATAGTGACCGTCTCATGTGTGACCGCCAGAATACGGCTGGCGTATGCCTCCCCCACCCACTGGGCGTCCTTCATGAGCATAACCCGCACAGTCGAGGATTCCTCGCGTTGAAGAGAGCGCAGAGACGGATTGAAAGTCTCCCCCGTGATCTTGAGATTCTCCATGCGATCAAGAATGAAAAGACGTTGAGCGTTGGCGCTGTGGCACCATGCATGAAGCTGCCAGCCCGAGGGCCCCTGTTCGAGGGCAAGGGGCTCAACACTGCGTTCAGAACGCATGTGATTGTGGGCGGTGTAGGTGAAAGACACGACATGGTGACTGCTCATTGCCTGCCGTAGAGTACGCAGCGTTTCTCGCGCGTCGACACGGGGGATGTCAACGATGTTTTCGTGAAGGTGAGCGCGGTTGGCGCTCAACGCATCAAGGGCAAGAACAGTGGGAGGAATAGCCTGCTGGTCTTCTTCAGTCAAAAGAGGGGCAACCGCACGCAAGCCGACCACAATGGTCGCTACTTCCTCGTCGGTGAAGGAAGGGGGTAAGTCAAGACCACGGGTTGAACGCACAGAAATAGGGGTAGCAAGCCTTTCAGCGCTACTGGTTCCCTTCTCAGGTTCAAACCAACTGAGTTCAAAAGATTCTCCCGGCAAAGAATCACGAAAAACAGTGAGCTGCCGAAGATCATTCTCAATCTGCCTCAGGTTTCGCCCAAAGTGGTCAGCGAGTTCACCAACCGTAGTGCGACGCTGCGGTTGGCGCCCAATCCAGGCAACCATTGACAGATAGCGGGCAATCGCATGGGAAGCATGTTCAGGCATGGGCGTGTTCCTCCTTTGCCACGACAGCGAAGTTTTGCCCGTCCTGTGTCATCGTCGCTTTCGTGGCGATAGACAGTTGCTCGCGAAGAGCCCTGACGAAAGCAACAGGTTCACGTGGGATTAGATCTTCGCCATGCGAAATCAGACGTTGCGCCCATACACCCCACTCTTCCCGACGCCCTCGCACCGCCTTCCAGCCATCCGGAGCATGTCCATCAGCGACTACTTCACACTCTCTTAGGAAAGGAATAGTCGAGCCGACGCGCTGCCATAGAAGCGGCTCGCAGGCAAAGTCATCGAAAGGGTTTGTCAACGAGGGAGGGGCAGGGTCAGCGTCACCTGCTTCACCAACAAGTTCAACCGGTGGTTCGATTCGACTGAGTTTAAAGAGGCGATCGTCTTGACGGTCATGGTCCCAACCCCACAGGTAGATACTGCGTCCACGAATAATGAGGTTCCACGGGTCCATTCCGCGTTCCATCCGACCACTCGATGAGGTGTAGGTGAAGGTAATGGGCTGACGACGTGTAATGGCGGCAAGAATTGTTGACAGTTCCGGTGATCCTTCAATACCACCGATCACGGTCGACGATGAGGACGCAGGCGCCTCGGCCTCGCTGCTGGCACGTAATTTAGTTTCAGCAACCGCTGGGTCAGCAACCGCATTACCTTCCCACGCGTCAAAGGCCATACGAATAAGAGTCATTTGTTGGCCGGTGAACTCTATGGCCGTCCCAGGAGCGACGCTATCTGGTGCGATACGAATGCGGCCACGCTGATCGGGGTCCGGCTCTTCGTCGAAACGAACGCCAATAGCGCTGAGAGCATCAAAGTCACGCTTTTGGGTCTCTTGTAGGGCCTTATCGTCAAGGCCTGCATATCCTGGGATCTCACGAGCCAATTCGGCCCGGGTCATACCCTTGCGCGATTCATAGAGGGCGAAGAAGAGTTCAAGAGCCCGAATATTCGTTGATGTCGACGCGCCGCCGTTTCGTGCCATGAAGACAACTGTAGAAGAGTAATTCTCTTTCAGTGCTACGAAACGGCGGCCAAGCTCAGGAGAGAACCACAGTCCTTTTCTTTCTCAGGACAATCACTCGTAGCAGGCGTTCGTCACTGCGGCTTTAACGTCGGGTTCTTGTGCAAGCAGTCCTGGAATTGTCTGGTAGAAATCGGCCATTTGTTCCCACAGGGCCAGATCCTGCGGCCCGCCGTAGCTGCCGTCCTCTCGGGCAAAAAGTGTCGTTGTGGCCTTAAGGACCGCGCGGGCTCCCTCAACCTGCGCAGCCTCGGTTAGGCCCGTGTCGCGACGTTGAGTGGCCTCAATCGCCAACTGTGGCTGTTCAACGGCCCGACGAATACCTGCAGCGGTTCCTTCCACAACCTGGCAGGCAATCTCCTGATGTTCGTCGAACCATTCGCGACGTGTCACCAAGGAAGCAGAGACAAGGGGAAGATCGCCATCCACGGGAAGGGTCCGCACCTTCATACCAGCTGCTGAAAAACGCACTGGCTCGTTGTTGGTGAAGGCAACAATGGCGTCAACCTGTTTGCCAGCTAATGCAGCCTGTTGCGTGTAGCCGATTGAGACCACATCGATGTCATCGATGCTCATGCTGGCGTTACGCAAGATAGCGAGCAATCCAAACCATGACGAGCCGTACTCGCCCGGGACTCCAACTTTCTTGCCTTTCAGATCTTTGACGGTCGAAATCGGTGATTCTTCAGGGACAACGATCGTCACCGGATATCGCTGGTAGTAGGTTCCAACGGAGACAAGATCCATGCCCTGCTCGCGTGCTTGGTAAAGCTCATCACCCGATGCGAGAACCATGTCCTCTTCTCCGGCCATAAGGGCGGTAAAAAGACCTTCGTCTCCGCCATGATGGCGCACCGTCATATTCAGGCCTGCGGCCCTGTAAATCCCTTCATCTTCGGCAACGTACACGGGAGAAAATTGCACATTGGGGATATACGTTAGCCCCAGGGTCACACCGTTGCCGTCGCGCGATGTCGGTGCGCTGGCATGCGCAGTCGTGTCAGTCCCTGACGGCGTTGCATCTACGTTCGTCGTATTGGTGCATGCGGCGATGACGAGGGCAATGCTGCAAGCAAGCCCGGCAACGGTCAAGCGTCCGATTGTACGTGCCATAGTTTTATCCTTCCTCAAGGTAGCGGGACTCGATGTAGCGAATACTCTGGTAAATACTGACCGAAAGCACACACAACAGAGCGATCGTGGCAAACATGCCAGCAGTATCCAAATTATTGCGACTTTGAACAAGAAGCTGGCCCAGTCCGTCTCCGCCCATCACCATCTCTCCAACAATGGCACCCGTGATCGAGAGGGTGAAGCCATTACGCATGCCTGCCAGAATGGACGGAGCCGCAAGAGGAAGTTCCATACGCGCAAGCATCACCCATCCTGATGCGCCATCAAGAGAGGCTGCTTCAAGAACCTCACGATCAAGGGTTCGCAACCCCACCACGGTCGAAATAAGAATGGGGAAGAACACAATGAGGGCACACAGCAAGGCGATAGCAAAAGTACCGTATCCAACCCACAGAACAAGCAGTGGAGCCAGAGCAATAGCCGGGAGGGACTGTGTTGCTCCAAGGAAAGGCTCGACCGCTGCACGCACCAGACAGTTACGGTAGATCAGGTAAGCGGTTGGGAAAGCGATCGCCGCTCCAATGAAAGATCCAAGTGCCGCTTCTGCCGCCGTGACAGCAAGATGCCTCCATACTCCCGGTGTTGTGAGCATCGTGAGGAAACGTTCACTCACTATCCACGGCGAGGGCAAGCGCCATTCTTCAACGGTGCGCGCTGCCGAGACCGTCCAAGCAGCCAGCAGGGACGTCAAGAGAATGAGGGGTGCTGCAACGGTCATCCAGGATCGTTGAGCCACTCGAGTCGCCACGGTAACCTTCCTTGGCCCCGGGGCGTGCACAAACGACGGGTAACAGTGACAACACTGCTACCACTCGCGTTCCTCCCATCCGGACTTTAACCGTCGGTGCTGGAATTTCACCAGCTCAACCGCACAATGTTGCACGGGTCGCGGACTATCACCGCCGGTTCGGACTTTCACCGACCCCGGAACGTTCCTCTATTGTGCCACGAAAAGGGACATTGAGACAGAAAAGCGAGGATCAACGCATCGTGACGTTCATCCCCGTTTTCCCTGTAAGAGCGGATGCCCTTGTTTAGTGGCAGTGCTTGAGGGCAAGCTCGCGGAGAGCTTCGACCTCGGCATAGGCATCCTCGGCCTTGAAAACAGCAGAGCCGGCAACGAAGTTATCTGCGCCAGCCTCAGCAGCGAGCTCAATTGTCGCGCGCGAAATACCACCATCGACCTGGATGGATACCTCCAGGCCGGAGGCATTGATGGCTTCACGGGTACGACGAATTTTTGGGATCATCGAGTCGATAAAGGATTGTCCGCCAAAGCCGGGCTCGACAGTCATGACCAGGATCATGTCGAACTCGGAAAGAATGTCAACGAAGGGGGCAATGTCGGTGGCGGGACGCAGGGCGAGGCCAGCGCGCGCACCTTTTGCGTGCAACTCGCGGGCAAGTCTGAGGGGTGCGGTGGCCGCTTCAGCGTGGAAAGTCACCGATGCACACCCTGCTTCAGCGTAGGCGGGAGCCCAACGGTCGGGATCTTCGATCATAAGGTGGGCGTCAACAGGAAGAATCCCCGACTGAACGACGGATTCAACAACTGGTAGCCCCCACGACAGGTTGGGCACGAAATGGTTATCCATCACGTCCACATGCGCCAGATCCGCGCTCTCAATGAGCCGAAGCTGACCGCGCAAGTCACCGATATCGCAGTTGAGGATGGAGGGGGAAATAGTGGGCTTCATCGATCGAATCCTTGGTGAGTATCAACATTGACGTATGTTGCAATTCTACGTCACTGCCGATCAGGGTTTCCTGGGCCTTTTAGCGCCTATGCCTTCTTACGCAGCACCGCTATGAACATCAGGTCGGTGCCGTGCCGGTGCTGCCACAGTTGAAGAGTGCGCCCCTGTCCCCCACCGGTTACCTGACCGGCTTGCTCGGGGATATCAAGAGGGACGGGTACACAATCCTGAGCAATCTCTACGGTGTCAAGGAGTTCAACATCGCCTGCCGCTAGGCGAGCCTCCACCTGTTCGCGGGTTTCAGCAAGATGCGGGGAACAGGTCACATAGGTAATGATTCCACCAGGCCGGGTCAAGGCACAGGCGCGTTCTAACAGGTCACGCTGCAAAGGCAGCAGTTCTGCCAGATTCTCCGTGTCTTTACGCCAACGTGATTCTGGACGGCGACGCATTGAGCCCATACCCGTACATGGCACATCAACAATCACACGATCGAAGGATGCCAAGGGGTAGGAGGTGTTGGCTCCTCCCAGAGTCCGACCATCCCCCGAGATCACGCTGACATTGCTCAAAGCCCTGCTGGCACGTTCAACAAGGCGTGCACGATGCGAGTGCATTTCATTGGCCAGTAAGTGCGCGCCCCTTTCAGCACCAATGGCGGCCAAAAGCGTGGCCTTACCTCCCGGGCCCGCGCACAGATCAAGCCAGCGTTCGTCGGTGCCCTCAATCGGAGCCCCAGCAGCAATGAAAGCAGCCAGTTGAGATCCCTCATCCTGCGCACCGGCTAAACCCTGACGGACTGAGGGAAGTTGCGCCGGATCACCCGACTCAATGAGGACTGCCGCTTCAGAGACATCTCCAGGTGCGACGCGGGTACGAAGAATCTCTTCAGCCTCGTCAGCTAAATCGGCGGGGTGAATAAGGCCGGGGCGGGCAACAAGAGTAACGATTGGTGCCACATTGTCGGCGGCAAGGAGTTCTTCAAGCTCAGCAGCGTCGTAGCCATGTCCGTCAAGGGCGTCGCGGAAGGCACGCACCATCCACTCCGGGTGGGCGTACTCAATGGCAAGGCGCTCATCGTGGGGTAGTTCGGCCATGGCATCGCGCAAGGCATCCTCGCCGGTTCGTTGGATGGAACGCAGCACCGCGTTGACCATTTTCGAGGGGCCCTCGGTGACGAGATGGCGGGCAAGATCAACGGTAGAGGCAATCGCAGCGTGGTCGGGCACGCGCATGGCAAGCATTTGGTGGACACCCATGCGCAAAAGATTCCGAACTGGAGCGTCAATATCTGCCAGTGGGCGCGAAAGATGGCGGGCAATCACCCAATCCCATGTGCCCTGGTGGCGGAGGGTGCCATAGACGATTTCAGAGGCGAAAGCGGCATCGCGTGCGTCGAATCCTCGGTAATCTTCACGTGCTTGGCGCAAAGACTTCGGCAGAACGAGGTTAGCGTAGGCGCCTTCTTCATTGACCTGTTCAAGGACCGTGTAGGCAACCATGCGAGCCGGGTCAATGTCCCTAAGGGAGCGGTAACCGTCGGCGTAACGATGTGTTGCCATTACTCGCCCTCTCCTACGTGCTGGTTGGATGCTCCCAATCGGGTGCCAGGTTCAAGGCGTGCGCCGCGCGCCCACGCATCTGCAAACATCCACCCCTTGCCGGCTGGAGCCACCTGCCCCAGTCGCAGCCACGTATCCGAGCAGGCAACGTAGACATCTTTTCGACCGACGTGAACTGTGCCGGGCTCAGCAGCCTGAGGAAGATCTGCAGGTTCCTCTTCCGTTTCAAGACAGCGCGCGTGAACGAGCTTCATCCGACGCCCGTCTGGAAGTAGTGTCCACGCTCCTGGGTTGGAAGTGAATGCGCGAATATGCTGCACCGTCTGCGCTGCAGTCCGATCAAAGCCAATGAAGCCTTCTGCGGGGGTCAGACGCGGAGCAAGGGTCACGTTCTCAGCATTCTCACCCTCATCTTGAGGGATAGCAACAGCAGTACCAGCATCCATTGCGTCAAGAAGCTCAACCATCTGGCGGCCTCCAGCGATAGACATGCGCTCAAGCAATTCGTCGGAAGTATCGTCACCAATAACGTAGGGTTCACGCGAGAAGACCGGGCCGGTATCCAAGCCAGCTTCAAGTTGGAAGATGCACGCGGCAGTCTCATGGTCCCCCGCCATAATCGCCCGTTGAGCAGGAGCCGCACCCCGCCATCGAGGTAGATCAGAAAAGTGAAGGTTGACCCACCCTCGGGGAAGCATGTCAAGAACGTGCTGAGGGATCAGGGCCCCATAAGCGACAACGACTCCAAGTTCAGCATTGATTGCTGCGATAGCCTCCACTGTTTCGGCATCTCGCATGTGGGAGGCCTCGATAATCGGAATATCATGCATCTGAGCAAGCTGTGCCACCGGAGAAGGCACCAGTTTGCGTCCTCGTCCCACTCGGGCAGGTGGACGGGTAATCACGGCGGCTACCTCATGGGAAGAGTCAAGCAAGGTAGCCAAAACGGGGACAGCAGTGGTAGGAGTACCAGCAAAAATAATGCGCACGCCCCAAGTTTACAGGTGTGCTCAAGGAGGAGAGATTCAGAAAAGCTCTGGCGGGTTGACGCTCATCCGCAGCATTGGACGTTTATGGGCGGAACGAATCTGCTGCATTCCTCGTAGAGCGTCTAAAAGGTCACCGCTACGCGCGCGAGTTGCTCGCACGAGGGCTCTGACCTCTGCAGATAGAGGATCGGCGTCTCCCTCGTCTGGCATGAAAACGCTTTTCCGTGGAACTGTGCCAACGTGGTCGCACTCTGTGACGGCACTTAACTCACGGATGAGTTCTTCCACTTCACCCAGTGGTCCGTCAATTGCCACAATGGTAGCGGCCGGGAAGAATGCCAAGTCAACGCGTTCTTCTAATGCCCGTTCAGCAAAGTGGGTCGGATCCCACCGGATCAGTGATTGCGCCAGTATGGGCTCGACACCCCCTACGACCATCGCCTGACCTGCCGAGCGCACTGCATGGCGATTAGCGCCGTGGCCGGCATTGTCTCCAGCGCTGTGGTCACTGCGGCACCGAGTAAGTGCGCAGGCATTCATCCATCGGCGGAGAGCTTCTTGAGGAGCCCATAATTCAGACCTTCCGGCAATCGCAGGAGCATCGACGATGAGTACCGCTGCATACCCGCCATCAGCCGCTGGTTCAGCGCCCGGCGTCGCAACTACCACACGAGGTTGATCGCTGACACGGTCAACGACGCCACGTTGGGATGAGGATACTGTGAGGGGAATACCGGGAAATGCACGGCCAAGATCTTCTGCCGTGCGATCCGAGCCCACTCGAAATGCCCTGAGCTGAGCGTGTGAACACTGTGGGCACCTCCATCGCTCAGTGTCGCGGCTACACCATGAGCAGACAATGGAACGTTCTGATGTCACACTCAGTACGCCGTGGCAGTGCGCGCAGCGTGCCGGTTTTCGACAGCGCTGACAGGCGATCGCGGGCGCATACCCACTCAGCGGTACCTGAACAAGCACCGGCCCTTCCTGCAGAGCTTGACGAAGCATACGCTGAGCGCTTGAAGGAATCTGCGCCTGCGCAGAAATACCTTCTCGCTCGCGATCAAACTCATCGGGGACGCTCACGTGCGGTGCGAGCTTCCGTCGCTCCTCCCACCCGGCGTGGAGGGATTGCGCCCACCGTGACGCCACCAGAGATTGAGCTTTAACAGAGCGCGCCCACGCCCCTACCAGCAGTGCGCATCCCTGAAGATGGGCTCTTGCCACAGACACGTCAAGGGCGTCGACTCGCGGTGAACGCTGTTCTCGGAGCCGATCATCTCCGTCGTCCCATAAGAGGATAAGGCCAACGTCTGGCAGTGGCGTCCACACTGCTGAACGAGTGCCGACGAGAATGTCGCTCTGCCCACGGATTGCAGTCAGATAGGCGCTGTAGCGCCGTTGTGCTGAAAGATCTGCATGGAGCGTCCCCACGTGAGCGCGAGGAAATGCACGAGTGAGTTGGGCGGCTACTGCCTCCACCCGCTGATGGGTAGCCTCAATGATGAGAACCCGCCGCCCAGAGTACAGGCAGGCCGCAATGGCTTCATAACTCTGCTCATCACGATTACCGGGCAGAGCCGCCCAGACTCCACGAGGGTTCTTGCCTGCTGCGAGCGCATGGATGAAGGCGACGCCGAACTCGTGAGTCGACCATGCCAGGTCCTGAGGGCGCTCCAGCCAGCCCTCCCCCGCTACGTCAATAACGGCGTCCTGCGGGTGTGTTGGGGTGGAGCTGCTTTCGGCAATACTGGCTTCTGCGCCGGCATGTCGGGGAGGGACTGCAACTGACAGAACTTGAGGAAGCGTAGCCAGGGAACGTTTAGCGACGTGAGCACCATATTCAAGCAGTTCCGGAGTAATAACAGGGAGGTGTGAAATCACCGCTTCAATCGGTCGTAAAGAACGTTGTTCAGGCACAATGAGCTCTCGCTCAATAATCCATCCCGTGTGGGAGCGTCCAGCGAGAGTGACCTTCACTGTATGCCCCACTTGCGCCTCATTCAGGAGCTCGTCGGGCACCCTGTAGTCAAGCAGTTTGTCGAGGTGTGGTAGCTCAGTGTCAACGAGGACGCGCGCGACCTCGATAGGAGGAAGATCCTCCTCTAGCCCAGGAAACGCGCCTTGAACACTCATACCTCTAGTAACTCACACTCACCCCGCATCTGCGTGGTGAGCGCTCAGCTCAGCAGTGTCACCCCGTAGCGTGCAACGAGCATCGCCAGCAGAATAAACAGGAACAAGCCGGTAAAGGCCCAGTCCAGTCCCTGCTCAACGATGCGACGAAGCCAGGTCGGGGCTGGAAGGTTTCCTTCACGAATATTGATGCGCGTTAAGCCCGCCCAGACCAAAGTGGTGGTTGCGGTGATGAGAAGACACCAGGGGCATAGGACACGAATAACAAAGTAGGACTGGAAGAAGAGCCATAGAGCGAAACCCAGACCGATGGTGTAAAGCAGTTCGACGCAGAGCATGTACCAACGTGGGAAACGCACGCCTGCAAAGATCGCCACAGAAACAGCAAGAACGACTGTTTCAAAGAAGATTCCTAGGAAGGCGTTGGGGAAGCCTAACACCTGTGCCTGCGGAGTCTGAGCAACGGCTGAACAGGAAATCACACTATTAACGTCGCATCCGAAGGAGGCATTAGCGTTCGAAGCAAGCACCCACGCCTCAATTGAGAGGACAAAGGAAGCATAGAGGCCAATGAGACCGGAAATGATCATTTCCACAGCGGTGCGGGTGCGCCAGGCGGTGGACTCCTGAAGCTCAGCTGACATTAATTCTCCTTGGACGGGATGACATGCTGATAGCGCGCATGTATCAACGAGATACACACACGCTATCAGCTTTCTCGTAGCTACTTGTTCAACGCTGCACGAAGATCTTCCGTCTTCGTCAGCGATTCCCACGGGAATATATCGCGGCCAAAATGACCGTATGCGGTGGTAGGAGTGTAGATGGGACGCAGAAGATCAAGATCCGCAATCATTCCGGCAGGCCGTAGATCAAAGACTTCCTCGACGGCTCGCGCAATGTCATGATCAGGGGCGACACCGGTGCCGAAGGTATCAACATACAGGCCCACAGGATGAGCACGGCCGATTGCGTACGCGACCTGGATTTCACAACGCTGAGCAAGTCCCGCAGCAACAACATTCTTAGCTGCCCATCGAGCGGCGTAGGCTGCAGAACGATCGACCTTTGAGGGATCCTTACCTGAGAACGCTCCACCTCCATGTCGAGCCATACCGCCGTAGGTGTCGACAATAATCTTGCGGCCGGTCAGGCCAGCATCGCCTGTCGGTCCACCGATAACAAAGCGACCCGAGGGATTGACGAGGATCTGAGCAGAAGAAGTATCGAGGTCAAGTCCGCTCTCATTGAGCACTGGTTCGATAACGAGGGAACGAATACCCTCATCAAGCTCAGCCAGGGTACGGTCGGGATCATGCTGCGTTGACACAACGATCGTGCTGACGCTCACCGGACGGTCGCCCTCGTAACCGAGAGTCACCTGAGTTTTACCGTCTGGACGCAGGCC
This sequence comes from Schaalia canis, assembly GCF_003858455.1. Lineage (GTDB taxonomy): Bacteria > Actinomycetota > Actinomycetes > Actinomycetales > Actinomycetaceae > Pauljensenia > Pauljensenia canis. The sequence continues at coordinate 85,743 of NZ_RQZF01000001.1, read as the reverse complement.
GTCCATGAGACCAGCGTGACGGACATGAGCGAGACGCTCCGCCAAACGGTGTGCCAACCAAATAGGCGCAGGCATAAGATCAGGAGTTTCGTCCGACGCATAGCCGAACATGAGGCCTTGATCACCAGCCCCCTGACGATCGCGATCATCACGGTCAGCGTGAGTTCGCACCTCAAGAGCAGTATCGACGCCGCCTGCAATATCGGGACTTTGCTGGCCAATAGAGATGGATACACCACAGGACGCACCATCGAAGCCAACCTCAGAGGAGGTATAACCGATTGACGAGATTTCTTCACGAATGATCTGAGGAATCTCAACATAGGTGTCGGTGGTAACCTCACCAGCGACATGGACAAGACCCGTCGTCACCATTGTCTCAACGGCGACGCGGGCATGAGGGTCAGCCGTCAGCAGAGCATCAAGGATTGCGTCAGAAATGCGGTCACAGACTTTATCGGGATGTCCCTCGGTGACAGATTCCGAGGTAAATAAGCGCAGTTGAGAAGTCACTGCTCCATCGTACTCGCCAAAATGGCGCTCACGCGATCAAGAATGGCACAGGCAACATCATCTTTCGTGCCAGAAGCCTTACCAAGTATTGACCCGTCACTTCCCACAAAGTGAACGTCGTTGGGGACGTCGCCAAATCCACGTCCCTCACCAACGGGGTTAACGACCAAGAGGTCTGCCCCCTTTCGACGTGCCTTTTCTTGACCATAGGCCAACACTTGCTCGACGCTGCCCGTCTCAGCTGCAAAGCCAACAACACAGGCTGGGCGATGAGGTGAGGTGGCGATTCCGGCCAAAATATCGGGGGTTCGTTCGAGCACAATTTGAGGAACGTCTACTTCCTCACTCTTTTTGAGCTTCATGTGTGCGGGCGCACTGGGGCGATAGTCAGCGACTGCTGCCGCCATAATGACTGCATCCGATTGGTGAAGACGACTGTTAACTGCCTCTTCCATGTCAGCAGCGCTCACAACCGGAACAATGTTGACGCCTGTCGGCAAGAGCGCGGCTTCAACATTGGCAGCAATCAGTGTTACCTCCGCACCACGCTCACGCGCACGGCGCGCGAGAGCAATGCCTTGGCGTCCAGACGAGTGGTTTCCAATGAAGCGAACGGGATCGATCGCTTCATGGGTTCCACCGGCGGTAATGAGAATCTGCCGCCCCTCTAGATCCACAGGCCCTGCAGAGGAACGTGCATGTTCAGAGGCACTATTGTTCTGGGCAAGAATATTGAGGGCGATGCGAGCAATTTCCTCTGGTTCTTGCATTCGCCCCTTGCCGCTGTCGCCCGATGAGAGGGCTCCTTCACGGGGGTCAAGAACGTGAATACCGCGCGCAAGGAGAACCTGCCGATTCTCTTGAGTAGCGGGATGCTCCCACATGGCGGTGTGCATAGCCGGGGCGATCACCACTGGGCAGCGTGATGCAAGAAGGGTGGTTGTCAGAAGATCATTCGCCATTCCTGAACGCATGCGCGCCATCAGATCGGCTGTGGCTGGAGCAATGACAATGAGGTCAGCTTCGCGCGCGATCTCCACATGGTCCGCCCCGCCAGCATCGAATACGCCAACGTGAACGGGGGCTCCACTGAGGGCCTCCCATGTGGCAGTGCCGACAAACTCAAGCGCGGAGGGGGTAGGGATGACCCTCACCTCATGCCCGGCTCGGGCGATCTCACGAACGAGGGTTGCCGCTTTAAAGGCTGCGACTCCCCCACCGACTCCGACAACAACCGTGGCGGACATGACAGGCTCAGGCTTCGGGGTCAGCCTCGAGGCTCAGCAAGCCCTCATCGATTTCGCGCAGGGCAATCGCCAGCGGCTTCTCGTCAGGTTCAACATCGACAACGGGGCCAACGAACTGAATGACGTTCTGTTCGAGCTGACGGTTGTAGGAGTTGATCTGTCGGGCACGCTTTGCAGCGAAGATCACCAGGGCATACTTCGAGTCGACATGCTCAAGCAGATCATCAATCGGCGGGTAGGTGATGCCTTCGGGCTGAGCGACAATTCCGGACATGTGTTGGTTCTCCTCAGTACTGGACCCTGATATGACGGCACAGGCGCGCATCGCATCCGATGCTCTGACCCAGCCTTCGAGTCTAACCGAACTATTTTAGGCCCATCAAGGCGGCTAGCTCCATGGCAGCACGCTCAACGTCATCATTTACCACTGTGGTGTCGAACTCGGCTTGTGCGGCCAGTTCTGTGCGGGCAGTAGTGAGGCGTCGCTGCTGCTGCTCGGGCGTTTCTGTCCCTCGGCCGATTAGGCGACGCTCGAGTTCTTCCCACGAGGGGGGCGCAAGAAAGACGAGCTGCGCCTCTGGCATTGCCAGACGAACCTGGCGTGCACCTTCGAGGTCAATCTCGAGAAGGACTGGCCGTCCCGCAGCAAGATGTTCCTCAACAGGCCCACGAGGCGTGCCGTATCGGTTTCCTCCAAAGACTTGCGCCCATTCGAGAAGGCCATCATTTCTGAGGAGTTCATCGAATTCTTCTTCTGTTATGAAGAGGTAGTTCACTCCATGTTCTTCACCAGGGCGGGGGTCTCGCGTGGTGGCAGACACAGAAACGACCAATTCAGGATGGCGTTCCTTCAGGGCAGAGACGACAGTTCCTTTACCGACACCGCTTGGTCCGACAAGAACAGTGAGACGCGCATGAGTCATGCACACTATCTTGCCATGTTTAACCGAAGCGCTTAACCAAAGCCTCGCGCTGGACGGGACCGAGTCCGCGAATACGTCGCGACTGGGCGATCTTGTATTCATCCATCAACAGGGAGGCCGTATTGACGCCGACTCGAGGAAGGGACTCAAGCAGGGAGACAACCTTCATCTTGGCAATAGCCTCATCGCTTGCTGCAAGATCAAGAACCTCAGACAGCTTCATTTCCCTAGTCTTAAGTGCTGCCTTGACCTCGGCGCGACGACGACGCGCGCGCGTAGCCTTCTCAAGTGCTTCCGCACGCTGCTGCGGGGTCAAATCCGGTAGAGCCATGAGCTCTCTCCCTCACCATATGAAGAGTTATATGACGCTTATAGGATGCCACTACACCCCCGGTTTTGGGGAGAACCGGGGGTGTAGTTATCTCACATTTCGGCCAGTTCTTGAACAGCCTTGTCGTGAGCTTTTCGTAGTTGGGAGATATTTGGCCCTGCCGCAAGAACTGCTCGAGAAGTTGAAGCAAGTACTCGATCTTCGACGCCGCCGAAAACTTGTTTTACCTGCTCAGCCCCTGCACCCTGGGCACCAATTCCGGGTGCCAAAATTATCCCGCGCATATGCCCACAATCAATCTGGAGATCCTGAACAGCCGTTCCGACGGTTGCTCCGATAACTGCACCAACAGGGCCAGCGTGTTCAAAATCACATGTCCCGTTGAATGTTGCTAACTCCTCAATGACGCGTGCTGCAACACTTACTCCATCCGCATTACGGGCATGTTGCACCGTTTTCCCCTGCGGATTAGACGTCAAAGCAAGCACGAAAACACCTCGCCCTTGGGCTGCGGCACGGTCAAGTGCTGGAGCAAGCGCCCCTACACCAAGGTAAGGCGACAGAGTCACAGCGTCGCCAGCTAAGGCAGAAGCGTCATCAAGGAAGGCATCAGCATAGCCCTCCATCGTGGAGCCAATATCCCCGCGTTTAGCATCAACGATGCACAAGGTACCTGTTGAGCGGGAGGCCGCAATCACCTCTTCGAGGACAGCAACGCCCCGCGAGCCGAAACGCTCAAAGAATGCAGCCTGCGGTTTGAAAGCTGCGGCACGGCCACCCAAAGCCTCCACCACCGTCAGACTAAAGCTCCGTAAGCCGTCGACCGTCATCGGTAGGCCCCACGCCGACAGCAAACCCGGATGAGGGTCAATCCCCACACAGACCGGCCCACGCGCACGCATCGCGGCGTAGAGCCGATCCCCAAAAGACACCATGCTCATCGCGCACCCTCCTGACGGGCCACGTCCCACTCCTGCAGGGACTTCACGCGGTACTGGCCACGTAAACGCACCTCAATCGCTTGCACAGCCGCATGGAAGGCCTGCAAAGTCGTAATGATCGTCCGATCATGAGACATTGCAGCCGTACGAATCTGATAGCCGTCATGACGATCCTCAGAGCTTTGCGGGGTGTTCACAATAATGTCGATCAGGCCGTCATTAATCATGTCAACAACAGTGGGCTCCCCATTGGGACCCCTCCCATCGGAACTCTTACGCACCACCTGAGCGCGAATACCATTCCGATGAAGAACTGACGCAGTTCCCTCTGTCGCAAGAATCTCAAAGCCGAGTTCTTGCAAGCGAATCAGAGGAAAGACAATGGCGCGCTTATCCGAATCCGCAATCGACACAAAGACGGTACCTTCCGTCGGAAAATCGGTGAAAGCAGCCGATTGAGACTTAGCAAAGGCCGTCGGAAAGTCCCGATCAATGCCCATCACCTCGCCCGTCGAACGCATCTCCGGGCCAAGGATTGAATCAACAACGGATCCATCCGCATGGCGGAAACGCTTAAAAGGCAAGACTGCTGCCTTAACTGCGATCGACGAATGATCGGGAATAGTGCGCGCGTCCTCGGCGGGAAGGATTCCCGCCGCACGCAAAGAAGCGATGCTCTCCCCCACCTGAATCAACGCAACCGCTTTAGCTAAGGGCACACCTGTTGCCTTCGAGGCAAAGGGAACCGTGCGTGAAGCGCGAGGATTGGCTTCGATGACGTAAAGGGTATTCGACACGAGGGCGAACTGAATATTAATCAGTCCTCTCACGCCCACGCCTCGCGCAATCGCTTCGGTGGATTCAGCAATGCGGGCTACCTCGCGAGCTGAAAGAGTCATCGGCGGCAGCACGCAGGCAGAGTCGCCTGAATGAACGCCGGCCTCTTCGATATGTTCCATGACGGCCCCCATAAACAGTTCCTCACCGTCAAAGAGGGCATCGACGTCAATCTCAACCGCAGCATCAAGGAAACGGTCGATCAGTAGCGGACCGCGCTCGAAAAGCGCCTCCAAGTCAGGGCGATCAAGGTAGCGATCCAGGCCCGCACGATCATTAATGACTTCCATGCCGCGCCCGCCCAGAACAAAACTGGGGCGAACAAGAATCGGGTACCCGATTTTTTCCGCGACCGCGTGAACAACAGAGGGCGTGTAAGCCACGTCGTGCGCAGGTGCAGGAAGATTCGCCTGAGCCAGGACCTTTCCAAACTCCTCCCGATCCTCAGCAAGATCAATAGCAGCAGGCGACGTACCAAGAATCGGCACCCCGGCAGCAGCCAGATCAGCAGCGAGGGATAACGGGGTTTGCCCACCGAGTTGAACGAGCATACCGGCAACCGGGCCAGCCGCACACTCCGCACGATAGACCTCGAGGACATCCTCAAGAGTCAATGGTTCAAAGTACAGTCGGTCGGAAATGTCATAATCCGTTGACACGGTCTCTGGGTTGCAATTGACCATGACCGTCTCGTACCGGTCACGCAGAGCCATGGTGGCATGCACGCAGGAATAATCGAACTCAATCCCCTGGCCAATACGGTTCGGTCCAGCACCCAAGATAATGACAGCCTCACGCTCGCGCGGGCAGACCTCGGTTTCCTCCTCATAGGTGGAATACAAGTAGGGCGTATTCGTGCTGAACTGCCCCGCGCAGGTGTCAACCGTCTTATAGACAGGATGAACGTCAAATGCCGCGCGAATCTCACGGACGGTCATTTCCGAAATCCGACGCATAGAGGCGATCTGCCGATCAGAAAAGCCATGACGTTTCGCCTGGATAAGCAGGTCACGCGTCAGAGCCGGAGCATTGATCAACTCCTGCGCGATCTCATCCAAAAGCACCATCTGGTCAAGGAACCACGGGTCAATCGCAGTCGCTTCAAAGAGGTCCTCAACGGTGGCCCCACCACGAATGGCCTGCTGGACCTGAACAAGGCGGAACTCCGTTGGCGTGGCGGCAGCGCGGAGCAAATCGGCGGTTTCTTCCGCGTTGGGAACGGGTCCCTCCCAGTGGAATTGAACGCCCTTCTTGTCAATTGAGCGCAGCGCTTTCTGCAGGGCTTCGCTGTAGGTATGGCCGATTGCCATAGCCTCGCCAACGGCCTTCATGGCAGTGGTCAAGGTCGGATCGGCCTCAGGGAACTTTTCGAAGGTGAACCGCGGAACTTTCGCGACAATGTAGTCAATCGTTGGCTCGAATGAAGCCGGTGTAGTGCCCGTAATGTCATTGGGAATCTCATCCAGCGTGTAGCCCAATGCCAGACGCGCCGCCATTTTGGCAATGGGGAAGCCCGTTGCTTTCGAGGCCAGAGCCGAAGAACGCGACACACGCGGATTCATCTCAATACAGATAGCCCGGCCATTGGTCGGATCAACAGCAAATTGGATGTTGCATCCACCTGAGTCCAGACCAACTGTGCGGATAATAGACTTGCCGACCTCAATAAGATCGCTGAGTTCTTTATCCGTCAAGGTCAATGCAGGAGCAACCGTGATGGAGTCGCCCGTGTGGACGCCCACGGGGTCAACGTTTTCAATCGAGCACACGCAGATGACGTTGTCAGCGGTGTCGCGCATGAGCTCAAGTTCGATCTCTTTCCATCCGAGGATGGATTCTTCGAGCAGAACCTCAGTGGTAATTGATGCAGCTAAGCCCTGTCCCGCAATGCGCTCAAGATCTTCAGGGGTGTAGGCAAAACCCGAGCCCAGGCCTCCCATCGTGAAGGAGGGACGCACAACCAGGGGGTAGCCAAGTTCGGCGGCAGCGGCGTGACATTCGTCCATGGTGTGGGCAATCACCGAGCGTGCAACCTCTGCACCGCACTTTTCGACGATGGCCTTAAACTCGTCACGGTCTTCACCGGCTCGGATTGCCTCAGCGTTCGCGCCGATGAGTTCAACGTTGAAACGCTCCAATACGCCCTGCTCGGCAAGGGCCATGGCGGTATTCAACGCGGTCTGGCCACCCAGCGTTGGCAGCAGGGCATCAGGGCGTTCTTTCTCAATAATGCTTGCCACGACGTCAGGTGTGATGGGTTCGACGTAGGTGGCATCAGCCATTTCCGGGTCGGTCATAATGGTTGCCGGATTTGAATTGACGAGGATGACGCGCACGCCCTCGTCTTTGAGGACACGGCATGCCTGGGTGCCCGAGTAGTCAAATTCGCAGGCCTGCCCAATGACGATCGGACCAGAACCAATAACGAGGACGGAGCGGATATCGGTACGTCGAGGCATCAGTGCTGTTCCTCCATGGCTGCAGTAAGAATCTGAGAAAGCTGAGTGCGGACCTCATCGGTGAGTTGTGCCGCCCCAGCAGGCAGGGCCTCACCCGAGATGATAGCTCCGCAGATTCCCTCGTGATTACGGATATGGAGGGTGAGCGCGCGAGTGTCAATACCGGCAATGCCGATAACGCCCTTCGCTTCGAGAAGCTCATTAAAGTCGCCAGTGGAGCGCCAATTTGAGGCGCGCCGCGCGGGCTCACGAGCAATGAGGCCTGCGATGGTGAAACCCTCGCGTGGAGCCTCATCATTCACCCCAACATTGCCAATATGCGGGGTGGTCATAACAACAAGTCGATCTGCATGCTCAGGTGCAGAAAGTACCGCCTGATACCCGGTCATTCGCGTATCAAAGCTGAGGATACCGGCGCGAACGCCTTTAGCCCCCCACGCACGTCCTGTGAAGATTCGACCGTCATCGCAGATAAGGTAGGCAATATCGTTGCTCATGCGCGGTCCTCCGTCACAAGTGGCATGCCGCCATCAACGGTGATCTGGCCGGCAAAGATCGTGAACATCACCTGACCAGACAGTTCCATCCCCACAAAGGGCGTGTTCGTCGAACGGGTCCACTGAGAGGCAGGATCCACCACTCGACGCACGGTGGGATCCACAAGAGCGAGGTGAGCGGGCGAGCCCTCAGCAATCCCCTGCCCTTGGTCTGCGACGCGGCCAATCTGAGCGGGAGTAGTGGATAACACGCGAGCAACATCAGCCCACGTCATGCGGCCAGTTTCCACCATGGTGGTGATGACAATCGGCAGTGCGGTTTCCAGCCCGGTCATACCAAAGGCACCGATGTTCCACTCCACGTCCTTCGACTCAAGTGGATGGGGTGCGTGATCGGTACCGACAATGTCAATGGTGCCATCAGCGAGACCTTCACGAACTGCCTCAACGTCTGCGGCAGTGCGAAGCGGAGGGTTGACCTTGTAGAGCGGGTCGTAGGTTGCGGCGAGTTCTTCGGTGAGCATGAGGTGGTGGGGTGTGACCTCGGCAGTCACGTTGACACCCATGCGCTTACCCCAACGAATGAGTTCGACTGAACCTGCGGTGGAGAGGTGGCAAACGTGCAGGCGCGAACCCACGTGCTTAGCCAATAGGATGTCGCGGGCGATAATGGCTTCTTCAGCCACGGCAGGCCATCCGGCCAAACCCAGCTCGCCGGACAGCTCAGATTCGTTCATCTGAGCGCCGTCGGTGAGTTCAGGGTCCTGGGCGTGCTGAGCGACAACGCCGTCGAAAGCCTTCACGTATTCCAGGGCGCGGCGCATGAGCACCGGGTCAGAGACGCACTTGCCATCATCGGAGAAGACGCGCACTTGGGCCTTAGAGTTTGCCATGCCACCGATACGGGAAAGGTGCTTTCCTTCCAACCCTTCGGTGACGGCGCCGACGGGACGAACGTCAACGAATCCCGCTTCCTTGCCCTTGCGCCAGACTTGTTCCACAACGGAGGCTGTGTCGGCTACGGGGCTGGTATTGGCCATGGCGTGAACGCAGGTGTAGCCGCCAACAGCCGCTGCACGGGTGCCGGTGAAGATGGTCTCAGCGTCGGTCTGGCCGGGTTCACGAAGGTGGGTGTGCAGGTCAACAAGGCCCGGTAGGGCGATCAGACCATCAGCGTCAATAACGCGGGTGGTGTCAGTAGCGTGTGAGGCTGCACCTTCACCAATGGCAACAATGACGCCGTTTGCGAGGTAGATGTCGGCGACGTGTTCGCCCAGGATATTGGCGTTGCGGATGAGGATGTCAGTCATTGGTGGAGCCTTCCGGGGCGAGGAGGAGGTAGAGGGCAGCCATGCGGACAGAGACGCCGTTGGCGACCTGTTCAACAATGACTGAGCGAGGAGAATCGGCTGCTTCAGCGCAGATTTCAAGGCCGCGGTTCATGGGGCCTGGGTGCATGATGATGGTGTGATCGGGCAGACGGTTGAAACGCTGCCGGTCCAGCCCATATTGGGTGTGGTACTCACCGGGCGAGGGGAAGAAGCCACCGCCTGCGGCGCTCATGCGTTCACGCTGGACACGCAGCATCATGACAGCGTCGGGGCCCTGGGCAAGGGCACGGTCAAGGTTGTAGTCGACCGCGCAGTTCCAGTTTTCAATACCGACAGGCAAGAGCGTTGGTGGAGCAACCAGGGTGACATCAGCGCCGAGCAGGTGCAGCAGGTCAACATTGGAGCGAGCCACACGCGAGTGCAAGATGTCACCGACGATCACGACTTTTGCGCCCTTCAGGTCGGTGCCTGGTGCGACGGGTTCAACCGCGGGGTTGGAGGCGTCTCGGTTGAAATGACGTCGAAGAGTCATGGCGTCCAGCAGAGCCTGGGTGGGGTGCTGGTGAGTGCCATCCCCCGCGTTGAGGACCGGCAGGTTCATCCATCCGGCGTGTGCGAGGCGGTGTGCTGCGCCGGAGGCGGAGTGGCGGACGATGACAGCGTCAGCGCCCATTGCTTGAAGTGTCAGCGCCGTGTCCTTGAGGGATTCGCCCTTGGAGAGGGATGAGCCTTTGGCAGAGAAGTTGATGACGTCTGCAGAGAGGCGTTTTGCGGCGGCCTCGAAGGACAGGCGCGTGCGGGTGGAATCTTCAAAGAAGAGGTTGACGACCGTGCGTCCGTGGAGGGTGGGAAGTTTTTTCACGCGGCGCGACTGGGTGGCGGCCATGGCCTCGGCAGTGTCAAGAATCTGGACGGCCTCACGGTATTCGAGGTCGCGGATGGTGATGAGGTGGTTGAGGCTCATATCAGTCATTCCTTCCCAGGAGCACGCCGTCGCGCCCATCGGTTTCTTCGAGCAGGATCGTGACAGTTTCCTGACGAGAGGTTGGCAGGTTCTTGCCCACGAAGTCGGGGCGGATGGGTAGTTCGCGGTGGCCTCGATCAACGAGGACGGCAAGTTGAACGGCAGCCGGACGGCCAATGCCAGAGAGGGCGTCGAGGGCGGCCTTAATGGTGCGTCCGGTGTAGAGCACATCATCAACGAGGACAACCGTGCGTCCATCAATACCTGCGGGAGGAATCTCCGTGGGATGCGGGGTGCGCAACGGGTGATCAGCCAGATCATCTCGGTACATCGTAGTGTCGATGATGGCCAGGTCAGTGTTCAGACCGCCAACTTCACGGATGCGCTGAACGAGGCGGCGGGCAAGCACTGCTCCGCGCGTGGGAATACCGGCAATCACCAGGTTTTCCGCGCCTTGATTGCGTTCGATAATCTCAAACGCGATGCGCGTCAGCGAACGCGCAATGTCATCGCCGCCGAGGATGTCTTTACCTCGTGTGTGACGATGATCGTCGGATAGTGGATATGACTGACCCATGCGGGACCTCCTTCCCCGCCTCACAGGACGGGCTTTAAAGGATTCAATTTCCGTCGGAGATTCTAGCACCAACACTGCCAATGAAGACAGAGGAACCTCCCACATGCTGAGCGTAGTTCCTGAAGAATTTATTGGGGCTGAGAGCACTAGAAGCGGAGGTCTACTGGTCCTTTCCACCCATGCTTGAGTTCTTCTGGAGTGACAACACAGCAAGAACGAAGAAAGTAAGGGCACTGAAGGTCAGGACCGTATTTGTATCAGAGATGTACAACATGAGGCCTGACAGTGAGTAGGACATGAAAATCGCCGAATAGGAGGTGATGCTGAATAAAGTAAAGAGAAGCGGGTGCATGTCGGTAGAGACGGAATTCGCAAGACGATTCGAAAGGAAAGGGGCAATAAATGCAGCACTCGCGCCAAGGAGGGAAAAGGCAAAAAAGTAAGCCGCCGGAATATGCGCGATCACCAAGCTGTAAGCAATTGACGGCAGCAAAAGCACCAGCGGAAGGTAATATTTAAATGCGACAATTCTCGGGGCCTTGACTAGAACTGATGAGCAGAGAACACTCGTGACAACGAACAAGGCAATGCCGTATCCGAAGTGAGAAGGGCTGTACCCTCCACTGGTTAACGCCCGCGGAAATAGCACGTTGAGCGAGCCTGCAACCATAAGCTCAAGGATGAAGACGAGACCGAAGGCTGTCTTATTTCCAGGAAGAGCCAACACAGCTCGCATCCCTGATGACAGTGCAACCGGGGAGGAAGTTGGGCGGAGCACTTGAGCATGCCGACGGAAGAAAAAGAGGAACGTTGCCATGTTGAGTATGGACATGAGTGCCAGCAAAGTAACCAGACCTATGCGCGTCGTCCATTCAAGCGCAAGGCCGCCCATTATTGCTGCGAAGGCTAACGCAATATTAACGGCGATCTGCATGAGAGCAAGGGAACCAACGTACGTATCTGGCGCAGACAAGGCCCTTAAAATTACGGATGAAACAGGGATGAACAGCCCGTCGCTTACGGCAAAAAGAAGCAGCGCCCCGAGAAGAAATACAGGATTCGTTTGAGCAACAGTAAGCGACAGGAGAAGGAGCATTGCCAGCAGGCGTCCGCTAATCCCCAGTGCAGCAATAGAAAGCTGTGGCAGGCGTGTGCTCAGTGACGGGACAAGTAGAAATGCTAGAAGGCGAGCCAAAGAAATGACCGTCAGAACAGAAACTGCGGTTCCCAGTGGGGACTCAGATAAGACGATCCAGCTCAAACACACGAAAAGAAACTGGTCAGCAATCCCAACGAACAAAGAAAGCAACAGCCACGAGTGGACCGGTTCCCACCGGTGAATAAGGATGTCCTTCATTCTGACTCTTTCTGCTCACTCTCGACTCTCCACACGGATGACAGCGTTTAACATCACGAATTGGCACCCTATGATATTCCCCCGCATGGCAGTCAGTTTTCCAAAAGGAACATGCCATGCGGGGGAATGCGAGGTGTTGAGGATCACTACCTGTGAGGGCCCTCAGTATTCATCGAGGAGCTCATCGAGCTCTGCCAGGTCAGCAGCCGTAATGTCAGCCAAGGTCGGGTAGCGTTTCTGCTCCCCCTCGGAGGATTCGATGTCGACGTCTTCAGGCTCGTTGTGATCGTCGCCCGTGGCATCGGCAATAACCTCGTCAGAACGAGTATCACCCTCCATGTCAGCATCAGAAGCGAGGCCGTCCGCAGACTCGACAGGCATCTCGGGCGCTGCAATATCGGCGGCGAAATCCTCAAAGGAGAGTTCCTCTGCGTCATTCATGGCAGACATATCGGACTCCGCAGAGTCCTCGTCATAGATGCCATCCTCATGCACGCGGGAGCGCGTCCACGCCGGAGAGTGAATCTCCTTGCGGACAGCGTCCAAAACGGCGTTAACAAAGTTCGGAGAGGCATCCGTCGAAATCGACTTGACGATAGAAATCGCTTCGTCAATGGCGATCACCGCAGGCACATCTTCCTGGTTGGCCAACATTTCCCACACGGCAACTCGCATGACAGCAAGGTCAACGGCGGGAATACGATCCAACCCAGCGACGTCAGCATGATCGTCAATGAGCGTATCAATACGACGCAGCTCCTGAGCGACACCCTCAATAATGCGGATGGAGTAGTCAGGAAGCGGAGTTAGCGCAGCGGTAATGACCTTACGCTCACGCAGAAGGTCACGCAGAACCTCGGGATTGGAGCCCATACCGCGCTGATCCGCCTCAAAGACAACATCCGCCGCACGCTTGCGGGCCTTCGTGCGGGATGTGAACTGATGTTTTGTCACGATCAGTCGGTGACGCGGCCGGAGTAGGAGCCGTCGCGGGTGTCAACCTTCACGCGGGTTCCCTCTTCCATGAACAAAGGAACCTGGATCTCGTAGCCGGTTTCCAGGGTGGCAGGCTTGGTACCAGCGTTGGAGCGGTCGCCCTGCAGGCCAGGCTCGGTGTGAGCAATGGTCAGGACAACGGTAGCGGGCAGCTCAATGAAGAGGACATTGCCGTCATGCATGGAGACGATAACGTCCTGGTTTTCGATCATGAAGTTACGTGCGTCGCCAACGACCTCGCCGGGAATGTTGATCTGCTCGTAGGTGGAGGTGTCCATGAATACGTAATCGTTGCCGTCCTGGTACAGGTAGGTGTAATCACGGCGGTCAACGGTGGCGGTCTCGATCTTCACACCAGCGTTGAAGGTACGGTCAACGATCTTGCCCGAGAGGACGTTCTTGATCTTGGTACGCACGAATGCGGGACCCTTACCCGGCTTGACATGCTGGAATTCGACGACCTGCCACAGCTGGCCCTCAATCACCATCACCATGCCATTCTTGAGATCATTCGTAGTCGCCACGGTTCTACCTTCTGTTAGAGGAAAATACGGAACGGCCGCAATTCTACAACGAATTGCGTACTTCCTGGCTAATGATGTCAGTGCTACGGCCAACAGTGTCCACACTCACCTGCGCGACATCGCCGTGGATCTGGCGCATCTGCTCCATGAGGCGAGCCAGTATCGCTCGCGGAGCACCCAGAGCGACCGCACGCGGCGCATTCAAGCCCGTCCGACGGGCGATCTCACTCATTGAGGCATACAGCTCAACAACAAGGTGGCCGTTCTCGCGCGCTTCACGCACGGCACCCAGCACCGTCGGCATGATTGACACACTCGGACTTAAGGCGATCACCGCTCCCCCATCGGCGCTCAGACGCTCCTGACGGAGTAGTTCACAGGCAAGACGCTCTTGAGTGGGGACGAGCTCAGGATGATCGTCGATCACGAGTGCGTCCATAGACGCCCCCAATGCTTCTTCCACAAGATCATCAAGGTCCAAGAAATCTACGAGGAGCTGGGCAGCAAGATCCCTGCCCACGCTGGTTTTCCCCGTCGCACTCGCACCGATGAGAATGACCGAACGCGCTGGCTGTGGGAGTACTGCCGATGAATCCTCAGTCAACATGGATTCCTACCTTTCGTGCGGGCACACGCAATTGCTCGGCAGTGATCTCGACAGTACGCGGGTTGTGTAGCCCTTCCAGAAGAACAAAACGCAAAGTTCCGCCACGCACCTTCTTGTCCGACATCATGATGCCAAGGAGTGCCTCCAAAGAAGCACCGCTATAGCTTGTGGGAAGACCCGCCAGTTCGAACATTTCTCGGTGTGCGTCAACGTCTGCCTCGGTGAGCATGCCCAGAGAGTGGGCTAATTCAGCGGCAAAAACGCAGCCAACGGCGACTGCCTCACCGTGGCGCCACTGGTAGTTCTCACAGCGCTCAATGGCGTGGGCAAGAGTGTGTCCGTAGTTGAGGATTTCACGCAAACCTGATTCCTTTAAATCAGCACTGACTACATCAGCTTTGACCTGCACAGAGCGCGCGATCAATTCACGCATGTGCCACGATGTCACATCACGAGCAGCGTCGGGATTCTCTCGCAAGAGGGTAAGGATCTGCGGATCTCGAATAAATCCGCATTTAATAATCTCCCCAAAACCTGCGCGAACGTCCTCGGCGGGCAAGGTGGTCAGGACTCGCAAATCCTCAATGACAGCCCGCGGCGGGTGAAACGCACCGGCCAGATTCTTTCCAGCCAGCGTATTAATACCTGTCTTCCCCCCCACAGCAGCGTCAACCATGCCGAGCACCGTCGTAGGAACCTGAATGACATCAATACCACGCAGCCATGTGGCGGCAATAAACCCAGCAAGGTCGGTGGTTGCTCCCCCGCCGACACCAATAATCGCATCCTGGCGTGAAAGTCGCGCCTGCGCCGCAGCGTCCCAGCCAGTGGCAAGCACCTCAACGGTTTTCGCAGCCTCACCATCGGGGTGAGTCATCGTTGCACACAAGTATCCTGCCGCTTCACAATCACTGACAATATCCGCAACATAGTCGGATAACCCATCAGGATGAACAATCAACAGACGCTGGGTGGCAGGCGAGAACACCCGACAAATCTGGTGTGCCGGTCGACGAGCTCCAATGCAAACTGGATAGGCGGACTCTCCCCCAACCTCAATGACTGTCATAGGGGCCAGTAGGTCGCACACCTGAGCAATAACGTCCCCTACCGGCGAGGAATCCGAGGTGATGCGGTGGGTACGCACCTCCTCATACAGTGGCCCGCGAGCTTCCAACAGCTCAGCAAGAACCCGAGCAGGATCGTCGCGCAGGAGTGGGCGGTGTTCCTTACCCGCTGTGCGACGCACCAGTTCTTCCAAAGCGACATCAATATGGATCACCGTATGGCCGCTCAAAAGCTCGCGCACCCGAGGAGTGGTCACCGCTCCCCCGCCCAAGGAGATAACGGAAGCTGTGTCTAGAGCTGCGGCAACGGCATCGGCCTCGTAACGGCGAAACGCATCTTCGCCCTCGTTGGCGAAGATATCAGCGATTGTTTGGCCGTGGCGTTCCTCCACGAGGGCGTCCGTGTCGACATATTCAACGCCCAGTTCAGCGGCAACGCCCCGCCCCACCTTTGATTTGCCGCTTCCCGGCATGCCGATAAAGACTACTGGCATCGAGGCGGGCTGGAGAGTATCAGTCATCCCAGGTGATCCTCTCGTGGATTCGGGCTTGGTAAGACTCAAGATTGCGCTTCGCCTCGGTGACGGAATTGCCGCCAGCGTGCGTGCTCAGTAAATCCGCCAGCACCAGAGCTACTTCTGCTTGGGCAATCAACGCGCCAGGAACCACCTGACAGGTATCCGATCGTTGGTGAAGCGCCGTGGCTTCTTCACCGGTACGCATGTCGACTGAACGAAGAGCGCGCGGCACCGTTGAGATCGGTTTGAAAGCAGCGCGAGCAACAATCGGCTGCCCGTTGGACATACCGCCTTCAATCCCCCCGGCGTGGTTGGAAACGCGGGTGAGATTGCCGGAGGTGTCGCGGATAATCTCATCGTGAGCACGGGATCCAGGAAGGGCAGCTTGGGCGAAACCATCTCCAATTTCCACCCCCTTCACCGACTGGATGGACATGAGTGCCCCGGCAATTCGTGTATCCAGACGGCGATCAGCTTGGACGTGCGTGCCCAAACCAATGGGAACCCCCCATGCGACAACCTCGACGACGCCTCCAACGGTGTCTCCCTGCGATTTTGCCTCATCAATGCGGCTGATGAAACGGGCTTCAGCTTCCGCATCGCAGGTGCGCACAGGGGATTCGTTGAGCGCAGCTTCATCTTCTGGGCGAGGCAAGCTCATGTGCCGTGCTTGTTGCTCAGCGACGGCCACGACGTGGCTGACTAGGCGAATACCGGCAATCTGTTCACACATCGCCTCCGCGATGGCTCCCAGGGCAACGCGGGCAGCAGTCTCGCGGGCACTTGCGCGTTCCAGAATCGGACGGGCGTCGGGCAGATCATACGAGAGCATACCCGCCATGTCGGCGTGGCCTGGGCGAGGACGCGAGAGCGGTTTATTGCGGGCGACCTCTCGTTCGTCACCAGTGCCAGCATCAATCAACAGATCGGCTGGATCAACAGGATCGGCTGACATCACCGTCTGCCACTTGGGCCATTCGGAGTTCGCGATCTGGATAACGATGGGAGCCCCTGTGGTCACGCCATGACGAACGCCGCCAAGGATGGTGGCCTCGTCCTGTTCCCATTTCTGGCGTGCGCCACGTCCATACCCCAGACGGCGGCGCGCAAGAGCGTCACGGACCATTTGGGTTGTGATAGTGAGCCCAGAGGGCACGCCTTCAATTGTGGCGACCAGCGCCGGGCCGTGGGATTCACCTGCAGTTAGCCATCGCAACATTCCTCTAGTTTCCCACATACGTCACTCGTGCCCACCCGTAAATGAGACAGCCCAGCTAAGACAACCCAGCGATAGGACCTATCAGCGTGGTGCGGAGTGAATACTTCCGCTTTGGTCGCTGTCCACTCCTCCGTCTGACTGCGGAATGGTGTCAGCGAGCGAAGCCGGTTCAGTACCGAGAATGTCAATGACGACAGCAAGGCTGTCATCACCCGTTGCAAGATCCGGTGGGATAGTAACTGCGATTCGCGAGCCAACGCGCTGGTCAATGAGTGCTTGGCTGATGCCAGGCATAGCGTCCTTCAAATTAATGAGTTCAGGAACACCGGTTGACCATGTGCTCTGTCGTTGGATGCCGTCACTCCAACCCATGACAATGTACTGAGCAACGACATTGTCTTCCTCGTTCACCTGAGCGCCCTCACCTTTCAAGAGAAGCTGCGTGGTGAGGCCAGAGGGAACATTTGGGCCATGAGAGATAACCGGTCCTTCATCCCCCATCTCCACATGGAGAGGCTCTCCATTGGCCCCCTCCTGAACGACACCGGTTGCAATGGCTGGCAAAATATCAACGACGTCGATCTCTACCGCTGACGAGGCTCCCGGTGCTGTGGCATTGGGATTGAGCGAGCGGACAACGATGATTCTGCTGCCCTCGGATAGACCAATGACTGATGACAGCAGGTCTTCCCCAAGTGTTGCTGCATCCGCATGTCCGACAAGAAGACGTGCCCTTCCCGAAGGGTTAAGAACGCTGCCGCTTTGCCCATCGAAGGCTGTGATAGCGACAAGGACAGGGGTGTTGTGGGCAATAGAGCGCCCATTTCCCTGTTCGTAGATCCGACGTTTTGAGCCCTTCATCTCAATGGGAGCAGTCAGATTAAGCACGGGGGTAGCCCCCACACGGCCGGATACTTTAATCAGGTCGAAAACTGTTGATGTCGACTGTTCCCCCTGGACAGGGCTGACGCCGCTCGCAACCTCGTTCCCTTCCGTCTGGGGAGAAGTCCCACGAAGACCCCACACGACAAGAGCAATCACCAGCAGTGTCACAACGAGTCCCACGATGCTGAGCATCCGTGAGGGCGGCGGCAGGGTGATGGCGTATTTGCGGCCCTCACTCAAGGGGCGAGGATCGCCGGTTGGGGACTGCCGATCCGGGGTCGATAGCCGCCCTCCTGCCCGAGGCCGTTGGTGTAATTCAGCTCGAGAGGGAAGATGAGGGATTTCAGGCCGCCTACTCCCAGTCGGCTGCTCCGTGTGTTGAGGATCAGGGGTCATGGTTATGCGGGCAAAAGAGGGGTATGGGCATGGATCCTATCGATGAGAGCATCGACGCGGGGATCTTCATTACTCAACGGGTCCTGTAAAGCGATTGGGACCACGGAAGCGTCATCAAGGCGTAGGTGCATCCAGTCCGCAGCCAAATCGGCTCGGGCGTCCTGTGCGGCCCCAATGGCGCGCCCACGCAGGTGAGCGCGGGTAGTCGCAGGTGGAGTTGTCATGGCGGTACGCACCTGCTGGGCGGTGGTGAGGCGCTTCATCATGCCGCTATTTTCCATTTTCTCCACCATGCCCCCGGGCGTGATTTCGTGATACATGAGCATCAGCCGAGCAACCCGCGGATCGTTCAAAGCTGCGCCGGTGCGGGCGCAGTAGGAATCAAGAAGTCTCTTCTTAATGGCGAAATCGAGTTCCGTGTTAATGCTGCTCCAATCACCGCTTTCAATGGCACGCAAACCTCGGTTCCACAGATCAAGAACGTAGCGGTGCATAGAACTGAGCTCAGTGCCCTCAAGTCGAGTGATGACGCGTTGGCGAATCTGATCCTGGATGTGTACGGCTGTCATCATGCGGCCGTCAGTGAGCTCAAGGGTGACGGTTCCACTGAGATCATTGTTGATTTCGCGGATAGCGCGCATCGGGTCGGCCAAGGCGAGGTCGTGAATACGCAGGCCGTCCTCGACAGCGGTGAGAAGAAGCTCTGTGGCACCCACTTTCAGTGCTGTGGTCGGCTCGGCAATATTCGTGTCCCCTACGATCACGTGCATTCTTCGGTAGGAGCCTGAATCAGCGAGGGGTTCGTCGCGGGTGTTAATAATCGGACGCGAGCGTGTGGTTGCCGATGAGACAGCGTCCCACATTTGGTCCGCGCGTTGCGAGAAGCAGTAGGCGGCGGTGGGCGAGTCTGTACGAATATGCCCAGATCCCACGAGGATCTGGCGTGTGATGAAGAAGGCGACGAGGGCGTCAGCTACCTCACGGAAGTCGCGCCTGCGGTGCAGGAGGTAGTTTTCGTGGCATCCATAGGAGTTGCCCTGAGAGTCAAGATTATTCGCAATGAGGTGCAAGGAGGCTTCCACATTGTCAGCGCGCATGAGGGGCGCGGCTTCAAGGGAAAGGTCAACGAGCATTTGGCCGCCTGCTCGCACCTGTGCAAGGAGGTCCTCCAGGCGGTCACATTCGGCGGTGGCGTACTCGGGATGTGAGCCCACGTCAAGGTAGAGGCGGCCACCGTTGCGGGTGAATAGATTAGAGGTGCGCCCTGCATTGAGCAGGGGCGAGAAGAGGTAGCGAGCTGCTGCTTCAGCATCAATGGGGGGCGGCCCTCCTGTGGTGGAGGCCGCTGTCAGTCCATATTCCGTTTCGATGCCGAAGACTCGCCGTCTCATCTCACTGACCGCCCTTCTGCACGAAGCCTTGAACGAAGGCTTCGGCGTTGGTCTCGAGGACGGTGTCAATCTCGTCAAGGAGATCATCAATGGAGGTTGCCTGGGTTTGGACGTGCCCGGCGGTAAATTCGTCGTCGTTGTCGGAGTCGGCGGGACCGCCGTAGAGCTGTTCTTGAGCCACGTTTATTCCTTCAGATAAAAATGGTGGAAAGCCTGGGGGAAGAGGCCCTCAGGCGTTTCCCTCAATTATGGTGCCAGAACGGAGTAGATCGGCCAACGCCGGATCGGTATCGAGGGCGTCAGGTAGTGGACGTCTGACCAGACCAGCACGGGCAGGATCGTCCACAACGAGTGAGGTCCACGATGCTTTCACCAAGCCAGGTACCTGAGCGACGGCCATGCCCCGCAGGTGGGCGCGAGTATTGGTGGGGGCGGTATCGGCGGCGGCCTCAACCTCTTCAGGGGTGAAGAGGCGGCGAACTCGTCCAGCAGCATCGAGGCGAGCAACAAGGGAGCGACCGGGCCGCAGATCTGCCCACTGCAGGTCCATGGCAACAATGCGCGGGTCGTCCCAGTCCACACCGAGTCGTTCGCGTTGACGTCCAAATAACTGATACTTGGCGACCCATTCAACCTCGGTGGCAACAGAGAAGAGATCCGAGCGCATACGCTCACATACGCTCCCCCACAGATCAAGAACTTCTTGCGCTGCCGGGTCTGGTGCGATTCCCATGCGTTCGTAGGTGGCAAGCACTAGATCACGGTAGAGGAGCTGGAGCTCAACGGCGGTGTAGGAACGCCCTCCGGCCGTACTTACTCGGTAGTCAAGGTCGGGATGATGGCTAATCGCCCAGGTTTCCTGGACGGGGTCGGAGACAGCGAGGGCCTCCCATTCCAGCCCGATGCCTGCCTCGATCGCCCACAGGACAAGGGCCGTGGTGCCAAAACGCAGGAAGGCTGAGCAATCAAACATATTGCCGTCCCCGCCGATAACATGCAGCCTACGGTAAAGACGCGGGTCAGCGTGGGGTTCGTCACGGGTGTTGATAATCGGCCGATTAAAGGTGGTTTCGAGCCCAACCTCGTTCTCCACGAAATCAGCACGCTGGGAAATCTGGAAGCCGGCAACTTCGCTACGCTGTCCGATACCCACGCGGCCCGCCCCACACGTCACCGGGCGGGTAATCATGAAGGGAGTAAGGCCGCGGATGATGTCATCCAAATCCGTATCACGCTGCATCTGATAGTTCTCATGGGTACCGTAGGCGGCTCCCTTACCATCAGTGTTGTTCTTCACCAGCACAATGTTCTCGTGGCCCTGAGCGTGGGCCTGTTCCATCATGCGTCTCGCAATAACCTCGCCCGCACGATCCCACAGAACAGCGTCTCGCGGGCCACGTGTTTCCGGCGCGGAGTACTCAGGGTGCGCGTGATCGACGTACAAGCGAGCACCATTGGTCAGAACCGTTGCGGTTGCTGCGGGCAGTGCCAGCTCTTCAGGGGTTGGACGCGCGATCTCTTCACTGCCCCCTGAAGGTGCCAGGTGATAGGGATCGTCAGTGAGCTGAGAGGCGTGGGCTGCTGCCCGGTCCATGCGGTAGCCGCGCAAGTCATTGAGCGGATCTTCTGCGGTGTAATCCCAGCGCACGGGCGGCGCCCCTGCTGCCGGAGTATTGTCGCGAGACACCTGAGCGTAAGCTGCAACGACGTGGGAAGAAAGCGCCACGGGGTTGGCGTAGACGTCGCCAGGTCGGTAGACACCGTATTCGGTTTCTGTAGAGATGATCCTATCGACGCTCATGCCTGGACTTCCTCATGACTCCTGCTCTGACCGTCGCTCACTCGTGCCGCGAGAGGGCTGATGCCAACAATGTCCTCCCTCATACCAATAGTGCGCGACCATTCTTCTGCCGATTGCGAGGCAGCTAATTCCATTGACTCACGCATTTCTTCAGCAACACCATCAAGCAGGTGGGCTACAGCCAGACCATGTCCACGCCCGTGGAGAGCATCTTTAATGGCATTCTTCTTCGCCCTCTCAACAGTACCTGCGATAAGGGCACCGGAGACAATATCAGCCAGGTGAATACGCATCCGCGCCCCTGTGGACAGCGTGGCATCAAAGAGTGCGGTGTCCTCAGTGCGAGCGTAGAGGCGTTCAACTGCGGCCTCGGTCATGGCATTCAAAGCGGCCTCTACCGACCCTGCGGAGGCAACCTCGTCAGCGCGTAGCGGCAGATCGGGGGTGAGGTACTTCGAGAAAATGTCACGCGCACCCTCGCGATCGGGGCGTTCAACACGGATCCTCACGTCCAGTCGTCCGGGGCGGAGTACCGCAGGATCAATCATGTCAGCGCGATTGGAGGCGCCGATAATGATGACATTGTCGAGGGATTCCACGCCGTCCATTTCCGCCAGGAGTTGAGGGACGATCATGGTCTCAACATCGGAAGAAATACCGGTGCCGCGTGTACGGAACAGGGCTTCCATCTCATCGAAGAAGATGACAACAGGCACATCAGAGCTGGCCAAAGTACGGGCGCGAGAGAAGATCGCGCGAATTTGGCGTTCCGTCTCACCCACAAACTTATTCAGCAGCTCAGGGCCTTTAATCGACAGGAAGTAGGTGCGCTGACCCGCGCCCTTCCCCGACAATGAGTTCGCAACAGCCTTAGCAATGAGGGTCTTTCCCGATCCTGGCGGGCCGTACAGCAAAATGCCTTTAGGTGGGCGCAGTCCATAATCGCGATACAGTTCCGGGTGGCGGAAGGGTAGCTCAATAGCGTCGCGTACCTGCTGAATCTGCGAGGCCAGGCCACCAATGTCCTCATAGGACACGTCAGGAACCTCGGGGGTGAGCAATGCTTCAACGTCAGAACGCACGATACGTTCAAACGCATAGCCCGAGCGCAGATCGGTAATGACAGAATCCCCCGATCGCAAGTTCCCATGACGAAGCGGGCCTGCCAGGGTCAGGAGGTGTTCGGCGCCGCCCTCGACGCCAACAAGTACCCGATCCAAACCGACAGGTTCAAGGACGGTGGCGACTGTACCCGTGCGTGGGAAACGATCAGCAGCAACGGCAATGAGCTTGTCATCCACACGAACAAGCTGGCCGGCTGACAGGGACGAGAGGTCAAGTTGAGGTGCCACGGCAAGGCGCATAAGGCGCCCTTGCACGATAGCTTCGATGGTGCGTCCATCGCTATCAGCACTGACAAAAATGGCGAGGTTATGCGGCGGTTGGTTAATCTGACGCACCTGCTGTTGCATGGCGGCCAGCTGATTACGAGCGGTGCTCAAAGCAGCCGCTAGCCGAGTGTTCTTCTCCTCTTGAGAGATCAGTCGAGTTTTGAGGTCCTCGACCTGGGAGGCAAGGAAATCCTCACTCATTATTTCGGCCTTCCTCTGCGTCAGTCTCTACACGAGGCGTGGTGCCCTCGGGCGTCACTTCATCAACGGCGACAAGGACGTCGACCTTCGCTTTGAGGTCACGGCGCACCTTCCGAAGTTTCTTATCGGAGGGAACGCGGGCGCCGACGGCCTCGTCTGACCAGCCGTCCTCGTTATCCCACATGCCGTCAAGCCCTTCCGCAGACTTCGCAGGGCGCACGTCGCGCTCTTGCGGATCAACGCCGGGGGCAAGGCGACGCGCAGTGAGAAGGAAGCCCGTGTGGGCGACCATTCGATGTTCGGGGCGTACCGCGAGGCCATCAAGGTGCCACTCACGTTGGAGCGTTTCCCACGCGATAGGGTCGGTAAAATCGCCCGTTGACCGTAGATCCTCAACGAGACGAGACATCTGAGTGACGGTGGCGATGTAGCACAGGAGCACACCACCGGGAGTAAGCGCGTGAGCAACGGCTTCGAGATTCTCCCACGGGGCCAGCATGTCCAAGACAACACGGTCAACAGACCCCGCCTCAAGACTCATCAGGACGTCTGCGGCATCTCCAACACGCAGATCCCACGCGGGGTGGGGGCGGCCAAACCACAGGTCGACATTCCCGCGTGCAATCTCAGCAAATTCTTCACGACGTTCAACAGAAATCAGGTGTCCGTGCTCCCCCACTGCGCTCAGCAGCGACATGGCGAGCGCGCCAGAGCCGACACCTGCTTCAACAACGCGAGCACCGGGAAAAATATCTCCCATTTGGACGATGGTTCCAGCATCCTTGGGGTAGACCACTGCGGCGCCACGCGGCATGGACATGACATAGTCCGACAGGAGGGGGCGCAGGATCTGGAATTGCTTACCTTCGGGCGTGAGGATTACCTGTCCATCGGGGCGGCCGATCACCTCGTCATGCAAAAGCGTGCCACGGTTGGTTTGGAAGCGTCCGCCGGTTTGGAGGACGATCGTATGAAGCCGTCCCTTCGGGTCGCGGATCTGAACGCGGTCCCCCTCACGCAGGGGGCCGCGGCGCGCGTCTTGACCAAGAAGAGGACGAGTGCTGGTGGTATTTGATTCGATGCTCATCGTTTGACGATCCTACCGCTTTCTTCGTCTTCCAGGCCTGTGAGAATCACACTGTTTCGGGTGGAACCGGTTACGGTTAGTCCATGACTGATTCCACCACCGCCGACTCTTCTCTCTCTTCTTCCCCAGCTTCGGTATCCGCTGGGCCCATTGCTGCCTCCACGCAGGCCCCGCAATTGCAGGCTCCGGGTGTGCGGGGTGGTGCAGAAGTGGGGCAGGATTGGCGGCCAGCCCTATCAGCATCTCGGGCCAAGGAATATCAACGCTGTCCGTTGCAGTACCGGCTTCATGTGGTGGATCGCATGAAAGAACCTCCCACCCAGGCCACGGCAAGAGGCACACTCGTCCACTCTGTCCTAGAGAATCTCTACGATGCGCCCGCTGCAGAACGCACTCGTGAAGCTGCCCAGGAGCTGGTCACTCCGCTGTGGGAGGCAATGAAAGAGAACAATGACGAGGTCAGTGCGCTCTTTCCCACCGTCGAAGAGTTCAGTGAGTGGATGGCACAGACCAGAGACATGGTCGATCATTACTTCCGTATCGAAGATCCGCGCTGGCTTGAACCCTACGGGCGTGAAAGCCATGTGGTTGCTCACACCCCCGAAGGCGTGCGCCTGCGCGGCTTCATTGACCGCATTGATCGGGCGCCCAATGGGGCTTTGCGTGTGGTGGACTACAAGACGGGGCGTGCGCCCTCTCCACGTTTCCAGGAAGATGCACTCTTTCAGATGCGTTTCTACGCGCTGCTACTTCAGCTCACAGATCGCCTTCCGGCTCGGACACAACTGCTCTATCTCAAGTCTGGTCAGGTTCTAACCTTTGATCCTGAAGCCGCCGACATTGAACGTTTCCGTTTCGAGATCGCACGCCTCTGGGACGCCATTGAAGCCGATGCGCGCCGCGGGGCCTTCGCGCCTCGGAAAAATCCGCTGTGTAACTGGTGCGGTGTGCGTGCAGCCTGCCCACTCTTTGGCGGGACGACCCCTCCTCTGCCAGAGGATGGAATTGAAAAGCTACTCCAGACGCGCGCGAGCTAAGCCACGGGCTCCTTATCGGAGTTCAAGCCGCAACGTCACTCAAATCGACGCTCTCTCCTGACATGACACGACTAAGAAGGTCAGCGTCAATATCGGCCAAGGACCTCACTCGACTCACCCCAGGGAAAAGTTCGAGGTGTTGCATACCTGGCACCATAATCGTGCGCGCCCCGGCATCAACGGCCGCACGCATCCCCGGGAAGGAATCCTCCACCGCGACACAGTCTTCTGGGGGGACTCCCAGGCGTTCAGCAGCCAATAGGTAGCCAGCCGGGTCCGGCTTAGGGCGCTCCACGTCATCGCCGGCAACCATGAGCGTGATGCCTTCAACAGGAGCATTTGCCATGACCGCATCAGCGATGCGGTGGTAAGAGGCTGTCACGACGGCAATGGGCAAACCCAAGCTCCTCATTCGGGTCAGGAAGTCAGCAACGCCGGGAAGCCAGCGGACACCTCGTGTGTGGATGGTGCGGGCCACACGTTCGACGATCTCATGCTCGATCTCGTCTTGGCTGACCGAGGTACCCGTGAGTTCGATAATGGTGCGTGCGGTGGCATCAAGCGGTCCGCCTATAAAGGTCTGGCGAATCTCGGGGGTGAGAGTGCCGCCCAGCTCGCGGGTGAGCTCGAATTCAACCTCATCCCAAATTGGCTCAGAGTCAATAATTGTGCCGTCTTGATCTAAAAGGACAGCGGCGGGAAGGTGCACGGACACGAGACTTAGACTCCTACTGCGGTGGAGACAGGCGAGAGAACACCGGTGACAAGAAGAACAGTAATTACTGCCGCCAGGCCCAAACGATAGTAGACGAAGGGTGCGAAAGAGCCGGTCGAGATGAGCTTGAGGAACCAGACAATGACCGCGTACCCGATGGCAAAAGCTACGACAGTAGCCAGGATCGTGGGGCCAACCTCAACATAGTCGCCGCCTGTGGCAACCTTAGCAACCTTGTAGAAGCCCGAGGCGAAAACGGCAGGGAGGGCGAGGAGGAAGGAGTAGCGTGCTGCTTCAGGGCGGGAATAGCCCATAAAACGCCCCATCGTGATGGTTCCTCCCGAACGAGACACGCCGGGGATAAGCGCCATTGCCTGAGCGAAACCGTAGAGGACGGCATCCTTCCACGACATGGTGCTAAGAGATTTGGTGCGTGGCCCGTGGCGGTCAGCCCATCCAAGGAGCACAGCAAACAGGGCAAGCATGACAACGGTAATCCACAGGTTCCTGAACGTCGTGTCAATCCAGTCTTGAAGAAGAAGGCCCAGAATACCGATCGGCAGCGAGCCGACAATGATCATCCATCCCATGCGAACATCAGGGTTCGAGGAAGCTGTGCGCTTGGCGGCGGGTACCCACGGCATGGAGGAAAACCATGCACCGAGGATTCGGACGATGTCCTTCCAGAAGATAATGAGGACCGCAAGCTCGGTGCCAATCTGGGTGATGGCGGTAAAAGCTGCACCTGGATCAGTAATTCCGAGTAGTTCACTGACAATACGCAGGTGTGCGGATGAGGAAATAGGAAGGAATTCCGTGAGGCCTTGAACGAGGCCAAGAATGATTGCATCGAGCCAACTCATGCGTTCTACTTTACGCTCCGCCCTGAAGAATCTTGTCTGTCTGCGCGATGATTACCCGCTTAGTGGCGTAATACCCATTACGGTAGTGACATGGATTCTCGCCGCTGTGGATACTCAGGTTTGTTTGTTTCTAACCTTGGACTAGGGACCTTATTGTGGGGCCGTGATACACAGGAAAATGAAGCAATTGACATGCTTGCTGCCTTCGTTGATGCGGGCGGCACCCTCGTTGAGGTGTCCACTTCCTATGGTGACGGCGCAGCTCTTGAGACACTTGCCATAGCCCTGAAAGAAGTCGAGCGTAGCCGTATTGTCATTGCGCTGCGTGAAGGGCTATCCCCTGTGCATAGCGATGTTTCTTCACCTGCTGCTTCGCGTGCTTCCTTGCTGCGAGCCGTGGATACTGCTCGTCGCGTATTGGATACGCCCTACCTTGATCTTCTTGTCACAGGTCCAGATCACGTCACACCGTTAAAAGAAACGGTAGATACTGCAGTTGCTCTCCATGAGCGAGGCACTGTGCACTATTTGGGTATGTCTCACCGTGGGCTCTGGGATACGGCCTGGGCCTGCGGATATGTCAACGGAGCTGGGAAAGCACCCTTAACTGCCTGCGAAGAGGATGTCTCTTTACTGACATACCCGCGCGGCGCCTCCCTCATCCATCTGTCGCAGAAGGAGGGCCTTGGATTGCTGGCCCATTCACCTTTGGCCGGAGGTGTGTTGACTGGGAAGTATCGCCATTCGACTCCGCCGGATTCGCGGGCTGCCTCGGCGCATCTTCATCACCTTGTGGAGTGGGCGCTCAGCGGAGAACACCTGGGCATTGTTGAAGCGGTCGTTCGGGCTGCTGAAGGCTTGGGGCGGACGCCACTTGATGTTGCTGTGGCCTGGGTCCGTGACCTCGCGGGAGTTTCATCAACGATTGTCGGGCCGCGTACTCTACGCCAGTTGGAGCAGATTCTTGGAGGGTCAACGGAGCCTCTGCCTGGACAGATTCGTCAGGTACTCACGGAAATCGCCACGCGATAAACGCGCGGCGATCAAGGAAGCAGTCGGAGTATCCCCGAAGGCTTAAACCTCAATGATGAGAAGATCGTCGTCTTCATCCTCGTCAAGGTCATCGTCGTCGAGGTCATCTTCGTCGAAGTCATCCTCAAAATCATCCTCATCAACAATGTCGAAGGGCAATTCAATACCGAGTGTTGTGAAGAGGATGTCATCGTAGGTGAAAAATGCGTCCGATAGGCGTTCCTCAGCGTCAAGCAACTCGTCTGAGTCACTATCGACATCAGAGTTCGCCACCTCAAAGTGGAGTCGGAAGGCTTCAATAAGCTCATCGAGTGCTTTACGCGGTTCAGTACCCATAGACATAAGCCTACCTGCACATGAGCCCCCGGTGTGACCGGGGGCTCATAAAGCAGCCTATCTGTTATCGATCAGGGCAGGTTGAGCTGCGATCGGATAACCGACACCATCAGGTCAGTTCCCTTGATTTCCGCAGTTTCTTCCATACCAAGGATGCGGGTTTCACCATCGGCATCGAGAAGCTGCGAAGCACCCATCTGTGGCCCGAGGGGAAGAATGACCCATTCCTTCGTGGGCTGGTAGGACACTTCGGGTGCATCGCCAGAAAGCTGCGAAGCAATATTAGAGATGACAACGCGGGCCTGCTGACGAGCGGCATCGGCTCGCTTCGATTCGCGCACGTCGGTCAGGTCA
Organism: Schaalia canis; assembly: GCF_003858455.1. Taxonomy (GTDB): domain Bacteria; phylum Actinomycetota; class Actinomycetes; order Actinomycetales; family Actinomycetaceae; genus Pauljensenia; species Pauljensenia canis. Next base: position 57,346 of record NZ_RQZF01000001.1, on the reverse strand, counting down.
CCCACGGCGTAGACATTCTCGTGTCCGGTGACCTGCATGGTCGGTTCGACCCGCAAAGTGCCATCGGGGTGAAGAAGCGCCTCGTATTCAGTGCCAACTAGGTAGCCAGAGTTTGCGCGGGATCCAAAGCACTGGAACCAGATGTCAGCCTCAATGGTTTCACCGTCTTTAGTGGCAACGGTGAAGTGTCCGAGTTCGCCGACATTGTGAGGCGGAAGGTATGCCAGTTCAGCTCCGGTGATCACGCGGACGCCGAGTTCCTTGAGCTGGTCCTTGATTTCTTCGCGCAGTTCATTGGTGTAACCCGGGTTGGAGAGCAGATCGTCAGCTTTTTCCACGATGGTGATCTGGAGGGAGGGGAAGGCGCTGGCTAGCTCGCCGGTGAGTTCGATACCGACGGTGCCGCCACCAACAATGAGCACGGATTCGGCTGCGGCGAGGTTCTCATGCAGCTGTTCCAGACGGGCTTTAGCAACTTGAGCGCGTGAGGAGGAATACTTCGCGGGGAAGGGGTAGGTTGACCCGGTTGCGAAGATGACGTAGTCAGCTTCGATAGGGTCTTGACCGTAAACGTAAACGGTGGTGCCTTCAACCTTCGCGACGGTTCCCTGGATAACGGTGCCGCGGGTAAGGAGGTTGGAGTAGGGCATGAAGATGGCGTTTTCCCACACGTCATCAACGGCTGCGCGCAGTGCGGCAGCATGGTGAACAAACTGATCTTTTTGTTCGATGAGAATGACGTCGGCCAGCGGGTCAAGCCCCTTCGCTACGGTAATGCCGCCATAACCGCCACCAATCACCACGATACGAGCCACAGTTGTTTCTCCTGTCTGCTTTAAAACTCACTCCATCATCTCACGTCAGGTGCCATCCGTAATAGATGACTGAGGGCCTACTCAGTAGTGTGAGGATGATGACGCTATTGCCTCCCTGTTTGGTCGTGGGGACGCCTCGGAATCCCTCACGACCGTTTCGGGCCGTTCCTATTTGTCGAGGCCGAGGGCGCGTGCCACGTTTGGCGGGAAGAAATCGGGCCCCTTGAGGACTTTGCCGTCTTCTCGCAGTTTCACGGAGCCATCGGGCATGAGCTTGGAGAGGTTGGATGCCTGGACTTCAGCAAGAACAGCGTCAAGGTTAATGCCGGATTCGAGGGCCATGCCGTAGATGACGTAGATCATGTCAGCTAGGGCGTCTGCTGCCTCTACGACGTCGCGTGAGCCTTCGTCAGAGGCTACGCCACGAGCGAAAGCCTCTTCCGTAATGGCACGCGCCTGGGGCCCGTAAACAGCACCCATGAGTTCGGCAAATTCCTCGCCAATGAGTCCCATACGCATATTGAGGCGCTCGTAGTCCACCGTAGGCGTTTCACCTGCTGCCAGGCGGTCAGGCATGGAGTAGGTGCGGTGGAATTGGGCAACCAGTTCCCCCGGCTGCGAGGGATCAAGTGCGGGCCCTTGGCCTGCTGCGGGGCCAGGCCCGTCCCACGGCGTGCGAGGGCTACGAGTATCGCCAGGAAGCAAGGACGCTGCCCACTGGTCGGTAACCTCATTCCCCATTGTCACACCGCGCCAGACGCCTTCGCGCTTGAAACCACATTGCCAAGCAATCTTCCAGGAGGGCCAGTTTCCGACCTTGGCACGCCAGAGGATACGACCCGCATGAAGGTCACGAAATGCCCAATCGGCAACAAGATTAACAGCCTCGGTCACGTAACCCTGGCCGCGGAATTCTTTTCCAATCCAGTAGGCGACTTCGTGGGCGCGGTCGCCTGCGCGGAACAGAGAGAAAAGACCCATGAATGTGCCCGCGCCACTCTGACGAATTGCCCAGATAGGCTCGCCTTTGTCCCAGGTAGTGGCCTGAACCGCTCCCTTGATCCATTCCTCGGCCATATCTCGGGTGTAGGGGTTGGGGACTGTGGTCCAGCGCGGAATTTCAGGGTCTTGAGCGTGATGGTGCATATCCGTCACGTCGTCAAGCGTCAAGGGCGCGAGGATGATGCGCTCACCGATAAGGGTGCGGGGTTCAAGTGCGTCAACTTGGCCGTTTCGACTCATCGGGGGTCTCCTTCATGGGTGGTATTCCAAGCGGTTGTCAGCATATTCGTCATAGCGGTAACAGGTTGGGCACCTTGGACAACGAATTGTTGATTAATGAGGAAGGTGGGCACAGATTCAATACCCATTTGTACGGCGATCTGGTAGTCGGAAAATGCCTGAGCGGCGTATTCCTCGTCCGCTAAAGCGCTGAGGGCATCGTGAGGGTCCATGCCGACATCCTGAGCGCAGCCGACAAGCTCCTCGGGATGGGAAATATCGAGGCCCATCTCCAAGTGCGCGCGAGCGATTGCCTCCCAGACCTTGAAGTGGAGGGTGTCTGCCCCCGTTGTGTGGTCGCGGTAGAGGTCTTCTTCACGCGCTGCAGCAATCAGACGGAAGGCATTAGACGTGGGGGCAACGACAGTGCGATCCCAATCAAAGACAATCCCTTCAGCGCGACCAAGTTTGTCCAGGCGCTCGTATGCTGCCTGCAGTTCTTGGAAGTCCCAGCCTCGACGGTTCGTCATGTAGTGGGCGTGGGATTTTTCCCAGCGCACGTCAAGCTCTGGATCAAGGAAGTACGCATGGAGTGCGACCTCAACACGATCAGCATAAGGGAAAGAGGCGAGTGCTCCGCGTAGGTGGCGCACCCCCAGGTAGCACCACGGGCAGGTGACATCGGCCCACACGTCAATATGCATTGTGCCTCCCTTAAGAGTCATCTCCACGAGCAGCGTGTCGTAACTCAGCTATTTTCGGTGAGTGTTGAGCCGACTCAGGTATGCGGTTCAGCGTGGATTCACCAGAAGAAAAGAAAAACGGCGACATGGTCGAAACCATGTCGCCGCAACTGACTGGCGGTTTCCCACCTATTCAGTTAAGTGCGCGGAGGGGGACTTGAACCCCCACCCTCGAATAATGAGGACTAGCACCTCAAGCTAGCGCGTCTGCCTATTCCGCCACCCGCGCAGGTGACTTCACGAGTCAGTCACAAGTTCTGGCCCCGTGTGCGAGTAAGAGATTAGCACGTTTGGGGTCACCTTCGCCAAATCGGCTGTATTCTTCGATTTTTCCGCAGGTTTGAGCGTTTTCTTCGGGTTTGAACCCGACTTCGACGCACTTTCAGCCACTAATTAAGGCAGTGGCGTCAGTCACGTCGGACGCATGAAGAGTGCGACTGAGAGCTCGTTAGAAAGTCACTCGCACTCAGATAGCGCTCTTTTTCAGACGTCGCTCAACGGCCAAGAAGACGCGAACAATCTGGTCGATGTCTTCTTCTGTCATGCCATCAAGCAGGTACTCACGCACAGTCTCTTGGTGCAATTCAGTCACCTTCAGAACTGTTGTGACGCCCTTTTCTGTCAAAACTGCGTCATAGCCTCGGCCATCGTTTGCCGCTGGCACTCGTTCAACGAGCCCGTCCTTGACGAGGTTATTGACCAGGTAGGTCACTCGAGAGGGCGAGTAGACAACCTTCTCGGCAATCTCCCCCATACGCAGGGTGTGAAGCTCAGCCTCCCATAGCGCCAGAAGAATGTTGTAGTCAGGCAGACTAACGTTGTACGACTTCTTCAAACGCGCTTCAAGGATGCCTTGCAGGCGACCCGACGCCTCAAAAAATACTCGCCAGGCCTTGGAGCGCTGGTTGTCAAACTCATTGATCGGATTTTTTCGTTGTCCTTCAGTCATAGTTCCCCCAGATTTCATGGTCACCTCGGCAGACATATTAAGCTCCCTTTATGAGAAAGTATGTCTACACACCAATAGTCTGGCATACTCTTTGCTCTTCTCTAACATCCCTTAGACCTAGTTAGCGAAAATCACGAGAGTGAACCATCTTTCGTCCTGCTATTGGCTCCATATGATGTGCCAGGATACTCACCGCACCATGTCCTTCCTCAACCATGCCCCGAACGATCAATGCTGAGCTTTCTCGGCCCACGGTTGAGAATCTCTTCCACATACCCGCGCTGCAGGTGATGTTAATAAGACCTGTTTCGTCTTCAAGGGAGAGAAAAACAATCCCCTTCCCTGTTGCAGGAGCTTGGCGGTGAGTAACTAATCCGGCAACACTCACGATTTGCCCTTTTAATCCTCGACAGATGCGATCCGCCCTGCTGACCCCCCTTGAATCTAAGCGCTGACGAATATGCTCGATAGGGTGACTTTCCGGGGTCACGCGCATGGCTTCGTAGTCAGCAACCAGAACTTCAGCACCATTCATGGCATCGAACTGGGGAGACGGGACAACAAGCTCCAATCCCGGCAGAACTGCTTGTTCTTCCTTCTCTCCCCCAACTTGTGCCGCCTCCCACATCCCCGCACGACGTTCGATTCCCATACTCTCCAGAGCGCCAGCCTGAGCAAGCAAATCCATTTCATGCCGACTTAAACGAGAGCGCCGAGCTAAATCCGCACTATCAACGAAAGGATGCTCTCCCCTGGCGTCAACGATCCGGCGAGCGGCCTCGCCAAGTCCTGCGATACTGTCCAATCCAAGTCGCAACTCCCACCGGGAAGACACCCTCACTCCCCTGCTCCAGCGCCTTTCCTCAGCGTCTTGTTCCTCACAGCACAATCGCGGATGGGCCTTTATCTGCGAAAGATTCACATCAGGACGCCCCACACGCACGCCATGGCGTCGCGCATCATGCACAAGCGAAGCCGGCGAATAAAAACCCATTGGTTGGGAAGCAAGAAGCGCCGCATAGAAAACTTCCGGGTAGTAGACCTTCATCCAGGATGAGGAGTACACCAGGTGAGCAAAAGAAAAAGCATGCGATTCTGGAAAACCAAACTCAGCAAAGCCCTGCAAATGCCGATACACCTGGTCGGCCACTTCTTGTCCGATCCCCCGCTCAGCCATCCCTTCAACCAATAGGGGGTAAAGAGCCGCCATCCGTTCCGGTGATCGTTTAGACCCCATGGCACGACGCAGCTCATCAGCTTGCGCAGGAGTAAAACCTGCTGCATCCATCGCGATCTGCATCAGTTGTTCCTGAAAGATCGCTACTCCCATAGTTTTTTCAAGGGCAGGTTTGAGAGCCTCATGCAGGTATGTGATCGCTTCTTCACCTCGTCGACGCCGCAAATAGGGGTTAACGGCCTGCCCCTGGATAGGCCCAGGGCGGATGAGGGCCACCTCAACAACAATGTCGTAAAAGCAACGCGGTCGCAGACGAGGCAGAGTGTTCATCTGCGCTCGCGACTCCACTTGAAACACCCCAACCGTATCTGCTGCACACAGCAGGTCGTAAATACGAGGATCTTCGTGAGGAAGATTATGTAAAGAGTACGGCGTTCCCTCATCCCCACGTTCACCGAAGGATTCAATCCATTGAAAACCACGCCGAAGAGCACTGAGCATCCCTAAACCAAGAAGATCAAACTTCACAAGGCCAGCGTCCGCGCAATCGTCCTTGTCCCATTGCAGGACACTGCGATCGGGGGTGGCGGCCCAGGAAATTGGACACACTTCTGAGACTGGAGTTTTTGTCAGAACCATCCCTCCGGTGTGGATTCCCATATGGCGAGGCAAACGTTTCAGAGCGTCAGCAACACGGCGCACCTGTGTCGGGAGTTGAGAGATCGAGACCGCGGTATGTGTGGGGCTAGGGTTCCTTTGCTCACGACGATTGTTGTCGGTGTCGGCTGGGGATTCCTGCGTGAGCTGCTGGATGGTGCTCGCTTCCTCTTCTTCCCAGCGATGTCGATTCTTTGACCATGCTCGAGAAACTTCCTCAGGAAAGCCGAGTGCCTTTGCCGCGTCGTAGGTTGCTGAACGAGCACGGTAGCTAATCACTGTAGCTACCTGTGCGGCATATTCTCGTCCGTAACGAGCGTAAACATGTTGGATGACTTCTTCACGGCGCTCAGACTCAATGTCAATGTCAATATCTGGGGGCCCCGAGCGACCTGTTGATAAGAAACGTTCAAAAAGCAACTGATGCTGGACGGCGTCTACGGCGGTAATTCCGAGGGCGTAACACACCGCTGAGTTTGCTGCAGAGCCACGCCCTTGACAGTAGATACCCTGCTGAGCGCAGAAATCAACGATTTCCTTGACGATAAGAAAATATCCGGGGAATGTGAGGGCTTCGATGACTTCTAGTTCGTGATCAATAGTGCGCCATGCCCGTGGATGTTCCTCGCGCGTACCATAGCGTTCTTGAGCACCACGGTAGGTCAGCTCTCTGAGCCATGTCGCGTCCGTATGACCTGCGGGTACATATGCGCGTGGGAGCTCAGGGGCAATAAGTCGTAGATCAAAGGCGAACTCTCGCCCGTATTCGGCAGCAGTTCTGACAGCCTGCGGATGACGCCAGTGGATGGCACACATTTCTTCAGCACTGCGCAAAAAGGCCCCTTGTGCAGGCAGGTGGGCTTCCACCTGCGTCAAAGTGGCGTGCAGACGCGTTGCTGTCAATACATCTGCGAGGTGTTGACCAGCGGGAGTTGCACTGCGCACTGCCCCGGTGGCGACAAGGGGAAGTTTCGCCCACTGCGCAAGTTCAGCAAGAGTGTCAGCTAATTCTGGGGGGTCTGTTGGCGTCAAGACGCTTTCCACCAGCACGTTCTCAGAACCAAAAAGCTCAATGAGCTCCCTAAGAACTTTCCGTGCGGCATCAATGCCTTCACTGCGGAGCGCTCGGCGAAGGGGGCCTCGTGCGCTTCCTGTCAGCACGGCCCACTGGCCCCCAGCGTGTTCTGCCAAGGTCGGCAGGTAATGACGGCAGAAGCGCTGCCCCGGGTGAGAAAGGGTGTACTCACTCATAGCCCGGCAAAGACGCGTGTATCCCTCAGGAGTTTGAGCAAGAATCGGCAGTCGAATACCCGGTTCATCAGCACCTTTTACCAGCCCCCAGCCGGGGGAAAGAGCCTCGTTGAAGCGAAGGTCAACAAAATAGGTCGGATCGAGGGTCAGTTCAGCACCGTGCACATAGGGCACCCCTTGAAGTCGTGCGGCCGTTGCGCTTTGAATCGCCGAATACATGCCGTCGACGTCAAGGACTGCAAGGGCTTCTAATCCGACATTGCGGGCAGCAGCAACAAGTTCCTCAGGTTGGGAAGAGCCTTCCAGGAAGGTAAAAGCTGAGTGTGCGTGAAGTTCTGCGTAAGCTGCGGGGCCCATCCCCACAGTATAGAACATATGTTCGATTCCCTGTTTTTGTTTTGCCTCATGCGCTGAAATTACTAGGCTAGAACAGTGATGATGAACGCTGCCGTCCTTCATAGGCCTGGCCATTTGAGCTATGAGCCCGTGCCCCGCCCCACGATTGATGCCAATGAGCTTTTGGTTGCCATCGAAGCCAACACTATTTGCGGCACTGACTTACGTTTGATGGATGGGACAAAAACTGCCGGTGTTCGCCCCGGCGTCATTCTTGGACACGAGTTTGCCGGTCGCATTGCTGAAGTCGGCAGCGCTGTCAAGAACTGGCATATTGGTCAGCAGGTTTCGGTTTCCCCCGCTGTGGTGTGCGGACAGTGTCCACCTTGCCGACGTGGACAAGAGAATCTCTGCGATTCTCTGAAACTCTTTGGCTATGAGTTTGATGGCGGTTTGGCAGAATATGTGCGTATTCCCGCCGCTGCTTTAGAACGCGGATGCGTGATCTCACCTCCACAGGAAGTGCCAGCCCCGCTTTTGGCCCTGGCTGAGCCTTTAAGCTGCTGCTTAAACGGGCAGCGACGTAGTCCCATTGATGCTGGCATGACCGTGCTGGTCATTGGCACAGGGCCAATCGGATTGATGCACTGTGCTCTGGCCGCTCATGCAGGTGCGCGGGTGATCGCCTGCGGCAGGCAGGGGCGACTCGCTCCTGCCCACAGCATGGGCGCCACCGTGACAACTTCCCTGACGGGCGAGGACCTACGAGACTTTGTCCTCAATGAAACCGAAGGGCAGGGAGCAGACCTCGCCATTCTTGCAGTAGGCGCCTCTGAAGCGATCACGCCCGCCTTGGAATGTGTGCGTTCCGGTGGAACGATCGATTTCTTTGCCGGTTTCCCGAAGGGAATCACGGTCGACATCGATCCCAATGCCATCCACTATCGTGAGATCAGCATCGTGGGAAGTGCAAATGCTCGCTTCGAGGACCATCGACGAGCTGTGCAGATGATCGCCAACGAAGAGATTGATCTTTCTGCTCTTGTGACACACACCTTCCCCTTGAGCAAACTTGAAGAAGCTGTGCGCACGGTCCGCGAGCGCCTGGGGCTGAAAGTAGCGCTCCTGCCGTAAACAGGACCGTTAGAAATACTCCCCGAATCCGCTGCTTTCCTGCCTGCAGATTGGGCGGCGCTTACCAGACGGAGTCGAAAAGGGCGCGTATATCTTCTACCTTGAGCTGATTTTGTCCGAAGGATTCTTCGCTCATGACTGCATCAACGAGGGCGCGTTTGCGTTCTTGAAGGGCAATAACCTTATGTTCGATGGTGCTCTGTGCGACGAGGCGATAGACCGTGACTTTCTTGTCTTGACCGATGCGGTGAGCTCGGTCGATGGCCTGTTCTTCGGCGGCAGGGTTCCACCAGGGATCCATGACGTAGACGTAGTCGGCTTCCGTTAGGGTAAGGCCTGTTCCGCCTGCCTTGAGGGAGATGAGGAAAACGCTTGCTTTGCCTTCGCGGAAGGTATTGATGATTGCCTGCCGGTGGCGAGTTGTGCCGTCAAGCTGCACGAAAGAGATTCCAGCGCCTGCGAGTGCGCGAGCTATTCGTGCCAGGTAGGAGGTGAATTGGCTGAACACGAGTACTTGGTGTCCGCCGGGCACGATTTGTTCGAGTTGTTCGACAAGGAAGTCTGTTTTTGCTGAGGAGATATCCGCGTGTTCTCGGTCAACGAGGGCGGGGTCGAGTGCGAGTTGTCGCAATCGCGTCATAGCGGCCAGCACTTCCATCCGGTTGGCGCGCCCGTGGCGCAAAATCCCTAGCACATGGGCGCGCTCGCGGGTGAGGTGGCGTTCGTAGAGACGTCGATGTTCGACGGTGAGGGGGATTTCGAGGAGGAAATCGCTGCGTTCAGGAAGGTCTGCGGCAACGTCTTCTTTTGTTCGGCGCAAAATGAAGGGGGAAACGAGGGAGTGGAAGCGTTGCAGGTGACGTGTGGAGCGCTCCTGTTCGATGGGCCGCCGCATGCCTTCGTTGAAGTCTGTCCAGCGTGGGAGTAGCCCCGGGCAGGTGAGGCGAGAAATGGCCCATATGTCAGTCAGGGAGTTTTCTATGGGCGTTCCCGTTACTGCGATGCACCAGGGTGTTGTGAGATCAGCGAGGGCTTTGTGAGCCGCAGTGCGGGGATTCTTCACCATTTGCGCTTCGTCGATGATGAGGCCGCCCCAGGGGTGTTCGGCCCAGAGGGAGGCATCGAGTCGAGCGACAGCGTAGGAGGTGACGACGATATCGGCTTTTTCTCGGATGTGGGTGAGGGCGTGTAGGGCTTTTTTCTGCGTGGTGGTAACTGTTTCGATCTTGAGGTGAGGGAACCATCGGCGTGATTCAGCCTCCCAGATTCCCACGACCGAGGTGGGAGCGACAACCAGAATTGGAAGGGTGCGCGCGTCCTTGCCTGCGTTGCTATAAGGAGTTGTTTCTGGTTGTGTGGATGGTGTTGTGCTATGAGTGGTGGAGAGTGTGAGCTGATGCTGCTTGTATGAGGCGATAGCTGCGAGGATCTGTAGGGTCTTTCCCAGGCCCATGTCGTCGGCAAGAATCCCTCCCATATTGGAGCGCATGAGGCCCGTTAGCCATTCGTGCCCTGCGCGCTGGTAGGAACGCAATAGGTGAGCGTCGATGCCTGCGAGGGGAAGTGGGTCGATGCTGCCTCGTCCAGGAAGAGACTGTATGCGTTCGGTCCATTGTTGAGAGGCGGTAGCGTGGTGGGAGAGCCCGCAGATTGATTCCCAGAGGCTGACATGCCAGGGCTGAAGGCGAGCTTTCCCTGTGGATGTGGGGTGTATGAGTGCAGCTTGCGCGAGTAGGTCCCGGAGTTCTTCGATGCGTTCGGATTCAATACGTACCCATGTGCCGTTGACGTGAAGATATTCTTCTCCTGCGGCAACGGCGCGTAGTACGCGTTCAAAGGGAACCTTCTCATTTCCTACGCTGAGGGTGGCCTGTAGATCAAACCAGTCGTTGTCGCGTGTCGCTTGGAGGTCAATTGCGAGTTCCAAAGGCGTGTCGCTGACAACGAGTTCAGCGATCTCGGGGGCAATCTGCCACACGATATGCGGGTGTTCTGAGAGAGAATCGGACATGTCGAGGAGTTCGGGAGCGCGCCAAGCGGGCAGGGCAAGAGGTTCCCATGCGCGAGTATGCTGCGCAACTTTCTCTGTGCTCATGTTGAGGAGCTGTTCAGTATCGCTGGCGCAGATGGAGCGTCGCACATGCTCCAAGAGGGGCGGCACACGCGGGTCAATGACTCCTTCACGCAAAAAGTCTGGATCTAGAGGCACGGTAGTTGGCCCCTGTGGGGTGACATAGGTGAGTCCCCATGTCACATGAATCTTTTCCTTGCTACTTGTTGCGACATTCAGGCAGACTCGAGGGGCTTCTACGGCCGCGTCACTATCGACTTCCACGTCGTAGCGTGCTTTCAGACTTTCAAGATGGTAGGCCCAAAACTCCGCCTCGTCGCTGTGAGGAATGTTGAGTATCGGCAGTTCTTCGAGGCAGGCTTCTGCGTTACTGTCTTGGCTGCGAAGGCGGCAACCACCCTCCATGATGAACAGGCCGGTATCAGGGTCGTGGAAGCCTACAGCATGTGATGGAGGGGCAGGACGTAGCTGCGGCCTGAGGGTAATACCTTCTGTTGTGCGCTTCAAGGAATAGAAGGAGCTGGGTCCTTTGTGTTCTAAGACGATCTCTTGCCATTCGTGGGTGTCGCATAGCAGGGTGACGCCCATGCTCTGAAGACGTCGTAGCCAACTGAAAGCTTCTTCTCCTATGGAGGACAGGCTCACTTCTCCGGGAGAAAACCATTGGCGGCCTCGCCGTGACATTCTGTATCCGTCTCGGAAGGCTGCAACGTGGGTGGGATTTAATCCGTCCGTAACGGATGCCCATTGGGTAGATGTCAGATCAGTCCAACTTGCTCGTTTTGTCACCCACCGTCGAGTTTGTCCGGGACGCATAGGGGTGAGCCATATTTCTTCTCCGGGTGCGCGGACTTCAATGTAAAGGGCAAGGGAATCACCTGAAGCGCCACTTCCCCCCAGCAGCAGATCGAGTTCTTCACGCCAATGTTGAACGTTGACCTGCAGGCGTTGCTCCTGAGCAATAGCTGTTTCCCGAGCCCGAAGAAAAAGCGCAACCGTGTGTTGGCAATCGCCTTCCAGAAGGCATGCACATTGGGAACGCAGTCGACCGTCATGAGCGGCGAGTACAGCCCTGTAGGCCAAGCCATCGGCTCGGATGCGACCCGCTACGGCGTCCCCATCCCATTCGCAGGAGGAAACTCGCCCCTGGTGAAAGGCACGTTGACCGTGGCCCCATTGCACGCTTCCAACCTGTGCTTTGAGGTCTTCATCGCTTAGACGCATAAGCAGGTGCAAGAGCTCCTGCTGGCGTGGAGTACGGGCGGTGTCGATCGTTATTCCCCCAACGCTCCGTGGGATTCTTGGAGGTAGCACACTCCGCAGAGGGATTCATATTCAGCGTCGATACCGTCAATAGATACTTGATTCCCGTCGAAGACAAAGGCGTCTCCGATTCGACGCCCATTGAAGATTGCTTTTCGGCCGCATCGGCAGATGGTTTTGAGCTCCTCAAGGGAATGACTGATTTCTAAAAGACGTCGAGCGCCCGGGAAAGCCACGGTTTTGAAGTCTGTGCGAATACCGTACGCAAGTACGGGAATATTGTCCTCTACCGCTAGCCTCAGGGCATCGTCTACTTGCGTGGGCGTGAGGAATTGCGCTTCATCAATCAAAATGGCGGCTACGGGCCGGGGATGTTCGGGAGATTGCGCATCCTGGGCGCTGGCACAGGCGACGCGCTCGCGGAGGGAATCTTCTGTTTCGATGAGAATGTCAACTTCGCGAGCAACTCCAAGACGCGAGAGGATGTTCTTATCCCCTTTGATGTCGATGTGGGGCTTCATTAGAAGGACACGTTGCCCTCGTTCTTCATAGTTGTAAGCGACTTGCAGCAGAGCGGTTGATTTCCCTGAGTTCATCGCTCCGTACCGGAAGTACAACTTAGCCATTCGGCTCCCCTTCTTTAAGAGTTGTCCCTGTCATCCTAGCGCTCTAAGCGTAGGCTCCTTCAACCCACCATTGACCTGCACGAAACATCAGAAGCAGGTCCGGCCCTTTTTCTGTTGTGACGCGCATGTAGGCTCTGTGTGTTCTGTCGTGATCCTTTTGGTCCCACCATCGGCCGCGTACAACCCACAGGGGACTCACACTTTGAATGGCGTAGAGGTGGTCTTTTTCCCAATGAGCCAGAGCGGCCGAGCGAGGGCGTGCACGAAGACTCATGTGAGTTGGGATGGCGCTCAGCACTCCTCGCGCGGTGACGACCACCGGCTTGGGGGGTAGGCAGGGCTCTCGCCCAGAGGCACTACCTTGAGCAAGTGAGGAGGCTAGGGGCCCGGGGGTCAGAAGGTGTACCTCCGCCTCTGTGCTTTCTTGATCCTGCGCACTCGATAAAGTGGCGGGAATAGGAGGGTGACAGAGGGTGTCGGGGTTTTGAGTGACGCCTCCTTCCCATTCTCCTTCACAGGAGATTGCCCCTGCCTTGCTGTTTCCCCACGGGCGCAAAAGAGTCCGGCTGCGTGGATCATGTCCTCCTTGGAGGGTCACGCTGAGGGCGGCATCTTCACCGAGTAGGGCCTGAATCTGCGTGATGGCGCGGTCAATGCCCTCTTTGCGTGCTTCTTTTCCCCACAGGTAGTCACTTTCAGGGGCAGAAATAAAATCACTGACAATTACATCAATCGCACTGAGCGGGCCGCGGGGAGCGTCTTCGGAAGACAGGTCATTCAGAGTCATCCAGCCCTGAGCGTGCCATCGTAGGCGCTCAAGGACAATGTGAGTATCGCGCGCATCGCAGCCATTCCAGGTACGGGTTCGGGTTTGTCCGGCCTCACTGTGCAGAGTGATCCTGAGGCTTTGGGCGCTCACGCCACGCGCGCCAAGAGCGTCGGCGATTTCTTGAGCGATGCGCTGCATTGGAATGATCGCATGTTCGACCTGGTATGCAGGAGGGTCAATGCCGCATGAGAATGTGAGTTCGGTACAGGCGCGTTGCCTGTGAGCCAGGTGTAGATCTGAGCCGGTGACACATGCCAGGAGGGACTCCATTGGTCGACCAAAACGAGAGCGCAGAGCGTAAGTATCGGCACGATATAGATCTCGGACATGACTCATCCCGAGTTTGTTGAGAGTGGCGATAAGCGGGGCGAAAATGTCTCCATATCCAGGAAGAAGATAGGGAATACGCTCAAGAGAGAGATCTGCAAGATAAGTCTGACTCTGACCTGGAGGAATGATCTTTCCTGAGCGGGCAGCCAGTAGGGGGGCCAGTGTTCCGTCGGCGATTCCAATGAAGCATTCAACCCCGGTGCGTTGACTCACTGAGTCGATGATCTCTTCTGCTGCCTGTTCTTCACTGCCGTGCCAGCGCGCTGGAGGCCCGATGGGGCCCCAGGCAAGTCCTGGGCGCAATACAGCAATATTGGCAACCTTTTCTTCGCAGGCTTGCACAATTTCTTCAAAGTAAGCGGCTTCTGCGTCAGGATCGGCGCTGCTCATCAGGAGTTCTGGACACAGATGCTGAGCAGTGCGTGTACTCATCCCCGTTCGCACCCCCGCTTGGCGGGCAGCAACAGTGGTGTGGTGTATGCGACCACGTTCAACGAGGACGGCTGGCGCGCCTGGAGGAGTTCCTAGGATCAAGCAGGCTGTGGGCCAGTCAGGTACCCAAAGAACAAAACGCCGTATTCCCCTGGTCATGTTCCCACCATCCGTGAAGAGAGATGCCCTGCCGCATCTACTGCCTGTGAGGTTTGAGGGAAAGGACGCGAGAGTCCCTGCCACGGGGTTGCACTGAGAATGAGGCAGCCCTTTTGTCGAGCTTTTGCTGCAATGCGTTTACGTCCTTGGGCACTGAGTGGAACATCCCCCACACACAGAATGTCCATCGCAGAGGCCAGAATGTAGAGCACTCTTTCACCGAGAACGTCCAGTTCGGGAATAATGACAACCCTGTCGAGATTGAGCCCTTGTTCGCTTAAGCGTTGCCAACCAATCTCGGGTAGTGCTGCAACAGCAACCCAGGACAGAGGGGTGGCACAGTCTAAAAGCGCATCATTAAAGTCTTTTTGTGCTCCTGAAATGAAGTAGATCGTTCCTGGGGGTGTTTTTCTGCCACTTTTTGAGGCAAGCTGGAGGTCAGGACGTGTCTGTGCTATTCCCATAGCGTTGTGTGCGCCCATGAGAATGTCACGAGCGTGCGCAAGTCTATGAACATTTTCTTGCGCCATCGGATGAACACCTCACTCCCCACAACAACTATCGAACACCTGTTCGATGATTGTAGGGGAGGGATCCCGTTTTTGTCGTTTCACACCGGAAGGCCCGGCCATGACATCACTTGACCGCCCCCTTGCTCCTAATCCCTACGACCTTCTCCCTCCCGTCCCCTCTTTCATTCTCGAGTCTGACGATCTGCAGGATGGACAGGCTCTGCCACCTCTTCATAGCGCTGAAGGAGGAAATGTCTCCCCCCATTTGCGCTGGTCAGATTTCCCAGAGGAAACGCAAAGCTTTGTTGTCTCCTGTTTCGACCCCGACGCCCCTACTCCCTCGGGATGGTGGCATTGGACAATCGTTGATCTTGACGCCTCAACAACTGAGCTTACCCAGGGCCAGGGGGGATCAGATCTTCTGCTTGACGGCGCAGCCTTCCACCTGCGCGTCGACCACGGAGGGGCAGAGTATTTTGGGGCCGCTCCCCCACCCCAGGATCGCCCGCACCGCTATATTTTTGCGATCCACGCCCTTGATGTGGAAACTTTAGGGATTGACGATGAAGCCACTCCCGCCGAGTGTGCCTTTCATCTCGCCTTCCATACGATTGCGCGGGCAACCCTTACTGCCACCTACGCCATCGCCTAAGTTCCTCGTCTAAGTTGAGAGCCGATGCTTCACATTATTTTCTTCGAACCAAAGATCCCTGGAAATACCGGCGCAGCAATTCGCCTGTCGGCGTGCACAGGGTCAATGCTCCATCTCATTGAGCCTTTGGCTTTCGATATGGATGACGCGAAGCTACGTCGAGCTGGCCTGGATTATCACGACCTAGCCCATGTGAAAGTTCACCCTTCGCTGGAAGATGCTTTGGCAGAGATCCCTGGCAAAATCTGGGCCTTCACCGGGCACAGCTCCACTCTCTACACCGACATTTCCTACAGCGACGGTGACGGCCTCCTGTTTGGGCCAGAGCCAGATGGACTCCCTCAGTGGGTGCTTGACCACCCCGAAGTAGACGGCCTCGTGCGCATCCATATGCGCCCAGGGGCTCGCTCTTTGAATCTGGCGAACTCCGCTTCTATTGCGCTGTACGAGGCCTGGCGCCAGTGCGGTTTCCCCGGAGGCGCTTGATCTCCCCAGAGCGCCGTATTCCCACACAGCAGTGGGACACATTTTCCTAATGTGGGAGTTCCCACCCTGATTTTTTGCAAAAGAGGGAGGAAAAGCGCGCTCCAGAGTGGGACAATAGGCCCATACGGACATCCCCGTTATTTTCACAATTAAGGAGTGGATTACGTGAGCGAACCCACGTACGACCTCGTCATTTTGGGTGCTGGATCGGGCGGCTATGCTGCTGCCCTTCGCGGTTCTCAGTTGGGCATGACAGTAGCTTTGATCGATGGCGACAAAGTTGGCGGCACCTGCCTGCACCGCGGTTGTATCCCCACCAAGGCTTACCTGCACGCCGCCGAAACCGCTGACGCCGTTCGTGAATCCGAACAATTTGGCGTGTCATCAACCTTCCACGGTATTGACATGGCCAAGGTGGGGGCCTACCGCGATTCAGTCATTACGAAGCTCTACAAGGGCCTGCAGGGACTCCTCGCATCGCGCAATGTTGACATCATCCAGGGGTGGGGCCGACTGGTTTCCCAGGACACCGTCGAGGTTGACGGTCGTCGAATCACTGGCCGTCATGTCATTCTTGCCACCGGCTCCTACTCTCGGTCCATCCCCGGCCTGGAGATTGGTGGGCGCATTATCAGCTCCGATCAGGCTCTCCAGATGGAGTGGGTTCCCCAGAAGGCCATCGTCCTTGGCGGCGGCGTCATTGGCCTAGAGTTTGCCTCCGTATGGCGTTCTTTCGGTGCTGAAGTCACAATCCTTGAGGCACTGCCCCACCTGGCAGCTAACGAAGATGAGGCCATCTCGAAGCACCTGGAGCGTTCTTTCCGTAAGCGCGGTATCGCTTTCCACACCAACACTCGCTTCACTGGTGCCACCCAGGATGAATCAGGTGTCCATGTGACGACCGAGGATGGCAAAACCTTCGACGCTGATGTGTTGCTTGTAGCCGTTGGCCGTGGCCCTGTTACCGCGGGTCTGGGCTATGAAGAAGCTGGCATCTCAATGGATCGCGGTTTCGTTCTCACCAATGACCGTCTCCACACCGGCGTGGGCAATATCTACGCCGTCGGCGACATTGTGCCCGGGCTGCAACTCGCTCACCGTGGTTTCCTTCAAGGCATTTTCGTTGCCGAAGAAATCGCTGGTCTTAACCCTGCTCCCATTGTGGAATCTGGAATCCCCCGCGTGACCTTCTGTGAGCCTGAGATTGCTTCTGTGGGGCTGACTGAAAAGCAAGCCCGTGAACAGTACGGCGATGCTGTGCGTTCCGTTGAATACAACCTTGCAGGCAACGGCAAGTCCAATATCCTTGGTACTACCGGCTTTATTAAGCTGGTTTCCGTTGAGGGTGGTCCAATCGTGGGCTTCCACGGTATTGGTGCCCGCATCGGCGAACAGGTTGGTGAAGGCGAACTCTTGGTGAACTGGGAGGCGTACCCTGAAGATGTGGCTGCGCTCATTCACGCTCACCCCACTCAAAACGAATCCATCGGTGAAGCTGCCCTCGCCTTGGCGGGTAAGCCTCTCCACTCCCATAACTGACCAAAAGTCAACAAGGAGAAGAATCTAATGGCAACCGCAGTGACTATGCCTGCCCTGGGCGAATCCGTCGCCGAAGGAACCGTCACCACTTGGCTCAAGTCCGTGGGCGATACCGTCGCTCTGGATGAACCCCTCGTTGAAGTCGCCACCGATAAGGTTGACTCTGAGGTCCCCTCCCCCGCCGCCGGCGTTCTGCTGGAGATCCTCGTTGGTGAGGATGAAACCGTTGAGGTTGGCACCACCATCGCCATGATTGGTGATGCCTCCGAGGCCTCCGCCCCTGCACCCGCTGCAGAAGAAGCCCCCGCTGCACCTGCACCGGCTGCACCTGCTGCCCCCGCCGCTGAAGCACCGGCTGCGCCGGCAGCCGCAGCACCTGCCGCCACCCCGGCTTCAGGTACCGAGGTGACGATGCCCGCGCTGGGTGAATCTGTTGCTGAAGGCACCGTCACTACTTGGCTCAAGTCCGTGGGCGACAAGGTTGAGGCTGACGAAGCTCTGCTTGAAGTGGCAACCGATAAGGTTGACTCTGAGGTTCCCTCCCCGGTGTCAGGCTACCTCGTAGAAATCCGCGTCCAGGAAGATGAAACTGTCGCTGTCGGTACTGTTCTCGCTGTTATTGCTGATCAGGCGGGTGCTCCCGCTGCTGAAGCTGCTCCGGCAGTTGAGTCCACTCCAGCACCTGTTGCCGAACCAGTTCCAGCTCCCGCTCCTTCCCCTGCCCCTGCTCCGGCCGCGCCTGCCGCCCCCGCGCACTCCTTCCCCACCGCTGAGTCTTTGGCTCCCGTAGCCCAAAGCGCTGGCGTGAAGGCTGACGAGGTGCCCGCTCCGGCCTCGGCCATCAATGGCTACGTCACCCCCATCGTGCGTAAGCTCGCACGCGAGGCTGATATTGACCTGGCCACCTTGACCGGCACCGGTGTCGGCGGCCGCATCCGTCGTGAAGATGTCGAAGCTGCTATTGCTGCTCGACAGGCAGTTGCTACTCCCGCTCCCGTGGCTGCAGCTCCCGCTCAAACCCCTGCTGCGCCGGCTGCCCCTGCCGCCCCCGCTCAGGAGCCTTCACCTCTACGTGGAACCACCGAGAAGATGTCTCGTCTGCGCCAGACCATCGCCCGCCGCATGGTGGAGTCGCTGCAGACCGCAGCCCAGCTCACCACCGTTGTCGAGGTTGATGTCACCCGCATCGCAGCCCTGCGTGCACGCAACAAGGACGCCTTCCAGGCCCGCGAGAACACTAAGCTCACCTTCTTGCCCTTCTTCGTCAAGGCCGCAACTGAAGCTCTTGCCTACCACCCCAAGATCAACGCTTCTATCAATGACACCGAGGTCACCTACCACGGCCACGAGCACATTGGTATCGCCGTTGACACCCCCAAGGGCCTCTTCGTTCCCGTCATTAAGGACGCTGGCGAAAAGTCTCTTGCTGATATTGCCCGCTCCATCAACGACCTGGCTGCACGCACTCGTGACGGAAAGATCGGCGTTGAAGAGTTGACCGGCTCGACCTTCACCATTACCAACACTGGTTCTGGTGGCGCTCTCTTCGATACCCCTGTTCTTAACATGCCTGAAACCGCAATCATGGGTGTGGGAACCATCGTCAAGCGCCCCGTGGTGGTCAAGGACGCTGAAGGAAATGACGCTATCGCCATCCGCTCGATGGTGTACCTGTCCCTGTCCTACGATCACCGTCTGGTCGACGGCGCTGACGCGGCTCGCTACCTCATGGCTGTGAAGAAGCGCCTAGAGGAGGCAGCTTTCGAAGCGGACCTCGCCTGAGGCTACTCTGTCGCCGTTAAAGACAGCGGCTTAAAGGTGGGGGCCACACGCTCATGCGTGTGGCCCCCACCTTTTCTTCGCCATGATCCCCACGAGCGCATCAGGCTACTTCTGAAGGGCATGCACTGCTTTCCACGGATTCCCGGCAAGGTCAAGGGCGAGCATCTGTTCCTCTCCTGCTGGGATCTGCACGCATGTCCCCTTCTGGCAACGCTCGTGAACGTTTTGACGAAGGGTAACTTCCACCCTGGCAACATCCTCGGTGCAGGTCTGAACAGATAAAGCTCTCACCTCCGTTGTAAAGCCATGAATACTTATCTCTTCCTCACGAAGACGACGGATAAGAGTTTCGTCTGCACTCAGTAAGGCTCCATCAAGCGCTTGCGACAAGCTGCCAGAATCAGCCTTGTTGAAAGCCTGATCTCGAAGCGTCATGATAGCGCTGACTCTGGCCGCTATCTCATCGCCATCGCAGAAGGATCCTCGATCAACTCCTTCTGCGTAGGGGAGATTTTCCGTGTGCGCTGCACGCTGCTCAAGGCTTTTTCCTTTGACGACTTCACGCGATTCGAGTGCGCCAGACTCCCCTGCGCCTGACTCCCCTGCGCCAGAGTCCCTTGTACCAGGATGCCCCTGCGTACTTGCGCCCTGTTCTCTCGCGCCTTGTGTGTTTGGGGCCTGAGTGTTTGGCGCCTGTGTGTTTGTCTTTTGAGTAGAGAAAGCGGCGTTTTCGGCGCCTTGAGCTGTTGCGACAGCGTATCCAGCTCCGGCGAGAATCGACAGTGTCACGATACCGGCGCTCAGAAGAATCGCGGGACGTATTCGCCCCCATCGCGCTCCAGAAGATGCGCGAGCGGAGCGCTCCCTCCTGCTCAACATCTTTTCAGGCGAACGCAGTTGTGTTTCCGGCAGCGTGGCGTGGAGTCGCAGGCGAATCGCCGGATCCTTTACCTCACCGATCCCCTCTGTGGCCAAAAGAGCATCGCGTATTTTTTCAACAGCATCAATATCAGCTTCCATGCTGGGTGATTCCCGCGAGCTCCATCCCTCCGTTCCAGCATGAAGCTCAGGATCGTCACACAGGTCGATGATGACAGCCCTGTTTCCCGGAGCGATGATGATGTTATTTGGGCTGAGATCCCCATGCACCAAACCCACGCGGTGCATCGCCTCGACGCCTTCGCAAATGCCCTGATAGATCCTATGTCGAGCAGCTTTCTCGCGGACGCCACCATTAGCTAAAAGAATGGAGAGAGACTCACCCTCAATGCGTTCTTGCACCAAAGCCCAGCGTCCGTCCTCATGACGAACAACATCAAGAAGACCCGCAACATGCGCACTGGCAATACTCGCCCACTGCCGCCAGCGATCACTTCTTTCTTCACCTTCTGCTGGAGCATGAAAAGAGATAAGTACATCGCGTCCCTGTGCATCTCGTGCAGCCCACAGCGGCCCACCTCCACGGAGGTAGGCAATCTCACCAA
This sequence comes from Schaalia canis, assembly GCF_003858455.1. GTDB lineage: Bacteria > Actinomycetota > Actinomycetes > Actinomycetales > Actinomycetaceae > Pauljensenia > Pauljensenia canis. Next base: position 36,898 of record NZ_RQZF01000001.1, on the reverse strand, counting down.
TTTCGTAGCCATCGACGTCCATAACTCAAGAATGGTGACTATTGCACGCTTCTCCAAGTGACTCTCACGATCTGTGGATAACTCTGCCGTCCCCGTAGTCATCGTTCACGCGATAAAATGGCTCCCGTTACCTCGCCTCGCGAGGCACGCCCACATGCTCCCCACGATGGGACCCTTGTGGGCAGTCGATTATTCGGAGCACACACGTGCAAACCTCACCTTTCCGCGCTCTTGCGCACTACCGATCCCTCCCTCAGATCGTCAGTTGGCGCCGCCTCCTCGTTGCAGCCGCGGCACGCGCCTCTTACGCCATGGTTCCTTTAGGAACGATGAGTGCAATCACTTCGTCTACCGGCTCAGTGGCATTAGGTGGTCTCGCGACCGGCGTCGTCTCTTTGTCGACAGCACTCGCCTCCCCCTTTATCGGACGCTGGTCTGACTACGCCGGTCAGAGGCGGATGCTTCTCATCATGACGCCCCTATCGGCACTGTCATTAGGGCTTTTGCTACTGTCAGCCCTGATGGGGTGGTCAGACTGGCGCCTATGGCTGTCCTGCCTTCTTGCTGGCCTCACATCGCTACCAATTGGTTCTCTTACACGCGCCCGCTGGGTATCGCATTCGTTGACTCCGCGCCTTTTGGCTACGGCGTTTTCCTACGAGTCCATGGTCGACGAGCTGATGTTTGTCTTTGGCCCCGTTCTAGTTGGCCTCACTGCGGTATTTTTCCCCGCAGCTCCACTCGCTCTTGCTGTTGCTCTAGTGAGTGTGGCAGGCGGCCTTTTTGCTTACCATGCTCCGCGCATGTTGACTGATTCTCAGATTGCTGAGGGGCAACGGCGTCCAAGTATTCCCCGTGTTCTATGGGCAATTGCCCCTGCGATTGTTGCGATGACTGCCATTGGCACTCTCTTTGGTTCCACTCAGGCGGGTCTTACAGCTCTTGCTTCTGCTATTGGGGCTCCTGGGCAGGCTGGTGTTGTCTATGGGGCGATGGGCATTGGTTCAGCAATTATGGCGATCATGGTAGTGGTGATTCCTGAGTCCATGACTCCACCGATGCGAGTCGCTTTTCCGGCTCTTTTTGCGGGGGTGGCAATGTGGATAGCCAGCCAGCTTTCCTCAATGGCGGTGATTGCGGGCGTGCTTTTCCTTGCCGGTCTCAATATTGGCATCATGCTGGTTACCTCGTTCACCAATGCCGAACGTTTGTCGCCCCCAGGAGGTTTAGCGGTTGCGATGACGGCGATGCCTGCGGCTATCACCATCGGAGTCTCAGCGGGGTCAATCTTTGGTGGTTTTGCTGCCTCCGAAGCGGGTCCACACGCTGCTTTCCTTGTCTCCGTGGCGGCGTGCGCGGTGGCCGCGCTGAGCGCACTTCCGCTTATTGCGCGTTCGCGCGCTACTACGTAACGAGGTTTTCGCGTGGGGAAGCCTCGCCCCTCTCTGAGTGGTCTTTTCCGGGTGGTCTTTCGCCTGCAGACGGAGAAACACCGGGGTGGACATGTTCAAGCACATGGCATGAAGTATTCATATTGTCGGAGAACACGCTAAGATCAAAGGGCTATGGCTGATAAGACTCCCTCCCCCGTGAAGAAGCGTCGTTGGTACCACAATCTGGCCGACGCTTATCGGATTACTGCACGCTCTTACCCGTGGTTTAAATGGGTACTTGCTGCTGTCGTCGTTGTTTCGATTGCGCTGAGCATCGTGATTGCTGTTCTGTCTGAGGGCAGCATTATCCTGTGGATCCTCATGGGTGTGATGACCGGCATCCTTCTTGCAACCCTCCTTCTGTCGTACTTCGCCCCCCGAGCGATGTACATGCAGATCGAAGGAACCGTTGGAGCCGTCTACGCCGTTTTGAGCCAGATTAAGCGTGGGTGGATTGTTCACGAGCAACCCATTAATGCCACTCGTGAGCAGGATCTGGTGTGGCGTATTGTTGGCCGTCCTGGTGTCGTATTGATTTCTGAGGGGCCATCCTCCCGCGTTCGTCCGCTGCTTGAAGCAGAACGCAAGAAGGTTCAGCGTGTGGCTCAGAACGTGCCCGTGCATGTCCTGCAGGTTGGCACCGGCGAGGGACAGGTTCGGCTCGCTGACCTTCAGTCACGTTTGCGTAAGTTTAAGAATGTGTTGACCCGTGAAGAAGTGCCTTCTGTGAGTCAGCGTCTGAATGCTTTGACCTCAAAGAGCGCTCCTATTCCTAAGGGGATTGATCCCAATCGAGTGCGTATGAATCGCCGAGCATTACGCGGACGCTGATTTTCCTCCGTGCATGATGGCCCTCCCGTTCTGTCGGGAGGGCCATCATTGTCATCTCTGCGGTGTTTTGGAGCATTGGCATGCCGTGTCTCTTATATCGAGACATCCCAACGCATATTATGCGAATATGCGCATACTTGTCATAGTTGCTCCACAAAGAAAGGCACTCCCATGAAGAAGCTGAACGCACTCATCGGTTTCACCGCTGCCGCTACTCTGGCTTTGGCTGGCTGCGCAGACCCCACAACCGGTGCGACACAAAGCGCAGCCGATTCAAGCGCTGGCGCTGGCGTTGCAGGCATCACCCCCTTTGATGTCTCGACGCTCTCAGAGGTTCCCGAAATTGCCGCCCTTGTTCCTGCAGACATCAAGGAGAAGGGCATTCTTACCAACGGCGCCTCCACCGACTATGCCCCCGGCGAATTCCGTGGCGATGACGGTCAAACCCCCGTCGGCTACGACGTTGACCTGGTTAAGGCCATCGCAAAGGTGATGGGCCTCAAGGACGGCCAAACCAGCCATGCGGAGTTCCCCACCATCTTGCCCGCACTCGGCACGAAGTTTGACGTGGCAGCATCTTCCTTCACCATCACCCCTGAGCGTCTTGAGCAAGTCAACATGATCTCCTACGTTGAGGTTGGCTCAGCCTATGCCGTGGCAGCAGGAAACCCGAAGGGATTTGACCCGAAGGACCCTTGCGGGACCACTATCGGCGTCCAGAACGGCACTTATCAGCAAGACTATGCTCAGGAGCTCTCTGACAAGTGTGTTGCTGACGGCAAAGCAGCTATCGAGATCAAGCCGGAAGACGTCCAAACCTCCATCGCAACAAAGGTTATTGGTGGGCAATACGACGCCACCTTGGCTGACTCCACGGTGATTGGCTTTACCGTTGAACTTGCCGAAGGCAAGCTCGAACAGATCGGTGAGGTCATTGAGTCTGAGCCTCAGGGGATCGCCGTCGCTAAGGACAATGTTGAACTGGCTAAGGCCGTGCAATCCGCACTTCAGTACCTCATGGATAACGGCCATTTCGCCAAGATTCTCGGCGCCTACGGCGCAGAAGATGCTGCACTGACAACCGCAGAACTCAACCCCGGTAAGTGACCACAGCACACGTCGTGGGATGCTCCAATATGAGCATCCCACGACGTTGCATCACGCGGAAAGACCTCTCTTATGCCCCCTGTGAACAACGGAATCCAATTCCTCGAGGCAAAGCCTGTCCCTCGGCCTGGACGATGGGTTTCTGCCGCCTTTATTGGCCTCATTGCTGTCATCGCTGTGCACTCCCTGGCAACGAATCCCAATTATCAATGGGACGTCGTGGCACAGTGGGTCTTTTCGCAGACCATCGTGAGCGGCGTCTTCTTTACGTTGCTCCTCACCGTCCTCGCAATGGCTTTGGGTACCGTTTTGGCTATCACGATGGCTGTCATGCGCCAGTCGGTCAACCCCATTCTGCGAGCGGTTGCCACCTTCTACATCTGGTTCTTCCGCGGCACTCCCATCTACACCCAGCTCATCTTTTGGTCCTTGCTTCCCAGCCTCTACCCCACGATTGGTATTGGCATCCCGTTCATGGAACCTTTCGTCGAGTTTCCTACCATTGATTACTTCACCCCCCTGTGGATGGCCTTCATTGGCTTAGGACTCAACGAAGGCGCCTACCTTGCCGAAATCATTCGCGCAGGCCTGCTATCTGTCGATAAAGGCCAATGGGAGGCTGCAACAGCTCTGGGAATGCCGCGTCCGATGATTTTCCGCCGCATCATCTTGCCCCAAGCTATGCGTGTCATCGTTCCTCCGATTGGGAACGAGACAATTTCCATGCTCAAAACCACCTCGCTAGTCAGCGCAATCCCCTACACCTACGAACTCACTTTTGTCGCGCGCACAAAGGGTCAGGCGCTCTTCTTGCCGATCCCGCTACTCATTGCCGCCGCCCTGTGGTACTTGCTTATCACCACGTTGCTGATGATGGTTCAAAGCCGTATTGAGCGCCATTTCGGAAAGGGCTTTGACCGACGCGACTCCCCTACTCCCACTCACGATCGCCAGGCAGCGATCAACCGCTCCCACACCACCAATGACGATCCCTTTATCGAGGTAACCCCATGAGCGCTTCAGCAAAGGTCTCACTCCGAGGCGTCCACAAGTTCTTTGACGACCTCCATGTGCTACGCGGTGTGGATCTGGATGTTCAACCGGGTGAAGTCTGTGTCATTCTGGGCCCATCAGGGTCAGGTAAATCGACCCTGCTTCGTTGCCTCAACCAACTGGAAACGATCAGTGCCGGGCGCGTGTATGTTGATGGCACTCTGCTGGGCTATCGAGAGGAAGAAAAAAACGGGCAGGTAGTGCTCCACGATCTACCGGATAAAGAGATCGCCCGACAACGCTCAAAGATTGGCATGGTCTTTCAGCGATTTAATCTCTTCCCTCACATGACGGCATTGGAAAACGTCATGGAAGCGCCCATTCACGTCGCCAAGGTTCCTCAGTCCCAAGCGAAGGCTCGCGCTGAGGAGTTACTCGCTCTTGTCGGACTCGCTGATCGCGCCGACCACTACCCTTCAGAACTATCCGGTGGTCAACAACAACGTGTCGCCATTGCACGCTCGCTGGCCATGGAACCAGAGCTCATGCTCTTTGACGAGCCCACCTCCGCTCTTGACCCTGAGCTCGTTGGCGAGGTCTTGGCAGTCATGAAGAAACTTGCCGAGTCAGGAATGACGATGGTTGTCGTTACCCACGAGGTTGGCTTCGCTCGAGAAGTTGCCGACACTGTCGTGTTCATGGATGGTGGGGTCATTGTCGAGCAAGGTTCCCCTGAACAGGTGATTGATCGTCCTCAGGAGGAGCGCACCAAGGAGTTTTTCTCCAAGGTTTTGTGATCCTCTATTAATGGGTGGCCCGTGGGCTATGCACTGGTATTGTGCAGAGCCCACGGGCCCCGCATTATTCGCTGTAAGAAGTGCAGTCTGCAGATCATCACAATACCGACACACGTCGTACATCATTCATACGCTGTCTTTCATTGTGAGAAGAACGTTACCTTCACCCAGATTGATACTTAGACTCAACGTATGTTTTCTCGATTGACGCGTCGAATGTGTAGCTGAGCACGCAGCCTTAGCCCCAGGTTTATATCTGCGCTCAGATCGAAATAGCGTTACGGCCCCTGCGTGCTCCCTACGTTGATGTAGGTACATGCCCCACGGTCCTTGAAGAAAACAGAACGGTAACGCCATGTCTGCTGCTGCCCGACCTTTCCTTCCTGCCAACACGCAGAACTCTCCCGCACTCTCCCTCGTTCCACCATTATCTTCAGCGCCTCAGGCTCACCGTCAGGGAGGGTGGAGAGAGGGCGATCCAGCCGGCGAACGCCGCTTTGCTGACCTCGGTGGACTCACCTTAGAAAATGGCGACTTCCTGCCGCATGTGCGCCTGGCCTACGAAACCTGGGGCACTCTCAATGAGGATCGCAGCAACGCCATCCTCATCCTTCATGCGCTCACTGGAGATGCTCATGTCTGTGGGAGTGGTGGTGAAGCGACTCCCGGACAGTCCACTGCTGGATGGTGGAACGAGGTCGTTGGCCCAGGCTGCGCTATCGACACGACACAGCACTTTGTGGTTGGCGTAAACGTTCTGGGCGGATGTCAGGGATCAACCGGCCCGTCCTCGTCCAGCATTGACGGACTTGAGTGGGGGTCTCGTTTCCCTCTACTCACCACCCGCGACCAGGTGAACGCTGAAGCGCTTCTTGCCGACCACCTTGGTATTGAGTGCTGGCACACTGTCATTGGAGCTTCTCTGGGCGGCCAACGCGCCTACGAGTGGGCGGTGAGCTACCCTGAGCGTCTTGAACGCCTCATTATTGTGGCCTCCAGCGCACGGGCCAGCGCCGAACAGGCTGCCTGGGCACACACGCAGATCCAGGCCATTACTCTTGATCCCTCGTGGCAAGGAGGTGACTACTACGCCAGTGGTGAAGCGCCTACTCGCGGTTTGGCTCTTGCACGCCAGATCGCCCACACCACCTATCGCGCCCCTGAAGAACTTGCCGCGCGATTCGGTAACGAGGCTCAGCAAGGCGAGAACCCGCTCGTCGGTGGCCGATTGGCCATTGCCTCCTACCTGGACTACCACGGTGAAAAACTTGTGCGTCGTTTCGATGCTGGCTCATATGTTGCCCTGTGCCGGACAATGATTACACATGATGTCGGCCGTGGTAGGGGCGGTCTTGAGCGTGCCCTTGGCCGCGTTCGCGCTGAAACCCTTGTCATTGGCGTGGACTCTGATCGCCTTTTCTACCCGCAGGAAGTGCGCGCCTGCGCGCAGGTGATCCCGGGCGCCCACTATGTTGAGATCACCTCTGCGTGTGGACACGATGGCTTTCTTATTGAATCCGATCAGGTGAGCGATGCTATTTGCCGTTTCTATGCCAATGCGGCACTCAACGATTAGGTGAGCGTCACCAGATCCAGATAGGACTCGTCCCAGAGGTCCTCATCGGCATCGGGTAGGAGCAGAACCCGATCAGGATTCAGCGCTTCAACAGCACCGGGGTCGTGAGTAACAAGGACAACGGCACCTTCATAAGTACGCAGTGCTGAGAGGATTTCCTCACGCGATGCTGGGTCCAGGTTATTGGTGGGTTCATCCAGGAGGAGGACATTAGCTGCCGATACCACCAACGTGGCCAGGGCCAGACGCGTCTTTTCCCCGCCCGAGAGTACCGACGCCGGTTTTTCTACATCATCACCAGAGAAAAGAAACTGTCCCAGAACATTTCGGATCTGCGTATTATCCAAACCAGGGGCTGAGCGGGCCATATTGTCATAGACCGTCGCTTCACCATCCAAGGTTTCATGTTCCTGGGCGTAGTAACCCAATTTAAGCCCGTGACCAGGAAGCACCTCACCGGTATCGGGCTGTTCAATACCGGCCAAAATACGCAGAAGAGTCGTCTTGCCGGCACCGTTGTATCCCAGCACAACGACCTTTGCTCCACGGTCGATGGAGAGATCAACTCCAGCAAATACCTCCAGGGAGCCGTAGGACTTGGAAAGATCTTCAGCACTCAAAGGAACCCGCCCACAGGGTGCAGGCTCAGGGAAACGCAATCGGGCAACTTTTTCTTCTTGGCGTTCCTCGCCCACAGACTCAAGGAGTTCTTGAGCGCGCCTGAGCATCTGCTGGGCAGCGACGGCCTTCGTTGCCTTGGCACGCATCTTTTCCCCCTGTGCGCGAAGCTGCTCAGCTTTCTTCAGGGCGTTGGCGCGCTCACGGCGGCGGCGGCGCTCGTCCTCGGCGCGCTGCTGCAGGTAGGCGGTCCATCCCAGGTGGTAGATGTCGATCACGGCGCGGGTGGCGTCAAGGAAGAACACCTGGTTGACGGTATCCCCCAAGAGTTTCACGTCGTGACTGATAATGATGGCCCCTCCGGGGAAGGTTTTAAGCCAGTCACGCAGCCAAACAATGGAGTCGTGGTCGAGGTGGTTCGTGGGCTCATCCAAAAGCAGCACGTCAGCACCGGAGAAAAGCACACGGGCGAGCTCAACGCGGCGGCGTTGCCCGCCAGAAAGCGTGGCAAGAGGCTGGTCAAGGACGCGATCCTCCAGACCCAGGGCATGGGCAATTTGCGAGGCTTCCGCGTTAGCCGCCCATCCACCCGCGTTGGTGAATTCTTGATCGAGACGCACATAGCGCTCCATCGCCTTGACCTGGCGCGCCCCTTCACTAGTGGACATCTCACGTTCGGCTTTGCGGATGCGGGCAATGATGGTGTCGATACCGCGCACCGAAATAATGCGTTCGCGGGCTTTTTGTTCCGGGTCTCCGGCCTGGGTGTCCTGAGGAAGGTAGCCGACTGTGCCAGAGCGGCTGATCACGCCCTCATGTTCTGCGATGCCGCGATCGTCCTCGCCTGCGAGAAGGCGCATGGTGGTGGTTTTCCCGGCTCCATTACGACCAACAAGACCGATGCGCATTCCTTTGTCAACGCGGAAGGAGGCGTCTTTGACAAGTTCGCGGGCGCCGATTCGCAGGGAGAAGTTCTGGACGTTAATCACTCGTGGAATTCTACCGTGTGCCCCGTGGGTGTTGGCCTTTCGCCCATAGCGCCCTACGCGTTGTGTGCCTTCCCACCCCTATCAAGATGAGAGGAGTAGGCGTCATTAGGCACAATGGTGGGAAAGACTATCGACACCGGAGAGTTCATGCCTACTCAGACTTCATCTACTGCCGCTGCGCTCAATCGGACACCTGCGCTTCCTCGCGCTTACGACGTTGTTGTCGTCATGTTTGTGTCTTTCTTGCTGATCTCAAATATTGCGGCAACGAAGGTGATTGGTATTGACGTAGGTCCAGCTCATCTTGTGTTTGATGGCGGGGCAATCCTCTTTCCCTTCACCTACATCCTGGGGGATGTCCTGGCTGAGATCTATGGTTTCTCGCGGGCACGCCGAGCGATTTTCTTAGGCTTTGCCGCTTCCCTGCTCGCATCCCTTGCGTTCTTCCTTGTCCAGCTTGCCCCCGTCGGCCCCGGTTATGAGAATCAGGCTGCTTTCGAAGCGGTGCTTGGTTTTGTTCCGCGTATCGTTGCTGCGTCTGTGATCGGTTATCTTGCCGGTCAGTTCCTTAATGCTCTGGTTCTTGTGCGCATCCGTCAACGTTGGGGTGACAAGCACCTGTGGGCGCGTCTTGTCGGTTCAACGGTGGTAGGTGAAGCTGCTGACACCATCATTTTCTGCACGATCGCCTTCCTTGGGGTTATCCCTGGTGCTGATTTCCTCAACTACATCATCGTTGGCTATCTCTACAAGGTTGGTGTGGAGATTATTCTTCTGCCGTTGACCTACCGTGTGATCGCCTGGGTGCGTCGCTTTGAAGGACTCACAAACTCCGTGGACGAGGCTCCCTCAACCGGCCTTCCCGCAGCCTCTTTCGCGTCTTCCCCTGCCGCCACCTCCGTTTCCCCCTCGACCACGCAGGAGCCCACCGCATGAACGCCCATTGGATCGAAGCTCCTCTTGCTGAGACAGAGAAAACCTCCGCTGCTGCTTCGTCTTTTTTCCCCGTTTTAGAGGCACCTGCTGTTACCGCTGATCGTGGCTTTACCCTGGGCGAACGCCTCGATACTGGTGCGGGCCTGGGACGCACCGGCGTCATCCACACCGCCCACGGAGACATTGCTACCCCGGCTTTCATCCCCGTGGGCACGAAAGCCAATGTGAAGGCCCTCGTTCCCGAAATGGTGGCGGGTCTTGGAGCTCAGGCTGTCCTGGCCAACGCCTATCACCTGTACCTCCAGCCCGGCTCTGACCTGGTGGATGCCGCCGGTGGTCTGGGGTCTTTTATGGGCTGGCGCGGGCCAACCTACACCGATTCGGGTGGCTTCCAGGTCCTCAGCCTGGGCGCGGGCTTCAAGAAGGTGCTCTCTGAGGAGTTTTCCGGCAATGCCGACACCACGAATGAGGCCCTCTTGCGTCAGGTGGTGAAGGCCTCGCGCGCTGTCGTTGACGATGACGGCGTGATCTTCCACAGCCACATTGATGGTACTGCCCACCGTTTCAACCCCGAGGTGTCGATGGGTATTCAGCACGAGCTGGGTTCGGACATTATGTTCGCTTTCGATGAGCTGACCTCCCTGTTGCACCCACGCTCCTATCAGGAGGAGTCGCTGGATCGCACGGAAGCATGGGCCGTGCGTTGTCTGCGCGAACACAAGCGCCTGACCGAGGAACGCTCCCACCGACCCTACCAGCAGCTCTGGGGCGTTGTTCAGGGTGCCCAGTACGAGGATCTACGTCGTCGAGCTGCCCGCACTTTGGCCCAGATGGAGGTTGACGGCCAGCGTTTTGACGGCTTTGGTGTCGGTGGAGCGCTGGAGAAAGAAAACCTCGGCACCATTGTTTCCTGGGTGTGTGAGGAGCTGCCCGAGGATCTGCCTCGCCACTTGTTGGGCATCTCAGAACCTGATGACTTCTTCCGCGCTGTCGAGGCCGGTGCCGACACCTTCGACTGTGTGAACCCATCTCGTGTGGCGCGTAATGGGTCCATTTACACGCCTGATGGCCGCTATAACATCACGAATGCGCGTTTCCGTTCAGATTTCACCCCGCTGGTTGAAGGCTGTGGCTGTTACACTTGCACTCACTTCACCCGGGCGTATGTCCGCCACCTTTTCAAGGCAAAGGAGATTCTGGCCTCCACTCTCGCAACGATCCACAATGAGTGGTTCACCGTGCGTTTGGTGGATGGAATCCGACGCTCCATTGCAGAAGGCACCTACGAGTCATTCCGCGACGAGATGCTGGGCCGCTACCGTGTCGGCGCCTTGGCAGCAAAGAGAGGCTGACCATGAGTTTCAATGAGAGCGTTCGATCAGACTCCTCCCGAGTGAGGACCTCCGGTGGTCGAGGCCGCGCCGCAGGCCTTGGCGGCGGGTCCATCCTGGGCGTCATCGCACTATTCCTGATCTCTCAGTACACGGGTATTGATCTGACCTCGATGCTGTCAGATAGCCCCGTTGCTCAAGGTCCCACGCAAAGCGCCGTTGACCTGTCTCATTGCAAGACAGGCGCCGATGCGAATGCCTACACCGAGTGCCGTATGGTCACCACTGCTGATTCTCTTGACGTGGTGTGGAATGCGCAGTTGGCCCAGCAGCAGACAGGCGTGCCCTATAAGATGCCCGGCTTTGAGATCTTCAGGAACTCGGTATCGACAGGCTGTGGGAATGCGACCTCGGCGGTCGGCCCCTTCTACTGCCCAGCCGACCACACGGTATACCTCGATCTTGATTTCTTCACTCAGATGGAACGCGATTTTGGCGCCGCTAACGCTCCTCTCGCGCAAGAGTATGTGGTCGCCCACGAGTGGGGTCACCACATCCAGAATATTTCGGGCGTCTTTTCTCGCTACAACACTCGCGAGGCTGGCCCCAATGGTGGCGGCGTGCGTTCAGAGCTGCAGGCGGACTGCTACGCGGGCGTGTGGATGCACTGGGCGTCAAACACGGTTGATCCAGAGTCAGGAACGGCCTTCCTCAAGACGCCGACATCAGAGGAAATTGCTCAGGCTCTGCAGACCGCTCAGGCCATCGGTGATGACCGTCTGCAAGAGCGCTTCCAGGGCAGTTCTAATCCAGAGTCTTGGACGCATGGCTCGGCAGAGCAGCGTCAGAAGTGGCTGATGCACGGCTTGAGTAATGGTTCTATTGCTGCCTGCAATACGTGGGAAGCCCGCTCGCTCTGACCTGCGCCGCTACGGGCAAGGCGCGCACCGATCGCTCACGTGTGAGCACGTGGCTTTGTCTTTTTACGCTGGAAGTGTCAGGGGCGGCCTCGCAACAGGAGTACCCTGGGAAGGTAATTCGTCGTCGAAGGGAATAGTTATGGCCGCGAGCATCGTTGAGCAGGCGCACGCGCACTACGATCCGGGCTGTCCCTACGAGATCCCTCTCCCTGAGGCCTCTCTTTTTGCCTTACTTGACGATGCTGCCCGCCTCTACCCCACGCGCACGGCGATCGACTATTTCGGGGCGACCACCACTTACCAAGCAATCCATCACCAAGTCCTTTGTGCCGCTCAAGTGTTGTCTGAGGCGGGGGTGTCAAAGGGTGACGTGGTGGCCATCGCACTGCCAAACTGTCCGCAGGCCTTCGTTGTTTTCTGGGCGTGTATGCGTATTGGCGCGGTAGCCGCGCAGCATAATCCTTTGGCTCCCGCTGCCGAAGTCAAGGGGCAGTTGGAGCGTCACGGTGGACGCGTGGCTGTCGTGTGGGAGAAGTCTGTTGAGGCATATCCGCTTGATGGCTCGACCTCGATTGAGCAGGTCTTCACCGTTGATATTTCAGCGCATATGCCGACCGGGCATCGTTTCCTGCTGTCGTTGCCGGTGGCGAAAGCACGCGAGACTCGCGCTCAGATGCGTGGCGAGGTTCCCGCGGGCACACGTTCGTGGGATCGTGCGGTTGCGGCGGCTTCTCCACTGCCTGATGCCACTCCTCATGCGTCGGTGGAAGATCGTGCGGTCATTCTTCATACGGGTGGCACGAATGGCGTTCCTAAATCGGTGCCGTTGACGCATCTCAATATTGGCGCCAACGTCAACCAGAATGTGTTCTGGGTGTGGAAGCTGCATGAGGGGGCCGAGACCTTTTTGTCAGCCCTGCCTTATTTCCATGCTTTTGGCCTGACATTGTTGTTATGCTGTGCTGTTCGTTTGGCTGCTACTCAATTGGTGTTGCCAAAGTTTGACGCTGAGCTTACGTTGGAGGCAATGCGCCGAAGGCCGGTCACCTTCATGCCTGGTGTGCCCCCCATGTTTGAGCGTATTTTGCTGGCGGCAGAGAAGGCCGAACAGCCTTTGAGCTCTGTTCGTTGGTCGGTCTGTGGTGCGATGCCGCTGTCAGGAGCGTTAGCTCGGCGCTGGGAAGAGTACACGGGCGGAGCCATTATTGAAGGCTACGGCCTGTCGGAAACCTCCCCAGTGTCCTGCGGCTCTCCACTGTCCCCCAATCGCCGTCACGGCGTGTTGGGCTTGCCCTACCCGTCAATGGAGATTCGCCTGGTTGATCTGGAGGATCCTTCCCGCGACGTGGAAGATGGTGAGGCTGGCGAGATCCTCCTCAAGGGTCCAAATGTGTTTTCAGGTTACCTTGATGCCCCCGAAGAGAATGCTCAGGTCTTCACAGAGGACGGCTGGTTCAGGACGGGCGACGTCGGTGTGAATGAGAACGGCTACATTGTCTTGTCTGACCGGAAGAAGGAACTGATCCTGTCGGGCGGCTTTAATGTCTATCCCACTCAGGTGGAGCAGGCAATCCGCACGATGCCCGAGGTTGAAGATGTCGCTGTCATTGGCCTGCCTGCTGGAGATGCACGCGAGGAAGTGACGGCCGCGATCATCCTCAAGAACGCTGCGGAGGCCCTCTCTTTGGACCAGGTACGCGCATGGGCAGAGCGAGTTCTTCCCCATTATGCACTCCCCCGCCGCATTGAGTTCATCCTTGATTTGCCCCGCAATCAGCTCGGTAAGGTTCAACGTCGCCTCGTCAAGGAGCACATCATCAGCCGCCTGCGTGGCAAGTAGAGTCGTCCTCCCCGCACATTAAGGGCGCACGCATGTGCGAACCAAAAAGCCTTGTCTCGTCTCCGAGAAGAAAACCGCCAGCGTACAAAGACCGCCAGGGCGCACTGGGCTACTCACTTCTTTCAGCGTGCGTATGAGCATATGCGCCCTAACGACGTAAAGGCTCATGGGCATGAGCAGTGCACCCTAGCGGTCCGGCGACGGCGAGACGTTGGCGGCCTAGCGACGGTGGCGCCTCGCCGGTCTGTCAAAATGGAAGCCGATGCCCTACGCCTCAGACGTTAAACCCCAGGGCGCGCAATTGATCTCGACCATCAGCGGTAATGCGATCCGGCCCCCACGGCGGCAGCCACACCCAGTTGATCGATACCTCGGAGGAGAACTCAGCAAGGATCATTTCAGCCTGACGCTCGATGACATCAGTCAGCGGGCAGGCTGCGGAGGTCAGCGTCATATTGAGGCGGATAGCGTTTTCCGGCGTGATGGTGACGCCATAGACCAGGCCAAGGTCAACAATATTGATGCCAAGCTCAGGGTCGATGACATCTTTAAGCGCCTCAAGGACATCCTCACCTGCGAGGGTGCCTTGCTCGATAATTTCAGTGCCTTCGAGTTGCTTGACTTCCTCAAAAACTGGGGCAAAGCGCTGTTCGACAGGGTCACTTTGCGCCATAGGGTTGGCAGCCGAATCGGTGTGGCTCATCGGGTTTCTCCTGCAATGTCGGTTCCAAGCTTGGCCAAGGCATCGCGCAGAGCGTACCAGCCAAGCAGGGCACATTTAATGCGGTTAGGGAATTGGGAGCTGCCTTCAAGGGCGGCGCCGTCTTCAAGAAGGTCAAGAACCTCGTCAGGCACGCCTTTACCGCGTGAGTGCATCATTGTTTCCATGGCGGCATAGAGCTCGGAGATTTGCGTGAGGTCCTTGCCGTCAATGAGATCACTGAGTATGGACAGGGACGCCTGAGAGATGGAGCAGCCGTCTCCGTCCCACACCATGCTCTCAATATTGCCATCGGCGCCGAGGCTCACGCCCATGGTGACCTCGTCGCCACAGGTGGGGTTGACCTGGTGCGAGGTTGCCCCCATGCTGTCATCAACGGTGCCACTGCCGCGGCGCAGGCGAGAGTGATCGAGAATCACCTGCTGGTAGAGCTGTTCAAGACTAGACATTAGACCCTTCCGAAGTAGGAACCGACACGTCCCAAGGATTCCACAAAACGGTCGATATCGGCCACTGTTGTGAACGGTGAAAGTGACGCTCGGGTAGAGGAACGTACTCCGAAGAAATGGTGGAGTGGAATAGCGCAGTGGTGGCCGACCCGCACAGCAATGTCATCCCCATCCATAATCTGGCCAACATCGTGGGGGTGCACTCCATCGACGGCGAAGGCAACAACGCCGATACGCTCACGGGGTGCGGTTGGGCCCAAGATCGTAATACCGGGCATGTCGGTGATGGCGTCAATGAGGTGAGCCGTCAGCGCAGCTTCGTGAGCGTGGATACGGTCCAGGCCCAAAGACTTGAGGTAGGCCAAGGCAACGGGCCAGGTGGCGGCCTGAGCGACGGGTTGGGTTCCGGCCTCGAAACGTTCGGGCGGCGGCATGTACTCGGCGCCCTCCATGGTGACACTGGCAATCATGGAGCCGCCAGCAAGGACTGGGGGCATGGCTTCGAGCAGTGAACGGCGTGCCCACAGGGCACCGATGCCGGTTGGTCCCATCATCTTATGCGCCGAGAATACGGCGAAATCGACACCCAATGCCGCCACATCAATGGGCATATGCGCAGAAGACTGGCAGGTGTCCAGCAGAACAAGTGCCCCCACATTGCGTGCAGCAGCAACAATCTCTGCCACGGGTGAGACTGCACCCGTCACATTCGACACATGGGTGAAAGCGACGAGCTTCGTATTGGGGGTGATGACAGAAAGGGTATCGAGGTCAATACGCCCGTGTGTGTCAAGGTCAAGCCAGGCCAGTTCGGCTCCTGTGCGCGCGCAGAGTTCTTGCCATGGCACGAGGTTCGCGTGGTGTTCTGCACGGGTGGTGACAATACGGTCACCTGGCCCGATCCTCAAGGATCGGGAGGCCTCTCCCCCACGTCCCATGGAGGCGTTGCCGATGGAGTAGGCGACGAGGTTGATGGCTTCGGTGGCGTTCTTGGTCCACACGATCTCGTCACCGCGTCCGCCGATGAAGGCAGCCAGGTCGTAACGGGCGTCCTCGTAGGCTTGGGTGGCTTCATCGCCCAGCAAATGAGTGCCGCGGTGAACGGCCGAGTTGCGCAGAGTGTAGAAGTCGGCCTCCGCAGTGATGACGCTGCGCGGCTTTTGAGCCGTCGCGGCAGCGTCAAGGTAGACGATAGGGCGTCCGCCTCGTCCAACACGATCGAGGATGGGGAAATCCTGACGGATTTTCGCCAACTCGGCGTCGCTAAAGGGATGGGCGGTGCGTGTCACCACATCGTCAAGGTATGCGGGGGCCGACTTCTCTCGCATCATTCTTCGCTTTCGGGCATCATTCTTCGCTTTCGGGCGTACTACGCGCGGGGGCTTCCTTGTAGGGAAGTTCAGTTAGCGAGGTACTTGTCGTAGCCCTCATTCTCAAGCTGTTCAGCCAGCTCAGGACCGCCTTCTGCTGCCACGCGGCCGTCAACGAATACGTGGACGTGGCTGGGGTGGATGTAGCGCAGGATGCGGGTGTAGTGGGTGATGAGCATGATGCCGCAGCCCTGTTCAGCGTGCACGCGGTTCACGCCTTCGGACACGATGCGCAGTGCGTCAACGTCAAGGCCAGAGTCAGTCTCATCAAGGACAGCGAAGGAGGGCTTGAGTAGCTCCATTTGGAGGATCTCAAGACGCTTCTTCTCGCCGCCGGAGAAACCGACGTTCACATCACGGTCAGCGAAGGAAGAATCCATGCGCAGGTTCTCCATGGACTGCTTAACGTCCTTGACCCAGGTGCGGATCTGGGGGGCTTCGCCGTCAATGGCGGTCTTGGCTGTGCGCAGGAAGTTGGATACGGAGACGCCAGCAACCTCAACGGGGTACTGCATGGCGAGGAAGAGGCCAGCCTTCGCACGTTCATCAACGCTCATTTCGGTGATGAGCTGGTCGTCGAGCCATGCTTCACCGGAGGTGATTTCGTAGGCGGGGTGGCCAGCGAGGGCGTAGGCCAGTGTGGACTTGCCGGAGCCATTGGGGCCCATGATGGCGTGGATTTCACCGGAGTTGATGGTGAGGTTGACGCCTTTGAGGATTTCTTTGGGACCTTCTGCGGTCTCCACGGACACGTGCAGGTCCTTGATGGTCAAAGTAGACATGTATTTCTCCTTGCGGTCTCAGCCGCTGTGTTGCTTGTCAGTCTGTTAATACGGTGGTCATTAGACGCACGGGCGTCTTTCAGACCGTTTGTGCCCCAGCGGCTGAGGCGCGTTCAAGTTCGGCTTCGATGGAGGCCATCAGGTGGTCCTGGACGGCGGGAACTCCGATTTGCTCGATGAGCTCGGCGAAGAAGCCTCGTACAACAAGGCGACGGGCGTCGGCTTCGCTGATGCCTCGGCTCATCAGGTAGAAGAGCTGCTCGTCATCGAAACGGCCGGTGGCGGAGGCGTGTCCGGCTCCTGCGATCTCGCCGTTTTCGATTTCAAGGTTGGGCACCGAGTCCGCCTTCGCGCCTTCGGTAAGAACGAGGTTGCGGTTGAGTTCGTAGGTATCGGTGCCGTCAGCGGCCTCACGAATCAGGCAGTCACCGATCCACACCGAGTGTGCGTCCTTGCCCTGCAGTGCGCCCTTGTAGGTCACGCGCGAGTAGCAGTTGGGCTGTGAGTGATCCACAAAAACGCGGTGTTCAAGGTGCTGACCGGCGTCAACGAAGTACAGGCCGAGCATGGTGAGCTGACCGCCTGGGCCGCGGAAGTCGGTTTCGGCGTTGATACGCACGAGGTCGCCGCCAAGGGTGACAACGATGTGGCGCAGAACGGTGTCGCGTCCCAGTGCCACGCGGTGGTTGGAAGCGTGGACAGTGCTGTCATCCCATTCCTGGACGGAAACGACGGTGAGCTGGGAGGCGTCCCCTGCTTCAATCTCGACGCTCTGGTTGAGCACTGCCTGGGCCGACCCGGTGTGGTTGATGATAACCGTTGCGGAGGCAAGCTCCTCGGCACGAATCATCAGGTGCTGGTTGTGTGCGCCCTCGACGTTATCAATGGTGATAACAACGGGGGCTTCAACGGCAGCAGCCTTAGGGATGGTAACGATGGTCGCCTCAGAGAAGCCATTCCATGCCACAGCCGCGGTGCGGTCACCCGGGGCGAGGACGGTGCCGAGGCGCTCGTCTGTGCGGGCGACTGTCTCGACGGTGACCTCATCGGTGGCGTGAACGCTGATAGGAGCGTCACTCGTATCGTAGGTTGCCGGGTCGAAAAGATGACGGATGCGACGCATCGGGGTGAAGCGCCAGTCTTCTTCACGGCCGTGAGGGACGGGGTGTTCAGCGAGGTCGAAGGAGGTGAAGCGATCTGCGCGGGTGACGTGCACCATGGAGTCGCTGGCGCCGTTGCGCTGAACGTCGTCGGTGGGGGTGGTGGTCTCTTGGGTCATATCAGCCGACCGATCCTTCCATCTGCAGCTCGATGAGGCGGTTGAGTTCGAGGGCGTACTCCATGGGGAGTTCCTTCGCGATGGGTTCAACGAAGCCGCGAACGATCGTTGCCATTGCTTCGTTTTCATCCAGGCCGCGGCTCATCAGGTAGAAGAGCTGGTCTTCGGAGACCTTGGACACGGTTGCCTCGTGCCCCATTTCAACGTCGTCGGTGCGCACGTCGACATAGGGGTAGGTATCGGTGCGGGAGATCTTGTCAACGAGCAGGGCGTCACAGAGCACGTTGGACTTGGAGTGACGCGCACGCTGGTGGACTTCAACCAGGCCGCGGTAGGAGGTGCGACCGCCGCCACGGGAGACGGACTTCGCCACGATGGACGAGGAAGTATGGGGGGCCATATGCACCATCTTGGCGCCCGTGTCCTGGTGCTGATTCGGCCCGGCAAAACCAATGGACAGGGTTTCGCCACGGGCGTGCTCACCCATGAGGAAGCAGGCGGGGTACTTCATGGTGACGGCTGAGCCCATGTTGCCGTCCACCCATTCCATAGTTGCGCCTTCTTCGACAATGGCGCGCTGGGTCACCAGGTTAAGGACATTGGTGGACCAGTTCTGGATGGTGGTGTATCGCACGCGAGCGTCCTTGCGGACGAAGATTTCCACAACGGCTGAGTGCAGGGAGTTCACGTCGTAAATGGGGGCGGTACAGCCTTCGACGTAGTGAACGTAGGAGCCTTCGTCAGCGACGATGAGGGTGCGCTCGAACTGGCCCATTGCTTCGGTGTTAATGCGGAAGTAGGCCTGCAGGGGGATCTCAACATGCACGCCCGGGGGGACGTAGATAAAGGAACCACCCGACCATGCGGCAGTGTTCAGTGCAGCGAACTTGTTATCACCGGAGGGAACGGACTTACCGAAGTATTCCTTGAAGATCTCGGGGTATTCGCGCAGGCCGCTGTCGGTATCGAGGAAGATCACGCCCTGGCGTTCAAGGTCTTCTTGGATCTGCTGGTAGACGACCTCAGACTCGTACTGGGCAGCAACGCCAGCAACGAGACGGTTCTTTTCCGCGTCTGGAATGCCCAGGCGATCGTAGGTGTCGCGGATTTCCTCGGGGAGGTCTTCCCAGGACTTCACCTGTCGGTCGGTGGGACGCACGTAGTACTTGAAATCATCAAAGTTCAAGTACGACAGGTCGGGACCCCACGTAGGCATCGGCTTGCGCTCGAACATTTCAAGGGCTTTGAGTCGACGCTCAAGCATCCATTCAGGTTCGTTCTTGTGTGCCGAGATCTGGCGAACGATGTCCTCATTGATGCCGTAGGGGACATCCTTGGAGTAGTCATCGTTGTCATGCCAGCCGAACTCATATGCGCCAATGGAGTCGATGATTTCCTCATCGCTCATGGGGCGGTTTTCCGCGGTAGGCACCGGCGGTGACTGAGTCATACTTGTCCTTGTGTCGTAATCGTGAATCTCAATGCATTACGTCATTTACGCAATGCGGCCCGACTTCCCGGGCGAATGATCGGTGCTCCCACGGGAATGTGGGTGGTGCACACATGTTCTCCTCCGGCGAGTGTGGCAAGCCTTTGGACATGCACATCGAGCAACCGAGAGAAAGCTTGGGTTTCAGCATCGCATAGTTGGGGGAAATCCCCAGCGACTGTCTGAATTGGGCAATGACCTTGACAGAGCTGAATGGCAAAGGTTCCTCCGCCAATATCACGCACTGTGGCAGCATAGCCGTCTTGGGTCAACGCGTCAGCGAGAGCTTGAGCACGAACTCGAGGGTCATTCCCTGCTTCACGCACTATGGGCGCGTAGCGTCGTTCGATTTCGCGGGATCGAGCTGCAGCAAAATCATCTACAGCCTCATCACCGTTGAGTTGTCCGAGGTAGGACAGGGCCTTGAGGGCAAGTTCGAGGTAACCGTCGGTGAGCTTCTCATGTGCCCGCTCCGTAGCAACATAGTGCCTGGCGGGACGGCCACGGCCTCGTTTTCCAATATTGCCGGGTTCTCGTTCAGCGATCTCGTGGGCTTCTTCAAGCAAGGTAATGTGGCGTCGTACTGCCGCCGTGGTGAGGCCAAGAATTCGGGCGATTGCCGAGGCCGTTACCGGCCCTTTTTCAACAATGAGGTCGAGGACTTGTTGGCGAGTACGAACGTCAACATGCTCTGACATCGCTGTCACCACCTTCTCTCTGTTCCCGTTGTTGGGGGCATGACACCTCGGCGCAAGGAGCACTCATCCCCGCCGTTTAAGTTGACAGAGTCCAGTGTACGTCTTTTTGGGAAGATAGTCGTTGCTAAATTGCCCGTTGCGGAAGGTGAGACATATCAACTTTCCTGACGTCACGCCATGAAATCTCCCAAGGATCCCTTAACGCATCCACGGAGCGTCTGCGGGACGCAGATCCTTCCACCCGCGCGCGCGGGCAGCCGCAACAGCCAAAATACCTGCCACAGCAGAAGGATTGTGGAATCGCCCCTCAAGCACAGCGGCAACAGCCTCGTCCAACGGACACCACGCAGCGACCATATCAACCTCTTCATCCTCGCGTTCAAACTCCTCCCCTGTGGGAGTAATATCGCGCGCGAGGAAGATACGTACCGACTCGGTGCAGCCCCCTGGACTATTGAAGTAGTCAGTCAGAACATGCCACGTTGCCGCCTGCAGGTCAGTCTCTTCAGCAAGTTCACGCTGAGCCGCTGCAAGATAGTCTTCACCTTCAACATCAAGAAGACCCGCTGGGATCTCCCAAAGGTTGGCTCGTACCGGATGGCGATATTGGCGTTCAAGGAGGATTTCCTCAGCACCCGGCTCGCCCCGCAGAGCCACCACGGCGACCGCGCCAGGATGGATGATGTACTCACGGGTGACAGGAGCGCTCCCCTCAACAACCTCGACCTCTTCTGCCGTGACAGCAACGATCCTCCCCTGCCAGATGTCAGTGCGGGCATGCACGCGACGTGTTGAAGGCTCATCAACGAGAGGACCATCAATAAAAGGATCAATTTCTTTCAGGGGCATTCTGATCTCCGATGTGTCTGAGCGAGCTCTATTGATTGCGAGGGCTTAGTGCACGATAACTGGGCACCTGCGGCACTGACGCGCGTATGCCTTACTTCAGCTTGTCAATGGGAGGGAATACCTCACTTGCCCCTTCCCCAACCCCATACGAACGAGCCTGCTCATTGGCTGTTGGCAAGGCAAGAACCATAGCCAGGTTCGCGGAACTGGTGCCCACTTGGTCGACTGTCGTGACGGGAACACTCAGGGATCGGATTTGCGAGAGCATTGATTGTGCGTGCGATGCATCCCCCACCAGAACACCGCCACGCGGGGCAACAGCGATAGCGCGAGCCAAGCCCATCCATGCAGACGAAGAACGCACGGGAATATTTTCATCCGTGGCAATGTTCTTCGGCACTGAGTTGCGAGGGCCGATAACGACGACTGCTTGCGCAGTCCCCTTCGGATCCTCGTCAAGCGTCATAATCGGGGTCGTAGCATCGGTGAGGATCTCGGCTGCGATATCGCGCTCTGCACCAGTGGTCGTGAGGACATCAACGATGGCGTAGGCAATGACTGCATCAGAGGTTGCATCTGCAGGAATCTGACGAACCGTGTGGGAAGACAAGGGGGTCGACAAGGTCTGGCGGTACTGCTCCATTCCTTGAATATCCCAGTTGTCAGTCAGTGTCACCGCGCCTGCCATTGTTGCGCCCGCCTGGCTCAACGCATTGCGTGCCGAGGCAATATCCGCGCCATCAGTGCCTGGCAGAGCAACAGTTACGACGGGGATTCCCTTCAAGCTTCCAGCGCTTAAACGTGAGGAGAGATGATCAAGGCCTGCCCTTTCAGCGGAGATGAGAACTTCGGCTTGGGCAAGAGCCTCGGTATCAACATTGATGGCGCCTGTCTCAGCGGGAGTGACGGAGCGTGCAATACGTGCTTGCAAAGGCCCAGCCCCCAAGATAATCCCGATGGCAAGGGCGATAAACACAGCAATAAGAGAAACCAGGTGGTAGCGGAAATTAATCATAAAATTTGCTCTCTTTCACTGCCCAACAACGGTATCTGACTGGGGAGTTTGCGTTACCCATACCCCGGCAAGATCACCGAAGTATCCGATGAGATCCTCCCCTAAAGGAGTAACGCTCAATGCTGCACCTAGAGCGGCAACGGCTGCGAGAATCAAGAACAGCACAGATGCTGCTCGGATGCGCGGACGATGGGTGGCTGCGATGGCTGCAGCCGATACTAAACGCGTCCCTGCAAGAAGGCGCGTGAAGAAAGTTCCTGCCATGCCCGTACGTCCCTGGTCAAGGAAGTCATCAAGGCTGGTTCGATCACCGACCGTAACAATCACTTGGGCTTGTGCAAGTGTTGCCAGCAAGATAGCTGCATCCTTGGCAGTGCTGGACGTCTCCATCACCCGGTATTCCAGGCCCATGCGTTTGAGTCGTTCCTTGCCTGGGCTAGGACGGTCAAGGCTCTCGCTGACAATCAGTTCAGCACGTGAACGCAAAAGTTTTTCGGAGACAAGTTCCATGTCACCCACGATGATTGAGGGATGGAGTCGTGCCTTCGCCGCGATGTCAGCGCCGCCTTCGACAGCGATAACCAGAGGGTTGGTGTCTCGAATCCACTCTCGGCATGCTTTGAGTTCCTGGGCAGAGTTTGGATCGTCAAAGACGACAAGGACTGTGGCGCCTTCGAGTTTTGTTTCGATCTCAGGCAAGCCAACCTGTTCAAGAAGCAACGGGGCTTCTCGTTCGAAGTATTCTCCTGTGGTAGCGGCAAATGCTGCAACCCGAGTGGACAGGCCATCACGGGTGTTTTCTATGGAGGCTTGAATGTCAGCCAGGCTTTGCCGCACGCCGGTAGCGATGGTTGTGCCGCTGCGCGTTACTCGGTCATCAACGATGACGACTTCGTCTCCTTCACGCAAAGTCATGATGTCGGGGCCGCAGTCATCAATGACAACGATGCCTGCCTCCAGAAGGAGCGCTGGTCCAAGGTTGGGATAGCGGCCTGACGATGACGGAGACGAGTTCAAGACTGCTACTGCGCCGGCGCTAATAAGAGCTTGTGCTGTTGCGCGATCAACATCAGGGTGGTCAATGACGGCAATTTCGCCTCGTTCAAGACGTGCAGCCAGTTTGCGCGCTCGGGCGTCAACGCGTACTCGGGCCCGGATTCCGGCTGCCGGATCAGACTGTGGCGATGAACTCTGGGAACGGTCGATGGGGTTCACAGTCATGATTCTTCCATGCTCGCGCTCTCAAGGAGCTCTTGGGCGTGTCGGCGTGCCACGTCAGAGCCCTCATCGGCTCCCATCATGCGTGCCAGCTCATCGACGCGCTCGTTTCCGTTGACAGCGTGGACTGTCGTGCTTGCCCCTTCTTTGTTGACAACAAGATGTTGCGCAGCGAAGGCTGCCACTTGGGGAAGGTGAGTGACGACAATGACCTGCTTATGCCGGGCAAGTTTCGCTAGTCGTCGTCCGACCTCTGTAGCG
This sequence comes from Schaalia canis, assembly GCF_003858455.1. Lineage (GTDB taxonomy): Bacteria > Actinomycetota > Actinomycetes > Actinomycetales > Actinomycetaceae > Pauljensenia > Pauljensenia canis. The sequence continues at coordinate 13,396 of NZ_RQZF01000001.1, read as the reverse complement.
GTGCGACCACCGATACCGGCGTCAACCTCGTCAAAAATATAGGTCGGTGAGGTACTCCCCTGTCCGAGCACGACTTCCAGGGCGAGCATAATGCGTGAGAGTTCGCCCCCGGATGCCCCCTGTCCCAGAGGACGAGCCTGCATTGAAGGGTGCGCTTGGAGGAGGAAGGTGACATCCTCACAACCGTGCGGGCTAGGCTTGCGCGGTGTGAGTTCGATGATGAAGCGCGCATTAGGCATAGCCAGGGCGCGCAATTCGGTGGTGACGGCCTCAGACAAGCTGGTTGCGTGTCGTTGGCGTGCTGCAGTGAGTTCAGCGCCGATCCTCAGTACTTCCTCTTTCGCTTCCTCAAGGATGCGCTGACATTCCTCGGGTGTTTGGCGAGAGTTTTCCAACAGGTCAAGGCGTTGTTGAGCTTTCTCATACCAGTCGAGCAGCTCAGCGGTGTCGCTCGCTCGACCGCGCAAAAGCTCGCGCAGAGCAGCCCTGCGGTCGTGAAGCGCAGCTAAGCGTACGGGATCGGCTTCGAGGCCGCGCAGGTAGTGGCCGAGGTCGTCAGCAAAGGCATCGAGCTCAAGACACAGGCTGTTGAGACGTTCGTAGAAGGTATCAAGGCTAGGGTCGAAGCGGGTTGCGTGACGAAGTTCTTCCAGGGATTGGCGGGCAAGGTCAAGAGCAGTTGATGAGCTCTCCCCCGCTGTGAGCATCGCGTGGGACTTTCCGATGTATTGGCGAAGGTCCTCAATGTTGGTGAGGCGCTCAGTTTCTGCGCGTAGTTCGTCTTCCTCGCCCGCTTGAACGTTGAGTTCAGCGATAGCTGTAATCGCTCCGCGCAGGCTTTCAATTTCGGCGCTGCGATCCTCGTGGGAGTTCAACGCCTCATCGAAGGCGCGTTTGGCGGCCACCGCACGCGCCCAGGCCTCGTTGTACGCGGCAAGAAGAGAAGCGTGGGGTGCTCCGCCGTGAGCGTCAAGAGTCTCACGTTGTGCGCTTGTGCCACGCAACTCCAGTTGGTCGGCTTGCCCATGAATGGTGACAAGCTGATCAGCGAGCTCAGCGAGCACTGCGGCGGGTACCGGGCGTCCACCCAGGTGTGCACGTGAGCGTCCCTGCGCGGCCACCGTTCGGGAGACGATGATTTCGTCATCATCTGTTTGTGCGCCCAGCTCCTCAGCGCGCTTGGCGAGGGCGGGCGTCAGGCTGAAAATGCCGTCAACGGTGGCGGCGTTGTGGCCTGCCCGTACGAGGCCGGGGTCGGCGCGTCGTCCCAGGAGGAGGTTCACCGAGGTGAGGACCATCGTTTTACCAGCGCCTGTCTCACCGGTGAGTACGGTCAGGCCCGGTCCGAACTCAACGTCGGTTGCTTCGATGACGCCCAAGGCGGAGATTGTGATGGAATGAATCATCCGTGTGCTCCAGTGCGCTGATTGTGTTCGCCGAGAAGTTCTGTGTCCTGGTGGGAGCGGTTTTCTTGGCGTTGTCTCCATCCGCGAACCGGTAGGTGAAACTTGTGCACCAGTCGGGTAGAGAATGGAGTGTCATCGAGGCGAACAAGACGTACGGGGCGTTGTCCAACTCGGGTGATAATGCTCGTCCCAACCGGAGCTGTTGTCTGGCGTAGACCGTCACACCACATTTCCGGTGCTGACCAGTCGTGTTCTAGAACAATGACTTCAACAACGGATGAGGGCCCCACCACGAGAGGACGTGTAAAGAGGCCGTGTGCGGCCAGGGGGGAGATCACGATAGCTTCCGTATCGGGCCAGACCACTGGCCCTCCTGCAGAGAAGGAGTAGGCAGTGGAGCCGGTGGGTGTTGCCAGGATGATGCCGTCGGCCCCGTATGTGGAAACATCTTGCCCGTCGACAACAAGGGCGAGCTGCACTGGATGGGCGACATCGGTATGAATAAGCACGGCTTCATTGAGTGCCCAATCATGCACTTCGCTACCGTCGGGGAATCGAACGGTAACGTCAAGAGTCATTCGGGTATCGACGCGGTAATCGTTGCGTGCAAGCTGTTCAATGACCTTCGGGATGCCTTCGCCTGAAACCTCAGCAAGGAAGCCCATGTGCCCCATATTGACGCCGAGCAGTGGCACGTCATGTGTTCGCGCAAGGTCTGCAGCAGCCAGGATTGTTCCGTCCCCACCAAGCGCAAGGACCAGATCGACCTCGCAATCAGTGCAGTTCTCAGGAAGAACCTCGATGCCGTAGGCTTCGAGTTCACGCCGCGCCACTTCGGCTGCAGCGATGGCATCTGGACGGTGGACGTGGCGTACCACCATGACCCGCTGAGTCACTTTCTGCCTTTCTTCCCCTGTCCGGCTGGCCCACGACGGACGGCGTCAACGATCCTCTCGTGGAGGTCGTCCGCCTCGTCACGCAGATCTCCTCTGCCGGTGGCGTGCATTGATAAGAAATACTCTACGTTGCCTGAGGGCCCAGGGAGTGGTGAGGCTTCAACATCACGAATCTCAAGACCAAGGGATTGGGCGGCCCGGGCAACGGATTCAACGGTTTCTACATGGTGTTCTGGGTTTCGTACCACTCCCCCATGCCCCAGGCGTTCCTTACCGATTTCAAACTGCGGCTTGACCATGAGAAGAAAATCCGCGTCGGGTTCAGCAACGGCAACAAGAGCAGGAAGAACAAGGGTGAGGGAGATGAACGAGAGATCCGAAACAACCAGTTCAGGGGCAGGTTCAATGTCACCGGCAGCGAGGGTGCGCACATTCGTTCGATCACGTACCTCGACACGCTCGTCCTGTTGGAGTTTCCACGCGAGCTGACCATAGCCAACATCGGCAGCAACAACGTGCGTGGCACCCCGACGCAGAAGCACGTCGGTGAATCCTCCTGTAGAAGCCCCCGCATCAAGGCAGCGGCGCCCTTCTACCCGAGGGGCTCTCTCTCCGAGTGCGTCGAGGGCCCCGGCAAGTTTGAAGGCACCTCGGGAAACGTATTCGTCACCGGTTTCTTCGCTGATGACGATGGCTTGGGCAGGATCCATTTGGCGCGCAGGCTTGGTGACGACCTGCCCGTCAAGCGCAACACGTCCTCCTTCAATGAGTTCTTGGGCATGCGTGCGTGAACGTGCAAGGCCGCGGCGGACCAACTCTGAGTCAATGCGTCGTAGTTTCATACACGCTGCCTGGTGACATCAAGTGCCGAACGTAGTTGAGCCTCAGCCCGCCCCAACAGAGTGATCTGTGTGTCGAGATCATGGTCGTCAAGATCAGCAAGCTGAGCGGTAATGTCGGGGACGAGGGACGCCGTCCCCTCTGCTGGAGAGGGGACGGCGTTTCTTCCCACAGATGTGGGGTCAGTCATCAGTTGTCCCCAACGATGTCATCCATGTCGGAGATGTCACCGAGGAGTTCTTCGAGTTCTTCCTCTCCGGGAAGGAAGGTCACGGTCTCTTCGGGAGCGTCATCAAGACCATCAGCATGGGCGCCGAGTTCCATGTCAGCGTCGTCGAAGCCGTCAGCCTCTTCTGCATCGGTATCGAGTGGAGCCTCAACATGCTCGGGTTCTTCGGGAGCGACAACAAGACCCGCCGGATCGTCATTTTCAACAACCGTGATCTCAGGGCAGATAACGTCGGCACGTTGTTCCATGGCATATTCCCATGCGGCTGCAGCCAAGGCGCGGTAGGTATCCAGGGTAACGGTAACGTCACTGGTCAGGGCAACGCCGTCAACAGTCAGGGTACCGTCACGCAGGACCTTGGCGACTTGGGAGACACCACAGGTCCAGGTGCCGTCGCGGTGGTGCTTGGGGCGCGGGTGGGACTCATTGAGTCCGCGCATGTCGAGCGCAAGGTATGTGGGGCGTTGGCCTCGTTGGGCGCAGATGACATCGCGCGCAGAGGAAACACCGGTGAGGACATGCAGCGAGGGAATACCCGCAGTGACGGCACCGGCAATGTCAGTGTTGAGACGATCGCCTACTGCCAGCGGGTTGGTGCCACCAACAAGGGCGGCGCCCCGATGGTAGATACCAGCTTCAGGCTTGCCTGCGGCAATGGGGCGCACACCGGTAGCATGCTGGACCGCGCGTACGAGCGCGCCGTTGCCCAGAGCGAAGCCTCGTTCAACGGGCAGGGTCGAGTCTAGGTTGGTGGCGAAGAATTTGGCGCCGCGCTGGATGGCGAAGGCTGCCTCAGACAGGGTTGCCCAGTTGAGGGACTTGTCCAGGCCTTGTACGACGGCAGCGGGGGCATCGTCGGCGGATTCGACAACGACGTATCCGGCGGCCTCGATGGGTTCGCGCAGTCCCTGAGCGCCAATGACGAGAACTGTGGAGCCTTCTTCGATTTCTTCGGCCATGAGGGCGGTGACATCCATGGAGGAGGTCATGACGGCCTCGGGCGCGGCATCGAAACCAAGCTCCTTGAGATGTTCAGCAATCGCGGCCGGCGTACGCATGGCGTTGTTCGTGACATAGGCAACGAGCATGCCAGCATCTTGTGCCTCGTTGGTAGCTTGCGCGGCGTGTTCGATGGGTTCCTTGCCCTGGTATGCGGTGCCGTCAAGATCAAGTAGGGCCACGTCGTAGGTGGCGCATAGGGCTTCTTCGGTGCCTCGCAGCGGTGAGGTCTTCTTATCGACATCCGCATCAGCGTAGAGAGAAAGATCAACGATCTCAGGATCCTCGACGATCGTGGGCATGTCAGCCTCAACTGTGTCGGCTTCTTCGTCGCGGCCGAGTTCACGCAGGCGATCAGCTTTAACAGACATGAGTCGCATGACCAGTGCCGGGTCGGTATCTTCAGGCAGTGCTGCCAAAGCTTCGTCGACGATGAGTAGGCCAACTTCATTTTGTCCGATGTCTGCCCGCGCACCGGAGGAGACGAGCACGAGCTCAACCTGCTCGGAAAGCTCCATGCCCTTCGTCTCGGTTTCGTCGATGATTTGGATAGCCTTTTCGGGGCGTCCCATTCCGCGTTCTGCGTCGGCTTCGACTGCTCGTAGGGAGTTGTCGCCACGCATGCGGCGTACGGCACGCACCTCGCGCAGGGCTTCTTCGTAGCGGCCCGAAGCGTAGGCGGTAAGTGCTGCTGCTTCACGGACAACATCGACTCGTCCCGCGCGCTTGGCGGCAGCCTGAGCGTGGGCGTAGGCCTGTTCGGGGTCAAGGTCGATGAGCTGGCCTGCCATGACGAGATGGCGTGCGACGATATCGCGGTTTGCCCCTGACAGGGTGTTCAAAGAGCGTAGTGCGAGGGCGTCAAGTTCTTCGGCAGATACGCCTGCGGGAATTGTCGGTTCGTCACCTGTGGGAGAAACGTATTCGTCGGTGGAGCGGTAGTCTGCGCCGCGTTGTTGGTCGCGGCCTCCGCGTCGGTCGTCTCGTTGGAAGCCGCCCCGGCGATCCCCTCGGTCATCACGAGTGAAACCACCGCGACGGTCATCACGGCCAAAACCGCCACGACGCTCGCCTCGATCGCCAAAGGAACGACGGTCCCCACGATCATCACGGGTAAAACCACCACGGCGATCATCACGCCCAAAACCACCACGACGGTCCCCACGATCATCACGAGTGAAACCACCACGACGGTCATCACGGCCAAAACCGCCACGACGCTCGCCTCGGTCATCACGAGTGAAACCACCGCGACGATCATCCCGATCACCAAAGGAACGACGATCCCCACGATCATCACGAGTGAAACCACCACGGCGATCATCACGGCCAAAACCGCCACGACGCTCGCCTCGGTCATCACGGCTAAAACCACCGCGACGATCATCCCGATCACCAAAGGAACGACGATCCCCACGATCATCACGGGTAAAACCACCACGGCGATCATCACGCCCAAAACCGCCACGACGTTCCCCTCGGTCATCACGGCCAAAACCGCCACGACGTTCCCCTCGGTCATCACGGCCAAATCCACCGCGACGATCATCCCGATCACCAAAGGAACGACGATCCCCACGATCGTCACGATCAAAATTGTTGCGGCGATCATCCCGATCGCCAAATGAGCGACGTGGGCGATCTTCGCCGCGCCATGATCGGTCACCAGAATCGCGCCATTGACGGCGGGGCCCACCATGAGAGTTGTCGGGTCGTCCTCGGTAATCGTCTGCCATGGTGTTCCTCTATTTCTGCCGTTGCGGCGATTGTTTTCTGTCTCTTCTGCCAGTCCCAGTTGGGACGCATTCATTCACGATCGTATTCGTCGTTTGTTGGTTGCTTCGCAGGACTGGTTCTCGCAGTGGTGTCGCAAGATAGCCTGGGCATTCAGAGGCGTGCGGGTCCTTGGAGCGCACGCCATTCACACTGCTTCTCATCATACGCGGCATCCGCATGCAGGTGGAGAGGCGAACTCAGTGTTCACATGTGGCTCTGCCCACGCTGTCGTCTGTCGGAGGATTCCGGCTAGGAAAGAGGATAGGCGTTGAGTCATTGAGGTAGAACGCCCGTCCGGTTGATGTGCGGATGACAAGGTGCGAATCAACGCCTATGGTGATGCCGTCAAGGTCAGGATGTGTAATGCGCTCAATTGCGCGATCAAGGGCGATTGTGGCGATTTTTCGGACTCCGCGGTCAACGCTGGTGAGGTTGAAGGTCGTTGACTGAGCGACCTGAGAGTTATCAAAGCCGGCTAGGGAGATATCTGTGGGAATACGCACGCCGGCCCCCATGAGCGCGACAGCGGCGCCCTGGATGCAATGGTCGTTGTAGCCCACAAGCGCAGAGTAGTCTCCAAGTCGTCCGCCGTCTGTTCTTCGCGTCCTTTGACGTCGTTGCGCCCACTGGTCAGCCATCAAACGGGAGGCTGCGGTAAAACCAGCATCCATCGTTGCGCCGGCGGCAACAGTGTCGACTCGGATTCGGTGGCGATGACATGCCGCGATTACGGCCTCACGTCGGCTTTGCGCTGATACGCCGGGTTCACCATCGAAGTAGACAATGGAACGATGGCCAAGTGTGTCAAGATGTTCGGCTAGTTCTTCTGCGCCGGATTCATTTCGGCTGGTCATAAGGTCAGCGTGTGGGAAAACCCTTTCCTGTCCGATAACCACGCTTGGCCCATTTTCAGAGCTCTCGTTATGGTCATCCGGGTCAGGATTAATGGCAATAGTTGTCGTAATTCGGAATTGGGCAAGTGTTTTGAATGCTTCGCTCATGTGCTCGTAGGCAGCGGCGTTCTCTGCAACAAGCTGATAACCGCGCAATCGGGCTTCTTCCCCCAGAAGGCGGATGTAATGTGCATGTAGTTCCTGGTCGAATCTTCCGACGACTCCTAGGACATGGGGGGTATTGGAGCGCATCATGGAACCGAGCAGGTCAACTTTGTACCCAAGTTCTGCTGCGGTGTTTTGAATGGTTCGGCGTAGTTTTTCGCTGACACGGGCGTCGTCGCGTAGTGCCAGAGAGACGGTGCTGATTGAGGTTCCAACTGTGTCGGCAATGTCGCGCAAGGTGACGCGCGATTGTTTCATTTCCCCTCCAAACATCTCTCTTATCTGTCATAGATGTGACATGTGTGAGTATATCTTTCGCCGTTGAGAGCCTTTTATTCGCATCGTTAATGTGCACGCGAATTCTGTTCTATTTCCCTCCGTTGTTTTTCATGATCTGCGTCTAGGGCTGTGGCAGCCACACTGACGTGCCACATTCAGCAGGGGTCGATGCAGAGTCGTTGGAGCATCTCTGAGTGCGCCTGTGGCCAAGCAGCCAGAATGGACCCCTTATACCGGGTATCCAAGGGGGTGCCATCCATCCGCGTTACGCGCACACCAGCTTCTTGGCAAATCAGTTGGGCTGCAGCTATGTCCCATGGAGAGACCCACAGATGGACGAAGGCTGCAGCTTGTTGTCGGGCGACCTCGATACATTCAAGGGCAGCCGATCCGTAACGGCGGTGTCCGCGCGATTCTCGCACGAGCTGCGTGAGGCGCGGCAGGGCTTCTAGTTCCTTGACGTCGGCAATAAGTATTCCCTCGCGAAATGAGGTGTTTTCGGGGACGGAAGAGAGTTGTTTGCCGTCACACCATGCTCCCTGCCCTTCGATGGCGGTGTAAACGGTATCTGCGGTGACATCACACACCACGCCGATGATTGGAATCCCGTCAACGCACAGGGCCAATGATATGGCGTAGTCTCTGTGTGTCATGACGTAGTTCATTGTCCCATCGATTGGATCAATGACCCATACGGGTCCAGCAAAGGAGTCGATGCTGTGGCCTTCTTCTCCCATGCAGGGGTAGCCGGTCTTGGAGTGCAGACGGGAGGTAATAAGTCCTTCGATCGCTATGTCGACGGTCGTGACAAGATCATTGCGTGTTGACTTAGTCGAGACTTCGTATGTTTTGTGTGATTCTCGCGCTAAGCGTGCGGCCTCTGCGACAACGTCAACCGCGATCTCGAGGAGTTTTTCTCGGTTGAGTGGCATGACGATCTTCTTTCCCTAGTGGTTTTTCTTGTCGTTGAGTTCAATGACCGCAGCCGCTAATTCAGGACTGATGAAGTCATAAATCTGGATTCCTCTCCCCCTGTAGTTTTCGGATTCCGTGGTTGCTTCGTGGCGAATCGCCTCATTGAGCGTCCGCGTATAGGGATTAAGGATCTGAGCGTAGGCATCGGGGTAGCCAAGTTCGCCGTTCGTTGCACTGATGTGGTTGATAATAAGGGTATTTAAGTCGTCGTCACCGTGGCGCAACGCCCGTGCAATGGCGTTTTTCTTGTCCTCGATACTGGGGCCATCCCATAGATCTTGAATATCGAGGTAGGGGTTGTCGTGCCAGTTTTGTGCCCACACGATCCCCTGCCGCTCGCTGAATGCGTACATTGGGGGCGCACACTCAAGTGCGAGCACGCGGCCTCGGCATTGTCCGAGTGTTGGCCAGGGGGAGTGTGGTGTTTCCCAGAGGTGGAAGATGTCGAGGTTCGCTCCGATGAGGCCGTGAATGGCCTCTCCGTAGGCGGGGTAGTCGTCCTTTGCCTCGTTGGCATTTTGGATACGCATAATGACGCATTCGCTGGGGTTGTCGGCAAGGAATTGTCCGACTGTGTCGAGGATATCCTGGCCTGAGATGTCACTTACCCATTCTCGGTGGGCGGCGACGAGGGTGCGTCGAAGGCGAATGTCGAGGAAACGCACTCCGTAGGTGAGTTGTTCAGCGAGTGAGTCTTCTTGGGTGGCGTAGTAACGCTCAGTGCACCGTGCAGTCATGGTGTCGTGAGTGCCGGGAATGGCGAGGGCGGTAAGCGCAGTGTCGTCTGTGAGTGCGCTCATCCATGTGGTGTTTCGGGTGTGAGGGATTCCAAGGCTCATGGCTTTCATTTCCTCTGTCGTGTTGGGGTGGGCGGAAGGGGTTGCCTTCCGCCCACCCACGAGGGTTTCAGGCAGCGCGCTTGGCGTGCATGGTGACAAGAATGTGTGAGAGTACTGCCGCTACGAGTGCCAGAATTGCCAGTCCGATGAAGGCGGTTCCCAAGGTTGCTGTTGGTGTGAGGACCTCGGTCACAACGGTACCGTCCGCATCTTTAACGGCTGGCGTAATGAGAGCACCGAGGGTCGGCGGTGCAAGTAGGGCTGGAATATATCCCAAGGTGATGGCGAAGGACATTGCCGAAGATGACTGCTTCTTGGGTACGCCAAATTCACCGATGGGAGCGTAGTAGACGCCGCGGATCATGAAGGTGACGGCTGAAGCCATGAGCATGAGGACAATGAGCGTCCAGAAGACGCCACTGCTGACGATTCCGTCGGGAGCTTGTCCTGCTGGGAACTCAGAGACGGAGGCTGGGTTCGTGTAGAACATGACAGCGATGATAACCAGCAGCACTGCAAGGACAACTTCCATAGCGCGCATGAAGCGGGTGGCTGTCTTGAAGACCTTTTCAACAAGAATCGTTGATACCAACGGCAGCATACGCAGCGCAATAACAGTGGTGGCAAAGGCTGCTGCGGCGACTGCGCTCGTACCGTAGCCAGCTTGGAGGAATCGAGCGAAGTAGGTACCCGCTGCAACGAAGGTGCCGTAAATGCAAAAGACGTTAATGCCAGCTACCCAGACGACAGGGAGTTTGGCGACCTCAGCTACGCCCTTGATGGCTTCCTTCGTGCTAGAAACAGTGACCTCTTCGTCGTCTCCAACACGCGTGTCCTTGGGGACAACGAAGTAAACAGCAATGCCGGTGACGAGCACGATGATTGATGCAGTCATCATGATGGTCTTTGGAGAGGCATCTGCTCCGATCATGGCTGTCCACAGCAGGGAGATGAGGAAAGCGAGCAGGCCGCGGCCGAACTCGAAGAAGCCAAAGGCTGCGCCCTGGTGTTCTTCTGTCGTTGAGATACGCACCGCTTTGAAGTTTGCTGGTTTGAAGAGTACTTCAGAGAGCAGGAGCATGGAGAAGAAGCAGATGAGAAGGACGGGGAAGGACAGGTTGGGCGAACTGACGGTGATGAAGAGGGAGATCGCACCGACACCCATGGTGGCGATGAGCATGATGGAGCGGATGGAGAAGCGATCGCCAATCCATCCCAGTGCGATGGTACCGAGGAGAATCACCAGGCCTTGCATGGCGTAGAGCTGGCCAGCTTGGGCGTCGGTGACTCCCATTGCCGTGGGGAAGTCTTTGGGGAGGGTGTTGCGAATGTCCCAGAAAGCATAGATGAGCTGGGCATTAACGGTGATGAGGGCGAGTTGGAAGAGGGCGAGGGGCGAGAACCCAAGGTTCTTCAATACCTGCGGCATGACAGCTCCTTTGCTGATGCGTGGTTAGGGTGTTAGCGCATCATGCTCCGTTGCGTGCGCGCTTATCGCCATGCTAAACCTGCCAGGGCCACCTTGCAACCGATGTCGAAACGATTTTTTGGCTATTTTTCAGCGCTACAACTCTCGCCTACTCCTCTAGAGGTGAATTATTCATTCCCTTTTATCAAACGTTTCGATCTGCTCTTCTCAGGAGTTCTAGTAGCGTCCTCAAGGAGCTGGGTCACCACAGCAATAAGCTGTGTCAGGCCCGGTTCTTCCACGGGAAAATGACCGCAGTTTTCCAACATGACGATCCGCTTCGATCCATCCATTCGATCCAAGGTCTTCACGCTTAACGAGGGCGGCGTCCACGCATCTTTTGCAGGGTGAACGAGGGTTGTGTGTACAGGTTCCCGGCCTTGAGATGTCGTGAATGCATGACGGTACGTAAGGAACGATGCCAAGAAGCCAAGAGGGATTCTTGTTCCCCCTCCGCGTGGATCACGCATACACAGGAGCGAAAGGTCACTATTGCGACTCATTCGCCCCATATTGGCGACATATCGCATGGGAATCATGAGCTCTGCGAACGGAGAACGCCTGCCTAGACCAAGGAAAGGCGCTCCCATCACACCTAACCCCCAGCGTCCAATATGGAGGCGAGCACGAAGGGAACGCGGATCAACGAGGCAGGTCGCGATAACTTCGTTGACGAAAGGCAAGCGACTAGCGACCTCGCGAGCAAGTAGTCCCCCGATGCTAAAACCCCAGAGGATAACTGGGCGTCCGTCGTCAATGTTCTGGATGTAGTCGTGTAGACAATCAATCCAGTCCCCGTAGCGAACCATGCGCGGTTCGGAGGTGGAGGTGTGCCCGTAAAGAGGAAGATCAGGAATATGAAGGTCGCATAGGCGCACGGGGATTTGAGCGCATATCGGCCATAGCGCGTCCGAGTACCCTCCGGCACCGTGACAGACAATCATCTGGACAGGTGCGTGTGCGTTCACTCGCCGGGCGACATGAATCGTATGCCCCTTCCATGCCCACGACTGCGATGTCGCAGGATCTGTGGCGGCTCCTTGTCGCGGATGGGGAAGAAAACTCCCATAGTTGCGATAGTCCATTGCCTCAGCTTAGAGCGATAAACGCACAGGTGGCACCAGGATTGGGGAGGTTGTCTGTTACTGCCACAAGTGCGGGAGCTTTTAGAGCCGAGGTATTCTCATCCCCAGAAATAGCCGACGACGGCGATGATCCCCGCGATGACACCAAATGCTGCAGAAAGCGGGCCGAACATAAGACGAGTAGCGAAATAGTTATCGCGCCAATGGTCTCCATCGGGAACCTGCGTGATTCGACGAACTTCTTGCTCGTCAGAATGAGACATATACATTCTTTGCTCCCCTCGTCGTGAGCCTCATCTTGTGGAGAATGAGGGTACAGTCAGTCATGAAGTGCCCCTTGCACCTGCGCAAAGTGTGACTGAATCTTCAGCATCACCCTATCATCTTGATTAAGACTATCCGGCTATCTTCGTGCGCTGTGCGATCAGTGCTCATAAGTACGCACTTGTCCACTGCCGTCATGAGTGACGCGCTCAGCATCAGCGACCGAGATGTGCTGCTTTACAATGAGCCCATGAGCACCCGCGCAGCGCCGTCTCACAGCCACTCGTTTCTGTGGTCGATTGTCCTTTTTCTGAGTGGGGGCGCCCTCTTTGGCACATTGGCGCGCCTGATTATCGAGGCTGCCCCTGCCGCCCCTGAAGCCGGATCACCATTGTGGCTCGTGAATCATCTGACGAGCGGCACCTGGCTGTGGGCGGTCGCGGCATGCGCCTCTACATGGATTGGGATGCGCCATTCGCAGCGGTCTGGGTGGCGCCGTTACCTGCAAAGTTTCTTTCTCTGCCTAGGTTTTCTGGCTGCAACGACCATTGCTTGGTATGGCCCTCTCACTCCAAGTACACAACTCCCCTTACTCGCCCTCACAGCCCTAGCACTCTGCGCGATACCTGCTGCAGGCATCGCTGTTGTCGGCGCTTTCGGAAGAATCCCCGGACTGTTGGGCTTACTGGCGCGCTTGTGTGTGCCACTGGGTCTAGCATTGGTCCTTCTTGTGGCACCGCCACCACCTCTTGAGTATGGCGGCGCTGCTGCGGCAGAACTCCTCGTATGGCGGGTATTGATGGGGGCAAATGTGGGCCTCGTGGTGATCTTCCTTTCTCATTTCCTGATTGTGAGGCATAGAAAGGACTTGATCTCATCCTCTCTACATTAAGAGTGCCCCCATCAAGGAAGGAGCGACTTTCCTTAGCGATTAAATCTCTCCCCCACAAACTTATCTCGGCATCGAGATAAGTTTGTGGCTGCTTCCAAAAGCCTGGGACATCTGCACTTATCGTTGAAGCGCTCGGGCAATTTGCTGAAGAGCGACGTCACTATGCCGACTGCGCAGAACTCAAAACTGACTTCCTTGCCCGACCTGGGCGTTCTCTGCTTCACGAGCTCTCAGATTTACAGCTCAAGACACTTGCTGAGAGAATTTGCTCCGAAATCAGCGCCGCCGTTGGGCTGAGTCGGCCTTCTTGAGGTCATCGAGATTCATAAGAGCTCCTTGCTCGGATGATTGTGTGTTACCTCTTCTACACTACGTTGACTTCGTCGTCTG